>CAVWOD010000028.1:0-366259 GCA_963756355.1 uncultured Acidobacteriota bacterium | reverse complement strand
CCATCCGTCGTGCCGTCGAGATGCCAGATAACCTTGCAGCGGCGTCGAGGGTCCCTGAGTCGTCGCCTACTCTTTCGGCCGCGCCTTTCTACCTTGTTTGACCTTGGGTTCGAGGGTGCCGACTAAGATCATCTATCACTGCTCCGTACGGTTTACTGTTCGGCGACGAACGCGTTCTGTCCATGCCGTCGTACGGTCGTGACGCGAATCGCCATGCTCCGCCGGTGAAAACGAGTGCGACCTAGCCTTGGACTGCGCGCGCGAAGAGCTTGGACGGTGCGATGTCGTCCAAGATCGCGAAGCCGCGTCCGTGCGTGCCGGCAATGGATCGTTCGCATCGGGCTGGATCTGCAGACTGTAAACCGGCACGTGAGTCACTCCAAGGCGAAAATATTCCCAGTGCGTGCCGCGATCGAACCATTACCAAAGTCCGTCTTCGTACCCGCAGATGGTAGAGGAGGAGGCATGTGAATCCTCGCACACGATATAGGCCCACAATGAAAGCCGGGTCGATAGGAGGCCAATTCGATCAAACATCGGCGTGATGAACACGATCGGTCGATATCGCCCAAGCGGTGTGCGTCGTACGTTACATACAGACTTCGCATCGACGTGACGGTTCGACCGAGGCCACGATCGCGTGCGCGGGCACGCCGGCGATGTCTGCTCGATTGGGTCGACGACGTGCCGTCATCGCGCGTCACGTAGAGATCGCCATCATTGGTGCCGGCCTAGATCGACCCCGCCACCGGACCTTCGGCGATCGACCAGATTGTCAGTACGCTCGTCTTTGTGTTGTCGTTCGTGAGCGGACCACCGCTGGGTAAGAGCCACGACGGATAGCACGGCTGGGTAAGATCGGACTCATCGCTGTCCACGACTGGCCGGCGTTGAACGAGCGAAACAGCACGTTGCCGCCGGTAGATCGACGACGCTTGGATTTAGCGCGAGATCGCAGAGGCGCGCTCCAGTCGAACCGGTACTTCGACGTGCCCGCACCCGTGCCGGATGTATTAGCGGCTGCGGCCCGATATAGCGCGCCTCGCCGGTTACTAGATTGCGTCTCGCGTGATATCGCCGAAGTGCGTGTCTTGTAGATGATCGTGCTGTCGCGGCGGTCGGGCGACGGATATTGTCCGTCGCCCAGTCGAGATATTGCGCCACGAGCCGTTGGAAAATGCCGGTATTGTTCCACAACGTGTTCGGGCCCCACCAGACTTTGTGATCCTGCATGCCGCCGATCACGTGATACGGCACGTCGCGATCGTCAGCCGACGCGATAGTACCGCAAGGGGATCGTGTTGAAGAACGACCACGTCTTGCCGCCATCGTTGCTCAGGTCGAAGCCCATGTCGCTGCCGAGCAGCAGGCGATTGTGATTCTTCGGATCTATCCAGAGGTCGTGGTTGTCGCCGCCCGCATCGACGCCGTGGAATTTCTTACCGCCGTCGGTCGAGCGCTGCAAGCCGCCGGAGATGTTCCATACGATGTCGGGCGATCCGGATCGACGCGCACTTGACCGAAGTAGAACGGTCGAAAGACGAGGATCGGGATTCTTGTCACGAGTCGCCACTGCAACCCGCCGTCGTCGGAGCGATACAGCACACCGGTCTTGGTGGGTACGATCACATAGACCACGTTGGGGTGATGCGCGCTAATCGAAAGGCCCACGCGATTGATGATGCCGCCCGGCAAGCCGTCGTGTCGCGCCGGATCGGTCAACTTCGTCCACGTCGCGCCGCCGTCGGTCGAACGATATAGCCGCTGCCGACACCGCCGCCGCGAAAGGTCCACGGTTGACGTAAGAAATCAAACGTGCCCGCGAACGCGATCTGCGAATTGGTAGGATCGAACGCAACGTCGCTGCCGCCGGTCGTCGGATTGACCCAGATCACACGCTGCCACGTACGGCACGCGTCGGTCGTGCGATAGACACCGCGTTCGCCACCCGGCGTGAACTCGGGTCCCAGCGCAGCAACCAGTGCGACGTTCGCGTTGGTCGGATCGATCGCGATCTTCGCGATGTGCTGCGTTCCGCCAGTCCGCACGAACGCCAGGTCTTCCCCGCGTTATCGGAGCGAAACACGCCGTCGCCGAGCGCGCGGTATTGCGCGGGAAGCTTTCGCCGGTTCCGGCGTAGAGCACCGCGGATCCGACGGCGCAACAGCAGATCGCGCCAATCGCGGTTGTGCGACCGGCGTCAAAGGTTGGTGCAAACGTCATCCCGCCATCGGTCGACACGTAGAGTCCGCCCGACGAGTGCGCGAGATAGATGGTATTGGGATCGCCGGGCACGCCGGCGACTGCATCGAGCCGGCCGCCCATTACCGCTGGGCCGACAATGCGCCACTTCAGCGCGCCGAAATCAGCCGGCGCCACCGTTGCGCTCGGCGCAGTCTGCGCCGAAAAATCGGCATGAACGGCCGGCGCCGCGCAACCCGAGATCGCGACGCTTACGAACGCGATAAGGAAGCGATGCTTCATACACCGCGCATTCGCAGTCGGGGAGGTGCTCTCCTCAGGCCTCCGGTTCGCTCGTGGCAAATGCAAGCACAACGCGTAACCCATGACCCGTATTCGCGAGCGTCACCGTTCCGTCGGAGCGTTCAATGCCGCGGCGCACGATCGAGAGTCCAAGCCCGGTGCCATCGACGCCGTGACTTGCCTCACCGCGATAGAACCGGTCGAAGGCGTGCTCGATGTCTTCCTCACTCATTCCGGTCCCGAATCCTCAACGGCAAGCGATGTCTGCTCGCCCTCGCGCGCAACCGTGACCGTCACCGGCCCCGCGGGCGCATATTTTAGCGCGTTTTCGACCAAGGCGGTCAGCGCGTCGAGCAGTTCGCTCGGATTGATCTTCGCGTAGGCTTCGCCGTTTGCATGGAGCTGCACCCGATCGAACCCGCCGTCACGGAAGTTCGTGACGACGTCCTTTGCAAGCTCACGCATGTCGATTGAATACGCTGCGCGATCGCCGTGTTCGAGCCGCGCAAGCACGATCAAGTCGTCGATGATCGCCTTCATACGCCGGCTCTGCGCGAGCATGTTTGCAAAGATCGTTGTTTCGCGTGGGGTCTTTGGGACGAGCGCGCTCACGTGGCCCATCAGCACCGTCAGTGGCGTGCGTAGCTGATGCCCCGCATCGGCCACAAATTGCCGCATCTCTTCCATCGCTGCAGTGCGCTCGGCGAAAGCGTCGGCAATTTGTTCGACTGCAGCGTTGTAGGCGCGCGCCAGATCGCCAATTTCGGTACGTTGACGCGTCGTGACGGCGTGCGGCGTGAAATCGCCCGATGCGAACAACTCGAGCGCGCGCGTGGTATGGAGCAGCGGCTCGAGCGTGCGTCGCGAGACGATCGAGGCCAGAAACCACGCCGGGATCAACGTGAGCAGGTCGACGACGATCGCGCCGATCAGCCATACGCGGCTGGTTGATGCTACATAGCCCATATCAGGGACGATGTCGACGCGCATCGTTCCGAACGTCACGCTTTGAATCTGCGCATTCGGTCCGACTCCGATCGGCGGTGTGCCGCTCTGCGGCAGCGGCGCTTCGCCCGGCGTTATGACGAAGGGTCCGTAGCCAAATCCCTCACGCGGCACGACCGTGACGCGAACGTGCAACCCGCGCACCTCGGCGAGCGCTAGCGCCTCGACGTCGGTCGGCTGCGCGCCGCCCGAGAGCGCGTACTGGAAAGCCAAACGCGTGATGCGCAGTGAGGCCAGATTGACATCGGCCAGCACGATATTGTGCGTGATATCGCTGACTAACAGGAGGACGACCGCCGAAATCGTCAGCGCAAAGACAAGCCACGCCGCAAGGAACGAGGCAATGAGTTGGAGGCGGACCGACCGCAGCATGGTTTTAAGGTAGCTCGACTAGTGTGTCGAGCGCAACGCGTATCCCACGCCGCGCACCGTATGGAGCAGCGGCTCTTCGAACCCGTAGTCGATCTTGTGCCGAAGGTACGAGATGTAGGTCTCAACCGCGTTCCCGGTGACCGAGGAGTGGTCGCCCCACACTTGCGAGATCAATTGATCGCGGGTAAACACACGGCGCGGCTCACGTACGAACGCCGCAAGCAGGTCGAACTCGCGCGTGGTGAGCGAGATCGCCTTGCCGTCGCGAATCACACGCCGCGTCTGCAGGTCGAGTGAGAGATCGCGGAAGGTGACGATCTGGGGTGATTCGAGGCGCGGCCGGCGCAGTGCGGAGCGCAAGCGAGCAATCAATTCCGGAATCTCGAAAGGCTTGGCGACGTAGTGATCCGCGCCACGGTCGAGGCCGCGCACCTTATCGTCCGTTCCGCCCTTCGCGCTGACGATAAAGATCGGCGCTTGCGTGGTGCGGCGGAGTTCGGGCAGCAATGCGATGCCGTCGATCTTGGGCATCATCACGTCGAGCAGCACCGCGTCGGGTTCCCATGCGCGAACCAGGGCTAGGCCGCTTGGACCATCGGGCGCGCTACGTACATTAAAGCCGGCGTTAGAAAGTTCTAATTCCAGCAGCGTACGTATATCGGGTTCGTCGTCAATTACGCAGACGCGGGGCATGAAGCTATCCATGGTTCCCATGGTTCCCAAGAATAGGACCAACGCTTGGGCCAGGCTTGGAACCGCCTTCGCCCGAAAACGCACTCCAGGAGGGGCCCCAATATGGATCGTTCGTCCGAGAAGCAATCGCGCAAGGACGCATTGCGCACCCTGATCGTGCTCCCTGCCCTTGCCGGCGCGCTTGCGCTGACGGGCACCGCAGCCGAGGCCGCCGACAACAAGGCGCAGTTCAAATATCAAGACAAGCCCGATGCTAAGACGGGCCACAAATGTTCGATGTGCCAGCTCTTCAAGCCACCAAGCTCGTGCAGCGTCGTAACCGGTAAGATTAGTCCCAACGGTTGGTGCACGGCCTGGGTCAAGAAGTCGTAGCAAACCAAAACCGCCTGGACAATGCAGTAACGCTCGAGGCGATCGCCACGGCGGTCCCGCCGTTCGTACTCGAGCAAGAAGACATCGCTGCGCGTGTCCGCGCAATGTTCTCCCGCTCCGAAGTCGTACAGCGCTTGCTGCCCGTTTTTAGCACGACGGGCATCAAGCGCCGGTACTCATGCGTGCCGATCGACTGGTACTACGAAACGCACAGTTGGCCCGACCGGAACGCCGTATACCTCGAGACGGCGCAAGCACTGCTCGAACGAGCCGCGCGCGACGCAATGGAACGCGCGTCGGTGCGTGCGACCGACATCGATGCAGTCGTGGTTGTCTCGACCACCGGCATAGCAACTCCCAGCCTGGACGCACGCCTCGTCGACACGTTGGGGTTTTCGCGCACCATTCGGCGCTTGCCGATCTTCGGTATGGGCTGCGTCGGCGGAGCGACGGGTCTTGCCCGCGCGGCGATGATGGCACAAGCCATGCCGGGATCGACCGTCCTGCTCTTGGTCGTTGAACTCTGTGCGCTGTGGTTTCGTCGGGATGACTTCGCCAAAAGCAACATCGTCGCGACGGCACTTTTCGGCGACGGCGCCGCTGCGGCGATCTTGCGATCCGGTGGCACCGGCCCGTCGATTGCGGCGTCGGGAGAGTACACCTTCGAAGACACGCTGGATGTGATGGGCTGGGATATCGCCGACGATGGAATGCGCGCGATTTTTTCGCGCGACATTCCCAACCTCGTCGAAACGAAGTTCCGCGACGTCGTCGACGCCTATCTCGCGGAGTCGAATCTGACGCGCAAGGATATCGACATTTTCCTCAGTCACCCCGGTGGTACGAAAGTGATCGAGGCGCTCGAACACGCCTACGGTATCGAGCCGGGTGCGCTGGCCGATTCGCGCGCGATCCTCACCGATTACGGCAACATGTCTGCGGTGACGCTGCTCTTCGTGCTCGAACGCGCACTGCGCGAAGGCGCGCTCACGCAGCCCTGGCAGCGCGCGCTGCTCTCCGCAATGGGTCCCGGCTTCACCGCCGCGTTTGTAACCCTCGAACGATGACACCGCTCTGGTGGATTCTCGCCGCCGTCGCACTGCTGCGCGTCACCGAGCTGCTCTATGCCGCGCGCAACACGCGCCGGCTGCTTGCGCGCGGTGCGGTCGAGATCGCGCGCCAGCAGTATCCGTGGTTCATCGTCCTGCACGCGGGCTGGCTGCTCGCGATGTTCTGCTTCATCCCTCCCGCGACGCTGCCCAATCTCTATCTCCTGGCAATCTTCGTGCTTGCGCAACTGGCGCGCGTGTGGATCATCGCGACGCTTGGGCCGTATTGGACAACGCGCGTTATCACCTTGCCCGGCGCGCCGCTCGTGCGCCGCGGCCCCTATGCGATCGTTCGCCATCCGAACTATACGATCGTGTGCATCGAGATCGCGGTGCTGCCGCTCGCATTCGGGGCCTGGCAGATCGCCCTGCTTTTTACCGCGGCAAACGCGGCGCTGCTTACGTGGCGCATCCGCGTCGAGAACGCTGCGCTTGATGCGCGCCGTTGACGCTTGGCGTACTTCGAAGAGGACGTTGGTCCCAGGGCGGACTATTGCGCATGCGAAGAACTTTTCGTTGTCGCACTTCTATATGGGCAAGGAGCAACAGTAGATGAACAGTCGTCGTCCGGCACTGCGGATTCTCGCATGTGCCGTGCTTGCCGCACTCCTCCTAGCGATCGGCTTCCCGCGGCTCTCGCAGGCCGCCTCGGCGCCGTCCGAGATTAAGATCGGGACCCTCTATGCCAGCACCGGCACCTTCGCCGTTGCGTCCCAAGGCCAAATCGACGGCCTCAAATATTGGGCCGCGGAAGTCAATAAATCCGGTGGCATTTTCGTCAAGGCGTTCAATAAAAAGATTCCGGTGCGAATCATCGCCTATGACGACCAGAGCTCAACCACGACCGCCACGACCCTCTACAACCAGTTGATCACCCAAGACAAGGTCGACGTGCTGATTGCCGACTTCGGCTCGGTGCTGACCTCCGTCGCGATTCCGCTCGCAGAGGAGCACCATATGTTGCTGCTCGATCCGACCGGGTCGGGCGCAAACTTCTTCACCAAGAAGACCGACTATTTGGCGGACATCAGCATTCCGTCGTCGGCCGTGTGGCCGGTTCCGCTCGCGAAATTCCTGCTCGAAAAGAAGATCGCGCACGTCGCGGTGATCTACGATTCGAATGACTTCGACGCGTCGCAAGCCGAGACGCTCAAGTCCGAGTTCGCCAAGGGCGGCGTGACACCGGTCTACTACAATGGCGTTCCGACCACCGAATCCAACTACGCCGTCTTGCTGCATACGATTGCCGCGACGAACCCGGATGCCGTGCTCGAATTCGGGTACAATCCGAACGACATCGCGTTTTTGCGCGACTACGCGTCGAGCGGCTTGCACTTCAAGATGGTGTTCACCATCTTCCCGGGCCAGCTGTACAGCTTGATCTCGAAGAATGTCGGCGCGAAGGCGCTGGCCTACACCTACACCTATCCGACCCCGCCGCTCGTGAACTTCAAGAGCGTCACGGTCGGTCCAACTACCGACGCGTTCGTGAAAGCGTTCACGGAAGCAACAAAACAAGCGCCGAACTTCCTGAATTGTGCCGGCTATAACAACGGACTCATCGTCGGCGACATGCTTGGGCGCGCGCCCCAATTCACGCAACTCGCGTTCCATCAGGCACTCATGGACATGTCGGGCAAGACCACGACGCTGCTCGGCGAGTTCAAGATCAACGAGAACGGCGCGCAGCTCGGTGAATTGTTACCGGTTGCGCAGCTCATCCCCGAAGGCGACGGGAACAAGTTCGTCGTCGTCTATCCGCAGGACAAGGCGACGGGAAGCGCCGTGTACCCAGCACCGGAGAAGTAGGGCTTTGTATCGCGAGGATTCCCGCCGGCGAATGCCGGCGGGAATTGTCATACCATGAGTGTGCTTGCCTACCCGCTGATCGGCGGCATTTTATACGGCGTGTTCTTCGCGCTCGTCGCGCTCGGGCTCAATCTCATCTTCGGCGTCATGCGCATCATCAATTTGGCGCACGGCCAGTTTGTGCTGCTGGGTGGATACGGCGCGTATCTTCTCAGCCGCGACCTGCATCTCAACCCAATCTACGGCATCCCGCTCTCCGTGCTCGGAGCCATCGTCATCGGGATTCCGCTCTATACCGTGGTTCCACGGCTACAAAAGAGCAGCAATCCCGAGATGCTGTCTTTTATTCTGTTCTTCGGTGTTGCGCAGATGATCGATGCGGTGCTCACCGGCGTGTTCGGTGCCGACCAGCGCTCGCTGCCGCAAGATGCGTTCGGAGCCGGAAACATCAGCGTTTTCGGGCAAGCCTTTCCCGATAGCTGGTGGGTCGCTGCCGGGGTGAGCATGCTCGCCGCACTGGGACTCTATCTGTATTTCACGCGCACGCGCCTCGGCTTCGCGACGCGGGCGATCATGTCGAATCGTGAAGAGGCGCTCGCGACGGGAATCGACGTGCAGCACGTCTCGGCGATCTCCTTCATCATGGGCCTTGCGTTAGCGGGAACCGCCGGCGTCTTCGTGCCCTATCTGCTCGGTTCGATATCACCCGATATCGGAAACGAACTGACGACGACGTCGTTCGCCGTGATCATCATCGGATCGTTGGGCAATCCGCTCGGCACGATCGTTGGTGGTCTCGTCTTCGGCATCGGAACGCTCTTCATGCAAACCTTCTTTCCGTCGTGGTCGAACCTCGTGCCCTATGCGCTGCTCCTCATCATCGTCCTGATCAAGCCGGCGGGACTTCTCGGGCGGTCGGTGCGCACGGCATGACGATCAAGCGCCCAATACTCGCGACGACGATCACGCTCGCGGTGATTGCGGCGGTCTTTTTGATCGCACCGCAATTCTACGGAAATCGCAGCCTGCTGCTCTCGATACTCACGTTCGTGGCGCTCGCGCAAGGCTTGAATCTGCTCTACGGTTTCACGGGATATTTGCCGTTTGGCTACGTCGGGTTCTTCGGCGCGGGCGCCTACGCGACGTCGTTGCTCGTATTACACACCGGGATCCCGGTGCTGGGATGCGTGGTGCTCGGCGGCGTCACGGCCGTGCTCGTGGGTTTGATCCTTGGGCCGCTGCTGCGCCTAAGCGGGCCCTACTTTTCGATCGCGAATCTCGCCGCTTCGCAAGTCCTTTTCAACGTCGTCTCCAATCAGGATCTTGCCAGTATCACCGGTGGGCCGTACGGACTCAAAATCGACAAGGTCTACGACCTTCCGATGGCCTACCTCGCGATGCTCGCGGTGGCCCTGATCGCGACGGCGCTCGCCGCATATTTGCGTTTCTCGCGATTTGGCCTCGGGATGCGCGCGATGAAGCAGATGAAACCAGCGCGGCCATGGCGGGAATCGACGTCGTACGCGGACGGCTGATCGTGTGGCTGATGTCGGCTGCAATTGCCGGACTTGCCGGCGGCGTCTACGCATGGAGCCTCTCGGTGTTCTATCCCGACGCGGTCTTCACGCTGCAGATCTCGGTGTTTGCGATCGTCTTCGCGCTCTTCGGCGGCGTCGGAACCGTCATCGGCCCGGTCGTCGGTGCGATCGTACTCGATGCGCTCTATAACGGTGTCGGAATCTCGACACCACAATACTTCGAGTTCATCTACGGTGCGCTCATCGTGCTGCTCGTGCTTTTCCTACCCAACGGCGTGATGTCGCTGCTCGCCCGGCGAGGTATCCGTGTCATCTGATACCTTGCTATCGCTGGAGCACGTCAGCAAGCAGTTCGACGGCCTCACCGTCCTGAGTGACGTGAGTTTTTCCGTGCGCAGCGGCGAGATTTTGGGTATGGTAGGACCGAACGGCTCGGGCAAAACGACAGCGATCAACCTGATTTCGGGTATCTATCATCTCGATTCCGGCCATGTCATTTTCGGCGGCCGAGCGATCGACCGCGTGCCGACCTTCCGACGGGTGCCGCTCGGCATCAATCGTACTTTTCAGGTGCCAAAGCCGTTCCGCGAGATGACCGCATACGAAAACGTGCAGGTCGCGCTGCATTTCGGCGCACACGTTGCGCGATCCGATGAAGATGCCGCCGTGCGCGCGGTACTCGCCGATGTCGCGCTCGAAGATCACGCGGACGCGCTAGCCTCGGATCTCACGGTCAATCAGCAGAAGCGCTTGGATCTTGCGCGTGCACTCGCGACCGATCCGAAATTGTTGCTGGTGGACGAGATCGGCGCCGGGCTCAATCCGCAAGACTTGGTCATTGTTGCGGACTTACTCGTGCGACTCGCGCAGCGAGGGATCGCGCTCATCGTCGTCGAGCACCTGCTCGACTTCCTCAATCGCATCGCCAATCGCGTCATCGTCCTCAGCGCGGGATGCGTGCTATTCGAAGGAACGTTGCACGACGCATCGCGGAATTCCGATGTCGTCGCCGCGTTCATCGGAGGATGCGCGATGGCATTGCTCGACGTGCAGGGTGTTGAATCAGGATATGGGGAGCTAGATTCTGTGGGGCATCGATCTCAACGTCCAGCCGGGAGAAACCGTTATCCTTCTTGGCGCAAACAGTGCGGGGAAAACCACGCTGTTGCGAACGATCATTGGACTGTTGCCGTGTCGCGCCGGATCGATCAGTTTCGAAGGCGAGCGCATCGAGGAACTCTCGCCGAATCAGCGCATCCGCCGCGGGATCGCCTTTATGTCGGAGCTTGGCGTCTTGCCCACGCTGTCGATCGACGAGAATATCCAACTTGGCGGCTATTTCTTGAGCGGTGTGGAGATTCGCCGCCGGAGCGCAGCTATGTACGAGCTCTTTCCCGATCTCGCAAAGAAGCGCAAAAATCTCGCAGCCTCGCTTTCGGGCGGCCAGCGCAAGATGCTCGGTATCGCCAAAGCGCTTGTCTCGCAGCCGAAGCTTTTGCTGATGGACGAGCCGTCATCCGGGCTGGCTCCGGTGTTTGTGAAGCAATTAATCGAAGTGCTCCAGACGGCGATCGTGGGCGGCACGGCGCTGTTGCTTGCAGAACAGAACGTTGCGTTCTTACGGCTGGCGGATCGCGGCTATTTGATCGACGGCGGACGCGTCAGGGTTTCGGGCACACGCGAGGAACTCGAGGCCAGCGACGCCGTCCACGCGGCGTACTTCGGGTTATAGCTATGGATGAACAAGAACGGTTAGCAAAGGGCAAGGCGCTCGTCGCAAGGTGCTCGGTTCCGCCTACGTCGATGCTCCCGGCCCGGCGCCGAGCAAATTTCAGGCCGCGTTCCGGGCGTTTGCGGAGGAACACTGCTGGTCGAACGTGTGGGATTCGACCGGGACTCGAATTACGCGAACGCAGCATGGTCAATCTTGCGATTCTCGCGTCGCTCGCGCGCTGGCCGGAATTCGAAGTGCACATTTTCGGCGCATTGAACAACGGCGTGACCGAAGACGAGATCGTCGAAATCATTCTACAAGCGGGCGTCTATGCCGGAATTCCGATCGCGTCGGAAGCCTTCCGCGCGGCCGACCGCGCGGTTACCGAGTACCGGAAAAAGCGCGAAAGAACGTAGCGGACCTTTGTAACTCACGACCGTAACGTAAAGCAGGCGTGCCCAGCGCGGTGTTGCCAACGTCGCGACCGGGCGTAGTAGGTGTAGCGGGCTTCGTCGGCACTACCGGCGAGCAGAAATGTGGCGCACAGCTCGTAGCGTTCCGCGTCGATGCGTCGATATTCATAGCGCTTCCCCGTTTGCGGATCGGTCGCATCGATGCCGGCGGGAAGCGCTTTGGGTAGCGCACCCGCCTCTTGCGCACGCTCGTCGACGATTCCGGCGATGCGCGCGAGGTCGTCGATGCGCCGCCGGTCGATTGCGACGGCTCGCGCATGACTCGGCGAACCCATAAAGGTGAACGCGAGAATGACTCCGGCTGCAACCAGCACCAGCGCGGCTGCGCCGAAAACGCGTTCCGCCGTCACGCCACGCGCTCGCGCGGGCTAATCGTCGCAAGGTAGTACCCGAAGACGCCACCGCCGAGCGCCAGCAGCACCAGCTCGTCTAAGATGAAGCGCGTCGTGAGTTCGCCGCGCAGAAAAGCGTTGACAAACCAGACGCCGTCACTGAGGACGACGAGCGCTGCAAGAACCAGCGCAATATAGGTCAACCACTTGCGCACGCCCGATTCGTAGCTCTCCGGCTGCCTGCGCAGGGAGCGCGCAATGAGGTTATGCACGATGACGAAGATCGGAAAGGCGACGATGACGGTCGCCGTCTGCCACGAGATCTGGTCCAGCAGCGACACACCATAGTATTGGCCCTGGGCAGCGTCAGGAAGCCAATGCGCGATGAGCGTGTAAAAGATCTGGCCGAGTGCCACCGTCCAAAAAGCGAGGGTGATGAAGTTGAGGAGGTACAGGAACGCGTCGCGCGCGTTCTCGGCGTACCCGCCGCGCGACGGGATGGGCATACCGAACGCATCGGTGTAGTATGTGGTTAGCGCCCGGAAAATGCGCCGCTCGGACCAGCCGTTGAAGCGGAGCAGCGAGACCAGCGTCTCATCGGCCATGCCGTGCATCTTGGCGGATGCAAGAAACGTCCCGAGCTCGTCGTTAGCGTTGGTGTTCATGCGGCGATCCTATCAGGCGCCGCCAAGCCGCGTCGTCAGTAGTTCTACGGACCGGAGGGTTTTATGAAGCGAACATTCGTTCTTCTCGTGGCGCTTCTTGTCGCAGCCGCACTGCCGGCTTCCGGACAAACGCCCGATAAGACGACGCTGCTCTTACAGCGGCTCGTTATGCAATACGGCGGCGGCCAAGCCGAAGTTTTCGTCGGGAAGCTTCCGGCTGATATGCCGAAGGTCCCATTGCCGGATGTAACCGTCCTCGGCAGCATACATCGCAAGATAGACACCGCCGGCGAAGGCGACACTACGGACTCGTATGAAGTGCTCTACGACGCCACCGCCGATGCGATGAATGCGTACCGTGCAGCGCTCTCCGCAGCCGGCTGGGCAAATAAACACACACCGTTCGATGGAGGCGCCGGCGGCTTCGTCCCGTCGAGAGGTCCCAGTTCATCGGTCTATTGCAAAGCCAGTGCCCCAATGATAAGCATCTGGACCGGTGCTGACCCGACCGATATAACGGTCACCGTTGCGCAGACAGCTAAAATGGCCGACCTCGTGTGCGGTGGACCCGAGGCGATGGCAAAGCTGATGACGGCGCAAATGCAGCGGGTGATGGCGGCGGCGCTGCCCGAACTGCACGCACCGGCGGGCACGACCATGAGGCTCGGACGATCGGGAATTCAAACGGGGCAGTCCGGCGCCTACATCTCGGGTGCGTCATCTGCGCAAAAGCTTCTCGACAATTTCTCGGCGCAAATGCGCGCGGCGGGGTGGCAGCCGGGAGCGTCCTCGACGGATACCGCGCTTGCGTCACAGACGTTTCATTTCGTCGATACGAACAAGACGCCGTGGCAATGCGTCATCACCGTTTACGCCGTCGACGGAAAGCCCGGTGATTTCATCGGGTTCATCGACGCGACGAACCTCTCGACAGTCGGAAAGCCCTAGCGTTCGCGCGAAAATCCTACCAGTCGCGATTGGGTACCAGAATCGCAATGGACCACGGTCGTTGCACCGCTCGCAGTCACGCCCTCGTAGAAATCACAGGTCGTCGCATACTTGTGCAAGAGCTTATCCTGCTCGAGATCGATGACCAGCACGGTTCCGTTGCGCAGCCCAACGTATCCGATTGACCGGTCGCTGGTGACATAGCGCGCTTCACTGTTGTAAGCAGCAACTCGAAATGCTTTCGCGCCCGGCTCGATCGACTGCAAATAGAGGCCATCGCCGCGTTCGATGAAGATTTTGCCGTCTACCGGACCGCCGATCCAGCGGCCGTCTATGTGCAGAGGCGAGCTCTGCCGCGTTTGCAAGTCGATCAACGTTAAGTGGCCGCCGATCACCGCAACAGCACGTTGGTGTTCTGCGATGACCTGCCCACGTTCGATCTGATTATGCATGACGAACGTGCGATTCGTGTCGAGATCGAGCCCCTTGATGCCCCCCTCACGCACGGTAAACCATACGTAGCGGCCGTCGCTGCCGACGAGCGTGTCCGCATCGGCAGCCGATGCGACGGCGCGCCCGTTGGCCGCATCGAAAAATACCCAGCCGGCATTTGAAGAAACGGCGACAAGATTACCGCCCAAGCCGAAGACCGTCCCGTCTCGGTAGTACATGCCGAGCTCCCGGCACCAATGGCGGACTCCGCTCGCCGAGAATGCGCAAAGTTCGCTCGTGTGACTGTTGAACGCGACGATGGTCGACGGCGATCCGGCAAGCGACGTCGCGCCGACACCGGTAAGTACTCTTCGCGTCGATCCACGAGCAGGATCGAGAAACGCGAGGCCGCGATCTGTTGCGACCGCAAGCGCACCATGCGTCACCGCCGGCGCACCTTGCGGACGTAGCGGCGATTTCCATCGAATCTCGCCGGTCGCGGTGTCGATGGCGACGAGATTTCCGCGGTTGATAGCAAAGACCGAACCGGGGGCTTCCGCCAGCCATTGGTCCGTCGTACGCGAATCTATGCCGACCGTCCATGACGGTACATCATAGAGCACCATCGTATTCACGAGCAGAAGGGCCGCGAGCAACGGGTTCATGCCCAAAGAATAAGACCCAGGTCTTGTACAGCCCTGGGTCGCGGCGTTAAGCGATTTCGAAGAGCCCTGCGGCGCCCATGCCGCCGCCGATACACATCGTCACGACGACGTATTTGACGCCGCGGCGTTTGCCTTCGATGAGTGCGTGCATCGTCATGCGTGCGCCGCTCATGCCGTAGGGATGGCCGATCGAGATCGCGCCGCCGTCGACGTTGAAGCGGTCATTGGGAATGCCGAGCGTGTCGCGGCAGTACACCGTTTGCACCGCAAAGGCTTCGTTGAGTTCCCACAGCCCGATGTCGTCGACCGTGAGACCGTGCGCCTTGAGCAGCTTCGGCACGGCGAAAACCGGGCCGATGCCCATTTCGCCCGGCTCGCAACCCGCGACCGCAAAGCCGCGATAGAAGCCGAGCGGTTCGAGTCCGCGCTGTTGCGCAAGTTTCGAATCCATGATCACGACCGCAGCGGCGCCGTCACTCAGTTGTGACGAGTTGCCGGCGGTAATCGTCGTATCTTTGATGCCCGGCACCGCGCCCTTGAGCTGTGAGAGCCCTTCGAGCGTTGTGTCGGGACGGTTGCCTTCGTCTTTCGTCAGCACGACGTGCTCTTCGCTGACCTTGCCCGAGTCTTTGTCTTGCACGTACTTCCAACTTGCGAGGTCGACGATCTCTTTGTCGAACCGGCCGGCCTTCTGCGCCTCGGCGGTGCGCTGCTGGCTCTGCAGCGCGTACTGATCTTGCGACTCGCGCGAGATGTTGTACTTCTTCGCGACGTTGTCAGCGGTGTAAAGCATCGGCATGTACACGTCGGGCGAGTGACGCAAGAGCCAATCCTCGGTGTAGAACTCCATGTTTAGGTAGTTCTGCACCATCGAAATCGACTCGACGCCGCCGCCGACCGCGACATCCGCATTATCAACGATGACGCGTTTCGCGGCCGCTGCGATCGCATCGAGCCCCGACGCGCAATAACGGCTCACGGTTTGTCCCGACACGGTCACCGGACAGCCCGCGCGTAGCGCGGCCGTGCGGCCGATGTTATTGCCGGTCGCACCTTCGGGCAAGCCCGAACCGATCACGACGTCTTCGGAAACCCAACGATGTTGATCAATCTTCCATTTCAGCCTGACCAGGCATCCACGATCGCCGAGGGCGTGGACCGGCTTTATATTTTCCTGACGTTTATCACGTTGTTTTTTACAGCGATTATCTTTGCGACGATTTTTTATTTTGCGGTGAAGTACCGGCGCCGTTCCGAGGACGAAAGGCCGCCGGAGATCGAAGGCTCGCTTCCGCTGGAACTCACCTGGACGGTGATTCCGACCTTGCTGACCGTGGTGATCTTTGCCTGGTCTTCGAGCCTTTATTTCCAGAATGCCAGGCCGCCGCGGGCTTCCTCGGAAATCTTCGTGGTGGGCAAACAATGGATGTGGCACCTGCAGCATCCGGAAGGCCCGCGCGAAATCAATGAACTGCACGTGCCCGTGGGCGTTCCGATCCAATTGACGATGACGTCGGAAGATGTGATACACGATTTCTTTATTCCCGCGTTCCGGATCAAGAAGGACGCGCTACCCGGACGGTATTCCTCGATCTGGTTTGAAGCCACGAAGACCGGCACGTATCACTTTTTTTGCGCTCAATATTGCGGCGCCGAGCATGCGGGCATGATTGGCTGGGTTTACGTGATGTCGCCTGCGGATTACGCGCAATGGCTGGCTAATAATTCCAGCGGCGAGACGATGGAAGCAGCGGGAAGGCGGCTGTTCACTCAAGTGGGCTGCAACGGCTGCCACGGGGAAAACAGCAATGCCACCGGGCCATCGCTGAACGGCCTCTACGGGCAGTCCATGAAGCTGGCCGATGGCCGGACGGCGCCGGTGAACGACGAATTTATTCGCGGCGCCATTCTGACGCCGGCGAAGCAGCGGGCGGCGGGCTACCCGGCGATCATGCCCACGTTTCAAGGACAAGTAAACGAGGAACAAATTCTGCAGTTGATCGCCTATATCAAGTCTCTCGGGCCGGAAGAGGGGAAAGTGAAACGATGAGCGTCACAGTTGCCGAAGTCCCCATCGCAGTCTCGCGTTCATTATCTGAACGCGAACTACGGGATCCGATCGTGGCTCCTGACCACGGACCACAAGCGTATCGCGCTGCTCTACCTGGCATCGATCACTTTCATGTTTTTCATCGGCGGAGCCGCGGCTGTGCTGATCCGGCTTCACCTGGTGGAACCGCAGGGCGCCCTGGTGCAGCCGGAAACTTATAACAAGCTCTTCACCATGCACGGAGTGGTGATGATTTTCTTTTTCCTGATTCCGGCGATCCCGGCGGTCCTGGGAAATTTCCTGGTTCCGATGATGATCGGGGCGCGCGACCTGGCGTTCCCGCGGCTGAATTTGCTGAGCTGGTACGTCTATGTTGTCGGAGCGCTCTTCACGCTTGACTGCACTGCTTACGGGAGGCGTGGATACCGGCTGGACATTTTACACGCCATACAGCAGCACCTACTCAAACTCGAACGTCATTTTGGTGGGCCTGGGAGCGTTCATCACGGGATTTTCGTCGATTCTGACGGGCTTGAATTTCATCGTGACGATTCACAAGATGCGGGCGCCGGGGCTCACCTGGTTCCGGATGCCTCTATTTCTTTGGTCGATGTATGCCACCAGCATCATTTTCCTGCTGGGGACTCCGGTGATCGCGATCACGCTGGCTCTGCTGGCGCTGGAGCGGTTGCTGCATGTGGGAATCTTCGATCCCAAACTGGGCGGCGACCCGCTGTTGTTCCAGCATCTTTTCTGGTTTTATTCGCACCCGGCAGTCTACATCATGATCCTTCCCGCGCTGGGAGTGATGAGCGAGTTGATCAGCTGCTTTTCGCGAAAGAGAATCTTCGGCTACAGCTTTGTGGGATTCTCGAGCATGGCGATCGCGGCGCTCAGCTTTCTGGTGTGGGGCCACCACATGTTTGTCACCGGTCAATCCGTTTATGCGGGGCTGGTGTTTTCCGCGCTCAGCTTTCTGGTGGCGATTCCCTCGGCCGTGAAAGTGTTCAACTGGACGGCGACGCTTTACAAAGGTTCGATCTCTTATGACGCGCCCATGCTATATGCGCTGGGATTCATCGGACTTTTCACGATGGGTGGCCTGACGGGATTGTTTCTGGCATCGCTGGCCACCGACGTACACCTGAACGGAACTTATTTCATCGTGGCGCATTTCCACTACATCATGGTGGGCGGGACGATCATGGCCTACCTGGGCGGATTGCATTTCTGGTGGCCGAAGATCAGCGGGCGGTTGTACCCGGATGGCTGGGCGCGATTCGCGGCGCTGATTATTTTCGTGGGATTTAACCTGACGTTTTTCCCGCAATTCATGCTCGGCTATCTGGGGATGCCGCGACGTTATGCAGTGTACCCGCCTGAATTCCAGGTGCTGAACGTGATGTCGTCGGCGGGCGCGTCGATTCTGGGCGTGGGCTATCTGATCCCGTTGATCTATTTTATCTGGTCGTTGCGGTACGGGCCGCCGGCAGGGCCGAATCCGTGGAAAGCGAAAGGCCTGGAATGGCAGACTCCGTCGCCGCCACCGACGGAAAACTTTGAGGAAATTCCCGTGGTGAACGAAGAAGCGTACGCCTACGCAGCCGAGGAGAAACACGGTGGCTGAGTCACAGGCGGTGCATGCAGTGCACGCGCATCAATTCGAGGACCTGGACCAGCAGCACGATGTTGGCACGCTAGGGATGTGGGCGTTCCTGGCCACGGAAATCATGTTCTTTGGCGGCTTGTTCGCAGGTTATACGGTTTATCGCTACATGTATCTGCCTTCGTTCGAGGCGGGCAGCCGACTGCTGGACATCAAACTGGGCGCGATCAACACGGCGGTGCTGCTGGGAAGCAGTCTGACGATGGCGCTGGCGGTGCGCGCGGCACAGACGAACAAACGGAAAGCGCTGGCGGCCTTTTTAGCGCTCACGATGATTCTGGGCGGCGTGTTCCTGGGAATCAAATTCGTCGAATACTCGCACAAGTGGGAGCACCACCTGGTTCCCGGCCTGCACTGGGCGCCGGATGCCGAAGAAGTGGCGCAGATTCAGGCGCTGAAGCCGGGCGCGGCGGTGCCGCAAGTGGAGCTTTATTTGTGCTTCTATTTTTTCATGACCGGGATGCATGCCCTGCACATGATCATCGGATTCGGGATCATGACGGTGATGCTGGTGCTCTCGCTGCGGGGCCGGTTTTCCTCGGAGTATTACGTGCCGATTGAGGTGACCGGGCTTTACTGGCACTTCGTGGATATTATTTGGATCTTTTTGTTTCCGCTGCTGTATTTGGTGGGAGGGCGCTACTGATGTCCGGACATGTGGCTTCCGTCAAAAGCTATGTCTTGATTTTCCTGGCGCTGCTGGCCCTAACCGCGCTGACGACGGGAGTGGCATTCATCGACTTGGGGCCATTCAATACTATAGTGGCGCTGGCGATTGCCGGCTTCAAAATGATGTTGGTCGTATTGTTCTTCATGCATATTCTGTACAGCAGAAATCTAACCAAGATCGTCGCGGTAGCCGGCCTGTTGTGGCTGATGATTTTGCTGACGCTGACGATGAGCGACTTCGCGACGCGCGGATGGACTCCCGCGCCTTCCGGATGGAACTCCGGAGGAAAATCGATCGCCACACCTGCTCCACCCAGCCCAGCGGCAACGGTTTCCACTCCGGTTCGAGAATCCCACTAGGGTCGAACCTCCGCATTTGGAGCCAAGTTGGTTTTGCGGAGGCGCGAGCGAGGAGCCCGGGGACCGGACGCTTCATGGACGAAAACCCCGCAAGCCGATTAGGTCTCGATTTTCAAATCCATGGTGATCTTGGCGTTTAGCAGACGGGAGATCGGGCAGCTTGTTTCGGCTGTGTGTGCCGCTTTTTCGACGGCCAGTCGATCGGCATTGGGAACCTTGGCCGTGACTTGCAGATGGCTTTCCGTCACGGTCCAACCCGGCGCAGTTTTCTCGAGCGTGACGCTTGCCGTAGTTTCGATTTTCTCAGGAGTCAATCCCGCGCCACTTAATTGGCCTGAAAAGGCCATGGTGAAGCAGCCTGCATGAGCGGCCGCGATTAGTTCTTCGGGATTCGTTCCCTTCACATCCTCAAACCGAGTGCTGAATGAGTAGGGAGTGCTGGAGAGCACTCCACTATCCGTGCTGATGGCGCCCTTGCCGTCCTTTAGGCCACCCTTCCAGATGGCGGAAGCATTGCGTTTCATGTTGATCTCCTGTTTCGGACTTGATCCGAAACGACACTGAAAATTACTTGCGCTGGATAAGATACCACCGTAGCGGATGAATGTGCGATCCTGGCGAGCAAAGAAAATCGCGGAATTTTGGCAAGGAGGGGCAGACCAAGTGGCAGAATCCTGCCCTGTAAAAATTGCGAACGAGCCGGCGAAAGGCCGCAACCGGCGTGAGCTATCGCGCGCTACCCATGCGTAGCGAGTAAGAGCTGAGTACGCGCATGTAGTTGGATCGCTCGAAGGCGGCGGGATCAGGAACGGAACGATGGCTCATGCTGCCGCGCATCTCGCGGATCGATTCATAGCCGTGTTCTTCCATCCATTCCAGAATTCCTGTGCGAACAGTGGTCAAATGTTCAATTCCGTTTCGAAGAAGCGAGGAAGTCATCATGGTAATCGCCGCCCCGGCCATCACCGACTTCAGAACATCCTGGGCAGAATGCACGCCGCCGGTTATGGCAAGGTCCGCGTCGACGCGGCCGAAGATGATCGCTATCCAATGCAACCGAAGAAGAAGTTCTTCCGGCCGGCTAAGGGAAAGAGTGGGCACCACATCCAATACCTCGAGATCGAAATCGGGTTGGTAGAACCGATTGAACAAAACCAAGGCACCCGCGCCGGCCAGATCGAGTTGCTTGGCCATACTGGCCATGGACGTGAACGAACTGGAAAGCTTCACGGCCACGGGGATGCGGATGCTCTCCTTCACGCGGCGCACCAGGTTGCAATAATCCCGCTCCACTTCGGCGCCCGGGCGGTCCGGATCGGTTGCAATCGCATAAATGTTCAGCTCGATGGCGTCCGCCCCCGCCTGCTCCATTAGCTTTGCATAGCGAATCCATCCTCCTTCCGTGACGCCGTTCAAGCTGGCGATCACGGGGATCTCCACGCTGGATTTCGCCTGGTGAATCAGATGGAGGTAGCCATCGGGGCCCGAATTGTATGAGCTGAGATCCGGGAAATAGGAGAGAGATTCGCCGAAGGTATCGGCGCCGCGGGAGAGGTCTCCATTCAGCGTTTCCGCCTCCAGAGTCAATTGTTCCTCGAAGAGGGAGGGCAACACCACGGCGGCGGCGCCGTGATCTTCCAGACGCTTGATGCTCGAGAGCGACTCGGTGAGCGGAGAAGCGGATGCCACCAGCGGATTTTTCAACGCGAGGCCCAGATATTTCGTGGTGAGGTCGATCATTCTTCTTCCCGTCCTTTCGTTGAAGTGTTGGCTACGGGCTCGGGTTCCTCGGCAACATTGGCCAGAATTTTCTGTCCGGGCATTGCCGCGCGATTCTGGTAGACATGCCACTGGCGGTCCACATCTTCCTGCGCCATCTGAAGCAGGGCGCGGGCCGCTTCGGGGTTGCTGCGGACAAGCATGGTGTAGCGAGCTTCCTGGTAGATATATTGTTTAAGCGAAATGCTGGGCGCTTTGGAATCCAACTGGAATGGATTCTTGCCTTCGCGCCGCAGATCCGGATTATAGCGAATCAGCGGCCAATAGCCCGATTGCACGGCTGATTTCTGCTGGTTCAATCCGAATGCCATGTCGTAACCGTGGGCGATGCAGTGGCTGTAAGCGATGATCAGCGACGGGCCGTGATGCGCTTCGGCTTCGAGGAACGCTTTGACGGTGTGGGTATCGCCACCGCCAATGGCGACGCGCGCCACGTACACCGAACCGTAGCTGATGGCTTCCATCGCCAGATCCTTCTTCGCAGTGTGCTTTCCCCCGGTGGCAAATTTTGCGACGGCGCCGCGGGGCGTCGACTTCGACATTTGACCGCCCGTGTTTGAATAAACTTCGGTATCGAGAACGAGCACGTTAACGTTAGCGCCGGAGCCAAGCACATGATCGAGGCCGCCCGCACCGATGTCATAGGCCCAGCCGTCGCCGCCAACAATCCATACACTCTTCCGGACCAAGGAATTGGCGACAGCCAACAGGTCCCTGCCTTCCTTAGAGTTGTGCTCCGCGAGCTTCTGGCAAAGCTCCTTGACGCGTTCCCGTTGAGAATTGATGCCCGATTCGTTCGATTGATCGGCTTGAAGAATTTCGGTTACGAAGCGCTCGCCCAGTTCGCTCGCCAAACGGCGGATTAACTCTCGCGCATATTCTTCCTGCTTGTCGACGGCAAGGCGCATCCCCAGGCCAAATTCAGCATTGTCTTCGAACAGCGAATTGGACCAAGCCGGGCCGCGGCCCTGGGCATTCGCGGTATAAGGCGTGGTCGGCAGGTTGCCGCCGTAAATCGAGGAGCAGCCAGTGGCGTTGGCGATCAGGAGCCGGTCCCCGAACATCTGGGTGAGCAGCTTGATGTAGGGAGTTTCTCCGCATCCGGCACAGGCGCCAGAAAATTCGAAGAGCGGCTCGAGGAGCTGTACGTCTTTCACTTGCGAGAACGAGAGGCGGCCGCGATCGAAATCCGGAATGGAAAGAAAGAAATCCCAATTTTCCTTCTCGGAGTTTCGCAGCGGCGCTTGTTGCTGCATGTTGATCGCTTTATGTTTCACTTCACTCTTGCTTTTCGCGGGACAAGCTTCGACGCAAAGGCGGCAGCCGGTGCAATCCTCCGGAGCAACCTGCAGCGTGTAGCGCAGAGTCTCGAATTCCCGCCATCGCGGCTTGGAAGATTTGAACGCAACCGGCGCGCCGGCCAGCGCGGAAGTGTCATATATCTTTGCGCGGATCACGGCGTGCGGGCATGCCAGAACGCACTTGCCGCACTGAATGCAAAGAGCCTCGTCCCAGACCGGAATTTCTTGAGCAATATTGCGCTTTTCCCACTGGGCCGTGCCGGTGGGAAAAGTTCCATCGGGCGGCATGGCGCTGACCGGAAGTTCGTCGCCGCGGCCCGCGATGATGGCGCCGAGCACGTCGCGCACGAAGGCCGGGGCTCGATCGGAGACAGCAGGCAAAATATTGAGCAGACTGGATACATTTTCGGGAATCGAGACTTGTGAAAGATGTGCAAGAGTGGCGTCCACCGCCTCGAAGTTTTTCTGAACCACCGCATCGCCGCGCTTGCCGTACGTTTTTCGAATGGCTTTTTTGATCGCTTCAATGGCGTCTTCGCGCGGCAGAACTCCGCTAATGGCGAAGAAGCAGGTCTGCATGATGGTGTTAATGCGATTTCCCATGCCGGCATCGCGCGCCACTTTGTAACCGTCGATCACAAAAAATCGCAGGCGTTTTTGAATGATTTGATTCTGGACCTCGCGCGGGAGATGGTTCCAAACTTCGCCGGGGCCATAGGGAGCATTGAGCAGAAACGTGGCGCCCGGTTCGGCAGCGGCGAGGACGTTCATGCGTTCGAGGAAATTAAATTGATGGCAGGCAACGAAACTGGCCTGCGTGATGAGATAGGAAGAGCGAATCGGCGAAGGGCCAAAACGCAGGTGCGATACCGTTGTGGAACCCGCTTTCTTCGAATCGTAAACAAAATAACCTTGAGCGTGGTTTGGAGTATCCTCGCCGATAATCTTGATCGAGTTCTTGTTGGCGCCCACGGTGCCATCCGAACCGAGGCCGTAAAATAGGGCGCGCACGGTATCCGGAGACTCGGTGGAAAATGACGGGTCGAAGTGCAGGCTGGTGTGGGTGACGTCGTCGCGAATTCCAATCGTGAAATGATTTTTCGGATTGGGAGAATTCAGTTCATCGAACACGGCCTTCACCATGGCCGGGGTGAATTCCTTCGATGAAAGTCCATACCGTCCGCCGATCACGCGCGGGTGGAATCGTCCCGCGCCGTCCGTGGAAAAGAGTTCGCTGAGGGTGGTCACCACATCCTGATAGAGCGGCTCGCCAACGCCTCCCGGTTCCTTGGTGCGGTCGAGAACGGCGATGGCGCGGGCTGATTTCGGCAAGGCGGCGACGAAAGCATCGGTGGCAAACGGGCGGAACAATCTTACTTTCAGGAGTCCAACTTTTTCACCTTGCGCGTTCAGGCGCTCCACCGCTTCTTCCACCGCGCCGGCGCCCGAGCCCATCAGGATCAGCACGCGCTCGGCATCTGGCGCGCCGAAATAATCGAATAAGTGATAAGCGCGCCCGGTGCGTTGCGCAAAACGGTCCATGACGTCTTGCACGATCGAAGGGCATGCCCGGTAATAAGGATTAATGGCTTCGCGGGCTTGGAAAAACACGTCAGGATTCTGCGCGGTGCCTCGCAGCATAGGCCGATCGGGTGTGAGCGCGCGATCGCGATGCAGGCGCACGAATTGATCATCAATCAGAGCGCGCAAATCATCGTCCGACAATGGAACAATCTTGGAAACTTCGTGGGACGTGCGGAAACCGTCGAAAAAGTGGAGGAATGGAATGCGCGATTCAAGAGATGCGGCATGCGCAATCAAAGCGAAGTCACTCGCTTCTTGAACCGAGTTGGAAGCCAACATGGAAAAACCGGTGGAGCGCGCCGCCATTACATCACTGTGATCTCCAAAGATGGAGAGAGCGTGAGTGGCCAGGGATCGCGCCGCCACGTGTATGACCGCTGGCGTGAGTTCGCCTGCGATCTTGTACATGTTTGGAATCATGAGCAGCAAGCCCTGGGAAGCGGTGAAGGTGGTGCTCAATGCTCCGGCTTGGAGAGCTCCGTGCAAGGCGCCCGCTGCTCCGCCTTCACTCTGCATCTCCATCACATTTGGAATAGCACCCCAGATGTTCGTCCGACCTTCTTCCTTCCACTGGTCAGACCATTCGCCCATCGGTGACGATGGCGTGATGGGATAGATCGCAATGACCTCATTCAGCCGATAAGCAACCGAGGCCGCTGCTTCATTGCCATCGATAATAATCATTGGGACAGTCATCGTCATATTTCTCCAAATGGAATTACACGGCCCGAATTAGAACTGCTTGGCCCCAGTCCTAGTTTGCAGGCGCCTGCTCGCATCCTTAGAACAAAGCATTTCTATTGAGATTTCCCCACACTTTCTCGTTCGATGCGGTTTCAGCTTGGAACAGCCAACTCACCCAGAGGATTTCAAGCAACCCCCGTGCCATCCTATCCGGCTCTATCCAGCAGTGATTGCCATCTCCCGGTGCTGCTTCGCCTGGCGAAGCGCCTGCCACAGAATCCTCGCTAGTTCCGTAGAATCTGGCGGGTAGGCAACGCAATCAAACGCACCGGAGCGCATCCCGCGAAGATAGCCATCCCAATCGCAAGAATTTGAAAACACGATGACTGGAAGCTCTTCGGAATCGCGCCCTCTTTGATGGATCACATTCCGGCAACTCCCATCGGGAAGAATCTCCTCGGTAATCACCGCATGAATCTCCTGTCTCGCCAAAATGATCCGAGCTTCCTGAATGCTCGTGCAGCCAATCGCGCGCATTCCGGTCAATCGGACCATCTCTGCAAGATTCGCCTGTTCCTCATTTTTCGCGCAAACAATCAAGATATTGATTGGCAGAGGCATGATTCCTTCCTTTTCCAGGCCCGACGCTCGCGCAGCTAACATCGAGAAATTATGATGCAGACTGGTTTCCAACTCAAGTTCGGGGACAAGACGAGGCAGCGGCCGATGTTCGGAGTATTCCCGGATGCGAGTCCCGGAAGCTTGCACACCTCCAGAGCCATCCGAAACCTTTGGAATAGACCGCTGTCCCGTGAGGCAGAACTGAAATTCAGCGAATGCATTGACCCTGGCGCCCCCGCGAAGGTCCGGGTCCAGGGGGAGTGGCGACTGTCGTCGGAACTCCATCGTCCGTTGGACTTGGCGGCTCTCTAGGCGATTCGCTTTCATCTCAGGCCCATCCATCGATGAGAGGATAGGTCCTTTGAATCGAATGGGCTGTGAGCCATGTCATATATGGATGTGACGGCCATCACATTTGTAAAAGCTGGGCTTCCCAGCCTAGTCATCCACAGGTTGCCTCGATGCCGGACGAACAGGCTCAGGTCCGTGATTCCAGTCCCATTGACTCTCTGGAGATTAGAGCTTATTCTCCGGAGAACCGTGCGCGTGTCCCGCACGGGTCTAGTGTTCGCCATACCTACTACGGCAAATAGTGGAGGTTGAGAATCCATGAAATCCATGCGCGGCTTGTTCGTTGTGCTTTTGCTTGCCGGAATAGCCCTGCTCTCCCTGAGTTTCATGAGCCGTCCCGCTTATACCCAACACGAGCTGCGTTCCCCGGACATTCTGCGTGAAATGACGCACGATATCTCTGCGCCTTTGCGCGACATGACTCCGGCAGCGCACCGGATCGGGCCCCCAGAGGAGCGCGACATCCGCTTGCTGCACCAACCGCGCGACATCGAAAAGTTTGTCGACCCGGTGCTACAACTCTCTACTTTACCCAAAGTATCGACGACGGGTGGATCGAGCGTCGGTGGAATCGGCGCGAATGGTTCGGCACCCCCGGATACGAACGGCTCGGTGGGCGCAACACAGTTCGTCGAGTGGGTGAACACGGAATTCGCGGTATATAACAAAGCAAACGGCGCACTGGTACTAGGACCACTCGAAGGAAACACGCTGTGGTCCGGCTTCGGAGGCGGGTGCCAGACGAATAACGACGGCGATATTATTGTGCTGTGGGACAAATTGAATAAACGCTGGGTGATGTCGCAGTTCAGTGTCAGCACTACGCCCTTCAATCAATGCGTGGCGGTTTCGACGACGGCAGACGCGACGGGCACCTGGGCGCGTTACGCATTTCAGCAGCCTGCCTTCAACGATTATCCAAAACTCGGCGTGTGGCCGGACGCTTACTATGTGACATACAACATGTTCAACAGCACTGGCACTCTGTTCGAAGGATCCAGGCTCTGCGCCATGGATAGTGCTGCAATGCGCGCCGGGACCGCAGCAACACAACAGTGCTTCCAGCTCGGTTCAAGTTTTGGAGGGGTGCTGCCTGCGGACGTGGATGGCACGACTCTTCCTCCGGCAGGAGAGCCCGAATTTTTCCTAAATTTCGGCACCAACTCACTGAATCTTTGGAAATTTCATGTGGACTTCACGACGACATCGAACACCACTCTGACCGGGCCAAGCAATCTGCCGGTGGCTACATTCAGCGAAGCGTGCGGCGGTGGCACCTGCATTCCGCAGTCTGGAGTGACACAGAAGCTTGATTCACTGGGCGACCGGCTGATGTATCGCCTGGCGTACCGGAATTTTGGCAGTCACGAATCGCTAGTGGTAAACCACTCCATCACGGCTGGATCGAGCGTGGGTGTGCGCTGGTACGAACTGCAAAACCCGGGAAGCAATCCAGTGATCTTTCAGCAAGGCACTTTTGCTCCCGATTCCAACTATCGTTGGATGGGCAGCATTGCGATGGACCAAGCGGGAGACATTGCTCTCGGTTACAGCGTCTCCAGCAGCACGTTGCATCCGGCCATCCGCTATACCGGCCGCACTCCCAGCGATCCACTGGGCACGATGGAATCGGAAACCAGCATTTTCGAGGGCCCGGGATCCCAAACCGGACAAAGCCTCAGCCGCTGGGGTGATTACAGCAGCATGAGCGTCGATCCGGCGGATGACTGCACGTTTTGGTATTCGAATGAATTTCTGCCCTCCAACGGCGCTTTCAATTGGAGCACGCGATTCGCTTCGTTCAAGTTTACGGGCTGCGGCGCGCCTCCCACTCCGGATTTTTCAATCGCACCCACGCCAAGTTCGCAAACTGTGGTGCAGGGCAATCCTACGAGCTACACAGTGAATACCAGCGCGCTGAATGGTTTCAGCGGAAACATCGCTTTTAGCATCACCAGTGCTCTGCCTACGGGAGTGGGAACGAGTTTCAATCCTGCTAGCGTGGCGGTTGGCGCAAGCTCGACCTTGAATATCACTACGACCGCAGCCACGGCGGCAGGTACCTATACCATCACGATCCAGGGAACGTCGGGAACCCTGACACATACGGCGAGCGTTACTCTGGTGGTGAATCCAGTGGCTCAGCCCAACTTCACGGTGTCAGCTTTACCCAGCTCGCAAACCGTAGTGCAAGGCAGCCCCACAAGCTACTCGGTTAGCACCAGTGCAGTGAACGGCTTTGGCGGGACCATCGCCCTGACCATCACTAGTGCGCTACCGAGCGGAGTCGGTACTAGCTTCAACCCGGGTAGCGTGGCGGCTGGCGCAAGCTCAACCTTGAACATCACCACCGCATCAACCACACCGACCGGCACCTACACCATCACAATCCAAGGCGCGTCGGGGACCTTAACGCATACAGCCAACGTTACTTTGGTCGTGAATCCAGTAGCTCCGCCCGATTACACGATATCGGCCGCGCCCAGCTCACGATCAGTGACGCGAGGGAATTCGACCACGTACACCGTCACCATCGTGAGGCAAAACGGATTCACGGGCAGCGTCAGTCTGAGCGTGGCCAACTTGCCGTCGCGCGCCACCGGATCGTTCAATCCTACTTCCATCACAGGAACCAGCACGACGTCGACGCTGACGATTTCGACGGGATCAAGAACAACGAGGGGAACGCGCACGCTGACGATTACCGGCAAGAGCGGGACCTTGTCCCATTCAACGACGGTGAGCTTGACCGTTAATTAACGGTGGATCAATCGGGCTCGAAGGGGCTCGCAAAGTTTCGGCGTAGGGGTGCAAATGCCGGAGCGTTGCGAGCCCGGCCTTTTTTATTCTCCTGCCGGCGAACCCTTGCATGTATGATCTGTTCCATTGGATGGAAGATTGAGAGAGGAGTATTTCATTTGAGAACGAAATGGGCGTGGGTGGTTGTTCTGTCGCTCTTATTAGCTATCGCAATTGCGGGGCAAAGAGCGGCTGGGGCGCACGCCGGACAAGAAAATGCAAATCAAAAGGCGATTCCGGTTGCGTCGGAACATCATCATCACCTCTCGTTTCAGAATCAGTATGTACGGGTATTCGAGGTAAGCCTCGCGCCGCACGAATCCACGCTGCTGCACCAGCACGATAACGATTACATTTACGTTTCGATCGGCGACGCTCAAGTCTCCACCACGATCCCCGGTCAAGCGGAGGCTCATTCAAAACTCGTCCGCGGCGAAGTGAGATTTGTGCGCGGAGGCTTTGCGCATGTGGTGCACAATGACGGCGATCAGGAATTCCGCGTTGCCGACGTGGATCTAGTTCAACCACAAGGCAAATTGCGCAACTTGTGTCTGCAAGTGGTTGCGAGCGAGCCGCTGGCTTGCCCCGAAGCTACGGAATCCGCCGCGAAAGACGCGGGGTACACGGAGCGTCCCGAATTTGAAACGGAGAAGACGCGGGTGGTATTGATTCGCTTGCAACCGCACCGGCAAGTTCCACTCAGCGGCGGGAAATGGGAAGAATTGATCGTCTCAGTGGAAGAATCGGTGCTCGCTCCGGCAGCGGGAAAGGGTCCCGAACGATTGTTGCATCCGGGGGATTTCGTCTGGCTTGGGCCCGGGGGCGGAATGCCGCGTGTTCTGAAAAACAACACCGGCGCGGAAGCATGGTTTTACAGATTTGAGATGCGGCCGACTTCCACAACGGATGCCGCGAGGGGACCGATCGTGGGAACCCCGTTGGCGCCTAAAAAACCGTAAAATTCACGAGTGTGACAGCTTCCCGGAATGCAATTGGCGCCTGGAAATTTAATAGATGGCCTCAATCCGCTGAAAATAATCGCGTCCAATGTTTACCCTCCTTCCGGACAACTTCTTTGGGACGAAGCCGCTTGCAAATTGATAGGATTGGAGCGCGCAAAGGAAATTGTGAACGCATTGGCATGGCAAGTGCATGAAAGTTCGAAGGGGGAATAGAGACATATGGCAACGAGCGGAAAGAAAATTGGAATCCTGACGGGCGGAGGCGATGTTCCGGGGCTGAATTCAGTGATTAAGTCGGTCGTGTACCGCGCCAGCAATTTGGGCCGGGAAGTAATCGGCATTCGCAGGGGATGGAAAGGCCTGAGCTATATGAACGCAGCGGTGGATGAAGATCCCGAATATGTTTGGCACCTGAATCGCGAGAATACGCGAACCATCGACCGGACGGGCGGTACGGTTTTGCACACGTCGCGGACGAACCCGCGGAAGATGGCGAAATCGAAAGTGCCGGAGCACGTCACCGCCCCGGAGTTGGCGAAATTGAAGACGGATGGAAAGACTTACGATTTCACGCCGATCGTGCTGCGCAACCTGGAGAAGTTGGGGATCAGTTGCCTGGTCACGATTGGAGGGGATGATACGCTCAGTTATTCATCCTGGTTGACCGAGGCGGGATTCCCGGTGATTGCTATCCCAAAGACAATGGACAACGACGTTCAGGGGACGGAGTACTGCATCGGGTTTTCGACGGCCATCACGCGAGCGAGCGAGTTGGTCACCCGGCGGCGAACCATTCTGGGCTCGCATGAGCGGATTGGAGTATTTCGAATCTTCGGCCGCGATGCTGGATATACCTCTCTCTACACCGCCTATGTTACTGGCGCGCGCAGCCTGATCCCCGAATATCCTTTCGATCTCGATAAATTGATCGAACTATTGATCAGCGACAAGAAAGTGAATCCCAGCCGGTATTCGATCGCGATTATTTCCGAAGGGGCCGTTTGGAAAGGGCGCGAGATCGGCGAGGAAGGCGAAGCGGACGCTTACGGGCACAAAAAGAAAGTAGACATCGGGCAAGCCCTTGCCGATGAGATTCAGAAGCGCACGGGCCAGGAAACTTTGGTGAACGACTTAACTTATGACATCCGCTGCGGCGCGCCGGACGTCGTCGACCAAATGGTGGCCACCACTTATGGCAATATCGCCATGGATTTGCTCTCTGATGGAGCATATGGGCAAATGGTGGGCGTGAAGAATGGCTGCTACGCGCATATGAATATCCCCAGCCATTCCCTGGGACCGCGAAAAGTGGATGTTGCGACGCTTTACGATACGGAGCGTTACAGGCCGAACTTTACTGGCAAGGTCGGGACTCCGTTTTTTCTGACGCGCGCATAGACAAGGTACCTGCGGACGATTTCCAGTCTCGGGTGATCCGCCGTCAAGGCATCCAGGCCAGCAACAATGTGCGGGATTTACTTTGCGGAGTTCTCTGACGCCGGGGGGGCCAGTTCTCGCCTACCCGGCGAATTCTTTCTGTTTCAATAACTTAGCGCGACGCCGGCGAGTTTCCTCGTACTAACCCTTGATTTATCTCCGGCAGTCCACTAAAGTTAGAAATTCTTGATAGAGGTGCGGAGGCCATCAGTAACAGGGCCAGTACTCCGAGCAGCTTCGGAGGCCTATGTGAAAGGGGCATAAGTAGTTCACTCCGCCGAAATCTTCGCTGGGAGCCAACTCCACGGAGATTGGGGGGCACGGGTAAGACCTGCCCACTGTCATCCGTTAGAAACGGATGGAGCGCTATCGAGAAGTGAATTCCCCGGCTTGCTTGCCGCGGTTCCCTTCTCCTGCCTCCTCTATCCTGAAAGAGAAATCGATGAATCTGTTTGAGATGACTCGAACCTTGATCGATATCGAGTCAGTGACCAATAACGAGAAGCACGTTGGCCTGTTTCTGTTTGGGCGCCTGCAGGAACTATGCGCAAGGACCGGCGGCGATGCGCAGCAAATGGTTGTGGAAGCTGATCTGGGGCGAAGCAACGTCTTCGCGAGTTGGGGCCAACCCGTGGTTACCTTGTCGACTCATATGGACACGGTGCCCCCGTTTATAGCTTCCCGCGAGGATGAGGATTCGATCTGGGGGCGAGGCGCTTGCGATGCCAAGGGGATCATTGCGGCCATGATCGCGGCGGCGGAACAGTTGCTCGCGGAAGGATTGCGGAATTTCGGATTGCTGTTTTTAGTGGGTGAAGAACGGGATAGCGCCGGAGCGCTGTTCGCCGCCCGCCATGCGCCTGCCGGGGCACGATTTTTGGTGAATGGCGAGCCGACGGAAAATCAATTGGCGCTGGGGTGCAAAGGGGCGTTGCGATTCGAAATTGTGGCGCGGGGCCGGATGGCCCATTCCGCGTATCCGGAGCTTGGCGAATCGGCAATTGAGAAACTGCTTGATGTGCTCGAGGATCTGCGCAAAATCCCGATGGCAACCGATCCCTTGCTTGGCCGCAGCACGATGAACATCGGAACCATTGCCGGGGGACGCGCGCCCAACGTGATCGCCGATTGCGCTCGCGCGGAAATTATGTTCCGCATCGTGACCGGCGCCGAACCCGTGCGCGCCGCCGTTTCGCAAGCAATAGCCGGGCGCGCCGAAGCCCTGGAAATTCTCTGCACGCCGGCAGTCCGGCTGGGAAAGATCGACGGTCTCCCAACAACCGTGGTTTCGTTCGCCACGGATATTCCCTCGCTGGGAAGCACATGGGGCACGCCCTATCTGCTCGGGCCAGGCAGCATTTATGTGGCGCATACGGAGAATGAACGGGTGGGCAAGCAACAACTGACGGAGGCAGTGGAAATCTACTCAAAAATTGTGCGCCAACTGTTGACGACGGGTTCGAAAAACTAGTTTGCAAAGCGAATAATCTGAAAAGGACAAAAGAAAGATGGAACGGAAAATAGAGGTGGGGATACTGGGAGCCACTGGAATGGTGGGCCAGCAGTTTATTGAATTCCTGCATGGCCATCCGTGGTTCGAGTTGAAATGGCTTGGAGCGAGCGACCGCTCCGCCGGAAAGAAATATCGAGAGGCGACGAACTGGCGCTTGGAAGGAGCGATGCCGGATACGGTGGCGCAATTGAAAGTAGAAGATTGCAAGCCTGGAAATGCACCGCGAATGATCTTTTCGTCCATGGATGCCTCGGTGGCAACGGAGATCGAGTGTGCGTTCGCGCAAGCCGGGCACGTGGTGGTTTCGAATTCGCGGAATCATCGGATGGAGCGGGATGTTCCCTTGCTAGTGCCGGAGATCAATGCCGACCATTTGAAATTGATCCCCGGCCAGCAGAGGCAGCGCGGCTGGAAAGGACAAATTGCGACGAATCCAAATTGCTCCACTATTGTCTTGACCATGGCGCTAGCGCCGTTAAAGCAATTCGGAATCAAACGCGTGGTGGTGACGACGATGCAGGCGGTTTCCGGCGCCGGATATCCTGGCGTGGCGTCGATGGACATCGTCGGCAACGTGATTCCCTACATTCCCAACGAAGAAGAGAAAATGCAGCAGGAAACTCAAAAAATTCTCGGCGAATACGCGGGCGATCATATCGAACCGTTGGCCGCCGCCGTGAGCGCGCATTGCAATCGAGTGCCGGTGCTGAATGGCCACACGGTAACGGTTTCCGTGGAGCTTGCCAGTAAGCCGGGCGAAGCCGGCTTGCTTGCCGCGATCCGCGATTTTTCGGGTGTGCCGCAACAGCGCAAATTACCCAGCGCGCCTCCGAATCCGGTGATCTATCTGGAGCAGGCCGATCGCCCTCAGCCCCGGCGCGACGCGGAAAGTGAACGCGGAATGGCGGTTTTTATCGGCAGGCTGCGGCCTTGCGCGGTGCTGGATTACAAATTCGTAGCCACCGGCCACAATACGATTCGCGGCGCGGCAGGGGCAGCTGTTCTGAACGGTGAATTGATGCACACGGAAGGATTGCTCGACTAATGATTGTCATGAAATTCGGCGGTACGTCGGTGGAATCGACGGCCGCTATCGAACGCGTGGCCTCAATTGTAAGAGCGAGGCTGGAGCAGCAGCCGGTGGTGGTGGTTTCGGCATTGGGAAAAACCACCAACGCCCTGATGGCTATCGCTCAAAATGCGGCCGCAGGCAAGCGGGAATTGGCGCTGGAGCAACTCTGCGAACTGCGTGAATATCACGAGCGCGTCGCCGGACCCGCCGTGCTGGAATCCGATTGCGCGAAGCTGGGGCTGATCCTTGAAGAACATTTCGACGAACTCGCGGAGACGGTCAAAGGATTGGCTATGCTGGGCGAGTTGACGCCGCGGTCTCTCGATACGATTGCGAGTTATGGCGAGCGGCTCTCGAGCCAGATTGTGGCACTGGCATTTCGCAGATTTGGTCTGGCAGGCGTGCATCTGGATGCCAGAAAGATGATTGTGACGGACCGCCGGCATACGCAGGCGAATCCGGTCATCCCCGAGACTTATTCTCGAATCGCCGCGGCCGTGCGGCAATTGGGTTCTGGCGAAGTGGCTGTGCTGGGTGGCTACATCGGCGCAACGGAAGACGGCGTCACCACCACACTGGGCCGGGGCGGCTCGGACTTCACCGCTGCACTGGCGGGCGCGGCGATCGATGCGGCGGAAATTCAAATCTGGACGGATGTGGACGGCGTGCTGACGTGCGACCCGAAACTGGTGCCTGACGCGCATCCGGTGAAGACTATTTCTTTCGACGAAGCGGCGGAATTGGCTTATTTTGGCGCCAAGGTATTGCATCCCGCGACGGTACTTCCGGCCCAGGAAAAGAATATTCCCGTAAGAATCATGAATTCACGCAGGCCCGAGGCGCCCGGAACGCGAATCATCCAGCGAAAGTGTTGCCTGCACGAATATTTTAAAATCCGTTGCCTGCAAACGGAATATTACGGTGGTGAGCATTCACTCCACCCGCATGCTGATGGCGCATGGATTCTTGCGGCATATCTTTGACATTTTCGACCGTCATGAAACGCCTGTGGACATGGTGACCACTTCGGAAGTCAGCGTGTCGCTTACGATTGACGATTCCAGCCGGTTGGACCGGATCCTTTTCGAGTTGGAGCCCGTTTCGAGAGTGACGGTGGAGAACGACCACGCTATTGTTTGCGTGGTTGGCGACAACATCCGGTACACGCCGGGGGTGGCGGCCCGCGTATTCGGGGCTGTGCAAGGCATCAATATGCGAATGATTTCGCAGGGCGCATCGCTATTGAATATAAGCTTTGTGGTGGCTGGGCAGGATTTGCAAAGGACAGTAACAGCGCTGCACAGGGAATTTTTCACGACGCTCGATCCCAGAGTGTTTGACTGATCGCTATTTTCCGATCCAGACAGGCTCGGAATTTGCTGTTAGAAACCTAGATAGGACGGCCGGATGAATCTAGCGATAGTAGGCTATGGCAAGATGGGGCGGCTGATCGAACAACTTGCTCCGTCCTACGGATTCACCGTCACGTTGAAATTGAATCGAGAGAATAACGGAAACTTCGAGTCTCTTACGAAAGAGAAGTTCAGTGGAATCGATGCGGCTGTGGAATTTTCCGCACCGGCAGCGGCAGTGGGCAATCTGGAGCGATTGGCTGGACTAGGCGTGAACGTCGTGGCGGGCACAACCGGGTGGCACGACCAATTGGACCGCGTTCAGCGGGTGGTGGATGAGAGCGGTATCGGGATGGTATGGAGCCCAAGCTATTCGCTGGGGATTAACGCGTTCATGCAAGTGGTTTCGCTGGCCGCGCGGCTTTTGGCGAACGAATCCGATTATGGCGCCTGGGGATGGGAGATGCACCACGTAACCAAGAAGGACGCCCCATCGGGCACTCTGCTGAAGTTGGTCGACGAAATGAAGAAGAGCGGATATTTGCGGCCTGTCTCGACGAGCTCCAACCGTGTGGGTACACATCCTGGAGCGCATGAAATCGGTTTTGATTCCGCCGCGGATACGATTACGTTGCGGCATACGGCGCGAAACCGCGAGGGCTATGCGCGGGGCGCGCTGCGGGCGGCCCGGTGGGTGGCCGGGAAAAAAGGATTTTTCGAATTTCGCGAGATCATCCACGAACTGCAATAATGTGGCAATCGCTTTGCTACGATTAGGATTGAGCAGCAAGGAGGCGTTTATGTTTACCGGATGTGGAACAGCTTTGGTCACTCCGTTTCGCCAAGATCAGTCGATTGATGAAGGGATTTTGCGGAAATTGGTGCGCCGGCAGATCGACGCTGGAATCAATTTCCTGGTTCCCTGCGGAACAACAGGGGAAAGCCCCACGCTCTCTCACGCCGAGCATGTCCGCGTGGTCGAGATCACGATGGAAGAGGCCCGGGGCAAGGTTCCCGTGTTGGCTGGCGCGGGCGGATACAACACTGCCGAAGTCATCTCACTGGCGGGGGAATTGAAGCAGATGGGAGTGGATGGAATTCTTTCCGTGACGCCGTATTACAACAAGCCGACGCAGGAAGGTCTTTACCAGCACTATAAGGCGATCGCCGCCGAAATTTCTCTGCCGATCATTGTTTATAACGTTCCCGGACGCACCGGCGCGAACGTGGAGCCCGCCACGCTCAAACGCCTCGCCGGGATTGAACACATCGCCGGTGTGAAGGAAGCCTCCGGCAATATCGGCCAGATGGCCACCATCCTGAACCAGGTGCCGGAAAGCTTCACGGTGCTCTCGGGCGATGATGCCATCACGCTTCCGCTGATTGCGCTGGGAGGCCGCGGAATAATCTCCGTTGCATCGAACGAAATTCCTGCTGAGATGACCAGACTCGCGCAACTCTGCCTGGACGGTGATTTTCGCGGCGCGCGGGAACTGCAACACAAGTTTCTTCCCCTGATGGAAATTAATTTCATTGAATCAAATCCAATCCCGGTGAAAGCGGCGATGGCCATGATGGGCTTGCTCGAACCGGTTTGGCGGCTGCCGATGGTTCCTCCGAAAACGGAAAACTTCGAGAAAATCCATCGCGTTTTGGAATCGGCGCAGCTACTGGAAAAGGCGCATGCTGCAAACTGATATCGAACAACTGGCCCGCGAAACACACGATCATTACACGGAGGAGCATTTTGTTCACTTTCAAAGATTCAAGGATGCGTTGAACTCCGGCGAGATCCGGGCCGCCGAACCCGATCCCTCCGCGAAGAGCGGCTGGCGGGTAAATAGTTGGGTAAAGAATGGAATTCTGCTCGGATTTCGCATGGGAAAAATCACCGATCTATCGGTAAACGCCGCCCGCCAGCCATTCTTCGACAAATTCACCTACCCGGTAAAATCGTTCTCCGTTTGGAGTGAAGTTCGAATTGTGCCAGGCGGGTCGAGCATTCGCGACGGCTGTTTCGTGGGCAAGGGCGTCGTTTGCATGCCGCCCATGTTTATTAACGTGGGAGCGTACGTGGGTGAAGGAACGCTGATTGATTCTCATGCACTGGTGGGAAGCTGCGCGCAGGTCGGGAAAAACTGCCATATTTCCGCCGGTGCGCAAATTGGAGGCGTGCTCGAACCAATCGGCGCGCTGCCCGTGATTGTGGAAGATGATGTGCTCATCGGCGGAAATTCAGGTGTATATGAAGGGACGGTGGTGAAGAAGCGCGCGGTCTTGGGCACCGGAACAATTCTGAATCGTTCGACCCCGGTCTACGATGTGGTTCGCGGCTTGGTGTATTCAGCTTCTGAAAATGAACCGCTGGTGATCCCGGAAGAAGCAGTTGTGGTCGCGGGAGCGCGGGCAATTTCGCAAGGCCGCGGCAAAGAGTGGAATCTTTCGCTCTACACTCCCATCATAGTGAAATATCGCGACGAGAAGACTGACGCGAAAGTGCAATTGGAAGATTTGCTGCGGTAACCAGGAAAGAAACCAGCGCAGCGAGCGGCGGATTTCGCGTTCCGGCCATCAACCGCACCAAGAAGGATCCATCCCTGAATGCCGCAGCGATTTTGGCCCATTCAGCAGCTTATTCGGTGGAAGCTCGTTCCGTGACCGCTTTCTTTCCGGGGCCAGGCAAAGGTGCCTTTGCACCGCCGCTGGATTCTCCAGTTAACAGGTATTCCAGGTTCTGATAGGCATAGATTGTCGGAGCATGGTCTTGCATCAGTCCACCGGTATCCGCGGTAGGTCCATAATTGCTCCACAAATCCCGGCCAAGCATGCGGAGCATGGCGAGTTGCTGACCTCGATGGTGCGCGGAGTGGGCAATCCGTCGCGTCATGATCCACGCGCGCGAGCGGCTCACGTCAAAAAACTTTACTGCCTCTTCCCACCACGCATCTTCCTTTTCTCGTAATGCCGACAATCGATTCCCGCTGTCTTGCGCATATCGCTTGATGAATTCGAGGCGAGTTTCAATCTTTGGCAAAGGGGGAGCGCCTACATCAATGCTCAGCATGTTGCGAAACCACAAGTCTTCACTGACGCACTGATGCACCATTTGTTCCAAAAAGCTGCGCCCGCGGGGATCTTCCTGTCGCGGGCGGACCCGAAGATCGTGGTCCGTAAATTGGCTCCATACGCTGACCATCTTGATGCGCTCGGTTTCGTAGGTTTCCACCAGGAAATCGTATTTCGTCAGAAGCTTCCCTTTGGCGTTCGGCATGTGTTCCGGGCCCCCAAGTTGGCTTTTATTTTGATCCTATCGATGGGGATCGCGGAGCGCAAGTTCGAAACTCACTTGAACTGCCTGTGGATGAATCCACGGCCACGGCTATTCGAAGCGGAGAGCCTCCATCGGTTCGATGCGCATCGCCCCTCTGGCGGGGATGTAGCAGGCGACAAGCCCCGCAAGAAAAAGAACAGAAGCCACGAAAATAAACGTAAACGGATCGCTTGGACGAACACCAAACAGGAGGCCCGCAAGCATCGGCGTCAACGTGAGTGAGAGCGCGCTTCCCAGTAGCGCTCCCAAAATCACTGGAATCATGCTCTGGCGAAGGATCAATTTCAGAATGTCGAGCCTTTGCGCGCCCAGAGCCATTCGAACACCAATTTCACTGGTGCGCCCAATGATTGAATAGGAAGTTACGCCGTAGATGCCTATGCAAGCGAGCAGCAGCGCAATAGCCCCCAATACGCTGGCGAGCATAGTGGTGAATCGCGACTCGGTGCGGGCGATTGCAACATAGCTATCCATCGGAAACAATTTGGAGACGGGAAGCTCTTTATCGAGCTTAGCCACCTCGGCGCGGAGAGGGCCAATTAATGATTCAGGATTCCCCGCGGTGCGAACCGTGAACGCGATTTGATTCCGGGGAGCCAACGGATAGGGCACGAAAAGTTGTTCTCGAACTTGATTTGTAAGGGAGTGCATTTGAATGTGCTTTACAATTCCGACCACCTCGGCCGAGGTCTGGCTAAATTCCTGGTTCAGCATGATCTCGACAATCAGTTTCTTGCCCAGTGCGCTTTCGTTCGGCCACATGCGATGGGCAAGAGTGTCATCCACGATCACCACGTGGCTGTGCGCGGCATCGTCAAATTCATTCAAGTCCCTGCCAGCGATCAGAGTCGCGCCCATGCTCTTGAAAAAGCCGGGCAAGATGGCGCACTGGTCGGCCATTACCGTATTTTGATCCTGCTTGGACGCCCCCTCCGGCCAATAGTAGCTATACCAATTCGGCAAATCGTCATCGAACGGCAAATGGGAAGTCGCGCTGACGGATTGCACGCCGGGCAAAACGGCGATGTCTTTGTCGAGTTGACGCAAGAAACTGACGCGCGATTGGTCCTGCGGATAACGCTTGCCCGGCAGCGAAAGCTGAAACGTCAATACGTGCGCGGAATCGAAACCAGGGTTGACCTGCATTAGCCCTGCAAAAGTGCGAATCATCAATCCGGCGCCAATCAGCAGAACGAATCCCAGCGCGACTTCGCAAACGATCATGGCGCTACGAAAGCGTTGCTTGCCCGCTGCTGCGCTCCTGCCGCCTTCCTTGAGCGCGCCAGCCAAGCCGGATTTTGCGGCTCCGAATGCCGGAGCGAGCCCGAATAGGATTCCGGTGACCAGCGAGAGCATCAGATCGAACGCGAAAACAGATCCATCGAACTCAATCAGGCCCATCCGCGCGATCGCGGCAGGGCGCACAGCGAGCAGCCACTGCAATGCCCAGAATCCAACCACAAGCGCAGCTGCTCCCCCCAATAATCCCAGGACAATGCTTTCCGTGAGCAATTGACGAACGATTCTGCCGGGCGAGGCACCCAGGGCCCGGCGAAGAGTGATTTCTCTTTGGCGTTCGTTCGCGCGCGCCAGCAGGAGATTGGCCACATTTACGCACGCGATGAGCAGCACCACACCGACGCCCGCGAAGAGCGCGAGCAAGGCGGGGCGAACATTCTTAACCGATTCGCCATGAAGCATTGCAACCGTCAGATCCATTTTCTGTTCGGAGAAATCGGTGAATTCCGAGCGAAGTTGCCCGGCTATGCCCGCCGCCTCCGCCTGTGCCTGCCCGAGCGTCACTCCGGGACGAATCACGCCGATCATGCGTAGAAATCCCAGATCATTTGGACTCTTCGCCAGGTCATACGGAAATGGAACAAATACTTCAATGTCCGGCGGCAAGTGGGCATCGCCGGGAAAGATCAATTTGAAGCCGGGGGGCATGACGCCCACCACGGTGAAAGGCTGTCCATTGAAAAGGATGGAATTCCCGATGATTTGTGGGTTTGCGCCGAATCGGCGCCGCCAAAGCCCGTCGCTGAGGATTGCAACACGTGGCGCGCCGGCGCCTTGCTCCTCCGGAAGAAAAAATCTTCCTAATTCCGGATGCGAGCTAAGAAGAGCAAGAAAATTGTAGCTGACCTGAGCGACGCGCACCTGCTCCGGTTCGCCCTCACCAGTTATGGCGCCGCTGGTGGCCCAGATGCTGGCGATGTCCTGGAACAACCGGCTGCGCTCCCGTAGATACACGAATTCGGGGCCGGAGCCGGGCGCTCGGTTCTCGCTTCCCCACGCCGTCCAGATCAGGGCGAGGCGATCCGAATTCGGATATGGCAACGATCGAAGCAGTACGGCATTCATTACGCTGAATATCGCGGTGTTGGCGCCAATGCCCACTGCCAAGGTGATGACCGCTACCGCCGTAAACCCGGGACTCTTCGCCAGCAGCCGGATTGCATAGCGCAGATCGGCCCAGATGCTATCGAGGATCGCCCCCATACGTACTTCGCGGATTTCTTCCTTGAGTTGTTGCGTTCCGCCGGTATCGAGGCGGGCAGACCGGCGCGCTTCGGCGGGCGCCATTCCGTTGCCAACCTTTTCGTCGACGAGCATTCCGATGTACGAAGACATCTCATCGTCGAGTTCCTCTTCCACGCGCCGTTTGTGAATCAAGTTGCGAAATAGGCTCTGCAGGCGGGACAAAAGCGGCATGGATGCTCTCCTATCGATGGCCTACAAAACGCTAGCATCCTTCCTATCGAGTGTCAATAGGAGCGGCCGGCCCGGTCCCATTTGATTGCTGAAGCGGCTGGGCGCCGCGTTGAATTGCGGCCGCCCTCCGGGCTTATTGGGCGCTTGGGAAGGATAGCTTTTTTGAACCCTTCTTTTTAAATTGCCTACATTGAAATGCCGCCGGTATGAGATTCTTCTGCTTGCGTGAAGATCAATACAAAGACTGTTTTCTTCGTGGGACTGCTCCTCTGTGCCAGTGGTGTAATCTCTCCACCCGTGGCCCTGCTTCTCGGGCTTGTTTACGGCTTCTGTTTTGTTCATCCCTATCAGGCCGATAGCCGGATTCTTTCGAGATTTCTGCTGCAGGCATCCGTGGTCGGAATGGGTTTTGGAATGAATTTGCATGAGGTGTTGCGCGCGGGACGGAGCGGATTTCTGTACACCGCATGCGGGATTGCGTTTGCGCTTAGCGTGGGGCTTTTTCTGGGACGGCTGCTGCAGGTAAACAAGACATCCTCGCTACTCATCTCGGCTGGAACGGCTATCTGTGGCGGAAGCGCCATCGCCGCTGTAGCACCGATCATTCAAGCGGATGCCGAAGAAACGGCGATATCGCTGGGCACGATCTTCATTCTGAATTCCATTGCGCTGCTGATTTTTCCCTTGCTGGGTTGGGCGCTGCACCTGACGCAGGAACAATTCGGTCTTTGGTCGGCCCTCGCAATCCACGACACAAGCTCGGTTGTGGGAGCGACGGCGCGCTATGGTCCCGCAGCACTGGTGGTGGGGACCACGGTGAAGCTTACACGGGCCTTGTGGATCGTTCCGGTTGCTCTTGGAGTGGCGCTGGTAAAACATTCGAAGACCAAAATCCAGTGGCCTTGGTTTATTTTATTGTTCTGCCTGGCGGCGGTGGTGAACACCTATGTGCCGGCTCTAACGGCTTTTTCTCACACCTTGAACATGCTGGGACGATTGGGCCTGACGGCGACTTTATTTCTGATCGGGAGCGGAATATCCCGCGCGACACTCAAGCAAGTGGGCGTGCGGCCGCTGTTGCAGGGAGTGATACTTTGGTTTCTGGTGGGAATCACTTCGCTCTGGCTAATCCTGCGTGGAACGATTTCAATGTAGAAGGTATCCACATCCTATATTAAAGTTGCCTTCACGATAAAAGCCAGTTAAAGACTACGCCAGTGAGAATGCAAATATGATCATCGCGCACGAGGTTCACCGCTACGCATTCCGGCTCATCGCTCTCCTTTTGCTGATTCTCCTCAGCCTTCCCTCCGTTGCGCAGGACACTTCGAAGAGCAAAGCTGCCGCCACTTCTACTCCCGGGCAGCGCACGGCTCGGGCGCTGGAAACGGCCAAAGAAAATCCGCTCGAACTGCACGCCTTTCTGGTGGGCCTGCCGAAAGGAGCGGATCTGCACAATCACTTGAGCGGTGCAATTTACGCCGAGACATTTATTCGCAACGGCGCTGAGGATCATTTGTGCGTGGATCTGGCGACTTTTGGATTTGTTGCGCCGCAAGGGACAAAGCAAGATCGTTCGGCTCAATCCGAATGCGGACAAAACCAGGCACCCGCCGCCAATGCATTCAAGGATCAGCATCTTTATGATGCGATGGTGAATGTGTTTTCCATGCGCAGCTTCGTGCCATCCGCCGGGAACAGCGGACACGATCATTTCTTCGATACATTTGCGAAATTTGGCGGACTGGACGATCGCCGCCACATGGGGGAATGGCTGGACGAAGTTGCGGCGCGCGCGGCGGCGCAAAACGAACAATATCTCGAACTGATGGTGACGGGCAACTTTGGCCATACCGCCCGCCTCGCTTATCAACTCGGGTGGAATGACGATTTCGGCAAGTTTCGCGACGAACTTCTGGCGCACGGGCTTCGTGACGATATCGCGGTGTATAGTTCCCTGCTCGATGCGAGCGAAAAGATGCGCCGGGAACGCGAGCGTTGTGGCCAGCCTGACGAATCGGACGCATGCAAGGTCGAACTGCGGTTTCTCTATCAAGTGTTGCGCGGCTTTCCGAAGGAACAAGTGTTCGCGCAGACTGTGTTGGGATTCGAGGTAGCTTCCACCGATCCACGAGTGGTTGGCATCAATTTTGTGATGCCCGAAGACGGATACACTTCGATGCACGATTATGCCTTGCAGATGAAGATGGTCGGATTTCTGCATGGCATCTATCCAAAGGTGCATATCAGTTTGCACGCAGGCGAATTGGCTCTAGGCCTGGTGACTCCGGGAGGTTTGTGTTGCCATGTCCGGCTCGCCGTCGAAGTGGCCCACGCGGAACGGATCGGCCACGCTGTCGATTTGATGTTTGAAGATAAGCCGTATGAATTGTTGAAGGAAATGGCAGCGAAGCACGTGATGATCGAAATAAATCTTACCAGCACAGATTTTATTCTGGGCATTCGGGGAGATGAGCACCCATTCCCAATCGAGCGTCAGTTCGGTGTGCCCGTGGCGCTCTCGACCGATGACGAGGGGGTGTCACGCATCGACATCACCCACGAATACGTGCGGGCGACTGATAGCTATAATTTGACTTATTTCGAGCTCAAGAAAATCGCCCGCACAAGCCTGGAACACAGTTTTCTGCCGGGAGTTAGCCTGTGGAGTGAGCTTGACATGTTCACCCGCCCCGCATCCCCTTGCACAAAAGATACGCTTGGGGCCGAGAATCCATCGCCGTCATGCGCGGCATTTTTAGGATCGAGCGAGAAAGCCAAGCAACAATGGGAGCTCGAGCGTCGATTTCGCGGATTTGAATCGAACTACTGAGTTGGCGCTCCGCCAAGAAGTTTTTCATGAAATGATTTCAATGCTCGTGGGAGATCCGAAATGGCAACCGATCCGGGCAGTATCTCCGCAGCGCGCCTCACGTTGAAGACTTATGTGCTGGAAGAAGCCACCGTAGTGCATTGCTCGGGGAAACTAACAAGCGACGTGACTGCCCAGCTTAAGGATGAAGTGAAGAAGATCATGCCGCATACGAAGCGCCTTGCCCTTGACCTGAGCGACCTGACGCACATGGACAGCGCCGGCCTGGGCACGGTGGTCGCGCTCTATGTGATTGCCAAAAAATCACATTGCGATTTTCGGCTGATTAATTTGAGCAAGCAGGTGCGCGATCTGATGGGGCTGACGAATCTGCTCTCGGTGTTTGGAATTTGCGGTGAAAACCTGACCAATCTGCCTTGATCTGCACGGCGCACTCCCTGATTTCATGGGTTGTTGAAGTTTCTCAATCTGCTTTGGATTCCTCACTCCGTTAGGAATAACTTCGCTATGGATGGCGAGGATTATCGCATCGAACGAAACCTTGAATTTCGATCAACAGTTGATGGACTGCTTAGTCGGCGGGGTTAGGACTGGGAGCGGCATCCTGCGGATGAAATTCGGAGGGCTGGCCGCCGCGCAGGCTGACTCGCAGCCGGTCCATGTATACGTAGACAACCGGCGTGGTGAACAGAGTGAGCATCTGGCTGACGATCAGCCCGCCGACAATGGTGATGCCGAGCGGACGGCGCAGTTCCGAGCCCACGCCCCCGCCGAGTGCCAACGGCAATCCACCGAGCAGCGCGGCCATGGTTGTCATCATGATCGGCCGAAATCGCAGAACGCACGCCTCGTAGATCGCTTCCGCGGGCGATTTCCCTTCCTTGCGCTCGGCCTCCAGCGCAAAATCGATCATCATGATGGCATTCTTCTTCACCAGCCCAATCAGCAAGACAATACCGATGGTGCCGATCACATTTAATTCGTTATGCGTGATTAAAAGAGCGAGCAGAGCACCCACGCCGGCCGACGGCAACGTGGAAAGGATCGTGATCGGATGGATGTAGCTCTCATAGAGGATTCCCAAAACAATGTAGACGGCTGCGAGTGCGGCGAGAATCAATATTGGCTCATTTTTCAGCGAATCCTGGAAGGCCGCGGCGGTGCCCTGAAATCCCGCGTGAATGGTGCTGGGAAGCTGAATTGCCTTTTCGGCATTTTCAATCGCTTTGGTCGCGGCTCCCAGGGATGTATTGAGCGCGAGGTTGAAGGAGAAAGTGACAGACGGAAACTGGCCCTGGTGATTCACGGCGAGCGAAGTATTCGACGGCTCATAATGAGTGAACGCGGAGAGCGGCACTTGTGCTCCCGTAGTCGACTGGACATAAATGTTTTTCAGCGCATCCGGGTTTTGGTAATACTTGGGCGCCACTTCCATCACCACATGGTACTGATTGAGTTGGTTGTACATGGTGGAGACTTGCCGCTGGCCGAACGCGTCGTACAGCACTTGATCGATGGTTGAGGGCTGGATACCCAACCGCGAGGCGGTGTCGCGATCGATTACCAGATTGGCCGCCAGCCCTTTATCCTGTTGATCCGTGTTGACGTCTCGCAACTCGGGAAGTTTTCGAAGCGCAGCCAGGGTCAACGGCGCCCATGAATTCAGCTCCTTCAGAGACTCGCCCTGCAACGTGTATTGGTATTGCGAATTGCTGCCTCGGCCGCCGATCTGGAGATCCTGCGCCGATTGCAAATAGAGCGTGGCTCCGGGCACTTTCGCGAGCTTGGACCGGAGGCGGCTGATCACTTGATCGGCAGTTACCTTGCGCTCGCTGATTGGCTTGAGAGTAACGAAGAAACGCCCGGTATTCCCCGCGGACTGGCCGCCGGCAAAGCCGTTCATCGTGTCAACGGCCGGATCCTTCATCACAACTGTGACGAAGTCTGCCATCTTTTGGCGCATGGCCGCGAAGGAAATGTCTTGCGCGGCCTGCACGGAGCCACCCAGGCGCCCGGTATCCTGCTGGGGGAAAAAACCCTTGGGAACGATGATGTAGAGATAAACGCTCAAGCAGGCCGTGGCGACGGTAATCGTCAAAGTGAGTGGCTGGTGCCGCAACACGAAACGGAGCGCCCTGGAATAGACATGAAGTACCCCATCGAACGCGCGTTCACTTATACGGTATAGCTTGCCGTGCTTCTCTTCCTCGCTGCTTCGCAGAAATTTCGCGCATAACATCGGTGTCGTGGTCAGCGAGACGAGCAAGGACACTCCGATGGCAATGCTCAGGGTGACGGCGAACTCCCGGAACAGGCGGCCCACGATTCCGCCCATCATCAGGATCGGAATGAAAACGGCAATCAATGACGTGCTCATCGAGAGCACGGTAAACCCAATTTCCGCCGCGCCCCGAAAGGCGGCTTCGAGAGGGCGAATGCCCTTCTCCAGGTATCGGGTGATGTTTTCGAGAACCACGATGGCATCGTCCACCACAAAACCGGTGGAAATGGCCAAGGCCATAAGCGAAAGGTTATCGAGGCTGTAATTCAGCAGGTACATCGCTCCCAGCGTGCCGATCAGCGAGAGCGGCACCGCGATGCTGGGAATAAATGTAGCCCGCAGGCTGCGAAGAAAAGCAAACACCACCAGAATTACCAGCACGATCGAAATTAAAATTGTGTATTCGATATCCGCAATCGACGCCCGGATCGTCGTGGTGCGATCCAGAACAATATCCAGGTGGATCGCGGGCGAAATCGAAGCCTGTAACAAGGGCATCAAATCACGGACGCGATCGACAGTGGCGATAATGTTGGCGCCAGGCTGGCGAAACACAATCATCAAAACGGCGGGCTTGCCATTAGCCAAGCCAATATTGCGGATGTCCTCGACGGAGTCATCCACCTGGGCCACGTCTTCCAGCCGTATAGTTGCTCCGGTGCGGTCCTTGCCGATGATCAATGGCCGGTAGTCTTTTGCTTTGAAAATTTGATCGTTGGCATGGAGTGACCAGGATTCCCCGCTGCCTGAGATTTCTCCCTTGGGACGGTTGGCATTTGCACTACTGAGCGCGGTGCGAATCTGCTCGAGACCGACTCCTAGTTTGCCGATCTGCATCGGATTCACTTCCGCGCGGACGGCCGGGCGGGCGCCGCCACCGACGACCACCTGGCCGATTCCTTCCACCTGCGAAAGTTTCTGGGCCAGAATCGAATCGGCGGCGTCATACATTCGAGGAAGAGTGATGGTGTCGGAAGTCAGGGCCATGATCATGATCGGGGCGTCGGCTGGATTGACTTTGCGATAATTCGGATTACTGGGGAGATCGGTAGGGAGTTGCCCGCGGGCCGCGTTGATCGCGGCTTGAACGTCCCGCGCCGCCGCATCAATATTCCGATTCAAATCGAATTGCAGTACGATGCTGGTCGTTCCCAATTGACTGCTCGACGTCATCTGGTTGACGCCGGCAATCCTGCCAAACTGCCGCTCGAGCGGTGTTGCGACGGCAGAGGCCATGGTCTCCGGACTCGCACCCGGCAGCCCCGCAGAAACTTGGATCACAGGGAATTCCACCTGTGGCAACGGGGCAACAGGAAGAAAATTAAAGGCAATGATTCCCGTCAGCAGCACGGCAATCGTTAATAGGGATGTGCCTACCGGACGTTTGATGAAGGGTGCGGAAATATTCATGGACTAATCCGCTGCCCCTGAGGTTTCCTCGATGGGGTTGCCAATGCGGTAGCGCGCCAATCGGCTGGCGAGCCGGTCGAACGCGAGGTAAACCACAGGAGTCGTGTAAAGGGTCAACAACTGGCTCACAATCAGCCCGCCCACGATGGTGATGCCCAGTGGGCGGCGAAGCTCCGAGCCGGTACCGCTGCCGAGCGCCAGGGGCAATCCACCGAACAGCGCCGCGAAGGTGGTCATCATAATCGGCCGGAAACGCAGCAAACACGCCTGGTAGATGGCCTCCTCCGGCGGCTTGCCTTCTCCCCGCTCCGCTTCCAGGGCGAAGTCGATCATCATGATCGCGTTTTTCTTCACAATGCCGATCAGCAAAATAATTCCGATCAGCGCGACAACGTCCAAATCGTTTCGTGTCAGCAACAACGCAAAAATCGCGCCGACTCCGGCCGATGGCAGCGTGGAAAGAATGGTGATGGGATGGATATAGCTTTCATAAAGCACGCCCAGAACAATGTAGACCGCAACCACTGCTGCCAGAATCAGCAGAGGTTCCGAAGAAAGTGAATTCCGGAACGCCGCCGCGGTCCCCTGAAAACTGGCATGAATGCTCGGCGGCATGCCGGTTTCCGCTTCCGCCTGCTCGATCGCCTTGGTCGCGTCGCCCAGCGAGTATCCCGAAGCAAGGTCGAAGGAAATCGTGACCACCGGAAATTGTCCCTGGTGGTTGATCGCGAGCGGCGTGCTGGAATGTTCAAAATGCGAAAACGCGGAAAGCGGCACTTGCGAGCCGGTATTCGAATGCACGTAGATGCTTTTCAGCGAGTCGGGATTCTGCTGAAAGCTTGGCGCCACTTCGAGCACCACGTGGTACTGGTTCAATTGCGTGAACATGGTCGAGACTTGCCGCTGGCCAAACGCGTCGTACAAAGTGTCGTCGATCTGTTGCGGCAGAATTCCCAGTCTTGACGCGGTATCCCGATCGATCACCAGGTCGGCCTGCAGTCCACTGTTTTGCTGGTCGGTGGCCAGATCGCGCAATTGCGGCTTGGTGGCCAATTGAGCCAGCAACTTCGGCGTAAAAGCATTCAGCTCGTTGGCATCGGCGTCTTCAATCGAATATTGATACTGCGTTCGGCTCACCCGGTCCTCGACCGTTAGATCCTGCACCGGCTGCATGTAAAGCGTGATGCCCTCCACCTGCGCCAATTGCGGCTGCAAACGCCGAATCACATCGCTGGCGGAATCCTTCCTCTCATCACGAGATTTCAAATTGATCTGGATTCGGCCGCTATTGGGAGTCACATTGGTGCCGTCGACTCCGATAAACGAGGAAAGGCTGACGACGTCCGAATCCTTCAGGATGACTGCAGCGAGCGCCTGCTGCCGCTCGGCCATGGACTGGAAGGAAACCGTCTGCGGCGCCTCCGAGACTCCCAGGATTACGCCAGTGTCCTGAACCGGGAAGAAACCTTTCGGCACCACTACATATAAAAATAGAGTCAGAACCAAAGTTCCCACGGTGACCAGCAGAGTCGTGGTCTGATACCGCAGCACGAATTTCAGAGTGCGTCCGTAAAACGCGATTATCCGTTCGTAAAATCTTTCGGAGGCCTGATAGAAGCGAGACTGCTTTTTGTCGCCTCGATGCTTCAGCAGCTTCGCGCACATCATCGGGGTCAGCGTCAACGAGATGATCGCCGACATTAAGATCGTCACCGCCAGCGTGACTGCAAATTCCCGGAACAAACGCCCCACGATATCACGCATGAAGAGCAGCGGGATCAACACGGCAATCAGCGAAACCGTGAGCGAAACAATGGTGAAGCCGATCTGTCCTGAACCCTTCAACGCCGCGTTCAGGGGCGATTCGCCCGCTTCGAGGTACCGGTCAATGTTCTCAATCATCACGATGGCATCATCCACCACGAATCCGGTGGAAATCGTCAACGCCATCAGCGAGAGATTATTCAGGCTGTACCCCATCAAGTACATGATTCCGAATGTTCCCACCAGGGAGAGAGGGACGGCGACGCTGGGAATCACGGTGGCGGAAAGGTTGCGCAGGAAAAGGAAGATCACCATGATCACCAAGGCGATGGTGAGCATCAATTCAAATTGCACATCTTTTACGGATGCCCGGATAGTCTGGGTGCGATCGGTAAGCACCGTCACCTTCACGGACGAAGGAAGCGACGCTTGGAGTTGTGGCAGTAGGAGATGAATTCGATCCACCACGGCGATGATGTTGGCCCCCGGCTGCCGCTGAATATTGACGATTACTGCGGGAGTCTGATTCATCCACGCGGCTTGCTTCACGTTTTCGGCGCCATCCGTCACGGTGGCCACGTCGGAAATGCGCACCGGCGCGCCATTCACATAAGCGAGAATGATCGGCCGGTATTGGGCGCTGGTCAGTAACTGGTCGTTCGCACCGATGGTGTAGGATTGCCGCGGTCCGTCGATTACGCCTTTTGCCTGATCCACGTTTGTAGCCGCGAGCGCCGTCCGAAGATCCTCCAGACTAAGACCGTAAGAGGCCAGCGCCGTTGGATTGGCTTGAATTCGGACAGCTGGCTTCTGTCCACCGCTGATCGATACAAGCCCGACTCCGGGAAGCTGCGAAATCTTCTGGGCGAGTTGCGTGTCCGCCAAGTCTTCCACTTTGGAAAGAGGCAAGGTATCGGAGGTGAGCGCCAAAGTGAGTATGGGTGAATCAGCCGGATTCACTTTGCTATAAATGGGAGGGTTTGGCAGATCCCTGGGAAGATAGGTAGTGCCGGCATTGATGGCAGCCTGCACTTCCTGCTCGGCCACATCGATGTTCTGGTCCAGATTAAACTGCAACGTAATAATCGAACTTCCGAACGAACTCGTCGAAGTCATCTGGCTTAGGCCGGGGACCTGGCCGAACTGGCGTTCTAGAGGAGCAGTGACCGACGAAGCCATCACATCGGGGTTGCCACCCGGATAAAAGGTGACTACCTGAATCGTCGGGTAATCTACCTCTGGCAAGGCGGAAACCGGCAATTGCCGGTAGGCGATGATCCCCACGAGCATGAGGCCGACCATCAGCAATGACGTCGCGACAGGCCGAAGTATGAATAATCGAGATGGGTTCACTGCGGAGTGCTCCCATTGGATTGCGCCTGTGGAATATCGGCAGCCTGCTTGCCACCTGCATCGGAAGGCGAGCGGAAATCAACTTTGGCATCGGCCTGCAGCTTATCCTGGCCGTCGGTGACCACAAGTTCGCCGGGAGAAATTCCAGAACTGATGGCAATTTGGTTTCCCTGGGAAAGTGCGATATTCACCTGCCGGACCTCGACGGTCTTATCCGATTTCACAACGTACGCATAATTTCCTTGCGGGCCTCGCTGAATCGCTGCTGCCGGGACCACGATCGCATTCTTTCGGACTTCCAGGAGTAGCCGGACATTCACGAATTGATTCGGCCAAAGCGCATTGTCCTCATTGTTGAATACAGCCTTCAGCTTGGCGGTTCCCGTGGATTGATCGATCTGGTTGTCGATTGTCTCGAGCTTACCCGTCGCCAGCTTGGTCTGGTCATCGCGGCTGTAAGCCGCTGCCACCAATGTTCCCTGCCTCATGGCCTTCTGAACGGCTGGCAAATTGTCTTCCGGCAACGTGAAAATTACCGCGATGGGCTGGAGCTGTGTGATCACCAACAATGGATTGGTATCGGCGGCGTGCACCATGTTTCCCATGTCAACAAGGCGCAATCCAATCCGGCCGCTGATCGGAGCGGTGATGTGGCAATAAACAATTTGGAGCTTGGCATTGTCGATGGTGGCTTGATCACCCCGAACGGTGCCTTCCAATTGATCGGCCAGGGCACGCTGTGTATCCAGTTGCTGCTGCGGAGCAACTTGCTGAGCAACGAGTGTTGTCAAGCGCTCGGCGTTGAGCTTGGCGTCGCGGAGTTGCGCCTGATCCCTGAAAAGCGCAGCCTGCGCCTGGCTCAACTGAACTTCGAATGGACGCGGATCAATCACCGCCAGCAATTCGCCTTGCTTCACGAATTGCCCCTCCTTGAATGCCACCTGGGAGAGTTGTCCATCCACTCGACTTTTCACGCTGACGGTATTGAATGCAGTCACCGATCCCAATCCGTTCAAATAGACAGGCATGTCCTCGCGCAGAGCCGTAGCAACCGCAACAGGGATTGCCTGGCCAGCCTGCGCGCCTTTTCCCTTACCCGCATTCGAGTTGGAAGAGGTGGTTCCGCAACCCAGCAAACAGATACAAACCAGGGTCAACAGCGCTAGAGACATGGAGCGTTTTGGCATGTGTTTGTGCGTACGAAAGACGACCTCCGGCTGGTAGATTGCCTTCTCCTGTTGATTCGATTCCATTGGGGACCCACTCATCTCGCGATTCCTCACCTTCCGAGCCATGGTAACAACAAATAGTCAGAGCGCCAGCTTCGGCCTGATTACTTTAGACGTGCCGGCGGGCAAGTCAGTTGCGGGAGTCTTCTGACGCACCACGGAAAATTGAGGAACCTATGAGGCTCATCCTATTGGCTTAACGCATGCCTACACGATCTTTGCATTCGGCGGCTCATATGGTATCCGCATGACCGAGGCGTATAATGAGCGGCAAGTATCGGCACCAGTGGAGATTGGCGAGCGATCGTTGCATCGCCCATTTCGATGTTGTGGAGTGACCTATGAGCGTGAAATGCAGTCACCTGGGAGAAATTCGTCCGGTGAAGCCGAGCGGCAAGGGATGCAAGGAATGCCTCGAAATGGGCGACACTTGGGTACATTTGAGGGAGTGCCTATCCTGCGGCCACATCGGCTGTTGCGATTCTTCGAAGAATAAACATGCCACGAAGCACTTTCGCTCGACGCACCACCCTATCATCCGGTCTTTCGAGCCTGGCGAAGATTGGCGGTGGTGCTATGTGGACGAGATCATTTTGGAATAGAAGTGGCGGGTGGTCATCCGAGAATTTGCGCATGGGAAAGGCCGGAGCCACAGGTTGGAATTTGATTTCCAAGAGGTGAACACTATGGCTACTTTGCAAAGCGCTGGCGCTGCGCGACAACCCGATGCCTGGCCATCGTTACCGCTGAAGGAATGGGTGGAAACTCGCGATACTCTCCACATGTGGACTCAAATCGTCGGCAAAATTCGCTTGGCTACGATGCCCCGGATCAATCATTGGTGGGAAGTGCCGCTTTACGTGAACGCGCGCGGCCTGACTACTTCGCCCATGCCTAACGGTGACGGCATCTTCGAAATTCTGTTCGATTTCATCGACCACAAGCTGTCCATCCAAACCAGCGCGGGCGCCGTCAAAACAATTCCTTTAGCGCCCTGCCCGGTCGCGGACTTCTACAGCGAAGTGATGAGCACCTTGCATTCGATGGGCATCAATACCAGGATTTGGCCGATGCCGGTGGAAATTCCCAACCCGATTCGTTTCGATCAGGACCGCGTTCACGCTTCTTACGATCCTGAGTATGCAAATCGCTTCTGGCGGGTTTTGGCTTCCACGGAAACGGTTTTTACCGAGTTTCGAGCGCGATTTGTGGGCAAATCGAGTCCTGTGCATTTTTTCTGGGGAAGTTTTGACCTGGCCCTTACGCGATTTTCCGGCCGTCCGGCGCCCGAACGGCCTGGCGCCGACTCCATTACTCGCGAAGCTTATTCGCACGAAGTGATCAGCGCAGGTTTCTGGCCAGGAACCGGAGATATGGACGCGGCTTTCTACGCCTATGCCGCTCCCCAGCCGCCGGAATTCCCTAAGGCGGCCGTTCAACCGAGAGCTGCATTTTATAGCGCGCAATTTTCAGAGTTCCTGTTGATGTATCAGGATGTGCGGAATGCATCCTCGCCTCGAATGGCCTTGCTCGAATTCCTGCAGAGCACCTACGAAGCAGGCGCCACGTTGGGCGCCTGGGACCGCTCAGCGCTGGAGCGTCCCGGAGCGGCGTAGCTCGTCATTTTCAATCGAATCTTTTGTTCCGGAGAAGCTGGCCGCGAGTGCACAGGCGAACAATTCCCGATTTTCCAAAACTACAGGCCACTGAATACGGATTGCCGTGGCGATCCCTTTTCGGCGCACGTATTGGAGCCGAGCCCACCGCGCCCCTCGCCGGGGAACAGCCAGCAACGAATGTGGGGCAACAATCCACGCATTTTCCCTATCTGCATCTGGCGGCAGCCCTGGTTGTTGGATTCTGCTTGCGATTGTTTTTCATCGATTTTCGGCCGTTCTATTCGAGTGACACGAAATTTTACGAAGAGCTCGCGCGAAATTGGCTCTATCACGGCGTGTATGGCCTATATATCAATAGTCATTTAATTCCCGTCCATATGCGCGCCCCTGGTTATCCCGCTTTCCTGGCCGCTATTTATGCAGTGTTTGGACAGTCCAGATCAGCAGTCATGGTTTCCCAGGCGGTCCTCGATCTAGTGACTTGCTTGCTGACGGTTCAAATTGCGGTGAAGCTTTCTCTTGTTTCCAGCAGGGCTCCTGTGGCGACGATCGCGTTGTGGATGGCTGTCCTTTGCCCGTTCACCGCCAACTATACGGCCGCCATCCTCACTGAAACCCTGGCCACATTTCTGACGACTGCGGCACTGCTGATTCTCGTGTCCATTTTTACCGATCCTTCGTTCGAGATTCCCCCGGGTGCACTCGGTCGCCGGAGGCTACTTTCACGCTCTGCCCGCTGGCTGCTTGCGGGGTTCGTCGGCGGATTGGGAACTCTTGTAAGGCCCGAAACGCCCCTGTTGTTAATCGCAACCGGACTGGTGCTGATCTTCCGCTGGCGGCGCGCCGCGGATTGGTCAAAGCTGGCTCTCGCGGGGCTATGGATGTTGGCTGGCTTGCTTTTGCCGCTGGGGACATGGGCTGCGCGGAACGCGCGAACAGTGGGCCGCGTGGAGTTTGTCGCTCCCAGGTATGCGGAATCCTATGGCGATTATGTTCCCCGCGGTTACTTTGCGTGGACGGGAACCTGGATGGTAAGTTTTCGGGATGCCTATCTTGTAACTTGGAAGCTGGGGAATGCTCCGATCCTTGTCGACAATTTACCCCGTTCCGCTTTTGATTCGAATTCGGAACGCGCCCGCGTGGCTTCCTTGCTCGCACAATATAACTCGACCTGGAAGATCCCACCATTGCTCGACCGGGAATTCGCGCTGCTGGCGCAGCAGCGTGCGGCGGAGCATCCCTTGCGCTCCTACCTTTTCATACCGCTGGTTCGCGCCTGGAGAATCTGGTTCACACCCAGAATCGAGTTGCTTCCCTACTCCGGAAAGATTTGGCCGCCCGGAGAAATGAGGAGGAGCAGCCCAACCGATTTCGACGTCACCGCCGCGCTTGGAATCCTGAATATTGTTTTCATTGCTCTGGCCTGCGCGGGCGCATGGAAATGCCGCCACGACCCAGTATTGTTCCTGCTGCTGGCTGTGCTGGTTGTTCGCACGGCGTTTGCCACACAATTGCAAACGGTGGAACCGCGCTACGTGATCGAATGCTACCCCGTCATTGTGGCGCTCGGCGCTCTCGCTTGGACGAAGTCTTCCAACGTCGCGCGAATTCAAGTCGCGCGGGATTCGATCCGGATGCGGCGAGCGGGATCAACCCTTCCCAAGGGCCGGTAAATCTTCGCGAAGATTGCAACCGCTCATCTTGGCGAAGATCATCCGTTCGGCAAGATTCAGGATGCGAGCGGCCGCATCCTTTGCAATTATGCCCCGCGCATGGATATTCGAAATGAGATTGCGATCCGCATCCGTATTCGATCGCTGCGGGCGAAAAGCCATGTAGGCTGATAAACTTTCAGCGGTGGCCAAGCCCGGCCGCTCCCCGATTAAAAGCACCGCGACATTCGGATTGAGGATCTCTCCGATCTCGTTCAGTATTCCCACCCGGCAATGACGAATCACAAAAGTCCGGCCGATTCTCCAACCTCGCGCCACCGCCCCCTCATGCAGCAACGGTAGCAATGAAGGAATTTGTTTGGAGACGGCGGAGACCGACAGGCCGTCTCCAATTGCGATTTGCAAATCCGTTCCCATGGAGCAGTGCTTCTCCAATTGCACACGCGCCGCTTGGTCGAAATGGCGTCCCAAGCCGGGCCTCAGCAGGAATTCATCCTTCGACCGCGCTTCCGATGAAACTTCAAACAGTTTCCATTGCCGCACAAAATCCGTAGTGAAATCCCTTTCGAGGTTTAACTGGTTACGGACCGCATCGCGCGCCGCGGCATGGGCTTCCCTTAATTCCATTTGCGTGGCAGTGCGGTAAGCGGCGCCGGCCCGGCCCACCAGCAGGCGGGCCGGCGTCCGCTCGCGAATTTTACGCACCAACTCCGGCCATTGCTGCGCAGCAAGCGAATTGGGAGATTCGTCGCCCACTTAGATGGCCCCGCCGCGGGCCGGTGATGCGGCGGCTTTTTCGGAGCGCTCCTGAAGTTTCCTCATACGATCCTTTCCAGACCTTGCATCAATTGGCGTCGCGCCGCCGCATCAAGCAGCACGGGTTCTGCGCCACGATAGATTCCCGTTTCCTGAAGCCAGGCCAGGAATTCGGGGGCGGGCTTCAGGTTGAATATTCTTCGGACGGCGAGCGCGTCGTGATAGCTGGTGGATTGGTAGTTCAGCATCACGTCGTCCGCGCACGGAACACCCATGAAATAATTGCATCCCGCTGCAGCCAGCAAGATCAACAAATTATCGGCGGAATTCTGGTCGGCTTCCGCGTGATTGGTGTAACAAACATCGCAGCCCATGGGCAAGCCCAGCAGCTTGCCCATGAAGTGATCTTCAAGCCCCGCGCGGATGATCTGCCGCTCATCATACAAATATTCCGGGCCGATGAACCCGACAACGCTGTTCACCAGAAAGGGATCGAAAGCGCGCGCCACGCCATAGGCCCGCGCTTCCAGCGTCAATTGATCCACGCCATGATGCGCTTCCGCGGAGAGCGCGCTTCCCTGACCGGTTTCGAAATACATTGCATTTGTACCTTTCCAGGCCACCTCGCGATGGCGATGATGTTCCAGAATCTGTTCGCGGCCTTCGCGCAACATCGCAAGACTAATTCCAAAACTCCGGTTCGCCGCTTCCGTTCCCGCGACGGATTGAAAGAGAAGATCCACTGGCGCGCCTCGCTGCAAGGCGGCGAGTTGAGTATTCATATGCGCGAGGCAGCACGTCTGCGTCGGAACTTTATAGATCTCCACCAGCCGATCGAGTGCGCGCAGGATCGAGCCAACGGTCTCGACGGAATCCGTGGCGGGATTGACGCCAATCACTGCGTCGCCGCATCCATACAGTAACCCTTCGAATGCCGAAAGCAGTATTCCACCCAGGTCGTCCGCGGGATGATTCGGCTGAACTCGAATTCCAAGCACACCCGGTTCACCCATGGTGTTGCGGCACTGCGTAACATTCCTAATTTTCCCCGCGGCAAGGACCAGATCTTTATTGCTCATGATCTTCGCCACCGCCGCCGCAATTTCAGGAAGAATGGCCCATCGCAGCCGCTTCAATTCCGCCGCGTCCGTTGCATCGTCCAGGATGTATTCGCGAAACTCGCCCACCGTCTTGCTGCCGATGGATCGAAATGAATCCTGATCAAACGTTTCCAGAATCAATCGCGTCACATCATCGGAGGAAGGGTCGATCAGTGGCTGCCGGACGATTTCGGCGAGCGAAAGGTCTGCGAGTTCGCGTTTGGCGGCAACTCTTTCCCGCTCCGATCGCGCGGCCAAGCCGGCCAGCTGATCACCGGACTTTTCTTCGTTCGCCTTGGCGAAAAGTTCGCGGAGACCGGAAAAAACAAATTGCTCGGGCATGTTTAGGTGAAGGCAGCGGCTGAGCCGAATCTACTCCGCTGGTCGAAACTTACCACCATTCCTGTAGCGAAGAAAGCGTGCCAGAAACACTGCGTGCCAGGACGCGCGAACCGGAATTTCGGAACGCCAAGGAAAGTCGCCTGCAGCAGAGACTCGTCATTCCAGACCGCCATCCTTCACCCCCATAAGATGAGTTCGCAAACTCCAGGTCGACGCTATTCCCTGCATTTACATATTGTTGCAGAAGCTCAGCTTTGTGCAAGAAATTGTGCCAAATGGACGCTGCTCCCATCCCTGTCCCTCAGTACAGCAGATTCTCGCGCCCTAGTTGGCTAGAATGGCTTGTACTTGCAGTTCGTGCGTTTCTTCCAAGGCAGCCCCTTTCATGCGCACCGCGAGTTTCGAATCAGAAGCTGCAGCTCCCGGGAAGCAGACCCGCGACCACATCTCTCGCCTGGAACTGAAGGGAATCCTGCAATCCCACCAGGATTGGATCAACTCCGGTGGAACAGAGGGTCAGAAGGCCACGCTTGTTTATGCCAATCTTGTAAGCGCCGATTTGGCAGGAGCAAATCTTCGCGGCGCCGATCTCCAAAAAGCAAATCTGAATTGGGCCGTTCTCGTTCTCGCGAATCTGAAGGACGCCTTTCTTTTTCAATCGAGTTTGCACGATGCCGACCTGTTGGGCGCCGAATTGCAAGGAGCCAATCTTCAGGGTGCATCTCTCGCCACGGCTACCGGACTCTCGGTTCAACAACTGGCAAGCACCAATCTTTCCGGCGCATTGCTGCCAAAGCATGTGGTCGACTTGCTGTGCCGCGACCAAGTGGCCCGGTCATCCAAGATTGCAGGCCGCCTGCTCGCGGCGATAGCGTCGTTTAGTTTAATTGTAGCAGGGCTTATCGCCTCGACCAGAGACGCGCAGCTGGTGACGAATTTCTCAGCTTTCCCAATTCCCTACATCGGCCAATTTCTTCCCGTAGTTCAGTTCTACCTGGTCGCTCCTTTGCTCTTGCTGGGTCTACAAATTTATTTTCATTTTTACTTGCAACGGTTGTGGGAGGGGCTGGCCGGATTGCCCGCGATATTTCCCGATGGTGGGCCAGTGGATCAAGGCGGTTCGCGCGTCGTCGTCGCCCTCGGACGCTTTCACTTACAGCGCAAGAACGGCCATCTGCCGCGGCCTTTGCTGATCGAAGCGGTGATAGCGGTTGCGCTTGCCTACTGGCTGGCGCCGATCACGCTCTTCTTCATGTGGACACGATATCTAACGCGGCAAGACATGCGCGGAACCATGCTGCAGGTATTCACAATCATCGCTGCGATTGCGATCGCTGTGTTTTTGCCTCAAATTGTGGATAAGACCTTTCACGAGAAGCGTGGCGAGTCATCACCGGCAGAGCCCTCGCGAATAAAACGGTACTCAAGATCGGCAAAGGCCCATTGGCGCGCGGCGCTGCCTATAGGAACCGGATTGATTCTGCTTCTGCTTTCCTGGGGAACCATCAACGGGTTGCCGCATGACACGGGATGGGTTCCTGAAGCGAAAACCGGGGGCGTAACCGCATGGGCCGCAAACGTATTCTGGATGGCAGGCTATAACCCCTACCCGATTCTTACGGAGGCTACTGTATCCACTCGACCGGCAAGTTGGTCAGGGCGCGAGGAAGACCTGGGGCAAGTGAGCGGCGCATGGCTAAATCAATCGAGCCTCCGTTACATCCAGGCGTATCGGGCTTTCCTCGCGAAGGGGCGCCTGTGGGAATCGGATATGCGCGGCGCGTTTCTTTCCGAAGCGGACCTGCGGCAGGCAAATTTACGCCAGGTGAATCTGAATTCGGCTGTGCTCGATCGAGCCTTGATGGAACATGCGAACCTGCAGGGGGCGAGTTTGCAGAAAGCGAATCTTACCCGCGCGGATTTGCACGGCGCCAATCTTTCTTTTGCGAATTTGCCCGGCGCTACGCTGATTGACACCCGGTTGGAAGAAGCAAATCTTTATGCCGCCACCCTTCCCGGCGCGAACCTGCAACTCGCCAATCTGCGCAGGGCGGACTTGCGCAATGCGGATCTCAAGGGCGCCAGGCTGATTCATGCCGATATGGCCTGGGCCGATTTGTGGTACGCGCGGCTTTCCGAAGCGAAGATGGAAGGCGTGACGCTGGAAAGTGCAATCCTGATTGAATCCGATCTGCGAAACGTGGATTTACATACAGCCAATTTGCAGCGGAGCATTCTTCGAGGCGCGGATTTGACTGGCTCCAATATCGAGGGCGCGGATCTTCGCGGAGCGCTGGGGTTAAGTGCCGGCCAAATCTGTTCCGTGGCAAACCGGCGGAACGTGCAGCTGGATGGCGAGTTGGAACATGAAGTGGCGATGCTTTGCGGCGAAGCCCGCTAATCATCGAAGGCCAGGTGCGTTCGCGGACAATCCGATCAGGCAACCGTCGCCGGAACCAATGGGATTTTAGCGGATGCCAAACGCCAGCACTCGCGCGCGATGGCCCAATCTTCCTGGGCGCGAATCACTAAAATTCTGACGGCGGAATCGCCTTGGGCGACGTCCTGATCCAAGCCGGGTTGCGCGTTTTTTCCGGAATCCAGTTTTAGCTTCATGTATCCGAAGTTCTCACAGGCCGCGGCCCGCACTTCCGCCGAGTTTTCCCCGATCCCAGCGGTAAAAATCAGGACGTCCACTCCTCCAAGCGCTGCGGCCATCGAGCCGATTCCCGATTGCAGCCGGTGCACAAAAATTTCGAATGCGAGCTTGGATCGTGCATGCCCCTCTTTCATGGCTGCCACAATCTGCCGCATATCGCTGGAGATTCCGGAAATTCCCAGCAAGCCGGACTTGGTATTCAGCATTACGTCGATCTCCGCCGCGCCAACCTGATTTTGCCGCATCAAGAATGTAAGAATTCCCGGATCAACAGAGCCGGATCGGGTTCCCATCATCAGTCCTTCCAGCGGCGTAAACCCCATGGTGGTATCCACACTACGGCCATTGCGAATCGCTGCGAGTGAGCAGCCGTTTCCCAGATGGCAACTGACGATTTTCAACGAATGGAAATCCTTGCCCAGCATTTGTCCCGCGCGCTCCGTACAATATTGGTGGTTGATGCCATGAAAGCCGTAACGGCGGATTCCCTGCTTCAGCCATTCGTAAGGCCCGGGGTAAACCGCCGCCGAATCCGGCATCCGGCTGTGAAAACCAGTGTCGAATACAGCCACCTGTGGGACGGGTCCCAGAAGCTCCTCGATGACCGCGATTCCTTCCAATGCAGAAGGATTGTGAAGAGGCGCGAAGGCCGATACTTTTTCGATTGCTGCAGTCACATCCGCTGTGATGATCGCCGGTTTCTCGAATTCCAGGCCGCCCTGAACCACGCGATGTCCCACAACGCCAATATCCGAAGCGGACGAGAGCACGCGAGTCTCGCCGCTCCAGGCGGTTTCAAGCATTTGCGCGATCGCGTGGCTCCGCGTGTCTACTTTTGTGCGGCTCTGGAACTCCGCCCCTCGCGCGGTTTTTACGTGAACGTCGGCCGCTCCACCGCGCCATTCGACCTTGGCTTCCCATGAGGGATCGGGAGCATTACCAGTGGGAGGCTCGCTGATTTCGTAGAGTGCGCTTTTCTGGCTGCTCGAACCAGAATTCAGGACGAGAATTTTCATCGCTCAGCCGGGCCAAACCCAATCGCGTATTTCCGGCATATCCTCTCCTCGCAATCCGATGTATTGCCGGTGTTCCACCAATCGATTGCGCAGCGTTTGCTTAAAGTGGGCGTTCAGAGGCTGCAACCGGGGCACGCGATCAACTGCATCGCCAGCCAGGTGATAGCGATCCAGTTCATTCAGCACGGTCATATCGAACGGAGTGGTGGTAGTTCCTTCTTCCTTATAGCCGTGCACATGCATATTCGCGTGGCTCGCGCGGCGATACGTCAGGCGATGAATCAAAGACGGGTAGCCGTGAAAGGCAAAGATCACTGGCTTGTTAGTGGTGAACATGGAATCGAATTCACGGTCGGGAAGGCCGTGGGGATGCTCGCTGGGTGTCTGCAGAGTCATTAAGTCGACCACATTGATCACACGAATTTTGATATCCGCAAAATGCTGCCTCAGCAAATCCACGGCTGCCAGCGTTTCAAGCGTGGGAATGTCACCGGCGCAGGCCATCACCACATCCGGCTCGGTTCCCTGATCATTGCAGGCCCAATCCCAAATTCCGATTCCGTTCGTGCAATGCTCGATGGCCGATTCCATGTTCAGATATTGCAGTTGCGGCTGCTTCCCGGCCACGATCACGTTAACGTAGTTGCGGCTGCGTAAACAGTGATCCGCAACGGAAAGTAGCGTATTTGCGTCCGGGGGCAAATACACTCGCACCACGTCCGCTTTCTTGTTTACAACCAGATCGATAAATCCGGGATCCTGATGGGTGAAGCCGTTGTGGTCCTGGCGCCAGACATGCGACGTCAGTAGATAGTTCAACGAAGCGATGGGCCTTCGCCAGGAAATGTCCCGCGTCACTTTGAGCCACTTCGCATGCTGGTTAAACATCGCGTCCACGATGTGAATGAAGGCCTCGTAGCACGAAAAGAAACCATGGCGGCCGGTAAGCAAGTATCCTTCCAGCCATCCCTGGCACATGTGCTCGCTGAGCACTTCCATCACCCGGCCATCCGGCGAAAGAAATTCATCGACCGGGAGAATCGACTCCATGAACGCCTTGCCGCTGCTGCTTTCATAAATTGCGTCGAGGCGGTTTGAAGCGGTTTCGTCCGGCCCAAAAACGCGGAAGTTCTTCGCGTTCGAATTCAGTTTCATGACATCGCGCAGGAACACGCCGAGAACTCGGGTGGATTCCAGGAATTCCGTGCCCGGCTTTTGCACTTTCACCGCGTAATCCTGGAATTCCGGCATCGCCAGATCCCGAAGCAATAAACCCCCGTTAGCCGCTGGATTCGCGCCCATCCGGCGATTGCCCTTGGGCGCTAATTCGGCGAACTCTGGCAGGAACCGTCCGGCGGAATCGAACAATTCTTCGGGATGGTAGCTTTTCATCCAATCTTCCAGGATTTTCAGGTGCTCCGGCTTCTCCAGATTCGTCACCGGCACCTGGTGTGCGCGCCAAGTGCCTTCGACGGGTAGGCCATCAACCATCTTTGGACCAGTCCAACCTTTGGGAGTCCGGAAGATGATCATCGGCCAGACGGGGCGCCCCGCGGCGCCTCCCGTGCGCGCGGCATTCTGAATCGAATGAATTTCCGCGAGAATCTCGTCGAGCGTATGTGCCATGAGTTGATGCATCGCTACAGGCTCATCGCCCTCGACAAAATAAGGTTTATAGCCATAACCAGTGAAGAGTTGCGTTAACTCGGAGTCGCTCATCCGGCCGAGCAACGTCGGGTTGGCGATCTTGTACCCGTTCAGATGCAAAATGGGTAGAACCGCGCCGTCGCGCGCTGGATTCAGAAATTTGTTGGAATGCCAACTAGCAGCCAGCGGACCGGTTTCGGCTTCACCGTCTCCTACCACGCAACAAACCAGCAGGTCGGGATTATCGAAAGCAGCGCCATATGCGTGCACAATCGAATATCCGAGTTCGCCGCCCTCATGGATGGAACCGGGAGTCTCAGGAGCCACGTGGCTTGGTATTCCCCCCGGGAAAGAAAACTGCTTGAACAAGCGCTGCAGCCCTTCTTCACTTTGGGGAATATTGGTGTAGAGCTCGCTGTAGGTTCCTTCGAGATAAGTGTTCGCCACCAGGCCCGGACCGCCGTGGCCGGGACCGGCGATATAGATGCAGTTCAGGTCATGCTTGACAATCAGCCTGTTAAAGTGAAGGTAGATAAAATTCAGCCCGGGAGTAGTCCCCCAATGGCCCAGCAACCGAGGTTTGATGTGTTCGATTTTTAGCGGTTCGCGAAGCAACGCGTTGGCCAACAAATAAATTTGCCCGACGGAAAGATAATTCGCCGCGCGCCAATACGCGTGCATTTTTCTCAGTTCTTCTTCGCTTAAATGCGGATTCGAAGCGCTTGCATTGCTCGCATTGGCCAACAAGGTTGCACTCATAGTTCAACTCTCCATTCCTACGCTGATTCCACGACCATTCGGCCAGCGTAGCGAAACAATTCTACGCCTGTCACCCGTGCGATGGGATTACAAAACTGTAATCAACCTCGCCGCGCAAGAGCACCCCTGCTCACGTACGCTGAGGGCCGTCGATTTCCACATAGGCCCAGGAACAATCTCCGGGATAGGTGCAGACGGCTTGAATATTGTCCTGAGTGCTAGTCTTGCGCAGCATTCCTAGGTCCAAAAACTTTTCGTGACAAACGAATCCGTGGCTGGAGTGTATTTTTCGACCGGTTGCGCTCCAGGACATCAAATTCACGCTAAAAAGCCTCTAGTAGGAGACGATTTATCGAATTTCCAACTGCAAAGACGATTGTGAGGTAAAGAGGGATTCATCCTGGGCCTCCACCGCCTGTTCCAAAACGGCATAATAGTCCATTTATACGGGAATTTTATCGTTTTGGAATTCAAACTTGCCGGCAAGAATGCAGCAAAGAAGGGGCAGAGGGCACAATGTTTCTAAGCATTCACCGAGCCTCGGAGTTGACCGGCATGCAGGTCCACCTTGTCTTCTGCATGCCGGTTTTCTTCCGAGTTCAGTTTAGAGCGATCGCAGGAAGTTCAGAAGGTCCTGCCTTTGGGTCTGGGTGAGACTGTTGTATTTATTGATGACCTGATTTGCTTCCGAACCATTTCCTGCGTGTGCCTGGATGGCTTGCAAAAGGTCATTGGTTCGTCCGTCGTGAAGAAAAAAGACGCGCTGACCAAGACCCCACAACGGTGCGGAACGGAATTCATCCGGTCCGGCATTGCCTTGGGAAACGCCGTCCGCCAGCCCTGACCCCATATGATGCACCAACAAGTCAGAGAATAGGTTTGCATTCACGTTATTTAGCCCTGGCGTGATCGATGAAGGCCCAGTCGCTAGCGTCGGCGTATGGCACATCGCACAGCCGGTGCTCGTAAACAGTTTATTGCCATTCTGAATTGACGGGGAGCACCCAGTTCCGGTGCAAGCGGGCGTCGGCTGATCCAAAAACTTCATAAAGATCCCGAACTGGTCTACGTCACTCAAAATCGCGTCTCCCGAATTATCGAAGTTCGTTCCATCCTCCGGCTGAGGATTCACCAAACACGCCGCCGGCGGATTCCCTCGTTCATTCGGGAACAACTCGTTCGTCTCTCCGACTTCGACGTTATATGCTTCACCGGCAAAGATCAGCAGCGACTTGTTTTGCGCCTTCCACCCGAACCGCGTGATCGTGCCATCATTCCCCGAGTGATTTGCCTCCCCAGACAAGCCGAAAATTCGATTCGCGTGGCCGAATATTCCAAGAGCCTGCTTTACCGTTGAATTGGCAAGCTGGTTCGCTATGATCGTGCCTTCAGGAATGTTCTCGATCAAGCCGGCGCCAAACACTGGCGTCGGGATGCGAAAAACCAAGTTGCCCTGCGCTGCGGCTGTCACAAAGTCCGGCTGGGCCAGCGTAGCAACCCGGGGCGCCCGGATCTCCCTGAATCGTAAACAAGTCATGCACCCCGCCGTCAGGAAGAAAACGGTTCACATGGCCACTCGCATCCACCACATACTTGAATCTTGCTTCTCTTACCGGCCCATCCAGCGTAACGAAAAACGGAACCGTATTGGTCGTCCCGTCGAAATTCGCTACCGCAACCTGCGGATTTTGTCCCACATTTGGATATGCATTCAAATTAGGACTCGAGCCGCCAAGCGCTGGCTGCGAATGGCAACTCCCGCAACTATTGCTGTTGAACGCCGGCCCAAGACCTTGCGCCAGCGTCTGTGGCTCGTTGAAATTGTCAGCGCCGTCATTGAAAAACTGGAGTTGGTTAGCAGTCAATCCAGCCAAAGGTTGCCCAGCGCTTACCGGAGCCCCCCGTGGGCCCGGATCGTGAGCCGTATTCTGGCCCTGTGTGGCATACGACGGACGCGAGCGAAAGGACCAGCAGTAGCGAACTGCCCAGAATCAACCTGCTTCTCAGACTTAGAGTTCAATTTCTCGACGAAACTTCGGACGCGGCGCGGCGACATTTTCTTAGCTAGTTTCATCACCTTTCCCCCTTGGGCTATCAGACTGGGAAGTTGCGACCGCTTGCGCGGACCAATTCTTTCTCGATCCATTTTCGAGTTGGTTCGCGTTTTGGCGATCGGTCATGGTCGAATCGTCTTCGAAGCCGGGCCAGGTTGGAGGGATGGCCCAGCCGGAATCTGGGTGGGAGAGATTCCGGCAGTCAGCTTCGATGAAATTGGTGAAGTGGCAATTAAGCGATGTCTACGCTACGTCGAAGGCGAAGCCGAAGATACTGTACGGAGGTACAAAAGAAGTCCAATCGAGCGACTGTCCAAAGGTAACCTACAAAATGACGTAAAAGTTCACGGACAGGTACTTCCGTTTATCTCCCTACTCCCAAGAATTAGCAAGGCTTGATCCGATCGCGGAACAACGACATCTGAATCCTATATTGCCCAATTACACAGGAGGAATTTGCGAAACGTTCCATCCGCCGCCGATCGCCTTGATTAAAAGAACGCTGGCCGCCAAGCGGCGGGTGAGGAGATCAACCGCTGTGCGCTCATTCGTTAGCGCCGCGGTTTGAGCCGTGGTTACTTCCAGGTAGTTGGAGACTCCGCCCTTGTAGCGATTGTTGGAGAGGGCCAGAGAATGCTCCGCGGCTGCAACGGCGGCGCTCTGTGTCTGCGCTTCCTCTTGCAGAATTCGCAACGCGGCGAGATTGTCTTCCACTTCCTGGAATGCGGTGAGAATGGCCTGCCTGATAGAGAGCCACCGATTGATTGTAAGCTGCCCGGGCCTGGTCCGATATCGCGTGGCGGCGTCCGGCGTCGAATAATGTCTCAATCGCCGCGGGGCCAATGGAAAAGAATCCAGAAGGACCTTGAATCAATGTGCTGATCGCGGAGCTTTCGAATCCTCCCGTTCCATTCAACGTAATCAGCGGGAAGTAGGCGGCTTTCGCGATTCCGATTTGAGCATTCGCAGCTTGTATTTGTCTCTCCGCAGCGGCGATGTCCGGCCGGCGTTCGAGCAAATCAGACGGCAAGCCTTCTGGTATCGCGGGAGGCGGACTCGAAAGTGGCAAGGGCGCCAGGCTGAACTTCGCGGCCGGCTGGCCAACCAGAACTGCAATGGCATGTTCGAGCGCCGCCCTTTGGGCCCACACGTCAATAGCCTGGGCGCGCGTAGTCTCCAACTCCGTCTGGGCCTGGGCCACATCGACTGCGGATGCTATTCCGCCCTGATAGCGATTCTGCGTCAGATCGAGCGCCTTCTGAAAGGAAACTACGCTCGATTCGAGAAGTTGCTTCTGAGCATCGAGTCCGCGAAGCTCAAAATAATCGAGCGCGAGTTCCGAGTGCAGGCTCAAATCCACGTTGGCGAGGTCGGCTGCGCTGGCCTGGGCCTGAGCACGGCTCGATTCCACCGTGCGCCGCACTCGGCCCCACACATCCGCTTCGTACGAAACGTCAACGGGAATTTGAAAATCCCCATAGTTCGTAACGCCCGAACTGGAGCTAAGGGCCTTATTCCGTGACTGCCTGTTACCGGTGATCGCAGCTCCGCCCGATACGGTGGGAAAATAGAATGAGCGGGAAATGCGGACGGCAGCCCGCGCTTGTTCGAACTGGGCTTGGGCGGCCTTTAAAGTCTGATTCGAGACGGCAATCTGTTCTTCGAGGCTGTTGAGTTGGGGGTCTTCGTATATTTCCCACCATTTCCCTTTCGCAATCGCATCGCTCGGCTGCGCCGTTTTCCAGTTTCCCGCTTCCTTGTAGGCAGCCGGCACTTCCGCCGGAGGCTTCGCATATTTGGGACCAACTGTGCAGCCCCCCGAGCAAAGGAAACTAAAAGCCAAGAGCGCAACCCGGCCGCGGCGGCCGAGGATTGCAGCACTCGCTTCGCCCTTTGCCCAGAATTCATTCACTTTGCTTCCGCTCCTCGCCTGGGAGTGGCAACGCGGACTTTCTCCCCGCTCACCAGTGAATCAGGAGGGCTGTCGATGATTTGCTCATTTCCCGTGAGCCCGGAAATGATTTCGACTTCAGTGCCAAAATCTCTGCCGATCGCCACGCGGGAGAGCACGGCATGATCGCCCTCGATGGTGGCGACTTGCATTCCTTCGGACCGGAAAATCAAGCTGCTCACCGGCACAATGAAAGTGGAGGTCATGGTCGGGATCTGCAAGTGAACTTCGGCGAAAGCGCCGGGGAAGAGTTCGCCGCGCGGATTATCCACATCCACTTCCACCAGCAGCGTTCGTGAGGCCGGATCGATGGAATCGGCGGTGCGAACCAGCTTTCCCTGGAATTTGCGTCCCGGGAATTCGGTGAGTGTCAAGACCGGAGTTAGTCCCGGCTTGGCCACCTGGGAGAATGCTTGCGGCACGTTGATGTATACCCGCAATTCATACGTCGCGGCGATGTGAAATAACTCCCGCGCCGCGCCGCCGCTGCTGCCGGAATCGATCAAGGCTCCGATATCGGTATTCCGGGCGGTGATAACGCCATCGAACGGCGCGTAAATCTTGGCGAAACCTTGCAATTGCTGTAGGCGGTCGACATTGTGTTGCGCCGACTGCACCATCGCTTTCTTCGCTTCATAATCGCCGGTGGCGTTATCCACGTCCTGCTTGGAGACGGATTCCGTATTTTTCAGACCCTCGTACCGCTCGGCGGTAAGCGCCGACAAATGGGCATTGGCCTGTGCCGTGTTCAGGTCGGCACGCGCCTGCTGTAGTTGTTGATCCACTTCAGGCGTATCGATATCCGCGAGCAATTGCCCAGCCTTTACATGCGCTCCGATATCCGAATACCACTTGCGCAAATATCCGTTCGTTCGCGCATAGATCGGCGCGTCTGTGAACGCTTGAATGTTCCCCGGGAGCACGATTTCCTGCTGCGGGGCTCCGCGCTTCGGTTGAACCACGGTGACGTAGGGGGTCGCCAGATCAGTGGTCTCCGTTTTCAGCGCGGCGCGGGCCTTCAATCGCGGCACGACGCCGGCCACAATGATCCCGGCCGCAATCAGCAAAGCGATAATCGTGATAAGAACGCCATGGCCGCCGCCCTTTTCCTCGAGTGCGCGTCTTTCGTCACTCAAGGATTGCGATCCTCTTGGTTCCTGATCATTCATGAAGACCTCTTCCCACTCCGAGAATGCTCGAAAAACTTCCGTGCTTGCTTGCCCAGTTCATCTCAGTGCCGGGTTCACGGGTGCTTCCGGTTCCGTGTTGCGATGCACCAGACTGAAGAAAACGGGCACGAAGAAAAGAGTCGCAACCGTCGCAAATATCAGCCCGCCGATCACTGCCCGCCCTAACGGAGCATTTTGTTCGGCGCCTTCGCCCAGGCTCAAGGCCATCGGCAGCATGCCAATGATCATCGCCAACGCGGTCATCAACACCGGCCGGAAGCGAGTAAATCCCGAATTAAGCGCCGCCTCCGTCGAATTCCTGCCTTCTTGCATTTCTTCCTTGCCAAAACTCACCACCAGAATGCTGTTGGCCGTGGCCACACCCATGCACATGATGGCTCCAGTCAGCGCCGGCACGCTGACAGTAGTCTTTGTGATGAAAAGCATCCAGACAATTCCGGCAAAAGCCGCCGGCAGCGCCATGAGGATGATTAAGGGATCAAGCCAGGATTGGAAATTTACCACAATTAAGAGGTAAACCAGGATGATGGCAAACGCGAGCCCCGCCAGCAGCCCTACGAAGGAGGAACGCATCGTCGAAATTTGCCCGCGCACCAGAAGCTGCGATCCGCGCGGCAATTCCTTCCGGCTTTGATTCACGATTCGATCAATGTCGCGAGCCACCGCACCCAGGTCCCTTCCTTGCACGCTTCCAAAAATATCAATGGCATACTGAACATCGTAATGCGAGACCACCGCCATCTCAGCGCTCCGTGAGATCGTGGCGATATTGGAGAGGATTTGGGGAGGGCCTTGGCTGGCGTTACCACCCGTCGTCACTGGAAGATTTTGCAGAGATTGCAACGAATCTTCCCGGTATTGAGGGGTTTGGGTGGTGATGCTGTAGCTTACGCCGGTCTTTGGATCGAGCCAGAAAGTGGGAGTAGTTTGGAAGCTTCCGCTCAACGAAATCAGCAGGCTGCTCGCCGCGTCCCTCTGAGTGAAACCGATTTGTTGCGCCCGCGTGCGGTCGACGGTTATATGCAATTTCGGCTGATTAAACGCTTGCTGGATTCGCAGATCGGTGGTGCCGGGAACGAATTTTAGTTGATTCATCAATTTGTCTGCGAATTGACGATTGCCATGTAAGTTTCTTCCCACCAGCTGAATATCGATCGGCGCCGGAAGGCCAAAATTCAAGATCTGGCTCACCATATCCGCCGGAATGAAATAGAAGTTCACTCCGGGAAAATCCCTGACCAGCTTCAAACGCAAATCGTGAACATAAGTTTCCGTCGGGCGATGATCCTTCGAGAGCGCCACCTGAATATCGGCATCGCCGGGTCCGATGGGCGCGGAAGTGCTGTAGGAAAGATTGATGCCGCTATACGGCAATCCGATATTGTCAATGATGCTGGTCAGCTCTTTCTTCGGAATCGATCGTCGAATTTCATCTTCCACGCGATCGCAAACGGCCGCGGTTTCCTCGATGCGCGTGCCGGTGGGCGCGCGCAAGTGCAATTTGAATTCACCGCTGTCTACCGCCGGGAAAAAATCCTGACCCAGCAAGGGAATCAGCGCCAGGGAAAGCACGCAGGCGCCGAGAAAACAGATCACAAATGCCCTCCGGTGGTGAAGGCAACTCTCGAGTAGCCCGCGATACCGCACGCGGAACCGCTCGAATCCGATCTCGAATTTGGCCTGCATCCGCGCGAATGGATTGCGCGATTTTGAGCTCTCCTCCATTTCGTGCTCAATCTCTCTTCCCACTTGAGCCACCAGCAGATATTTGGCCATGGTAGGAACGAGCGTCCGGGAAAGCAGGTAGGAAGCCATCATCGCGAATACCACCGCTTCCGCCAGCGGTACGAAAAGATAGCGGGCCACACCGCTCAAGAAAAACATCGGCACGAATACAATGCAGATGCTCAGTGTGGAAACAAATGCGGGCACGGCAATCTGCGAAGCGCCGTCCAGAATGGCCTGCACAATTTCCTTGCCCTGATCGATATTGCGATTGACGTTTTCAATTTCCACCGTGGCGTCGTCCACCAAAATACCGACCGCCAGCGCCAAGCCGCCCAACGTCATGATGTTGATGGTCTGCCCCAACGCGCTCAAACAGATAATCGACGTCAAAATCGAGAGCGGAATCGAAACCGCGATAATCACGGTGCTGCGCCAGCTCCCCAGGAAAACCAGAATCATGAACCCGGTCAGGCAGGCCGCGATGATGGCTTCTCGAACGACGCCGCTGATCGCCGCGCGAACGAAGATCGATTGGTCGGAAAGCTGGCGAACCTCCAATTCAGGCGGCAGGGTCGTCAGCACCTGCGGCAGAATCTTTTTGATGTGAGAAATAATGTCGAGGGTGGAGACATCGCCATTCTTGAGAATCGACATCAGCGACGCGCGCTGTCCGTCCACGCGCACGATGTTCGTCTGCGGAGGATTCCCGTCGCGCACGTTTGCGACATCGTGTACATAGATGGTCGAGCTTCCGATAGTCTTGATCGGCAAATCGTTCAATTCCGCCACCGTCTCGGGCGAACTGTTCAGATCCACCTGATATTCATACTGCCCCATTTTCATCGAGCCGGCAGGAATGATCAGGTTCTGATTGCCGATGGCGGTCACCACATCGACCGCCGAAAGTCCCTTGGCCTGCAGCGCGGTGGGAATCAAATCCACTTGAATTTGCCGCTGCTTTCCGCCGTAAGGATAGGGGATGGCCACACCGGGAGTGGTAACCAGGCCACTCCGCAGGAAATTGATTCCAAGGTCTCCCAATTGCTGCTCGGAAAGCCCGTGTCCGGAAAGGGCTAATTGCAAAATAGGAACCGTGGAAGCGTTGTACTGGATGATGAATGGAGGAGTCGTTCCGGGCGGAAGGCCCCTCAGAAGGCTCTGCGAAACTGCCGTAACCTGGGCAAAGGCATTGGCGATTTGAACGTTGGGCTGAAAAAAGATTTTCACCACGGCGATCCCGGTCAAGGATTGGGATTCGATGTGCTCCATGTCATTGACAGTCGTGGTCAGTACTCTTTCGTAGTTGTAAACGATCCGGTTGGACATCTCCTCGGGAGAGATTCCGGCATAATTCCAGATAACGCTGATCACCGGGATGTCAATATTGGGGAATATGTCGGTTGGCGTGCGCAGGATTGTGATGGGGCCCAGAATAAGCAACAAAATGGAGACCACCACGAACGTGTAAGGACGCCGAAGCGCTAGCCTGACTATCCACATCGAATGCTCTTACTCCTGATGCCCCTTGGGACTAGCAAGTCTGCACGTGGGGCCGTTCTGTTAACACGATGAACCACTCTATCGTAAGCGGTATTCTATAATCATTACCATCAGATGGCATCAGAGGCGAGGCCGATTCAGCCCGATCCTAATTCTAAGCTCATACCGCCAAACCCGCCTATATAAGGAACGCATGCGCCAGATATTGCGTTTCGAGGAATATCAAGCGGCAGAAGGCGCCTGAGAACACGAGTTGTTCCGCGGATCACAAAGAATAATCCCGGAATCGCCAATCTCACGATTGGCGGCCACTCCAAGCTTTTTTCAATTACCTCAATCCACCATACAGGAATCCCCTGATATTCCTACAGGAAGCTAGGGATGGACGCTAACGTCCCTCCGGCTTACGCTCGTAAAGTATTTGAAGCAATCGGAATAGAGATTCGGGAGTGGCTTTCTGAGCAATCTCGGAATGCCGGGGAATAGTGTTCCGCTGGGAAATCGCTTTTGCTACAATAGTTGCTGGTTCCATCCCGCCCTCAGAAGCCCAGCAACTGAAAAAGACTGCGTTTGAAGCAACAAGCGGCTTACCTCAGGTCATGGAGGAGTCATTCCTCTGGCTCTTTTGTTAAGTCCTGTGGAGCGCATCTAGATCGAATAAAGAAAGGAGTTCCGATGCACCGAACGATCTTCATTATTTTATTAAGTCTGTGGCTCATCGGAGTCTTAACACCTTATACGGCTCACGGATATCTCCACATCCTGCCACTTTTGGCAGTTGCGACTATACTCATTCACTTCTTCATCCGCAAACGAAGCGCGCTCGATTGAATGCCCCGGTCTGCACAGGCCATCGGAGAGCCTGTGCCGCCCACTGCTGTCCCCGGCCGGCGTGCTACCATCTGACTCCTGGTTCGCTTGGCCAGGCCATAAGCGGTCAGTCCTGACCTCAATCCTGATTCGAGGTCAGAACAAGGTTTTCTGCTCCAGGCCTTCCTCTTGTTTCCAATTTCCTGCAGTTTCCATTGACTGCCGGAAGAACCGAACTGATGAATTTCGAACTTAGTTTAGTTACTTGATGAGCGCAACGGAGACAACTACGGGGTGCTTCGCTGATGCGGAAGAACCGATCCGCGCTGAATTATTCAGCACCGATCGTCTGGAGCAGCACGCGGAAACCCTTGCCGCCGCTCAAACCGTCAGCGAGTCGAAGCAGGGCCGCCCGCTCACTGCTCGCGTCATCGAAAACGGCCGGGTCCTGCTCGAATCTTACCGGGCGCTGGCTCAGGCCATCCGGCAGGGGCAGGAGATCACGCCCGCAGCCGAGTGGCTGGTCGATAACTTCCACATTATCGATGAGCAGCTTCGAGAAATTCGCGACGACCTCCCGCAGGGCTATTATCGGGAATTGCCCAAGCTTGATTCCGGTCCTTTCCAGGGCCTTCCCCGTGTATTTGGAGCCGCCTGGGCATTCGTAGCGCACACCGATAGCCGCTTTGATCCCGAAATCCTGCGGCGTTTTGTAAGGGCCTACCAGCGGGTCCAGCCGCTCACGATCGGCGAACTCTGGGCCGTGGCCATCACCTTGCGCGTTGTCCTGGTGGAAAATCTTCGCCGCCTGGCCGAGACCATCGTGGATAGCCGGGCGGCCCGGCAAGAAGCCGATCTGCTGGCGGATCGGCTGCTTGGAGTGAACAGCCAGGAGCGTGTCCCGCTGGAATCGGCGATCGGTCGCTTTGAGGCTACTTCATTAGTTCCGGCTTTCGCCGTCGAGCTGGTGCAACGCCTGCGTGATCCCAATCCGGACGTGCGTCCGATCGTGCTGTGGCTCGAAGGACACCTGAAGGCACGGGGCACCACGGCGGAAGAGATCGTCCGGGCCGAGCACCAGCAGCAAGCGGCCATGAACGTCACCGTCCGCAACATCATCACCAGCATGCGGCTGATGTCTGCGTTTAACTGGAAGGAATTTTTTGAATCCATCAGCCTGGTGGACGAGATCCTCCGCGAGGAAACGAAAATCGCGGAGATGGATTTCTCGACGCGCGATAGCTATCGCCACGCAATCGAAGACCTTTCCAAAGGCTCCATTCATTCGGAAATTGAAGTCGCCCAACGCGTGCTGCGGCTCATCCGCCACGCACGTTCCCAACCTCTTAACGGTTCTCCGCTTGCCCAGGAACAGCGCGCCGATCCCGGCTATTACCTGATCTCGCGCGGACGTCCGGAACTCGAACGCGAACTCGGATTTCGTCTGAAGTGGCGACGACAATTTCTTCGCTGGTACATGCGTTCCGCAGTCCCCGGATATCTCGGGACCATTGCCATTCTCACGGCTTTGATCCTGTCCCTGCCTTTGCTTCACGATGCCGGTAAAGGGGCTGGCTGGACAAGCCTTGTGATTTTGGGTCTTTTTGCCGTCTTCCCCGCTTCAGATCTAGCGATCGCTTTGATCAATCGCGCGGTTGCAGATTCGCTGGGGCCGCGAACGTTGCCACGCATGGAATTGAAACTGGGAGTCCCGGAGCAACTCCGGACGATGGTCGTCATGCCCACCCTGCTGATCCATCAACGTGAAATTGAAGAACAGGTTGGTAGATTGGAAGTTCATTACCTCTCGAATTCGGATGGCAATCTGCACTTTGGATTGCTTTCCGATTGGGTCGATGCGCCCAGCGAGCACCTTCCGGATGACGATGAGCTTCTGGCAGTCGCTAGAGGACGGCATCACGCGGCTGAACAAGCGCTACGGCCCTGCGCCCGGCGGCAGTCCGCGTTTTTTTCTGTTTCATCGCAAGCGGGTGTGGGATGAACGCGAGCAGAAATGGATGGGCTGGGAGCGTAAAAGGGGCAAGCTGCATGAGTTGAACCAACTCTTGCGTGGATCAGCAAACACTTCCTATCTTTCTTTCGAGAGTTGCCCAGTCGCAGATCTCAAGGGAATTCGTTACGTTATTACCCTCGACGCGGATACACGAATGCCGCGAGGCACCGCCTCTCGGCTGGTAGGCACCATGGCCCACCCCTTAATCGTCCGAAAATCGATGCCCAGGCCGGGCGCGTTGTGGAGGGCTACGGCCTGGTTCAACCGCGAATCACTCCAACGCTTCCCACCGGCGGCGAAGGCTCGCTTTTTCAAAAGATTTTCTCCGGTCCCAGCGGAATTGATCCGTACTCTGCGGCAATTTCGGATGTCTACCAGGATCTTTTCCAGGAAGGCTCCTATACCGGCAAAGGAATTTACGATATTGATGCCTTTGAGGGATCGCTGGCGGGAAAGGTGCCGGAAAACGCGTTGTTGAGCCACGATCTTTTCGAAGGCATTTTTGCGCGTTGCGCCTTGGCGACGGATATCGAGCTCTTCGAGGAATTTCCCGCCGCATTATGAAGCTTCCGTGAAACGCCAACATCGCTGGGCGCGCGGAGACTGGCAGCTTCTTCCCTGGATATTCGGTAGCGGCCCGTCAAGCAGGGGGAACAGTTTCGCGTCCGTCTTCCCGCGATTGGCCGCTGGAAAATGCTCGACAATCTTCGTCGCACCTTGTCGGCGCCCGCCATGTTTCTGACTCTGCTCCTCGCATGGGTGCTTCCGCCGGTGTCTCCCTGGGTGTGGGCCCGGTTTATTCTGGCGACGATTGCGATTCCCCCTCTAATTCCGTTTCTAGCTGGCCTGAATCCGCGCGTCGGAGGAATTTCCAAACGCAGCCACTTTCGTAGCGTGCTCACCGATCTGGCGCTCGGCTTGTCGCAGATTGGTTTGACGGTTACATTCTTGGCTTATCAGGCCTGGCTGATGTCAGACGCGATCTTGCGCACTCTGACGCGCTTATTCATCACCCGCAAAAACTTGCTGGAATGGGTCACTGCCGCACAAGCCAAATATGACGTGGATTTCCAGTTAATCGCCATTTTCAGGCGCATGGCCGGCGGAATTCTGCTGACGATTGGAACTGCGGTAGCCCTCGCCTTTGCAACGGCCTCATGCCTATGCCGCTGCTGCGCCTTTCCTGCTTCTCTGGGCCGCCGCGCCTGCCATCGCGCATTGGATCAGCCTGCCGCCCACAGCCTTCACGGATTGAGCTGTCACACTGCCAACACTAGCGCCCTGCGCGCGCATCGCGGCGCACTTGGCGCTTTTTCGAAACATTCGTCACCGCCGGAGGAGCATTTCCTTCCTCCGGATAATTTTCAGGAAGATCCCAATCCCGTCGTCGCCCATCGCACGTCACCAACGAATATCGGCCTCTATCTGCTTTCCGCAATTGCCGCGCGTGATTTCGGCTGGCTGGGCACCCAGGATGCGATGGAACGTTTGGAAGCAACGCTCGCAACTATTGGTAAGCTGGAGAAATTTCGCGGTCATCTGTTCAATTGGTACGACACTCGTGATCTTCGTCCGCTGGACCCGCAATACATTTCCTCTGTGGATAGCGGAAATCTTGCCGGACATTTGTTGGCCGTTGCCAGTGGCTGCCGCGAATTGTCCCAAGGACATCGTCGGTGGGCCCGCCCTTGTTTACGGGAATCGAAGATTCGATCCTGCTACTTGCGCGAAGCGCTCGCCAAGCTTCACCGATACGCCGCCGCATCCACTCCGTAACCAGAAAGCAGCTTGGCAACGCTGTTGATGCTCTGTCCGCGGCTCTTCGATCCGTTGCCTATCACAGCGGCCGATTGGGCAAGTCGATTCGCTGAATTGCGGGCTCGCGCCCAGACTGTTGCCGACATCGCTCAAACCCTTACCCAAGAGCGGGGGACCATGCCGAATCCGGCTGCGCTTCTGGGCCGATGCAGTGCGATCTTGTGTCGAAAGCCACGCGCGCGACGTGGAAATCCTGATTCCCTGGACGCGCTTGAGAGCCCGTGAACCGCCTGGTTGGCCCAGCGTCCTCCGAGGAATCCCTGGATTGGTCCGTCATCGAACCATTTCTTCAATCCATCCCGGTTCTGGCGGAGGCTCCGGATCGGTTCGAGGCCGCGCTCCGTAGTCTCGCGAATTGCGTCCGCTCCTGCTCCGGAATTCCGCTGGCAGCAAGAAATCCGTCGAACGAATTGACCGCCTGTCCCAGGCTTTTCAGCTTTCCGCGGCAGCGGCCACTCTTTGCCGCCGCCTTTCAGCAGCCGCTGAAGCTTCGGAAAGATTTTTCGCGGCGATGGACTTCGCTTTTCTGTTTGACGATTCGCGCGATCTCTTTTCCATTGGTTTCGCGGGTCAATGTGCAAGCTGGATCCGAAAGTTGCTACGATCTGCTGGCCTCGGAAGCGCGGCTGACCAGTTTCATCGCCATCGCCAAAGGCGATGTGCCTTCTTCGCATTGGTTTCAGTTGGGACGGTCCTTCACGCCCGTAGGCCGCGGCTCAGCTCTCATTTCCTGGTCGGGCTCGATGTTCGAATACCTGATGCCCGCGCTGGTGATGCGCACGCCGCGCGGAAGCCTGCTGAGCCAGACCAAGAGTTGGTCGTTCGCCGCCAGATCGACTATGGAGCGGAGCGCGATGTGCCGTGGGGAGTCTCGGAATCGGCTTTCAACGCCCGCGACCTCGATCTGACCTATCAATACTCGAGCTTCGGTGTGCCGGGCCTGGGACTCAAGCGAGGCCTGAGCGAAGACATCGTCATCGCGCCCTACGCCACGGCCCTTGCCGCGATGATCGACCCCGCGGCGGCGGCGCATAACTTCGAAAAACTCGCCAAAGCGGGTGGAAGCGGCTCTTACGGCTTCTACGAAGCGCTCGATTACACCGCGCAGCGTCTGCCGGAAGGCAAAGACGTCGCCATCGTCCGCGCATTTCTGGCGCACCATCAGGGAATGTCCCTGGTCGCCCTCGACAATGTTCTGAACAACGGCGCGATGCGCAGCCGTTTCCATGCCGAGCCGATCGTGCAGGCCACGGAATTGCTCCTTGCAGGAACGCACGCCGCGCGATGTGTTGGTCTCCCGGCCCCGCGCCGAAGAGGTTTCCGCCGCTCGCATGTCCGCGAATTGGTTCCGCCCGCTCATCGGCGGTTTGCTTCGCCTCATGACCCCACTCCGCGCACGCAGTTACTTTCCAATGGCCGTTACTCGGTTATGGTCACGGCAGCCGGATCGGGCTACAGCCGCTGGCGCGATATTGCCATCACGCGCTGGCGTGAAGATGCCACTCGCGATTGCTGGGGCAGCTACATTTTCCTTCGCGATGTGCAGAGCGGCCAAGTCTGGTCGGCGGGTTATCAACCCGCCGGAATCGAAGCCGATTCCTATGAAGCGGCTTTCTACGAAGATCGCGCGGAAATCCTCCGGCGCGATCGTTCGCTTACCACCACGCATCGAAATTGTCGTGTCCTCCGAGGATGATGCGGAAATGCGCCGGGTCTCCATCACCAACCTCGGAGTTCGTACCCGCGAAATCCAGATCACCTCGTATGCCGAGCTTTGCCTGGCGCCCCAGGCTGCCGATGTTGCTCATCCCGCTTTTTCAAATCTCTTCGTTCAAACGGAATTTGATCCCGCCGTTGGCGCGCTTCTCGCCACCCGCCGTAAGCGATCGGACAGGGAAACCTCCGTTTGGGCGGGGCACGTGATGGCCGTGGAAGGCCAGGCCACCGGCGAACTCCAATATGAAACGGATCGCGCGCAAGTTCATCGGGCGCGGAAACAGCATTCGTAATCCCGTTTCCGTGCTCGACGGCCAGTCGCTTTCAAATACAGTGGGCTCGGTGCTTGATCCGGTTTTCAGTTTGCGCCGCACCGTGCGCATCCCTCCCGGCGCCACGGCGCGCCTGGTTTTCTCCACGGTCGTGGCAGGCACCCGGGAAGATGCCCTTAGCCTCGCGGACAAATACCGCGACGCGCAGCAACTTCGAAAGGATTCTCACTCTGGCTTGGACGCAGGCTCAAGTCGAACTTCATCATCTGGGAATCTCGATCGACGAAGCTCATTTATTTCAGAGACTGGCGAATGCGGTTATCTATAGCGATGCCTCTCTCCGGCCTTCTTCGGACCTGATCAGCAGCGCTACGCTCGAGCTTGGCGCGCTCTGGGCTCAGGGAATCTCCGGCGACCTTCCCATTGTGCGTCGCGCGTGATCGAGGAATCCGAAGACGTCGATATCATCCGCCAGCTCTTGCGCGCTCATGAATATTGGCGCATGAAACAGCTCTCCGTCGATGTGCTCATCCTCAACGACAAATCCACCTCTTATACGCAGGAGCTTCAGGATTCGTTGGCCACGCTGGTCCGCAGCAGCCAATTGCGTTTGTCGCCAAATACCAATGGTGTTCGCGGCAATATTTATCTCCTGCGCACCGATACGATCTCCCCGCAGGAGCGCAAGCTTCTCGAAGCCTGCGCCCGCGTTGTCTTGCTTAGCCGTCGTGGCTCATTGTCGGAACAAGCAAGCCGGGCCCAGCGAACCGATTCGATTCCGCCGCGTCCACTTCCAAATCAAGCCGCAGGCGGAAGTCCGGACGCTTTGCTGCCGTCCGTGGATCTTGAGTTTTTTAACGGGCTGGGCGGCTTCGCCGAAAATGGAAGCGAATATATGACCGTCATGGGAGAGGGCCTGCGCACGCCACAGCCTTGGATCAACGTAATCTCCAATCCGCAGTTCGGCTTCCTCGCCTCGGAATCCGGCGCTGGCACGACATGGTCTCTGAACAGCCATGAGAACCAGATCACGCCCTGGTCCAACGACCCGGTCTGCGATACGCCCGGCGAAGCCATCTACATCCGCGATGAATCCACCGGAGAATTCTGGACCCCTACGGCGCTCCCGATCCGCGACGAGATTGCTTCTTACACCGCGCGCCATGGTCAAGGGTACAGTCGCTTTCAGCATGCTTCTCGTGGAATTTTCTTGGATTTATTGCAGTTCGTGCCCTCGGAAGACCCAATTAAAATCTCCCGGCTCACTTTGCAGAATACTTCCAACCGCACGCGCCGCCTGTCAGTCACCGCCTACGTCGAATGGGTCCTGGGGAGTTCGCGCGGCGCCACTGCGCCGTATATCGTCACGGAACTCGATCAGCAAACCAAGGCGATCTTCGCGCGCAATGCTTGGGGTGGTGAATTTGGAGGGCGGATCGCGTTCGCCGACCTTGCTGGCCGGCAGACTTCCTGGACTGCGGACCGCACAGAATTCCTGGGGCGGAACGGCACGCCGGAATCTCCGGACGCTTTGCGCCGAGGCACCCCTCTCTCGGGAAAAACCGGTGCTAGCCTCGATCCCTGTGCCGCGCTGCAGACATCGATCGAATTGCGCCCCGGCGCTCGCGTGGAAATCGTCTTTTTGCTGGGTCAATGCGAAAACAGGCAAAAAGTTCGTGAATTGCTCGCACTCTACCGGAACGCCGATTTGAATGCGATATTCCGCGAAATGGCAACCCGCTGGGAAGCTGTCCTCGATGCCGTCCAAGTTTCCACTCCCGACCGTGCCATGGACATCATGCTGAATCGCTGGCTGCTCTACCAGACGCTCTCCTGCCGCATTTGGGGACGGGCTGCGTTTTATCAACTCAGCGGCGCTTATGGATTCCGCGACCAACTTCAAGACGTGATGGCCTTGAATGTCTCCAAGCGCGAAGTGTTTCGCGAACACCTCCTCCGCGCGGCTTCGCGCCAGTTTGTCGAAGGGGACGTTCAACACTGGTGGCACCCGCCGCTTGGCCGTGGCGTGCGCACTCGCATTTCGGACGATTTGCTGTGGCTTCCGTATGCTGTGGTCCAGTACCTCGAGACGACCGGCGACACAAAAGCTCTCGATGAAATGGTTCCTTTCCTCGAAGGCGATGCCCTGGCCGACGGCCAGGACGACTCCTACTTCCAGCCGCGCATCTCCGATCGATCCGCTACTTTATTCGAACATTGTGCGCGTTCCCTGGATCGCAGTCTCGGCGTCGGCTCGCATGGACTTCCACTTATGGGCACCGGCGATTGGAACGACGGCATGAATCGAGTCGGCCGTCAGGGCAAGGGCGAAAGCATTTGGCTTGGTTGGTTCCTGCATACGATTCTCTGGGAGTTTGCCAAGATCGCCGACGCTCGCGGCGAACGCACCCGCGCTGAAATTTGGCGGCTTCACGTTTTCTCGCTCAAGGCAGCGCTCGAAAAAGACGGCTGGGACGGCGAGTGGTACCGTCGCGCCTATTTTGACGACGGCACGCCGCTTGGCTCCGCTTCCAATGCGGAATGCCGAATCGATTCGATCGCCCAAACTTGGGGTGTGATCAGCGGCGCTGCGGAAAGAGGCCGCGTGGTACGCGCGATGAAAGCGGTCGACCGCAATTTGGTCCGTCGCCCGCAGAACCTTATCTTGCTCTTGACCCCGCCTTTCGATCACATCCCAGAGGATCCCGGCTACATTAAGGGCTATGTGCCGGGTATTCGCGAAAACGGAGGCCAATACACGCACGCTGCCGTGTGGACTAGCCTGGCCTTCGCCGCTCTTGGCGATGGCGATATGGCATACCAACTCTTTCGCATGATCAACCCGATCCACCGGGCCACTTCTCGTGCCAGCGTTCAGCGTTACAAAGTCGAGCCTTATGTTGTGGCTGGCGATATTTATGCCGAACCTCCCCATGTGGGGCGCGGCGGGTGGACTTGGTATACAGGAGCGGCCGGCTGGCTATATCGCGTTGGCATCGAGTGGATCCTGGGGTTCCGAGTGCGCGGCGCGACTCTTTCGATTGATCCCTGCATTCCTCGTGAATGGCCCGGATATTCCATCAATTTCCGGTATCACTCGTCGATTTACAAAATTAAAGTGGAAAATCCCAGCAGCGTCACTCGCGGTGTGGCTCTCACCAGGGTGGATGGCAATTTATTGGCCGGCGCCACTTCCATCCCGCTTGTGGACGACGGCGCACAGCACGAGATTCTCGTGGTCCTTGGCTAAGCTTGGCATCAGGTACAATCTTCCCTTGCGAACTTTTTCAGTCCTTTCTGGCAGCGCGAGGAATTGTCTAAGTGATTCGAATCGATCACACCGATAGGGGCTTTTCCCGTCGCGAGCTTCTAAAGCAATTCGCCCGCGCAGGTGTTTGCCTTCCCCTCACCGGAGTGGGAATCGCGCAGCTTGCTGCTGCAGCGCAGCAACAAAAGGAGCAAGAGTCCGTCCTTCCGCCCCGCACGTTTCTCACGGAAAGCGACGATGATTTCCTCGAAGTCCTTGAGAAAGCAAGTTTTCTGTACTTCTGGGAGCAGTGCAATCCGGGCACGGGCCTGGTGAAAGACCGGAGCAATGTTCGAGCTTCCGATAAGCACGAATTGGGGAGCATTGCGGCGACGGGATTCGGGCTGACGGCCCTGTGCATCGGCGAAAACCGCGAATATGTTTCCACCTCCGAAGCCCGCGAGCGCGTGCTAACTTCACTTGCGTTTCCTGTGGAAAAAACTGCCCCATCATCGCGGATTCTTTTATCACTGGGCCAACATCAATACGGGCGAGCGGCTCTGGGAATCGGAAGTCTCCTCCGTGGATACCGCCATCCTGCTCTGCGGCGTTCTCACCTGCCGGCAGCACTTTCAGCATTCCGAAATCGGCGATCTGGCATCCGAGATTTTCAATCGCGTGGACTGGAACTGGCTCTCCGAAGACACGCCGATTCTGCCGCACGGCTGGACGCCGGAAACCGGCTTCCTGCAATACCGCTGGGACAATTACAGCGAAATGATGATGATGTATCTGCTGGGATTGGGTTCCGCCACCCATCCGTTGCCGCCGAAGGCCTGGGACGCCTGGAAGCGCACGACCTTCGAATACGACGGCATCCGATATCATCGGCTCCTTCGCGCCTCTGTTCGTGCACCAATACTCGCAGGCCTGGTTTGATTTCCGCGGCAAGCGCGACCGCTATGCGGACTACTTTCAGAATTCGATCCTCGCCACCGACGTTCATCGCCGGTTCTGCCTGAATCTGTCGCAAGCAGTTTCCCGACTACAGCGACGATCTCTGGGGCATCACCGCTTCGGATTCGGTACACGGCTACGAGGTCTGGGGCGGCCCGCCGGAGACGGGCCCGATCGATGGCACCGTGGTTCCCTGCGCCGCAGCGGGTTCGCTGCCTTTCCTGCCGCAGCCTGCGATGCGCGTTCTGCGGACCATCGAATCGCTTACGGCACCGGAACGCTGGAGCCGCTACGGATTCGTCGATGCATTCAACCCGCTTAACAAATTGGTACGACAGCGACGTGGTCGGAATCGACACGGGAATCACCATGGTGATGGTGGAAAATGCGCGCACCGCGTTTGTGTGGGACACGTTCATGAAAAATCCGGAAGCGCAGCGAGGCATGGAACGCGCCGGATTCAAATCTTATCAGCCCTCGCGTGCAAACAACAGGGTGGCTTCCAACCGCTCCGGCAGCGAACAGACTCACGGCAAGATCGTGACTGGCTCGGTGTTCATCGCAATTCGATCAAGGCTAGTCCTTGAGGCGGCAGCGTGAGCTTGATCTTTCCCTCTCTGCACTTCCTCTCGGCGGCGGGAAGCTGCGCGCCTGGCGAAGCTTTTCGATCTGCACCCGTGTGGGATAAGCGGGCTTGCCCATCGCGGCGTAGGCATCGAGCAACGATCCGTGCGTCGCATCGAGCGCGCGAGATCAGCAGCCCGATGCTTCGCCTCTCAATACCTTTGAAGACGAGCGTCACATCTTTGGCCTCGCCGTGCTCTCCGGGCAAATACAAATTCCATACCGCGATCACCAGCGTGCCATCCGTCCGCCGCGTCACCAGTGCCGAATTTGGAATCCGTGGCGATTCGCCGATCTCCCAACCGGTGCAGCAACTTGAAAGCGTTGAACGCAGGCTTCGGCAATCCGTCTTCGGCGATCAAGCCAAAGCCGCCGTAGAACGGCTGCTTCACCACTCCCTGCTCTTCAAACACGTCGGAAAATGCTCCAATAGGCCAGCATATCCACCAAGCCATCGCATTGCCGGATGGTATCGGCCAGCCACGGCCCCATGAACAGCGCGTCGGTGACGTCCGGCTCATTCTTGTAGCTGGCGTTGTATTCGCTCCAGATGATCGGCAGATCCGGACGGGCCGACGCTTTCACCTGGTCGTGCACTTTCTGCACCGCGCGGCAAACCATCTGCGTGCGCGGAATGTTCTCATCCGTGCCGAAAACATCCTGGGCAATGTCATTGGCGTAGACGTGCGTGGAAACAAAATCGGCGGGAACGTGATTCTCCGAAGCGTGACGGATAAATCGATCCACCCACGCGGCCTGCGCCGTGGCCGGCCCGCCCACGCGCAGCCGCGGATTCACCTTTTTCAGCGCGAGCGCGGCCGCATCATAAAGCTGGTAATAGGTCTGCTCCTTCGGATCGCCGGCCCAGAAATCAAGGTTCGGCTCGTTCCACACTTCGAAATACCACTGAGAGACTTCGTCGATTCCGTAGCGATCGACCAGGTGCTGCGCGAAATGGGAAATCAGATCGCCCCACTTCGCCTAATCTTTGGGCGGCGAAACGATCGGCTTGTACCAAAACGACTGGTAAGTTCTGTTGCGCCGCGAGTTTTTCCGGCATGAAGCTCAGTTCGACGAACGGCCGCACGCCGTTCTGCAGCAGCCCGTCGTAAATCTGGTCGACGTAAGAAAAATTGTAGATGGGCTTGCCGCTGGCGTCCTCGTCGTATACGCCGACTTCATCGTGGAAAATTGCGTGAAAGCGAATATATTCGAATCCGGTGGCCTGCTTCACCTCGCGCAGGTCTCGGCGATAGCTATCGCGCAGCGATAGAATCGCCCGCCCCGACCAAACATGCGTTCCCAATAATGCGGAAAAGGATGAGCCGCTGCGGCAGGATCGACCACGATATATTCAGTTTGAGTTTGCGCCAGACTCGCGTGGGGCAAGCATGCGGCAACTGCGCAGGCTGCCAGCGCCAATATCCGGACTATCGAGCCTCTGCAGATCCGCATTTTCAGTTTGGACTCCCAGGACTAACTAGGCCGAGGCGGCTGACTCCGATTCCCCGCCGCCTGGATGAATTATGGCATGAGCAAACGTCTGTTGCCCAAATGCTTGAAGTTGCTTCTCGCAGTCTAACGATAACTCGCTGCTTGCATCTCGAACATCTCTGCGTAGCGGCCGCTGCTCCGGACCAGTTGATCGTGCTTCCCTTGCTCCGCAATCTTTCCGTTCTCGAGCACCAGAATGCGGTCCGCCATTTGCACTGTGGAGAAGCGGTGCGAGATCAACAGGGCCATCTTGCCCGATGTCAATTCAGCAAACCGTTGATAGACTTCGCGCTCGGCCCGGGCATCCAGCGCTGCCGTCGGTTCGTCCAGAATCAGCAACTGTGCGTCCCGCAGATAAGCGCGCGCCAAAGCGATTTTTTGCCACTCGCCGCCGGATAGATCCATACCGCCCCGGAACCGGCGCCCAGCATCTGGTCATATCCCTTGGGAAGCTTGCGAATTACGCTCTCGGCCAGGCTTCGGTTCGCGGCCGCGCGGATCAGGAACGGATTGGCTTGCTCTTCGATTCTCCCAACCGCAATATTTTCGAGAAGCGCTCATTTCATAGCGCATGAAGTCCTGGAAGATCACGCCAATCTCCTTCCACAGATCTTCCAGTTTGTAATCGCGCAAGTCCACTCCGTCCAGCAGGATCTTGCCCGCGGTCGGATCGTAAAGGCGCGTCAGCAGTTTGACGATGGTCGTCTTGCCTTGCCCGTTTTCGCCCACCAGCGCGATCCGCTCCGAAGGTTGCAGACTGAAATTAATGTTGTCCAGGATTTGCCGCGAAGTGCGCGGATAGGCGAAGGAAACGTTCTTGAACTCGAATCCCTGCCGGATCGGCCTCGGCGCCACCAGCGAATTTGGTTTTGAGAATACTTGCGGCTCCACCGCGAAAAAATCCAGCAAATCAGTCAGGAACAGCGCCTCGTTGGCGATGCCGGAAAAAGTGGTGAATACAGCTTGGATATTTGCGCTCGCGCCGGCGATAGCCCCTGCCATGAAGGTAAGCGTGCCGATCGTCAGCGCTCCGAATACGGTCAGATAAATCACATAAGCGTAGCTGCCGTAATAGCCCACCGTGCCCAGCAGCATCAGAAGCGAGCCTACAATCAGCTTCTTCTTCGCCAGATTCACATTTTGACCGTGCAGATGATCAGCCACCGACCGAAAGCGATGGACCAGGAACGCAGCCAACCCATACAGCTTCACTTCCTTTACGCTTTCCTTGCTGCCGCCCAGGATTCTCAAATAGTCCATCTCCCGCCGCGCGGGGGTCTGCTGGAAACTCAATGCGTACCCCTGGAAAGCATAGTGCGTCTCGCCTAGAAACGCAGGCACCACGCAGACAATCAGCGCGACCAGCAACCAGGGAGAAAAAATCATGATCCCGGCAGCCAAACTGATCGTCGTGATCACTTCCTGGATCAACCGTCCAGCCGCTTGGATCATGCCGACTCGGTCCATGCTCTGCACTCGCGCCCGATCCAGTTTGTCGTAGAAAGCGGGATTTTCGTAGGACGTCAAGTCTAGCTGTGAGGCATGCTCCATCACTCGCGTGCTGACATGGAAATTGAAACGGTCCGCCAAAACCTTGTCGCAGAAATCCACGAGTCGCGCCAGAATCGCGCCCAGACTCGCCAGCCCAAACTCGACTGCTACCAGCCACCAAAAATAATGTGGAAGCGCCTTCTGATGCGATGTAAACGCAACGATGGAATCAATAATCGATTTCGTAACGGCCAGCATTGCCAGCGGCATCAGCGCGGCGATTACCCGGAAGCCCAGGCTCGACCCCACGATGGCTGGCGCGGAATCCCAAACCATCCGCAGCACAGGCGGCAAGTTCTTAAGTCCTCTCACCCGGTCGCGCCAGCTGGGCTGCAATCCCTTCTTGATCTTTTCGGAGCCGTCATGGCCCGATAGGTGGTTTGATGGCCCACTCGGCGGGTCACCCTGCTTTGAATGACCCTCGCTGTCACTCCCCGATTTAGCCTGTGTAGTGTCGCCTGTTAACATTGACCCCATCTGTCTCCCCTGACTCCTCAATCGCCGCCAATCTGCCTATCCTGTCGGCGGCACCCTCAGCCACATCCGTCACAAATACAAGTACTTACGGTGCACGCGGCGTGCCAATTCATTGTTATGGATAAGTTACTGTAACACAATAACTTAGATTGAATCTGCCTCATTGCATCTTTCCGATTCATGTTCTTTTTCCGGGTCTGGGGAAAGTTCTATCTAGCCAGCCGATATCCCGGATTCAAATGGACTTAACTCCGCAACGCGCATCTAAGATTCCCCGGCGATTCCTCGATAAGCCCGGAACCCGGATATACTGTCAATCCACCCCTGATGCATACTTGCTCCCTCGAAGGTCTACTTAACTCCTTCGGCTTCAACGTATTCTGTGCTATGGTTCCGTGCTTCTGGGGAATCGTGGGGCGCCTTTGAACACGCTGAATTTCACGCTTCTGGTTTTTCTGGGTTCGCTGGCAGCGGGATTCCTGGGGTCATTGACTGGCCTCGGCGGCGGAGTCGTCCTCGTGCCTCTCCTCACCCTCGTCTTCGGAGTTGATCTTCGCTATGCCATCGGTGCGTCGCTTGTCTCAGTGATCGCCACTTCATCCGGCGCGGCCGCAGCCTACGTAAAGGAAGGAATCTCCAATATTCGCGTCGGAATGTTTCTGGAGATGGCCACAACTTTCGGGGCGATTACGGGCGCCGGCCTCGCTCTTCGCATGCCTCTTTCGGCTATCGCGGTCATCTTTGGTGTCGTGCTGATGTATTCCGCCTATGCCTCTTTCCGGCCGCAGTCCGAACCGGGCGACGATGGAAAAATCGACCGCATCGCCACCTTCCTCCGTATGGATGGAGAATATCGAACCTCGCAGGGTGTCCACAAATACCATGTGCAGCGCGTGCCGCTGGGTTTTGGCTTGATGTTCATCGCCGGCGTTCTTTCCGGCTTATTGGGTATCGGCTCAGGAGCAGTAAAAGTATTGGCGATGGACCAGGCCATGCGGCTCCCATTCAAAGTGTCCACCACCACCAGCAATTTCATGATCGGAGTCACTGCCGCTGCCAGCGCAGGCATTTATCTGAATCGTGGTTACATCGATCCCGGCCTATCCATGCCCGTCATGCTCGGGGTCGTGGCGGATCGCTGGCGGGTGCTCGATTGTTGCCGGGCGCGAAGGTCAAAGTGCTTCGCACCGTTTTCAGCGTCGTCATCGCCGCGCTGGCGGTTGAAATGATCTACAACGGTTTAACGGGGAGGCTCTGATATGCCCCAGCCTCGCCGCTGGAACGACGTTCGCTCCGAACAAGTAATCGGCAATTTGTTGCGCAGCGGCGTCATCATTTCCGGTTGTGTGGTCTTCCTCGGTGGCATTCTCTACCTTCTGAAATATGGCAGCGCTGCCAGGAACTTCGCCGTTTTCCAAGGTGAACCCACCGACCTGCGCCACATCTCTGGAATCCTGAAGGATACTTCCGCGTTCCACTCGCGAGGCATAATCCAATTGGGGCTTATTCTCCTGATCGCAACTCCGGTCGCGCGAGTAGTGTTTTCCATCGCTTCATTTGCCCTCGAGCGCGATTGGCTTTATGTGAGTGTCACCTGTGTCGTTCTTGCTCTGCTTGTTTACAGCATGGCAGGCGGCCGTTTTTTCTAGAATCTGGCTGGCGCGCCAACCAGCGCCAATCGCGCGGCAGCTTCATGGTTTCCTTCGCAATCGCCGGTGTACAATTGCCACGGCCTGCACCCAGGATCGTGTAAACTCTGCTGTTTTGATGGAATGAGGTGATCTCGGTGAATATCCACATCCAGAGGCTCCGATTTGCCAGGAAGCGGAATGCGAGCCTGGCCATTCTCTGTCTCGGAGTTTCCCTGGCAATTGGTTCCGCTCCGTCTCGAATAAGCGCATCGGTAGTTCCACCCGCCGCCCAAAAAGACGCGAAATCCGCGCCGAAGACGAAGCCTCCGGCGCAAAATTCCTCGCGCGCCGCCGATGTGATTCGCACTCTTTTTGCCGCGCGGCAGTTTGAACAAACACAGATTTCGCCGGACGGAAAGAAAGTTGCCTGGGTTGAAACGCTCATTGGCAAAGACGGGGCGCCGATGGGTAACACCGCGATTTATGTGAAAGACTTGCAGACCGCCGCCGCGCCTCGCAGAATCTCAGCCGGAGAGGGAGCCGCCGCCCACGATGAAGAAAATATCGCCTGGTCTCCGGATAGCAAAAGCATCGCATTCCTTTCCGATGCCGCCAAGGCAGGCCAGCAGCAACTCTATCTGGTCGATGCAACAGCCGGCACCGCGCGGAAATTAACGCAACTGAAAGGCGCGCTTTCCTGGCCGGGTTTTTCTCCCGGTGGAAATTCCATCAGCTTCCTGTTCACAGAAAACGCTACTCGCGCCGCTGGCCCGCTGGTTGCCGAAACCCCCGATAGTGGCGTGGTCGAAGATCGCGTCACCGAGCAGCGCCTTACAGTGGTGAATATTGCCTCGGGCAAGGTCCGCCAGCTCTCGCCCCCGGATATGTATGTTTATGAGTACGACTGGTCGCCCGACGGAAAGCGATTCATCACCACCGCCGCGCACGGCTCCGGAGACGACAATTGGTACGTCGCCGAGCTTTACACCATCGATGCTTCCAGCGGCGAGGCCAAATCCATCTTCAAGCCCCCGCTCCAGATTGCCAATCCTCGCTGGTCTCCCTCCGGCGATCGGGTAGCGTTTATCGCCGGCCTGATGAGCGACGAAGGCCAGACCGGCAACGACATTTTTGTAGTGCCGGCTACAGGAGGTGCGGCGGGTAACTTGACTCAAGGCCGGAAATCCTCGCCCAGTTGGTTATCCTGGACTCCCGACGGAAAACGAATCCTCTTCTCGGAATACGTCGAAGGGGAAAGCGCAATCAGCAGCCTGGAAGTCTCCAGCCTCCGCGCCGACCAATTGTGGCGTGGCGCGGAGAAAATTTCGGCCGGCGTCTGGGGCATGACTCTCTCGGCTTCAAACAGCGCCCAGCGCATTGCGGTTGTCCGCCAATCCTTCAGCGCGCCGCCAGAAGTCTGGGCCGGCGCAATCGGCGATTGGAAACAAATTACTTCAATCAATAAAGGATTGAAACCGGCATGGGGAGACGCCAAAAGCCTCCACTGGACCAACGGAGGTTTCCCGATTCAGGGTTGGCTTCTCTACCCCCGGCATTTCGATCCAGCGAAACGGTATCCCCTTGTTGTCAGCGTTCATGGCGGTCCGGCTTCCATTGCATTATCCCACTGGCCGGGCGTTCGCGATTTTGCCGCCGCACTTTCGGGCGTTGAATGCTTCGTCCTGTTTCCCAATCCTCGCGGCAGTTTCGGCGGAGGAGAATCATTTGTGCGCGCCAACGTAAAGGACTTTGGCTACGGCGATTTTATCGACATCATGGCCGGCGTTGACCAAGCGGAGACTTCCGCTCCCGTTGATGGCGAACGCCTTGGAATAACCGGCTGGAGTTACGGTGGTTATATGACCATGTGGGCAGTCACCCAAACCACTCGCTTTAAGGCTGCTGTCGTCGGCGCGGGTCTCGCAAATTTCCAAAGCTATTACGGCGAGAATCGTATCGACAAATGGCTGATTCCCTATTTTGGCAAGTCGGTCTACGATGACCCTGATGTCTATGCCAGAAGCTCGCCGATCACATTTATCAAGAGTGTGAAGACTCCTACATTGCTGCTGGTGGGAGATAGCGACGGCGAATGCCCTCCGCCGCAATCCTATGAATTCTGGCACGCCCTGAAAACGCTGGGAGTCGAAACCCAGTTGGTCATCTACACCCGTGAAGGACACATATTCGCGAAGCCGGAACATCAGCGCGACGTGATCGAACGAGTTCTAACCTGGTTCGAACAACACCTGAAGTAATTATCGGCCCCATTCACCCGGACTCGAGACGAATCCGCAAGACGCCCAGTCGTCATCCCAAACGAAGTGCGGGATCCGGAGACCGCTGATAATTCCGGGAACGAGTGTTTTTCTCGCTGCGAAGTCTCAATGCGTCCGAACTCATCTCCCCACTCCGCCTACGTAATCCTTTCCACCTGCACCGCGGTTCCGTAAGCCAGCACTTCCGTCACTCCCTGCATCACTTCATTCGCGTCATAACGCATCCCGATCACCGCATTCCCCCCGCGTTCCGAGGCGTGCTGCAGCATCAATTCCAGGGCATCCTCGCGCGTCTTTTCGCACATATCCGTGAATAGCGTGATATTCCCGCCCACAATCGTCTGCAGCGACGCTCCAAGAGTCCCGAAAATGCTCCGCGAGCGAACCACAATACCCCGCACCAATCCCAGCGTCTTCACCACGCGATATCCCGGTATTTCAAATGCCGTGGTCACAAAACTCATGTCCACTCGTTGATTCATTCCTGGACTCCTCCGAAAATCGACATCCCGGAGGGTGATACTACAGCAGCCCTAATCGCTCAGCAATCGGCGTTTTGCTCCATCGGCGCCAAACGGCCCGTGCCCCAGCCGAATCCTATTGTTGGATTGAACCACAAGATACCTTCAGGTAGTGTTAGACGGGCATTTTGAAAGCAGCAATAGCTCGCTTTCTTTTGGCAACGCCATGCGTCTAAGCCTTGCGAAGTTTTGGAAACCGGACTAAGGAGAAAACATGCGGAAACTTGCGCTTGCACTTTGTACCCTGATGTTCGTAGCCCTGACCGTCGTAGCCACCCCCGCCAACGCTCAGGGCGATAAGAGCAGTCGCCCCAGCCCGCCGGCCAAAGCCGATTGCCAGTTTGCGGACGGCAAAACGATCCACGTTGATTATTCCAGTCCCCGCATGAATAATCGCAAGATCTACGGTGAACTCGTTCCGTTCGGCAAGGTTTGGCGCGCCGGAGCGAATGAGGCGACAACCTTTGTCATCGACACCGATGTCACTGTCGGCGGCAAAGCCGTTCCTGCAGGCAGCTATACGCTTTTCGCCATCCCCAATGCGGATAAATGGACGCTCATCATCAGCAAGAAAACGGGCGAGTGGGGAATCCCTTATCCGGGCGAAGCGGATGATTTTGTCCGCACGGACATGAAAGTATCGAAGCTGCCTTCCTCACTCGAAAATTTCACAATCTCGTTGAAGAGTTCCGGAAACACTTGCACGTTGCACATGAATTGGGAGACAACCAGCGCTTCCGTAGCTATCTCCGCGAAGAAGTAAGTAAGTGTGGATCGAGCCTACGGCGGGGGGATAGTCGAAAGCTTCCTCCCGCGTAGGCCCGTCACCAACAGCCACAGCCCGACGAAGAAGAATAAAGCCATCATCATCAGGAATACGGGCATCCACTCATGTTGCCCGCGCGCCACAATGAATGGCATGGCCTGAATCACTCTTACCAGTGCGACCAGCACCAGAATTGCTCCCAAAATCACTTTCCATAGAACCATTTATTTTATCTCTCCTTCTCTTCTATCCATTGCGTTCCGAAATCCAAGCGGGGCCACTTTACCACTATTGCCCGGTCAGCGGCCGCTGTCACCGGAATCTCTCCTCCCTCGCACCGCGACACGCAAAATCAAGGTTTCGCGGGCAAAAGAGTCAATCGCTCCGTCGATTTCCTTTCCACCGCCGCCCGCGTATAAAGTAGCGGAAAGTACTTTCCGTCCCGCCACAGTGGCAGCAGGTCGCTGTAATGGGCGCTCCCCGGCTGTCCGCTTTGTCCCGGCGCGTTCACCGCTTGCGAATGATCCCAATCGCTCAGGTCAAGAATTTCCCGATAACTTGCCCCGGCAACTTGCGCGTAGCCTTCCTCGGGATAATCGGTCGCGTTCACCGTGGATTCATCGCCCGGGCGCGCGAATGGCCCCAAATCGAAAATCCCCTCGCTATTTTGGATCCTGTCCAGCCCGTGCCGAAAACGCAACGTGTGCAGCCGGCCCCAGGACCACTTCGACGAATCCGGCCCGAAAGTCTCCTGCAGTTCCGCATAAGCCGTGTGCAACGCCGAGCGCAGCATCGCATCCCGTTTGGTTCTTGCATTGGCGCCGAACAATTCCGGCGCCGCGTGTATGAATAACCACGGAACGTACTCCCGATCGATCGCGAAGGATGCTTTTCCACGATTCGGCAGAAGCATGCCCACAAGCGCATCCCTTAATTTGACCAGCCACACTTCGTAGAGCGCCGCAGCCGCCGATTCCTCGCGCAACGAGCCATCCCAACCGGCAATGAGTTTTGCCGCCGCATCAGTTGGATCCACGGGTTCGCTGATCAACTGCAAAAGCCTCCGCGCAGGCAGCGAAACAACATCATTTTGCAATCGGGCCATTTCTTCCGGGCCCACAAGCTGCTTTTTCTCTCGCGCTTCGTTCAGCACTTGCTCGATCCGTGCAATTCGATCCTTGCTCCACAGAAAACCGGCGGCATAACGATAATTGCCGGGAATGGTCTTATTGTTCGCTGTCGCCACGTACCCTGGTTCCGGATTAAATTGCCGCGGCAGATCCGAAAACGGAATGAACCCAATCCACTCGTAACCCCCCGTGCCCGGAACCGGCAACAGCCCGTTTCCCTTGGACCGTATCGGCACCAGTCCCGAAGATTGTTCTCCGATATTTCCTGCGCGGTCGCCATAAACAAAATTTTCCGGAGGAGTTTTCCAGCGCGCCATCGCCTGCAAAAACTGTTGCCAGTTTTGTGCCCGATCCACGGAGATTCCTGCCAGGTAAGGAGCCGTGCCCGGCTCATCGCCCACCCAATGCAAAGCCAGGGCCCGCTTGCCGTCACTCCACAAAACAGCTCCGTGCCGCGTGAACTTCAGCGATTCACTTCGGCTCTTCTCCCCGCGGATTTTGAATGTTTCCTCTTCCACCCGCATCTTTTCCCAGCCATTTTCCGCCTTGTATTCCAGCGGATCCCGCGGGTTCAACTCTTCCAGATAAAAATCTTGCTGGTCCACGGAAAAAACGGTCAGTCCCCAGGCGATATTCTGATTGTGTCCGATGCTCACACCCGGCATCGCCGGTTCCGTGGCTCCAATCACATCCCATCCAGGCGCCACCAGATGCACGATGTATCGCATCGAAGGCAGCGCGATCGTGCGATGAGGATCATTTGCCACCAAAGGTTTCCCGCTCGTGGTCAGCTTCCCCGAGATGCTCCAATCATTGCTCCCTCCCACTTCTCGTTTGCCACTGGCCGCCTCCGCGGGAAATTCAACCCGAGTTTCCGTGCCTCGCATGCCCGCGATCCGTTCCGGAGAGAATCCTGAGAAATCGAGCCCCACAGCGGGTTCCAAACGCGTAGCCGGATCGAATTCTCTCAGCGCCGTGGCTTTTTCAGGACCGAGCAGCACAACAAGTTGTGCGTTGGCAATTTCATCTTCCGCGTTGCCGGTCACGCTCAATGTGGCCATCCGCGTCAGGCAGTCCTCCGGCTTCCATGGTTCCGGCGCGAATCCTGCCAGTTGAAATTCGATCGGCAAGCCTGGCCCTCCCGGCGCTGACTTCTGCTGAATATAAGAATTTATTCCATCCGTGAATGCGCCAAGAATTTCCTGGGTGTCTGCCGCATAGCTCGCATATTCCGTCTGCATCGGCCCGCGGTAACGCAGCAGCCGCGCAGCCACGTCCCGCGCCAGAAATGATTCGCCGGCCACTTCGGCCAATCGCCCTTGGCCCGCGCGCTTCCACATTTCCATCTGGAACAAACGATCCTGCGCCGCCACAAAACCCTGCGCAAAGAACAAATCGTGCTGGTTCCGCGCATATATGTGCGGAACTCCCCACTCGTCGCGCAGCACCTCCACGGGAGCTTCCAACCCCAACAGCCGAAGTTCTCCTTTCGTCTCGGAAAGAGCCGCGCGAGCTCGCCCCTTCAAGGTTTGCTGTGCTTCGATTTGATTGTGATTCCACGCGAAGAATCGAGGAACAAAGGTCAAAGCCGCGATTGTCAAGAAAAGGAAAAACAAAGGCCGTGGCCGAGGCAGAAATTTCATGCGCCGGAGTATACCGCCATATCCACCCGCGCGATTGAATTCTAGAGCCGTCTCATAAATTCCTTCTAGGGGGTCGGAGCTTCAGAATGTGTGTGGCAACGCCAAGCAGGCGAGATCGTGTAGCGCCACCCTTCAGGGTGGCATCTTTAATTTCAATCACGTGGCCAAACGCAAGCACTTCGAAGTATTTGAGAGATCAGTCCTAGTTACACGATCGCGTCCCTACGCGCCCGCATCTTCACGAGATCGTCTTCCCGGTAATCACGCCCAGCCAGACAGAAAAGAACCCAATCAAAACGCTCCCGGCCACATTGAGCCCCGCAACCAGAAACTCTCCGTCCATGAAATTCCGAAACGTCTCGTATTCAAATGTGGAAAAGGTGGTATAGCCCCCGATAAACCCGATCGGAACCAAGTATCTCCAATTCGGATTCCAATGACCTTTCTCCGTCAGCACCGTAATCGCCAATCCAACCAGAAATGATCCCGTGCAATTGATAATAAATGTCCCGTAGGGAAACCGCATCCCGCCCAGCCGGTCGCTCACGTATGCTCCCACCCAGAATCGCAGGATCGAGCCCAGGAATCCTCCAATACCTACCATCAAATATTTAGTCATCCGCGTAGCTCCAGTCGTCTCGATGAGAAATCGCACTTCAACACGGCGCACACTTGTTTCCGGCGTCAGTTCTTTTTCACGTCTGGATTTTGGGGATCATCGCCGGGGACATGACTCCGCGACAAGATCCTTGTCAGGAGTCATCATCTGTCCCGGCTCAGATGGGACAGCGGTTAAGGGCGAACTCCTTCGCCACCATCACCATGATACTTCCAGCCGGTCCGAAGTCAATTCCCTCCCACAAAAAGTTGCGCACTCCAGCAATCCACCAACCCAAGGGATCGCTCCCAGCAACCTCTGCGTGCGAAGTTTACTCCGACGCTTTTGGTCGGGGGCATGCGGTAAAGCCTTTCTTCTTACCTCCCGCTGAGTTGACTTGTCCCGCCGCTCAACTTAAATTGTCGCTGCGAACAATCGATACAATATCCGGTCCAGGGGAGCGCGCCACAAATGATTTCCCGAAAACTACTGATCGCTCTTCTATGTCTTGCTCCGGTTGCCGCCGCGCAAAAACCCGATCCCGATCTCCTGGCAAAGATCCGTGCCATTCGCGCAATCGACAACCACTCCCACCCGCCGAAGCTAGTCTCCGCCGGTGAAGCGGACACCGAATTCGACGCCCTCCCCTGCGATCCCCTCGAGCCAACTCTCCCCACCCTCACCTCGCGCCCCGAGAATCCCCAATTCATTGCCGCATGGAAAGCCCTCTACGGCTACAAATACGACGACATGGCTCCCGCTCACGTCCAGGAAGTCCAAGCCGCCAAGCAAAAAATCAAAAATCAGCAAGGCGATAATTACGAAAATTGGGTTCTCGACCAGCTCGGCATAGAGACCGAACTAGCCAATCGCGTCGTGATGGGCCGCGGATTGAATCCCCCGCGTTTTCGCTGGGTGCCTTTCGAAGACACTCTCCTGTTTCCTCTTAACAACGAAAGGCTGGCCGCTGAAACTCCCGATCGAAAAATCTTCTATGCGCTTGAATCGAAATTGCTTCAGCGCTATCTCAAAACTCTCAACAAGACTGGGATGCCGGCGACGCTCCCCGATTATCTCTCGCAGGTGGTTCTTCCCACTCTGCTCGATCAGAAAAAGAATGGAGCCGTTGCGATCAAATACGAAGCCGCGTATCTGCGCCCGCTCAATTTCAAGCCAGCCCCGCGCGAGGAAGCGGAACAGATTTATGCCCGCTACATTCAAGGTGGCGTCCCCGACAACGCGGAATACTACAAATTGCAGAATTACATTTTTTATTTCATCGCTCGCGAAGCAGGACGCTTCGGTTTGCCCGTGCACATCCACACCGGTTACGGCTGCGGCGGATATTTTCTGCTCTCCGGTTCGAATCCTCTTTTGCTCGAATCGGTCCTCGACGATCCCGATCTGCGCAAAACGAATTTCGTCCTTCTCCACGGCGGCGCCGGACCCTATTCCAAGGAAGTGGCCCAGCTCCTCATGAAGCCCAACGTCTACACCGATTTCTCCGAGCAGACCTGGCTGCTTCCCACACGGGAATTGAGCAAGTCGATTCGTTACTGGCTCGAATGGTATCCGGAGAAAGTCATGTTCGGCACGGATCTTTATCCGGGAGACTCCACATTCGGATGGGAAGAGGTCGGCTGGCAAACTTCGCAATCGGGCCGCGAAGCCCTGGCCATCGCTTTGACAGGCATGATGAACGACAATGAAATCACTCCAACTCGAGCCGAGGAACTGGCCGAAATGGTCCTGCGAGGAAACGCCCTAAAACTCTACGGCTGGCCCACCCACTGAGCCGCACACAAACTGCCTCGCCCAGTGAGCACAGCGGCAGGTCGTGCGGCGAAATATCTATTCCCCACCGCCTAGAATGAACCAGTCATTCCGAGGGCCGCCGTTGCCCGAGGAATCCCGCGCACCCTTTGACTCGATCATCCGTTAAGTCCATATCACCGCAACGCATCAAGCCGTCATTCCGAGGGCCGCTCTTGCCCCAGAAATCCCGCGCACCCTTCGACACGATCATCCGTCAATTCCATATCACCGCAACGCATCAAGCCGTCATTCCGAGGGCCGCTCTTGCCCGAGGAATCCCGAGTACCCGTAACCGTCCGAGAACTAATTGCTCTTATCCCGACCCACAGCAAGCATCAACCGTGTCTGGCGTCTGTTCTCTAGCCTCTAGTTTCTAACCTCTAATCTCCGCCTCTAAGGTACCGCCGCCGAAGGCGTCTCCGGCTCCGTCTTCGGAAAATACTTCTCGTACCATGCAATACACCGGTTGATGCTATCCACCGTGTGCGCCGATTCCCGTATTCCATGCCCTTCGCGCGGGTAGCGCACAAAAATCGTGTCCACGCCCACATCCTTCAGCGCGATATAAAATTGCTCCGCTTCGGCAATCGGCACATCGGGATCATTTTCCCCGTGCATCAGCATGGTTGGAGTCGCCGCCCCGCCCACATGCTTCAGTGCTGAGCGCTCCCACAAAATATTCATCAAGTCGTCTTGATGCGGCAATTGCCCGAATTCCATCTGTTCATATTGATTGTAATAAGTCATGTAGTTGTAGCTGATCAGGTTTGCGATTCCAGCGATCGGAATCGCCGCCCGGAACATTCGCGTCTGCGTGATCAGCCATTCCGTTAGCTGTCCTCCGTAACTCACGCCTTCAATTCCCATGCGCTCCCGGTCGAGCCACAGATAGCGCCGCAACGCCGCGCTCACGCCGTACAGCACGTCCTGAGCTTCATTCCCATCCTGATCTCCAAACACCGCGTCCGCGAACGCCTGTCCATATCCGGTCGATCCGCGATAATTCACGTGCAGCGTGGCCCACCCGCGCGCCGCATAAATCTGATCCTTGAAATTGAATGCCGCGCCATTTTGCCCGTGCGGCCCTCCGTGCATATTCACGATCAACGGATGCTTCGAAGTCGCCGTCATTCCCAGCGGCTTTACCAGGAATGCCTCCACTTCATACTTGTTGTCGTTGCTCACAAATGTGAACGATTCCACTTCGGCAATCTGCTTACCGCCCAGCAAATCCGCATTCAAATTCGTCAACTGTTTCGCGGCCGCTCCGCCGCCATTCTTTGTGAACAACTCCGCGCCATCGGCCGGCGAGCTGAACGCATAAGCGATCGCCCCGGTTTTTCCTGGCGAAAATCCTCCCACCGATCCGCGCTCGTTCACCACCACTTCCGCCTTGCCTCCATCCACCGCTTGGCGGTACAGCCGCACATTGCCTCGCTCCTGCAACGTGAAATAAACCGCCCGCCCATCCGCGGCCCATTGCGGCGTTCCCTGCCGGTTATCGATCGTCGCCAGTTCGTGGCGATTCGAGCCGTCCGCATTCATCAGCCAAACGTGCGTATCCTCCATAGTCGTCTCGCGGTCCGTCAGGCCTCGCTTGGTCGCCAGAAAGGCGATCATCTTTCCGTCGGGCGACCACCTCGGCGAATATTCCGCGTTTTCCGTGGCCGTCAATCGCCGGATCGCACCGTCGCTCACCTTCACCGCGAAAACGTCGTAGTTAAAAAACTGGTCCGAGTTCGGCGAGCGGTCGGAAATAAAAACAATTTCATCTCCTTTCGGCGACCAGTCAATCGAATGCTCGTAATAATCCCCGCTCGTCAGTTGCCGCACTTGCTTGCTCGCAACGTCGGCCACGAAAATATGCAGCCGCCGGTTGTCGTTAAAATGGGTCAGTCCCTCCCCCGCGTCGGGCTTATACATGTATCGCGTGATCACCATCGGATCGCCGTTCGCCGCCGCCGTCTCCGGTCCCGGCGTCGACGAAATAAATGCCACCTGCTTGCTATCCGGTGACCAGGTAATCGTCGCCCCTTGTGACGGCAAAGGCGCGTTGCTCCCGGTCATCTCCGAAAGAAATGTCGCTCCGGAGCCATCCGCATGTGCAATCCCCAAGCCGCTTTTCCCTTCCGCATCGCCTTCGTATGCAATCCATCTCCCATCTGGCGACCAAACCGGATCGTACGAATCATCATTTTCCCCGCCCAGACGGTTCGATTTCCCCGTCGCCAAATCCATCACCCACACTTGTCCCCACGGCCGCCCCGGCCGGTCCAGCCGCAAAATCGTATAAGCCACAAGTTTCCCGTCCGGAGAACACTCCACTTGGCTGACGCTCCGCAATTTCTGGTAATCAGCCGGTTGCAGCCGGTTCGTTTGCGCGCTGATCCCCGGCCCCGCCGCCATCGCCATAACGCGGCAAAAATAAAAATCAGACACACAAACTCGCCTGGACATGCCGGTCCTCCTAAGCTGGAATCATGATATTTTTGGGGATCGCAGCTTCCGCGTCTTTTGCGTCCCGATGCCATCGATCGGGAAGCTCCGGCATTTTGCATCCCCTGGTAAGTTGGGCTTTAGCCCCTGAAGCTCATACTCTTCCAAATTGAGAATTACTAATTCCCTGCTTGTGCGTATCTCCTGAAGAAACTATCCGCTTTCCACTGCGGCCGCTGGACATGATCGGCCACCGCGATCATCAATCCGCGGATAATTTCCTCAAACCCGGCCGCAGCGGACAAATCCACCGGCTGGTTCAGATCGTCCGAAGGCGCGTGATAGCGCTGCGTCAGCCAATCCTTGTAGATTTGCTGCTCCGGCGATCCGAGTTCGAATCCCACTTTCATCGCTAGTGCCGGAATTCCATGTCGAATGAAATTGTATTGGTCGCTGCGAATAAACGAATTGCGCAACGGCTCGGGATCAGCTTGCACGCCAATCCCGCGCGCCTGCGCCACTTTCGTAACCATGTCTCCCAGGTCCGATTCCGCCAATCCATACACCGTCAGCACCTTCAGCGGCACGAGCGGCAGAAACATGTCAATATTGATGTCAGCCACAATCGACTTTGCATCCACCGTCGGATTCGCCGTGAAATATTTCGAGCCCAGCAGCCCCTTTTCCTCTCCGGTCACAAACACAAACAGCAGCGATCGCTTCACCTTCACCGGCTTCTCTTTCAACGAAGCCGCCACGTCGAGCAACACCGCGCATCCCGACGCATTGTCCATCGCGCCGTTGTACAAACGGTCTCCATTGATCGGCTCCCCGATTCCCAAATGATCGATATGCGCGGAGAGCGCCACGTATTCGCTCTTCAATTTCGCATCGCTCCCCGGCAACTTGGCAATCACGTTGGCCGAATTCACTTCCTTCTTTTCCACTTTCGCTTTCGCCTCGATCGAAACTTTCAACGCAAACGTCGGCAACGGTTTCCGGTCCTTGCCCAATTCCGCAATCTCGGCAAAAGTGTGCCCCGACCCGGCAAATAATTCTTCCGCCTTGGCCGGATTGAATATCAGCGCCAATTTCTCGCCCTCGGTTTCATTGAATTTCGCATCCGCCAATTCCATGTTCGGATGCGCGCGGTTCACCGACATTCGCGACCACGGTATATCCATCGCGGCTGGGTTCGGAATTGAGATGATTCCAATCACTCCCGCTCTGTGAAATGCCTTCCATCGTTCCGCCGCCGTTTGGTAGTGCGATGCCAGCGCCCCCGGAATATCCGCCGGAGATCCGGTAAATACCACCGCGACCTTGCCCTTCATATCGAGTCCCGCGAGGTCGTCATGATTCTTTTCCGGAATGCTCAGCCCATATCCCACAAAAACCAGTGGCGCCTGGACTTCCGGTGCCAAATCCACTCGCGTGTTGAAGAACGCCTCTTCACCCAGCACCAGTCGCTCGACCTTGCCGCCGCGCACCAGAGCAAGGCTCGAATCCTTTTCGATAATCTGGCGCGATTCCAATTTCACGGGCTGGTAAAAGCCGTCGCTTCCCGCGGGCTCAAGGCCTGCCTTCTTCAATTGTTCCACTACATAAGCTTGCGCCCGCCGTAATCCCGCGCTCCCCGTCTCGCGCCCCTCCATATTGTCGTCGGCAAGCACCTTCACGTATCCCCACCACGTTTTTCCGTTGAAGTAATTCTCTTCCGTCGCCCGCGGAAAAGCAGGCAACGCAGCAAGCAATCCCAGAATAAGCACAATTGTTCTCTTCGACATGAATCACCCGCCTCCCGTTTTAAGGCGGGAGAGAACTTATCACGAAGATTCCAATTCCGCGAGGTCGCCCGCCTCCGCGGTTTGGCCATCATCCTGAGCAAACGTGATTCGCGCATAGCAGCAGACCCGGTAGGCGCTCAACCTATCCCGTCCGCCGGTGCTGGGCTAAATTGAGATTGGTTCGGTTTTTAGGCGTTCGGAGCCTCCGCGTCGGGAGTTTACCCCGATGTCTTTCATCGGGGCGTCCCGATGTTCCTGATCGGGAAGAGTCCGCGTGGCAACGCCGATTCGGAGTGGTCGTGTAGCGCCACCCTTAAGGGTGGCATCTTTACCTTCAACCACATGGCGGAACGCGCGCACGCATCGCTCGCCGTTTCCATGTGCCGATTTTCGCTGCTTCACAGCGAAGAAAGCTCCACAAAAAGAAGAAGGGGCATTCGGCTCGCAACGCTGCGAGCCAATTGCCCCTCTCAAAATCGCCGCGACAGCTTGCGGCAAGCAAATCGACAAACGATTCCCTCTACAGGTGCATGAAGGCGTGCGCGATTTTCTTCCCGGCTTCTTCGGTGTAATACACCGTCACGTGCTCGCCCTCTTTCGCGCCCACTTCCGTGTAATGTCCCACGCCCTTTGCGGTGTCGATGGTCGCGTGATCCGCCACCACGAATGTTTCTTTCGTTCCGTCGGCAGTCTTCACCGCCACGAACTTTGTCCCCTTGCCGGCGTCCACAATAGTCCCTTCCGTCGCGTGAACCGCCTTGTCTCCCACCCATACGATGGAATGAGCCGTCTTCTCAGCCCCTTCCGGAATGTAATGGACGATCACATGCCCGCCTTCCTTGCCCACCAGGTCGGCGCCGTGCGCGACCCCCTTCAGTCCAGCCACCGTGGTATGCGCCGTAAATTTCACCACCGTCACCGTGCCGTCAGCCGTCTTCACTGCCACGGTCTTTGCGCCCGCATCCACTTTCTCGAGCGTGCCCATCACCACGTTGGATTTCTTCGCTCCTGCCATTCCTTGCGCTGATACGCTCTGCGCGCAAATTCCCGCCATCAGGACGACAATCGGTAGAACGCCCCGGATGAGCAGCCGCAGTGAACTGAATCGCATAGATTCTCCTTGACCCGCCGGAAAGTGTCTTGTGTGCGGTTCACGAATTATACTGGCCCCGCCTCCGTCACGATAACACTTTCTAATGTCTCTTCTCCCGTGCTCTTCCACATCTTCAAGATATAGTCCTCGCGGTCATCGCCAGCCGCGCGAGGGATCCCGCGCAAACCACAAATCCCCAGGCCCCTTAAAATAACTGACTGTTTTTCCCACGCCCCGTCACGATCCTCTCACCAGCATTGGCCGGGCCCCTGGAAGCGGCGCCAGCGCCCGCACCGTGCGATGTCTCTCCCGAAAATGTTTTTTCGCTCGCTTCCCCCACTCGCGCACAAAATAATAATTCAGCGCTCCCCCGAGCGCTCCGCTGATCACCGGAATGGCTCGCGCCGTCCACTTCTCCGCCACTTCCGCACCCATCTTCACGGCTATGCGCTCCATGATTCGCGGCACCAGGCGTTCCACGGCCTGCTTTTCGATAAATTCGCGGCCCAGATCGAGTCCTGCTGCTGTTCCTGCCGCCAGCCACAACGTGGCAATCTCTTCATCGGTTGAGTATTCAAACCCGTAAAGCAGGCTCAGCTTTTGCAGCATGCGCATCACGATTGCCGCCAGCACTCCCATATCCGGCACGATCGTCAGCAATCCGCCCAGTCCCAGTCCCGTTCCCTCGATCATCGCAAATTTCATTGATGCTCGAATGGTCTGGTCAGCCACATCGTCCACAACATCCGGAGGCATCTGAAACATATCCTGGAACGATCGAATCGGCAGCCCGTGCGCCCGGCGCACCTTCTCCAGATAACGATTCGGCTCAACCTGAACTTGCGAATAGGCGCGATTGAATCCCGAGAATAGGGCCTTCCCAACCCGTCCTGCAGTCATTGCCTTTCGATTCGTTCTCACAATGGCCATGTCGGTTCCCTCTCAAGGCTGGAACAGTCACCGGCCCACAATTATAGCCCCGTCCATCTCCTCCCGCGACACAAAGAGAATCATGGCCGTCTCAAATGTCATGTAAGGAATGAATGTGGCAGGTACCCCAGCCCGGATGATTTATCCGGCTCTCGGAAAATCAATTCCAGTGCGCCACTTGCGAGCGTTACTTAATCACCAGCGTCAGCACCACTTGTCCGGTCGCCCCGCTCTGCGCCTTCGCGGTAATCGTCAGATGATACGTCCCTGGCGGCGTGCGTCCCGCCGGACCTACCGGCCCATTCGAGCAGCCAACCACGGAGATCAGCAGCAGTGCCAGCGAAGCCACCGGCAACGCAAACGCCAATCCGCGCTTGCGCGCGGCAAACGCACAACCAAGCAGCGCCAGTCCTCCCAGCACTATCAACCAGTTTCCAGGTATCTGATTCTGCGGACCCAAGCGCGGAGTTCCCCACGAGCAGAAAGAACTCACTTGAATAAACGTGCTCGTCGTTCCCTGCGCGTTCAGAGTCACCGTCGCAGGAGCCACCGCACAAGTAATCGTCGTAGCAGTCGGATCAGGGCTGCAGCTCAGCGTAATGGTTTGTCCCGGAGGCCCGGTCAGCTGCAATGGAAATTCGAACGTGTCTCCCGGATTCCCGGTCGCGGTCAGACCCGTTCCCGGCAACGGCGTAAAAGTAGGAGTCCCTGCTGTATCGAATGTCGCCGTAACAGTAGTGGCCGCATTCACGGTCACCGTGCAGGGGCTGGTCGCCGCGCATCCCCCGCCTGCGAAACTCGTAAAACTTGACCCGCTCGCCGCCGTCGCCGTCAGAACCACCTGCGTCCCCTGTGCAAAGCTTCCGGAGCACGATGTCGCGGGACAATCGATCCCGCCTTTATCGCTCTTCACCGATCCAGTGCCCGTTCCCGCCAGCGCCACCGTCAGCACAAAATTGGGAGGAGCCGTCACTGTCAGTGTCGTCTGCCCAGTCACTCCCCCTTGCGCTGCTGAAATCGTCGCGCTCCCGGCTTTCACACCCGTCGCCAGCCCCGCGCTGGTAATCGTTGCAATCGTCGTGTCGCTCGAAGCCCAGGCGGTCGAGTTCGTCAAATTCTGTGTGGTGCCGTCGCTGAATGTTCCAGTGGCCGTGAATTGCAGCGTCGATCCCGCCGCCACCGATGGATTCACGGGCGTCACCGCGATGGAAACCAGCACGGCAGCCGTCGCCGTCAAAGTGGTCTGCCCGGTCACGCCGCTTTGCGTCGCCGAAATCGTCGTGCTGCCAGCCTTCTTGGTAGTTGCCAGCCCCGTCGCGCTCACCGTGGCGATCGTCGTGTCCGAAGATGCCCATGTCGCGGTGTTCGTTAAATTTTGCGTCGAGCTATCCGAAAAAGTTCCCGTCGCCGTGAACTGCTGCGTATTCCCCGCCGCCACCGATGGATTCGCAGGCGTCACCGCGATGGAAACCAGCACGGCAGTCGTAGCCGTCAAAGTGGTCTGTCCGGTCACACCGCTTTGTGTCGCCGAAATCGTCGCGCTACCCGCCTTCTTTGTCACTGCCAGCCCGGTCGCGCTCACCGTCGCGATCGTCGTGTCCGAAGATGCCCATGTCGCGGTGTTCGTTAAATTTTGCGTCGAGCTATCCGAAAAAGTTCCCGTCGCCGTGAACTGCTGTGAATTCCCCGCCGCCACCGATGGATTCGCAGGCGTCACCGCGATCGAAACAAGTGTCGGCGCGATCGCCACCACGCTCAGCACCACGGACGTCGGATTGTTTGTCACTTTCCAGCTCAGCCCCGCAGGCAGCCCCGGAAGAATCGTCGTCGTAAATTGCCCGGTGATCGAACCAGCGGTCAGAAGCGCGAACTGGTTTCCCACTGCCGGAGCAAATTCATTAATCAAGATCACATTCAGCGTGCCGGAAAGATTCGCCGCGCCTGTCAGGTTCATCTGCGTAAATTGCGTGCCCGCGGTCGTCCCGCCAATTGACGTGCCAAAAGTGCCGGTAGCTCCTTGCGTGTAGTTCCCCGCTCCATTGCCCGCAATCGCCAGTATCCCGGGGTTCAAAAGATCACCCGGTTCCACGGTCCCATTCGTCGTTATGTTGCCGGAGATTGTTCCCGTGCCGGACAATGTCCCGCCGCTGGCCACCGTCAAACCGTTTGAAGCATTCAACGTGCCGTCAACCTGCACCGTGCCGCCGTTCAACGCAAAAGTTGTCGCGTTCGACGTGCCGCCCACGGGAATTCGCGTCGCGCCGCTATCTTGGGTAAACGCGTCGATATTTAGAGCGCCAAAATCCTGGATCGTATTTCCCGAATTATCCAGCGATGGTCCGGTGATCTTGTTTAGGCTGGCCGTCATCGTCACAATCCCGGCGCCGGTCAGCGTCGCGCTCTCCTCCACCGGCACGTTCAACGACGTGGGATTTCCAGTCGAATTCAGCAGGATCGTCCCCAGGTTATGGATCGTTCCCAGAATATTTGTGGTGCTGTTGTCGCCCACGGTGTAGGTTCCGCCGACCCCAATCGCCACGGCGTTCGCGGTCCCGTCCAATGTCACATCTTCCCCGTTCACGCTTCCCAGCACACCGCTGTTGAGCGTGCTCAGCGTGCCGCCTTGTATCACCACATTATTCACAAACTGCACGGACGAATTGACGCCGTTCACCTGAATCGTTCCACCGGCATTGGCGATCAGCGAATTGCTGATTTGCAGCAATCCCCCCGCCGCCGCTTCCAGCAATCCCTGGTTGGTCAGCGCCGCAGGATTCAGAGCCATCGTTGATCCCGCCGGTTCCGCGGTAATCGTCCCCTGGTTCACCAGCGCCAGCCCGTTGCTTCCAATTTGTCCGCTTCCCTGAATCGTGTTCCCCGCGTTGGTCAAGATCGAATTGGCCACCGTTTCATTAATGAACGCCGTGGCTCCGCTATTGGAAGAAAGCGTCACCGTCCCCGCCCCTTGCAATGTCACCACTCCGTTCACTCTCAGAAACGTATTGTTGCCGGTGGCGTTCACTTGAATCGTGCCGTTATTCACAATCGTCCCGGCTAGAACCGTGGTGCTATTGTTCGATCCCGAATACGTCCCCGAATTCGTCAGCGGCCCAAACGTGCTTCCATCCAGCGTAATGCTGTTGCCCGAAGCCACTCCGAGCACGCCTCCATTCACCGTTCCAATCGTCCCGCCCTGAATAATTGCCGCGTTCACAAACTGCACCAGCGACGCCGCGCCATCCACCACAATCGAACCACCGGCATTGTTGATCGACGAGTTGCTCAGCACCAGCACTCCGCCGCCCGAAGCTTCCAGCAAACCGGCATTGGCCACCGTGTTCGGATTCACCACCAGTCCCAGCCCGGTGAGGTTCGCGTTGACGGTCCCCGCATTGATCAGCGTCAATCCATTGTTCCCAATTTGCCCAGTCCCCTGGATGATGTTCCCCGAGTTAGTCAAAATCGAACCGCCCACGGCCTGATTAATAAACGCCGTGCCGCCCCCGCTAGTGGAGAGCATCACCGTGCCCGCGCCCATCAAGTTCACACCGCCATTGATCGCCAAAAATGTATTGTTTGCTGCCGCATTGATTTGGATCAGCCCTGAGTTGATCACGTTTCCCACCAGGGTCGTGGTGCTGTTGTTCGCCCCCGTGTAAGCACCCAGATTGGTCAACGTTCCGTGGGTGGTTCCATCCAGCGTGATGGTATTGGAAGCCGCCACCCCCAGGGTGCCGCCATTCGCGGTCGCCAGCGCCCCTCCTTGAATCACCGCTCCGTTCACGAATTGCACCGACGAAGCGCCGCCGTCCACTTTGATCGAGCCTCCCGCATTATTAAAAGCCGCGTTGCTCAATTGCAGCACGCCGCCCCCGATTGCTTCCAGCAGCCCTGCGTTGGTAAGCGTAGCCGGATTAATCACCATCGCCCGGCCGTTCTGATTCGCCTCCACGGTTCCCTGGTTGATCAGCGTCAAACCATTGTTCCCGATCTGCCCAGTCCCCTGGATCAGGTTGCCGGCGTTCGTCAGAACGGAACCTCCCACGGCCTGGTTGATGAAAGCCGTTCCTCCTCCCGTTGTGCCCAGCGTCACCGTCCCCGCACCCGTTAGCATCACGCCATTGTTAATCTGGAGAAAAGTATTGTTGGCAGTCGCATTGATTTGGATCGCGCCGGTATTGTTGATGGTCCCTTCCAGGGTGGTAATGCTGTTGTTTGCTCCGGTGTAAGTTCCCAGATTGTTCAACGCGCCGTGGGAGTTGCCATCCAGCGTGATGCTTTGGCCGGACGCCGAGCCCAAGACGCCGCCATTTGCCGTCATCAGCGATCCACCTTGAATCACCGCTGCATTCACAAACTGGACAGAGGAAGCGCCTCCATCCACCTTAATCGACCCGGCGGCATTGTTAATTGTGCCGTTGCTAAATTGCAGCGTTCCGCCCCCCAGCGCCTCCAGCAGGCCCGCATTCGCAATGGTGACCGGATTCAGCACCAGCGTCCGGCCATTCTGATTCGCCTCGACCGTTCCCTGATTCACCAGCGCCAAGCCGTTATTCCCGATCTGACCCGTCCCTTGGATCAGGTTATTGACGTTTGTGAGAACGGATCCCCCCACGGCCTGATTGATGAACGCCGTGCCGCCCCCGGAAGTCGAGAGCGTCACCGTTCCCGCCCCGGTTAAGCTCAGTGCACCGATCACCTGTAGAAAGGTATTGTTGGCCGTCGCATTGATTTGAATCGTTCCGGTATTGTTGATCGTCCCTTCCACGGTGGTGATGCTATTGTTTGCTCCGGCATAGGTGCCCACAATTCGCAGCGCTCCCAGAGTGTTTCCATCCAGCGTAATAGTATTGGAAGCCGCCACCCCCAAGACGCCGCTATTGGTGGTCGTCAGCGTTCCGCCCTGAATTGTCGCGCCATTTGCAAACTGCATTACCGATGTCGCGCCGTCCACCTGGATTGTTCCGGCCTGGTTGTTGATGGCCGTGCCGGTCAGAACCATCGTGCCGCCGCCCACAGCTTCCAGTAAACCCTGATTCGTAAGCCCATTGGGGTTGAGCACCATCGCTTGACCGGACACGTTGGCCAGAATCGTCGCTTTATTGATCAGCACCAGCCCATTGTTGCCAATTTGTCCCGCGCCCTGAATCGTATTCGTCGAGTTGGTTAGAGTTGAGCCGCCCACGTTCTGGTTAAAGAATGCCGTCCCGCCTCCGCTCGTCGAGAGCGTCACCGTTCCCGCACCCGTCAGGTTCACCGCGCTCTTCACTGCCAGGAACGTATTGTTAGCAGTAGCGCTGATGTTGATCGCGCCGGTAGTGTTGATCGTCCCTTCCACGATGGTGGTGCTGTTGTTTGGTCCGGTGTAGGTGCCCACGATGTTCAGTGGCCCGAGCGTGCTTCCATCCAGAGTGATAGTCTGGTTCAACCCCGCTCCCAAGACGCCGCCGTTGGTGGTCGAGAGTGTTCCACCCTGAATGGTTGCGCCACCCGCAAACTGCATTGCCGACGCGGCCCCGTCCACCAGGATTGTTCCGGCCTGGTTGTTGAAAGTAGTAGCCGTCAGAAGCAAGGTTCCGCCGCCAGCAGCCTCCAGAACCCCCTGATTCGTAAGCCCACTGGGGTTGAGCACCAGCGTTTGCGCCGCCACATTGGCAAGGATCGTCGCTTGATTGGTCACCGCCAATCCATTGTTGCCGATCTGTCCGGCGCCTTGAATGGTGTTACTCACATTGGTCAGCGTCGAATTAGCAATATTCTCGTTGATGATTGCGGTGCCACCGCCCGAAGTGGAAAGCGACACGGTGCCCGCACCCGTTAAGCTCACCGGGCCCTTTAACTCCAGGAAGGTATTGTTGGCAGTCGCATCAATTTGGATCGCCCCGGTGTTATTGATCGTCCCCACCAGGATGGTGGCGCTGTTGTTGGCGCCGGTGAAAATTCCTGCGATCGTCAATGTTCCCTGCGCCGCACCGTCCAGCGTAATCGTTTGGCTCGCCGCTGTTCCCAAAACTCCGCCGCCAGTGGCAGTCAGCGTGCCGCCCTGAATCGCGGCATTCCCACTGAACTGCACCGCCGATCCACTCCCACTCGCGGTGATGTTGCCTCCCAGGTTGTTAAAGGTTGCGCCGATGAGTTGCAATACCCCGCCAACCGTCGCCTCCATCAGACCCTGGTTTGTAAAAGCACCGGGATTGAGAACGAGAGTTGCTCCCACGTGATTGGCGTCAACCACTCCACCTGCCTGATTGACGAGCGCCAGGCCGTTATTCCCGATCTGTCCCGAACCCTCGATAATATTATTGAAGTTGATCAGGCTGGAGCCGCCCACGCTCTGGTTGATGAATGCATTGCCGCCGGCCGGATTTGAAAGCATCACTGTCCCGCCGCCAGTCAACGTGACCACACCGTTCATTTGTAGGAATGTATTGTTGGCCCCGGCATTGATTTGGATCGACCCGGGATTCGTAATCGTCCCAGCCAGGACCGTTACGCTGTTGTTCGCTCCCGTGTAAATCCCTTGAATCGTCAAAGTCCCGTGAGCCGCCGTCCCGTCGAGCGTGGCCGTCTGGCTCGTTGCGGTTCCCAGCACAGCGCCTCCCGTGGTCGTCAACGTGCCGCCCTGGATGGTCACGCTTGTGAATTGCACCGTTGAACCGAGCCCATTGGCGATGATGCTTCCAGCGGCGTTGATGTAAGTCGCGCCGTTCAATTGCAGAGTCGAGCCGCTGGTGGCCTCCAGCAGGCCCAAATTCGTAGCCGCGTTCACGTTCAAAAGTAGCGGAGCCGCCGCGTTGGCATCAATCGTTCCGCCCGCTTGATTCACCAGCGCCAATCCGTTATTGCCGATCTGCCCCATTCCCTGGATGATGTTATCAACGTTGCTCAACGTCGAACTCGGCGCGCTCTCGTTGATGAATGCAGTGCCACCCCCGGTAGTCGAGAGCGTCACGGTCCCGCTGCCCGTCAGCGTCACAGTCCCGCCCACTTGCAGAAACGTATTATTCGCGGTGGCGCTGATCTGGATTGTGCCGCTGTTGATGATGGTTCCGGATAGAGCCGTAACGGCGTTGTTGGCTACCGTATAAATCCCTAAATTGCTCAGGCTTCCGTGAGTGGTTCCGTCCAGAGTTGAATTGCTGTTCGCCGTTTCCAGCACTCCACCGGCGCTGGTATTCAGCGTTCCAGCCTGAATGGTCACGTTGGAGAATTGCACCGTCGAACCGCCCCCATTCGAAGCGATTATTCCACCCGTGTTGTTGTACGTAGCGCCGCTGAGCTGCAACGCGCCGCCGCCGGCCTCCAGCAATCCGCTGTTCGTCACCGCCCCCGCATTGATCGCCAAGGCCTTCCCCGCCACGTCGGCGTTGATCGTCCCGCCCGCCTGGTTCACCAATGCCAGCCCGTTATTCCCGATCTGTCCAAATCCGTCGATCGTGTTTCCCACGTTTGTTAGGACCGAGCCCCCCACACTCTGGTTGACGATGGCCGTTCCGCCGCCCGACGTGGAAAGGGTTAATTTGCCCGCGCCCGTCAGGCTCACCGCTCCTTGGATCTGCAGAAATGTGTTGTTGGCCGTTGCTTCCACCGAAATCAGTCCGTCGTTTGAGATGGTGCCCGCCACCACCAGTATCCTGTTATTGCCGATGATCAAGCTATCGAGGCTATCCACGGTCAAATTTCCAACGCTCACGTTAGTATCCAGCGTCACCACTGAATTCAAATCGTTCCCGTTGTCGATGCACACATTCGTGCTGGGGCTGTTCGGCACCACTCCCGTGCTCCAATTCCCCGCGTTGCTCCAATTACCCGTCCCGCCCAGCCAGATCGTCGCAGTCCCGGTGCAATTTGTGAACGCCTGCGGCACCGGCCCGCCGGAATCTCCTCCCACGATGCCCGCCCCGTTCGCTCCCACTCCCGCAAGCTTCGAGGCGAATGCTCCCCCACGAGTGCTAACCACTGCGTTCATCGCCGTAAGAGTCGAAGCCGGCTGGTTCCCCACCGGGCTCTTCGCTATTTGCGCTGGCTTCGCGGCTGGAAAATCAATCGAGTTCGTCCCTCCCGTGAAGTAAACCGCTCCCCTCAAATCTAGCGTTATCCCGCGCGCCGCTTGATTCCCGCTGCCCCCAAAATAGCTGCCAAATTTCAACGAGGTTCCGGTGGCATCCAGCGCGGCCACAAACGCATTTTCAAAGCACGCCCCGTTCGAATCTTTCTTGCAGCTCGCCTGGATGGGATTCACCACCGGAAAATCCGCGGAGGTTGTCCCGCCCACCACGGATACATTCCCCGCGGCATCCACCGCAATTGCGTCTCCCTCATCCGCGCCCGTGCCGCCCAGGTACGTCGAATAAAGAAGCGCTGCTCCATCCGCTGAAAGTTTCGTCACAAACGCTTTGCTCTTCCCTTGCCCAACACCTTCCAGCGCCTTCACCACCGGAAAATCCGCCGAGCTTGTCGTCCCCGTCACGTAAACGTTTCCCAGTGCATCCACCGCGATTCCGTTTCCGGCATCGCCTCCGCTCCCGCCCAGGTACGTCGAATAAATAATCGAACTACCGCTTCCCGAAATGGCGGCCATTTTGGTAATGAAAGCTTCCCCATTGCACTTTCTCGTTGCATCCATCCGGCAGTTCGCCTGCATCGCGTTCGCTGTCGGAAAATCCAACGAAAACGTCTGCCCGGTCACATAAAGATTTCCCGCCGCATCCAGGCTGATTCCGCGAACTTCATCCGCTCCCGCGCCGCCCAAATAACTCGCATAAAGCACTCGCGATCCGTCTCCCGCGATTTGCGCGATGAATCCATCGGAATTCCCGCCCAAATTTCCCTGCATCCCCCGGAACACCGGAAAATCCGTCGACCCCGTCGCGCCGCCAATATAAATATTCCCCGCCGCATCCAAAATGATCGCGTTCGCGCCGTCCTCTCCGCTGCCTCCCAAATATGTCGAAAAAATCACTCCGCCATTCACATCCAATTTCGTTAGGAATGCGTCGCCACTGCACGTCCGCGCGGAATTCAGGCTGCACGCCGCCTGCAGCGCGTTGTGAACGGGAAAGTCAGGAGCAAAAGTTTCGCCGGTAACGTAAGCGTTGCCCGCCGGATCAAGCGCGATCGCCCGTGCATCCGTATCTCCCCCGCCCCCCAGGTAAACCAGGTAAAGCAGCGACGAGCCATCCGCCGTAAGATGGGCCACAAACGCGTCGCCTTTATCCGTCCCCGCCCTGACCGCGCGCCCCACCATATAAATCGACCCATCTCTGCCCACCGCCACGCTATGCGCCGCGTCCGCCGGATTCCGGCTGACGTACGTGGAATAAACCAGCGCGGGCTTCGCCGCGGTTGTCGCGCCAGCTACATTTCCAGCTTGTTTTGGGGTACGTGCGAAAGTTGCAATCGAAAAAATCAGTAGCATCTGCACCAGCAGATAGAAACGGTGTTTCAGGGCCGGCCTCCCAAGTAATGCGCGGGAGTATACCCGACACGCTACGCCCTGAGAAGAAAATACAACCAGGCCGGTTGACCTCTATGTGGCTTGTTTATGTTGAGGTTACTCCCGGTAGACGTGTAACCAACGGCACCTCTTTTCTAGGGGCTGGCCTCCCTACCGGGATGATTTTCATCGAGGAGCCGCGCCCCTTCTCTGGGGTCGTCTCCCCCCCACAATCATCCCCAACGATGCGCGTTTTTAGCGAGCTGTTGGCTTTGCTCGGAAGGAGGGTTCCCGGGTCCTTGTAAACTCCCAAGCATGTCAGCCGCATTCTGCGCTCGATCCAGCCATCTAACTTTGCAACGCCAATTCCCGCACCGTGGCGCCCACCTCGCTCGCCCAGGTAATCAATCCTGGCAAAAACATCGTCGAAGAATCGCAATGCCGCGGCAATACCCGAATCGCATATCCGTGCAGTCCGCTGCGCCCATCCGGTCGCAGCATGGTTTGAAACACGAACTTTCCCGCTCCCTCCTGTTCGTATGAATCCATCAAAACCACCGACGGATTCTTGATTTCACCCGATGCATCCACGCCACCCGAGAGCACCTGCACCGCCACGTCTTCAGGCTTTAACGCATCCAGAAATACTCGCGCCGAGACCAGCACTTCCTGGTCCAGACCGATCTCCGAAATTCCGTGTTGAATGGATTCCACGCAAATCCGCGGCCACGCTTGCTCCACTTTCTTTCTCCAAGCCGCCAGCCCTTTCGCCTTCGCCGCGTTGTCCCGATTCAATACTTGCCGCCGCCGGTGCGCCGCCAGGTAGTATTCGTCCGTATACTGCATCACCATCCGGTGCATGTTGAATTCCGGACAAAGCTTCGCAATCGACGTCTTCATCCGTTTCACCCACTTCGCCGGTAATCCATCCGCTCCTCGGTCATAGAATGCCGGCACGATTTCTCGTTCCAGCAGTTCGTAAAGGGCTTCGGCATCCTGTTTGTCCTGGTAATCCAGATCCTCGTGGGTCTGATCGTTGCCGATGGCCCAACCCACCTTCGTGTCGGATGCGCTCCCCATCTGCCAGGCCTCGTCCCACCATCCATCGAGTGTGCTCACATTCAGCACGCCGTTGGCTTGCGCTTTCATTCCGCTCGTCCCGCTGGCCTCCATACGGCCGCAGTGGCGTGTTCAGCCACACGTCGCATCCCTGCACCATGTACCGTGCCACGGCCATGTCGTAGTTCTCCAGAAAAACAAGCTTGCGCCGGAACTCCGGCCGCGCCGCCAGCACGCAAATCGCTTGAATCAGTTCCTTTCCGAGTCGATCTTTCGGATGGGCTTTCCCCGCGTAAATGATCTGAACGGGCCGCTCCGGATGATTCAGAATCCTCGCCAACCGCTCGGGATCGCGCAGCAGCAAGGTGGCCCGCTTATACGTCGCAAAACGCCGTCCAAATCCGATCGTCAGCGCATCCGGGCTCAGCACTTCTTCCGCTTCATCGATCGCCGTCTGCGAAGCCCCTCGCGCCGTCAATTGCGCTTGCAGCCGGTTCCGCGCGTAGGCCACCAGGCGTTCCCGGCGCCTTTCGTGTGTTCTCCACAATTCTGTCGCGGGAATCGATTCCGCTCGCTCCCACAGCTTCGCATCGGCAGGCTCCTCCCGCCACTTCGGCCCCAGATAACGGTCATACAGTTGGTTCATCTCCAGCGACACCCAACTGCGGAAATGCACTCCGTTGGTCACGATGCCCGATCGGCACCTCCTGCTTCCGGGACGCCGCTCCAGATTCCGTTCCACATCCGCCGGCTCACCTCGCCATGCAGCTTGCTGACTCCGTTGCTGAACGCCGCCAGCCGCAGCGCCAGCACCGTCATGCAAAAATCTTCCGCATTCATTTTCAGGATTTTGCCGTCCCAGTCCCAGAAATTCGTGCTGGCTGATCTCCGAGCCGCTCGGATGTACTCGGAAAAATATCGGTCCATCAGCCCAGGCGAAAAATAATCATGCCCTGCCGGCACCGGAGTGTGCGTAGTAAACACCAGGCTCGCCGACGCCAGCACCCGCGCCTCCGCAAACGATAGCTGCTCGGTCTCCATCAGTCGCACGATTCGCTCCAACCCAAGAAATGCCGAGTGGCCCTCGTTCATGTGATAGACCGTGGGCTTCAGGCCCAGCGCTTCCAGCGCCCGATATCCGCCGATGCCCAGCAGAATCTCCTGCTTCATCCGCATTTCTCACGTCGCCGCCATAGAGCTGCTGGTGATCTCCCGGTATTCCGGTCGATTCGGCGGAAATATTCGTGTCCAGCAGATACAGTTTCAACCTTCCCACTGCCACGCGCCACACCTGCGCCGCGAGCGGCCCTTCCGGCAACTCCACATGTACAATCAGGTTCGGCATCGGCTCCGACCGGCAGCGTGTGAAAATCATTGTCTTCAAATGCTTCCTGCTGCCAGCCCGCCGCGTTCAGAAACTGCCGGAAATATCCTTGCTGATAGAGCAGTCCCACCCCCGTCAGCGGCAGCCCCAGATCGCTCGCCGCCTTCATGTGATCTCCCGCCAGCACCCCCAGCCCCCCGGCAAAAATCCTTAAACATTCGCTAATCCCGAACTCCGCGCAAAAATACGCCACGGAAAGATTTTCTTCTTTCCCGTGCTCCCGCCGGTACCACGCCCCTTCCCCTGCCAGGTATTTGTCCAACTTCTCCGACACGCCATTCATATGCGACAAAAAGGACTCATCCCGCGCGGCGGCTTCCAGCAACGATTGATCGATGATCCCCAGCAGCATTACGGGGTTTCGCCCCGCCGCTTCCCACAGATTCCGGTCGAATCTTCGAAACAGGTCGATCGCCCCGTGATCCCAGCTCCACCGCAAATTCTGCGCGATCTTCAACAACGGCTTTAATGCTTCCGGCAGTGCCGGCCGGACCTTAAACGTCGCAATCGGTTTCATGGTTTTTCCTCGCGCTTAACGCAATTGGAAATCGCTCATCACGCGAACGAACTGCGCTCAAATCCCTGAGGATGAATGTTCGAGCGAGGAAGGGGTGAACTTCGCGAACTAAAATCCGGCCGCTTCGGTTTGCCTCACCTGGGCGGCTACTTCTCAACTTGCGCTACGGCTGCAATCCTGTCAAGGCCGTGTTTTCACGCCTGCAACATTCGGCCGGGTGGAAGGGCGCCGTCCTAATCCAGTTTCAGCATCGCAATTACACTCCCGATCTTCCCGGTCAAATTATCCCGCACCACCAGATGCACCTGATAATCCCCCGGCGCTAGCGCCAATAGTCCCAAATATTTCATTCCGCCTCCTTCCACATCCTTCACTTCCGCCGGCTGCAAATTTTTATCAATCCTTTGGGCCGCTTGCCCCGCCGGATTTCCCTGTCCATCCAGAGCCACCGCCAGAAAATCCACCGACACGTGATTTTCGTGTTCTGCGTCGATCAGCACCGCTCCCGGCGCCACCGACAAAGAAAAATTCACGCCGCGCTTTTCCGCGCCACGATCCACCGAAAGCCAGGTGGCCGTAATCGGCAGTGACAGAAAATTGAATGGCGACTTCAATGCCTGCACTTCGTCGGTTCGCCGCGAAGAATCGAAATCCCCGGCTGGCCCCGCGTAATAAAATCCGTCGCGGCCGCGCACCTGTAGGCCCTCGTGTTTCACCTTCACTTCCAGCTTGTGCCAGCCTTCTTTCCCTTTTTCATTTGCGTAAAACGTCAGCATGTAATATTGCGAGGAATCATCTACCGCTTTCTTGATCAGATTTTCCAGGTCGTTGAAGTTGTAGAGTGCCTGCCCGCCGGTTTCCTCGCTCATCTTTCGCAGCGTGTTGTGTTTTCCTTCGATCGGATCGGTGAATAGCCCTGCTTCAAACGCCTGCATCGCCGCGCTCTTCCCTGCGACGCTTCGGAATCGAGTGGGCCCCTGGTCTGGGTAACCGCCGTAGCCGTCACCGCCCTTGGCGTCGCCATCAGTCCCCTTGTATCCACCGAATACACGGCAATATCCGCATCCTGCAAAGCCCGCACCGTTCGCAGCCAATCTTCCGCCGTCGTTCCCACCGCCGAATCCTCCCGCCATCTCATGGTTCACCAGCCGGAATCCGGCCGAGGCCCAGATCAGCGACTTCCGTCCCGGCACACCCCCGAAATATTTCGCAAGTTGCTCCATGCTTCCCAACGTGTTCTGGCCCCCCCGCCCCTCGCGCGCCGCATCCATCTTCGCTTGAGCCTCCACTGGTCTCCGCCGCCATCAGCTCCGATCCCGCTGCCTCCCGAAGCCGCCGCTCCCCCCAGGATCAGGGAAAGTTCTGCATTGCCTCCGCATCGTCCTCGCTCCCCGTATCGCCGACGATCGCGCCCGGCCCGTCCATTACACCGGAGATATGGACATCCAAACTCGTTGTGTCTCGGGCGGTGAGCCGGCTCTGCACTTTCTGGATCGCCGCGATCAGCACCTTTGGATCGCTCGTAAAATTGTGCACAAACTTCACTCCGTTCGGCTCCAGCACCACCAGCGCCGTCACCGCCTTGCTGCTCGCCGCCGTCGACAAGAATTTAATCACCGCGTCGCGCGCTTCCGCCTGGTGCAGAAACGGCGTATTGATCATGTCCAGCGCGATAATCTCCAGCCCTTTCGCGCCGGGCTGATCGAACTGGTTCGTAAATTTCGTCGCCGAGGGCGGCGACAGACGAATCGGCTCCGCTTGCGCCACAATTTCTTCAAAGCTCGCAACCGGGCGGTCCTTGCCGTCCTCGCGCAATGTGAAATCTTCACGCGTCAAGCCGCGAACGTGGTTTCCATTTTTGTCCGTCACCACCACCGGGACCAGCACCGCGTTGATTCGCGAAGTAATGCTCGCCGCATGCTGCTCGTTTTTCTGGGGCGTGCTTTGCGCGTGGAAGGTATTTGCCGCAAGAAATATCACAGCCAGCAACAAACTCAATTTCAAGAAGCGATCCGTCTGGGCTCGGTCAGCTCGCATGATCCATCCTCCTGCCACATCAGGAACCTGAATGTAAGACGTACGCCCCACCCTTTCCGGGTACGCACACGCCTCCCAATAGCAAGCCGCAATTAAGCAGCCAGCCTATCACATCTTAGTAATCATCGGGGGACACAACTGGTAGCACAGCCACTCCTGGCTGTGCGATTTCGCGCCCGCGCTCGCTTTCCAGCACGCCACGGAAGTGCGGTTGACTCAACGTCTGGCTTACCGCTCACTTCAACTTCGCGTACTCCGCTTTGGCTTCCAGCAGCACCGGAATCCCCGGATCGGCATCTTTCCAGTACGCAAAAAAATCCTGATACGCGGTGCGCGCTTTGGCCATATCGCCCTGCAACGCATACGCGCGCGCCAGATTTAATTGCGCCAGCGGGTAGACTGCGCTCATCGGGTCAAGCCCGCGGTGATCCAGAATCGTCTGAAATTCGGCCGCCGCCTTCGCTCCATCCTTCTGCCGCAAAAACGCCAGGCCGCGAACGTGGAAAAACCAATAGATAGGTATATCCGGTCCACTACCCATCGCATATTTTCGATAGGGCTCAACCGCCGTGATCGCCTCGGCGGGATTGTTTCGCAGCAACGCAATCAATCCCAGCACCACGGGCCGGAAATAAAAATTCACGTAGGTATCCGAAGGAAATTCCCGGCTCAAATCATCGATCAGCTTCTGCGCCTTGGCCGATTCCCCAATCTGCGCAAGCGCCAAAGCGGCCAGGCAACGCGTGCTTCTTTCTCCGTGCAAGCCCAGTGCGGCCGTGGCCTCTTGCCGCGCCGAATCCGCATAGCCCAGCGTCGAATCGTGCACGGCTTGTCGCGCTTTCACAGTTGACGCAAACTCCGCCAGTCCATGGTGGTTTGCCGATTGGAAGGCCTGCTCCGAGGTGTCCTTGGCAGCCCGATTCTTCCCCAGCGCACTCTCGCCCCCTGCTCTCAGGGACAGCATGGACGGCTCACTGTCGGTTCCCGCTCCCCAATTGGCTTCCCTCTGCATTGCCTGCTTGGTCCCCACGAAGAAAAGCGATCGAATAAAGCGCGACATGCAGCGGCAAGGAATCCAACTTTTGCGCGACGGCGCGCTCGCAAATCGTCGCCGCTTCTTCCGTCCGGTTCAAGCCCAGGTAAGCATAAGCCATCATGGAATAGGGAAACGGGTCCTTCGGATCAAGGCGCAGGGATTCGGCACTGTACGCGAGGCTTTTTTCATACAGCCCCAGGCTCAAGTAGCCCCCCGCGAGATCATCGGGAGGTGTCGTGTCTCTTGGATAGCTCCTGTTCCACTGTTCGTACGTCTCGGAGGCCTTCTCCATATCTCCCAGCGCCAGGTCATTGTAATGGGCCGTGATGTAGAACTTTTCAGGTTCACTGGCTCTGTCCCGCAGTTCATAGGCCTTTTTCAGATTCTGCACTGCCGGCCCGATTTGCCCGAAATTGGATGAGGCCACACCCAGCACCGCATAAGCGATCGCGAAATTCGGGTCAAGCTCGATGGCGCGCTTCAAATGAGGAATCGCGCCTTCGTCGCTATACTTGTCATGCAACACCCTTCCTGCGCTGAATTCCTTCAGGGCATCCAGAGACGATGTAGTCGCTTGCTCCAGCGGAGTGGTGTATTGCTGCACCGAAGCGAGAGATTCCCCCAGTTTTCGGCGCAAATTGGTTGCGGCCTTATCCAGCGACTTCAGCACCTGCTCCTTGCTTTCAGCCTCCACTTGCTCGCGGGCCAGCGAGTCTCCGTTCTGCGCGTTGATGGCTTCCACGGTAATCACATAATGGCTGCCCAGGCTGGCGATCGAGCCGGTGAGCATCGCTTTCACGCTCTCGCGCTGGGCAATCTCTCGCGCCACGTCGCCCGTAACGCGCTCATCCGCATGCCGCCCCATCAATCGCAGAGCCTCCTGCACTTTCGATTCCGGCAGCAGATTCAAATAAGGCGATTGCTCCAATTGCACCGCCAGGGCTTGTTTCAGACGTCCCGTCAAAAACCGGATCGCCGGTGGTATTTACGAACTCCGTCACCAACACTGAATCCTTCTCGGTCAAGGCCTGTGTGCGGTGCATCGCAAAATATCCGCCGATGGCGATCACCACCAGTAGCGCTGGCGCCGCGATCCATATCCAACGCTTGCCCGCGGCGGCGGCCGGCATTTGTGAAGTAGAAGCTGCCGCGGAAGCGCCGGCGGCGGGAACCGCAACCGAAGTTCCGGAAGCCGGAACCTCCAAAGCCCGCATGCTTGAGGAAGAATTAATTCCGGAATCCAATTCGCGCCGCAGCCGCTTCAAATCGGCACGCATTTCCGACGCCACCTGGTAGCGCAAATCGCGGTCCTTCTCCAGCGCCTTTTGAAGAATCGCTTCCAGTTTTTCCGGCAACTCGGGATTCAATCGCGCGGCGGAAATCGGAGCGCGATTCAAAATCGCATCAAACGTCACTCCCGAAGTTTCACCGCGAAAGGGCAATTGCCCCGTGGCCATTTCGTACAGCACGACTCCGAAGGAAAATAAATCCGTCCGCCGGTCCAGCTCTTTCCCGCGCGTCTGCTCCGGAGACATATACGCCACGGTCCCCAGCGAAGTCCCCGGGCTCGTCAGTTGATCCCGTTCCACGCCCTGCGTCGCTAGCAAGTCGACTTTTTCACTACCGCGTCCCGGCGCCGAAACCTTCGCCAGTCCAAAATCCAGAATCTTGGCGTGCCCTCTCGCCGTCACAAAAATATTCGCCGACTTGATGTCCCGGTGAACAATATTTTCCGAGTGCGCCGCATCCAATCCGTCCGCAATTTCGATCGCTACTTCGAGCAGCCGTTCGATCTCCATCGGCTTGCCGTTGATCAAATGCTTCAACGTGCAGCCATCCAGATACTCCATCGCAATGAAGCGCTTGCCGTCCTGCTCCCCAATTTCATAGATCGTGCAAATGTTTGGATGATTTAAAGCGGAAGCAGCGCGAGCTTCGCGCCGGAAACGTTCCAGCGCCAGGGGATCGCGCATCAAGTCATCAGGAAGAAATTTGACGGCAACAAATCGGCCAAGCTCGGTATCCTCGGCCTTATAAACCACACCCATCCCGCCCCCGCCCAGTTTTTCAACAATGCGGTAGTGCGAAATAGTTTGTCCGATCAGAGGCTGAGACTCCATCATCTGCCGCACATCTTAGGCCGCACCTCCAGCCAAGTCAACGAACCCCAGTAGAGACAGACTTCAGGCCGTCCCCCTCCGCGCCCAGATATTTTTTTCCCTATGTTTCTTGGGAATTCGGTGCTGTCCTAATTTGACTTTAGTTCAGATTCTTAGGGGGTCGGAGCTTCAGAGTCTGTGTGGCAACGCCAAGTAGGGGTGATCGTGTAGCGCCACCCTTCAGGGTGGCATCTTTGCTTTCAACCACTTGGCAAAATGCAGCCACATGTGGCAACAACCAAAACCGAGTTGCCACACAGACTCTTCAGCTCCGAAATGAACATTCGCTAGAAAATCGGGCTTTAGCCCCTGAGGCCTTACGCTGGCGTAGCGCCGCGAGTCGGCGCATCGTCAAATTAGGACACTACCGGAAATTCACGCCTACTGCGGCAGCCCCATCCGCCGCAGCAAATCCTTGAAACGGGCGTCTCCGCGCAAGCTGTCGAATTCCCGATCTTCCCCCACAAACGTCAACAGCCCGGAACGATCCGCATACGCCTGTTCGAGCGACGATAGCGCGCGCTCCTTGTCGTCCAGCCCAACATAGACTTCCGCGAAATAATAAGGAGACATGTAGCGCTGCTTGGAACGATCCTCCAGTTGCTTCAGAATCGCCTCCGCCTCGCTTTTCTTCCCCGATACCGCGTACGCGTGACCCAACTCGGCCATAGGCCAAAGTATTTCTCCTTCTACCTTCTCGGCCTGCTGAAGCTCGCGAACACCGCGAGGCAAATCTCCCTTGGCTTCATAGGCCAGGCCAAAAAACATGCGCGCCAGCCAGAAATCCGGATCAATTTCGAGAGTCTTACTCTGCGTTTCGATCGTCGTGTCATACTCTCGCAGGTAATAATAAATTCCGCCCGCGTTCGCTCCCACCTCGGGCGAGAGCGGATCAAGCTGCAGGGCTCGCTTGCCCTCCGCGATGGCTTCTTCCTTGCGGCCCACGGTCATCAAATACATTCCGTAGTATTCGTGGGCGTGCGCATTGTTGGGACCCAGTTCAGTGGCGCGCTGCAGTTCTTTTGCCGCGGCATTCCAATCGTATTCGTACCACATCTGTGCCACACCCAGCCAAACATGCCCCTCCGGCAGCGTGTCATCCAGCTCCACCGCCTTCTTTCCCGCCGCCACCGCTTGGGGTCCCGTGTCGCTGGGTGGCAAGAGCAGCTCAAAGCTCACCACTCCGTACGCGTAAGACAAGCCCGCGTACGCCAAGGCGTAATTGGGATCCAAGGCAATCGCCTGGTGAAAGTAATCGATGCCCTTGTTGACGCCTTCCTTGGTGTACTGCTCCGAGTAATAGCGGCCTTTCAGATACAGCTCGTAGGCTTCGGGGTTCGTTGTCGAACGCTTCGCCATCCGTTCCTTATCTTCCCCGGTCACGTTCCGCCGGAGTTTTTCCGCAATGTCCTTGGTGATATCGTCCTGAATTGCGAGCAGTTCGGAACTCTTGCGGTTATAGTCGTGGCCCCAGATATGGCCGTTGTTTTCTACTTTCACCAATTCCACGCTGAGCAGAATGTTATCGCCTCGCTGCACCAGCCGGCCGGTCAACACCGCTTGCACCTTCAATTCGCGCCCCGCCACCTGTGGATCGACATCCTTCCCCGCATACCTCCGCACGGCGCTTCGCGAGATCACCGTCAGATTCGGCAATTCGGAAAGTGTATTGATCAGGCTCTCGGTAACGCCGTCGCTCAGGTATTCCGTGTTGGGATCGGCCCCCACATTCACAAACGGCAACACTGCAATCGAATCGATCGCCGCCCCGCTCCGCGCGGAGAAAAAATAAAATCCGCCGGCAATCAGCAGCGCAGCCGCTACGATCGCGCCCCCGGCCAGCACGATGCCCTTCTTCACCTTGCGAGGAGCCGGAGTGATCGGCGCAACCCCCGATCCCCCGGAAACCGTGTCGCGCTTCAATCGTTGCAGATCGGCCCGCAATTCCGACGCGTGCTGGTAGCGCACGGCGCGGTCTTTCTCCAGGGCCTTATTGATGATTTCTTCCAGCTTTGCCGGCACGTGAGAATTCAGCCGCACCGGCGCAACCGGCGCGCGATTCAGGATCGCTTCGGTAAGCACTCCCGCAGTGTCGCCGCGGAATGGAAGCACCCCCGTAGCCATTTCGTACAGCACCACGCCAAACGAAAATAAATCCGTTCGCGCATCCAATTCCTCGCCCCGCACCTGTTCGGGTGACATGTACGCCACCGTTCCGATCGTCGATCCCGGCCGCGTCAGCATGTCCGCGTCGCTGGCGGTCGGCATCGCCGAAACGTTCGCTGCCGGCGCGCCGCGCTCCGTCGCCAGCTTCGCTAGTCCGAAATCAAGAATCTTCGCCTGCCCCCGCGCGGTCACGAAAATATTGGCCGGCTTGATATCCCGGTGCACGATCCCCTTCGCGTGCGCCGCGTCCAGCCCGTCCGCAATTTGTATCGCCAACTCCACCAGCTCATCCATCGGCAGCGCTTTCCCGTCAATTCGCTGCTTCAGCGTCTGGCCTTCCAGGCATTGCATCACGATAAACGCCTGCCCGCTGGCTTCGCCAATATCGTGAATCGCGCAAATATTTGGGTGATCGAGTGCTGAGGCAGCTTGTGCCTCGCGCCGGAATCGCTCCAGCGCCTGCTCGTCGTGCGCTAAATCCGCTGGCAGGAATTTCAACGCCACAAATCGGTGCAGCCGCGTATCTTCAGCCTTGTAAACTACACCCATCCCACCGCCGCCAAGTTTCTCCACAATGCGGTAGTGTGAAATCGTCCGCCCGATCAATTGATTGCGGTCTCAACCATGTTCTTGAGTTTCAGGCCGCCGCAGCGGCCGTGCGATTTCGTGCACCCGGCCGGCTTTTATCGGCGCGCCCTGTTCTTGCTTCACGCACTCAAATATTTAATCAGCACCACTTCATTGTGCACTTCGTTGTAAACCAGCTCGTCCACCAGATTCTTCACCATGTAGATTCCATATCCCCCCGCCCGCAATCCCTTCGCCTTCCGCACTTCATCATGGTGCACCGGATCATCGAGCGGATTGCTGATCGCCGCATGCGTCAAATCTTCCAGGCGAAATCCCGTCCCGGGGTCCGCGATCCGGTACTGCAACATGCGCGGCGTTTTAATGCACGAAATCCGCACCTTTTGATTCGGATCGAGCTTCCCGCCCCATTCGATCGCATTGCTCAGCAATTCCCGAAACGCCTGCCCCATATGTTCGCGGTCCTCTTCCGGCAGATCCGATTTCAGTTGCGCCATAAATCCCGTAATCCGCGAAATCGCTTCCAATTCGCACGGCACCAGCAATTCGATCCAATTCGGAGCCGCCGAAATCACCTCAATCCGCGATGACGATGGCTTGGCCCCCAACGCGTCCTTGATCAATTCCACCAGCGCTCCCGGTTCCACCGGTTTGCGCACGTAGTGGTACGCCTGCTCCCGCACCGCCCGCAGCAATACTTCCGGAGTATCGTCCGAGGTCATCACCACCGCCCGCGGCGGATTCGTTTCCTGTCGCAGCCGCGCCAGCAACTCCAATCCGTTCATCTTCGGCATCCACACATCGGTCAGCAGCAAATCGAATTTCTCCTTCTGCAGTTTCTTCAACGCCGCGCTGCCGTCCATCGCCGTCTCCACTTCGAATCCCTTATCTTTCAGCACGCTGCTCAACAAATGCCGCGTGGCCCGGTCATCATCCGCAATCAATATTTTCTTCGCCACCTTCTCCTCCCAGTGATCAACCAATTTCCAATGTCCGAGGTCTTTCGAGGGTGCCCATCCTTCCCGGCCTCATCGGGAAGGGTGAGGATCTTCGCATCCCAATTTTCCGCTCGTCAAATTTCCTGAAATCGTTTCGCGCTACTTTCTGGAGCCGACGAGCGGTCATCCCGAGCCGGGTCTTGGGCGAGGGATCCCGAGCACCCCTTCAAGCCTGCTATCACCATTCTTCGCAGTGCCGGCCCAAATCCTAAATTCCCCTCTATTTCCTTCGGCTTCTCCTTGCTCCAGCTCTCCTCTTCTTCTTTGCGCCCTCTGCGGTAATCTTTTTCAGCACCGCCTCAAACCCCGCAATCTTCAATCCCAGCTCCTCAAAAATCTCTCTCGCCCCCTGCAAATTTCCACCTCGCCCCAGCATTTCCAAATTCCGCGCGGCTTCCACAATTTCCTTCACGCCGAATATTCCCGCCGATCCCTTCAACGAATGCGCCGTCGCTGCAACCGTGCCGGCATTCTGCTTCTCGATCGCGGCCCGAATCACTTTCATCCGCTTCGGAGTATCCGTCAAAAAAATCCCCGCCAGGTCCCGCAGCACTTTTATATTTCCTCCCACTCGCTCCAGCAAAGCAGACTCATCCGCCGCGGCTTTCTCGGGGAGCAACGCGGATGCGGGCGTCTCGACTACCTTCGCGATTTCATCTCCCGCCCCTCCGCACAATTCCACGATCCTTCGGAAAAGTTCTTCTACGCGGATCGGCTTCGCCAGGTGCGCATCCACTCCGGCTTCCCTGCTACGCCGCTGGTCCGCCTCGGTGGCATTCCCCGTCACCGTGACGATCGGGATGTGTCTGCCCGTCGACTTTTCTTTCTCTCGAATCGCCCGCGCTGCTTCCAGCCCGCTCATTCCGGGCATCTCTTCATCCATGATCACAATGTCGGACTCGCTTTTTTCCAGTTCACGTAGAACCTCTCCCCCGTCTTCAACAGCCGTCACCCGGTGCCCTTGTCTCTCCAGCAGCAAAACCATCAATTTCCGGTTTACTGGATTGTCCTCGGCCACCAGAATCCGCAGCGGCTTCTGTGGACTTGGCATCGGCTCGCCACTCGCAACACTTTCTCCGCTCTTTCCCGCCTGCTCTGGAGCAGATTTCGCCGCGCTCTTCCGTGCGCCAATGTTTTTCTCGCTTTGCTTGTTTTCCGCCTTCGCTCGGGGCAGCCGGAACCAGAATCGCGTTCCTTTTTCCGGCCGGTTCTCGCATCCGATCGTTCCGCCCCAACGTTCTACCGTGATCTTGCAGAAATAAAGTCCTAGGCCCGCTTTTCCTCCCCCTTCCTTGCCTTTCGCAAACAGCCCGAACAAATGCGCCGCAGTCGCGTCTGCCGGAAGCCCCGAGCCCTTCGTCATCCACCGTGGCCCTTAAGAAGTTCCCTTCCGCTGTCACGCCCAGCGTCACCGTCGATCCCGCCGGACTGTACCGCAGCGCATTCTCCACCAGGTTCGTATAAATGCGCCGCAGCCGCGATTCATCTCCTGCCACTGGCCATTTCCGCGTTGCATCAACTTTCGGCTCCATTCGGATTGCGGCGCCTTGTGCGGCGAACGCCGCCGAATAATCTTTGACCACCTCATGCGCGATCGCGGCCAGATCGCACCCGGATGCCGCTCCCCGCTGGATCGAATCTTGTGCGGCAAGCTCCGAGGAAAATGCTTGCAGGATTCCGCGGATCATTTCCTCCTGAACTTGCGATTGCCGTTCGCCGATTTCCACCAGCCCTTGCAGTTTTGCCGGAAATTTCTCCGCCGCCAGCAGCGAAAAACACCCTCGCATCGCGGAAAGCGGCTGCGAAAGGTCGTGGATAATGCAGTGCAGCAGGATTTCCTTTTTCTGAATTTCACTCAGCAGTTTTTCGTGTTCCAGCGCCGCATCGCGCGCGCTTTGCAATACCCGCACTTCCTGGCCGTACCTCTGTTGCGGGTTGCGGATTACCAGGATTCTTTTCCCGGCCAAGCGGAATGCGAAAGCCTCCAGCGCCATTTCGCGTCCGCCTGCGGTTTCTTCGATCCAGCGCCCGGATTCCACGCGGCCTTCCGCCCCCGAATCCCAGAATTCCTCCGCATCCACCAGAAAATTATCCAGAAAAGGCATCGACTCCGTCAGGCGGATTGCTTCCTCCGCGGTTTCCATCCCGCCCGGCAGCTCTCTGTAAAATCCCGGAGAAATTCCCACGGCTTGAAAAACTCTGTCGCCCAGATATTCAAATGCCGCGTACCCTTCCGATTCCAAAAGGGCCGCGGCCAGTGATTCGCTGTTCATGCGTTTAAGATAAGAACAATATTCCGGAAGCCTTCACGGCGCGAGCATCGCTTTCACAAGAATTTCAAATACCTCATCCACGCCTTCGCCCGTCTTGGCGCTGGTCCGCGCCACGTTCCATCCCTGCTTCGTCATCTCCGCTTCTTTTTCCGGAGGGATGGCCCATTCATCCGCCAGGTCGCATTTATTTAGTGCGACGACGAAACGCACCGCTCCCAACTGCTGTTCCGCTTCGTTCTTCACCTCGATCGCTTTCTCAAGACTGGCGGGCCGCGTGCCGTCAGCCACTAATAAATATCCGGAAGCGCCGCGCAGATACGACATCTGGATTTTCTGGAATTTGTCTTCCCCGTAAAGGTCCCACAGCATCAGCATGATTTCCTGATCGCCCAGCCGCAGCACTTTCTTCTCGATCTTCACTCCCACCGTGGTCAGGTAGCGGTCCGAAAAAATACTCTCCACAAATCGCCGCACCAGGCTGGTCTTGCCCACCGAAAAAGATCCCAGCATGCAAATTTTTTTCTGCAGCATCAGGGGAAATTCCTCACCGGCCCTGCGAGCTTTGCAAGGGGACCACCAGGAACGTCACGCTTCGATTGTAGCGGCGGTTTTCCTCGTCGGTTTCGGGCCGCAGCGGCGAGGAAAGCCCCACGCCCTTCGCGCGCAAAAATTTCACGGGTATTCCCGCCCGCTCCAGCGCATGCGTCACGCGGCTCGCTCGCTCCTGGCTCAGCAATTCATTGGTCGTCTCGGGGCCGGTGCTATCCGCGTGCCCCAAAACTTCCACCACAAAATTCCCGGCGCCCGATTGTGCCCTCTGCACCAGCGCCTGAATCTCTCTTAGCGCCTCCAGCAAATGCTCTTCCTCGAGCGCCGTAATTTCTGATTGTCCCACATTAAAAAATATCAATTTCGATTCCAACAGTGCTTTCCGGTGCTCCAGGCTGTCGGCATCGCTCAAATTCCCTTCGTCAACTCCCCTCACTCCCGCGATCAGCGGAGCCCGCTCGCGCATTTTCCTGGCCCACTCGGCGGAGGAATCCCCCGCAACGGAAAGCACCCCGCCGCTCACTGCGAGTTTCACTCCCGCCGGCGGCTGTAACAGCGCCGCGGCCCGCTTCAGCACCAGCGAATCGTCCAGCGCATAAAATGCTCCCCACTGAAACACTACGTCCCGCGCATCGAGTTGCGAGTCCTTCAGCACCGCCATCGGATCGGCCGCCAAAGGATCGCGCAGTCCCTGAATTCGATAGCGCCCGTCCGATTTTCCAAATGACGTAATCACAATTCCCGGCTCCCCTCCCAACTTCTCGACGAACCGCGACCACTTGCGATTTTCGATCGTCGCATACGTGATCCATCCCGCCAGCAAACCAATCACCACAATCGCAAACAGCCAAAAATACGGACTGGTCTTGCCGCGCTTCTCCTCGCGATACCGCGCCGCCGCGCACACCGCCAAATCTTTCCGCACCGCCTCAAACGGCGCCGCATCTCCTTCGAATTTCTCGAGTTCCTCCCCGAACCGCCGATGCACATCCTCCAGCGTCTCTTTCAAGGTGATCCGCAATTCCTGCGGAGCCTGCCCGCGGATCACCGCCGCCAGAATTGCCTGCGGCCCCTGCTCGATCCAGATTTGCAGCTCGCCCACTTGCAGGCTTTCGAGAGAATCTCCCTGCTGCGAATTAAATGAATCCTGCACGAATTCACGGATCGCCGAAAGCATTCCCGATACCAAATCAGGATCCTGAATCGCCACCGCCGGGGCCACCAGGTGCTGCAACAACAATCCGCTCTTTCGGTGAATCAGGAAAACTTGTTCCACGCGATAAATCAGGCTGTGCAGCAGCGCCACTTCCGCGTAAGGGCGTCCCGTGCGAATCGCTTCCATGCGCCACTTCAATCCGCGAACGGAAAACGTGCTTTCCAGAACCTGGTTGAACGATTCCACCATCGAGCGAATCGCTTCCGCCACCGCCCGCCGGATGGCCGGGCCCATCACCGGAAAAAGCGCTTCAATTAAAACGTGCGAATCTTTCCGCACCGAATCGCGAACGGCAACTTCCACCGTGGGAGTGAGCGCGTCGCTCAGGTCCTGCGTCCCGCCTTGCGCGCGGCGCATTTGTATCGCTTCGGCCACAACTCCGCTTACATCGCGCGTTCGCTGCTCCACGCTTTCCACGCGCTCGCGCAATGCCACTATTTCGTGTTGTTCTTCGCTGAATAAAAGGCTGCGGAGTTCCTGAAGCGCTTTCTCGTCCTCGGCGGCGGAGGTGCCTTTCGAAGGCGCGGAAAATTCGTTTGCGGGCTTTTCGCTCATGACAAATTTGCCGGATCGCGCCGGCTCGGTGCTCGATTCACTGCCGGGCTTTTTTCAATTGTGCTCGCGGCCTATTTGTCGGGCAGATTGAATTCGTTCTTCAGGCGCATTCCAAATTCGGCGAACAAATCCGCCAGCGCTTCGCGGTCCGTCTTGTCCACCCGCAACGCCTGCACTTCCCGGTCCAGCAGCGAAACCAGCTCGCGATGCTTTGAAGCGATTTCCGCCGTCAGCGCTTTCGATTGATCCAGAATCTTGCTGCGAATTTCCGCCGTGCTTTCGGCAAGCTGGTCGTCCAGGCTTCCGATCCGCTTCTCGATTCCCTTCGCCGCTTCGCGCAGCTCGCGGCCCAGGTCCTTCAGCGATTCGGCGCGTTCCGATTTTTCGGTTTTCAGCCGCTGCCCCAGCGATTCCACTTCCTTCTGCACAAACCCCTCGAGCGAATCGAACCGCTTGCGCACTTCCTCGCGCAATGCCTCGGCATCCTTGGTCAAGCGGTCTTCCAGCCGCACAAAGCGCTTCTCGTAGTCGCGCATCTGCGACCCGAATAAAATATCCCTGATCTTGTCTACATTTGCGCCTTCTTTCACATCCGTTTCGGCGTTGGCGCTCGATTTCGAATCTGCGGGCGATGCCATTTTCTTACCTCGCTTCTTTCGTTTCGGCAGGCTGGGGACACGAGTCCTGCGTCGCACTGATCTTGCCATCCGCGCACCTTACTACATCTCTCCAACCCGTGGCAATTTCAGAATCTCTCCAGTAGCACGACCACGCAGTAGCACAGCCACTCCTGGCTGTGTGATTTAACTCCCCCACAAATTGCCCTAGTTCAAACTCCGTCTGCCAGTACTCCCCGCCCCCCGCCGAATGAATCCGCAATATAGGCATTTTAACCACCTATGAGTAGAATACGCGGGGCGCTTCCAAAGGGGTGTCCGCTTGCAGCAGATTGGCAGATACGAAGTTCTCCGCGAACTCGGCCGCGGCGCCATGGGCGTGGTCTTCAAAGCCCGCGATCCATTCATCGGCCGCGCGGTCGCTGTAAAAACAATCACCGCAGTCGTCATGGAAAATTCCGACTTGCTCGAGCGTTTCTACCGCGAAGCCAAAGCCGCCGGCGGCCTGCAGCATCCCAACATCGTCACCGTCTACGAAATGTCCGAATCGGACGGCTTTCCCTTCATCGCCATGGAATACCTCGAGGGCGAAAGCCTGGAAAAATTGATCGCCCGCAAACCGCCCCTCCCCCTCGCGCAAAAACTTGGCTACATCGTGCAAACCTGCCGCGCCCTCGATTATTCCCACCGCCGCGGCGTGGTGCATCGCGATATCAAGCCCGCCAACATTGTTCTCACTCTCGAAGGCGTAATCAAAGTGGTGGATTTCGGAATCGCGCGCATCGCCGAAAGTTCCAACACGCAAACGGGAGCGTTGCTCGGCACGCTGGGCTACATGTCTCCCCAGCAATTGCGCGGCCAGCATGCCGACGAGCGCGCCGACATCTGGGCTCTCGGCGTCGTGCTCTATGAAATGATCAGCTATCAGCGCCCATTCACCGGCGATAACCACGGCGCACTCATCCTCAATATTTTGCAGGATGATCCGAAACCAATCCGCGAACGCTCGCCCGAGTGTTCCGAAGAACTCTCCAGCATCGTCCACCGCGCCCTGTGCAAAAAAGATACCGACCGCTACCAGACCATGGAAGCGCTGCTGCGCGACCTCGAACCGATTTGGAGTTCCATGCAGCGCGACGCCGTTCAAATGATGGTGCGCGAAGGCCAGCGATTGATGGAAGAAGGAAAACCGGAGGAAGCGCGCGAAATTTTCCGCCAGTCGCTGCAGATCGATACGCTGAATTTGACCGCCAAGGCTCTGTTCGACCAGATGAACACCAACCTGGGCGAAGGCGCGATTTCCCAGCGCGTCCGCGAAAAAGTGGCGCGCGCCGAACAATTGCTCTCCGAAGGTTTGCTCCTCGAAGCGCGCGTGGAAGTCGAGTCCGCCTTGAAATTGAATCCGCAGGATTCCGCCGCGCGAACGATTCACGAAACCGTCCAATGGCAGCAGGGCCGCGCCAGTGAAACCAGAAACGAGCAGCAGCAATTTCTCTCCCGGCAGATTCGCAGCATGCGCTCCGCAATCGACCGTGGCGAGCTTTCCAACGCCATTCAAATGGGCAAGGACACCATCGCGCAGGTGGGCGCGGATTCCCAGGTGACCCAGTTGATCGATTTTGCCGAGCGCGAACGCGGATTCCGCGCTTCGCAGCAGGAACTCAATCGCCAGATTCGCGAAATCGCCGCCGAACTCGCCGACGGAAAATTCGACCAAGCGCGCCGCCAGGTCGAAACGCTGCAAACCACCGCGCCCCTCGATCCGCGCCTGGTGCGATTGCTCGAAGCCGCCAGTGAACGGCGTCCGCTCACCGCTTCGGCGACGGCGGAGCTGCTCGCGCCCCCGGCCGCCGCTCCCGGTAGCGCCGCAAAAGAATACGTCTACGAATCCGGCGCGAACCAGCGTGCGGTTGGCGGCAGTTCGGCGGAAATTCCGCGCTCCGCCGGCCCATCCGCCGTTTTCCCTGCGCAGCCGGCAAAATCCACAACGCAATTTCCCGCGGAATCCGCTACCGCGAAAATTCCGCCGTCTGGGCCCAGCGCAGCTCCCTCCGAATCCAATACGAAAGCTTCCGCCTATTCCGTCTCGCTTCCAAAACCACGCGTAATCAATGCGCGATCGGCCATCTTCATCATCGTCGCAATCGCCGTTGTGCTGGCCGGCAGTTTCCTCGGCTATCGAAAATTCGCGGCGCCCGGCGCACAACCCGAACCACATTCCGCTGCAAATCCGCAGGTTTCACAGCCTCCTCCCGCGCCGCCTGTTGCTCCGCCCGCGGCGTCATCATCCATTCCCAGCGCGTCTCAATCGATTGAAGAGCAGCAGCACCAATTGATCGACCGCGCTCACGCTCTGGCGGACGCCAAGGATTACAAAGCGGCTCAAGCTCTCGCCGAACAAGCCCGGAAGTTAAGCGGCCCGCTGCAAGCCCAGGCGGAAGAATTGCGCCAGCGTGCCACTCTGGAAGCCGCGCGCGGCGCGGAATCGCAGCAATCGGCCCGCGAAGAGAAAATCTTGTGGGACGAAGCAACCAAAGCCATGGATGCGGGCCGCTTCGACGATGCCGAGATCTTGTTCCGGAAAATCCTGGTCCTTCCGGAAGCGCCGCACCACCGCGCCGAAACCGAAAAATTTGTGGACCTGACGATTCCTTCGCGCCGCGATCAGGAACAGCTCTGGGCCCAGGCGCAGAAATTTTCCGAATCCGAGGAACCCGGCCACCTGATGGCCATGCTGAAAGTTTTGGACCAACTTCTGGCGTTGGGCGGTCCGCACACGGCCGAAGCGCTACAAAGGCGCGATTCAGTCTTCCAGCAATTCGCGCGCGCCAATGCCAAGAAAAATAATTTGCCGCCTCCGAAATTTCCCCGCGCCGAACGGGGAAATTTCGACGAACTCGAAACCCAATTCGCGCAAGCCGTGCAGCAAGGCAACGCCCAAGCGCTCGAACAACTCGAACAATTGCGCCAGAAATTCCTGGCCATCTTGAACGCGGGCGGCCCGCTGCAGGGCGATGCGCGCGACTATGCCAATATCCTGATTCCCAAAACACAGAAGAATATCGAAGAACGCTTGGCCTACGCCGAATCGGGCGCCGCCGCAAACGCCGAATACGAGAAAGCGCTGAAGGATTACAGCCAGGCGCTCGCGACTCAAAACTTAAACGGGTTGCGTTCCCGCGTGCTCCCGGAATTTCAGCAGATCGCGCAATCCAGCAGTCCTCGCGCGCCCGAGGCAAAGCAGTTCGCCACCGTAGTGATTCCGGCAGCGCTAAAATCTCAGAATCACTAAGAAATCTCTATAACTCCCACGGAAACAGTATCTTGGCCATAAACCAGACCTCCAGCGAAGCGCTTCGCTGGTTTTGCTTGACAAGCGAACCCTGCTGGCGGAACATCCGCCAGCGCAATCCTCAACAGGGGGAGGAACATGAAACGGCACAGAAATTTTCTAATTCCGGCATCGGTCCTGGCGGCACTGATCGCCGTATTCACATTTGGAATGCACCATTCCGTGCGCGCCGCCGCGAATGGCAAACGTTCATCACTGCAGGCCGCCGCAGCGGGCGCGCCGCAAAAAGTTATTTTCGATACCGACTTCGTGGTTCCGCCCCAGGATGACGGCATGGCGCTGCTCCTCGCGGTGAAATCGCCGGAACTTCAGATTCTGGGCATCACCACCGTGGCTGGGAATGACACCATGCAGCGCGCCACCAGCGACGCCCTGCGCGTCCTTGAAATTTGCAACCGCGCCGACATCCCCGTTTATCGCGGAGCGAACCGCCCGCTGGTCCACGAAAAAACTCCCTGGGACACCACGGTCCACGGAAAATGGTGGTCCGACGAAGCTCCTCCCACTCCTCCCGGCGGCTTCGCCAAGAAACAGGCCCAAACAGAAAGCGCCGTGGACTTCATGATTCGCGCGGTGAATGAAAATCCCGGCGAAGTCACCATCATCGCGCTGGGCCCGCTCACCAACGTGGCCACCGCGATCCGCCAGGAACCAGGCTTCGCTCCCAAAGTGAAAAAGCTGGCGATCATGGGCGGCGCGTTCGACGTACTTTCCGACGGCGGCGGCAACGTAACGCCCAACGCCGAGTTCAACATCTGGGTGGACCCGGAAGCCGCCCAAGTGGTGTTGCATTCCGGAATTCCCATCGTGCTTACTCCGCTCAACGTCACCCGCAAAACCCATTTCTCGAAAGAGTATTACGACCAGATCGTCGCCGTGGATACTCCCGCCACGCAATTGATCAAGGAACGCTTGGCCCGAGTCTACGGACCAAATCCCACTCCCAATCCGAACGCCCCGGTTCCCGGACCAACCACTCGCGGAGGACGCGGCGCAATGCACGATCAATTGACTGTCGCGTCGGTGATGGATCCCACCCTCGTAAAAACGGTCGACCTCTACGTCGACGTCGACATCACCCACGGCCCCGATTACGGCGCCACCATCGGCGCGCTAAAACCCTGGGAATTCGCCGAAGACGCCGCCAAAGTTTCCGTCCAATACGACGTAGATTGGGACCGCTTCATAAAACTCTTCGTAGAACGAGTAACCAAACCCAACCCAAACTAAGACGAGTCCGAAAATATCGTCATTACATAAGCGCAAACCTCTAAGATAATCAGGGCGTCTCTTGGTTTGGCCCATGTAGGGGCCGGCTTCAGTTTATCCTGAGCCTCGAAGGGCCGCGCCCTTCCTTGTTTTGCGTTCGTAGGGGCGCTGCTCGCTGCGCCCGGCTTTTGGCTTGTTTCCGTATTTCGCACGGGCGCAGCTTGTGTCTTTGCACCCCGATTAATTTAATCGGGGCGCCTTACCTTTGCTCGTGAGGCCGCTCCGTTTCTAATCGCCACCAGAGATCCCAGTCAAAATGAAGCAAGTATCTGGTACAAATCGAAACTTACAAAATCCTAATCGCTCCTATATCGTCTCCTTTCGGGCGATTACAAAATGCGCTAAGAAGGAGCGTAATCGGAAGCCGCCGGCCCGTCTTTGCGGACGGTTCCACATCCTGGATGGGTCCGGCGCTTCCGCATCGGGAGGGCATGATGAGTGAAATACTTTTGGCCCATCGGAAATTTTGGATCGTCGTCGCAATGCTTTTCGTGACCGCAGTTCCTTCAATTGGAATTGCCCAGAACGCAGCCGATTCGAAACACGCTGACGAGAAGTCGAACGAAACCAGGCCCGATGCGCTGGCGATGTTGAAGCAGGTTTGCCAGCGGTACCCTAAGGCGAATTACTATCACATCGAGAAAGTGGAGGAGCGGCAGATGAATGGCGATTTACTTCGTGATTGGAGCAAGTCGCTAACCACTGCGATTGTGGCGCCGGGCAATCGCTACCGGTTTGAGACGCATGACGAAGGAGGATGGTGGATCCAGATTTCCGACGGAAAGAACGAATGGGAATATAACGGCGATTCCCAGGAATACACCCAACAACCAACGCCCGCGTCCGGCCCGACCCGGTTTAAATCAGCGCAGTATCGTCTGGCATTCCAAATGAACCAGGCGCAGAGCCTCTTGACGAACATCGCACATCTGCCCGGGTTGGCTGGTTCTGCTGTGTACCTCCCGGACGAAACTCTGGATTGGAATGGAACGCAAGTGAAATGCCTGGTGATCCAAGCGCAGGGATCGAACCAGCCGAATATGGCGACTGATGTTACCTACCGGACCACCTATTGGATCGAGAAAGACAAACTAGTGATCCGAAAGACTCAAGCACATGAGGAGGGCCCCCTGATCTTGATGTCCCCGCACCGTCACTACGTTAGCGACCAAACGACGTTGTACCCGGTGGCTGATCTTAATGCGTCTTCAGTCGCGGAAACCCGTTTTTGCGTTCGATGCTCCGTCAACTGCCAGGCTGGTGAAAGTATTTAAAGATCCAATCCAGGCGACTGACCGCTGGCCCGACCTTACCGGGAAAACGGTTCCGGCGATCAATCTGCGTAGTGCGGACGGCAAAACGGTATCGCTGGAATCGTTTCGGGGAAAGCCGGTGTTGATTGATTTTTGGGCGACGTGGTGCGAGCCGTGCCTGGATTCCATGCCGGTCCTTGAAAAGCTTTATAAGGAAACCAGTGACAAGGGATTGGTGCTGCTGGGCCTCGATGAAGATGAAGCCCCGAAAGCCGCTGCCGATTTCTTTTCCGATCACAAGGAGCCTTGGCCGGATTTTCATAGTAACGACGAAATTCGTAAGGCATTGCCTCACAGCGGCATTCCGTTCCTCGTGCTGCTCGATTCATCGGGGAAAATCGTTTTCACGAAGCTAGGGCTCGACGAGGCGGGACTGCGCGCCGCCATTGCGCAACTGGGGCCGGAGTTTGCGGCGGTTGCGAGCGCGGGAAAAGAATAAGGCGGTGAAGCGAAAAGCGGGCGCGGCTGGAAGCCGGCCCCTACAGATGCGAATTCAAACGCCAGAACTGCGGCGCGACAGAAAATTATTTCAGTCTGGAAGCCTCGGACTTGGCGGCGGCGAGGACGGGGACATCAGGGTCGGCGTCTTTCCACAGGGCCAGGAAGGCGTCATAAGACGCTCGGGATTTCGCGGTGTCGCCCGCCAGCGCGTAGGCGCGAGCTTGGCCCAGGCGAGCCAGCGCGCCGATGGGATCGTTGGTCACCACGCCGGGGTGGTCGAGGATTTTTTGGAATTCGGCTGCGGCTTCGAGGGTTGATGAGCGGCCAGGTAGGCTTGGCCGCGTACGTAGACGGGATACAGATTGGGCGTGAAGCGAGTGGTGCCCGGAAAACCGAGTTCGTAGGGAGAGGCGGCTTGCAGAATTTCGATTGCTTTGGTGGCGTTGGCGGCGATCGTCGATGGATCGCTGTGACTGAGCAACATCTGGCGCGCGAAGTGTCGGGAGATAGTTGAATTTCACCATGGTGTCTTCGGGGAAACGTTTGGCCAAATCGTCCGTCAATTTCTGGGCTTCCGAGAAAGATTTCGGATCGTTTCCGGCCATCAGCAGAGCCATGGCGGCAACATATTGGGAATCGCGTCCATTGGATATCGCGAGAGATTCGGTGGCGCGCTGGCGGGCTTCGGCGGCATTTCCGAAAATTGCTTCGCGGAAAGCGGCGGCGGCTCCGTAGCCCGCGGCGGTTTCCACCTCTTCCGCATGCGCGGCGGAAGCGATGGCGCGGCGATTGAGTTCGCGCGATTTGGCAAGCTGGCCGTGATAAGCGGCCGTGCCGGATTCGAAATAAAGCAGAACATTTTCCGCTCCCGGCTGGCCCAGGCTCCAGGCGACTTGCTTGGCCATGCCCTCGGCATCGTTTTTCAAGAAAGCAACCTGGTAGAGATAGACGTGAAGTTCGGGAGTATCGAGATTTTTCGCCTGGGCCTCTTCAGCAGCGGCGCGGGCCTGGTCCGGGCGATTGAGAATCACGTTAAAATTTACGAGGTTGCCGTAGCCCAAACCGTCGGCAGGGGCAACCCGGAGGGCTATCCTGCGTTTCCTCCAGAGCCTTTTCATACTGGCCGAAGCTCTGATAGATGACGCCGAGGTTGGTGGGCGGAACGGAATCGCGCGGGTAGGTTTGGGCCCACAGCTCGTAGGTCTGGCGGGCTTTTTCCAGGTCGCCGGTGACGAAATCATAGTAGTGGGAATCGATGTAAAACCTTTCGCGCTCGCTGACTTTTTCCCGCAACTCAAAGGCTTTTTGGGTATTCACCGCGGCAAGGTTTTTTTCACCGAGGTTGTGGTAGGTAGTGCCGAGCAAGGCATAGGCCATGGCGAAATTGGGAGTCGAGAGAAATCGCGTGCTGGAACAGCGGCACGGCTCCGGTGAAATCTCCTTTTCCGGCCACGGCTTTTCGTCCCAGGCTGAAAGATTGCAGCGCTTCAAGCGAGGGCGTGGTGGCTTGTTCGATCGGAGTATCCAATTTCTGAACAGTACTGAGAGATTCGCCCAATTTTTCGCGCAGGCTCGAGGCGGCTTTGCTGAGGGCTTCGAGAACTTTTTCTTTTCCGGCCGCTTGCACCTGTTCTTCGACCAGCGGATCGCCGGTGGTGCAGTTCACCGCTTTGAGGCCGATGACGTAATCGTTGCCCATCGTGGCGATCGATCCACTGAGATAGGCCTTGCTGCCGGTGCGCTGGCAAAGATCGCGGACGATGTCGGTAGTGAGTTTGGTTTCCGGGGCACGGCCCATGAGCTGCAGAGTTTGCTGGATGCGATGCTCGGAGATGAGACTCAGAAAAGGAGATTGTTCGAGCTGGACAGCGAGGCCCTGGCGCAGCGCGTCGTCGAAAACTGCGTCACCGGTCTTATTGGTGAAATCGGCAAGAACGATCGTGTCCGTTTCGCTGAGAGCGTGAGTGCGGTGCGAATTGAAAAGCCAGCCTCCGGCAATCGCGCCGATCAGGAGAACCGCGGCTCCGCCGCCGGCGATCATCAGCCATTTGTATTTGTTGGCGGGCGGGCGCTGGATGACGATGGTGGCGGCGGTGAGTCCGGTTTCCGTGTCGCGCTTCAGCCGCTGCAAATCGGCGCGGATTTCGGCGGCGCTTTGGTAGCGCAGGTTGCGGTCTTTTTCGAGAGCCTTGTTGATGATTTCTTCGAGCTTGGGCGGAACGTCGGGATTGACGGTGTGGGCCAGCGCCGGCTGGCGAGTGAGAATGGCTTCGATGATTACCCCGCCGGTGTTTCCGGAATAGGCCTGGCGTCCGGTGGCCATTTCATAAAGCAGCAGGCCGAGGGAAAAAAGATCGCTGCGCGAATCGAGATCGTCGCCGCGCACTTGCTCGGGCGACATGTAAGACGGCGTGCCGCTGATGACGCCGACGATGGAAAGCGATTCCTCGTGGGAATTCCGCGAGGAGCCCGAAGGCTGGTCGGCCACTGCCTTGGGCACGAGCTTGGCCAGGCCGAAATCGAGAACTTTGGCCTGCCCGCGCTTGGTGACGAAAATATTCGCGGGCTTGATATCGCGATGGATGATGCCTTCGGAGTGCGCGGCGTCCAGCGCGTCGGCAATTTGAATTCCCAGGTCGAGGATGCGATCGAGCGGCAGCGGCTTGCCGTTGATATAGCGCCGCAGCGTATCGCCGTCGATATATTCCATCGCGATAAAGGAATGGCCGTCCTGTTCGCCGATATCGTAGATGGTGCAAATGCTGGCGTGATTGAGCGCGGAAGCGGCGTGGGCTTCGCGGCGAAAGCGTTCCAGGGTTTGCGAATCCTGCGCGGAATCTTCGGGAAGAAATTTCAACGCGACGGCGCGATCCAGGCGGGTGTCCTGTGCTTTGAACACCACACCCATACCGCCAGCGCCAAGTTTCTCGAGAATGCGGTAATGCGAAATGGTCTGGCCGATCATAAGCCTGCGACAGGCTCTATCGAATTCGAATTGATGTCAAGTTGCCATCAAGGGGCAATTAATTCGAAATCCAGTTGCGATCCCGATCAGAGCGTTGGTTCGTCGTGTCCCGTGCCGCTGGCCCGCGTCAGGCGCCGGTCTTCCTTGGGCGGCCGCGGCGATCCCACTACTGTAAGCAGGGACGAGCCTTCTCCATACGTGTTTACCGCAGTCGCGGGCTCCTGCTCAAGGTTTATGTTCTTGTTGCAAACGGTGCAGACGAGCGAGCCGAGCATGCCGCCGTCGGCTTGGCGGAAAATATTATAGCGCATGACGCGTCCGCAACATGTTGGAACCCAGACCGTGGGAGATTTTTCTGACGCCATGGCTATACGGCTCCTTCCTCAGGGATAGCTGCCGGATTATACACTGGAAAGCATTTGAGTGAAGGTGGCCTGAGGATTTTTGGGGTGGGAGGGTTGAGGGCCGATAGGGCAAGCGGGAGAGATGCTTCGCGGCGCTCAGCATGACGAAAAAGAAGGGGCGCCCCGATCAAGACCATCGGGGTGCGGAAACCGCGCGGCCCTTCGAAGCTCAGGATAAACTGAAGCCGGCCCCTACACCGGCAAGCACGATGCATCGCAGGCTTGCCGTCTGCGGATGGGGAGAGGATAATTTGGCGCAGAGTTTGGCGGATTTAGTTGGCGGGAGATCACATGAGCGACGAAATCAAACAGCGGATTGGGGATTATGAAGTGCTGGGCGTTTTGGGTAGCGGCGGAATGGGCCGCGTCTACAAAGTGCGCAATGTGATTTCGGATCGCGTGGAGGCCATGAAGATCTTGCTGCCGAATCTGGCGGGGCGGCAGGAACTGGCCGATCGATTTCTGAATGAGATTAAATTGCTGGCGAGCCTGGATCATCCGAATATCGCGGCGCTGCGCACGGCGCTAACTGTGGATAACCAGTTGCTGATGATCATGGAGTATGTGGAAGGAACCACTCTCGCGGCGCGGCTGGAACACGGGCCGATCCCCATCGGTGAAACTTTGGATTACATCAACCAGGTGCTGGCGGCGCTGAATTATGCGCACGCGCGCGGGGTGATCCATCGCGATATCAAGCCGGGAAACATGATGCTCACTCCCAATGGTGTGGTGAAGCTGATGGATTTTGGCATTGCGCGTTCGGGAACCGATGCGCGGGATGACCAAAACGGGGACGACTCTGGGCTCGGTGCATTACATGTCTCCGGAACAGGTGCGCTGCGAGCCGATCGATGCGCGCTCGGATTTATATTCGCTGGGAATTACTTTGTACGAGCTAGTGACGGGGCAGCGCCCCTTCCAAGCGGATAGCGAATTTTCGCTGATGGCAGCGCAGGTGAAAGAAATTCCCAAACCTCCGGTGCAATTGCAGGCCGGGCTTCCGGCGGGACTGAATGAAATTATTTTAATGGCGATTCAGAAGGATCCGGCGCGGCGCTTTCAATCGGCGGAAGCGTTTCGAAATGCGCTGAGCAATGTACAGTGCGATTCGAGCGGGCAGACTGCGACGATGGATATTCGGCCGGGATATGTTGCGCCAGCGATGGCGGGAATCGCTTCGCCCGCGGCGGTGAATGTGCCGCCGACGGCAGCGCAGCCGCCCTCGCCAAGTTCCACACCAGCCTCGGCGTCTGCGCAGCAAACGGCACGATCGACGACTGGGGCCGCGCCGCGCGTTGCTACCGGGGTGGGAGTTGCCGCAGGAGCGGCCATTGGAACGAATGCTACTGCTACTTCTGCTGCGAATGTTCCGCCGAGGAAAAGTGATCATCATGTTTTGTACATAACGCTGGGAGCGGTGCTGGCATTGGCGGCGCTGGTGGGAGCGGGAACTTACGTTTCTGCGCGGCGCGGGCGCGCGAACCAGGGCGGATCAATGCTGCCGCCTTCGCCAAATTCAACACCGGCTTCGGCGGCTGCTCCGCAAACGCCAGGTTCGACACCGGGGCCGGCCTCGCAAACGCCCGATTCAAATTCGACGCCCTCGGCGGCGCAAAATCCGGCGCCTGCGTCCACGGAACCGGCGGCGGGTAGTGGCGGGAATTCTGCTGATCCGAATGCGAATGGAAATGCAACTCCGGCCAGCGCACCGGCGGAAACGAAAGCGGGTGGTGCAAATCCGGCTACTGCTTCACGCGCGAGTGCTAAGAGCTCGGCTGCAGCGGCAAAGGAAGCAGCTGCGCAGGCCGCTCAACAGGCCGCGAACGATCAAGCTGCGGCTGCTAGCGCGGCGGCAGCGGCGGAAAAAGAGAAATTGGATCAATTGGAGTTGAGCATCGATCAACTGCAGAGCCGCATCGATTCCGCGAATAATAGTTTGGAGGGCATCGAACAGGAACAGAGCCGGTCCGGGATGCGCATGCGCTCCGACATCACATCTGCACGGAGCGCCATGCTGAACAGTTTGAAGAAAGCGCAGGATGCCGTAGCCAATCATGACGCCGAAAAGGCCAAGCGCTATTCCGACCAGGCGGAAGCGAATCTGGAAATTGTTGAGCATTTTCTGGGCCGGCGGTGACGCCGCATTGGTTTGTGTAGCGCCCGCCTTCAGGCGGGCACGTGGTCGATTGTAGTGATGCCGCCCTGAAGGGCGGCGCTACACGATCTAGCTGCTCGGCAAAATTTCCGGACTATGAGCGATTGGGAATGGTGGGGCTGGGGAGAGTCGAACTCCCGACACGCAGTTTAGGAAACTGCTGCTCTATCCATCTGAGCTACAGCCCCGCACGTAAAGACTACTACGTTTTTGCTGGAGTCGAGAATCCGACTTCGGAAGAGCTGGGTGTGGTAGCACAGGCACTCTTGCCTGTGCGCTTAGACTCTGGCGCTCGAACGGCACACAGCTAGGAGTGGCTGTGCTACCTTGAACCGAATCACTGGTGCCAGGCGCAAGGGAATATTTACGGTGACCAATTCCTCGAATAACCACCAGGAAACCTATCCGAAAAATGCGATGAAGAGTTCCGCGAAAAATCCGTGATTGTGATTTTGATGGGGGTTACGGGATCGGGGAAAACTACCGTGGGCGAATTGCTTGCGGCGCGGCTGGGGTGGGAGTTTGCGGATGCGGATACCTTTCATCCGGCGGCGAATGTGGAGAAGATGAGCCGGGGAATTCCGCTGGACGAAGCCGACCGCGCGCCGTGGCTGGCGGCGCTTCGCGCGAAAATCATCGAGTGGACGGCGGCGGGGCGCAACGTGGTGCTGGCCTGCTCGGCGCTGAAGCGGAGTTATCGCCAGGAGTTGTTAATCGGCCCGGAAGTGAAGCTGGTTTATTTGAAGGGGAGCTACGAACTGATCGCACGCCGGTTGCGTGCGCGCCACGGCCATTTTGCAGGAGAAAAAATACTGGCAAGCCAGTTCGCGGATTTGGAGGAGCCGGAAGACGCGATTATGGTGAGCGTGGATGCCACGCCGGAAGAAATTGTGGAGGAAATTTGCGGAAGGTTGTCCGTTAGGTAGCGCTTAGGTGCTTCCCCACCTTCCGGTCAAGATGATGCCCCTAAAGAAAGCGCCCCTGAGGCAAGCTGATTACGTAGATTTTCCCTCTCGCTCTTAATCAGCTTCCACTGATGATCAACATTCGCTACGTGCCCCACCTGAATCTCCCCGTTTGATTCCAGAGCGGACTTTAGTTCGTCTCCGCCCAAAAGTGTGTACGCAGTCACTTTGCAATCGCAGAATCGGCAGTAAGTTACAAATTTCATTCTGGTAGTGCTCCTCGCTTACATCGTGGCCGCACGGGCGGCCTCACAAATTTTGCATTCTTCGCAACGCCAAACGCTTGAACCGTCTAGTTCTTTCCTGAAAATCATTTTCGATTTGCAGATTGGGCAAATTTCAGAATTTTGCTCTCGATGCGAGGCGCAGTCGTCGCACCAGCAGTCCTTGCGATGGTTTGGATGCGGATGATTCATGCGCCGCATTTTACCATATGCTGCGTTAGGGGCATTCAGCTTAAAGGCAAAGTTTCAACGCCCAGCATTTGTTTAATTCCTTTTTCTATCTCTGAACGAACAGGGGTCACGTCATTTCCCAGTTTTTCCCAGGCAGCGGCCCATTCCAGCCCACGAGCATGCTGTCCGACGTGCGGAACAAACATTGACCATACTTTGCGGTACTCACTTTCGAGCTGTCGTAGGTTTCGGGTCAGTTCGGGGTCAAAAAAGACCCGGTTCTTGTCGTAATAATCAAAAAATCTGTTCGCAACATCGGAAGCCCTCTGGATGTTAGCCTTCGTAGATTCTTCACCGCCTGACTGTATCGGACGTAACATGTCGGTGAACGCCTTGTCCGCTGTGGCGAGCATCCTGTACAGAGTGACTAATGCTTTCGAGCGCTCGGTATGTAGCCATGCAAATCGCGTCTGCCGTTCAAACAATTCGGCGGAGAGTCCAGTCTTGAACCGTTCAAGCTTCTTGGCAAACTGATTGCTGATGTAAGCTTGCAAGAGCACACCAACGATACTCGATCCAGCAACCGCACCTATCAGGCTTGATATGAACTCCGGCCAATTCATTTCGATGCCCTCCTTCGTCGAAGGCCACTTTATCAACTTCGAGGATGGGGGCGCGGGGATTTTGGGCTGTACAACCGTGGATGGACACCCTTTCTAGCCTTAGCCTTGACTAATTCCGCGAATCCATCGGCAGGGAAACTGGCAAGTAATTTCAGCCAAGCGAGTTAATTATTGCGCAGCCTGTTCCAAGCAAGCTGGCAAGGACCCGCTCTTCACAAGATTGCTAATCGCGTCTGTAGTCACCTGGTAGATATCCCCGGCGCTTCTACTCGTACTCCATTTAACATGGTTAAGATACATCTTGTGATTCGCTCCCAGGAACTGCAATTCCACTCGCCCATCACCATCAGTGTAAATGAGCTTATATGTGGGGTTGTCCCCTTGAGTGAGACACGGAGTTAAGAGACGGTTTGCCGTTCGCTGCAAATCGATTGTACTGCATGAAGCGAGTCCTGCAAGATGCGCCTCGGCTGGTGAAGCGGAGGCAGGCTCTGCGGGAGCGCAACCTGTCGAGGAATAGCCAGCTGGAAACTCATCGTACCGATGAGGCCGGGGACGGTCGTGCGAAGGCCGCCCGGCACATTTCTGCTATCCATGGGCGATAGATTTCCTCCTGCCTGAAAAAACTCATACAGACTCCCGAATTGCCGAAGCCGTTGCGAGCGATCTCGCCGCTGCGGCCTGGTCGGCCCGCACCGCAACTCGAACTCGGCGGGCGGACGATAGCCGAGCGCCGAGTGCAGCCGCTTCTGGTTATAGACCTGTTCCAGGAAACGCCCGATGCCGGTGTGTGCTTCGCTTAGGTCGCCATAGTCTTCGCGAAACACTTCTTCGTACTTGAGAGTTTTCATGAACGACTCCGCTTTCGCGTTGTCGTACGGGTTGGCTTTGCGCGACATGCTGATGACGATTCCCTGCGCGCGCAGCAGATCGGTGTAGTCATCGGAAGCATATTGCACGCCGCGGTCGGAGTGATGCACCAGCCCGGGTGCGGGCCGTCGCTGATCGAGCGCCATGCGCAAGGCCCGCAACGTCAGCGTGTCTTCCAACGAGCGGTCCAGAGCCCAGCCAATCACTCGCCGCGAAAACGCGTCTAGCATCACGGCCAAGTAGATGAACTCGGCCCGCAGCCGAATGTAGGTGACATCGGCTACCCAGAGCTGATCCAGGCCCCGTCAGCGTCATCTCGCAGGCCAAGTTCGGATACACCGGCAAGTGATGCGCCGAGCTCGGTGGTGACCACGAATTTCCGCCGCCGCAGACACAACAAATTATCCTCGCGCATCACCCGGTACACGCGCTTGTGATTGACCGCCCAGCCGCGCCGCTTCAGTTCCTCGGTCATGCGCGGCCAGCCGTAACTGGGGAACTCCAGCGCGATTCTCTGCATCGCATCCCGCAGCTCTACCTCCGCATGGCCACCGGAGCGAGGCGATGGAAAACGATAAAATCCCGCCCGGCTCACCTTCGCCAACGCGCACATGCGCCGCACCGTCAACCCTGCGGCCCGGTCTCTCTGGTTTTGGATTTCGCCGTAGACAGCGGCTTTCCAATCACAGCCTGCAGTTGCCGCTGCTGCTCGATGCGCTGCAAGCACCCTTTCAAAAAATCAATCTCCAGCGTCTGTTGACCGATCTTGCGTTCCAGTTGCGCCACCCGGTCCGGGTCATGCCGCCGCTTGCCTGCGCCGGCAAACGCCGCCCCCGGCGATTCGCGAAACTCCTGCCGCCACCGCTGCAGCAAACCCGGACTCACTTCCAACGCCCGCGCCACCGCCGCCACCGAAGTCCCCGATTCCAGCCGCTCGATAGCCTCCAGCTTGAACTCACGCGTGAACTTTCGTCGAGACAATCCCATGTTCTGTTCCTCCATTCGCTGGGTATTGTCTCTTAACTCGGTTGTGTCTCAAAAATGGGGACAACTCCAAAGAGTCCCCGACCTGAGGCATCCCGCACGTGCCTTTCACTTCTTCTGGAGATAAAAGCAGCCCCTGCTTTTGCTCTCTCCGCATCTGGTTCAGGGTGGGGAAAAGAAAAATAAGCGTCAACAACACGCCCACTGAAACGTAGCCTGCTTTCGCTTTGGCTGTAGTCATGCTATCGGAGGCGCCCCCGTTATTCCTTTTCTATCGCGGATTCTACCACGGGCTAGGGTTTGTGGACCTTGTTGTGGCAATAGCGCCAAGTGTAAAATGAAAAGGTGAAGAGAATCGAGATGCTCATAATGATTCCACCGGCAATCGACAGGCGACAAAGCCACTTCAGGTCCCAATATTCCGCCGCACCGAGCGCCGCGTAAGTGATGACCAATCCCCACAGGTTTTGATTCAGGCTTATCTCTATCTTCTGCTCAAATCCCATGCGCTCCACCTCCGGCAAGGATCGTATCAGGCATGACTGCCCTAGGATCGGGGCTTCGCTAGAGCGGGCCACTTTGCGAAGGCAAATACCCACAAGGCAATCCAATTTACGAGCGGGATAAGCGCAAGCAGACACAACCAGCCACTGTATCCCGCGCGACGCAGTATTTGTTGAACGGGAATTATCAGGGTCACAATGATCAAGATTAGTACCAAGTGCATAGGGCTGAGTTCATTCATCTGGGATCCCCCCAGCGGATTCTATCACGCGCACTTGTCGAATCGGTACAGATGTCGAAGTGTTTCGGTTAGGAAGTGCGCCAGAGGCGGGAGGCGGGGAGGCAGAGTGCGGCGGCGCCTAGTAGGGCGGATTCTGGGCCGTAGTGGGCTTGGACTATGGGGATTTCTTGGTGGCGGGGATTTACGGACCATTGGGCCAATTGCTGGCGGATGTGGGGCAGGAGTTGGAGCATCAAGTGGGCTATGCCGCCGCCGATTACGATTATGTCGGGCTCGAGGAGGTCGATCATGTTGCCTAGCCAGATGGAGAGGTGGTCGGCGGCTTCTTGGAGGATTTCCTGGGCTAGCGCGTCGCCGGATTTGGCGGCTTTGCTGACGAATTCGGTGGTGACTTGATCGATTTTGCCATCGGCCAATTGCAGGATGGAGGAAGTGGGCGGGGCTGTGGCGGCTTGTTCGGTTAGGCGCTGGCGGGCCTGGCGGGCGATGGCTGGGCCTGCTGCGTAGACTTCGATGCAGCCGCGCTTGCCGCAGCCACATTGGGGGCCGTGGAAATCGATGGTGACGTGGCCGCCTTCGCTGGCGGCGCCGGTGCGGCCGTCGTGGATGCGGCGATTGAGGACCAGGCCTGTGCCGATGCCGGTGCCGAGCGTGACGTAGAAAACGTTTTTGTAGCCTGCGCCGGCGCCCCAGGCGGCTTCGGCCAGCGCGGCGGTATTGCCGTCATTGCCCAGCTTGACGGGAAATTTGTAGCGGCGCGAAATTTTTTGGGCCAGTGGATAATTTTTCCAGCAGGGGAGATTGGCCGCGCCGAGCAGGATTCCTTTTTGTGAATCCACCCAGCCGGGAACGCTGACGCCGATGGCTTTGATTTTTTTGGCCAGGCGGTGGGTGAGGATTTTGTCGATGGCGTTGAAAACGGCGGCCAGGCCTTCTTCGGGGGAGGATTTGGCGACCATGGGAGTGCGCGTGTTGAGGAGGAGTTTGCCGCGCGAATCGACCAGGCCGGTGGAGATTTTTGTGCCGCCGATGTCTACGGCGAGGATTGGCGGGATTTTTGTGGTGGCGGTGGGCATTTTGAGTTGGAATTGGCAGAGACACGATACAACTGGTTGGGCGGGGGGATGAGAAGTTTTTTGTCGTGCGAGTGAGGAGAGGTGTGCGGAGTGGGTTTCGTTTGTGCGAGTGCACAGTGAGTGCCTGCGGCGGGTTCGGGATCACTTCAAGCTTCGGGATGACAATGAATTTCGGACGAGGATCGCGCAGAAGAGGCGGGCGCAGCCGATCGGCGTCTTAGAGGATGATAGCGACGCAACGACGAATGGCAAAGTCTCGAAAGGTCGGGCGCAGGCCCTTCGAACGGCTCACGGCAAGGCACACAGCAACGGCGCACGGCAACGTACACAGCAACGGCGAAACGGCAACGGCAACGGCACACAGCCAGGAGTGGCTGTGCTACTCGGATGAGCGAGAGATTATTCCTGGAAGCGGTGGAGTTCGCGCCACATTTGGGTGGCTGTGGCGATGGCTACGAAACTTAGGATCAGGCCTGGTAGCCATTCGCGGAGCAAGAGCTTGCCGACGCCGAATAGGGCGCTGTAGGTCATTGCGCAGCCCAGGATCCAGCACCACAGGTTGCGCGGCAGGTCGCGCGTGGGAGTGATTTCGGGGGCCAGGGCGGCGATGGGCTTCCAGCCGGTGATTTGCGGGCGAACTTTGCGGTAGAAGGAGACCAGGATTTCGTCGGGCTCTTTGGAGGTGAAGAGCGTGACGATGATCCACACTACCGTGGTGACCAGCGTGGTGGTGAGCGCCGTTTTTGCGAAGAGGACCGTGGCGGAGCCGGTGAACGGATCGGGGCGGCCCAGCAATCGCTGCCACAGGCCGTGCCAGTTCAGGGCTAGAGTGACTGCCATGGCGGTGGCCATGCAGGAAATTTCGCTCCAGGCATTGATGCGCCACCAGTACCAGCGCAGCAGGTAGACGCTGCCGGTGCCGGCGCCGAGTTCCAGCACGACTTGCCAGCCGGAACGGATCGAAGCGAGCTGCGCGGAAATGTAAGCGGTGACGATTACCAGCAGCACGGTGACGAGCTGAGAAACGTGGACGTAATGTTTTTCGCTGGCGGTGCGATGGATGAAGCGGCGGTAGAAATCCTCGACGAGATACGAAGTGCCCCAATTCAATTGCGTGGCGATGGTGGACATGAACGCGGCCAAAAATCCGGCAAGAATAATTCCGCGAAAAGCGTGCGGGACATATTGATTGACGATCATCATGTAGCTGGATTCGGGCTTGGCCAGGCCGGGATACAAAACAATCGCGGCGAGCGCGGTGAAAATCCAGGGCCAGGGACGCAGCGCGTAGTGCGCGACGTTGAACCAGAGGACGGACAGCAAACCCTGGCGCTCGTCGCGCGCGCTGAAAATGCGCTGGGCGATGTATCCGCCGCCGCCGGGCTCCGCCCCGGGATACCAGAAAGCCCACCACTGAATTCCCAGGTAGACCAGGAAAGTGAGGACGGGAAGAGTCCACAGCGCTTCACTTGAGAAACCTTTCGAAAAATCGGGGAGGAAGGCGAGCGGATCGGAACCGCCATTGGCCCCGCGCATGGCGGTGATTTTGCTGATCATTGGTACCATGCCGCCCGCGGCGGTGACGGCGTAATACGCCACGGCAATCACGATGGCCATTTTCAGGACGAATTGGAAGAGGTCGGTCCAGAGCACGCCCCACAAGTCCGCCGAGGGAAACGTACAGGCCGGTAAATGGGATCAGGAAAAAGATGCAGACAATCAGGGCGCGGCCGTCCGTGCCCGAAAAAACCGGGCCGAAGATGCTGCTGAGGACGCTGGAGAAGGCGTTGACGACGGGCCAGGTTTTCAGAGTGGGATCCATGGTGGTGCCGACGATGATGACCATGGATTTGGTGACCCAGCCGAGGATCAGGCAGTTCATCATCAAGCCGAGATAGACGGCGCGAAATCCGCGAAGAAATGCGGCGGGCTTTCCGGCGTAGCGCATTTCGGCGAATTGCACGTCAGTCATCAAGCCGGAGCGGCGCCACAAACGCGCGTAGAGAAAAACCGTCATCATGCCGGAGAGCAGAAACGCCCACCACAGCCAGTTCCCCGCGATGCCCTGGGTATAGACGAGGCCGGCGACGAGCAGCGGTGTATCGGCGGCAAAGGTGGTGGCGACCATCGAAGTTCCCGCGAGCCACCAGGAAACGCTGCGGCCGGAAACGAAATAATCCTCGGTGCTGCCGGTGGATTTGCGGCGGAAATAAAGGCCCAGGCAGAGAGTGATGAGCAGGTAGCCGACGATGGCGGACCAATCGAGCAGCGTAAAATTCATCGAATCGTTGTCCGCCCCTGGCGCGCTTTAAGGTGAAAGGCGCGCGTGCGACCCTTGGTGCGCAATCGTTGAATATCGTTATTGCACAAGTTTATTCACAGAGGCAATTGGAAAATCTGGAGCGCGGAGGGGCGGATCGTATTATGCTGCGCGTCTGATGAAAATTAACGTGCAGGGTGCTTTGGTGAAGCGCGCGGGGGCGGCATTGCGAAACTTTTTTGTTCGATTGGCTTTGTGCGGCGCGATTTTGGGAGGCGGAATGGCGATGGCGTTGGCATTCGCGCAGCAGCCGGGCGCTTCCGCGACTGGCGGGAGCGCGGCGCCGCGCCTCGATGGATTGCCGCTAAACGTGATGCCCATGCCGAGCAGCGTGCAAATGGGAACGGCGCGGCTTCCGGTAACGCAAAATTTTGCGGTGACGCTGGAGGGATACAAGGAGCCGAGGCTGGATCGCGCGGTGGATCGATTTTTGCGCGAGCTTTCAAGGCAAACGGGAATGCCTCTCGCGCAGCGCACCGGCGATTCGAGCAAGACGGTGCTGAGTATTCGTACCGACCATGCCAGCAAGGAAATTCAAGATCTGGACGAGGATGAAAGTTACACGCTGCAGATCAGCAATTTCGGCGCGAAAATCCACGCGGCGAATCCGCTGGGAGCGATGCACGGGCTGCAAACTTTTTTACAACTGGTGGAACCCGCGCCGCTGGGCGGATTTTCGGTTCCGAATCTTTACATTGAGGACAAGCCGCGTTACGCGTGGCGCGGATTGATGATCGATTCGTGCCGGCATTTTATTCCGCTGGATGCGACCAAAAGAAATCTGGACGGAATGGAAGCGGTGAAGATGAACGTGTTCCACTGGCATTTGTCCGAAAACCAGGGATTCCGCGTGGAAAGCAAAGTGTATCCGAAGCTGCAGGAAATGGGCTCGGACGGGATGTATTACACGCAAGCCGAGGTGCGCGAGGTGGTGGAATACGCGCGCGACCGCGGGATTCGCGTGATTCCGGAATTCGATATTCCCGGGCACAGCACGGCGTGGTTTGTGGGATATCCGGAGCTGGCCAGCGCGCCGGGGCCTTACACGATCGAACGGCAATGGGGGATTTTCGATCCGGCGATCGATCCCACGCGCGAAGAAACTTATAAGTTTTTGGACAAGCTGCTTGGCGAGATGACCAGACTTTTTCCCGATCATTTTTTCCATATCGGCGGGGACGAAGTGAACGGGAAACAGTGGGACGCCAATCCGAAGATACAGGAATTCATGCACGCGCACGGGATCAAAAATAATGACGAGCTGCAGCATTATTTCAACCAGCGCGTGATGAAAATCCTGGAAAAGAATCGCAAGACGATGGTGGGCTGGGATGAAATTCTGGCGCCGGGGCTGCCGAAGGATTCGGTGATTCAATCGTGGCGCGGCGCGAAATCGATGGCCGACGCGGCGCGGTTGGGATATCGCAGCCTGCTTTCCAGCGGTTATTACCTGGATTATATGTTTCCGGCGTCGCAGCACTATGCCGTTGATCCGATGACGGAGGAAACTGCGTCTCTTTCGCCGGAAGAGAAAGCGCGGATTCTGGGAGGCGAGGCTTGCATGTGGTCGGAATTTACGTCGCCGGAAAATCTCGATTCGCGAATCTGGCCGCGGACGGCGGCGATTGCGGAGCGGCTGTGGTCGCCGGCGGAAGTGAGTGACGTGGATTCTCTTTACCGGCGGATGGATGCGGAAAGCGCGCGGCTGGAATTCCTGGGGCTGACGCATAAATCGAATTATGTGGCGATGCTGGGGCGGATGGCCGGCTCGGACAATATTGCGGCGCTGCGAGTGCTGGGGGACGTGGCGGAGCCGGTGAAAATTTACCAGCGGGAGAAAACGGCTCGCGAGGCGAATATTGTCCAGACCAGCGCCGACCCGCTGAACCGCATGATTGATGCGGCGGCGCCGGAAAGCGAGGCTTCGAGGATTTTTTCGAAGGAAGTGGATGAGTTGGCGGGCGGCGGATTTAAGGATGAGGCGCTGGAGGTCGGAAATTCGCGCGCAACTGATGGTGTGGAAGACGAATGATGCGGCGCTGGCGCCGATGCTGGCAAAATCTTCGCTGCTGGCGGAGTTGGCGCCGGTTTCGCAGAACCTTGCAAATCTGGGGCGCGCGGGGATTGAGGCGCTGGATTTTATCGATCGGGGGCAACGTGCCGATGATGCCTGGAAGTCGCGGCAAATGGCGGCGATTGAACAGGCTAAAATTTTCAAAGCGGATTTATTGCTGCCGATTGTGCCGGCGATTCAGAAATTGGTGGATGTGGCGGCGGCCAGGTAAAACGCCTGGCTCGATATTTTGGCAAGCTTCACCATTGGAGGACGAGAGACGCTTTGCCATGGAATGACTGTTTAAATCAGCCCTCGAGAAATCCCCCACTTCGCGAGCATTCTAGATCGACCCTGGATTCCTCGCCCGGAAAACGGGCTCGGAATGACCTCAAGCACAATCCAGGGCGCGGCCCTTCGAGGCTCAGGATAAACTGAAGCCGGCCCCTACAAAACCCAACTCAGATCGAGGAGAGGACTTTATTCGGTGACTACGGCTTTGACCAGGTGGCGGGGATGGTCGACGTCGCAGCCGTTGCGGACTGCGTAGTGGTAGGAAAAAAGTTGCAGCGGAACCACTTCGAGTAACGGGAGCAGAAGTTCCGGGGCGGGCGGAACAAAGATCACTCGTTCGGCAACTTGTTGGATTTCGCTATCGCCATCGGTGGCGATCACCACTGATTTTCCGCCGTGGCTTTTGACGTATTCGAGCACGCCAAAGGTTTTCTTGTAACGCAGCATGGAATCGGGATCGGCCGCGTCGCGGGTGGCCAGGGCGACGACGGTGAGTTTTTCGTCCACCATCGCGTTGGGCCCGTGGCGCAATTCGCCTGCGGGAAACGCTTCCGCCTGGACGTAGGAAATTTCCTTCAGCTTCAAGGCGCCTTCGCGAGCGATGGCGTAGTGCACGCCGCGTCCTAAAAAGATAAACGTTTTGGACTGCTGAAAAAGCCAGGAACACTCGTCGGCTTGCTTGTCCCAGGCACCGAGATATTTTTCGATTCCCAACGGAACGGAAGCCAAAGCGTTCAAGTGAGTGCGGATGACTTCAGAAGTCATGCGGCCGCGTTTGCGGGCGAGAAAAAGGGCGAAAAGATAAAGGATGGTCAACTGGGCGGTGAAACTCTTTGTGGCGGGGACCGCTTTTTCGAGGCCGGCTTGAGTGATCAGAGTGGCGTTCGCCTCGTTCGCGATGGTGGAATTGGCGACGTTGGAAATGGCCACGGTCCGGGCGGCGCGGTTCAGGGCTTCGCGCTGCGCGGCAATTGTATCGGCGGTCTCGCCGGATTGGGTAATCACCACGACCAGCGGATCGGCGGAAGCGTGGGTGGAGCGATAACAATACTCGCTGGCATATTCCACATCCACGGCGACGCCGGAAAGATCTTCGATCATGATTTCGCCGGCAAGCCCGGCGTGGCGGCTGGAACCGCTGGCGGTGATGATGATCTTTTTAAAATTCAGCAGCACGCTTTCGATCATTTCCAGAGAAGAATGGAAGATCAGGTTTCCGTTGACGTGGACGCGAATGGTTTCTTGAATCGTGTGCGGCTGTTCGTAAATTTCCTTGAGCATGAAATGCGGGAAATCGGTTCTTTCGGGAAGGCCGGATTCGCGAGGATGGTTGGTCATGGCGCGATGCCCTACAAAATCGATTCCGTTGATGGCTGAAACTTTATCATGGCGGTCAAGGTAAATGGGAAGCTGGTTCTCATTTGCATTCGGTAGAGTGTTTGTTTACCGCAGAGGCGCAGAGATCGCAGAAGGAAAAACGTTGCCGCAAATACTTCGAGGCTGCAATTCATCAAAAATCAAATTTGCGGGGAGTTTGGAGGTAAGGTGCGAGCCGCAAAAGAGGCGGGAGATAAGCATTTATGTCGAGGCAAAGGCAATTGGATTACAATTCCGGCGCTTTCGTCAGACTGGAAATACTGCTGAGGAGAATCTCATGACACGGATGCGGGCGATTCGCTGCTGGTCGATTCTTGTTCTTGCGGCGGTGGTTTGGCTGCTGAGTTCGAGCGCTGGCTTGGCCCAGCAGCAAGCGGGCGGCGCGTCACAGCCGGGGACGAAATGGAGCGACGAACAATTGCGGCAGGCTGTGGCGATGGCGCGCGTTGGGAAAAAGCTGACGCCGAAAGTATGGCCAGGAAACGCGCGGGTGGCCGTGTGCCTGAGCTTTGATGTGGACAATGAATCGTATTTATTGGCAGCGGGGGAAACTTCGCCGACCGCGCTTTCGGCGGGCGATTTCGGAGCGCAGAGCGGACTGCCGCGCATTTTGAAGATGCTGGATCATTATCAGGTTCCGGCTACATTTTTTATTCCGGCGGTGAGCGCGCTGCTGCATCCGGAAATGATTCCGGCGATCCAGAAGAGCGGGCGCAATGAAATTGGAGTGCACGGATGGATTCACGAAAGCACTCCGCGCCTGGATGCCGGCGAGGAAGAACGGCTGATGGACCAGGCCATCGACTACCTGACGAAAGCGACGGGAAAGCGCCCGGTGGGATACCGCGCGCCCGGATGGCGATTCAGCGCAAACACGCTCAATTTGCTGCGCAAGGAAAAATTCCTGTACGACAGCAGCTTGCAGGCGATGGACGAGCCGTACGAAATCATGTCGGGCGGAGAGCCAACGGGAATCGTGGAACTGGCGATCGATTGGACCCTGACGGAAACTCCTTACCTGGGGCCTGGCGGCACGATGCCCCTGCCCGAACACTTATTTCAATTGTTTCGCGAAGAATTTGACGGGGCTTATAACGATGGCACGCTGTTCGTGCTGACGCTGCATCCGCACGTCAGCGGACATCGGGCGCCGATGAAGTATCTCGACCAGCTTGTGGCCTACATGAAATCAAAACCGGACGTCTGGTTCGCGACGGGGTCGCAAATCACCGAGTACGTGAAGACCGCTCAGCCGAAGTGAGAGGCAAATTGGCCGGGCGGAATTACAGTCAACGGTAGGGTCCAAAGCGGCGAGCTACGGCTTTCAGAAAGTCGACTTAGTGGTTCGCGCTTTCTCGCGCAGGTCGGAAATCATGCGATAGACGGAATCGACGTCCTCGATATCGACAAACGTAGGGACATCTCCAATATTTAGTCCGTTCCAAGCCGCGAATCCTCTTCTGTTATTCCACGAGGGTTGCGTTTGTCCGAAGCGCAGTGTGCCGATTCCGTTTGAGCCGCCTTCCTTGATCAGAGATGGTAGCGAATCGACAAAAGACGAGGCCATTCTATGTTTCCAGCCGTCCTGGACAACAATAACCCGCTGGTTGGTGACCGCGTAATAGGTACGTTTTTTCAGCCATGCGGTGTAGAAAAACCTTCCCCAAATCAGATACTGGCCTATCAAGACAAAGGGAATTCCCCAAATCATTCCCAACGGCCAGCGTCCGTTGACCTGCGTCCAGCGCATTCCCGAGACGGCCGCTTCCCAAAAAATTGCGAAGCCGCCCCAAAAAAGGCTGAACGGAATCAATAAAGCGTCTTCCTTGTGGAAGATCACAGAGGTGGACGGTTGCCCCGCCCACAAGACGCTTTCGCCGGACGTCAGTTCGGACTGCATGGCGACCGCGGAATCCTGGTTGATTTGCGGCATTTGCAAAGGATAGGACAATTTGATGTGAACGCGAACTTCGACAAGGAGGCGTGTGTGCAGAAGTGAAACTTCGATGCGTTAACAAGCATGAATCTATTGCGTCAGCGAAACTTTCCCGTCTAATTCAATTTTTCGTGAAGAACTGCCCAGCAAGATGCCGAATTCGCCGGGATCGGCTATCCACTGTTTTTTGTTCACGCCGTAATGGGAAAACGATCGCCGGTGGAGCATCACGGAAATACTTTTCGTTTCTCCGGGCTTCAAATTCACTTTGCCAAAGCCTTTCAATTCCTTCGCCGGACGCTCGACTTTGGAATGGCCGTCCGTGACATAAACCTGCGCCACTTCCGCGCCCGGGCGCTGCGGCTTTGACATCCGGCGGCGGCTTTGTATTAATGGACGGTCGATGGAACGCGATGGAGATCAAATTGAATCGAAGGATCAGAACCGTTTTGGGTGGCAAAGCCACTCCTGGCTGTGCGCTTAGGCAGTCGACGAACGAAGGCACACAGCCAAGAGTGGCTGTGCTACCAAAGCCCGCCGACTTAGTCAGATTGGAGCCATACATTCAAAGGGTGTCCATCACAATTTTATTTCTATTGCTGATGGCCGGAAGCGCGGCGGGGCAACCAGCGCCGGCGAATTTAATCGCCAATGTTTCCGGGCGAAGCACGATCAGCCTGAACGGCCCTTGGAAAGCCATTATCGATCCTTATGAAGTGGGCACGCGTTTGCGTTTTTATGAAAACCGGAAACCGCTGAATAAGAGCGATCTGGTGGAATACGATTTCGATAAATCGGGCTCACTGAATGTTCCGGGAGACTGGAATTCGCAGCGGCCGCAGCTTTTTTTCTATGAAGGCGCGGTGTGGTACGAAAAAACATTCAAATACCACAAGAAATTGAACACGCGATCGTTCGTTTATTTTGGCGCGGCCAACGAGCAAGCCAGCGTTTATTTGAACGGGCAAAAACTGGGCGAGCACCTGGGCGGATTTACTCCGTTCAATTTCGAGGTGACCGACCAGATTATCGAAGGCTTGAATTTTATCGTGGTGGAGGTGAACAACAAGCGGCGGCCCGACGCGGTTCCGGCGATGGAAACGGACTGGTGGAATTTTGGGGGGCTGACGCGCGGCGTTTATCTGGTGGAGGTGCCGGAAACATTTATTCAGGATTATTCCGTGCAGTTACAAAGAAATGAGATGGCGGAAGTGGATGCGGTGGTGAAATTGAATGGCGCGTCGGACCCGGTGAAAGTGACGCTGGAAATTCCGGAGCTGGCCATCAAATCGACTACTTTTTCGGATGCCAATGGAATGGCGGAATTTAATTTTCCGGCGCGGCTGGAATTGTGGTCCCCGGATAGCCCGAAACTGTATCGAGTGGTGATTCGTTCCTCTGGCGACAAGATTGAAGATCAAATCGGATTCCGCAGCGTGAAAGCCTACGGCGGGACGATTTTCTTGAACGGCAAGCCGATCTTCCTGCGCGGCATTTCGATGCACGAGGAAGCCCCGTTTCGCGGCGGGCGCGGCCTGACGCCGAAAGACGACCAGACGCTTCTGGGCTGGGCCAAGGAACTGGACTGCAACTTTGTGCGGCTGGCTCATTATCCGCACAACGAGGAGATGATCCGGCTGGCGGATAAACTTGGCCTGATGGTGTGGGAGGAAATCCCGGTGTATTGGAGCGTGGACTGGAAGAATCCTGCCACGCTCGAAAACGCGCAGGAACAATTGCGCGATATGGTGGCGCGCGACCAGAACCGGGCGTCGGTGATTTTCTGGTCGATTAGCAACGAGACGCGCGACGAGCCGGGGCGGCTGGAATTTCTGAAAGCGCTGGCGGAATACGCGCGGCAACTCGATGGCAGCCGGATGATTACCTCAGCGATGAACCGCACGGATAATTCCGACCCGCAACTGCGCGTGCTGAACGATCCGCTGGGAGAATATTTGGATGTGCTGGGATTGAACGAATATTTAGGCTGGTACGAGGGGCGTTCCGAAGATGCCGATGAAATTCAATGGAAGCTGGGCTTCGATAAGCCGCTGATCGTGAGTGAATTCGGCGGTGGCGCGCCTTATGGCTATCGCGGTGATGCGCAGACTCGCTGGAGCGAAAAGTATCAGGCGAATCTTTACCAACATCAGATCAAGATGATTCAGCAGATGCCTTCGCTGGTGGGGTTGTCGCCGTGGGTGCTGATGGATTTTCATTCGCCACGGCGCACGCTTCCGGGAATTCAGGATTATCACAACCGGAAGGGCTTGATTTCCGATCGCGGTGAAAAGAAACAGGCGTTTTACGTTTTGCAGAAGTATTATCGCGATGTCGAGAAGGCCGAAAAAGATTCGGAAAAACCGCCGGTGCCCGCTCCTGCCGCTGCCAAGCCGAAAGCGCCGAAGGCGGCTGCGGCGGCTCCGCCGGCTGCCGCGCCGCCGAAAAAACCTTCGACAGCGCATGGAACGCATCACCGGACCGCCACATCCAAAAAGAAAAAACCGGAGCCACAACCATGAGTTCGCCAAGCACGGGATTCAACAAGGAAAATCACATGAAATATCGCAGGTTTGGCCGAACCGGATTTATGGTCAGCGAAATTTCGCAGGGACTTTGGGGCATGGGCGGGTGGAGCGGCTCGGACGATAAAGAGTCGCTCGATGCCATGCAACTGGCCATTGACCTGGGCTGCAATTTTTTTGATTCGGCCTGGGCGTATGGCGACGGCAAGAGCGACAGCCTGCTGGGAGAGATTTTGTCGCGTAATCGCGGCAAGCAATTGTTCGCGGCTTCAAAAGTGCCGCCGATGAACCGAAAATGGCCGGCGCGGGCGCACCATCAATATCGTGAAGTGTTTCCGGAGGCGCACGTTTTGGAAGCCGCCGAAACGATTCGCAGGAATTTACGCGTGGAAGTGATTGACCTGCTGCAGTTTCACGTGTGGTCGGACCACTGGGCTACCGAGCCGGAATTTCGCGAGACCGTGAAAAAACTGAAAAGCGAAGGACTGATTCGATTTTTCGGAATCAGCTTGAACCGCTGGGAACCCGAGAACGGCATGAAGGCAATCGAAACGGGGTTGATTGACGCGGTGCAGGTGATTTACAACATTTTCGATCAGGCGCCGGAGGACAAACTTTTTCCGTTCTGCCAGAAACATGATATCGGCGTGATCGCGCGAGTGCCGCTGGACGAAGGCAGCCTGGGCGGCAAGTTGACGCTCGACACCAAATTTCCGGCGGGCGATTGGCGCGGCCATTATTTCAGCCCGGAAAATCTGCAGCAATACGGTGGAACACGTCGAGAAATTGAAGCCGCTGGTCCCTGCCGGCATGACGCTGCCCGAAATGGCGCTGCGATTTATTCTGTCGCATCCCGCGGTCAGCACACAAATCGTCGGCATGCGCAAGCATAAGCACGTGAGAGAAAATTTGGCGGCGAGTGAGGCAGGCGCGCTCGATCCCACGCTGCTGGAAATGTTGAAAGCGCACCGCTGGGATCGCACGCCGCAACCCTGGTCGGATTAGAAACGTGTTGCCAGTGTAGAACGCACTCAATGGGATAAACGCTGTTTGCTCAGCCGCGGTGCTGGTAGAGGCCGAGAACGTTGCCAGCCGGATCGCGAAATCTTGCAGTGATTTCGGGGGCGTGGGCGCCGATGGGTTGAACAATTTCACCGCCGCTGGCGACAATGGATTCGAGAGTCCCAGCCACGCTGTCCACCATAATCGAAATCAACAGGCCGGGCGTCGTGGAAGGCGGGAGACCGAGAACCCAGGTGCCGCTTACTTCGCCTACTCCATCATCAAACGCGACGCTGCCATCGCCTCGCTGCCTGGTTTGCCAGCCGAATACGCGTTTGTAGAAATCGGCGGAGCGGGCAATGTCGGTCGAGGGGATTTCGATGTAGCAGATTTTGCCGTTTCCGAATGTTGGAGGCATCAATTTTCCTTCTGGATGTGCCATCGTAGCGCGACCGAGGAAAAAAAGCAACGGCGGAGCGCGGCTGAAGCCGGCCCCTACAAATGTCGAGGGCCAAGGCGAATCCATTCAAGAGCTTAGCAAAGCCGGGCACAGCCCTTGGAAACTCAGGGCGCAGCAAGCAGCGCCCCTACGACTTCAAATGCCAAATCATGCGAAATAACCATTATGTAAGCTTGTAGCGTAATAGCTGGAAGGAAATCGAGAATTGACGGGGGGCCGCGAACTCGGTCTGCGTGCGGCTTCAGGTGGGCTCAATCGCAGGAATCCGCTCAGGAATGAAAACGCGAAAAAATTCGGCGGAAATTGCTGGGCGCGCATCGCAGGCTGCGGGAAATTCGCATGCTGGTGCGCGGGCTGGTTTCCACCAAGCACGTGATGCTGGCGCACATTATTCCCACGCGGCGCTGCAATCTGGCCTGCGAATACTGCAATGAATACGACGATCACTCGAAGCCGGTGGCGAAGGAAGAGATGTTCCGGCGAATCGATCTGCTGAAATCCTTCGGCACGGCGATTATCACGATCAGCGGCGGCGAACCGCTGCTGCATCCCGATCTCGACGACATCATCCGGCACATCCGCAAAAAAGGGATCATCGCCGGCATGATCACCAACGGATATCTGCTGACGGCGCACCGCATCGCGCGGCTGAATCGCGCCGGCCTGGAATACCTGCAAATCAGCATCGATAACGCGGTGCCCGACGAAGTTTCGATGAAAAGCCTGAAAGTGCTGGACCAGAAACTGGCGCTGCTCGGCGAGCACGCGGATTTTCACGTGAACATCAATTCGGTGCTGGGCAGCGGCGTGAAGAATCCCGAAGACGCATTGACGGTAGCCCACCGCGCCATCAATCTCGGATTCACCAGCACGGTAGGAATTATTCACGACGGCAACGGCCAGGTGCGCCCTCTGAAGCAACGCGAAGGAGAAATTTTTCGCGAGATCATGAACCTGGGCAAACGTTCGTTCGCGCGGCTGAATCATTTTCAGCACAATATCGCGCGGGCAAGCGCGCACAAGTGGCGCTGCCGCTCCGGCGCGCGCTATTTGTATATTTGCGAAGACGGCCTGGTGCATTACTGCTCGCAGCAGCGCGGCTATCCCGGGAATTCCCATCGAGCAATACACAGCCGCGCAGCGCCATCGCGAGTTCCATACCAAGAAGGCGTGCGCGCCGCGCTGCACGGTTTCCTGCGTGCAGCAAGTCTCCATGCTCGACAACTGGCGCTCGCCGCAAACGCTGAAACCAGCACCGATGGCTCCGCCGCCGATGTCGCCTTCGGAAACCCTGGTGCAACTAACCAGCTCCAGCCCTCGTTCGTGAGTGGCCAATCCGCAGCCCAACGGCTCACTTGACAGGAATCGTCTTCAATTCCTTCATCGGGATCGTCAGGCTACCAATATTTTCGCCGTTGGCGTCGGAGACTAGTATGCGGACAGAATCCGTTCCCTCGCGCAACGGTATTTTGTTCGAGAGTTTGATTCCCTCCACTCGAGTGATTCGGTAGAGTTCCGGATTCATCGCAAATTGTACGGAGCTTGCGGACCGGGCGATCACCATCTTGACTGAATTATGCTGCGTGAATTCGAGAAAAAATTTCGCCACCGGTCCCTTTTCCGCTTTTTGAAGCTGCAAGTCCTGCGGATCGACGGCTAATTCCAGGTCCAAGAATCGCGCGTCATTTTCCTCTGCGATTTGGGCGTGGGCCACCAAGCCGATTCCAGTGGATTCCAGCGGACTTCGCCGCGCTTCCTCGAAAATTTCCGCGCGGAACAGCGCCGCGACTCCGCTTTCGAGCATGGGGTAATAACCGCTGCGCGAGCGCACCACGGTTTGCGGCGTGTTCCCAAGCGTTTCCAGGCGAATGATTTTCACGGTGATCTTATGGAAGCGTTCGGCCTCGTGGGCGGGCTGCGGATAAAAGCCCAGCAGGTACGTGTTTCTCAAGTCTTCGGCGGCATGTTGAATCACGTCTTCGACGTCTTTAGAAGCAAAAAAGGAAAGGCCGCCGGTGCGCTCGGCAAGGTCTGACATTAGAGATCTGGTTTTTTGCAAATCAGTGACCAATCCCCAGTGAGAGGGAGTGGCGGAGAGACCAAGCGGGTCAACCGGATACAACGCGATATTGAACGCGTTCATCATCTCGGCCAGATGGGCGGTGGCCGATTGCTGTTGCAGCGCCGAGCCGACATTGCCATCGACTCGTATGTACACGTCGGCGGTGGGAAACCTGCTGGAGATCCAGACTAGATTTTTGCGGCCGGGCACCCTGGCCAAGTGAATTGTGATTTGCCTAAGCGCGTCCAAAGTTTGGCTGACGTTCGATTCCTGGTCGAGATTCCGCACATCGTCGGACAAAGGGAACAAGCTCCTGGCAGCGCGGATAGGAATCGGAGCTGTTTTGGCGCCAGGGACTGGAGGGAGAGGCGGCTCGGCGGCGGGAGTCCAATCTTCGATTCGAGTTCCCTCTTCCGGCTTGTAATTTTTTAGATCGACGAGCAGGCCCGCGTTGCCTTTCGAAAAATCGTGCAGCAGATAGAGACGATCTGCCAAATAGTAGAGTGAGACCGCATCGTGCGGCCCCAGCTTGCTCAGAAAATCGAGCGTTTGATTCCGCGCTTTAGCGAGGTATTCAAAGCGGTTGTTCAGGCCGTCGATCAGGATTGCGGTGACGGCCGGAGGCGGCGCGCCGATCGGCTGGTGCCGGTTGGAAAATGTATTGGCAGGCAGAGCAGCGGGAGCCTGCCCGGCGGGCGAATCCGCGCGAGACGCCGAAAAAACGTCAATATCCGTTGGCCGCCCATCATCGAACAGTTCAAAATCCTTAGCAGTAAGCCCAGAAACGTAATGCCCCTCCTTGTCCGTGACTATCACCGGAATCTGCACCAGCCGCGTGCTGTCAATCGCGAGCACCGGCTGTGATGGATTCTGGCTTCTCGGCGCAACTGCAGCGGGCGGAGCGGGATTTTGCCGCGGAACGGGACTGCACCAAAGAAGGGCACAAGCGAACAGCGAAAGAATTCCCGTGCTAGCGATGCGTGCCGGCTTTTTCATAGTTGATTAAGACTATCATTCGCTATGACGTTTCCGCACCCTGCACAGTTTCCGTAGCTCCGTCGGAGCAGACGATTTTCCGACGCGCCAACCTGCTAGAGCTTCGGGTGGTGGAGGTGGAAATCGGTGGCGTTTTGGTAGGCGCGAGCGAGCGTTAGCATTTTTTGTTCGCCGTAGAGTTGGCCTAGGAACGTGAGGCTTACGGGAGTGCCGGGGCCGCCGTAGTTGCCTTGGATTTCGCCTTTTTCGTTTTTGATTGCGGGGGGAGCGCCTTCGCCGCGGAATCCGTTGGGGAGAATCAGTGCGGGCTGGCCGGTCAGGTTGGTGACGACGAGTTGCTGGCTGTTGGTGGGGGCTACGATTACGTCGAATCCGCTGAAGGCTTTGTCTACGGCATTCATCGCCAGCATGCGCGCGCGATTAGCCTGGATGTACTCGGTGGCGGGAATAAAATGCGCGGCACGGAAGGTGTTCGGCCAATCGCCGGGGCCCTGGTCGGTGAGCAATTTATCGCGGCCGTTGCGGGTGATTTCATCGAAGGCGGCGCCTGCTTCGGCCAACAGAGTGGCGACCATGGCGTCGTAGGGCAATTTCGGAAGCTCGACGGGAGTCATGTTGACTCCCATGCTCTTCAGCTTGGCGAGGGCGGCTTCGTTGAAGCGGCGGTCGTATTCGGCGCGGACGCGGAATTCTTCCTGGCGCTTTTTTTGTTCAGCGAGCTTTTTCTTTTCATCGGCGGAAAGTTCGGATTCCGGTTTTGCGGGGGCGGCTGGCGGTTCGGGACTGGGCTCGAAATCGGTTTTCAAGTAGCCCACTTTCAATTTCCGCCAGTCGAGATTGCCGTTCCAATTGAAAACAGCGGGTTGCACGGCGCGATCGCTGCCATCGGGCCCATAAATCGCGTGGAGGACGAAGGCGCAATCTTCCACGGCGCGGCAGATGGGGCCAAGCTTATCCATGCTCCAGGAAAGAGCCATGGCGCCGGTGCGCGGGACGAACCCAAAGGTAGGACGGAGTCCGGTGGCGCCGCAGCGCGTGCTGGGCGAAGAAATCGAGCCCAGAGTTTCCGATCCAATGGCGAACGCAACGCAGCCCGCGGCAGTGGCGGAGGCCGAGCCGGCGGAAGATCCGCTCGAACCCTGTTCGGGATTCCAGGGATTGCGAGTTTTGGCGCCGAACCAGTGGTCGTTCATGGCCAGCGCGCCCAGGCTCAATTTCGCCACGAGCACCGCTCCGGCGGCATCGAGCCGCTTGACGACTGTCGCGTCTTCATCAAATTTCTGTTCTTCAAATCCGCCGGCACCCCAGGTGGTGCGATATCCCTTCACCGCGATCAGATCTTTCGCTCCCCAGGGCAAGCCGTGAAGCGGGCCGCGATATTTTCCGGCGGCCATATCGCGATCGGCTTCTTTTGCTTTGGCTTTGGCGCGGTCTTCGGTGAAGGTGATCACGAAATGGAGTGTGGGGTCGTAGCGCTTCAGCCGTTCGAGATACATTTCCGTGAGCGCCATGGAAGAAACTTTTTTCGAGCGGATCAATTCGGTCAGCTCGCGGACGCTGGAAAAACAAACTTCTTCGAGATTCTTGGGAACGCCGCGCGCGGCAACTCCGGGAGCGGCCGAGGGCATCATCGGCAGCTTTTTCGTTTCGAATTTCGTGGAAGGCAGCACCGGATCGAAAATCAGCGCCGGCGGAACGCTATTGGCCATGTGCAATTTGTAGATATCTTCGTAGCCCTTGGTGCGGTCGTTCAAGTTCTCCAGCAGCATTTCCTTGAATTCCTCGGGGATTTGGATATCGGCGATGGAGGCGGCGTTGTCGATCATGTCCTTGGTGATTTTTTTCTTGTCTTCCGCGAGAGACCACAGGACGCCGGGAAACAAAGTGGCGGTCAATCCGAATCCGGAACAAGTAGCGAGAAAATTGCGGCGTTCGAGCATCTGGGCTGTTCCTCCTGTGATTTCTGGCGGATGGGAAGTGTAATACAGAGTGAGGTGGAGGTGATAATTAACCGTGATGGCGACGCCTGCGCGATACCACTTTCTCTTGATGACCTCGCGGGTAGGGTAATTGGTCGATTGGCTCGGATTCCTAGCCCGTCCCGGACGGGTTCGCAACGACTGGCCGCCTGCGTGTGGAGTTCGAGGGAATCCCAAGTTTCCGTCCCGGGAAAACCGGGCTACGACAACTGCGGCAAGGGGGAGCTGGAACGTCGGCCAAAGATTGGTCTTAGTGGTATGGCCGACCGCGAACGACGAGCCACGCAACCCTGGGCTTGCGCGAGGAATCAAATGGAGTAGGATAGCAGGACAGGCCACTGGACCCATGTCCCCAGACCTGCGTGGTAGCGGTGCGGAGGGACTCAGATGACAAAGCCCACCTTTTTGAAGATCCTGTTTGCGACAGTTGCTGCGATTGCGTTTGCTTGTGCACCGAATCCTGCGTATGCCCAGCGTGGCGGAGGTGGGCATGGGGGTGGCGGCGGCTCGCACGGCGGAGGAGGGGGATTTCATGGCGGCGGGGGCGGCGGGGGCTTCCGCGGCGGCGGTGGAGGTAGTTTCCACGGGGGTGGCGGAGGCGGGCGGCCATCCGGCGGCGGATTCCGCGCAAGCAGTGGGCCACGCGGTAGTTTTTCGGGCGGCAGTTTCCGTGGTGCGGAACCGCGTAGCACGGCGCGGATGGGCAGCGGGCCAAGCCAGAGATCAAGCGGATTTTCGTCGCGTTCCTTTAATAACTCAGCACGAAGCTCCTCTTTCCGCGGCGGGAATTTTGGCGCCGAGCCTGCGCAGCGCAATTCTTTTGCGTCAGCCCCGCGAGGCGGCGCGAATCCCGGATCGGGATGGCACTCCTTTGGAAATTCAGGTTCGGGCGGTCGCGGCGCTCCGATGGCAACGCATGAAATTGGAAATGTGCGCAGCTCTGGACTCAGCGGCGGACAGAATTTCGCGCGCGCGGATGGACAGTGGCATGGATTCGGGAATTCGGGTAATTCGTCGTTCAACGGGCGAAGTGCCGGAAATTCCAATTTCGCGGCGGGCCGCGGAATGAGCACGCACGCGCCATCGGCGGGATTCAACACGAACCGGTTCGCGGCGAGCGCGGCGCGACCGGGCAATTCGAGATTTTCGTCGTTTTCATCGCGTCCGGGCACCACTTTTTCGAACCCGCTTTTCGGGATCGTCGTTTTCGTCGAGCCGCTCGATGGCGGGATTCGGCGGCAATTCGTTTCGCGGCGCCGGTTTTTCGAATACCCGCGCCGGAGCTGGATTATTGGGAAGCGGGCTGGGATTCACCGGGCGGTCGTTGGGCTCGGCATTTCGCCCGATCGGATCGAATGGATTCGGTTGGCGCGGCTGGGGCCGTGGCGGATTCGGATGGAACCGCTTCGGTTATGGATTCGGAAGATATGGATGGGGCTATCCCTGGGCATTTTCATTCGGGTTTGGAGGATATGGAGCACCCTACTGCGGACCCAGTTGGAGTATTTGGGGACCGGGATGGGGCCTTGGATGGGGCGGCTACGGCTATTGCGGCGCGTATCCGTATGACCCCTGGGGATGGAGCGGAGTAGGCTATTCCGGATATCCGGGAGTTGGCTACAGCGCGCCGTATGACATTTCCGGATACGCGGATCAATATTCCACACAGTACGACCCGAATAACCCGTGAGGCGAGTTCGCTAGCAGAGTCCGGAAAGAATGCGAATTCCTTCGAGCACTTCCCTTTCGGTCAGCGCGCTGTACCCGAGAAGGATTTCGGCGCATAGCGGCTTTCGCAAGTAGTAGGGCGACGCGGGATAGATTCCCACGCCTTTTCGGGCGGCGCGTTCGATCAATGCGGGAAGCTGTTTCGCGGTAACGGTGGTGCGGCGAAATCTTACGAGCACGTGAATGCCGGCATCCGCGCCGGACACTTCAATCGAATCTCCGAAATATTTTTGTAGAGCCGAAAGCAGAGCGTCGCGGCGCGACGCATTTCTCGAACGAGAACGCCGCAAGTAACGCTCGAGATGTCCCTCTTGAATGAAATCCGTCAGCACCTCTTGTTCAAGCGCGGGAGTGTGCCGGTCAGTGAGCCACTTCGCTTCCGAGAACGCGCGCACCAGCGGTTCGGGAAGGACCATGTAGCCGAGGCGCATGGACGGAAAGAAAATTCGTGAAAATGTGCCGATGTAAATGACGCGGGCGGCGCGGTCGAGGCCTTGCATGGATTCGAGCGGGCGGCCGGTGTAACGGAATTCCGCGTCGAAATCGTCTTCGAGGACGTAAGCCTGACCATGAGATGCCCATGCCAGAAGCGCCAAGCGGCGATCGAGCGAGAGAATCGCGCCGGTGGGAAGCTGGTGAGATGGAGTGACATAGGCGAGGCGGACGGCGCGAGACGCCCGCGGCAGGCGATCCACCTGCATGCCTTGCGAATCGACTGGCACGGGAATTATCTTTGCTCCGGAAGAGAGAAAAATTTCACGCGCGCCCTGGTAGTGTGGGTCCTCGATTGCGACGGAACTTCCGGGATTCAGCAGAAGGCGCGCGGCAAGGTCGAGGGCCTGCTGCGAACCATTGAGGACGAGGATTTGCTCCGGCCGGCAATTCACTGCGCGAAATCGCTGCAAGTAATCCGCGATGGCGGCGCGAAGCGGGACGAAGCCTTCCTGGCGGTCGTAATCGCCGGAGACTTCGCGAAGCCTTCGCGCGACCAGGCGGCGCCAAAGAGCGTGGGGGAAATCCTCGGTGCTTGAAAGGCCATACTGGAAATCATACGGAAGCGGGAGTGCGCGCCGGGTGCTGCGGGCCGTCGGGCTGGGACCTTTGGCGAGGACTCGCAGGCCGTAATTGGAAAATCTTGGCGGCTGGTTTTCGGAAATTGCGCCGGCGGAGCTTGCGGACTTCCCGGCGGAGAGCATCGAATCCGGCAAAGCCGCGCTGACGTAAGTGCCGGAACCGATGCTGCTCCGCACATATCCTTCGGCCGTTAGTTCTTCGTAAGCCGTCAAAACCACATTTCGCGAAATGCCGAGTTCGAGCGCGAGCGCGCGGCTGGCCGGCAATCGTCTTCCGTGCTCCCACTTGCCGGAGCGAATTTGATCGCGCATGGCGCGATACAGTTTTTGATGAAGAGAACCGTGGCCTTCGAGCCGCAAGAGCATGGCGAGAGCGCTCCTTAAAAGTGGTACCTAAGAATATCTGAAAAGTGGCACTTGTGGGATACCAATCCAGGAGCGTAGGTTTGAAGCGCTGCCGCGGCTTGTGGATGCGAGAGGGGGCCTCAGCTTCGCCGGAGCGCTTCCCGATTTCCGGGAAGAATTTTGGGCGCGGCCCCGTCGACGGAAATCCGTGGGTTCCCCGCCTTTTTCGAGAGGATAAAAAATGCAAAAAGGAATTTTCGTTTCCGCGTTGTGGAGCATTTTTCTGGCTGCGGCGATTGCGTCGGCATCGGCAAACGATACCGCTCCCGTGAAAGTGACTGTGGGCGATGGCGCCGTCAACGGCGCCAAATTGCAACCTTACAAGAATGCCTGGGGAATGAGCGTGATTAAGCCGGATGGAACCGTGCTGCCCGACGTTGGCGTGTGGGAGGACTTGCTGGAAGTGGTGAACCTGAACGGGCGGGAATGTTTTCAACGCACACAAATTGCGCGCTACAAAAAGAACGGCGAGGTGGTGGCCACAACGACGACGATCAACGTGTTCGATCGCAAAACAATGGCGCCCATCTCGCGCAGCTTCGAGAGGCATGGCGGACCCGCTGGAGACAAGCGGCAAGCAATCACCTTTGGCAAGGACTCGATGAAAATCGAAACGACCGTGGCTGGAAAGCCCGACGTGAAGGACGTGCCGGCGACATCCGCGTTTGATTTTTATGGAGGACTTTACGCGGTCTTATGGGTTGCGCTGCCGTTGAAGAATGGCTACCTGGCGACGCTGCCGTCGTATTCGGAGGATGAAGATCATCCGGAAAAAGTTTCCTGGGTCACGTTTCAGGTGACGGGATCGGAAACCACGGAAGCCGGAGCGAAAGGGAAAGTGCAAGCCTGGGTGGTGAATTGCGATAGCGATATCGGGAACTTGAAGTATTGGGTGAGCGAGGAATCGCCTTACATAATCCGGATGGATTACAAACAGAAGAACGGGCCTACCTGGATTTTGAAAATGATTTAGGGGTCGAGGGCGGATTGGCGGCGCGTGATGAAAGGGCGGATTGAACATCCGCCCTTTCAAGAACCGAGTGGCGCGGCAGAGAAAAAGCGTGGCGTTGCCACGCCAATCAGGGCATTTTGGCAGCGGAAGCCGGGGCCGGCGTGATTTTCAGGTTGGAAAAATAGGCTTCCGTGCCGTCGCCGATCCACAAGGCGATCTGGCCGCTTGATTCCCCCAATTTCAGATCGTTGACAACCAAGGCAGGTTGCGATGCGCCATTCACGTAAAGCTGCGCGTGCCCACCGTCCACTACGATTTTAATCCTGGTCCAAACTCCCGGTTCCAAGTCTACGTAAGATTCATAGACTCCCGGATTTTCCTTGCGAAGCCGCTCCCAGGGATAATCGGGACTTGAGATGTACTGGGTGGAATGATTGCGGCGGAGCTGATCATCGGCTCGGCCGTTGGTGGGACGAAGGTAGAAGCATTCATATTTCGCATCTTCTATTTTTACGCGAAAAGCGATGCCGACGAATCCGCGTGAGCCGGCGGGGGCCCCCGCGGCAAGGGTCCCCGAAAGATCCACTTCGATTGTCCCGTTCGTGAAGCTGGTGCCTTTGATGAGCGCGATTTCAGAACCAATTTTTGAAGGCGAGCCACGGTCTTCGTTGATGCGGACAGCCTGTCGGCCCTTGTAAGTGGTCGCGACGGCTTTTGTGCTAACCAGGACCAGGTCTTGAGTGGAAGTGAGAGCGAAATTTTGTGGCGCGAGTGAATCCGCTTTCGGATTGGGGCGAGCCGAAATTGCCGTCGCGGTAAGCAGCAAGAGAATTGCGATTCCAGCTTTATTCATGGCGATCTCTCTTCTCTCCTTCAGGGCCAGAAGGCCCTGTGATAAGTCCTATGTCGGAGCTGAAGAGTAAGTGTGGAAACACCGATACGGGGCGGTCGTGTAGCGCCACCCTTAAGGGTGGCATCTTTACTTTCAACCACATGGCTGAAAGCCGGCAGGCATGACAACCGCCAAAACTGAGTTGCTGCACAGACTCTGAAGCTCCGACCCCCTAAAACTCGTGAAGAGCCAATTCAGATTCCGCAGATTCAAACTGCTTCTGCAACTGGGCAAGCAATAATTGAAACAAAGATGCCACCCTTAAGGGTGGCGCTACACAAACCATCCCAAGCCAGCGTTGCTGCACCGACGCTTCTGCTGACCCTTTCAAGACTACTTCGAGGCCAGCCTGGAAGCCGGCTGGCCCCGGAGCGTTCTTATGGACGAGACTTACAGCTACTTGTTGATGTCTTCCTTTGCTTCCACGCGTTTCAGCAGTCCCTGGATTTGCGGCTTTTGTTGTATGGGGAGCGCCGGCGACAGCGAGCTTCATCGCTTTCACGGCGCTATCGTAATCACCCTTGGAGATGGCGATGCGGGCGATTTCGGTTTGAACGATCCAGTTGTTGGATCTTCTTGATGTTGACCTGGAAGATGTCCAATCCCTCTTGCTTCTTGCCGGCAATCATCAATCCACGCCCGTAGTTGTGAACCTGGATGATCGTGCCGCCGGCCAGGGCCTTGCGCGAATGGCCGAGGCTTCGCCCGTTTTTCCCATTGCATCGAGGACGCGGGCCTTGGTCATTTCGTTGTCGAAACGATCCTCGGACTGGATCGAACGGTCGACATACTTCAACGCGTCGTCCATGTTTCCCTTGTTGTCGACCAGGTAGGTGGCCGCGTCGTCCCATCCGCTCCACGTGTATTGCACCAGGCCGCGGAATTGGTTGTGCAAACTCTGCTCGACCACCGCTTCCACGTTGACGCCGACCTTGAAAGGCACAGCCAGCTTGTCCCAACGGAGAGTGACGACCGAGGATTCCGGTTTCAAATCATCGAAATCATAGGTGAGTGCCTCGTGCATGTCGGTGGGATGTGGCGTCACCGTCACGCGCAGGGCGTCTTCCTTCTGGTCATACGAAAAACTACCCCAGGCCACTGCCATGTTGGAAAAGATGATGGTGAATTCATTCTCGCCCGGGATCATGTGCACACCGTAGATTCCCTTGTCCAGCGGCTTTCCTTCGATGGTGACCGGACTGGTGAATTCGATGGTGGTGTTTTCATTCGCGCCGGCACGCCAGACCTGGCCGTAAGGCACGATGCCGCCCCAGATTTTGCGTCCGTTGACCAACGGGCGGTGATAGGAAATGGTGACATCTGTGATCCCAATGCGCTGCATGAGTTCCGCCCGTTGACTGGGCCGGGGCAGATTCATCAGGAACGACTGCGCATAGGAACTTTGTGCGCTGATCGTGAGCAATGCGACTGCGGCAAGCAAAACGAACAAGGAACGCTTGTACATGAAGGAAGCCTCCACGCTTCTTTTTTCGAGTGAATTTCCGGATCGAAAGCTTGTGTGACAGAACCCCAAACCCTCACCCCAACGCACGAAACTATATCATTGGACGATACAAATTCCCGCAGGCGAGCAGCCAATTTGGTGGAGCTCTAAGTAACGGAAAGGGAAAGCGTTGCCGTTGAATCAGAAGAAAATCACCAAAATATCCGTGCGGTTTTGGGAAAGGAGTGTTCGTTGTTGCGCGTCGAAACGGGGCATTGTGCGTGCCGGAAATCTGGTACGATTCGCGGCTCGGGGGGCTCGATGAGACGATTGTTCGCGTGGATTGGCATTGCGGCGGTGTTTTTCAGTGCGCCGACATTGGGCCGCGAAGCAGAGAGGGCCATTCCAGCCGAGGCGGCGCCGCAATACTCGATCGATGCAATTCTCTATGGCACGGTGCGGGATTTTCCTGTGGCGGGATTGGTGGTGGGTGCGCCGAAGGATGAAAAAATCGACATTGCCATGGTGTTCTGGCTCATTCGCGGAGGCGGCCGCACGATCCTGTTCGACAGCGGATTTCACCGCCTGTCGTGGATCGATCGATTTCACGTGGTGGATTTCATAAGCCCCAACGACGAATTACGCGAGATGGGAGTGGACCCTACCAGCGTGACGGACATCATCGTCAGCCACGCGCATTGGGATCATATCGGCGGAATTGACCTGTTTCCCACCGCTACGGTGTGGATCCAAAAAGCAGAATACGAATATTACACCGGCGACGCCTGGCAGCCGGGCGGGCTTCACGGCGGAATCGATCAGGACGACATGATGGCGCTGGTCTATCGAAATATAGAGGGAAAAGTGCGCTGGATTGCAGGCGACGATGTGGAGATTTTGCCGGGGATTCGCGCCTATACGGGAGCGCGGCACACCTATGCATCGCAGTACATTCGCGTGGATGGAAATCCGCCGTACGTGCTGGCTTCGGACAATTGTTATCTGTACCGCAATCTGGAGACGCACGCATCCATCACGACATTTACACCCGAGGACCATGCCGCGAACCTGGCGGCACAGGCGCGCATGGTGCAACTCGCAGGATCAGCGGAGCGCGTGATTCCTGGCCACGACATGCAGCAATTTCAAAAATTCCCGACGAAAGTCCGGGTGGCGCACATAAGGTAGCCAGGACGCTCCAAATCTGATCACAAGCGAGCCGAATTTAACTCGAAATCGACGTAACTCCATGAGAATTCCACCCAGCCAGCCGGGGGCCGCCGAAGATTGACGCGAGCAGCCCGCTGGCGTATGCTCTTGCCAAACCGAGAGGGTAGGTCTCGGCAGTACACCAGGCAATACCGTCCCCATCGTGCCGCAGGAGGTGTTTGAACCCTTCCGGCCTGTCCGCGTCTGACTAATCGAGTATCACCAACTGTATCTAGCGAACCCCAAAACCGAAACTTCGTTTCGGAGGTGCATCCCAGTGGCACCTCTTAAAGCCGGGCGCTACCAATTGCTCGAGGAACTCGGGCGCGGCGCCATGGGTGTGGTTTATCGGGCGTTTGACCCGGTGATCGGCCGCAATGTGGCGGTGAAGACACTGCGATTGAATGCGGGCGGCTCCGGCATGAGCCATGCGGAACTGGTGAACCGCTTTCAAACGGAATCGCGCGCCGCCGGCTCGCTGACCCATCCGAATATCGTCTCGGTGTATGACGCCGGCGAAGACGAAGGCCTGTTTTACATCACCATGGAGCATGTGGACGGCCCCAGCTTGCAGGACCGGCTCGACCAGAAACAGGTTTTCCCCCTTCCCCGCATCTTGAAGCTGATGGAGCAAGCCTGCTCGGCCCTGGGCGCTGCTCATCAGCACAACGTGATTCACCGCGATATCAAACCAGCCAACATGATCCTGACGGCGGACGACACGCTGAAGATCACCGACTTCGGCACGGCGAAGATTGTGCAATTGGGAACGACGCAGAGCGGCCATATCGTGGGAACCCCGAGCTACATGTCTCCGGAACAGGTGAAAGGGAAATTGGTGGACGGGCGCTCGGACCTATTTTCGCTGGGCGTGATTCTGTATGAATTGGTCACTGGCGAGAAACCGTTTCCCGGCCAAAACGTGACCACGGTGATCTATAAGATCGTGAACATCGATCCAATCCCGCCGCGAGAATTGGATTCCTCCATTCCAGCCGGACTGAATTTCATCGTGACTAAAACCCTTTCGAAAGATCCCGGGTCACGGTACGCCACTTGCCAGGAATTCTGGGAAGCGCTTCAAAATTACGCGGACCTTGAAGACAATTCCGAAGTGACCGTGAAAATGGCACGGCTTGCTCCCGCGCATCCAGCACCGGCCCCCAGTCCTTCGCCGATGCACCGTTTCGAAGGAAATGCCCCGAGCCGGTCCCCCCATCCGCCACCGCGTCAAGATACTCCGAATTATCCGTTCGCTTCGCCGGCACCCGTGGCTGTGCCGGCGCATTCCAAGCCGCAGCGAAGCAGCCGCGGCTTCTTGAGCGGAATCGTGCTGCTGCTGGTGGTGATCATTGCCGGCGGCGGAGTGATGGCGTGGCCGAACCTGCACGATGGACTGCGGCGAATCCGGGCGGATCTATTTGGTCCAGCTTCCAGCGCATCAATCTCAACTCCAGGTACAGTGCAAGATTCGGCGAAGAACCCCGCGCCCGCCGCCGCGGCGCCGCCGGTGGATACGTCGCGCACGGATTTGGCAACGGCTGCGACCACCACTTCGCCTGCTCCGCTAGCGCCAAGCGGCGCTCCGGGAACGACGTCGCTCAGGGTGGAAACGGATCTTAAGCAAGCGCAATTGCAAATTCAGAAACAGGTAGAGCGCGCGGGCCTGGCGAAGAAGGTGCGGGTGGAAATCGCGGAAAATGATGTGAGCGTTTCCGGGAGCTTAACGGGCGCCGAACATGAAAAGCTTTTGAAGCAGCTTCGTGGATTGCCCGCCAACCTTACCTGGATAGACCACATACAAACGGCACGCGCCGCCGTTGCGGACGCAGCCCCCCCCGAAGGAAGAGAGAAGCTCCAAACCGCGCCCGGCAAGGGAGAAGTGGAAGTCCTGACAGATGTGCTCGGCGCGCGGACAGTGATGCAAGGGCCGGATGGGAAGTCGAACCAGGAATGCAAGACGCCTTGCCGTTTCGAGGACCTGGCGCCCGGACGCTACACCATGGAAGTGGCCTTGGCGGGCTACCAGATCGAGCGGCGCATATTGGAAGTGCGCGCCGGAAGCATCGTGACGAAGGAGATTAGTCTGCAGCCGCTGCGCGCGAGCATCCTGGTGGTAACGCAGCCGTCCGGGGCCGACATTTACGTCAACGGACAGCGAAGACCGGAGCAATCACCGGCGGAAATCAATTTGCCTCCGGGCAACTATTCCTTTCGCGCGCAGAAGCCTGGTTACCGCGACGCCGAAAAAACAGCGACGTTGGAAGCGGATGCAATGCTGCAATGGAACGTCATCTTGCCTTCGCTCACCGCGGCGGCAGCCCCGGCGGACGCCTGGGTCAATGTAAAGACGGTGCCGCCGGGCGCCGATGTGGTGGTGAACGGCAAAAGCATGGGGCAGAGCACGCCCGCACTGCTGAAAATGCCTCCTGGGCAATACGTGCTGGCGCTCTATCTGAGGGGCTATAAAGCGGTTCAAAAGACGATCGTTGTGAATGCAAGTCAGGTCCAAGAGGTGAATGAGGTGCTGGCAAAGCCGTAAGGGCTCTCTCGCCGCAGACCATCCATCGAAACCGGGAGGAACAGAGATGAGAAGGATGTCTATTCTTCTGGCAGGGGCAGTGACGCTGGCACTGCTGGTTGCTCCGGAAAGCCGGGCACAAAAGCAAAAAGATGAGGCGCTGCACCGCTACCTTGTCGAGGAGTTCGGCAAACTGAACGACAAGCTGGACCGGCTGAACGAACGGGTCTCCGCGGTGGAAATTCAAGCGACTCAATTGAAGCAGCAGCAAGCCATTCTGAGCGATACGGCAAGAGACACACAGAATTTTGTGAAGACGATGGACGGATCCCTGACCTCGTTGCGGATGAACGCGCAAAACGACTTACTTGGACTGAAGGCGGACGTGGCCCAGGTGCGCCAGGTGATGTCCAGTCTGGCGGATACGATCCGGCAGATCAATGCGGCGCAGCCTTCGCACGAGAATGCGGCGCCGGTTATGCAACCCGCCGCTCTCGAGGGCTACGTCACCAAAGTGGACGATACGGGAGCAACAATCAGCCTGGGGTCGAGCGACGGAGTGCGCCTGGGACAGCAGTTCTCCGTGTACCGGTCGAATATTCCCGGCATCGAAATTGGCGTCCTGGAAATTATCCAGGTTTTGGACGCCCATAATTCGCTTGCGAAAATTGCTTTCAATAAGCCGAATTCCCCGCTTCAGTTTTCCGACATGGTGAGAGCAAGGTAGGAGCGCACAATGCCCCGCCTGATCATTCAACGCGCCGAGGAAGAAGCCCGCATGTTCGAATTGCCGGAGTCCCACCCGGTGCCAGTGGGACGCGGAGAAATCAATAGCCTGATCCTGCAGGATTCCAGCGTTTCGCGGCGGCATGCCACATTTATGCCGACGCGCAACGGCGGCTGGAGAATTGTGGACTTGAACAGCGCGAACGGAATCGGAGTAAACGGCGTGCTGGTTCCTGAGGCGACCCTGAAGAATAACGACTTGATTGCGCTAGGCGTTTACACTTTGCGTTTTGAGGCTCCCGAGTCGCGGCCGCTAGTGGTGCATACGCCTACCAATATGCCCACAAGACTGACGCAGATGCTCAAGGCCCAGCAGCCGCCCACCTCGATGATCCGGGATACAACTCCCGCCCGGAGGTTCGGCCAGACCCTGACGCCGCCGGGGGGCCCCAGCCTGCCGCGGGGCATCGAACAGCGATTGAACTCGCTGGAACATGAGAATGGATTGCTCACTCTTTTGTATAACGTCAGCCGGACACTGGCGGCGCTGGGAACGATCGAGGAAGTGGTGGAGCGGGTGCAGGATCTGGCGCTACAAATCGAAGGCGCTGAACGAGGCTGTGCGATGCTCCTCGACGAACGCGGCAACTTTCTGCCGGCTCTGGTGCGTTACCGGAATTCACGCCCCAGCGATCATGGCCCGCAAATGATCCTTTCGCAGAGCATTATCCGGCAGGTGATGGAGGAGCGATTGCCGCTGGTGGTGCAAGATGCGCAGGCGGATGCGCGGTTCCGAAGCAGCGAAAGTCTGACGCTCGCGGGCGTGCAATCCGCCATGTGCGCTCCCTTGACCAGCCACGACCGAATTCACGGCCTGCTCTACGTGGACAACCTGAACATGAGCAGCGTCTTTTCGCAGGAAGACTTGAACGTATTTGCGGTGATCGCGGCGCAAGCAGGACTTTCCATCGACCATGCACGGGCGCGGCAGGAAGTGGCGCAAAGGATGATCCAACAAGCGGCGCTGGAACGATTTCTTTCGCCGGGAGTGGCGCGGAAAATCGTGGCCGAAGCAGGGAACCTGTGCCTGGGCGGCGAGACGCAGGAATTGACCGTGCTGTTCTCCGATATTCGCGGCTTCACACATTTGGCGGAGTCGCTTCCACCCGCGAAGGTTGTTGAAATCCTGAATCATTACTTCGAAGGGATGGCGGAGTTGGTCTTCCGGCACGAAGGCACGCTCGATAAATTCCTAGGCGACGGGCTGATGTCGCTCTTCGGGGCGCCGCTGCCACAGGAACACAATGCCGTGCGCGCGGTGCAAACCGCGATTGAAATGCAGATTTTGGCGCAGGAAATGAAGCGGGAATCCGGCGGGCTGCCACTTTCGATCGGAATCGGAATCAACACGGGGCCAGCCGTCGCGGGGTACATCGGGGCCGCACGACGGCTGGATTACACGGCGATCGGTGATACGGTGAACGTCGCGGCCAGGCTTACCGAACAAGCGGAGCCGGATCAAATATTGATTTCAAACAGCACATGCGCTGAAATTGCAGGCCAGCTTCCCGTGCGCCGGCTGAAGCCGAGAAAGCTGAAGGGAAAGTCCGAGCCAGTGGAAGTGCATGAAGTGATGTGGAGAGAAGCGCTGCCGCTTGCAGTGGCAGCTGGATAGAATTGCATCGGGCGGCGGCATGCACAATGTTGCAATTATTTCGATTCCCCAGGCGGAGATATCGTTTTCAATGCTTCCCGCCGGAAGGGTTAGGAGGCTTTGATTCACTGGGAGCCGGCTTTTGGTCTTCCTCTTTTTTAGATTGATATTGCACGATCAGCGAGATGCGGCGATTGGAAGGGTCTAGGGGCGCTTCGGGTTTGCGGAGGCGCTGATCGGCGAAGCCGCGCACCTGGGTGACTTGATCGGGGCGAACGCCATTTTGTTGCATCAGGCGGCGAGCGGAATTTGCGCGATCCGCGGACAATTCCCAGTTCCCGTAACTGCTTCGCTGGACATAGGGCTTGGCGTCGGTGTGGCCTTCAATGGCCAGAGTGTTGGGGAGCTTGCCGAGTTCCTGGGCGAGCTTGATGACCAAGTCTCTCGTTTCCGGGCTCGCACTTTGCGCTGCCGCTGTCGAAGAAAGTGCCGTTTTCGGACTCAGTGAGTTCGATGCGCAGGCCTTCGCTGGTGACGGTCATGTCGATGTGATTCTTCAGTGCTCGAAATTGGGACCATCTGCGGACTGCTTTTTCCAATTGGTCCTTGAGCTGATCCATGTTGTCTTTGGTGACGGTGAAGTTTTCTCCCGCGCCGGCCTTATCGCTTCCGACTTTTTCGAAGTGCCTCGTGGGATCCTTGAAGTAACCGCCGACCGCTTCCTGCATCGGCTTGCTGCTGTTGAGCAGCCAGAGCACGATGAAGAGCGCCATCATGGCGGTGACGAAATCGGCATAGGCCACTTTCCATGCGCCGCCATGATGTCCGCCATGTGCGGCCTTTTTCTTGATGACGATGATGGGAGCTTTGGTAGCCATGGGATGGATCGCTCCCCGTTAGGCCGCGGCTTCCGGGTGGGAGCGGGCGCCGGTTCCGGCGCAGCGCCTTCGGCCGGTGGTCCGACTTGCCTTTGATGTAATTTTCAGTTTCCTGGAATGCGGGCCGGACATTTCCTGGAATGGACCTGCGGCCAATTTCGATGGCCAGGCTGGGAGCAGTGCCTTTCATGAACGCGACAATCAACACGCGGAGGACTTGATAGTAAGCGTGCTCCTCTTCGGCCGTCTTCGCCATGTTAGAAGCGATTGGCCCCACCAATCCGTAACACAAAAGAATTCCGAGAAATGTGCCGACCAGGGCAGCCGCGACTTTCTGGCCGATTTCTTCCGGCGGACCACCCAGGGACGCCCATGGTGATCACGCACTCCGAGAACGGCGGCGACAATCCCGAGGCCGGGCAAGGAATCCGCCATGGTAGCCAAAGCAGCGACTGGCAAACTGGCTTGAAGGTGATGGGAGTCCATATCGCTTTCGATCATCTGATCGGCATCGAATGGCTCAATGCCGCCGCTGGAGGCCATGCGGATAGTGTCGCAAACGAAGGCGAGACGTGGTGGTCTTTCAGGAATTTCGGGTATTTGGAGAAAATCGGGCTTTGCTCGGGCATGTCGCTATCGGATTCCAGGGCCATCAGGCCTTCCTTGCGCGCCCGGCCGAACAACTCGTACATCATTTTCATGGAGTCGAGATAGTGCTGCTTGCTGAACTTGGAGGCGCCGAAAACTCCGGTGAGGCCTTTGACAATCTTTTTCAGAATATGGATGGGATTGGCGATGAGAACGGTTCCGATGGCTGCTCCGCCGATGATAATCAATTCGGCCGGCTGGACCAGCACCAGCAGATTGCCATGCTCCATTTTGTATCCGGCAACCACGGCGCCGAAGACGATAACGATTCCAATGATTATAAACATCGGGATTCAGTCTCCAGGAAGCCGCCGACGTTGTCCCAGAGGGCCGTAACGCGATCCCCTCCCGCGGCCATGCTTTGGTTCAAGGAATCACTGGCGCGCTCCAAGATCATCGGCAGCTTGTCCTGGGGTTTTACGGCAGTCACTCCAAAGGAAGAAGTGATGGAAAGTCGGTCGCCCCACCATTGCACTTGGGTTTGACTGACCATTTTCCGCAAGCGATCGGCTACGCGCTCAACTTCCGAAGCGCCGCAGTGCATCAGAATGATCAGAAATTGTTCGTCATTCAGGCGGCCGAGAAAGTCCGTTGGCCGCAGACTATTTTCCAGAGTTTGCGCGACCTCGCGCTGAATGGGAGAAATGACAGCAGGCCCGTATGCGGCGCGAAGATGATCGAGGCAGTCTACCTGAACAGAAACGATGCTGAAGGGGGCTTGAGTGGCCGCAAAATTTGCGAGGTTCTCGCTCAGGCAGGCCTGGATGAAGCCACGGTTGGCGACTCCCGTGGCGTGGTCGAGCAGACCCTGATCGGCGAGTTTCGTCTGGCGACGATCCCATTCGGAAACGGCGGGGCTTTCCTCGAAGCATTCCACAGCGCCGATTACGCTTCCGTGAGAATTGCGGACAGGAGCTGCCCGAATGCGCACCGGGACACGATGTCCGGATTTGTGACGAAAGGAAAGTTCGCCGGATGCGACTTTTCCATCGCGCAGCGCGGTTGAGAGCGAATCAGCCGCCTCGGACAATATGTTCTGGTGCGTTTCGCGGTTCTCGAGCAGAGCCTCGCGGCAGAAACGCCCTACCACTTCCTGGCGCAAATAGCCTGTGATCCTTTCCGCGCCGTCGCTCCAGAAGACGATCCTGTGGTTGCGATCCACGAGGTAAAGGCCGGTCTGCAGGCTCTCGATCACAGATCGAAGAACATCCGGTCTTTCAAATTCGGACATCCGCTGGCTCCTGGAGGTTCTATCGGCCTGAAACAGATAGAGTTTAGAGGTGGTGCAATCTGAAAGATATCCGGCAAACCGCCGGGGAAAAAGGCGGCCATTCGAAGAATAAATAGATTGCAACGTGTCCGCAGCTTGGAGTACAAGCCGGGGTACGGCCTTGATGGCGTGTGCCGTCGCCCGCGCGACCGGGGGGAAAATCGCGGGGCGAAGCAAGGCCAGCCGAAAATCCGCCTGGAGGTTCAATCTGATGCACTTACATAAATGGGTGTATCTAATCGCTTTGGGACTGGCGGGAATTCTATCCGCAACAATGCCGATTCTCGCGCAAGTGAATACTGTGAACCTTTCTGGAACCGTGCTTGATCCGCAGCAACTGGCAGTGGCGGGAGCAAAAGTGACGGTAAAAAGCCGGACCACCGGAGCGACGCGGAGCGTGGAGAGCGGCGGAGATGGCCATTATCAAATTATCGGATTGCCGCCGGGAGACTACGAATTGACGGTGGAAGCGAAGGGAATGTCCAAGCTGGTGAAGCCCATCTTGCGTCTGGCACTGGGCGAGGCGGCGGAATTCGATCCGCAGATGGCGGTGGCGGCGGGGCAGCAGACAGTGACGGTGACGGGCGAGCCGGAAGTGATTGAGACCCACCGGACGGATGTTTCCCAGAGCGTGACAACCACTCAGATCGACAATCTCCCCATCAACGGCCGCAACTACATTAATTTCACTTTGCTCAATTCACAGGCGGCGCGTGACAGCACTCCTTCCATCGGCGCGGCTCCGACCAGTGGCTTGAATTTTGGCGGGCAACGGGCGCGGTCGAACGAAGTCTCCGTGGACGGAGCGGACGCGGTGGACAATTCCACCAACGGCATTCGCGCCACCGTCTCCCAGGAAGCGGTGCAGGAATTTCAGCTTCTGGTGAGCAACTTCATGCCCGAGTACGGCAGGGCCATGGGCGGCGTGGTGAATATCGTGACGAAATCCGGATCGAATGATATTCATGGAAATGCGTTCGGATATCTACGACAGAGCGCGCTGCAAGCCAGAAATCCGTTCTCGGTAAACGTGGTTTCAAGCCCTACAGGCTTTGAGGCGGTTCCCGTGAAGCAGCCCTTCACGCGGGTGCAAGCGGGAGCAACGCTGGGCGGACCAATCCAAAAGGACAAAACATTTTACTTCTTCAGCTACGAGACGACGCGGCGGCAGGAAACCGGATTTTCGAGTATCGGCGCCAATAACTTTGACTTCACGAACACGGCTGCGCCTGCCAGCATCGTGCCGTTTCTGCCGCCGGGAACGCCAACCAGCGGGCTGCTGACCGCAGCCCAGGGACTTTTCGTCAATAACGGCCAAGTTCCCGCGCCGGTTCGCGCGGGATATTTCGCCGCAGGCACAAGCAGCGCGGCAGTGGCCTTGTTTGGCAACACACCGGGATTCCCCGCCAACTTTTTCCCGAGCAGCGGCGCGCCGCTGCCCGCGTCTTATGTGGGACTCGCATCGATTATCGGAAACTATCCCGTGTCGGAAGGAACCAGCCTTTATTCCCTGAAGCTGGAGCACATCTGGAATCAAAGAAACACTTCTTTTCTGCGAGTTAGCGTTTCGCCCTCGACGATCAGCGGGATTCAGGTGAACGCGCAGAACCAGAACTTCGGTCAAAATTCGGGATCACGAACGTCGGTTCAACAGACGCGCGATCTGGCCATCATCGGCCAGCACACCACAGTGATCGGCAACAATTTGTTCAATGAATTTCGTTTCCAGTACGCGCGCCGCGGCTTGCACTACGGTTTCTCCAACCTGCCGGGCGGCGGCTCCGTGGGAGTGAATATCGCGGGGTCCGCTTTCTTTGGCCGCGAGCCTTTCTCCACCGAGGATCGCGTGGAGCGCCGGTTCCAGTGGACCGACAACCTGACCTGGACGAAGGGATCGCACACCATAAAATTCGGCGGCGATACAAACCTGATCCAATTGCGATCCTCCACCTCGCAGATTTTCACGCTGAACTATGGTGGCGTGTACAACTTCGGAAGCGTCAGCGCCGGTTCGCTGAATGCGGCGTTCGCGCCGTTCCAAGCTCCCGATTTTTCAGCCGTGCAAGCATACGGGCTGGGGATTCCCACGGTGTTTTTCCAGGGCATTGGAGAATCCAATCATCCCTTCGACAACAAGACTCTGGGCGTCTTCCTGCAAGATAGCTGGAAAGTGAATCGCAAACTGACTCTCAATTATGGATTGCGTTACGACATCGAATGGCTTCCGATTTTCGCCGCCGGCACGGCGATTAACGCGACGGCGGAGAAGGCGTTGGGCGTGGTGGAAGGAATCCCCACGGACTCGAACAACTTCTCGCCGCGATTTGCGATTGCCTGGGATCCCTGGGGGAACGGCAAGACTGTTGTTCGCGCAGGGTTTGGACTTTTCTACGATCACCCGGCGCTGGCGCTGGCCTTTCTGGCCACGGCGGAAGATGGCGACGTTTCTTCGCTGCTGGAAGCGGCTGGTGGCACGCCTTCAAACGCGCATATTGATAATCCGGCCAACGTGGGCGCGCTGAATGCGTCGTCGATTTTTCAGGGCATCCTGACGGGGCCGAACATCACCGGTTGCTCCACGTCAACTCCATCGATGTGCTACCTCGCTTCGCAACAGCGATTCAACGCATTCCAGCCCAATTCATTGTTCAACAATCAGAATTTTCTGACGCTGCCGATCGCGCCAGGTGTGACCGGCTATCCGCTGCCGCTGCTGCCCTTCACGATTCCGGTGGAACAGAATTTTCAATACGCCTATGCCGAGCAGGCCAACCTGACAGTCGAGCGAGAATTGGGAAAGGATTGGAAGCTCAGCCTGGGGTACAACTTCACGCACGGATTGCATCTGGACCGGACCAGGAATATCAGCGTCACCGACCCCGGCTTGCTCGTTTCCAACGACAATAAAGCAGTGTCTATCGGCATGGTTTCGCCGGGAACCAATCCGGTGACGGTGCAGGTTCCTTCCACGCCCAATACTCTCTGCGCGGGAGGCATACCTGCCACCAACTTTGGCACTGGCGGCAGCGTTGCTTTCGCCACTCCCACGGGTTCGCCGCTCGCTCCGGGAATTCTGGGCCTGGGCTACACGGGGCCGAATTGCACCGGCACGATTGTCGGATTGATTGGATCGCCTGCCGTGTTTAATTTCTTCCGGCCAACGGGGCCGAATCCGTCTTTCAGCGGGTTGGTACCTGGCGGATACAGCACGCTGGTCGCGCTCGCGAAAGCAGGCGGGTTCCCCACTGGTTTTTCGGGAGTGCAAGTTCCCTGGAGCGACGTGAACCCGCAGGAATCGAGCGGGAATTCCGTTTATCATGCGTTCACGCTGAGTCTATCGAAACGGTTTTCGAGCGGGTTCCAACTGTATTCAAGCTGGACCTACTCGCATGCGATTGATGACTCGACGGACTTGTCCACGCTCCTCAATCCGCAGGACAACAGCTTCCCGAATTTGGACCGCAGTAATTCAAGTTTCGACCAGCGGCATCGCTGGATCACCAGCGCCGTATTCCAGACTCGCTACCACATGAGCGATTCGGGATTCTGGAAAAAACTGGTTGCCGATACCACGGTGGCGCCGATTATCGAGGTGTCTTCCGGGCGCCCTTACAATGTGCTGATCGGCTCGGATACGAATTTGGACTTTGGCTCGGCAACAAACCGGCCATCGGTTCTGCCGGCGGGCGCATCGGTACCCCCTGGATTTCCTCCAGCCGTCAAGTCTCCCTTCATCAAAAATTCTGAATTCATCCTTCCCACAAATTGCATCAACAGCGCGGGAACACCATTTGGACCCTTCCCCACCGTGCCTTCGCCGCCCTTCGGCTGCACGGGAGACCTGGGGCGGAATGCATTTACAAAGCCGATGTTCTTCCAGGTTGACTTGCGGATCTCCCGGCAATTTGCAATCACGGAACGCTTAAGGCTGGAAGTGATCGCGGATGGATTCAACTTGCTGAACCGATTCAATGTGAGCGATGTGAATCCCCTGTGCGATCCAACGGCAGGCGTCTGCACGGCCGGCCAGCCGACTGCTTCGTTTGACCAGCGGCAGTTTCAGTTCGCACTGAAGCTGAATTGGTAGTGGCACAGCCAGGAGTGGCTGTGCGGTAGCCGTGTGAGTTTGCTGATTGCACCACCCCATGATCAGCCTGCTCCGCGCGGCATGATATTTGTGCGCGCGGATGTAGGGGCCGGCTTCAGCCGCGCCCTCTGCGCAGTCAAAATCACGTCCTAGGGATCATTGTCAACGCGCACAGCCAAGAGTGGCCGTGCTACTAAACGGCTTCACGCGCTGCGCTATTCGCGCTAGAGTAAACTAACTAAGGAAATAGAGTCTGGAGGCGCGGGATTTCGATGATTCTTGCGGCAAGTTTGGCGTTGGCTGTGGTGCTGGCAATTGGCCTGGCGCTGGTGGTGCTGTTGCGAATGCGCTCCGGCGCGCAAACGGAACAATCCATGGCTACATTGCGGCAGGAACTGCAGGCGAACCTCTCCACGCAGGCACACACGGTCAGCACTCAGCTCAATCAAATGACGCAGTCCGTGACGCAGCAACTGGGACAAGTGCGGCAGGAATTGCAGAGCGGAGTGGCTGCCTCCGGCCAATTGGCCAGCAACGCGCAGCGCGAAGTGGCGCAGCAATTGCAATCGGCCACGGAGGCAGTGCGCAAGATCAGCCTGCAAATCGGCGAAGTGCAGCAGGCGGGGCGCGATCTTTCGCAAACCGCGCAAACGCTTCAGATGGTATTGGGCGGAGCGAAAACGCGCGGGTCGCTGGGAGAAGCGGCGCTCGAGCGATTGCTCGAAGATTCGTTGCCGCGCGCGGCTTACGAAACGCAATTCCGTTTTTCGACGGGAAACATCGTGGATGCCGTTGTGCACAGCGGCGACCGCATGCTCTGCGTGGATTCCAAGTTTCCGCTGGAGGCTTACCGGAGGCTCGCGGAAACAGGAGAAGAAGCTCGCCGTGATTTTTCCGGCGCGGTGCGAAAACACGCGGATTCGATCGCGGAAAAATATATTCTGCCGGGTGAAGGGACGCTGGATTATGCGTTGATGTTTGTTCCTTCGGAGGCGGTGTATTACGAATTGCTGATGACGCAGGATTCCAAATACGGCCTGCTGGATGAATATTGCCGCAGCAAACGAGTATTCCCTGTTTCGCCGAATACGTTTTACGCGTGCCTGAGCGCGATCGCGCTGAGCCTGCAGGGCCAGAAAATCGAGGAAAATGCGCGGCACCTGATGGCCAACATGTCCGGCCTCAAGAAACAATTGGAATCATTTTCGGAAGTTTACGACCGGCTGGGCAATCATCTGCGCCACGCGCAGCAAAGCTATGAAGACGCCGATAGCCGCCTTACCAAAACACGCAATACTCTCGAACAAATGAACCAGGGCGCGCTGCCCGATCCCCTCTCAAAAGCACTCGAACCCGCCTCGAACGAATAAATTTCCCCGCCAGTGACGCAGCGTACCGAGATTGCGCCGCCTTAGGGCGTGGCCAGCGAACTTCGTGCGGCGATCAGCAGGATTGTGAAATCGCTGGATTGGCGGACAAGCATCTTTTCAATGTCGGCGCGGATTTTGGGAAGCTCATTCGGTTTCCGCAGCCGCGACAAGCATTTTTCCACTCGCTGTTTTTCTTCCACCGGGGCAACTTGTTCCGCGGCTTGTAAATATTGCCGCGCGGCTTGCAGATCGGGCGATCCAACCGGATTGGAGATCAATTTGACGCGAAATCCGAAATCGCCCGGCTGAACGCCTTCGATATCGATCGAAGCCGTATTTTCAGCGCCACCGCTGGTTTGGATCCATTGCGGATTATCGCCGCGAAACCGCACCACGCCGGGCGTGAGGTTTCGCGCTTCCACGATCAGCGGTTGATCGCTGCCGAGCACGCGCACGATCAATTTCGTTTTTTGATGCGGAGTGATTGCAGGCCCGCCGGTCTCAAGCGAAAGATCAACCAGAGTGGTGCTGGTTGAAGCCACACTGGTATCACTACGCACGCTGAGCTGCTGCAGGCCCGGCGGGATGCCCGGCGAGGCCAGCGCGACCAGCGCTACGGGAGAAGCGGCGAGCACCAGCGCGGTCTTGCCTCCCACTTCCACGTGATTGGCGTCAGCGTCGCCCTGAAATCCGGCGCCCAGCATCGTGAATCGATCGCGAGAGGAAATTATGGCCGGGGTTCCGGTGAGCATAACTTTTCCAGCGGGCAGCGCGGCGAGAATGACGGCGGCCGCGGAAGATACTCCAGAAAGTTTTGCGAGTAGCACGCCGGGCGCATTCGGAACGGTGAAGGTAGCTCGCCCCGCGGCATCCGTCACAAGATGTTCTCCCCCGGAAATATCCACACCAACGCCGGGGGCCAGATGTCCATTCGCTCCGATCACGGCAAGAGTGGCGGGCCTGCCGGCGACCAGCTTGGCGGGAAGCACAACTGTATTTGCGGAATCTCCGGGGGACGCCGGCTGAGAAGGGGGCTGCTGCGACACAACCGGCAGCGCGAAGTTGAAAAGTGCGGCAAGAAAGAAAAACGCCCGCAAGGTTCGAGAAATCATCCAGGCGATTCTAGCGTCCCGGCCATTTCAAAGCGAAGGAAATATCGTCGAAAGCTCAGGCGGGTTTGACGGTGCGAGTATAGATCTTGGCGTCGACGAAAAACCGGAACAAATCCGCGTCAAGTTCGTTGTTGTGGACAGCCTCGTCCAGAATGGTGAGGGCGCGTTCCACCGGAACGGCCTTTTTATATGGCCTGTCGGAAGCCGAGAGCGCGTCGAAAATATCGCAGATGGTCATCATTTTGGCAGGCAGTGGAATTTCATCACCCTTGAGTTTATAGGGATACCCGGTGCCGTTCAGGGTTTCATGATGAGCGCGCGCGATTTGCGGAACTTGCTTCAATTCCTTGGTCCACGGAATTTGCGAAAGAAAATTGACGGTATGGACGACGTGAGATTCGATTTGCGTGCGTTCTTCGGGGTCCAGGCTCCCCTTCGGAATGGAAAGGTACCGCACTTCTTCAGGGCTCAAATAAGGACGCTGTTCCCCCTGAGGATCGGTAAATCTCTTGCGGGCAATTTCGAGTAACTGGTCGAATTTGCCTTCGGGCATCACGGTGGGCTCATTCACCCGCAAAATGAATTGAAAATAATCATCCACTTCCTTGAGCGCCAGTTGATATTCATTGTCGATAAGGCCGATTTGAGCAAGGGCCTCCTCGCGCTGGCGCTCCAGCAGTAACTGAAATTTGCGCTGCGCGGTGCGCGCTTCCATTTCCTTGCGAATGTAATCGAAGCGCTGGCGGACAATTTCGAGCTGGAAGGGATAAAGTTTTTTCGCCTTCACCAGCACTTCCTCGCGAACGCCAACCTTTCCAAAATCGTGCAGCAGCGCGGCGTAACGAATTTCCTTCATCTGTTCGCGAGTGAAATGCGTGGAGGCATAGTGGCCCGTGCCTACGCGGTTCACGGTGTCGGCCAGGCCTTCGGTCAGGGTGGAAACGCGCAACGAATGGCCGGAAGTGGTGGGATCGCGTTGCTCAATCGCGGTGACGGCGGCTTTTACGAAGCCTTCGAAGAGCGATTCGATTGAACTATAGAGTTTGTTGTTTTCATAGGCCACCGCCGCTTGGGAAGCCAGCGAGAGCGTCAGGCGCGCCCAGCGTTCCGGAAATGGCTGCACCTCGCGCTCAATATCTTCCAGCGTCTCGAGGCGCGCTTTCGGATTGCGCTTGCTGTTGATTAACTGGAGCACGCCCAGAACCTCGCCCTTGGGGTTTTTCATGGGCAAAGTAAGAACGGAGCGCGTGCGGTAGCCCGACGTTTGATCATATTTCACATTGAATTTGAAAGGCTGGTCCACCGGAATTTCATAGGCATCCGGCAAATTCAGCAGCTCGCCGTGCATCGCCACAAAGCCCGCCATTGAATTATCGGTCAAAGGCAAATCGAATTCGCGGAATGGAAATTGTTTCGTATCGTTTTGCGTAAGCTTGAAGCGCAAACGCCGCGCGCCTTCTCCGGCATCTTCCACCAGGTAAAGCGAACCGGCGTCAGCGCCGGTGATTTCTCGAGCCTTTTGCAGGATCAAGCTGAGGAATTCCTGCACGTTGTGCTGGGCGGAAAGCGCCGCTCCTATCCGGTTCAGCTCTTCCATCTCGCGCTCAACGCGCTCGAGTTCTTCGCGAGCGGCGCGTTCGCGCGAAGCCAATTCGATATTTGCGAACGCGGCCTGAATGGCTTTTTCAACCAATTCCGGCGGGGCTTGCCGCGGAAGATAAGCGAACACTTGCGAATCTTCGGGAGAGATTTGATCCGCCGGCGTGGCGGCGTCATTGCTGCTATCCACGACGCCTATAAGACGAACTTCTGAATTTTCGCGAATCGCTTTGAGCCAATCAAAAGAACGGTCGGCTAAAAGATCGACGAGCCAGACAGCGGGCTTGCTGCTCTCCGCGATTTCCACACTGTTGGGCGTAGCCGCGGACCGCGATGAGTTGTTTCCCAGTGATTTGGGCAGAGCGAGCAAGGAATAATGGCCGCGTAACGGCTTGGCCAAAGCCTCAGCGGGAGAGCCCTTGAAGTAGCGGACTTGTGACTTTGCATGCATTTGAGTAAACAGGAACCCAAGACTTCTATCGCACTAGTATAACGATTTGCGGTTAAGAGACGGTTGAAAGGGCAAGGGTGCGTAACCAAGATGATACTGTACCAGGACTAGCTTAACCTCCTATCTGCGTTTAAGTTATGGGCAAATTGACTGCTTTCTGCAAACCACAAAGCCCGGAATTGTCCCAGCGCTTGCAACCATCTTCTCCACCAGGCGCGGAACATCCGTTCGTCCCCACGGCAGCACTGCTGCAGCAATCTGGAGCGCCTTGATATTGGTACAACCTGTTTGTTAGCCTAGCGCCGCATTTGCTGGTGGGAACATCCGTGATCTGGCGGTATCGATTCGCGCAGCGTTCCATCTGATGGCGATTATCCAAAAATTTTTCGGGATATGGCGGGCCTGGTGGCAACACCGGGGCTCGCTGGCGATCAGTTTGGCGGTCACCATATTCGCGCTGGTGATTTATTTCGCCGCGTTTGTGGGCGAGCGGCCAACGCCGGTGTTCGATGCTATCGTCCGGCTGGAACTGAACTCGCTCGATTACCGGTTTCGCGTGCGCGGCCGGCAGGATCCCGATCCGCGCATCGTGATTATCGATATTGACCAGCGCTCGCAGGAAGTGCTGGGCCGCTGGCCGTTTCCGCGTATCCATTTTGCGCACATGCTGGACGCGCTGCACGATGACGGAGCGCGCGTGGTGGCATTTGACATTACCTTCAGCCAGCAGGATGCCACCGCGCTGCCGCTGCAAACGCTGCGCGCCAATCTCGAAAAGCAGAAACAAGCAGGACACCCGCCGAACCCGCAATTGGTGGAACAGATCAAGCAACTCGAAGAGCAATACAACTACGACAAGCTGTTCGCCGATTCCATCAAGCGGTTTGGCCGGGTGGTTCTGGGAAACTTTTTTCTGCGCACCGAGGCGGACCTTGCCGGGGTGAGCAGCGCCACGCTGGATCGCTATGCGAACCTGATCGCGTTTTTCCCTTTTCCGGAAGTGCGGCCAACCCAGGCTGCGCAGGGCGAACAAGACCGCCTGCGGCTGATTCAGGATTTCGAAGATCTCGATCTGATCTATCGAGGCGCCGAAGCGAACACTGAAATGCTCACCAGCGCGCTTTCGGCGGACAACTCCGCCTGCGGATTTTTTAATGTGGCGCCCGATCCGGATGGCGTGGTGCGGCGCGCCTTGCTGGCGCTTCCCTACGGGCGTGATGAGGACCGCAAGCAATGGGATTTCTATGCGTCGATCGATGTGCAAGCGTTGCGGCTCTATCTGGGCCTGCCAAACGACCAAACGATCTTGAATTTCGGTCCGGCGGGAGTGGCGGGAATCGAGTTCGGTCCGAAACTTTCCATTCGGCCGGACGATGTGGGCCGGATGATGGTGAATTACCAGGGCCCGGCTTACAGCTATCTTTATGTTTCACTGGCGGATGTGGCGAACCGGAATTTTCCGCCGGGATTATTTCGCGACAAGTTGGTGCTGGTGGGCGCTTCGGCAACCGGCATCGGCGATTTGCGCGCCACTCCGTTTGGCGGCTTGAATTTTCCGGGAGTTGAAATTCATGCCAACGTAATCGACAACATTTTGAATCAGCATTTTCTGCTGCGCGGGCCCGATCAGCATCTTGCGGATATTGCGTTCATCCTGCTGTTTGGTTTGCCGGTGGGACTTTGGATGGCGCTGTCGCAGCCGCGCTGGATGGCGCTGCCGCTGCTGCTGGTAGTGCCGTTCGGATGGCTGGTGTATGTGGCCTTTGTGCATGGCTGGTGGCTGAACTTTGTCACGCCCACATTGTTCACGCTTTTACCCAATGTCGGCCTGGTGGCGCTCTATCGTGTGTTGATCGAGGAACGCGAGAAGCGCAAGGTGCGCGGCGCGTTCCAGCAATACGTCAGCCCCGAAGTAATCCGCCGCCTGCTGAACGATCCGAAGCTGGTTCAGCCGCGAAAAACGGAAGTCAGCGTGATGTTCAGCGACATTCGCAGTTTCACCAGCATCTCCGAAAAACTCGACGCACAGGAATTGGCCGATCTGCTGAATCAATATCTCACGGAGATGACGAGCATCGTTTTCCGAAACAAGGGCATGCTCGATAAATATATCGGTGATGCCGTGATGGCTTTGTGGGGCGCGCCCTTTGAAGAACCTGCGCATGCCACACGAGCCTGCCGGGCTGCAATCGAAATGCTCGCCCGCCTGGGCGAATTGCAAGAAGAGTGGCGCGAGCGGGGCAAGCCAGTGTTGGAGATCGGCATCGGCATTAATTCGGGAATCGCTTCCGTAGGGAATATGGGCTCGGCGCTGCGTTACGGATATACGGCGATGGGAGATGCGGTGAATCTTTCGTCGCGCCTGGAAGGACTGAACAAAGAATATGGCACGCGGATTATCGTCAGCGAAACCACGCGATCGAAAGTGGATGGCTCGGGGATGCTTTTCCGCGAACTCGATTCCATTCGAGTTAAGGGCAAAGCTGAGCCGGTAACTATTTATGAGCTGGTCGGCTTGCGTGACGACGATGTGAAATTAGCCGAACTGTGCGCGCAATTTACCAAGGCCCGCGAAGCCTACAAGCGCCGCGATTGGAACGAAGCTCGCAGTTTATTCGAAATCATGCTGCAGCAGTGGCCGGGCGACCGGCCCGCGCAAGTCTTCATCGAACGCTGCGACGAATTCCTGGCTGAGGAACCGCCGGCGGATTGGGATGGCGTTTACGTGATGAAACACAAGTAGCTTGAGCAGTTAACCTGTATCGTTTGCGTCGCAGCACTTACCGGGGATTCGGAGTTTCAGGCCATGTGGACTAATTCTGAATGACGGCGGTCGTGTAGCGCCGCCCTTCAGGGCGGCATATTCAGAGTCAGGCCGCCAGAATACCTAAAATCCCTAATCATCCAAGCGAACAACGAATGTAGAGAACTGTTCACTGACGCGCAATTGCTCCGCCAGTTGCGTGGCGGCGGCTTCGCTGGGCAGGCGTCCGACGCGGACGCGGTAGAAAGTACCTGTCGCCAAATCGTCTTTGTGAATGGTGACGGGCGAATAGCTCGGGCTGAGGCGGCTTTTCAATCGCTCGGCATTATCTTCATTCTGGAATGCGCCCACTTGCACTCCGAAGAAGCCCGCTGCTTCCGCCTGCCCCGAAATCAACTCCAGCCGCACGTGCGCGGTCCCCGGACCAACCATGTCGATTGCGCGAGCGGCAGCGAGCGATAGGTCAATAACGCGGTTGTTGACGAATGGACCGCGATCGGTGATGCGCACTTCGACTTGCTTACCGTTGCTCAAATTTGTCACGCGCACGATGGTATTGAACGCGAGCGTGCGATGGGCCGCGGTCATCTGATACATGTCATAAATTTCGCCGTTCGACGTCCGGCGGCCATGGAACGGCGGCCCATACCAGGAGGCCACGCCTTCTTCGATCACTTGGCCGGGCACGGGCGGTTGAGTCTGCGCCGGAGGTGCGGAGGGCGCCGCCGGAATGGGAGATGGCAAAGGAGCCTGAGCGGGAGGCCGGGAGCTAACAGTTTTATGGGCGCAACCCGCGACGGCGAGAAGTGCGACCAAGAATACTCCCAAGGAAAAGCTGATCCGGGTTCGGATCACTGTGGCACCGAGGCATGAAAACGATTGACCGCCTGTGAACTTCACTTCAAGTCCCGATTCAAGTTTTCGTCCTCATTTTCCGGTATCATAGTGGCGAAGCAAATTATAGCAAGGATACCCGTTGCCTCTACCCGTTCGTTGGAGATACAAGCTCGATCACTGGCGCGAAAGCGCTCGCGCCCTTTTTCGATCCGACCCACCGCAACAGGCCCGCCCCAGGATGTGTCCGGCGTGCGGAACGCTCGTTGGCGCCACCGCCAACCGTTGCCACCAGTGCGGCGCCAGCATGACGTTTTCGATCGCGGCGGCCAGCCGCTCGCTCGGCCGGTTGATGCCGGCCACTTCGCCGGCCACTTACGCGATTCTCACTCTCAGTTGCCTCCTCTATGGAGTGAGCCTGCTGCGCTCATTCAGCTCGGAGGCGGCCCGGGCGGCGGTGGCGGGCTTGGCGGGCTGATGAATCTGGGCGGCATTACGCGACGATTCTAGATAAGATTGGGAGCATCACTACCTTTGCTTACAATCTGCACGCAGCCGTGGAGATTCATCACCGCTGTCTTTCTACACGGCAGTCTGATGCACATCGGCTTCAATATGTGGGTGCTGATGGACATTGGCCCGCAAGTCGAAGAAATCTATGGATCGGCGCGCTATTTTTTATTTATGTGCTCACTGGGGCCTTTGGATTTGTGTTCAGTTCGCGCGTTGAGCCATCTCAGTGTGGGGGCTCGGGCGGGCTGCTCGGATTGATCGGCGTGCTGCTGGCGGTTACGTACCGGCGCGGCGGATCATCGATGCAAATGCTGCGCAGCCAGCTGATCATATTGGTCGTATTTATTGTGCGTGCTCGGATTCCTTTTCGCGGGAATGGACAACGCCGCGCACTTCGGCGGCCTGGTTTCAGGGTTCCTGCTTGGAAAGGTGCATGGCAGACCGCGAGCCGATGACGGCCGAGCGAGCGTACGATGGCCTATGCGATGGGATGGATTGCCGCGCTTGCAATCGTTGGAAGTTTTGCGGCCTGTTCATTTTGGCTCCGCCCACGGGCTAAACGGCATCCACAGCGCTTCGAACTAATTCAATTTCAACGTAATTTCATTGCAGGCGAGGAATGGCCCGGCTGAGGAATTTATTGCGCCGCGTGCGAGCTGCTTAATCGCCTCGCCACCACAATGCTGTAGTGCAAGCCGGAAAATACGGTGAAGAAGGCCACCAGATCAATAAAAATGTGCCGCACCAGCTTCAGCCACGGGTACGGAGTCAATTCCGAGATCAGGACCAGAAACACCAAAATAATTTGCACGAATGTATTGATTTTGCCATAGACGCTGGGCGGAAACGTCTGATAGCCAACCACAAGCAGAATTACGGCTGAAGCCGTAAGCAGAATTACATCGCGCCCCAGCACCAGAATCGTCAGCCACCAGGCAATCTTCTTTTCAAGCGCCAGCATGAAATACGAGGACGACAACAAAAGTTTATCCGCAATCGGATCGATAAACATGCCAAGGGTGGTTCGCTGATTCCAGCGCCGCGCCAGCCAGCCGTCCACGCCGTCGCTCAGTCCCGCGGCAACCAGGATTCCCAGCGCCCAGCCGTAGTGCTGATACCGGATGGTGATCAGGAAAAACGGAAGGAATCCCAGGCGAAGGAAGGTGATTTGGTTCGGGACCGAAAGAATGCGATTGTTCATGAATTGCGCTCGGGAACAGGATCAAGCGAACAGGGCCAAGTAGTCGCGCAAGGTGCGTCCCACTTTTTTCTCGAACATTTCCGCCAGCGAAGGGATCGAGCCGCGAGGCTCGTCAAGCGCGATTCGTTCCACGCGCAGCATGGGAAAGAAAAGCGTGGGCAATCCCACGCGCTCGCCTTCCGGATGCAGAACCTGGCTGACAAAATCGTCGAACGAGCCCAGATCAATTCCGCGCAGCGAAACTCCCGCGACGCTCATCTCCAATAATTCGCCCCACACCTTTTCCTTCGGACTGTGCAGGCTGACCACGACAATTGAATGCGGTTGCATCCCAAGCATCCTCTCCCGTTGATGTTACCCTAGCCGGCCCGCTGGTGAAACATGGAACAGTTTTGGAAGACTGCCGCGAGATTGCTTCTTCGCGTTGAGTCTTAAACTCTCATGGTTTCGATCTTGGGCGCGCGGCGCAGCGGCGCTCCAGTCGCTTTTTCCACTTCTTCTGGCGTGACTCCCAACGCCACTTCGCGCAGCACCAGGCCATCCGGAGTCACTTCGATTACGCCCAGATCGGTGACGATCAAATCCACCACGCCGAGCCCAGTGAGCGGCAGCGTGCAACTTTTCAAAATCTTGGCTTCGCCTTCCTTGGTGGTGTGCTCCATCGCGATAATCACGCGCTTTGCGCCGGCCACCAAATCCATGGCGCCGCCCATTCCCTTGAGCATTTTCCCGGGAATCGCCCAATTCGCCAGATTGCCTTTTTCATCCACTTGCAGCGCACCCAGGATGGTCAGGTCAATGCGTCCGCTGCGGATCATGCCGAAAGATTCCGCGCTGGAAAAATAAGATGTGCCGGGAACTTCGGTGACGGTTTCCTTTCCGGCGTTCACCAGATCGGCATCTTCCTCGCCTTCATATGGATAATGACCAACGCCGAGCATGCCGTTTTCCGATTGCAAGACGACTTCAATATCCGCCGGCAGGAAGCTGGGTATTAGCGTGGGCAAGCCGATTCCGAGATTCACATAATCGCCGTCGTGCAATTCCCGCGCCACTCGACGCGCGATCAGCTCGCGTTTATCCATTTCCGCGCCTGCCATGGTGCTGCTCCTATGCCGCTAGCGTTTTCGAACTGTGCGACGTTCAATTCGTTTTTCGTACCGGGCGCCCTGAAAAATCGCGTCCACAAAAACTCCGGGAGTATGAATGCAATCCGGCGCGAGTTGCGCCCAGTTCGACGATTTCTTCCACTTCGGCGATCACGTAATCGGCGGCCGTGGCCATCACCGCATTAAAATTTCTCGCGGTTTTACGGTAGACCAGATTGCCCCAACGATCGCCTTTCCAGGCTTTGATAAACGCCACATCGCCGCGCAGGCTCGGAACCAGCACATAATTCCGTCCATTGAATTCGCGCGTTTCCTTTCCTTCAGCGGCCAGTGTGCCGTAACCGGTGGGCGTGTAAAACGCGGGAATGCCCGCGCCGCCGCAGCGGATCCGCTCCGCCAGAGTCCCTTGAGGATTCAATTCCACTTCCAGTTCTTTTTTCAGCGCCAATTGTTCGAAAGTTTTATTTTCGCCCACGTAGCTCGCGATCATTTTTTTAACTTGCCGGGTTTGCAGAAGCAATCCAATGCCAAAATTGTCCACACCGGCATTATTCGAAGCCACGGTTAAATCTTTCGTGCCCTTTCGCCGCAGCGCCTCGATCAGGTTCTCGGGGATTCCGCAAACTCCGAATCCGCCCATCAAAATTGTCATGCCGTCGCGCAGGCGTTCAATGGCCGCATCGGCACTGGCAACACGCTTATCCATCCCATGCTCCTTGAGAAAGCCATCGCGTTCGCGGGTTGCGGAGCGGACAGCCTGAAAGAAGTCTACTTCATCTCGCGCAGAATTTTGTAAAGTTCGTTGGCGGAATGGAATTCGTCTTCCAGTTCGCGATTCTTGAGGATCGTTCGCAAGTGATCGAGCGCTTGCAGCAACCGGTCGATCGATTTCGCGATATTTTCCGTATTGGTCATGCAGACGTCGCGCCACACATCGTAAGGGCTTCCGGCAATTCGCAGCATATCCCTTAGGCCGTGCCCCGCGAGCGTGATGGGCATTCCAGTTTCGTCGGTTTCATCCAGAACCATTTTCGCCAGCGCCACGCTCACCAGTTGCGGCAGATGCGAAACGATTCCCACGGCCCAATCGTGCGTTGCCGCGTCGCACCAGATTACCTCCGCGCCAATCCGGCGCGCCAGCGTAGCGAATCGTTCCACCCGTGGATCACGATCTTCTTCGGACGCGATCAAAGCGTATCGAGTGCCATTGAAAATCGCCGCATCGGCGTGATCGATTCCGGAGAGTTCCTTGCCCGCCATGGGGTGCCCGCCCAGGAATCGAGCGCCGCGCTGAAAATAGATTTCCGCGACTTTAGCGATGGTTGCTTTTGTGCTGCAGGCGTCGGTGACCAGCGCGTCCGGCTCGGCCTTCGAGGCAATCGTGGGAAGGAGATCAACGGTTGCACCAATTGGCATGGCGATGTAGATCAGATCGGCGCCGCGTAATGCCTCATCGAGATCGATGGCCATTTCGTCCACCGCGCCGCGCTCGAAAGCCTTGCGCAAGGGGGCATCACGGTCCCAACCGACGATGCGCCCTTCCACTTCCTGATTTCGCAGGGCGAGGCCGAACGAGCCGCCGATCAATCCCGTGCCGAGAATTGCGATGCGTGAAAATGACGAGTCAGACATGATCAGAATCGCTTTCTGCTTCTAAGTGCAGGCAGTTTTCCGGTTCGGCGCGGTGCGGATTTTCGATCTTCTTGCCGCCCCGGCCGCTCATGCGTTCGTATCCCTGCGGCTCACGCCTTTGCGCCCGGCCATTTTCAGCTGCCGGATTTTTTCACCCACTGCGTTTGCGGCGGCTTCTGGCGACGCCGCTTTTTCCACTTCAGCCACCAGCGCCGAGCCTACTACCGCCGCATCCGCAATCCCGCCGAGCACGGAAATGTGGGACGGCAGCGAAATGCCAAAACCCACGGCGATCGGGAGCTGGGTGAATTTGCGAGCGCGACGCACGAATGATGGCAATTCTTCCGGCAAGGCATCGCGCGTGCCGGTAACGCCGGTGCGGGAAATCAAATAAAGGAAGCCGCTGGATGCGGCAGCGATTCGCTTCAACCGATCGTCCGTGGAAGTCGGCGCCCCTAGGAAAATGGTGTCCAGGCCGGAGGCATGCATGGCCGCGCGGTATTCCGCGGCTTCTTCGGGAATTAAATCGGTTGCAAGCACGCCGTCGGCGCCCACGCCGGCCGCGGCAGCGGCAAATTTCTCCAGGCCCATCTGCAGGATCGGGTTGAAATAGGAAAACAGCATCAGCGGAACTTCGGTTTTCGCGCGCAGACGCCGAACCAAGCCCAGCACACCCGCAAGAGTGGTCCCGCTGCGAAGGGCGCGCTCGCTGGCGCGCTGAATCATGGGGCCGTCGGCAACGGGATCGCTGAATGGCACGCCGAGTTCGATCACGTCGGCGCCCGCTTCGGCCGCCGCAAGCAGAATTGTCTCGCTAGCTTCGAGCGTGGGGTCTCCGGCGGTCAAATAGGCAACCAAGCCGAGTTCTCCGGCGCGAGCCAATTCCTGGAATCGGCGGTCAATCCTGGTATTCGAGCCCGTTGCGGAGCCAGCCATTGCTTGATTCACTCCCTTTGCCGCTACTCGAGCCATGGTGCTTCCGTGCCTAATGCATCCCCCAGCTCAGCAGGTACAATGACGCAAAAATGATTCCATCGCCATAGTTATGCGCCAGAATCGGATTCAGCAGGCTTCCGGTGCGATGATAGACCGCGCTGTAATAAAGCCCAAATCCAAATGCGAATAATTGCTGCGGCCAGTTTACGTGAAAATGAAGCACGTCCACGTGCGCCAGGCAGAAAATAAACGTGGTGACGATCCCCGCGGTGGGCATTGCCAGCTTTCCGATTTGCCATACCTCAGTCCACGTCTTAGCGAGATATGTGTGGATCAGCCCGCGAAACAGAATCTCCTCGGAAATTCCCACGAATATGAATTCGAAGGAAAGCCAGCCCAGAATATTTGCTCTCGTCAACGGATAATCAAATGTTGGCGGCTCCCGGTGAATCAACGGCGGCAGAATATTCACAAGGAAAATGAATGTCGAATAGACCAGCACGAACCAAAAAAAGATACGCCAACGAGACCCTGGCGTTTCGGAAATTCAAACCCCATTCGGAAAATTTGCCCCCACTGTAGTACCGAATCAGGATCAGGGCCAGCGCCATTTGCCAGAAATGATGCTCGTAAAGGCTGATCCAGCCATGTTGCTGAAGTTGCTCCGGCGAAAAAATCCTTGGAGTGATGCGGAGCAGCAGCACAATCCCCTGGATGCCGAAATAAATCAGCACCATGGTAATCGCTGACCACAACTTCACGGGCCAGGATGCCGAGGGCGCGGCCATCGCGGAAGCTGGAGTAACCTCTTCAGACATAACGCTGGAGCGTCTCCATATCCTTGTCGCCGCGCCCGGAAAGATTGGCGATCACGATTTCGCTCTTCTTCATTTTTGGCGCGCGCTTGATCAGCTCCGCAAGGGCATGAGCCGATTCCAGCGCTGGGATAATTCCTTCGAGGCGAGAGAGCAAGCGAGCGGCTTCGATGGCTTCTTCATCACGCGCGGCAGTATATTCGGCGCGGCCGCGCTCCGCGAGCCAGGCGTGTTCCGGCCCCACCGCGGGATAATCCAGGCCGGCGGAAACGGAATGGGTAGTGGAAATTTGTCCGTCGGGCGTTTGCAGAACGTAAGTGTAAGTTCCCTGCAGCACGCCCTGATTCGAGCCCGCGAAACCCAGACAACGCCGAAAGCCGCGCCGCATGCTCACCAAGAGTGGTTCCGCGGCCTCCCGCTTCAACGCCCACCATTTTCACTTTGGCATCTTCGACAAACGGATGGAATAATCCAATCGAATTCGATCCGCCTCCCACACAAGCAAATAGATAATCCGGCAGGCGGCCTTCCGCCTTTTGAATTTGCGCGCGCGCTTCCTTGCCGATTACAAGGTGAAAATCGCGAACCATGCCGGGATAAGGATGCGGACCCAACACCGAACCGAGAAGATAGTGAGTGGAGTGAACATTCGTCACCCAATCGCGCATGGCCTCATTCACCGCATCTTTCAAGGTGCGGCTGCCGGCATCAACGCCAACCACCGTGGCGCCCAGCAAGCGCATGCGAAATACATTCAAGCGCTGCCGTTCCATGTCCTCGGTGCCCATATAAACCGTGCACTCCAGGCCCAGCTTGGCGGTCACCGCTGCTGTTGCCACTCCGTGCTGACCCGCGCCGGTTTCCGCCACCACGCGATGCTTTCCCATGCGCTTGACTAGCAGTCCCTGGCCGATGCAGTTATTGATTTTGTGCGCGCCGGTGTGCAGCAGGTCCTCGCGCTTCAGGTAAATTCGCGCGCCACCCAGGTGGTTCGTCAGCCGCTCGGCAAATTGCAGCGGAGTCGGACGGCCGGCAAAATCGCGCAACATCGAAGTCAAGTTCGCGTTGAAAGGATTGGTCGGCACGAGCTTCGGCATACGCGCGTTCGAGTTCTTCGAGCGGCGCCATCAAAGTTTCCGGCACGTAGCGGCCGCCGTATGGGCCGAACCGGCCGCGGGCGTCGGGCCCGGCAGCTTGCGAAGCTGAACTCATGCCACTCTCCTTTTCGCGGACTCCACAGCGCGCATGAAGGCTCGAATCCGCGCGGGATCCTTTTTTCCGGGGTGCGCTTCGACACCGCTGGAGACGTCCACGCCGAACGGTTCGACTTCCTCAATCGCGCGCGCCACATTTTCGGGCGTGATGCCTCCGGCCAGAATAATCGGCCCATGGCGCTTCGCTTCAATAGCCACTCGCCAATCGAAAGTCTTTCCGGTGCCGCCGCGCACCCGCGGCTGAAAACCATCGAGCAAAAATGCGGCGGCTTCACCGAATCGCTTCAAGCGGTTCGGGCGAAAGCTACTGCGCACCCGAAAAACCTTAATGACCAGAAATTTCTCCGCGAGCTTGCTGACGACTACTGGCGATTCGTCGCCATGCAATTGCAGCATGTCCAGTCCAGCTGTGCGCGCTATCTCCAGCACGCGAATCACCGGCTCATTCACAAAAACACCTACCGAGGTGGCGCGCTTCGGAATCCGCCGCGTGATGCGCCGGGCTTCCGCTGGCTCGATATAGCGTGGGCTGGGCTGGTAAAAATTGAAGCCCAGGGCATCCGCGCCCGCATCGAGCGCGGCCTTCGCATCGGCCCAATTCGTTATCCCGCAGATTTTTACTTTCACCATGGCCATCAGCTGCACTACGCATTTTAGCGTCCCGTTCCGGCCTAAGCCGTTCCCGTCAGTTCGCGCAGAGCCGCAGCGGGGTCAGAGCTATCCATCAGATGCTCGCCGATCAAAAAAGCGTCGAACCCCGCCTGCCGCAGCCGTTCGATATCCTGGCGCGAGCGAATTCCCGATTCGCTGACGGCAACACACTCGGCCGGAATTTCATCCACCAGCGCCAGCGAGGTTTCCAAGCATACTTTGAAGGTTTTCAAGTCGCGATTATTCACGCCCAGAATTCGCGCCCCTGCCGCCACGGCGCGATCGAGTTCTTCGCGCGTGTGAACTTCCACCAGAGCTTCCATGCCGAGTTCGCGTCCAAGGGCCAGCAATTCGCTCAGCGCCTGATCCTCCAAAATCGCGGTAATCAGCAAAAACGAATCCGCCTCCACGGCTCGCGCTTCCCACACCTGCCACGGATCGACGATAAAGTCCTTGCGCAAGATGGGAACTTTCCACCTGCTTGCGCGCCTCTTTCAAATGCGCCAGCGATCCCTGGAAAAAATCTTCCTCAGTCAAAATGGAAAGGGCCGCCGCGCCAGCCTCCGCAAGCAATGGCGCAATCTCCGCCGGCGAATAATCCTGCCGAATCACTCCGCGCGAAGGGGACGCCTTCTTCAACTCGGCGATGACGTTTACTCGATCGCTTCGGCTCAGCGCAGCCGCAAAATCACGAGCCGGACCTACTTTGTTGCCGGCGACCGTCATTTTCAACACTGCCAACGGCAAGACGCGCTGACGGTGCGCGATGGTCTCGCGGCGCTTTTCCACGATGCGCGATAGAATATTTCCCGAATGTGTTCCGGCGTCCATAGGCAAATTGCTTCGGCTTTCCTCGGATAAGGCAGGAGTATCCCACGGAGAAGCCCGTGGGAGGTAAACACTGTTCCCTATGCTAGTCGGCGCTTTCGGGGAAGTCAATTTCGCGATGAAACAATCCGCGCGCGAATTATCCGGCAATTCGCCGCGCAGTTCGCAGGGATCTGGATGCCGACCGAGGCGGCGAGGAATGATCTTCAGTGAGCGATCAGCGGCTCCGTAAAACGAATGGGAATGCCGAAATTCGAACCCCCGAATCCGTTCAGCACAGCGTAGGTCACTCCAATCACTTTTCCGCTCTGGTTGAAAAGAGGGCCGCCCGAGCCGCCATGAGTCGTCTGCGCGTCGAAAAGTATTTTGTCGGGCAACACATCACCGAGATGCCCTTGCGTGGCAACTGGCCGGATCAGGTTTTGCTTCGCCAATTCGGTGAGAATTTGTTTGGGATCGCCGCCGCTGGCCTTGACGATTCCCTGCGCGGTATTTTCGTCGGTGCGCGCCAGAATCGCCGCAAGGCCTGTAGCATAACCGAGCGCGACAACCGGCTGCCCGCTGACGGCGGCTTCTTTCCGCGAATCCAAATCCAGTGTGGGCACCTTCAAATCTCCCAGGTTCACCTGAATCAGCGCCAGATCCGTTTCCGAAGAAATCTGCTTGATGCTCGCGGCAAAGGCGGTGGGCACGTTTGGAAAATAGGCGCGGACTTCGGCAATCTCCGGCTGCAGGCCCTGCTCGATCATCGGCTTCATGTCGTCATTTTCCCACCAAGGCTGCGCCACATGGCGATTGGTGATCACGCGCCCACCTGATGCCGCAAGAAATCCCGTGCCGAAAATATCGAAATGAACTTCCGGCCCGCGGCCTTCCAGCGTGAAAATGGGATTGCCATCGCTATCGTGAATCGGCTCGCCTTGCGCGTTCATCCCGGCGTAGCGAAGCCGCTGGCCGCTGGCGGTGTGCCGGAACGCAACCGTGATGTGCAGCAAGCACACGCTTTTCACGTCAGATTGAATAATGCTTTGCCCCGCCTGGCCTTCTGTTTCAACTCGCTTCAAACGCGCGTTGGTATCCGCAAGCTGCTTCTGCAAATCGGAAACCTGGTTCGATCCGGCATTCGCCATCTTCGCTTTCAGATCATCCGCTTGATGCAGAAGCTGCGCCTTGGTTTGTTCCGTCGAATCAGGGAGCGTTCCGCCTTCCAGGCGCATTTTTCGCGCCTGGTCCACCAAGGCTTGCTGGCGCACTACGCCGCTTTCCAGGCGCGACAAAAGCGCGTTCGAAAGCCGCAGCTCTTTCGTGGCTTTGCGCGAAAAAAGAAAGAAGATCCCTCCCATCGTGAGGGCCAGCGCGAACACCACCGCGGCGCCGATCTTCAGTGCGCGATCCAGCGAGAACGCATCCTTGGTCATCTTCTCAGTGACGGCAAGCGCCTGAAACGCCGTCTGCGCCATTTGCTGGGCTTCTTCCGCCAATTTCGCTTTCTGGAATTGTTCGTCGGCGACGCGCTTGGCGCGCAATTGCGATCGCACTCGCGCCTGCAATTCGCTGGAATCCCACGGACGCGACAGGACATCATCCGCGCCCAGGTCGAGGCCCAGCGAGCGATCCGCTGCCTCGGGTCCGACCAGCAGAATCACGCGAATCCGCTGCGTCGCCGCGGAACCTTTTAGCTCGGCCAGCGTCCCGCGGAAATCAACGCCATGAAGGCCGGCGTCGAGCATCATCACGTCGGCGCCCCGTTCACGGGCCAATTGCAATCCATCTGCCAGCGATTCGCTGGCGAGCGCTTCGTATCCTGCTTGCTGAATCACTTGCACCAGTGTTTGACGGGTCGCCTCACCGCCTTCCAGAATCAAAATTCGTTCTTTGTCCACAAAATCCCCTTGAAGATTCGCAATGTCTGCGCTGACCCTGCGTCATCGGCAGAAATCCGGCTGGCGGATTCCCTGCGCCGTGCCCATACAGGCCCCTATCCTAGATGAAAATTCGCGCGACGCAAGTGTGGCGTCTGCCGGCCAGGCATCTCGCGGGCAGATACAGGCTGGCCATCTTTTGACAAGGCTGATAACTTGAGAGTTCGATGAAAAGCAATCTCGATGTATTAGGCAAACTGAATCAGGAAATCGTTTCCTGCCGGAAATGTCCGCGGCTGACGGAATATCGCGAGCAAGTGGCTCGGGAGAAGCGTCTTTCGTTTCGCGAGTGCGAATATTGGGGCGGCCCGCGACCGGGTTTCGGCGATCCTCGCGCCGAGTTGCTGATTCTCGGACTCGCTCCCGCCGCTCACGGCACGAACCGCACCGGACGAATGTTCACTGGCGACCGTTCCGGCGATTTTCTTTACAAAGCGCTGCATCGCGCTGGATTCGCGAATCAGCCAACGTCAATTCACCGCGACGACGGTCTGGCGCTCTCGAATGCGTACATCACCGCGGTAGCGCGATGCGCGCCGCCCGCGAATAAGCCGCTTCCTTCCGAGATTCTGAATTGCAGGCCCTATCTCGAGCGCGAACTTGAATTGATTCACCCGCGGGCGTTGCTGGCTCTCGGCGGCATCGCCATGAACACTTATTTGCAATTGCTCAAGGAACGCGGCTTCATCGCCAGCCGCGCTGCCTACAAATTTGCGCACGGCGCCAGTTTTAGCTTTCCTGGAAAATTGCCGCGCCTCTTCGCTTCCTATCATCCCAGCCAGCAGAACACCTTCACAGGCAAATTGACGGAAGCCATGCTCGCGGGAGTTTTGCGCCAAATCCGCAAATTCCTGGAGAAGAAGTAGCCCCAGCACCTCTCCCCCTCTGCGCTCTCAGCGTCTCTGCGGTAAATCCTTTCTTAGCCTTTAATCTGCCTTAGCCCGGTTTCGATTTCGGCATGATCGCGATATAAACAAGAAACGAAACCAGGAACCCCACAAACCAAGCGTAGTGGTACAGCACCGCCAGCGGCTCAACAGCCAAACCAATCAGCGCCACAAAAATTCCCGCCACCAGCGCCGCCACCGCTCGCCAATTAATTCCGTGGGAAAACTCATAGAAACCGCCGCGCTCGTATAAATCCTCAGTCAGAATTATTTTCTTCCGCACAATGTAATAATCCGCGATCATCACGCCCGCAATCGGGCCAAGAAAGCTGGAATATCCGCCCAGCCATCCATAGATATAACTGCCATAGCTCGCCAGCAGCTTCCAGGGCTGAAACACGAGCCCTCCCAGCAGGCAAGTAATCAAGCCGCCGATTCGAAAACTGATCTTCCGAGGATAGAGGTTTGAAAAATCGTTCGCGGGTGAAACCACATTGGCGGCCACATTGACGTTCAAGGTCGCAAGCAGCAACGCAATCATCGCTAGCACCACGGCGATAGGGCTGCCCAACCTGCTCATCACTACCACCGGATCCCAAACCGCTTGGCCGAAGACGACTACGGTGGCCGACGTCACCGCGATTCCGATGAATGAATACAACGTCATCGTGGTAGGCAATCCAAACGCCTGGCCCAGCGCCTGCTCGCGCTGGCCTTTCGCGTAACGGGTGAAGTCCGGAATATTCAGCGCTACCGTGGCCCAAAATGCCACCACTCCGTTCAGTGATGGCACAAAGAAAGCGAAAAACTCGCCAAACGTCTTAAATTTCGACGGCGCAGAAAGCATCGGACCGAATCCGCCCGCCATGTGATAGGCCCAGCCGAGCATGGCCAGTCCAAGGACGAGCAAAAATGGCGCGCCCACTCCCTGCAAAAAGCGGATCGTATCAATCCCGCGCAGCACCACCGCCAGATTCAGCAGCCAAAAAATAAAAAAGCAAAGCCACGGATGGCTCCAGCCATGGATGATCGCCGCCAACAACGTGTTGATCGCTTCGCCGCCAATCCAGGTCTGGATGCCAAACCACCCGCAAGCCACCAGCGCGCGCAGAATCGCCGGGATGTTCGCGCCCAGCACTCCGAACGACGAGCGCGCGAATACTGGAAACGGAATTCCATACTGCGCTCCCGCGTGCGCGTTCAAGAGCATGGGAACCAGAACGATTACGTTGCCCAAAAACACCGTGAAGATCGCCTGCTTCCAATTCATTCCCCCGGCAATCATGCTGCTGGCCAGCATGTACGTGGGAATATTCACGCTCATCGCCACCCACAACGCCGTGTAGTTGTAGGTTCCCCAGGTGCGCTTTTCCATGGGAATGGCTGCAAGGTCTTTATTCCAAAGCCAGCTTTTTGGGGCTTGTGCGGCCGCAGCGGGTGCGCCGCTCGCGCTTCCTGCGGGATTTGCGGACTCATTCATCGCCAAACCACCTTCTTGATGGAAAGTTGCGGGGGACGGTCGCTTATACTCTGATTCGAAAAGCTCCGGCAAGCAATTTATGCAGCAGCCGGCGTGAAATGGAAAGCGAGCGGGGCCGCCGGGAACCGCGTGATAGAATCCCGGGGATGTTGAAGGTTCTTGCTCCATCGATGAAATGACCGCTCCATCACCTTCCGACGCCGCAATCGAATTCCGCCGCGCCAGTTGCCGCGCTCCCAATGGAAATTTGATTTTGAATCATCTCGATCTGGAAATTCGCGCCGGCGAGACGCTTGTGCTGCTGGGCCGCAGCGGCTGCGGCAAGACGACCGCGCTCAAACTGATCAATCGGCTTCTCGAACCGAGTTCCGGAGAGGTGTGCGTGCAAGGCCGCTCCACGCTCGAATGGGATGCAATCCGTCTACGCCGCGGCATCGGCTACGTAATTCAGGAAGAAGGGTTGTTTCCCCACTTCACCGTGGAGGGAAACACGGGGCTTGTGCCGCGCCTGGAGAATTGGGATCCGCAAAGGATCCGGCGGCGAGTGGAAGAAATGCTCAGCCTGGTCGGCCTGGATCCGAAGACGTTTTCATCGCGCTATCCGCACCAACTTTCCGGCGGGCAGCGCCAGCGAGTGGGAGTGGCGCGAGCGCTGGCCGCCGATCCGCCGATTCTGCTGATGGACGAGCCGTTTGGCTCGCTCGATCCGCTGACGCGCGCGGAAATGCAGGGCGAATTTCAAACGTTGCAACGCCGCTTGCAGAAGACGATCGTATTCGTCACGCACGATATGCGCGAAGCGCTGATGCTGGGCTCACGCATCGCTCTGCTCGATGCCGGACACTTGGTGGGGATTTATTCACCGGAGGAATTCTTGCAAGCTACGGAGCCGACAGCAGCGGCGTTCGTAGCCGCCTTCCGCATGAACGATGATTTCTAGCAGTTCGAACTTTTTGCTTCTGGTCCTAGTTTCGCGGTCATCCCGAGTCCGCCAAGGGCGGACGAGGGATCCAGAGTCAACGTCAGCATGAAAATGAGCGATCCCTCGAGCCAAAGTGTTAAACCCCATGAATAGCTATCGACCCATCACCGCACATTCCGAGGTGAACCTATGGAATTCCTAAATTCCCTCCAATCCCTTGGGCACTATTTCGCGCAGCACCGCGCCGAAATTCTCACCTCAACGCTTGAGCACGTCTGGCTGGTGGGAATCGCCATGCTGCTCTCGGTCGGGATCGGTTTGCCGCTGGGAATCCTGGTCACCCGGCGGCCCTGGCTAAGCAAACCCATCCTGGGGACAGCGAATGTTGCCGAAACAATTCCGAGCCTGGCTTTGTTTGGATTTCTTTTGCCGGTGCCGTGGCTGGGCAGCCGCGCCGACCGCCTGGCGATCGTAGCCCTCACGCTTTATGCGCTGCTGCCCATTATCCGCAATACCGCGGCTGGAATCTCCGGTGTCGATCCCGCCGTGCGGGAAGCCGCGCGCGGGATGGGCATGACAAATTGGCAAATGTTGTGGCAGGTGGAATTGCCGCTCGCGCTTTCTTACATTGTAGCGGGCATACGCGTAGCCACCGTGCTCACCGTGGGGTTAGCCACAATTGCCGCGGCAATCGGCGCCGGGGGTTTGGGCGAATTTATTTTTCGCGGACTGGCCATGGTGAACAATCAATTGATTCTGGCGGGAGCCATACCGGCCGCGGCTTTGGCGCTCGCCGCGGATTTTATTCTCGGCTTGCTCGAGAGCCGTCTGAAATACAAGCACGCATGATGCGGCGAATGATTCTCTTCGCTTTGGTGCTGTCTTTCGCCGGCTGCGGAGTGGACCGGCGTAATACGATCGTCGTAGGCTCAAAGAATTTCACCGAACAGGCGATTTTAGGCGAGATTGTCGCGCAGCATCTGGAAGCGCGGACGAAATTAAATGTAGTTCGCCGCTTCTATCTCGCCGGCAGTTACATCTGCCAGCAGGCTCTGCTGACGGGGCACATTGACACTTACGTTGAATATACCGGCACCGCCCTCACCGCCATCCTCAAGGACCCAGTCCAGAGCGACCGCGCCGCCGTGCTCGATCGCGTTCGGCGCGAATATGCGTCGCGTTTTAACCTGGTCGTGACCGAGCCGCTCGGCTTCAACAATACTTTCGCGATTGTGATTCGCGGCGAGGACGCCCGCCGCGCTGGAAATTCACACTCTTTCGGAAGCGGCTCCCTACTCCCCGCAATGGCGTCCGGGATTCGGCTTCGAATTCATGGAGCGGCCGGACGGTTATCAGGGGCTGGCGCGAACCTACGGCCTGAAATTCGCGGCGTCGCCGCGCATTATGGATTTGGGCCTTTTGTATCGTGCGCTGCTGGATAAAGCAGGTGGACCTTGTGGCGGGAAATTCCACGGATGGCTTAATCGCCGCGCGCGATCTGGCGATTCTCGCGGACGACAAGAATTACTTTCCGCCCTATGAAGCGGTCCCTATTGTGCGCAGCCAGACGATTGAGCGCCATCCGGAGTTGCGCCAGGCGCTGGCGGAACTGGCTGGAAAAATCTCCGATGAAGAAATGCGCAAACTGAATTATGCGGTGGATGGCGAACGCCGCGATACGGCCGAAGTGGTGCGCGAATTCCTACGCGCCAAACGTCTTAACTAATCCTCGTAAAAGAGGTTGCGCACAAATGGACCTGGGTGTCATTCCGAACGGAGTGAGGAATCCGGAGTAATTCCCAAATGCCTGAGAAGTGGCGATTTTCTCCATGCCACATCTGGAATGCCATCCCCTCGCGGATCAATCCGCGACTTTTTCCGCAAACTCTAGAACCAGGTGTTCCGCTTATATTCGTCGTATTTTTCGCCGAATTTTTCCCGCAGCACTTTCTCTTCTCTTTTCACGCGGATCATTTGCATCGGAATCAGTACCGCGAATGCCAAAAGAAAAACAGGCCTCTGTGACATCAGAATAATTCCGGCTATAAGAAGCCCTCCGAATACGTAAATGGGATTCCGAATTTTCGAGTACAGCCCGCGCGTCACCAACTCCCGCGCTTCCGCCCGCGCCGTAAATGATTTTCCCAATTCCCAGTGCGCGATAACCCACAAAATCAGCGCCGGAAACGCAATCACGGCGCCCGCAAGTTGCATGGGCGTCCAGGTTGGCCCTCCGTACCGCACCACCGCGTAACAGAACACAACCACCGCAACAAGTACCAGAAGAACATGCTTGAAGGTATTCATGGCCCGCTAATCTACTACGGATTGCCCGTCCAGAGAGTTTCAGTTGCTTCCAGACGCCAAATAACAGATTCCCAGCGCCGACCGGGAATGCCGGTGTCGGCTATGGAAAATTCTGCATCGTTCGACGCGCAACGATGCTCTAATCGAGTTGCCCAGGGGAGACTGGATTCATGCCGCATTTCAAGGTTATCTCGGTCCAGGTGGGCCTGCCGCGTACCGTTGATTTCCACGGGCACGCGGTAACCACCGGCATCTTCAAATCGCCCGTCGCTGGCCGTGTTCCGCTTCGCTTCCTGGATTTCGATGGAGACCGGCAGGCCGATCTCACGGTGCACGGAGGGCCGGACAAGGCGGTGTATGCTTATCCCTCGGAGCACTATTCTTATTGGCGCAACGAACTGCCCGGCGAAGAATTGCCATGGGGTTCGTTCGGCGAGAATCTGACCACGGAAGGACTCTGGGAGGATTCCGTCCGCATCGGCGATCGCTTCCGGATCGGCACGGCGGAATTGATGGTGACGCAGCCTCGATTGCCTTGTTACAAGTTCGGCGTGAAATTCGGCCGCGACGAAATGGTGAAGAAATTCATGGCCAGCCGCCGCACTGGCTTTTATCTTCGAGTGCTTCGAGAAGGAGAAATCGGCGCCGGAGACGAAATCGAACCGCTCTCTCAGGACAGCCACCGCGTAACGGTCGCCGATATCACCCACTTATATTTGCGGGAAGACAAAAGCAAAGACTTGCTTGCTCGAGTGCTCGAAGTTCCGGCGCTTCCGGAATCCTGGCGCGATTATTTCAGTCAGCGAGCTTAAGCCCTCCTCTTAGGCCTGCTTCGGACGACAGAATGTGTGACGTGATTCGGAACCGGGAGGGAAGGAGCGTGCCTGGCTATTCGTAATCTTCTTTTGGCTTTGGTGCGAAGTGGCTTTTCGACGATTTGGAGGTATGCGCAGTCCGGTAATCATCCAACTCCGCATCGGACAGCCGGAAATGCGAATTGTCGGGATGGTTTGCGCTGGCCGCCAACTCGCGCTGTAACTTCAGGGAGCAGACATCTGGAGCATCCTGGAAACGGACCCGGTGGGTATTGAATGCTTCCATGGCGATTGTCAGCGTGAATTCGCGGGGATCATTCATAGCCAAGCGCACCTGAAACGTATATTCACGCACCAGTGTCTTCGATTCGAATCCCACATACTGGATGAGGATGGATTCGCTCACTTCGTCTCTGCAGCGGCTGGAGCGGCTGTGGCTGGAGCGGTTGTGGCGCCCGCGACGGCGGCGACTGCCTTCTTACGGCGCTTGGCTCGCGGACGCTTTGGAGGAGTCCCTTCCGCAGGCTCAACCACCATGATGCTGGTGACAAACTTCTTCATTCCGTGGGCATCGAAATCTATGGTCGTCCGATCCTCGTTTGATTCCGTGATAACACCGTTGCCGTATTGGAAGTGTTTTACATACTGGCCTTCGACCATAGCCTTCATCAAGACCTCCCTAAGATTGGCGAATTCAAACGATTGAGGCGTACCAAAAAAGAAAAAGCGCGAGCCCGCTCGCCGAAGCGAGGAGCTCGCGCTAATTGGCTAGAGGCTGGTGACGTTCGATGCCTGCAGACCCTTGGGGCCGGTAGTTACTTCGAATTCAACGGCTTGGCCTTCGTTCAGCGACTTGTAACCTTCCGCCTGAATCGCGGAGAAATGGACGAAAACATCCTCGCCGGACTGGCGCTGAATGAACCCGAATCCCTTGCTGGCATTGAACCACTTAACTGTTCCTTGTTCTTTCACTGTATATCCTTCTTTTCTTTTGAGCTATTTGTGCTTCTCGACCGCCTCCAGCCGTAAAACAAAAAAGGCCGCAAGTGTTAACTTGCAGCCCCTCTAAACGAATCTAAAGGTGTTACAAGAGCAACAAACGCAACTGAATCGTACCATGAAATGGCAGGCAATGGCTATGGGAATCTTCCACAGGGCGCCACGACCGGGACGCCAATGGTCCATGCACCGCCGTCCGCGCTCTGGGGCGGACGTGGCATAAAAGCAGGTAGGTCAACCGCTTCGCTCTTACTACAAAGCCCCATGGCGCTGCTGGTGCTCTTACTTTCAGCTCAGAGGAGCGATCTCCAAGCGATCCCCGATGCGGGTTCCCGTCCGAAAAATCGTATGCACGGGCAATTCCAGAACGGTCTGCGCCTTCAGGTGTACATTGGATATTCGGAATGGCTTCAGATGCTCTTCCACTGCCACCACCGATTTCTCCCGGTCAAGGAAGATCACGTCAATCGGGAACAGCATGCCAATCGTGTGCACGCCACGAGAGGGGACGATCCACAAGCCGCGGCCTGGAAACGCCCATCGTTTCGTTTTTCCAAGTAAACCGACCAGCCGTGGGAAGTAACTGTCCGCCACCGTCACATCCGTGGCAACAAACCTCTCGCGGCTCCGGTTATACACGTACACACGACCAGAGTCATTCTCCACGATTTCGCCCCTTCTCTTAACAGGAAACCTTCAGATCATCCCCCGCTGGGAGGATCTATTCCGATGACTGGCGCTTGCGGCGCCAGATAATCACACCAAGCACGATTACCGCCAGAATACCTGCCACGATTCGGACCATATTTGTGTCCATTTTCGTCTCCTCCCATTTTATTTGATTCCAGCGTTACCAGGCCCTTTCCGATTCCTTTCCTAAAGCACTACCTATCACTTGCCGGCCAACTGCGGGAGCAATTGGTGCACAAGCGTAATAACAGCGGGACCCAACAACACGGCAAATAGCGCCGGAAAAACAAAGAAAACCAGTGGCGGCAGCAGCTTAACGGTGGTTTTGGCTGCCATTTCCTCGGCCCGCTGGCGGCGTTTCGTGCGCAGGCTGTCCGAATGCACTCGCAGGGCCTGGGCCAGATCGGTTCCGAAGCGGTCCGTCTGGATTAACATAGCCGTAAGCGATTTCATTTCTTCCACACCAGTGCGCGTAGCCACGGAGCGGAGCGCTTCCACGCGGCTCTTTCCCACTCGCATCTCCAGGTTGATCAACTGGAGCTCTTCGCTTAGTGCTGGGTGTGAAATGCGCAGTTCTTGCGCCACGCGGAAGATAGCCTGATCGATTCCAAGCCCGGCTTCGACGCAGATGACCAGAAGATCCAGCGCGTCGGACAAGCCCAAAAGAATTCTGTGCTGGCGGCGCCGCACTCGCCTGCTTAACCAGAATTCGGGCAGGGCATATCCAATCAGCGCGGTAATCAGAAAAATCGGAATCGGGCTGTACTGGTAGACCCCGGTGAAAAAGACGATCGCCAGCAGCAAGGGAGGCAACAGCACCTTGAACCCTTGCATGACTGAAATCAATTCCGGGCGTCGAAACCCGGCACGTACCATCTGGCGTTGCGCACGGCTCAAGTCTTTCTTCGAAGCCGGCAGGATATTTCCGATATCGGAAAGAACTTGCTCAACTTTTTCGATCTTGCTCTCGCCCAAAATTTCCTGGGCAGGGGTGGCCGGCTTCCAAATTTGTCCCAACCTCTGCCCGATGGTCCCGCCGGCGGGAAGAAAAGCGTAAGCGATAGCAAGGCAGATCATCGCCGTGGCCAGGAAAGTAATCGCGGTAATTTCCAAAATCATATCGCCTCGCTACCTTTGTCTTCAGACTTCGATGGTTACAACCTTCCAGATGATTGCCGCCCCCAAAACTGCAAACAGCCCCCACCGACCAACAAATAGGTTCCCCACGGGTCGGTAAACAGCACTCGAAATATAGGCGGGATTCATGTAACTGAGCACCAGCAACAAACCGGGTGGCAAAGAAATCAACAATGCCGCCGTCAGCCGGCCCTGTGCGGTGCGAACTCGGACCTCTCCTTGGATCTTGAATCGCTCGCGAATCACTCGCGAGAGGTTATCCAGTAATTCGGCTAAGTTACCTCCGGTTTCCTTCTGCACCAGAAGTCCGGCGATGAAAAACCGCACGTCAACCAGCGGAACACGCGATCCGCCAGGTGCATCAGGGCCTCACGAAGCGGAATACCAAAATTGTGCTCTTCGAAAGGTAGTCCGGAATTCGCCGGAGACCGGCTCGGGCAATTCCTTGGCAATCATTTCCATGCCGCTGGTGAAAGCGTGGCCGGCGCGAACGGCCCGTCCCAGCAGGTCAATCGCGTCCGGGAAGAATTTCTCGAAGTTACGCAACCGCTTGCGGCGCTTCATCGCCACCCATAAGAGCGGCAAAGCCGTAGCCGCCAAGTCCACTGCCAAGGCGAACAGGGAGTTGCCCGAGAATAGTAAAGTCAACAAAGTATGATCCGAACCCCAAGACCGCGCAGAGCAGCAATAACTTTCCTGGCTTTGTCCTCACTCCGGCCTGCGCCAGAAATTGATTGAACTTTTCGACACCCGACCAGCGCAGCAGCAATCGGTGCAGCACGGGAATGCCGCTCAACTGTTCGTCGCGGATCAGCCCGTCGCGGATCTCAAGAGTTTCCGCCTTCTTCACCGCCTCGTTTCGCTCATCCGCCGGCTGACAATCTCGCTCGCATCGACGCGGCGAGTGGCCATGGCGATAACCAGAACGATCACCGCTATCAGAACAAAGACGGCTGATTGCTGTGAGTAACGCCATTCCTACCCCTTAATTGCGCGCCAGGACGTTCGAACATTTCCCCGGGCAGCCGGATGCCGGCGATTGCCAAGCGTTCCGCAAATTTCGGGCGAATTCCCGTCGGCAGAAAATCGCCGATCACCTCGCCGTTCTGGCCGACTCCTCTTCTCTCGAAGGAGAAGATGTCCTGCATGGTCATCATGTCGGCTTCCATTCCGGTCACTTCGGAAATCGCCAGGACTTTTCGCGTGCCATCGCTCAAGCGGCTCACCTGCAGAACCACGTCAATGGCCGATGCGATCTGGCGGCGCACGGCCTTTTCCGGCAGGTTCAGGCTGGCCATGGCCACCATGGTTTCCATGCGGCTCAGAGCGTCGCGGGTGGAATTGGCGTGAATCGTGGTCAACGAACCGTCATGACCCGTGTTCATGGCCTGTAACATGTCCAAGGCTTCTTCGCCGCGGACCTCGCCGATTACAATCCGGTCTGGACGCATACGCAGAGAGTTGATCAGCAATTGCCGCTGGCGGACCGCGCCTTTGCCTTCAATGTTGGCTGGCCGCGTTTCGAGACGCACCACGTGGTCCTGGCGCAACTGGAGTTCGGCCGCATCTTCGATGGTTATGATTCGTTCCTTGTCGGAAATAAAAGACGACAGAACGTTGAGCAGCGTGGTCTTTCCAGCGCCGGTTCCGCCTGAGATCACAATGTTCAATCGCGCGCGCACGCACCCCCGCAGCAGCTCGAGCATCGCCGGCGTAAAAGTATGGTTGCGAAGCAAATCTTCCGAGGTCAATCGGTCGCGGCCAAATCGCCGGATCGAGAGGCATGGACCGTCGAGCGCCAGCGGCGGGATAATCGCGTTGACGCGGGACCCGTCCGCCAGGCGCGCGTCCACCATCGGCGACGATTCGTCCACACGCCGACCGATCGCGGAAACGATTCGATCGATAATCAGCATCAGGTGCGCATCATCCCGGAATTGCACACCGGTTTTCTCGATCAGGCCGTTCCGTTCCAGGTAGACGGACGTCGGAGAATTGACCAGAATATCGGAGATCGTGGGATCCTTCAGCAAGGCCTCGATCGGGCCCAACCCGAACACTTCATCCAGCACTTCCTGCGTCAGCCGCTCGCGCTCGTGGAAGGTCATCGGCGTCACTTCGCCCGCCGCGATTCCCTCGATGATCTGCGTCAGTTCCCTGCGCACGGCTTGACGATCGGACTGCGTCAACCGGTCCAGATTCAGTTTCTGAATCAGCTTCCTGTGAACGGCGGTCTTTACCGCAGTGTAATCTGCGCGAGGCGCGGGATTAGTCGCTGACATTTCTGGTCATCACCTTTTGGAAGAAAATAGTCCTGACAAACCGGTTTTCTTTTCCGTCGAATTTGGATCGATGCCAGCCAATTGCAGCGCAATCTGCCTGTATTTTGTCACCAAGGTGTTGTTGTGATTTTCGGCGACGGGAGCGCCGGAATTCACGGCATGGCTCACGTGCTGAAAATCATTGGGGATGCGGGCGAAGATGGGATGCTTCATGTTCTTTTCCAATTTCGCCAGCGCTTCGTCATCCGTCCGCCGCCAGCGGTTGATGAAGATACGGATTCGCGAAGGATCGATGCCCATGGAAACAATCGACGCGAAGCGGCGCTCGATCGCCCACAAAGCCGGCACGCTGGTTTCCGCCACCAGCACAACCGCGCGCGCCGTTTGCAAAAGCGCCGCCGAATCGCCCGAGCCGTGCACTCCGCCGTCCACCAGCACGAAATCATTCGTGCTCTGCGCCACGTTCGCCACTCGAACCAGGTCGCCGCCCGGAATCTTTTCCCATTCTTCCGGATGCGAGGTTCCCGCCATCACTTCCAAACCGGTCGAGTGATGCACCAGCAAGCCGCCGAAGAAATTCGCGTCGAGCCGCTCAACATTTTCCACCGCGTCGCGGATTGAAAAACGGGGCTTCAAATCCAGCAGCAGCGCTATGTGGCCCACGGGCCGGGCCAGGTCCAGCAACACCACTCTTTTCCTGCCCGCTTTCGCCAGTTGCGCTCCCAGATTCACCGCAATCGTGCTCGTTCCCACGCCGCCTTTGGAGCCCATGAACACAATCAGTTTCTGCTGCGCCTTCGCCACCGCCACTTCCTGCTCCCGGATGAATCGCAGAAGCATTTCGCGCAGCGTCCCCGGATCGACGGGCTTGGGAACAAACTCCTGCACTCCCGATCGCATGGCCTGCAGAAGCATGTTGGAATCAGGATGTTGAATCGGCGAGTAGGCGATGATCAGAACTGTGGGCTTCAGGCGCCGAAGATTCGCTGCCGCTGCGAAAAACCCGCTTGGATCCGTTTCAATGTCCAGCAGGATCAGGTCGGGAATTCCTTCCCCCTGGCTCGGATGAGAAAGCAACGGCCCGGTCCAACCGCGCACCGTGTGAATAAGTCCCGTTTGTTGCAAACTTACTTGCAGTGCGCTGCAGCTCTCCGGGTTCCCGCTTAAGACTGCTGCAGTCAACATGGTCTTAAATCTCCTCGCTGAATCACGGCTTTCGGTAGTTCACTTCCAATCCTTTTCAATTATTTCTGCCCTCCCGGCTTCATCGATTCGGGTGTCGCCGGCCGTGGGGATTCCGGCTTGGCTGGCTCCAAGAACGGCTTGGGAAACTGTGGTCCCGCAGGTGCTTGGCCTGACTCGAATGGCTTCACGATGTGTGGCGTCACCAGGACCAGAAGTTCGGTCTTCGTCCGGTTGGTGGATTTGCTCTTGAAGAATTGGCCGAGCACGGGAAGATCTCCCAGCAGCGGCACCTTGCTGATCACCGAGGTCACCCGGTCATCCACCAATCCGGCAATGGCAAATCCCTGTCCGTCGGAAAGCTCAACTTCCGCATCCACTTTCCGCGTCGACAATGCCGGGATCGTGAAACCTGCAAAGTTCACCGCGTTGCTGAAATCCAGGGCACTCACTTCGGGCTTCACCTTCAGATGAATCCTGCCCTCTTCCGTAATATCCGGCGTGAAGTTGAGTCTCACTCCGAATTCGCGAAATTGAATCGTAACCGTGGGGACAGTGCCGGCAGCTCCCCCTTGCACAACGGGAAAGGGGAATTCTCCGCCGGCCAGGAAACTGGCTTCCTTCCCTGGCATCGTCAAAAGATTCGGTTCGGCCAAAATTTGCAGCAGGTTGTGCTGCTGCAGCGCCTGGATCGTCACACCCAGGTTGATGTCCGGGCGGTAGATAAAAATATTTAGGATGCTGCTCAGCGTAAAGTTACCAATCGACGACGGAGTAGAGGTGGTAGTCGTGCTCGAACTGGTGGAAAGGCTGCTAATTTGCGTGGGAGGTAGCAACCCGCCGCTCAATTGTCCGGGCGCGAATTGTCCCGTGGTCGTCGATCCGACTGTATTTCCAGCTCCCTTCCCTCCGCCGATGCTGAACAGGTTCATTCCCAACTGGCTCAACGCGGCTCGATCCACTTCGGCAAATTTCACCTCAAGCAGGACTTCCCCAACCGACGGTTTGCCAGGCGCATCCATCAAATTCACAACCTTTGGATTCACCGCCATCACAACTTGCATGATTTTGTCCGCGATGGCTTTGGTGGAAGCATGCCCGGATACCATCACCAGGTCTTTCGAAGCCTCCACTTTCACTTTTTCATCTGGAAATTCTTCGTGAATCTTTTCGCTTAGCCCCAGAATGTCCATGTCCACAAACAATTCAAACAGCTGGCTTTGGTCGGACTCGTTCCACAAAACCAGGGAAACGCCTCCCGGCGCTTTCCCGTTCACCAGGATTTGTGTGGGGTTGATCAGCAGTGCGTCCGCAATTGTGGGATCGGCAATCGAAAGACGACGGATGCGCGTGGGCGAATTGATCACCAGAGAACGCCCCACCAACAGGTGCATCGTATCGTGACTTTCCGTTCCGGCGGCTTCTTGCGCCCGAACAGCACCAGCCGAAAGCAGCAGGCTCCCGGCCAGCACAATGGCTAGTGATAACTTCAGAATCCGAGGTGCACATGTCTTCGAGTTTTCACTCATCAGTTTCACCTGCGCCTTTTTTACGGATTTGGGAAGCTATCCACTTCCCGTTTACTGCCTCGGATCACTTCGATGGAAAAGGAACTGGGCGGCGGAGGCGCCAGAGTCCGCGGGGCCGTGCCCGCAACGTGCTTCGTGGGCATCGCTGGCGATTCCCCACCAAACAGTGCAGCCGAGTACACCGGAGGCGGCTCAACCTTTCCCGAGTCAATCACGTTCCTCAGCGTCAATTGGATTCGTCCTTCCATGCTGGCCATGGTCAGCTTGCCAGCGTCCTCCGGAGTGACGAGTAAGGTGACCACGGCAGACGATTGTGGCTGCCCGTCCGTGTCCTGTTCGATTCGTTGTCCAGCGGCTAGCACCCGCACGTTTTCCAGAATGGTCCGCGTATTGGAGCCCGTCCCGCTGGCCCCCGTCACCAGTACGTCCACCATGGTTCCGGGCTGCACGAAGCCGGCAACGCTCACCACGTCATTCACGGCTACCGATACCGCCCTCATCCCTTCGGGAATTCTTGCCGGAAGACCTGCTCCACCTTCCCGGGGCGCCAGTTTGCCTTCCAGAATTGGCTCATTTTCAACCGTCGCCGCGATCAGCGCTCTTCCCACTACGTCTTCGATCCGGCTAAAGCTTCCCGGCACCTGGCTGGTTCCAGGCCACTCGATGATGCGAAGTTGCGAAGGCTGCAATCTCCACCCCAGGGGAAGCTTGGCGGCCGCCACGACCATGTCCACATGAGGCACCGCAGGCGCTACCGCCGTTTGCACCACCTTTCGCGTAAGCGCGCGGTAAACGATGCTGCTGACGACCAGACCCAATACAATCGCCACAGCCACCGCAATCAAAACTCGGCTCCGGTTCATCTTCGGAACCTCCTTGGACCCAGACTAAGGACGCAGAGCTCCAGCCGCACAGTAACAAAGCACAGTAGCCAGGCCCGCCATCACTCCGAATGGAAGACTGGTCGCATTCGGATTATCCAAATTCACTTCAGGATTTGGACGAACTCCAAAAACAAAAACTCCGCGCAAGATCTCCCACATATTTCTCAGCGTCACCAGCACTCTGCGCTGCTTCACCATCAGGATAATTGCGATGATTCCCGCCAATAAAATCGTAGCCAGCAACACCGCCAGCACTCGCTCGATTCCCAGGATCGCTCCCAGCGATCCCATCAGTTTCCAATCACCCGCTCCCAGACCGCGCATCAGCACGGGCGGCAGAAGCAGCAGCAGCGGCACGGCCAATCCTTCCAGCGAGAACAGCGTCCCGTGCCAACCCGTGGCAATCGTATTCACCGCGATGCCAACAGCCAGGCCAGAAACGGTCAGCCAATTGGGAATCCGGCGTGAGCGCGCGTCTGTCCATCCCGCGCAGCAGGTCAAAATTACAGCCAGAATCCAAGTGACTTCTCGCACTACCCTTACCTCCGAATCCGTTCACACACCTTTGAAGATTGCCATCTCTGCTTCCAGTTCCATCGCTGTCCCGGCTGCTTAACCACGTTCCACAGCCGTTCACTGCCGGGACGCCAACGTCAGGTAACGCCGGCAACTTCCGATTGAGACCCGAGCTTGCACTCGTTCGGGCACACCAAGAGCACTCAGGCTCTTTGGCCGCCAGCGCCGCGGCGATATGCCTCGGACAGGACGGCGACCAAAGAGCTGGGAGCTCGTTCGATTTACGTGGCTGCGGCGCCGAGGTTTGTGGCGGCGTTTTTGAACACGTTGCTGATCGCTGTTGCCAGCGTTCCCATCGTGGTGACTGCGGCGAGGGCCACCAGAACCATAAGCAGAGCGTACTCTGTTAGGTCCTGGCCAGCCTCATCCCGCCACAACCGCATTAGCGTTTCTTTCATCGAGATATCCTCCGCGAAGTTTTAATCTACTGCCGAGACAGATAGCCCTCACAACCTAAGTGCAGGCGGGATGCCAAAGAATCCTGAATTTGAGGGTCGCAGAGGATGTTTTATCCCGCCGGCGAACAGCGCTAACAGATAGAAAATAAGATGGTTAATTGCATGCGATGGGATCGTGGGTTGTGCCAGGCAAGCGCACCGTCTCGAATAGTCCACGTTTGTGGACACCCTCCCCATGGTCATGTTTGTTTTCGTGGTCAGAGCTTTGATGAAGCCATGAAATTTAGTACTACGGGTACTAAAGCTTTAAAATTCCTTTGCCCAGTCGAAAGGGTCGAAGGGCCGTGACTGGGCGCTTCAGCCAGTGTGGCGCTCATGCAGCAGTCCGATGTGATCGTCAGGGGAGTGAACTTCAGGCTTATCGATTGAGGCTTGCTTCGGCGACCTGACTCTGGCGTACAAAAAGAGTGGCTATTCCATCCGAATAGGAAAGCCGCCAATCCGGAGAGGCCGATAGGTATGTGGCGAGCGGTGAACTTGGGTCAATCAGGCACGCGCCAATGTTGTATTTCCGGAGAAGGAACGGAGTCGACCGTTCCAAATGGGTGATACTTACGTAGTCGGCAAGAACCCCGCCGTATTCGTAAAAATCTGCTCTCCCGTCGATGAAGACGCTGTTCCGGGGCATCCCCGACCAAATCAGAAATCCGCCCCAACCGTAGTCATTGAACATCGGGGTCGCCAGCGGATGCTGCTTCAGATAAGCGACAGCTTCGACGGGATAAGTCTTGGTAAATTCACCCGCGATCTTAGCGGAATTTGACAGGTACTTCACTCCGGCAAATACCAAAAGCAACATCACCGCGGCATTAATCAGGTACTGATCCTTGTCGGGCTTATACGCATCAGCCCAACGGGCCAGCACCTCCGCCAGCAGCGGGACAAACAGAAACACGAAGAACAACAGGAAGCGAATATGCAGGCAGGTCGAGAATATGGCGAAAACCAACAGCGCAATCGTTTCCAGCCGGTAGGAAAGCCTTAACGTGACTTGTACCAGGAAATAAAACAGCATCAGCCCCAAGAATACTTTTCCAATGGCGGCCGTGAAAGTCATCGGCTGCCACTCCATGATAATCGCCACGTTTACCGGCTGCATGAAAGCCATTTGCAATGGATATGCGGCCAAACGAGATCCGTAGGGGGTCATGGAAGCAACCAGCATGCACAGCAGCATCACCAGCAAAAGGTGGCGCCGCTGTTTTGGAGTCCAACGAACCGCCACTATCCCGCCTGCGTGAAACTCGAACAATCCAGACAGCAGATAGACGCCGACCACCAGGGCTCCCAGCACAAACGTTCCGTGGGTATTCACCCATACTAGAAATATGGCCGGCAGAACCCACAGGGATTTCGTGAGCCCTTGGCGGTATCGCTCCATCAAGATCATTGTCGTTAGCAATAAAACATATCCCACCATCTGCGGGCGCAGGGTGAAGAAAACACCCAACACGGGAAGGGATAAAGTGACCACGACGCACGCCGCTTTACACTTCCCCGATCGCAACGTGGCGTAAACGTACAGCAGAATCCCGATCGTTCCGGCCAGAAGGAAATCAATCGCCGCCAGCCCCACGTAACCTCCCAGCCGCCACGTCAGGGCAAATAATACTTCTCCAAACCACTCGTAGGCGATCCATCCCGCGCCCGGTACGCTGAATGAAAACATGTCTTGAGTGGGCCAGGTGCCGCTGCGAAGGATCAAGTCGCCTACGTGAATGTGCCACCACGTGTCCGGGTCGACGAACAGCGTTGTGGCTGCGACGCAGGCTCCCGCGGCAACAATTGCGGCAAGAAGTACCGGGAAGGAAAAACAATTTTTCAGCCATCCCGCCAGCGTCCCTCGCTGGCGGCTAATAGCCGACGATATGGCTTCCGATGCGGCCATTACTGCACCAACCGCACGGGCACGGGCGATCCCGCTGGGGTGATGATGGGATTCGCCGAGGAGAGCGCTCCCACCACGTTTTGCACCGTCACTTGGAACGGATTCGCGCCATTGGGCGCCCCGTTGATAAACACTTGAAGGAATCCAATCACTGGCAGACCGGCGCAGGCTCCGCCGGGACAGGGAGCTGTCAACGCGCCAGCACCCACGTCGTAAACCGGAAAGGCAACAATCGAGTCACTCCGGCTCAGCCCATTTCCCCGGGCGTTCGGGAGAGGATTATTATTTCCGCCCGTAGGCCACATGCTCAGCACACCGGTGAGTGCAATATTCATGGTGTCCTGGCCTGTGCCTCCACCCTCGTGGATCAGACACTGGATTGCGCCTTGCGTGGATGCTATATCCGGTATAACGGGATCCACAGTGTAGTTCGTCCCCGTTATGATCGGCGCCGTAAACAAACCTGCAATCGCCTGCTGATACGAGCTCAATCCCGCCCCGCAGGACGGAACATTGGATGCGGTTCCACTCGCCAGCAGCCCGGGAGAATATTGGTAGAAATTTCCCGGAACAGGCGGGATGCTTGGATCGCCGGGGGTCAGATTGAGTTGCGCTCCTACTTCTCCACCTGCCGCAAAAAGTGTGACGCCTGGGTTGCAGATTTTGCCGTTCGTATTGTTGATGAACGGTGCGTTCCCCGCGGGTGTGGTGCAATTGCAATTGCCAGAGGCCCCAAGAACGCACAAGTGGTTGGGATCGATATTGGGAATCATCCAGGGCTTGGTGCCCACCACGGATAATCCACTCCCCGCATTTCCAGGATTAAAAACAGCCGCGGTAGCCCCGGCTTGGATGGTGACCGTGGCGAAGCTGTTGCTGACGGCCTTGATAAAAAAAGTTGGGACGCTCGCCGAAACATTTACCGTAACTTGGGGATTGTTGGGCGTGGTGTAGTCCGGCGCATTCACCGTCACATTAGGAGCAATTCCCACGATCGTGTACTGCGCGGCAACGGCACTGCCTTCGCCCTGGGCCAGGTTCGTGGAAAGGCTTGCGGCAAGTCCAAGAAAATCGTTGTTCTGAACCGTCGTATAACCCGAGGCAACGATTCCCCGGGCGGCAGCTAATGCGGCGGCATCCGCCACGTTTTGCGCTTCCACGTGAGCAACGTAAAGCCACGCAAGGTCGATCGCGAACGCCATCAGGCTCATCAGCACGGCCAGAGAAGCTGCCACAAACACGAGGGTCATTCCTCGCTGGTTCCGCCCGTCGATTTTTTGACTGCGCGTGCCCATCGTTCGCTCCACTTCAGGAAAGATTCGATTGCTGCACATTTACAGTAGTTGTTGTTGGCAGAGGCAAGCCGCCGCCACTTACGAACAGGTTCAATTTCCAGACTAGCGGATACGTCAATTGGACCTGAGTTCCTTCCACCTGCACCACAACGGCTCCCGCCGTTACCCACGTCGAGCCGCGAGTGATCGTCAGCACCGCCGTCCCCCCAGGGGGACATCCGGCCACCGCGCTCCCAGTAAACTGGTAGGCCAGCGTATTCGTGTCTGTTTGCGTCACCGCCGCCGTGTCCAAGCCGCAAGCACTCATACCTGCCGCAACGAGCGAGCTGGTAACCGCCGTCCTCGCATCCAGGATCGATTGCGGCGTCGCATTGCCGTACAAGCCGCCCATGGTTTGCGATGCCGCCACTCGCGCTCCTTCCATCGCGGCGCTGTTCACTCGCTGCCTGGCCAGAAAGGCGGTGCCGAAATCCGTTACGCCGATTACCACCACAAGCAATATGGGAAGCACCAACGCGAGTTCCAGTAACTCCGAGCCCTTGGTTTCGCCCAAGATCCGGCGAAGGGTACGGAGCAGCGCGCCATGCCGGAATTTCGCTAGCGAGCGTCATCTTAATCGACCTGCCAGGAGTGCGCGTTGATGTTGAAGGTCAGGGCAAAGCTATAAAAAGGCAACGGAATATTGTAGGGGTAGCTAAAGCTCACTTGCACGTCGCAGGAAGATGCGGATGCACCCGAATAAGATGGCTGTGTGCCGGCTACCAGGAAGTTTGCCACGTTCGAGGAATTTACACCGCCTGCCGCCAGTATGCTGTTGAAGGAGGCGGGAGCTGTGGTGGTGATGGTGTTCGTGCAAGAAAAACCTGTAGTGGTGTTATTGAGCGCGAAGGTGCGGGCAGTGTCTTGCGCCGCTCGCGTCAGCGTTTCGTAGGTGCTGAATGCCAACCCGATATACATGGCGCCGAGAATCAAAGGGATCAGAAGAAACGGAAGCACCAGGGCGGACTCGAGAACCTCCGAGCCTCGCTCGCGATTGCTTCGTCCTCCACAGCGTAGAAGTCTGGTTCCGTGACTATCTCCAAAAGCAGACACTTCCACCCTCCGCGGGGCCGATTTCACCATTCTATCTTGCACGTAACACTCCACATCAGCCAATTTTGCTGGGCGTAACTCGAGAGAGCGAAATCCGGAATCAGATTTTGGCTGTCTCCTTTCGGTTACAATCTGACCCTAAATCTGCACAATCCTGTCACCAGTTCCTCGTGACGCCTCCCTTCCTACATCACTCGATCGCTGGGCGGCATTTTCTCCACCAACTTCTCGAGCAAATCATTCTCGTCGGCGCGGATGTTGAGCTGATTGATCAGCCGGTGAAGATAATTGCGTGCCAGACCCAGATTGCGCGCCGTCTCCGTTTTTTTCCAGCCGGACTCGCGCAAAGCTCTTAACAGCAAGCGCCGCTTGAATTCCCGAACTTCCTCTTCGTATAAGCGGGCGGGCCGGGGCAGTTCAAAGCCTTTTCGGAAACCAGTGGGAAGATGCCAAACTTCAATGGCCTGTCCCTCGGCAAGAGCCACGGCGCGCTGAACCACATTTTCCAACTCGCGCACATTGCCTGGCCAGCTGTATTCCTCGAGTGCTTGCAGCGTGGGGCGGGTAAAGCGCTTTACTTTCTTCGAGAATTGCTCTGAAAATCTTTGCAGGAAATGACGAGCCAGAACCGGGATATCGTCGCGCCTCTCGCGAAGCGGCGGCAAATGAAGCTGCACAACGTTAAGACGGTAATACAAGTCTTCTCGAAACTTCCCCTGTTTCACCATTTCTTCCACGTTTTGATTCGTCGCGCAAACCAGGCGGAGGTTCACTGCAATTGGAGTATTGCTGCCCAATCGTTCGAAAGTCCGTTCCTGCAAAACCCTTAGAAGCTTCGGCTGCAATCCCAAACTCAGATCGCCCACTTCATCCAGCAGCAATGTGCCTTGATCGGCCATTTCCAGCCTGCCGCGCCGTGCTGTCAGCGCCCCGGTAAACGCGCCGCGTTCATGCCCAAACAATTCGTCGTCCACCAGAGTTTCTGGAAGATTTGCGCAGGAGAATGCTACGAACGGTGAAGATGCCCGGGGACTGAGACGGTGAATCGCCCGCGCAAGCAGTTCCTTACCGGTTCCTGTCTCGCCCGTGATCAACACCGAAACATCGCAGGTCGCAATTTTTTTGGCCAGCGCGTAGACCTGCCGCATGCCCTCCGATGAACCGATCAGATCTTCCATGCCGTCGGCCAGTTGCTGCTGCGAACGCAATTGGTGAGCTTCTTTCTCGACTTGGCGGAATTTGTATGCCCGGCGCAGAATCAGGCGCAATTCCACCATGTCCGGCGGACTGGCCACCACGTCGTAGGCTCCATGTTCCATGACTTGCACGGTGGTGGAGCGCTGATTTGCGGGAAGAAGCACAATAGCGGGCGGCGCGAATTCCAGGCGCGTGATTTCTTCGAGCACTTCCAAGCCTGCGTTCAGGGAGCTTTCCGGCGCCGTGCTGCGCATATCCACGAGGATCACGTCCCACCAGCCTGCCAGCCCCGCGGAATCTTCTAGATGAAATTTCTCTGACCTTCTGACCTCAAATCCCGCGCCGAGCGCGCGGTCAATGGCTTGCGCGAATCCTGCCTCCGGTCCGCAAAACCAGACTCGAATCGCTTCGTGGGTCATGAAGGGCACCGTCCTTGGATCGATAGATCGATTCATCCGCCTCGAAACTGCTGCACGAACGAGGACTCCGCTTATCGTTCCGCCATAAAGATCTCTTCGCTCAAAATGGCGAATCCTCGGATCGCCGAGTTTCCGGCAATCGGTTCGACACGAAGAATGCGTCCTCGCCCTTTGATGTGCGTTGCCCGAGCCAATTCTCTCAACGGCGGCAAAAAAACGTCGAAGCTCAAAATGGAGCCAACACGAGGCCCAGGCTCAGCAACAATATAAATTCCCATGCTGCTGATGTTCAGTGTGGCTCCTTCGCTCTGCTTCTTTCGCGACCTGCTTCGAGTCGACCACGAAATAACTGTGGGTGCTCGAACCGAAAATCGCTCCTGACTTCGGAGATTCACACGTGCCACGTAACCTCATCCTCCGCAGGGGACACTGCGGGATACTGATTTGCACACGTTAGCAGTGAAATCCCGAAACGGGCAAGATCACGAAGGTTTCAAACCGAAGCAGGGACTACTTCCCTGCCTCGGAGTGTGCATAGCGATGGGAAGTACTGGAGAAGTTTGTCTCTAGAAACTACTCTAAACGGTTCCTCTATCCGAGTTCAGAGCAACCTCACTCTTTCTTTTGCGGTCCGCGAGCCGGAATCCCCACAAGAATCTCCACCGAAGCAGACTTGCCTCCACGCATTGCTGGTTTGAATTTCCAGCGCTCGAAAGCAGTTAATGCAATCTGGTCGAGCACGGCGTCAAGCCCTTGATAAACCTTGAGTTCGCTGATACTGCCGTCCTCTCCGATCACTCCGTGCAAAATGATTAGCTTATTCTCTTTTTCCTTTGGGACAGGGGTCCGCAAGAAATCGAATTTCTCATCCGCTTCTGGGGCCACAATTCCGCCATCCAGATTCACCACTCCCGGTCGCGGCTCCGGCGCCGCGGTGGCGTCGGGGTCGTTTCGCGCACAGTACTGTAACGTCCAATTGCCACCAGGCATTGGAAGATAAACTGTGTAAATCTTCCGTCCATGCAAAGCGCCGTAGACGCCTAATCCGCCACCGCCCACGGGCCCCGCCGTAATCACCAGACTGTTCTTGCGCATATGGGGAGGAGGAGGAATTGCATAAATTAGACTTGATAATTTCATAGCTGGGAGTTCCGGTACATTCCCGGCCCCATCCGTGCCATTCAGGCTGAGAAACCCGCCTTCTCCCGATCCGCCGCCTCCGCCGCCTTTCTTGCCTTTTCCAACTCCCGTGCTCCCATCGCCACCAGTGCCGGCCCCGCCACTGCCTCCATCTTTCGATCCCCCGGCCACACCACCCGGCGAACCAGGTGAACCGCCGGCGGGAGAACCAGAGAATGAGCCGTATCGATTGCCCGGGGGAACCACTAACACCTGCATATTGCCTGAGGAATCGATTCCCAGGGCAACCAGGTCCGATCCTTGAATCTGCGCTCCCGGCTCGCCTTGCAGACTGGAAGGAGCGTCGATTTCGCCCGTGCCATGTTGTGAATTGCCTCCCGATAGCGGTCGCGAGGCGGGCGCCACCGGAAGCCGTGGAGCATCGGTGACTGCCGGCGCCATTTGAAAGGGCGTATCGGAGCTCATTCGGCTGACGGCCAGGTCTGGCGCTTTTTCGTCTTGGGTTTGTCTCTCGGCCGATTTCACCGGGGCAGCAGCGCGGAAGTCAGGCTTCGGCATCGCAACTGTTTTCGGTCCACGAATCAACAGCGACGGCAGTGGAACATCTTCCGTGATTTTCAGGTCGGGCGTGGAAGCATTCTGCAAAATGGTTTGGCGTTTGTTGTCGGGATGCGCGGGATTCGAAATCATGGTCAATTTTGCGCGGAGAACGCTGCTGCCAAGAGCTGGCGGCAGTTGTATTTTCGTTCCGCGGCCGGGTTGCCCGCCTTGTCCGGGCGGCAGCAATCGCGGCAAAATCTTCGGTAAATCGGCCAATTTTACGTAGAAAATCGTGTGATCCGGCGGCGGCTCGGGTTTGGAATATGCCGTGGAATCATCCAAAAAAGCGAATGACGCCGTCGCCAGCAAGAAAATAAAAAGTGCGTGCAAGACGGTCGAGAAGAACATCGCGGTTTTTGGAACCCGCGTATTCACTTGCAACTGAGCGCGCTGCAGGGATTTCGGAATCTGCAAGTTTCGGAAACGGTTGCGCTTCAGAAGCACTCCCAGCATCCCAAACCATCCCGAAAAAAGCCTCCGGCGTTTTACCTGAAAGCTCGGCAATTTCGGGGCGAGCCAATTCGAACTGTTCGATCGGTTCGAACTGTTGCTCGGGAAAAAAGTCAGCATGTTCCCACTTTTGGGGCGCCTGGAGTTTCGAAAAGTTCTCCAAAACAAACGCAGTTCGCTCGCTCCGCAAAACGAGAGCGAGAAACCGTTCCGGCTCCGAAAGTTTTAGCGCACTCCAAGGGCATCAAAGAAACTCCCGCACACCTCTCCATTAAACTCAGAAGAGTAAAGCAGTTTAGAGGCCACCGAATTCGGCAAATTCAACCCCCGAACGCACCCAGACGCATCCCCTAGAACCTTGGATTCTAATGACTTAAAGGCACCAGCCCGAATCCTGGTTTGTTCGAGTGAATCTTTTCAGGGCGATTCCACTGTTTCGGACGTCCCCTATAGGAGACACCTCGGCCATGTCAGCCTCCTTCTCATCCCCTCTTTTGGCGCTGGAACGATTTCTGCTCTCGACCAGTGGTTTCTTGATCGGAATGTTCAGAATGGCGGTCCACATCTGAAGTTGCAGGACCGGCCAATAAAATAGCAAACCGGCAAGAAATTATCGCAGGCGTTCAGATTTTTATCAGGGAAGGGCAAGGTTGAATCTGTCCATTCCGAAAATCGCTGTTTCACAACTACGCACTATGTGCAAGTTGTTGCATTTAGGTGGCTTGCATTAACTAACTGTTGTGATCGGGCACTCCCCCAGTGTAAAATTGCGTCTAGCCCAAGCTCCTCCGTCTCGAATTCTCGCTATTTCGAAATGCGAAAAAACAAACTGACAAACATCGAATCCGTTTCCGTGCTGGTATCGGATAGCACTGCAATGGGGTGTCAATTGTTGTCGGAGGCGCTGAAGAAATCTCCGTACCGATTTTCGGTGGTGGCGCACGCGTTGAACGTTAAAGAAATTCTGCAAAAGGTGGAGGAGAAGAAGCCGCAGGTGACTTTGGTCAGCGCAAATTTGGAGGAAGGGCCTCTGGCTGGATTCCCCGCTCTGCAGGAATTGCACGCCTCTCAACTGAAAACCAAACCCGTGATGCTGCTCGAAGTATCCGCGCCGGATATGGTGGTGAATGCGTTTCGCGCGGGCGCGAAAGGAATTTTTTGCCGCAAAAAACCTTTTGAAGATCTTTGCAAGTGCATTCACTCCGTAAACAAAGGCCAAATATGGGCCTCCAGCGATGAATTGCAATGCGTGCTCGAAGTGCTCACACGAGCGGCTCCTTATCAGGCGATCAGCCCGCACTCGGCTAATATCCTCACGAAAAGAGAACGGGACGTGGTTTCCCTGGTGAGCCAGGGAATGACGAATCAGGATATTTCGCGGCGTTTGAATTTGAGCACGCACACCGTGAAGAATTATTTGTTTCGAATTTTCGAGAAGTTAGGAATTTCGAATCGCGTGGAGCTTGTGCTTTACTCTCTCGATCATCGCGATTGGAGCAAAGATTCGTAGTCGCGACGGCCGAACGCAACCCGATCAGATCACCATCGCGATTCCACCGGAATGCCTTGCAATCCGACGATTTTGCGGCGTTGTGAGCACTCGCTGCGGTGAAATACTTCCCGCCGGACCATTTTCGCTGGCTGATCATCGCATTACTCCCATCGCCTGAAGATCGCTCACACGCCTTGCTGTGCTCTTTTTGGCCATTTCACTGTGCACGAATGTAGTCAGTTAATCGGGAGGATTGCGGATAAGCCTGTAACTCCATATTTTTATTGGCCTTAGAGGATGGTTGGATGGCACAGCGAATGCTCTTAGAGCAGAAGACGCCTGGGAACGGGTGTGCGGCGCCGAAAACGCTGTTTTTCCAGACGCTAGCGAAGGAACCTGAATGATCAACGGGATGCGACTCGCGGTGGTGATGCCGGCTTACAACGCGGCCAAGACACTGGCGAAGACCGTGCGCGAGCTTCCCGAGATGGTGGATATCAAAATCCTTGTGGACGACCACAGCACCGATGAGACCGTGCGGATCGCCGAGGAACTTGGACTGCAGGTTTACGTTCACAGCAAGAATTTCGGGTATGGCAGAAACCAGCAGACCTGTTACCGCGAAGCTCTGGCTGCCGGCGCGGATATTGTGGTGATGGTCCATCCGGATTACCAGTACACGCCGCTGCTGGTGACGGCCATGGCCAGCATGATCGCCTTTGGAGTGTACGACGTGGTGCTGGGATCCCGGATCATCGGAGGCGGCGCCTTGAAGGGCGGCATGCCTTTCTACAAATATGTGGCCAATCGTTTTCTCACCGCATTTCAAAACGCCTTCACGGGCGCGAAATTATCCGAATATCACACCGGATTCCGGGCCTTCGACAAAAAAGTTCTGCTGAACCTTCCGCTGCTCGAAAACTCGGATAATTTCGTCTTCGACAATGAAATCCTGGCGCAGTGCATCTGCTTCGGCTACCGGATCGGCGAAGTTTCCTGTCCGACGAAATATTTCGAGGAGGCTTCCTCGATCAATTTCACCAGAAGCGTGAACTATGGATTTGGCGTGCTGGCCACGACGTTAAAGTGCTGGCTGCAGAAAATGGGATTTGCACACTATCGCCTGTTCAGCCCGGCGGGCCGGAAATTGTTTCCGGACTACTACGCGCCCGCGTCGCCTGAGGATGCAAACCCAAGGAGCATGCAGCGCAACCCGCTTCCGCAACTGTTGCGCGGCCGAGGCGAAGGTCTAACGAATTCGGAATTCTCTGATGTCACGTAAAAGTCGTTTCGTGGTAGACGGACGCGAAAGAACATGAAAATTCTGATCTCGGGCGTCTGCGGATTCGTGGGTAGCCACCTCGCGAGGTACTTTCTGGAATCGCGCGAGGGAATCCGCATTGTGGGATTGGATAATTTCGCGCGGCCGGGCAGCGAGATGAACCGGGTGTCGCTGCAACGACTCGGAGTACAACTCTTCCACGGCGATATTCGCATGGCGAGCGACCTGGAAGCCCTTCCGGCGGCGGACTGGGTGATCGATGCGGCGGCGCAGCCCAGTGTGCTGGCCAGCCGCGATGGAAAGACCAGCAGCCGGCAATTACTCGAACACAACTTACTGGGCACCATTAATTTGCTGGAATATTGCCGCTCCGCGCAAGCCGGCTTGATTCTACTGAGCACCAGCCGCGTGTATTCGATCCCCGCACTGGCGCAGTTGCCGCTACGAGTTGTGTCTTCCGCTTTTGCGCTGGACGAAAAGCAATCCCACCCGGCCGAGGTTAGCGCCGCCGGCGTGGGAGAAAGTTTCAGCACGGAGGCTCCGATTTCGCTGTATGGGGCGACGAAGCTGGCCTCGGAGCGAGTGGCACAAGAGTATGCCAGCGCGTTTCAACTGCCGCTGTGGATCAATCGCTGCGGAGTGCTGGCTGGCGCAGGACAATTCGGGACCGCCGAGCAAGGAATTTTTTCCTATTGGCTGCACGCGCACCACAAGCGGAACAACCTGAAGTACCTGGGTTTTGGAGGACATGGATTTCAGGTGCGGGATGCTTTACATCCGATCGACCTCGCTCGTCTGGTTGACATCCAGATGCGCAGCAGCGGGCAAGGCCAAGTTTTAAACGTTTCTGGCGGCCAGGAAAATTCGATGTCGCTTGTTCAACTGACGGATTGGTGCAATCAACGGTTTGGGCCGCACCAGCCGGTCGCAGACGGCTCCGAGCGCCCCTACGACGTTCCCTGGCTGATCTTAGATTCCAGCAAAGCGCTGAAAACAATTACATGGAAACCACAAATCAATCTAACCCGGATTTTGGAAGAGATCGCCGAACACGCCGTCAGGCATCCGGATTGGCTCGCAAGCTGCGGCGCATAAACGCCCCGCCTCCAGCCAATTCCGCCCTCAAGCTGCTATCGGTGGTGATTCCGGCGCGCAATGAAGAGGGCTGCATCGCGTCCACCGTGGAGCATTTGCACCTGGAGCTGCGGCTGAATTGCATCGAACACGAAATCATCGTGGTGGACGACGGCAGCACCGATCAAACGCCCGCGATTATTGCCGCGCTGAGCGCGCAGAATCCGAAGATACGTTTGGTGCAGAACGGATCGCCCAATGGTTTTGGCCGGGCCATCAATTGCGGATTGCAAAACATGACCGGCGACGCCGTGGTGATCATGATGGCGGATGAATCGGACGATTGCCGCGATGTGGTGCGTTACTGGAACCTGCTGAATGAAGGGTGGGACGCGGTGTTTGGTTCGCGGTTCATGAAAGGCGGCGGCGTGATCGATTATCCCTGGCCGAAATTACGCCTGAACCGCCTGGCTAATTTTTTTATCCGCGTAATGTTTGGTGTTTCGCTGAACGACACGACAAACGCATTCAAGGCTTACCGGCGCAAGGCCATTGAAGGATGCCTGCCGCTGATTTCCCCACACTTCAACATCACCGTGGAACTTCCCTTGAAAGTGATCATTCGCGGCTATTCCTGGACGGTGATGCCGATTACCTGGCGCAACCGGCGCACGGGCATGACGAAATTGAAAATCCAGGAGATGGGCAGCCGCTATTTGTTCATCTGCCTTTACCTGTGGCTGGAGAAGCATTTGAGCCGCGGCGATTACAGAAAAGGAGTGTCATGAGCGCTCCTCATTCGGCCGACGAACTACAGAGAATCTACGAGCGGCGGTTCTCAGGCTTGCATGAGTATCGCGACGCGGTTTGGCGCGTGCTGGTGGACGAATTTTTCGCGCAGTGGATTCCCGCGCGAGGCGCGGTGCTCGATTTGGGATGCGGGCACTGCGAATTCATCAATAACGTGCGAGCGGAAACGCGATTTGGAATTGACCTGAACCCTGAATCGTTGCAGCGAGCCGCGACTGGCGTGCAGATTCTGCTGCAGAGTTGCGCGGAACCCTGGGCGCTGGCGGATGATTCATTGGATGTTGTGTTCACCAGCAATTTCTTCGAACATCTCTATACCAAGCACGATCTGCGCGAGGCATTGCTACAAGCGTGGCGGTGCCTGAAGCCCGGCGGCCGGATCATCGCGATGGGCCCAAATATTCGTTATCTGGCCGGTGAGTATTGGGATTTCTACGATCACTACCTGGCGCTGACGGAATTGTCGCTGGGCGAAGTGATGAGCGAAACCGGCTTCACGCTGGAGAAGCAGATTCCCCGCTTTTTGCCGTACACGATGGCGCGCGGACGGCAGCATCCGTTGTGGATGCTGCGTTGTATTTGAAGATGAAGTTTGTGTGGCCGCTATTCGGCAAGCAGTTTCTGGTTGTAGCGCGAAAGTAAAAGCCAGAACGAAAGTCAAAACCCCCGCACGTAACGACGATGTGCGGGGCACCCCGAACGAATTCAAAAAATAGAACATTGGGTTGTGTCGCATTCTTCCGGTGAATGGACTTGCGGGGGTATACTCTGCCGACTTCCAGGCACCGGGAGACCATGCCGATAACGCGCGGAACACGCTTAGGGCCCTATGAAATCGTCTCTGCGCTTGGCGCGGGAGGCATGGGTGAGGTCTACCGTGCGCACGACACCAAACTCGGGCGCGACGTGGCCATCAAGGTTCTGCCGGAAGCGTTTGCTCATGATCGAGACAGGCTCTCGCGGTTTCGAACGCGAAGCCAAGATGCTGGCGGCGCTCAATCATCCCAACATAGCGGCGATTTATGGGCTGGAGATTTCCAGCGGCGCGAGCTACCTGGCGATGGAGTTGGTTTCCGGCGAAACGCTGGCAGGAGCAGCTCGCCAAAGCAGGACCGTTGCAGGCGGAAGAAGCTCTGGCCATTTGCCGCGCAGATCGCCGAAGCGCTCGAAGCCGCACATGAGAAAGGCATCATCCACCGCGACCTGAAGCCCGCCAATGTGAAAGTGACTCCCGAAGGCAAAGTGAAGGTGCTGGACTTCGGGTTGGCGAAGGCGCTTGCGGCCGATTCCGCAGGTGGCGATCCCTCCGATTCGCCCACGCTGGCTGACGCCGCGACGATGGCCGGCGCGATCCTGGGAACCGCGGCTTACATGAGCCCGGAGCAGGCGCGCGGCAAGCCAGTCGACAAGCGCACCGACATTTGGGCGTTTGGTTGCGTGCTCTACGAACTGCTCACCGCGAAGCGAGCATTTCCTGGCGAGAACCCAGCGGAAATTCTGGCCGCGGTACTAACGAGTGAACCGGATTGGCAGGCATTGCCGGCCCGTATGCCCGCCAAGGTTCGGGATCTGCTGGGCCGCTGCTTGCAGAAGGATCCTCAGAAGCGGCTGCGGGATATTGGCGATGGACGCATCGAGATTGAGGAGTCCTTGGCAGGTGGCGGAAACGAGCAGGCGGTTCCGGCGGCGCCCGCTGGCGGTTGGCTGAGCCACTGGCGAATCCTTGCAGCGGCGGTGGCCGTCGGCGCGCTGGCAGCGAGCGCGGCGTTCACGATCTTTCTTAAAGTGCGGCACGGCGCGGCGCCGGCGGCGCAACTCACGGCGCAAATCGCCGCCACGCAGCTGACCAATTATGGCGGCACGGAAACCTCGTCGGCGCTATCGCCCGACGGACGCTCGTTCGTGTTTGTCTCCGACCACGGCGGAACGCCGGATATCTGGCTTCGTCAAGTTTCCGGCGGCGAGCCGGTGCGACTGACCAACGACACGGCGGAAGAATCGGACCTGGCATTCGCACCCGATGGCGAAACCGTTTACTACACGCGGTTCGAAAGCGGAGGATCCAGCGTGTGGCGAATTGGAGTGTTGGGAGGGCAAGCCCAAAAGATTTTGACTGATGCGCAGATGCCGGAGCCCTCCCCGGATGGGCGAAGCATCGCGTATTACCACGGCGTGCCCGATGGGACGGTCACGCTTGCGGTCACGACTCTCGACGGAGGAGAAGCGCGCCCACTCGGGCGGGCGATTCCGGGAGGAGTGATCCGGCCAGCATGGTCTCCGGATAATCGCTGGCTGTCGTATTGCCGGGGAGGGCTGTTCGCACCGAGCAACCTGTTTGTGATTGATGTGAAGACCGGGCAAGAGCGGCAAGTGACGCACTTTACGCGGGGCAACGAAGGAGTGTTTCAACATGCGTGGCTTCCGGATAATCGGCACTTGGCCGTTTCGTACGTGCCGATTTCGCGCCAGCTGGCGCACTATGATCTGGGAATTCTGGATGTTCAGGACGGATCGATCTTGCGGGTTACAGCGACGATTGGAGAAGGCTTCAACGTGCAGAACCTTTCGGTGAACGGTTCGCGGCTGCTGGCGACCGCCTATCAATGGCGGCGCGAAATCTGGAAAGTTCCGCTGGTGGGCGATGCCGATGCAAACGGCCGCGCGGCGGTTCGCTTGCTCGACGCCGCGTGGGACCCACTGTGGACGTACGTTTCGCGGAAGGGCGGCGTGTTGCTGTTCAACAGCCCCGCGCGAGGCAGTCGCAATTTATGGATGGCGCCGCTTGGCGGAAGCGTGACGCCACGGCAGATTACGGCCGTGGGCGGCAATGCGGTGGCGCATTCCTCGCTTTCGCCGGGCGGCGCGCAGGTGGCCTTTGCTTCAACCGCGACCGGGAATTCGGACATCTGGACGCAGAACGTGGATGGATCGAATTTACGCCAATTGACGAACGATGCCACCGCCGATTCGTGGCCGGTGTGGTCGCCCGATGGACAGTGGATCGTGTACACATCGCAGCGGGAAGGCCGGCAGGAAACGTGGCGGGTTCCGGCGGCGGGAGGGCAAGCGGAAAAAGTGGTGGACGGATTTTTTCGGGGAGATTGGATTCGCCAGCCCACGGGTGAGGGAACATGGATCGTCACCTCGAACGGAAGCGACGGGGTGCGATTGATCGATGTGGAGCGGAAGGCGGTGGTGTGGGAAATGCATAAGGCTGGCGAAGGTTTGTCCCTGCCGATGTTCAGCGCGGACGGGAAATTCGTGAGCGTGCCGTATCGCGAAAGTCGCGATCGCGATGCGATTTTGATCCTGGAAGCCGCGACGGGAAAGCTGCGATTGACGGTGCGATTGCCTTTCCACATCGTGTTTCGCGCGGATTGGGTGGAGAATGACCGGTCGTTCATCGTGAACCGGCAGGAGCAGGTGTCGCACGTGGCGCTGTTCGATCGTTTTTGGGTGAGTGAGCGCGCGCAGGGCCGATAAAAATTTTGTTCGTGTTGATTTCGGCGACGGAATTACCAAATCACGAGGCGGATTGATTGAGCGGGAGAAGTTCAGGCACGCTTATTGGCGGCGGCTCGCCCGAGCGATATGGGTGGATGGAGAGTTGGGAATTTCGCGGGATTGTGTTTCTGTGCGCGGTGGCGATTGTTATTTCGCGGCGGCCGGATGCGATTTTTCACGCTCAGTTCTGGGCGGAGGACGGGACGGTCATTTATGCGGATGCGTACCAGGCGGGGATTCGCAGTCTGTTCTGGCCGTTTGCGAAATATTTTATTTTGTATTTGCGGATGGTGGGGCTGGTGGCGCAGCCATTCGGATTGGCGCGGGCGCCGCTGGTTCTTAATACGTTTGCCATTGTGACGCAGGCTTTGCCGGTGTGGCTGTTACTTTCACGGCGGCTATCGTGGGCCGGAACTATTCCGACGCGGCTGTTTCTGGCGGGCTTGTATTTGGCACTACCGAACAGCGAAGAAGTGATGGCGATTTTTCCGAACTCGCAATGGTTTCTGGCGCTGCTTTGTTTTCTGGTGATTGTTTCGGCGGAGACGAAGGAATGGGCGTGGCGGTGTTTTGATTTACTTATTGTGGGGTTGTGCGCGCTGACCGGGCCGTTTGTGATTGTGCTGGCGCCGATCAGTGCGGTGACCTGGTGGAAGCGGCGCGGGAACTGGGGGCTGGTGCTGACGATTGTGCTGTTTGCGGGAGCGCTTGTTCAGGCCGCGGCGATCGCTTTTTCGCATTTTCACCGGGCGCAAGTGCTGGGCGCTACTCCGGCATTATTTTTCAAGATTGTTGCGGGGCAGATATTTCTGGGCGCGCTGGTGGGGATGAATGGCTTGTGCTTGAAAAGCGTGGTGGCTGCCGTGGCGGTTACGGCGGTGGGATTGATTCCCGTGGTTTATTCGCTGAGTAGAGGGCCGCTGGAAATTAAATTGTTGATCGTGTTTGCCGCGGTGATGTTTGTGGCGTGTTTGATTTCGCCGAACATGGGATTGTGGTCGAATGCGTCGGCCTGGCAAACGCTGGCACTGCCGCGAGCGGGGATGCGTTACTGGTTTCTGCCGATGCTGGCGTTTGTGACGGCGCTGGTATTCGCGCTGAGCGCGAAGAGTCCGCGGCCGGTGCGGCTGCTGGCGGGATTTTGTCTTGTGGTGATGGGATTCGGAATCGTGAAGGATTGGAGATATCCCGCGTTTCAGGATATGCATTTCGGCGCGTACGCGGAGCAATTTGAGGCGGCGCGGCCGGGGACGGAATTCGTGATTCCTGTTAATCCCCCTGGGTGGTCAATGCGGCTGGTGAAGCGCTGAGTGAGTGCGAATAAGAAACCGACATCCATCGATCAAGAAATTCATTTCTGCTCGAGCATTTGGGATTTGCCCGCGATCCCTCACCTCGATCAAAACCATCGAGGCACGGAAACCGCGCTTCGTCCGGGATGACACCGAGTTCGATTCTCCGCTCTTGCAGGCTGGCAGTGCCGGTGAGCGCAACAGCGCGAAAAGAGAATCGGGGAGAAGGGTGGGGGTTAGCTATATAGTGCGATGGAGCTTGGGAGAAAGCGCCGATCGTGTTGCTTTGGATTGAATTCGGAGTGGTGATTGCGGCGGTGTGCATCGCGTTTGCGGTTCCTTCATTTGGTTCCAATTTTTTTTCACACCTGGAAGAACTTTTCGGATCGCTGGCTCGCAGAAGAAATTTATCGGTGCTTGTAGTGGGATTGGCTGCGTTAGGGGCGCGCGCCGCCGTGCTGCCGATTCTTCCCGTACCGCAACCGCATATTGATGACGAGTTCAGCCATTTGCTGCTGGCGGATACCTTGATGCACGGACGGCTGGCGAATCCTGCTCATCCGATGTGGATCCATTTCGAAACTTTATTTGCCAATATGCAGCCAACGTATTCATCGATGTATCCCCCGGCGCAGGGCATTGTGCTGGCGGCTGGGCGAGTGATTGCGGGACATGCTTTTTTTGGAGTGTGGCTGAGCATTGGAGCGATGTGCGCCGCGATTTGCTGGATGTTGCAGGGATGGGTGGGCCGGAATGGGCGCTGCTGGGCGGATTGCTGGCGGTGATGCGATTTGGAGTGTTCAGTTATTGGGCCAACAGCTATTGGGGCGGCGCGGTGGCTGCTACGGGAGGAGCGCTGGTTCTGGGCGCGCTGCCGCGAATTATGAGAAGCGAGCGGGTTCGCGATGCTCTGATCTTGGGATTGGGCTTGGCGATTCTGGCGAATTCGCGTCCTTATGAAGGATTCATTCTTAGCGTGCCGGTGGGCGTGGCTTTGATTATTTGGATGATGCGGAGAAAAGGGAAAGAATTTGGCGCGGCGATGCGTCGAGTGGCCGCGCCGCTATTGCTTGTGGTGATGCTGGCCGCGGCGGGGATGGGATATTACTTTTGGCGCGTGACCGGAAATCCTTTTCTGATGCCGCAGACACTGAACCGGAACACTTACGCTGTGTCGCCTTATTTCCTGTGGCAATCGGCCCGGCCGATTCCGGATTACCGGCACGAAGCGCTGCGACATTTCTATGTGGATCTGGAATTGACGAATTACAGGGACAGCCGGTCGATTGGGGGCATGGCCTTTTTGGAAATCCTGAAGCTTGCGAAATTCTGGTTTTTTTATCTGGGCCCGGTATTCACGCTTCCCTTGCTGGTGGCTGGGGTGATTCTGCCGAAAGGATGGAAGTGGAGAACCGTGCGTTGGGAAACGCGATTTTTGCTTCTGTGCGCTGGCGTATTTACCGCGGGACTGGGACTGGAGCTTTTTTATTTTGTGCATTACTCGTCGCCGGCGATTTGCGTGGCCATTGCGATTGTGCTGCTGGCGATGCGCGAGGTTCGCGAGTGGACCTGGCGTGGAAAACCGGTGGGATTATTTCTGGCGCGCTGCGTGCCGGCGATTTGTTTTTTGATGCTGTTGGCGCGGGTGGCGGCCGCGGGACCGATTGAAGCGTATTGGAAAACGAAATCGGAGTGGCCGTCGAAATGGTTCAGTTCAATTCCGTTGCAGACGGGCCGTGCCCGCATCGCGGAGCGGTTAAATGCGCAGGCGGGCGATCATTTGGTATTCGTGACTTACGATCCCGATCCCAATTATGTCTACGACTGGGTGCACAACGAAGCGGAGATTGACGGATCGAGAATTGTTTGGGCGCGGGACATGGGCGCGGCGAAAAATCAGGAATTGATCGATTACTTCAAGAACCGACGTGTCTGGATGGTGGACCCTGCCGGAGAGCAGCCGAAATTGACGGAATATCCGGCGCAGGCGCACGCGGCCGCAAGGAGTAGCGGCGCTACTTATTAACGCGCGGTTGCACTGGACCGCTTATCTACGATAGATTTGGCCATTCGATTTCCGGGAGATAGCTGCAAGTGGCGGAACCAGGAGACAGCGGAACATGAAGAAAATCCTTTTGATGATGGCACTGGCCCTTTCCATGGCAGGGGCCGCGAATGCGCAGAACATAACCGGGGACTGGATTGGCGAACTCAAAAATGGCGCCATCAGCGCGCATCTTGTTTTACATGTCGCTAAAGCAGGCAATGGCAGCCTGCGGGCGACGATGGACTGCATCGAACAGGCGCTTGCTGACCTTCCGGTGACGGGGATGGGGCTCAATGGCACAAGGCTGGTCTTCGCGGTGGCTCCGGTAAAAGGTTTTTATGATGGAAAGGTCGATCCAGGCGGAGCCGCGATTCGGGGGACCTGGACGCAGAACGGGCAGCAGTTCCCGCTCGACTTCAAGCATGCGACGCTGGCCAAACCAACAGACATTGATGGCATCTGGTCTGGCACTCTCGATCTCGGCGAGCACAAATTCCGATTGATGTTGCACCTCAGTCACAGCGGACAGACCTATACCGTCACGTTGGATAGCCTGGACCAGGGATCGACCGGAATACCGGCAACCAGCGTAACGCGTGATGGATCGTCGCTGACGCTGGAGTTCAAATCGCTCGCAGCTACTTATGATGGGAAGATCGAGAAGAACATGATGACCATGGAAGGAAAGTGGTCGCAATTGGGCTCGATCGCACCGTTGGTGTTCAGACGTACGAAGTATGCGCTGTGAAAAAGGTGGCTGAGCGGTCCGCGTCCTAGTCAGCCGGCAAGCAGATATAGGAAGGTTGCGCGGGATTCCTTGCTCCGATCACGACCATCGATACCGGGGCGCGGCTGAAGAGTCTGCGGAGAAAGCCGGGAATTGTTGTTCGATAGAATGACACTCGATACGAGCTATGGAGAAATACCCCACTTCTCAAGCATTTGGGAGTAACTCTGGATTCCTCACTTCGTTCGGAATGACACCTAAATGCATTTTTCCGCAGGCTGTGAAGGCGGCCCGTACCTCAGTAACTGCACTCTGATCGGGTGGCCGCCACTCATGCTTTGATCTGCGCAGGAGCTTCACGTTCCTGCGTTTTCCCGCGGTTCCAATTCAAGCTGGAAATCCAAAGTTCACGGGGCCGAGGGCCGATGCGATTGCAAAGCCATGCGCCGGCACGCGATAAATCCTCGGGATAAATAAACGTCACGTAGGTAGACACCGAGGCCCACTCAAACAAGGGGATGACCATGGCATATTCGATGCCCATATGCAGGAACAGACCGGCCAGCAGCACCCGATAGCGCAAGTCTCGAAACCAAACCAACACACCGAGGCTGAATTCGATCACCAGGGTGCTCCAGGTCAGCGCCCTGAGTACGTAGAGATTTTGGATCAGGGGCATTGGAAAGTGCTGGAATTCCAAAAGCCGGCTTGCGTAATGAAAGGCGGTGCCATTGATCCACCAGGGGCCCTGCGATTTATAGTAAAAGGTGGCGAAATAAAGGACGGAGGCCTGGATTTGGATCATGCGCTGCGCCCACGGCGCGCAAAGGGGAATCTGGTCCGCGGATTCCTTCCCTTGGCGAATCCTGCGCCAGCGATCGACCGAGAGAACCGCACCCGCCGGCGCGAACATCAGGAAAAAGCCCATGCACTGCATCACCTGATCGCCACCATTCAAAATGTAGGGATTGCGCGAGTGAATCGACATCAGACATAGAAACACCGAAACGCAACTGAAGCGCGTCATGTATCCGACGGTCTGGAAGATGGCCACCAGCAGGAAGAACCAGAAAAAGGAATTGATCCAGAAATTGGTTAGCGGCAATAACTCGAAAAAATTGATCCTGATGAATTTATCAACCGTATGCATGGTATCCATGCTCATGAACGCATGCGGGCCATACCACATGGACCACTCCGGGCGCAGCATCAGGAGGTTGACAATGGTAAGGAGCCCATAGAGGATTCGAAACAGCGCCACCGCGGTAGGCGGCTGCGGCTTGAAGAAAAATTCGTTCCAGTCCTGTACCAGCGATCGGACCGTCACTGCAGATCCCCGGGCTTCACGGCGTAGGTGAAGAATGAGTAATGGTCGTAGGGTTCCGGATCAGTGGATCCGGGAGGGCCGATCTGAGACCAGTAGCGGACAAACTTCACGGAAGCGGGTGGGCTGCTGCGATTGTTGTTGAGCCGCGCGACGAACCGGGCTGCATCGGGCCAAAGCGCGAAGTTCGAATTCATTCGAATGGAACCGTTGCTCCAATTACGATCGCGTTCCTTGAAATAGGAGTGGCCAAAATCCTGCGGCAGCGGAAATTTCCAAACCGTTTTGGAACCATCGGCGTAGGTAATCTCCGCCTCGACACGGCAGTTGAGGCTCAGCGGAGTCGGTGCAAAGAGGCCCCAATTCTGGTCCAGACCAACCAAGACCACGTAAGGCAAAATCTTGATGTTCACCACTGAAATCAGAAGTGTGTTCAGGGGCACGGCCCAACACACAATCGCCACAAGGTGAAAGAGGATGAAAGTATTGATGGCGATTCGCTTGATTGGACCGAGATTACGCACAGCACACCCGTCTGCCGCTCTCGCTAATGCTCCCTATGGTCTGGAGGAATTACGGCAGTCGCGCAATCATATCCAGAAGCAGTCGAAAAACCAATACGCTCCGTGACCGCGACTGCCAATCAGTAAACTGAAAACCGCTTCCTGGGGAATCGAATGAACGCGCGGGCATTCAAAAAGAAGAACGGCGAGAAGTATAGGGAGTTTCGGAACAGGGAGCTTTACTGCTGGTCCACACCGTCACATTTCAATGCGGACCAGCGGGTAATTGGGCCTTCACAAAAAAATTCAACCAAGTTCCGATGTTTGCTAGTTTCCCGCGCCGGCTCCCGAAGCGATAGCCTGCACCGGCACCGGCGGCAGCGCCACCAAATCTGCCAGCACCGGCGGCGGTGGTTGTAGCGAAGGCGCCCGCAACTGCACCGGCGGCAGCGGAGGCTGCAACGACGGCGACATTGACGGCATTCGCCTTGCCCGCTGCAGCGGCGGTAGCAGCGGCGTTGACGGCTGCGATCACAGCGGCAACGGCGTTGGCTACAACGTTCGCTTGTGCGTTCGCTGAGGCTTTACCCGCAGCTTCGGCGTTTGCGACAGCCGCGATGGCGGCGGTTGCAGTAGTGGTGGCGTTGTTCGTGGCTGCAGCGAGGGCAGCAAGCGCGCCAATGAAGCCTTTTCCAGCGGCGGCAGCGGCGACGTCTGCGCCAATGGCGGCGCTGACGCTCGAGGTGGCTGCGGTGGTAGCGGAGGCGATGCCCGCTCCATTCCCGCCGGCAATATTGATATCCGAGGTCATGGCGGTATAGGAATTACCGATCGTACCGGAAAGCTTCTTGGTAGCGGCAACCGCGGCAAGAGCCACCATCAGCATAATCAGAGCATACTCGACCAGGTCTTGAGCTTTCTGCTCTTTCCACAGCCGCCTAAATTTGAGTGACATTTTCTACCCCTCCCTAAATCGCACGCGCTCAAAAGCCGCGAGAACACTCGCCCACGATGCCTGCATAGTGCAATCGTTTTTCGGCGATAGCAAGAAAAAACTCACGCGATTCAAGAAGTTAATCAGAACGAGACGCCTAGTCTTCCCAGTACGATAAAGAAAAACAACAACTTAGGTCTGATGCGCATTTGTATGCGCATTTCCGCGAACGTCTTCACAGTTTGCGGAACAAGTCCAGAACTGCTCCGCGACGGAATCGCACTCAAGATCAGCCGTGGAGAAATTCCTAACTTCTCAAACATTTCGGAGCAACTCCGGATTCCGCAATCAGTGAATGACGTGAAGAAATAATCCGTACAGTTCGCTGGCGAATTGCCATTCGATGCGGCGTTTTTGCGAAAGGTAAACCTCTTTTTGGGTCGCACATTATTCAACTTATCTTTCCGTTGGCGCTGATTTTATGCGGATTAATTCTGAATATCCTTTTCGAGTAAATTGCCGCGAGGAATCGATTCCCGTTATTGATTCGCAGGTCTTGTTGCTGAGTTTTCGCGTTGACATCCATCTGCCCTCAGTAGAGAATGCAGCGAAGTATTCGGATTCACTTGGGAGGAACCCATAAATGGCACTGCGGGCGTCAGCACGGGCAATTTTTAACCTGACTCTTTTGCTGTCGCTGGCCATGCTACTGGGCTGCGCACAGCCGCAGTTGCAGCCGGAGAAGGCAGGCGCTGGCAAGGATGCCGGCAAGGCTGCTGGCAAAGCTGCTGCTAAACCCGCCCCCGTCGTCCCCGTTGGTCCGGCAAGGCTGGAAGGCACCTGGGAAGGCATCCTGGCTGGGAAATTGAAGCTAGTGGTGAATATTTCCAAGTTGAGCGATGGGTCGTATTCCGGAGTTATCGATAGCGTCAATCAAGGCGCTTCATTTCCGGTCGATTCCATCGCGTTCGACGCGAACAAAGCCACTTTGCGGTTTACGGTTTCCAAGGTTGGAGGGATTTATGAAGGGACCTTCAGCAACGACCGCGCACAAATCGCAGGGACTTGGTCGCAGGCGGGATCGAAGGCGGATCTAACCTTTACCCGAACGCGCTAGCGGCCACACTGGCTCTGCTAGTTCCTGCTCGAACGCCAAACTTTCTTACTGGATTTGCGCCGCACCCGTGAAGTGTTCCTGCCATCCTATCGCAACAATTTGAATAGGCTGCTGTACTCATCCGTCCACAACTGACCGCCGCTGAAAGTGTTCAGAATATTTCCGGCCCTTTCGATTTCGACTTGGCCCGCAAAACCTTGCCGGCTTCCCACCAAAATCCAATTCGCGCCCAGGATTCCTTGCGAAAGGTCATTTTGATTGGTGATCAATACCGCTTCCCTGTTCATCGCCGCCGCCGCGCCCTTTACCACCGGCTGAAGATCCAAATACAAATTCGAAACATGAACGGCGAGCACCCCGTCCGGCTTGAGCTGGCGGAAATAAAGCTCGAAGGCCTGGCGGGTGAGCAAGTGCACGGGAATCGAATCGCCGGAGAAGGCGTCCACTGCGATCACATCGAATTGTTGGGGCGATTCGCGCTCCAGGGAAAGCCTGCCATCTCCGGGGATGATTTGTATTTTGGCCTGCGAGTCCCTTAGGAAAGTGAAATCCCGGTTGGCAATCTCAACGTCCAGCGGATTGATTTCGTAATACGTGTACTGGTCTGCGGCGCGGCCGTAAGCCGCCAGTGTGCCCGCGCCTAGTCCGATGATTCCCACACGCAACGCGCCTCGCATGCCAGCAGCTTTTAGCGCGATGCCGATGCCGGAAATCGGGCTGTAATAGGAGATCGGCTCCTTTCTGCGATCGTCCGCGAGGAATTGCATTCCGTGATTGATGGTGCCGTTCATCAAGCGGCAGTACCGGCGCTGCCACCAGGTGTACGGTATCCCACCGGGGGAAAGTGCGTACGGGGTGACGTCGTCGATCAGCCGGAGAACGCCGTAGAAATTCCGCTCCATCAGGCGCGCGCTCGAGCCTTGTTGCTTGACGATCCTGGCGAGACTGGCCAGCAGCGTAACCAACAGCGCGATCAAAACCAGAATGCCGGGCTCCCATCCCGTGCTGAAGAATTTGTTGCCGGGATCGCGGACGCGAACCAGCAGCATCAATATTCCGCAAAGCGCCATGGCGGCCTCGAGTTCGTAAAATCCGGAAAAGACGCGAGGCGCCACAAGCGCGACAAATACCGCGCCTGCCGCGCCGCCGAGTGAACACATCAAATAAAACGCTGTCAATTGCGACGCCGGCGGCTTCAGGCGCGCCAATTCGCCGTGGCAGAACATGCAGCAGATGAATAGACCGGAACAGAAAATCACAATCAGCAAACTGAGGCGAGGATTCGCTGCCGCCTGTTCGAGCGTGTAGGCCATTCCGCCCAGCGCAAAACAGAGCAGCAGGAGAAAGACATCGCGCCGGTACCAGCCGTGGCCTTCGAAGCACAAGATGAAACTGAGCAGGTACAAACTGAGCGGGAGGACCCAGAGAAATGGGACTGCGGCGATATTTTGTGAAATGTGATTGGTGATCGGCGAGCAGCAGAGCCGATCCACAGGCCGCTAGCGCTACCCACAGCGATTGAGTTTTCCAATCGAGATGAGGCGCAACATGCGGATTCGGGGCCGTGGGTGATTCGCCATGAGAACGCACCGCAATCACGGCGCACAGAATTGCGACCGCGGCGTAGGCGAGGGACCAACCCATTGCCTGGCGCGGGCTGGAGAAATTCGGCTCGATCAGAACCGGAAAGCTGAGCAGCGCCAACATCGACCCGGCGTTGGAAAGTGCGTAGAAGCGATACGGCGTGATCCCGGCGCGGCTGCGGCTATACCAGGCTTGGAGCAGCGGGCTGGTGCTCGACAACAGGAAATAGGGCAAGCCCACCGTCACTGCTAGCACCAACAGGATGCGCAGGGCGGGGTCTTCGGTTCCCAAGGGCTTCCAGCTATCTTTTGGCAGGATCGGCAGCGCCAGCAGGCTGGCAACGACCAGGGCAGAATGAATCCAGACTTGCGCGCGCGGGCTGAAATTTCGCGTCAGGAAATGTGCGTAGGAGTAGCCCGCAAAAGGACAACCTGGAAAAACAAAAGGCAGACGGTCCAGACCGCGGCAACGCCGCCGAACCAGGGCAGGATTATCTTGGCGATCAGAGGCTGCACTTGGAACAACAAGAAGGCGCTGGCGAAGATCGCCGTTGCGAAAATCAGTTTGGTGGCTGCAGCGGGAGAGCCGAGTGAGCGGCCATTGGCAACCGCGGAATTTTCGACGGGAGATGGATCGCTTGCGAAGTTGTCTGGGTCGGGCGCCTCAGCCATAAATTTCGGGTGGGATGCTACCACAGAACTCAAGTCCCTTTCCCCGCCGGTTCAAGCCAGCGGGGCAGGCAATCATCTGCAAGCGGCTACATGATAGAAGAGCCACCGTTCGGAAATTAGCTTCTGTTCAAGCATTTGGGAATTGCGCGGGTCCGATGGAAAGCGTCGGACTCCATCTGCCGGAGATCTCTCGCTCCGCTGGCAATCACTGCAAGTTGGACTATCCGCAAACTCCTGGAACTAAACCACTTTAGTCCAAATCACCGCGCCGGGCCGCGGAGATTGTGATTTGTCTGCAAAACAGGACTGCTGGAGATGGGTCAAGTGAACGATCGTGAACAATCTCCGCGGATCGGGGCCCTGCGATACTAGTAAACACCTTATTTATCTTAATTTTACAGCAAGATGGGGATGTGGCGAGCCAGATGCTTCTACACCCGTGGCACCGGGTCTACCTGTTCGTATAGGTGTCAACAAATCTACCCCTGGCTCCCCCGATTGAGCCTAGGAGGGAGATACCGATGAGAAATCACGAACTCTCGATGCGAACGCCCAAGCCGTTACGTTGGGTGGCGCCACTTTGCGCCACCATCGGCCTTGCGGCTGTGATGCTTTACTGCGCGTCGCTGTGGACGCTGGCCACTCGAGGGACGAGCGAGGAGCCAGTGCTCCCCACGCCCTCGCGAACTGGCAATTCCCAGCGCGGTGGAATGGAATCACTGGCGGCGTTGAAGCCAGGATTCCCACCAAGAATCAGATGGCGGAGCAATACGGCAAATTGCCGCTCGCGTTCGAAGCTAACCACGGACAATCGGACAGCCGCGTGAAATTTTTGGCGCGTGGAAATGGCTACGCGCTGTTTTTGACGCCGAGTGAAGCTGTATTTACGCTGAGCAAGACTTCATCCGGCGCTGGCAAGACGGTTGGGAGTCGCGATCCGAAGGGAACAAACGAAGTCACGGCAGTGTTGCGGATGGGATTGCTGGGAGCGAATCCCGCGCCGCGGATTGCTGCGATGGACGAACTGCCTGGAAAGAGCAACTATTTTATCGGCAACCAGCCATCCGGCTGGCACACCAATGTTCCGAACTTTCGCAAGGTTGCGGAACGCAAAGTTTATCCCGGAATCGATTTGATTTATTACGGGACGCAACGGCAGCTGGAATACGACTTTGTGGTTGCGCCGGGTGCGAGCGCGGAACTGATCCAATTGGTGTTTCACGGCGCGAAGCAAGTGAGCACGGATAATCAAGGCGAATTGATTATCAGCATGAAGCAGGGCGACCTGGTGATGCACAAGCCGGTGGCGTACCAGGAAGTGAAAGGCGTACGTCGGCCTGTTGCAGCCGGATTTGCGAAGAAGGGCGCGCGCACAATTGCATTTCAAGTTGGAAAATACGACCGTCGCTACCCGCTGACGATTGACCCGATCTTGTCCTATTCCACGTACCTGGGCGGCACCGGAATTGACGTGGCCAACGGAATTGCAGTGGCAAGTGACGGCACCGCATTCGTGGTAGGAAGCACTCATTCGGTTGACTTCCCTGTCGCCCACGCGCTGCAGCCGGACCACGGCGGCGGGGATGACTTTCCGCAAGATGCATTCGTGACCAAGCTGAGCGCGGACGGAAAAACGCTGCTCTACTCCACGTACCTGGGCGGCGAGAATCAGGATTTTGGGAACGGAATCGCGGTGGATAGTTTCGGAAATGCGTACGTTACCGGCACCACTTTTTCGCCGCATTTTCCTGTAACGCTGCCAGTATGGGATCCATCGTGCGGAGGCGACGGAAAGTGTGGCGCCAGTTTTAACCCCAGCGGATTCATCGTTTCCAACGCATTCATTTCCAAGTTAAATACCGCCGGGTCCGCGCTGGTCTACTCGACTTTTCTCGGCAATTACGAAGACGTGACCGGAACGGCAATCGCCGTGGATGCGGACGGAAATGCCTATGTGACGGGCCAAACCACGCCGATGATTCTTCCCACTGTCCTCATCGTCCCTCCGGCACCGGAGCCCGCGCCATTCCCGATCCTGAATGGTTTCAAAGGAAACACGGTCCCGACCATCGGCCTGGATGGCATCACCAACGGGTACATCGCGAAATTTAGCGCCACCGGAATTTCACTTCTATATTCGAGTTATATCGGAGGCACCAGCGAAGACTCCGGCTTCGGAGTCGCAGCCGATACTTCGGGAAACGCTTACGTGACCGGCTTTGCGACTTCCGCGGATTTCCCGACCCTGGGAGGATTCCAAATCACCGCAACCGGGGGAGGGGACGCGTTTCTGACCAAGGTGAATACTAATCTGGTCGGCGCGCCGTCTCTATCTTATTCCACGTTTATCGGCGGAACCGCACTGGACCAAGGAAACGGAGTAGCTGCTGATGCCAGTGGAAATGCATACGTGGTTGGCACCACGAAATCGGTGGCAACTTCGCTTGGATTTACTCCCCCCGGGGGCGCTGTTCAACCGAATTGCGATTTTCCGCCGGGTTCCGTTGGATCGATTCCGGCCACTGTCAGGGCGACGCCTTCATAGCGAAAGTGAATACGACGACAACCGACGCGGCATCGCTTCTCTACTTCACCTACCTGGGAGGCACGCTGGCTGACCAGGGCAACGGAATCGCTTTCGATCCGAACGGAAATGTTTACGTGGTTGGAACAACTGTCTCGCAGGATTTCCCGACGACAACGCCCGTGTTCCAGCCGAAATATGGCGGGGGAAACGCAGACGCGTTCATAACCAAGCTGAACTCCACGGCGGCCGCGCTTGTGTATTCCTCCTATTTGGGCGGCACCAACACGGAGAGCGGAAACGGAATTGCGATCGAGTCGAATCCTGCCGACCCGACGAATCCCGGCGCATTCGTCACCGGGCAAACCTGCTCGCTCGATTTCCCACTTTCCAATCCGGCCCAATCCACTCCCGCAGGCAATTGCGACGCGTTCATCTCCAAGGTGATCGTCTCAGCCCAGGGAATCGCGCTAAACCCTGCCGGCCTGATTTTCCCAGGGCAGGCAGTGAATTCAACGAGCTCGGCTCAAACCGTCACGCTCAATAACGGCGATTCGGTGTTGTCGATCACCAGCGTGAGCATCACCGGGACAAACGCGGGAGATTTCGCGCAAACCAATACCTGCGGCAATTCTGTGGTCGCGGGCGGGACCTGCTCGTTCAGCATCACCTTCAAGCCCTCCGCGGCGGGATCGCGAAATGCTCAGCTGAGTATTCAAGACAATGCTCCGGGCAGCCCGCACGTGGTAAACCTGAGCGGGACCGGGAACCCTTCGCCCAGTGTAAGCGTGGCGCCGTCGTCCCTTGCATTTGGCAACCAGTCGGTGGGCAGCACGAGCGCTGCTCAACCAATCACCGTGACAAACACAGGCAGCGCTGCCCTGACATTTAGCGGCATCGTGGCCAGCGGAGCATTTTCACAGACCAACAATTGCAACTTGCCGCTGCAGCCGACCACGAACTGCGTCATCAACGTCACGTTTACACCGACCGCCGCCGGCTCGAGCACCGGTGCGCTCACTCTGGTGGACAACGCGCCCGACAGTCCCGAGGTTTTCCTGCTGACGGGAACCGGAGTGATCGCGCCAGTGGCCACCGTGTCGCCTACCGTTTTGGGATTTGTGCCGCAATCCATCGGCACGCTGAGCACGTCGCAGGGAGTGTCGCTGACGAACGCGGGAAGCGGACCGCTTGACGATCACAAGTATTGCGACGACGGGCGACTTCATCCAGGCAACTACGTGCGGAGCGACCCTGCCTGCCGGCACCGGCTGCGCAATTGGCGTTCAATTTGCGCCGACGGCGACGGGCTTGCGTACCGGAACGCTGGTGATCACGGATAATTCTCCCACCAGCCCGGAGACAGTGACCCTTAGCGGGACGGGACTGGCCTCGTCGGGAATCACTTTCTCGCCGGTAACTCTATCGTTTGGAAACCAGCTTGTGGGCAGCACCAGCACGGCGCAAGCGATCACCGTCACCAACACCGGAACCACTCCGCTCTCGTTTTCAGCGATCGTGGCCAACGGAGCATTCAACCAAACGAACAATTGCGGGGTGCCACTGCTGACGAATAACAATTGCGTGATTAACGTTACGTTTTCACCGACGGCGGCGGGTTCCAGTGTCGGCGCCCTTGTGCTTGTGGACAACGCGCCAAACAGCCCTCATAGCCTGGTGCTTACCGGAAACGGAGTGGGAACGCCGGCAATCGGGTTTTCGACTGCGAGCCTTGCGTTTGGAAATCAATCCGTGGGCAGCAGCAGCGCCCCTCTACCGGTGACCATCACCAATACAGGCGGCGCGGCGCTTGCCTTCACGGGTATTGCGGCGAGCGGGGCCTTTACACAAACCAACAACTGCGGAGTGGCACTGCTAGCCAACGCCAACTGCGTGATCAACGTGACGTTCACGCCGACGGCTGCGGGCGCGAGCTCAGGTGCTCTGATTTTGATTGACAATGCGCCGAACAGCCCGCAGAGCGTGACGCTTTCTGGAAACGGGCTGGTGCAGCCCGTCGCTACGCTGTCCGCGACCAATCTCGGCTTCGCGGCGCAAACCCTGGGATCGACCAGTCCCGCGCAAGGCGTCACGCTGAGCAACACGGGCAGCGGACCCTTGGCCATTTCGAGCATTGTGGTTACGGGGGACTTCATCCAGTCCAGCACTTGCGGCTCGAGTTTGCCCGTGAATGCGAATTGCGCTATCGGCGTGGTGTTTGTGCCCACGGCGGTAGGCAATCCGCAGCGGCACAATTCAAATTACCGACAATGCACCGGGCAGCCCGCAAGTGATTACTTTGAGCGGAACGGGAACCCCGGCGCCGGGAATCAGCTTTACGCCGAGCAGCCTGGCATTTGGAAATCAGCCGGTGGGCGTAACCAGCAGCCCGAAATCCATCGTGGTGACGAATATCGGACAGTCGACGCTGGGGATTAGTTCGGTTACCGCGAGCGGAGATTTTGCGCAGTTAAATACGTGCGCATCACCGCTTCCGCCCACCACCACTTGCACGATAGTCGTCACGTATACTCCGGCATCGCAGGGATCGAGTTCCGGATCGATCACCGTATCCGATAACGCGCCGGGAAGCCCGCACGTGGTGCTGCTCTCCGGCACCGGGACCGGCGTGAATGCCGATTTCTCCATTACGCCTTCGGCAACATCGGCTACCGTTCCGGCCGGCCAGGCGGCGACCTTCGGAATCTCGATCACATCGATCAACGGATTCTCGCAGCAAGTGACGCTGAGCTGCAGCGGGCTCCCCGTCCAGTCAACCTGTTCGATGACGCCGCAAACCGTGACTCCCACGCCGGGAGGAACGGCGAACTTCAATCTAACTGTGAATACCGGGCTGCGCACGTTCGTGGCCCCCGGCCCGACTAAGAAAGTGGATCCGTTTGGCACGCTGCGGCACCTGAGTCTGCCCTGGTTCGCGTTCTTGATCCTTTTCTCGCTGATGCTGGCCAAGATAAGCAGCCTGAAGGGGCGGCGCCTGCCGGTGGCGGCGTGTGGATTGGTCTTGAGCCTGGTGCTGATGGTTTCTGCCTGCAGCGGCGGCGGTGCCGTGGGTACGCCTGTGGGCACGCCTGCGGGCACGTATCAGGTGGTGGTGACGGCCAGTTCGACTGGTTCTTCGGGATCAATAACGCACACGACAACACTCACTCTAAAGGTCAACTAGGGATTCAGAGCCTTCGATAGACTAGTCAGGGCCATCATTCCGGCAAGCAGCCGTATGTCCCTGATTCTGCCGGTTAGCCAAAGTGTCAAAAATTGTCTGGTGATCGACAGAAATACATTAGGACGCAGTGCAGGGGTGGCGCTCTAACTTTTGAATCGGCGCGACCGCAAAGCTTCTGTTCGAAAGCTTCAGCTTCAGGGGCTAAAGCCTGCTCTTCGAACGCGAGCGGATGTCGGAGCTGAAGCTCCGACCCCCTGAAAACCTGGGCTGATTTCAAATTAGGACGTCACCGCTGAAGGAGGCACTTCGATGAAACGATTCATTTGGCTGATTCCTGCACTTCTCCTTCTCTGCGCCACGGCGCGCGCGCAGGAGACTCCCGCGTGGGAGCTGGGCGGCAATTATTCCTATTTGCTCGCCAATACCAATGGCACCAGTTTTCACCTGCACGGCGGCGGCTTCTCGATCACTGAGAATCTGAACAGCTGGTTTGGCGGCCGGTTTCAATTGAACGCCTATTCCGGCACGGAGGCAGTGACTGCGGCGAGCGTGACTTCCAATTTAAATGTTTCCGCGCAGACCTATACCTACGGTCCCGTTTTTTCTTACCGCAAATTCGACCGCGTTGTTCCTTATGCCGACGCCCAGTTTGGAATGATTCACGCCAGCCAGGGATATTTGGGAATTTCTTCGGCAGCTGCGAAATTCGCGATGAACGCAGGGGGCGGTTTGGATTTCAAAGTTGGCGACAAACTGGCGATTCGCGGACAGGGCGATTATTTGATGAGCCGCTACCTGGGGCTGAGGCAGGACAATTTTCAGTTTTCGGTCGGGATCGTTTACCGTCTCGGAAAGAAATAGTTCACTCTGGCGCTTTGCCGGCCCGCTTTCCGTCCCTTTCGCTCAAAAACCAGCGCGGTAAGTTGTAAGTTGCTTGCCTATTCCTGGCGGTCCTCAAGGGTTAATACAGATGCCGCCCTGAAGGGCGGCGCTACACTAACCCAGATCATCATTCGCACGCGGCTTCTCAGGCAGCGCCTTTGCGCTTCAAGATGGGAGCAAAACTTCGAAGGGAATAAGACCTCAATTCAACCTTGCTGCGAATCCACTCTCCCGCGCGGGATAAATCTTCGGGATACACAAAGACGGCGTAGGTGGCGATCGAAATCCATTCGAATAACGGAATATTCATCGCATATTCGATTCCCAGGTGCAGGCACAAACCTGCGATCAAGACGGGGTAGCGAAGTTCCCGGAACCAGACCAAGGTTCCCAGGCCGAGTTCAATCACCAAAGTACCCCAGGTGAGCAGCTTGATCATCAGCAGGCTGTGGATGGGAACCGGGAAGTGGTGGCCTTCGATAAAATGAAGGGCGTAGTAGACCGCTGTGCCGTCGATCCATGAACTTCCGCGCGTCTTGCAATAGAAGGTGGTGAAATACATGAAGGCGATTTGAATTTGAATCAGCCTTTGGGCCCAGGGACTGTGCAGCGGCACTTCGTGGCCTTCCACACCTCTCCTGATTCGCAGCCACCGATCGATTGAATAGGCTGCGCCCGCAGGAGCGAAAATGAGGAAGAATCCCAAAACGCTGAGCAGAGTGTCGCTGCCGTTCAGAATGTAGTAATTGCGCGTTTGAATGGATTGAACGCAGAGGAAAACGGCGACGGTGCTGAATCGCGTCATGAAGCCGGCGGTGAGGAAAATGGAAACAATCAGGAAAAACCAGAAAAAGGCGAGAACAGCGGCATCGGTCTGGGGCAGCAACTCAAAAAGATTCGGGTGCGGCCCGGATCCCATCCGGTGCATGGTTTCCATGGTCATGAAGCCGCGCGGGCCGTACCACTTCAGCCATTCGGGACGGAGCATCAGGAGATTGATGATGGTCAACAATCCGTAGAGGATCCGGAACAAGGCCACCGGAGTCGGTGATTGCGGCTTGAAAAAGAAATCGTTCCAGCCGCGGATCAGTGCGCGCAGTGTCACTCCAGGTCTCCCGGCTTCACGTCATAAGTAAAAAAATTTTCGCGCTTCGGAACTTCGGGAGTGGCGCCTGGATTGGATCCTGGCGTGGGAACCGTTTCACAAACGCGGAACAGTTTGACGGAAACGGGGCGATGCATGGAATCGTTATTGATGCGCGCGATGTAGCGGGCCGCGTCGGGCCAGAGCATGGAATTTCGATCCATGCGCAGGGAATCATTCGCCCATTTGCGATCGCGTTCCAGGAAATAGGAATTATTGAAATCCTGGGGCATGGGGAAATTCCACAGGTTGGTCGAACCGCCCTGGTGCACAATTTCAGCAGACATCCGGCAATTGCTGTTCGGCGGATTGGGTGCAAACAGGGACCACCCCTGCGACAGGCCGGACAAATTCATGTAGTAGTAGGTGTGGTGGTTCACGGCAGGGAAAAGCTGTGTATCCACTGGAAACGCCCAACACAGAATCGCAATTAGATTGAAGATTATAAAGGCGCTGACGACAGTCCGTTGAATTGGGGTCGGATGCAACACCTAGTCCCGCTCCTATGGCGCACTTGCGCGCAGAAACCCATTTAATTCAGTCGATTCAGTGAGCCGGTAAGTTCTTTCAGGGACGAGGCGTGAAGTTATTTTACCGGGGGTGGGTCGGCTTCGTCAAGCCACAGGACTTTGGCCCTACAACCTCTAGAACTACCAGTACTTCCGACGAACCGGTTACTTCTCTTCGGATCAGAATTGAGTTATATGGGTAGCTGGATCGCGGGAGGATAAAACCTGGAATTTGTAGGTTGAGGAAGCACGGATAAATGAAGACGGGGGTAATTCGAGTAAGAGCCTAGAAAGCGCTTCGGGCTCAAGAGATGTCGCATGGAAGTTGCGATCTCTCAACTGTTGGCTTGTGTGGAGGCGTTTCGGGGAGGCACTCGCCGAGCTAGAACGCCCAACTCTCGCTGGCCCGCCCAGAATTCAGGAGTACAGATCGGCGGCGGACCCGAGGTAGCGTTCGTTCCTTAGCTGGAGAAAGGCCCGAACGGTCCATCGTTAGCTGTTATTGTTGTGCCCGTTGTTCCCAAAGTTGTTGTTATTGTTTGTTGTTGTTATTGTTGTTGTTATGTTGTTGTTGTTATTGTTGCTATTTTGTTGTTATTGTTGTTGTTGTGATGTTGTTGTTGTTATTGTTTGATGTTGTTGTTATTGTTGTTTTTGTTGTTGTTGTTGTTGTTGTTGTTCTCGAATTGTTGTTGATGTTGTTGTTATTGTTGTTGTTGATGTTGTTGTTTCTGTTGTTGTTGTTATTGTTGTTGTTGTTGTTGTTGTTGTTGTTGTTGTTGTTGTTATTGTTGTTGTTGAATTGTTGTTATTGTTGTTGTTTCCGGCGTTGTTATTGCCCGCATTGTTGTTGCCGGCTCCGCCGCCATTTTGACCGGTCGTGGTAGCCGTGATCGTCGATCCAATCCCCGTGTATGTATTCCCGAGGGTACCGGAGAGAGTCTTCGAGCTCGCGACCGAGCCCAGGGCGACGAGCAACAGCAACAACGCATATTCAATCATGTCCTGGCCGATTTGTTCCCGGCAGAGGCGCTTCAATATCTGGATCATCTTTGGCCGCATCTGGGTTCCCTCCGACTTGAATGTGCTCGCGCTCCTGCAGAGACGATAGCAAGTCAATGTAAATTCTCTTACGACTCCCCGTTGCAGACAAATTAAAAAACGATTTTATCGAAAAAACCATCTACTAGCCGTCCTAGAAGTACTACGGATACTTACGTGGAATCAATGACTTAGAGGCGTTCGGCAGGCTTGGCCAGCGATTTTCCACCTGATTTGAGAGATCGGATCGGATGTGGGCGGGAGTCCCCTGCTCCGAGTGCGGCTGGACTTAGTGCACACCGTGAAGGATCTCGTAAAATTTGTCCAATTGCTGCCTGGCCCCCAGGAAGCTGGCTTGCCAAGTTCCCTGCTGAAACAAACATTCCGCGAACACCGGCGCATCAATTTTTGAGTGGCTTGTGGTCATGCAAAAAATCTCATTCGGCCATTTGCCAAACTTCAGAGGGCCGCTGATCACGGCAAAGCCTCCGGCCATGGGAGGGTAGGTCCAAAATGACTTTTCAAATGAGTCTTCGGCCTCCGCGAGAGTGAGGCTTCCCAGCGGGGCTGCCTTGGAGATCGAAATTTGCTGAGTACTCCATTCCAGATTCAAGATCGTAAACAGCGTGACAGGCAGCTTGGTGAGGGTCAACGACTGCGGTTTCGATTTGGCAATCCATCCGCGCGGCACAGGGACGTGCTTTGCCTGGTAAGAAATCACGTCCCCATAACGCAAGTGCCAGCCGGCTTCGTAGAGGTAGGGCGAAAAAAAAGCCAGGAAAGCGAGAGCAAGGACGAGAATCCACCAGGCGAGCTGCCTTATTTTCGTTCGAGAGCCGCGCTGTTTCGAATAATTCTGACACAGCTGGATGAACTCATTTCGCCGCGAATCATCCTGAAATGCGCGGTTCGGGATGGTGAAAGCATTCAAGTTCCGTCCCAAAATGAAGAGATGCTCGCCGGTGACGAACACCTCCGCGATCTTCTCCCATGGAATTCTTCCTTTCTTATTCCCGATCCGAGTGTGAATTCCCGCGGGATCGATTGTAAGGATGCGGTTCCTGTTTTTGGTGCGAAGCATGGCCAGCAGGGGGGTGAGGATCGGGAATGCGATGGCGACATTGATGGCGATAAAAGCATCGTACCAGGCGAGTTCGCCCTGGCTCAGATAGACAGAAATCAGAATCCAAGCGGCGACAACCAGCGTGCCCAGGCTGATCCTTTGCCGGAAATAGGCGGAGTTCCTCCAGAGGTAGGAATACAGCGCCCCAATATCATCGGGGGTGGCGCTATATTCGATCTTCACTGAATAATCACCGGGTGGTCCTCTGAAGCAATCGGAAGCGTATCTGTTTTTCGCTTTCCTGATCCCCGGAGCGGTTGACGCCCGGCACATCCGCGCCCTACGCAAGCGAATCCAGGGCGGGGCGCGGATCGAAAGAGACTGGACTGCTGCCGAGAGAATCGTCCTTTCTCCCGGCGCATCCAAGGTGCGGTCATCGGCGAAGATTTTCGAGGTATCGTGCCGGAGATACCGGGCAGGGCCACCAATCAGCGGCGGTGCTCGTTCTTACTTGGGCGTGCTCAGGTAGCCTTTCACTTCGTCTTTGGCTACTTCGAACACCACGATCTCATAGGGCATGTGGGCGCCCTTCACGTAGAACTGAATGGGTTCCCCTACCGTCCTGTCTTTTTTCTCGATGCTTTTATCGTCGGCCACCACGTTCATGGTGTACTTGTACTTCTTCGTATCTACTTTCTTCAGGTCCACCTGAATGGGGCCCACGCGTTGAGCCTGCTTCGATTTGTGAATATCGAATTCGAAGATATTGCGCTCGCCCAGCCGCTTGAGCTCTTCCACTTCGTCGTGGTTCTTGGCGATCAACCCGCTGGCCACTCCCAGGTCACCCACGGTGCGATCCAGTTTGCTCTTGGTGGCTTCGAGATCTTTCTTGGTGGCATCCACATCGGTTTTCGTGCCGGCAAGATCGGTGGAAACGGCGCCGATCTTGGTGTTGGTTTCCGACGCCACCTGGCCGATCTGGGCGCGCAGCTGTTCGTCGCTCTGCTTCTGATCCTTGCGAATCGTCTGAGCCAAACTGCGGGCGCGGGCCAATTCATCCTGGGTCAGTCCCAGCTTTTGCGAAGTCACTTCGAGTTCGCCTTTCAGATCGGCGAGTCGCGAATTCGTTTTATCGAGTTGTGCCGCGAGCGTTTCCGCGCGCTGGTTGGCTTGCGCAAAACCGCTGGCAGCTTCCTGCTGCTGAGTATGGCTGGAATAGGCGAGATAGCCCAGGAACAGGAAGGCGATGACAAACGCGATCATGATCCACCGCGGTGTCTGCGAAGTCTCGAATTGCGGGGATCCCTCGGGTTCGGGACCAGCTGAGGTAAGGCTCATCGCGCCTCCTTGGCGTCTGAAAAACTCGATTCGATCAGAAGAGTACGAATGTTGGATTATCTCCAAGTACAGCGGGGTTGTCTATCCCCGCGGAAGTTTCGCGTGTTTTTAGCGAGCACCAGGCTTGCCGCGTCCGCGCGGCCAGCGTGCCTCCACATTCGTGAACAATCCGCCGCGCGGGGTAAATTCACCGCGAACCGTGCACCAGGCGGGCCGGGTGGCGGCCACCACATCCCGCAGCATGCGGTTGACCGCGTTTTCGTAGAAAATCCCCAGATCGCGGTAGCCCAGCAGATACATCTTCAGGGCTTTCAACTCGAGGCAGAGTTTGTTCGGCTGGTAGTGAATGGTGATCGCGCCATAATCCGGCAATCCGGTTTTCGGGCAGACCGAAGTGTATTCCGGGAAGCGAATGGTGATTTCATAACCGGGGAAATGATTTGGCCAGGTGTCGAGTTTTGGCAATTTGGCGTCGATTCCCGCGCGCGAGTGCGCGGCTGTGTAGTCGGTCATGATTTTCCTCGGCGGCTATTCTACACTGCTCCGTGCCGGGGATTCCAAGGGACGATTCCGTCCCAGGATAACGAAGGCGATGTAGGCATTGCCTGACGAACTCTATTTGGCGTAAGCTTCCGCGTGCTTTCCCGTGGGGCCCTGGGATGATTTGCCCTCGCTGCCAATCCGACGCTTGCCGCCGCTCGCACCGCAGCGGAGCTGTCGATTTATTCTGCAGTGTTTTCGTCCTGCGGCCATGGCGCTGCCGGGCTTGCGAACTCCGCTTCTTCGCCTGGAAAGTTCCGATCGCCTATGCGTTTTACGTGCATTGCCCGAAATGCGGAAAGATGGACATGCAGCGGATTGCGCGCGAGCGGGTGGACGAAGGGATGTTTCTTTGGTTCAAGCGGATCGTCGGTTTTAAAGCGTACCGTTGCGACCCGTGCCGTACGCGCTTCTTCTCGATTCGGATGTATCGCCGCATCCTTCCGGTGCCGGCCGACGTGGCGATGAGACGCCCGTCGCGGCACTCCGCCAGCCAATCGAGCACCCCGACCTAGCATTCGTTGACGGCTTTCCGCCGGATATTTAACATACTAACTGCTCACCGTGTGTTCACAAGTGGTATACAAATATTGCTTGACTTCAATACCCGTCCTCGCTATAAGCCCGTGCTAACGGGGTAGGCGACTGTGATCCGCATGCCGGTGCAACGGGGGTTGCGCCGATAGCAAGCAGCGTTCTGGGAGGACAAGCCGATGGCATCGAAAGTTCCGCAATTTTCGTTTCGTGATTTTTGTTGTTTCGCGGCTGTTTTGCTGGCGGCTCTGAGTCTGCTTCCGCCAGTTCATGCGCAAACGGGCACTAACTTCGTGCTGCAGGGAACCGTGCAGGATGCCTCGGGCGGAATCATTTCGGGCGCCACCGTCACCATCAAAAATCTGAGTATCGGATTGGTGCGCACCACCGATACGGACAGCAATGGCCATTACATCTTTTCGGCGCTGCCTCCGGCCGGAACCTACGAGCTCAAAGTGGAGATGAAGGGATTCGGCGGCGAAACCATGACCGGCCTCACGTTCCAGGCCAACGGCTCGCCCGTAATCAATTTCACGCTCAAACCGGGAAGCATGGAACAAAGCGTGACCGTTTCCAGCGCGGCGCCCATTATCGAGACGGACAAATCGGAAATCGACCACACCATCGATCAAAGGGAAATCACCAACCTGCCCACGAACGGCCGGAGCTTCTTCGACTTCACCAAGCTCGCGCCGGGCGCCGTGTTCTTCACTTCCGATAGCGGCGGCCTTACCTTCAACGGACAAGGAGAACGCCAGTTGACCATGCTGGCCGACGGCGTGAACAACCAGTTGCGTGAAATCCGCACGCTGGCGGGCGATCAGCCCGGACCGAACAGCGACCTCTCGCTCGCCGTGGTGCAAGACTTGCAAGTGGTGACCAATAATTTTTCGGCTGAATTCGGCAGAAGCCCCTCGGGCGTGATCAACGTCATCACCAAGAGCGGAACCAACGACTGGCACGGACAGGCATTCTTTTATGAGCGCCCTGGTTCGTGGGACGCGACTCAAGGTCTTACCGGACTCAACCCTGATTTCAACCGCCAGGAATGGGGGGGCGAGGTGGGCGGGCCGATCGCGAAAGACCGGGCTCATTTCCTGGCCAGCTACGAACAAACTCACCAGACTCAGAATGCGGCGGGAATCACTTCGCCGCTTGAGCCCAACCCCGGAGTGTTGCTGCAGCAACCGGCCAGAGACATCAAATTCTTCGGCAAGGTGGATGACCAGCTTTCCAAGAATAACCGTCTGACGGGCCGTTACAACATCGTTCGCGGCACCTCGGAAAATGGAGGGGTCGGCGGCCTAAACACTTCCCAGCGCATCACCAATTTGATCGACTACGAACAAGGCGTCAACGTGGCGCTCTCCACCGTGTTCTCTCCTCGACTGGTGAACGAATTCCGCTTCGGCTATACCAAGGACCGCCTGGATATCTGCGCACCCAACGCCGGCGGTTGCACCCTTACTCCCGATTTTTCCACCACCACTCCGGCGGCGAACTACGCCGGCAAAGGAAACCTGGGACCCAATCCAGGCTTGCCCCAGAACTTGCGCGAAAATGGCTACCAGTGGATCGACACACTTTCCCACACGATCGGGAAACACAATCTAAAGTACGGCGGGGACTTCGAATTTTTCCACCGCTTCGTAACCTTCTACAGCAATTTCAACGGAACCTATAACTTTCCGGTGAACGCCGTATTTCCATTCAACGCCGCCAATCCAGCCACTTTCCCAAATCAATACACGCAGTCGTTCGGAATCTCCGGCTTGCCTTACAACGAATGGCTGGACGGGCTGTACATTCAGGACAGCTACAACTTGAAACCTAATTTGACGGTGAATGTGGGATTGCGCTACGACTACGAAACGATTTTGAAAGACTCGAACAACTTTGCACCCCGCATTGGTTTTGCTTGGGATCCGTTCAGCAACGGCAAGACCTTGGTGCGGGCAAGTTTTGGGATCTTTTATGCAACCATTGAGTCTTCCTTGATCAACCGGGAATCAAACTTTGGACCGTTGGCGATCGTGCAAATCGCCTTGACTCCCGCGAATGTGGGCTGCTTCCCAACCTATCCGGCTCGCTTTACGACAGCGCCGGCATGCGCCACGGGCGTGAAGAACCAGGTGTACATCCCCATCACTCGAGGACTCGGGTCCGATTTCCCGGATAGCGTGGGAGACAAATGGGGAGGCTTGCGCGTCAATCCTTACACCGAACAATTCAATTTCGGGATCAGCCGTGAATTCACGCCCAACTGGGCATTGAGCGTGGACTACATCCACGTGCATGGACTGAAACTTTTGAGAACGCGTGATTTGAACTCGCCGTCGTTCTTCCTGATTGGCCCGGGCCAGACGCGGACAGTGGCACAGGCGGACGCGACTCGCCCATTTGGCGCGCCTTCCGTTATTCCCGGTCCACTGGGAGTGACTTTCGGCGGCTTCCGGCAGATGCTGGACCAGGAAGCCGGCGACCAGAGTTTTTATGATGCGTTGCAAGTGGTGATGAAAAAACGGTTCAGCCACCGTTTTAACGTGCAAGCCAATTACGTCTGGTCAAAGAACATCAGCGATTCCGATAATTTCCGGCTCAATTTTTCGCTGCACGTCGATCCGAACCATCTGAACGCCGACCGGGGTCTGGCCGACCAGGATCGCACTCACAATTTTGCGCTGTTCGGCACCTATGATTTGCCTTACGGATTCCAGTTCAGCCCAATCGTCCAGGCGGTTTCCGGCTTCACGTATACGGGATTGGTGGGATCGGACGCCAATGGCGACACGGATTCCACTCGGGACCGGCCCGGCACTTTAGGGCGCAACACCTTCCGCGCCAGGCCACAGGTGAACTTCGATACTGCCTTGAACAAGGCGTTCAAGATCAGGGAGCAGCAAGAAATTGCGCTGCGTTTTGAAGCGTTCAACACGTTCAACCACGTGAATGTGACCGCCGTGAATACCACCATCGGCTTGAACCAGTTTGCGCCTCCCGCAACGTTTGGCAGGCCGACGCAATCGGCAGCGCCGCGGCAGTTCCAGTTTTCGGCGGTCTACAAGTTCTAGTTCGGTCGTCTCGATTGGGCCGGCGCTCTTTCAACGGGGCGCCGGCCTGGTTTTTTCAACCGTAAATTTCTCCACGTGACATTCAGTGCTCGAGGGGGAAACCCAATGAAGCGAGGATTGCAATTCATTGCCATATTCTTGTGCTCCATTCTCGGATGTTCGGTTTTGCCGGTGGCCGCTCAACAAGGCGCGGCGGTTGCCATCGAGCATGTGACCGTGATCGACGGCACCGGGCGCCCGGCGATCCCGGATGCCACTGTGCTGGTTCAGGGCGACCGGATCGCTCGAGTGGCGCGAGGCGAAATCACTTTGCCGCCGGGAACGCAGCGCGTGGATGGACACGGAAAATACTTGATTCCCGGTCTGATGGATATCCACATTCATTTGCGCGGGGGAATGGGGAAAACTCCCGATGAGCGCACGGGAATTCGCGCGCTGCAGAGTTATCTTTATTGCGGCGTCACCACCGTGCTGGACGTGGGGAATAATCCCGATTTCACATTCGCTTTGCGCGACAAGGAACGCTCCGGAGCCATTGTGAGCACGCGGCTGCTGGCGGTGGGAGGAATCGTCACCTATCCGGGAAGCCACGGCGGCAAAGTGGGTGGACCCTCCACGTTGGTGGATTCCTGGCCGCAGGCAATTCCCACTCTCGATGCGGCGATTGCCAGGCACCCCGACTTTTTGAAAATTACCTATGAAGAAGAAGGCTGGGGAACGCGGCCGATGATCACGCTGCTGCCAATTCCCTTGATGCAGCACATCATTGAGTATTACAACGACCACGGAATTCGCTCGACGGTTCACGTCTCCAGCGAGATTCGCGCACGGGAAGCGATTTTTGTGGGCGTGGACACGCTGGCGCATCCGGACATCCAAGGGCCCGTGACCGATGCGTTCGTCCGGCTGCTTGCCGCGAAGCAAATGCCCATGGCTTCGACCTTAACCATCGGAGAGAACTACAGCCGCCTCGCGGATCATCCCGAATTCCTGGACCAGCCGCTTTATCAGGCCGTGCTGGAGCCCGAGGAAATCCAGCGGCTGAAGACCACGGAGAGCGACATCCAAAAGAAAAACCGCTGGGCTTCCTGGATGAAAATCATGACGCCGGTGGCGCAGGAAAATAACCGAAAGATTGATGCGGGCGGCGGGATCGTCGCGCTGGGCACCGATCAATCCATTGGGCCGGCAGCGCATCGCGAACTCGAACTGCTGGTTGGCGGCGGAATTTCAACCATGGATGCCATCCGCATCGGCACGCTGAATTCCGCGCGATTCCTGGGCAAGGATCGCGATATGGGCTCGGTGGAAGAAGGGAAAATTGCCGACCTGGTTTTGCTGAATGCCAATCCGCTGGACGACATCAACAATGCCAAGCAAATCTCGATGGTGATGAAGGCTGGAAAAATAATCGACCGTTCGAAACTCGATTTGCCTGTGAATCGCAAGGCTTCCGCCGCAGCCCACGTTCACGTTCCCATGCTGATGTCACCGGTCGAGGACGCCGAACAGTAGGAGGCACGCATTGAGAATTCGAAAGCTTACCAGGATTCTGCTTGTCCTTGTGGCGCTGGCGGCTCTATTTCTTCCTGGATTGCTGTTCGCGCAGCAAGCTCCGCGGCCATTCACACCTGAAGACATGCTGGGGATAGTCGAATTTGTTCCTGGCAGCTTTCCAGTTGTGTCTCCGGACGGCGCGCGAGTGGCCTACGCCTCGGCCGATCCGTCGCTGGAATCCAACATTCTGGCGCGGCACCCGGATGGATTTTTGTGGGTGGCCACGCCAGGCGGCAAGCCTGCGAGAATTGCCGGCGAGGATTATGCGGACACTCCTATCTGGTCTCCCAGCGGCGGCGAACTGGCTTTTTTTCGTACGCGCCAGGGCCGCCGGCAACTGTGCATCTGGACAGCGGCCACGGGAGCCGTGCGCGAAATCGGCGAATCGTTCCCGAAGGATGACAGCCAGTCGGGATCCGATCAACTCGCGCCGCAGTGGACTCCGAACGGAACCGCGATTGTTTATGCAGTCTTGTTGCCTGCGCCGCCGCAGACCGAGCCCGAATCAACCCTGGTGCACAGCAGCGACGCGACCATGCCCGGCGATGCGCCGTTTATCGATACGCGAAAATGGACGCTGGTAAGCGTGGAGGTGAAACCGGGCGGGCATGCGCATGCGCTGAATCCCCAGCCGGTTTCGCTGACCCGGTTTGCAGTTTCGCCGGACGGAGCGCAGGTTGTTTTTCGCGCCGTCACTCCCGAAACGATCACACTATTCCGCCACGAACGCTCGCAGGATTGGCTAGTGCCCGCGAACGGCAGCCAGCCGCCGCATGCGATTCTGGAAGGGCGCACGCCGGCGTGGATTGCATTTTCCGCCGATAGTGGCAGCTTGCTTTTTCCCGAGAAGGGGAAACTCCGCTCGATTGGATTGGCGGGCGGCGAAGAAAAAGTTGTGCTGGATAAATTTCCGGAGCGCACGCGCGATCCACGCGTTGCTGCAAGCGGCTGGATGGCGGTGTTCGCCGCGCGGCCTGGAACGGGACCGCGCGATTCGAAAATGTATTCGATTCTGGAGCCTACCTGGGATGTAGTGGTGGCACAGATCGGCCAGGCCAACCTGCGAAACCTTACCGAACCGGAAAAAGAAACGCAGAACAGCGATTTAGTGTGGAGCGGGGACGGCCGCACATTGTTCTTTCGTTCCGTGGACGAACAAAGTTATCGCGAAAGCATTCAACGCTGGCCGGCCGGAAATCAGGAGAGCATCGTAATTTATTCCGCCGATCAAGCGCTTCGTTCGCTGGCTCCGTCGCGCGACGGCTCGGCGGTGTCCTTTTCAGCCACCAGCGCGACGGCTCCCGAAGAGGGATATCTGCTCGAAGCGGGGCAGACTCAGCCGCGCCGCATTACGAACTTGAATCCGCAGCTAGCCGCGTTCACGTTTCAAGCGCCTCGCGTTTTTCATTTCACTTCCGCGGATGGCGATCCCCTGGAAGGGCTATTGTTTCTGCCGGCGAATGCGGATGCCTCGCATCGCGTTCCGGTGGTCACCTATACCTACGAAAAACTGAGTTCGTCGAAGAATCGATTCAATGCCGAAGCGCAGTGGCATATTTCGCACGGCTACGGATACTTGATGCCGGATGTTTTGATCAAGGACGGCTACACCGGCGATTCGTTCGTGAATTCCGTGATCCCGGCTGTGAATGCGGTTCGCGCCATGGAGTTGACCACCGGCAAGTTCGGCATCACCGGCGGAAGCTTCGGCGGCTATTCCGGCTTGTTCCTGATTTCACACTCCGATATTTTCGCCGCCGCAGTTCTTCGCGCGCCGCCCAGCGATTTTTTCAGTACCTGGGGCGACGGGCGCGACCGCGATGTTTGGACCATAGAAACCGGGCAGGCGCGCACCACCGGCACTCCGTGGACCAACCGCGACGGCTACCTCGAGAATTCTCCGTTCTTCGTGGCCGACCGCATTCACACTCCCGTGCTGATCGTTCATGGCAAGGCGGACTTCACGGTTCCGTTCCAACAAGGCTTGATGATGTTTGCCGCTTTGCGGGCGCTTCACCGCACCTCGGATTTGCTGATCTATCGCGACGCGGAACACAGCATCGTGCGCGGCTCGCGCTTTCGCTTCATCGATTTCCACCAGCACACCATGGAATGGTGGGAACGCTACCTCCGCGGGGATGGCTCGGCGAAGCCCAAGGCGGCGGAATCGCAGTAGATTGGCACCTGTAGAATTACTATCCGCGGTTGCCCGATTCTGATTCGTGTTTGTTTATTGCGGAATATATTTTCAGGCTCGCCCTCTCGCGGCTCGGATCGAGCGAAATAATCGGAATCAAGGGAGTCCAAAATGAAATCGCATCGCCTGTTAATAATTGTCTCGGCCTATTTACTAGCCGTTATAGTTTTTCCCGGTATTTCCACAATCCGCGCTCAATCGAAGCCCAACGATTTCAAGGCTCTGCGGTGGCGCAGCATCGGTCCGTACCGCGGAGGACGCGTCACTGCGGTTGCCGGTGTGGCGAGCGAACGATTCGTCTACTACATGGGCGCGACTGGCGGAGGCGTCTGGAAAACGGAAGATGGCGGAATTACCTGGATTCCAATCTCGGATCGTTATTTCACAACTGGCTCGGTGGGAGCGATTGCAGTAGCCGAATCCGATCCGAAAATTGTTTACGTCGGCATGGGCGAGGCCTGCCTCCGCGCGAATATTTCTCATGGCGATGGCGTTTACAAATCGATTGATGCGGGCAAGACATGGACCCACGCCGGTCTTCGCGATTCCAGTCAAATCGGCAAGATCCGCGTCGATCCGCGCAATCCCGATGTGGTTTATGCCGCCGCCGTCGGCCATCCGTACGGCCCGAATGAGGAGCGCGGAGTGTTCCGCTCGCGCGATGGCGGCAAGACGTGGCAGAAGGTTCTATATATAAATGACAAGACCGGCGCGGTCGATCTCTCGATGGATGCTCACGATCCGCTCACCATTTACGCCACCACCTGGCAAGTTCTTCGCGCCCCCTGGGGAATCAACAGTGTTGGACCGGGCAGCGGAATCTACAAAACCACGGATGGCGGCGACCACTGGACTCAACTGAAGGACGGATTGCCCAAGGGCGATAAAGGAAAGATCGGCATCACGGTTTCACCGGTAAATTCCAATCGCGTCTGGGCTACCGTCGAAGCGGAAGATGGCGGCATCTATCGCTCCGATGATGGCGGAAAGAGCTGGCAGAAGCTGAATGACGAATTCGAATTGCGTTCGCGGCAATATTATTACGGCCACATTTTCGCCGATTCGCAGCAGGCGGATACCCTCTACGTTTTCTCCTCGAAACATTTTCTGAAATCCACGGATGGCGGCAAAACGTATTCGCATATCGAAACGCCCCACGGCGATTATCACGATCTTTGGATCGATCCGCATGACAATCAGCGAATGGTGAACGGCAATGATGGCGGCGCCATCGTCACCTTCAACGGAGGCAAGAGCTGGAGCACGGTTTTAAACCAGCCCACCGCGCAGATTTATACCGTGAGCACCGACAATGGATTTCCTTACCACGTGTACGGCGCGCAGCAGGACAACACCACTCTGGGAATCGCCAGCCGCACTTCCGGGCCAGGCATTGGTCTGACCGACTGGTATGAAGTGGGCGGCGGCGAGAGCGGCTACGTCGAGCCCGATCCTGAAGATCCGGACATCATCTACGCCGGCAGTTTCTGGGGAATTCTCACTCGATATGATCACCGCACCGGCAGCGTCCGCAATATTTCCGCTTGGCCCGATTTCCCCGGCGGCCGCACCGCGGCGGAAATGAAATATCGATTCCAATGGACCTATCCCATCGCCATTTCGCCGGCCGCGCCGGAAACAATCTACGTAGGCTCGAACGTGTTGTTCCGCTCGGCCGATCGAGGGCAAAGCTGGCAAGCGATCAGCGGCGACCTTACGCGAAATGATAAAACGCGCGAGGAACAAGGCCGGCTGGAAGATATTTACTCGACGATTTTTACGATTGCTCCGTCTCCGCTGGATAAGAATGTGATTTGGACGGGCTCTGACGATGGATTGGTGCATTTGACTCGCGATGGCGGCAAGACTTGGTCCGACGTCACGCCTCCCGCAGTGCAGCCATGGACACGAATGAACATCATTGAAGCGTCATCGCACGATGCCGCCACCGCGTACGTCGCCGCAAACCGCTACCAGCTTGACGATTTCCGTCCCTACATCTACCGCACCCATGATTTCGGAAAAACCTGGCAAGCCGTGACCGCCGGAATCGCCGCCGATGCTTTTGTACGCACCATTCGCCAGGACCCCGTTCGCAAGGAACTTCTCTACGCAGGCACGGAAACGGGAATCTATGTTTCCTTCGACGATGGAGATCACTGGCAGAGCTTGCAGCTCAACCTTCCGGTGGTCCCGATCACCGACCTCACTTTAAGAGACAACGATCTGATCGCCTCCACACAAGGACGCGCATTCTGGATTCTGGACGACGTGACGCCGCTGCAACACATGACGGCTGAATTGGAAGGCTCGAAGGCGCATCTATTTCCGCCGCGCCCTGCTTATCGCACGCGGCACGCGCGATCTTTCGGGCCCAGCGGCGGCGTTGGTGAAAATCCGCCCGGAGGCGTGATCGTTTATTACTACCTGGCGGAAGCGGCCTCGCAGCCGGTGACTTTGGAATTTCAGGATTCCAGCGGCAAAACCATTCAAAAATTCAGCAGCGCATCGAAAACGGGGCGGGGCCAGGCGGCGGTCTCGGGCGCCGCGGGTTTAAATCGCTTCGTTTGGGACATGCGCTATCCCGATGCGCATGGCATCGAAAGCGGAACCTATGTTTTCGGCGCCAGTCTGCGCGGCCCAGAAGCAGTGCCCGGAGATTACAAGGTAAAGCTCACCTCGGGCGATGGGGCAGACACTCAATCGTTCCAGATCAAGAAAGATCCACGGCTGCCAACCACACAGGATGATTATCAAAAGCAATTTGATCTGCTGATCGCAGTGCGCGACAAGGTTTCCGCCGCCCACGACGCGATCAATCAAATTCAAAAAACGCAAAAACAGATCGAATCCGCTTCCCAAAAAGCCGCTGCGGATAGCGCACTGGTTGCAAGCGCCCGCAAATTAAACGGCGAACTGGACGGACTGCTGCACACCCTGTACGAGCCTCGATTTACAGGATTCGATGACCAGACATTGATCTATGAATTGCGGTTGAATAACCGGATGGCGGTCTTGCAGAACTACGTCCAAGGCGATTACGGACCCACCGAGCAGGATTACCAGGTTTTCAAGGAAGTCTCCGCGGAACTCGACCAGGCGCTTGCTTCCTTGAAACAGATCCTGGACGTTGAAGTGCCTGCATTCAATTCGCGCCTGAAAGCGAACGGACTGTCCGCAATCGGGGTTGAGCTTGGTGGCAGTCTGATCGAGTGAAACCAGCCTGCCGGTGCCGATCAGCGGCACGCTATTCGTGCTCTCCAAATCGGCTCATCGTGCGTCTAAGCGGACGGGGTGCTCCTGAGCTGTATCGGAATACCCCATTAAGGCCGTCTTGGCCTGCCCATCCCGTCACGGCACGCTTTACGGGGTCCAAATGAAATATACCCTCACCATCAACGGGGAAAAGCGCGTGGTCTCCGCGCAGCCGGATATGCCCCTGCTGTGGGTATTGCGCGACCTGCTCGGGCTCACCGGCACGAAATTCGGCTGCGGCATGGGCATTTGTGGAGCCTGCACCGTGCATCAGGGCAACGAAGCAGTCCGGTCCTGCCAATTGCCGGTAAGTGAAGCGGACGGCGGCGCATTCACCACCATCGAGGGACTTTCCGCACCCGGCGCTGATCACCCCTGCCAGCGCGCCTGGATCGCAGAGGACGTGGCACAGTGTGGCTACTGCCAGCCGGGAATGATCATGACGGCTGCGGCGATGCTGAAGCAAAATCCCCGCGTCACCGACTCCGACATCGACCAGGCGCTATCGAATTCGGTCTGCCGGTGCGGCACCTATCAAAGGATGAGGCGGGCGATTCATCGTGCCGCGCGGGAGATGCAGGGATGAGCGCCAGCCGGGGAATCTCGCGGCGGGACTTCGTGAAATCAAGCGCCTACGCGGGCGCTGGCCTTGTGTTGGTATTCCATCCCGTCACCAGCGCGCTCGCCTCGACGGACGCAGAAATCAGTTTCGCGCCCAGCGTCTATCTGCGCATCCAGCCGGAAGGCAAAATCCAGTATTGGGTCACGCGCTCGGAAATGGGCCAGGGAGTGCGAACCACGCTTCCCATGCTTCTTGCCGAAGAACTGGAAGTGGATTGCGCGGCTCTGGAATTGTTGCAAGCTCCCACAGTTCCGGCTTTCAAGGAAATTCGCCTGCGCACCAGCGGAAGCGGCAGCAGCGTGGGGACGGCGCGAACTCTGCGCAAAGCCGGAGCTACCGCTCGCGAAATGTTGATCACGGCAGCCGCCGCGGAATGGAGCGTCGCTCGCCAGGAATGCCGCGCCGAGAATGGATTCATCGTTCATGCGGGATCGGGACGGCGGCTCAGCTACGGGCATCTTGCTTCCGCCGCTGCGAAACTTGAACCACCCAAGGAAGTTCCGCTGAAGGATCCGAAGAACTTTCGGCTGATCGGGAAGCCCGTTAGGCGCCTGGATGGCCCGGACATCGTGCATGGGCGCGCGCGTTATGGATTTGATGTTCGTGTGCCGGAGATGTGCTTTGCCGCGGTCGCCCGCTGCCCGTTCCTCGGCGGCAAGGCGCTGCGCTGGGATGACAAAAAAGCCAAGGCCGTGCCCGGCGTGCGGGAAGTGGTGCCGGTAACAACCGGCATCGCCACCGGTATCGCGGTGACTGCGGACAATTCCTGGGCTGCGTTTCAAGGCTGCAACGCGTTGCAGGTGACCTGGGATCCAGGGCCGAATCGCGATTTCAACACTGATGGTTATTCCAAATCCTTGCACGACGCGCTCAATTCAAAAGCTTTTCTTTGCCGGCAGGAGGGCGACGCTGCAACGGCGCTCGAAGGCGCGGCATCCCGTGTCGAAGCGATCTACGAGTATTCCTTTCAAGCGCACGCTCCTCTCGAGGCAATGAATTGCACCGCCGATGTGCGAAAAGACCGCTGCGAAATCTGGGCGCCGACGCAGTGTCCCGAAGTTGCCCAACAGGAAACCGCGAAATTGCTGAGGCTGCCCGTCGAATCCGTCAAGGTGAACATCACGCTGCTTGGCGGGGGCTTCGGGCGCAGGCTGTTTGCCGATTATGTGCCGGAAGCCGTTGAAATTTCACGCGCGGTTGGCCGTCCGGTGCAGGTGGTTTGGAGCCGCCGTGACGACATGCGCCACGGATTCTTCAACCCGGCCGCCGTCGGCCGCCTCTCGGCAGGACTCGACGCTGCGGGAAAACCAATCGCCCTGCACCACAAGCAGGCAGCGTCCGATCTTTCCATGTTTGGGCCTCCCAGCAATGGCAACGATCCTCAGCGTTATGCCAAGGACGGCGATCCCTGGGGGGCTTACGACAATCCCTATAATTTTCCGGCGCTGACGGTGGAATTTGTGCCGGTTCCGAGTCCGGTGCCAACGGGGCCGTGGCGCGCCGTCGAATATCCATCCAGCACATTCTTTCGCGAGTGCTTCGTGGACGAAATGGCGCGCGCAGCCGGCGCTGATCCTTTGTCGTTTCGCTTGGAATTGTTGAAGCCTGGTGACGTGCTCAAACTTCCTGACCAGCCGATCGACCGGTCGCGTCTCTCCCGAGTCTTGCAACTGGCGGGAGAAAAATCGGGTTGGTCGAAGCCATTGCAAAAAATGCAGCAGGGCCGCAGGTGGGGCCGCGGAATCGGCTGCAACACTTACTTTGGGGAATCCTACATCGCGCAGGTTGCCGAGGTGTCCGTCGGCGCCGCGAGAGATGTTCGCGTTCATCGTATTGTCTGCGTGATGGATTGCGGCCTTGTGCTAAATCCGCTGGGCCTGGAAGGCCAGGCGGAAAGCGCGATCACCTGGGGGCTTTCCGCGGCGCTAAAAAGCCAAATCACGTTCCGCAATGGGGCCGCGGAGCAAAGCAATTATCTGGATTTTCCCGTGATGAAAATGGGAGATGTTCCCGTGATGGAATTTCATGTAGTTCCCAGTAACGCTCCCTCAAGCGGGTTCGGCGAGCACTGCGTTCCTCCGGTGATGCCGGCCGTAGCCAACGCGGTCTTCGCGGCCACCGGCATTCGAATCCGGCGCCTTCCGATCCGTTCCGAAGACCTTCGCGCTTAGATAACCACGTCAATATTATCCCCGCAGGTGGTCCGTTTGACTTGCCCTCGGTCGCATCCTAAGATGAGCGGCTTGTAACGAATCACCTTTTGATGATTGGCCAAATCCTAGGCCACTATCGAATCACTGCACAGATCGGTGCCGGCGGCATGGGTGTGGTTTACCGTGCCAATGACGAGCGCTTGCATCGCGATGTCGCGCTGAAGGTATTGCCCGCGGGACAACTCGCCAGCGATGCGTCGCGCAAGCGATTTCGCACCGAAGCGCTGGCCCTCTCCAAGCTGAATCACCCCAACATCGCTACGGTGCACGATTTCGATATTCAGGACGACATCGATTTCGTGGTCATGGAATACATCACTGGAACAACACTCTCGGACCGCCTGAAAGATGGCCCCTTGCCTGAAAAAGAAGTGGCGTCGCTGGGCTTGCAAATTGCGGCGGCCCTCGAAGCCGCGCATGAACAGGGAGTGGTGCACCGCGATTTGAAGCCCAGCAACATCATGGTGACTCCCAAGGGCCAGGTGAAGATTCTCGATTTCGGCCTGGCGCGAGTGTTATTGCCGGGAACCGATCCCAACATGACGGCGAGCATGGCCGAGCCTGCCGCGGCTGGCACCATTCCCTATATGTCACCGGAACAACTGCGCGGCGAAACCGTGGACGCGCGCAGTGATATCTGGGCTGCCGGCGCCGTGCTTTATGAAATGTCCACAGGCCAGCGGCCGTTTCCCGAAACCCAAGTGCCGCGGCTGATCGACGAAATTCTGAATCGCGCCCCGCGCCATCCCCGCGAATTGAATCCGCGGGTTTCGCCGGGACTCGAAAGCATCATTCTGAAGGCCCTGGACAAAGATCCCGCGCACCGCTACCAATCCGCAAAGGAATTGCTGGTCGATCAGGAGCGCTTGAGCATTTCGCTTCCGCTGCTGGTAGCGGGCAGGTCGAATCGCCACACCCGGAGAAACAGAATCCTGCTGGCCGCGTTGCTGGTGGCGCTCGCGATCGGCGGATGGTTCGGCGTGCGCGCCTGGCGTTCGCGCGCCACTCCCGGCATTCGCGAAACCGTCCTGATCGGCGAATTCGATAATCGTACCGGTGAACCGGTATTCGATCAGACGGTCGCCGAGTTGCTGGCGATCTCCCTGGAACAATCCCACCGCTTGAGCGTTTATCCGCACAGCCGCTTGCCCGATGTGTTGCAGCGCATGGAAAAGCCCGCCGACGCCAAAATCGACGAGCGCGTGGGGCTGGAAATCTGCCAGCGGGAAGATTTGCAGGCTTTGCTGATCGGTTCCATCAGCAAAATCGGCGATGGGTACATCGTAGTGGCGCGGGCGCTTGGTCCGGAGGGCAAAGCTCTGGTGAGCACCCAACAGACGGCTGCCAGCGCAAACCAGGTGCCGGCAGCGCTGGATACCGTCGCTCAAGAACTTCGAAATGGACTGGGAGAATCGCTGAGCACCGTGCACGCAAGTTCCCTTTCTCTGGCGAAAGTGACGTCGCCTTCGCTCGAAGCCATCTCGTTTTACACGCTGGGAAAACAGCGCCTTGCTTCGAGCGACCCGCAAGGCGCCATTTTGTTTTTTCAGAAGGCGCTCGAAAAGGATCCCCAGTTCGCCATGGCACACGATTATCTGGGCGTGGCATACACCAATCTGTATGACTCCGAACGCGCCGTGCAGGAAATGCATGCCGCTTCCCTGCTGGCCGATCATGTGACCGAAAGCGAGCGGGCAAAAATCCTGGGCGATTACAATATGAGCATCGGAAATTTCGAAGAATCCTGCGGACATTTCCAAGTGCTCACCGAACTTCAGCCGGAAAATCCCTCGGCCTATATGAATCTGGGGCTCTGCTACGCCGGGAAATTCGATTTCGCGGCCGCGTATAGCGAAGCGGAAAAAGCGATGCGCCTGCAGCCCGATAGCAGTTCGGCGCACAGCAATTTATCCATGTTCAGCTTTCTGAAGGGAGACACCGCCCGTTCGATGGAACTTGCCAAGCAGGTGCTGCATGACCACCCCGCCGATTTCGAGGGCCTGTCCAATCTTGGCAGGGCGTATCTGACCAGCGGCGATTTGGCTTCGGCTCGCCAGACCTTCGAAAAAATGGTGAAAGCCGGGGGAGATACGGAGGCCGAAGGTCATGCTTCGCTTGCCGATCTTGATCTGGCCACCGGACAATTCCGCGAAGCGCGCGCGCAATTGGAAGCGGGCATCGTGGTTGCGGAATCGCGCGGCAACACCTTTGCCGGGGTGAAGGACCGGCTTACCCTGGCGGGCTTGTCGCTGGCGGAAGGCGGGCTGCAGCAATTTCAGCAGGAGATTTCACAGATCGAAGCGCGCGCCGTCGATCCGGCTCATCTTTTATTACTCGGGATACTTTCCGCCCGCGGCCACCGTATTGACGACGCGCAGAAAATGCTTCGCAAATTGGAGGCACTGGCCGGGGAGAATCAAGCTCCTCGCCTTCGGTCGTTTCAATATTTGCTGCAGGCGGAATTGCAACTTTCCCTCGGAAACGCTCCGGCAGCCGTGGAAGCCGCGCAAAAGGCATTGGAGTATGAGAAATCCACGCTGGCGCTGCAGACGCTCGGCTCCATCGAAGCGGCGGCGGGTAAAAACGCGGATGCGATTGCGGCCTACGAGCAGGTTTTAGCCCGATCCAACGAGCGCGCCTTCAGCTACGATGCGCCCGGATTTCACAATGTAGTGGATATCCATTACCACCTGGGCTCGCTTTACCAAAAAATCGGCCAGGCCGGGAAGGCAAAAGCCCAGCTCGAAACCTTTCTGAAGTATTGGTCGCATCCGGACGCCGGGATAAAAATCTACCAGGACGCGGCGCAACTGCTGCGCACGCTCGCTGCAACTTCCTAGGCGGGATAGCAGTGGCGCCAGGCGCGCTGAGTTTTCAAGCAATCGGCAGGGCTAGGAGCTGCTATACGTCTGGTGATTGATGTACTGGCCAAGCTGCTTGATTTTCAGCTCAAGCTCTTTGTGTTTTTTCGCGATGTCTTCATAAGCGCGGCGAATTTGGCGCTTTCCCGCCGGTGTCACCGGGGCTGACTTTTTTCCAGGCATAATTTCCTCCTGACTTTAAAAAAATTGATTCCGCGGCTGCAACTGAAAATGGGTTGGTCGGAACCGATTACGGGCAGACTATAGTGAGCGCTCGTCCATCTGTCAACGGCATTATCCCAATGGGAAGAAGCACTTCCGCGCCTCCGCCCCTTTTCGATTGACACCCGAATTCGCGCGAGGTAGCGTCTCTGAACACGTCCCCGCCGGAGGTTCGAATCTTTATGCCGCCTACAGATAATTTCGTGCCGCTTGTTGGAAGTGAACGGACGCCAGTTCGCGGCGCGGAACCGATGGGGATCTTTATAAGCGATAAGCCGATTGAGGTGACCGTTCGCATTCGAGGCCGCGCTTCTTTTTTGGATTATATAAAAGGCAAACTGGATATTCCCTACCCGCAGGACCGCACCTATTTGACGCGGCAGGAATTCGAGCAGCAATTCGGCGCCACTCCGCAGGACATCCAAACCGTATCGAATTTTGCCGCCGCCTATTCGCTCACCGTGGTGGAATCGATTCCCGCGGAACGGCTGGTTGTGCTCTCGGGAACCAGCGGCCAGCTCAACGTGGCGTTTCACGTTGAGTTGATGAATTTCAATTCCCCGCAAGGCAGTTACTACAGCTATTCCGGTCCGGTGCAAATCCCCGACTATCTCTCCGGAATTGTCCTGGGAGTTCTGGGGCTGGACGATCGCCGTCAAGCGATCCGTTATCCAATGCCGCAAGCTGCCACTACCGCTCCTCCATCGCCTTCTTACACTCCGCCTCAACTCGCGGACTTATACGATTTCCCCTCCGGCCTCGACGGCAGCGGGCAGTGCGTCGCCATCATTGAGCTTGGAGGCGGGTTCCTGCCCAGTGACCTGCAAGCTTATTTTTCGAGCTTGAAGCTGCCTTTGCCCAACGTTAGTTTCGTCCCGGTACAAGGTGTCTCCAATGATCCCGGCGGCCCCTCGAAGGATTGCGACGGAGAGGTGACTGGCGACATTGAGACGATCGGCGGAATCGCCCCTGGAGCCGGCATTGTGGTTTATTTTGGCCCCAATACCGAACGCGGTTTTTTCGACACGCTCAGCACAGCCGTCCATGACGCCGTTAACAATCCTTTTATCATTTCCGTTAGTTGGGGAGATTCCGAGAGTAGTTATGCGGTACTCACTCGGGAATTATTCGATGAAGCCCTGCAGATAGCCGCGGCGTTGGGCATAACGGTTTGCTGCGCGTCCGGCGATCTGGGTTCGACCAACGGCGAAACCGATGGTTTGCAACATGTGTTGTTCCCTGCCTCCAATCCCTATGCCCTGGCCTGCGGCGGCACCAGCATCGTTTGCTCCGGAAATAAAATTGTTCAGGAAGTGGTGTGGGACCAGATCGACCCGTTGAGCGGCACGCATTACCAGAGCGGCGGCGGCGTGAGCGACGTTTATCCGGTTCCGGACTGGCAGAAAGTGGACGCCACTCCCGTTTCCGCCGATCCGGATCACCACACTGGGCGCGGAGTGCCGGATGTCGCGGGCAACGCCGAGGGTTACCAAATCCTGGTCGGCGGCGTGAAGCGGGTTGGCGGCGGCACCAGCGCGGTTGCCCCGCTGTGGTCCGGCCTGGTCGCGCGCATCAACCAAGGCCTGGGAATTTATGCGGGGTTTTTGAACCCGTTTCTCTATCGCGAATACAAACAATTGACGCAGAACAACGCGATTCATCAAATCACCCAGGGCAATAACGGAGCCTATTCCGCCCATGCAGGTTGGAACGCATGCACCGGCCTGGGCACGCCGGATGGCAGCAAAATCGCCGCTGCCCTCGCCGCGAAGGCCACCGGAAAATGTGCCGGGCGATAGCAAGAACTGCCTAGACCGAAAAAAGGCTCAGGATTCCTTGGATTTCCTGTATCGGCGGATCAGCGCGTTGGTCGAACTATCGTGCTTCAGCTTGGGCTCTGTCTTGCTCGCGAGCTCGGGAATGATCCGTTGCGCGAGCACTTTGCCCAGTTCCACTCCCCACTGATCGAACGAATCGATCTGCCAGATTGTGCCCTGAGTGAAAACAGAGTGTTCGTAGAGCGCCACGAGTTTGCCCAGCGCCTCGGGCGTCAACCGGTCGAGAAACATTATGTTTGAGGGGCGGTTGCCTTCGAATACGCGGTGCGGCACCAGCCAATCGGGTGTGCCTTCCGCTTTCACTTGCTGCGGAGTCTTGCCGAATGCCAGGGCCTCGGCTTGCGCGCACACGTTAGCGATAAGCATGTCGTGATGCGGCCCGAGAGGATTGAGCGTTTTGTTGAAGGCAATAAAATCGCAGGGAATCAGCCGGGTGCCCTGATGGATCAATTGATAGAAGGAATGCTGGCCGTTCGTGCCCGGTTCGCCCCAATAGATCGGTCCGGTTTCATAATTCACGTGTTTTCCTGCGAGCGTGACGTGCTTGCCGTTGCTTTCCATCGTCAGTTGCTGCAGATACGCGGGAAAACGCTTCAGATATTGCTCGTAGGGCAACACAGCAACCGTCTGCGCGCCGAAGAAATCGTTGTACCACACAGAAATTAGGCCCATCAGCACGGGCAGGTTCCGCTCGAAGGGCGCGGTGCGAAAATGTTCGTCCATCTGGTGAAATCCATCCAGCATGGCGCGGAAATTCTCCGGGCCCACGGCCAGCATGGTTGAAAGTCCGATCGCCGAGTCCATCGAATACCGGCCGCCCACCCAATCCCAAAAGCCGAACATGTTGGCGGTGTCGATGCCGAATCTTGAAACCTCGGCTGCGTTGGTGGAAACAGCGACAAAATGTTTCGCCACCGACTTCTCATCCCCGCCCAGCCCTTTGAGAGTCCAGTCGCGCGCGGTGTGCGCGTTGGTCATGGTTTCGAGCGTGGTGAAAGTCTTCGAAGAAATGATGAACAATGTCTCCGCCGGCATCCAGGCCGTTCACAGCCTCCGCGAAATCCGTTCCATCGACATTGGAAACAAAGCGGAACGTCATGCTGCGGTCGCTGTAGTACTTCAGCGCTTCGTACGCCATCACCGGGCCGAGATCGGAGCCGCCGATGCCGATGTTGATCACGTTCCGGATGCGCTTGCCGGTATGGCCCTTCCATTCCCCGCTGCGCACGCGATTGCAGAAATGCGGACATTTTGTCGAGCACGGCGTGAACCTCGGGAACCACGTTCTTGCCGTCCACCAGGATCGTTTCATCTTTCGGCGCGCGCAACGCCACGTGCAGCACCGCGCGATTTTCGGTGATGTTGATCTTGTCGCCGCGAAACATTGCGTCGATCCGCTCGCGCAGGCCCGATTCCTTGGCCAGGTCCAGCAAAAGCTTTAGCGTCTTTTCCGTGATGCGGTTCTTCGAATAATCAAGATAAATCCCCACGGCTTCCGCTGAGAACTTTTCGCCGCGCTTGGGATCTCGGTCGAACAGCTTTTTGAGCTGGATTGCTTTCGCGGTTTTATAGTGCGCCTTTAACGCGGCCCAAGCCTTGCGCTTGGTCAGCGGTTGAATCGCGATCGCGCGGGAATCGCGCTTTGCTTTCGTGCCGGTGGCCATCATCGGACTCCTATGGGACGGAGGAATGATAAAACAGGAATTGCTCCGTTCGGCTCAATTTCTTGTAGGAAGCCGGTTGGAAGTTTCAGGCACAACGAAGCCGTGATCCGAATCCGCTTCCCGCGCAGAGATTCAGCGTGCGTAGAGCGGCCGTCCGCAGAGCCAGGTATGGTCGCGTCTATTTGCTCTTGGCCGGTTTGGGGCCTTCCGACTTGGTCAGGTGCACGACCACGGCAGCGGCGGTGTACTGAACTTCGTACTTGGGATCATCGAGCAAGCCTTGCACCTGGGGCACCAGCGAAGCGTCCCCGCGCTTTGAGATTGCCTCCAGGGCCGCCACGCGGATCATCCAGTTTTTGTCCTGGCTGGAACTTACAAGCGCCTTGGCGGTGTGAGGATCGGGATCGGTGGCCAGAGCGGAGATGATGGCGGCCTTTGCAGCTATATCATCTTTCTTGTCTTTCATGATCGTTTGCAAGGCACCCCACCCGTCGCCCGCAAATGGCAGGAACCCGATTCCTTCGTTGAAGCCCATCGCCGCCATTTCCTTGGGATTGTGCAACATTTCTTCCTGCTGCTCCATGAATTTGGTATTGCCTTTCCGCTCGCCGGTGAGAATTTCGTAGTAAACCTCGTAGCAGGCCGGATCGTTAATCAGGGCCAGGGCGTGCGCCGCGGCCAGGACCACGCGGACGTCCTTATCATTCAAGGCTTTCTTCAACGCCGGCGCCGCCCCGGTGGCGTGCATTTGGCCCAGGGCTGCGGCTGCGGCTGACCGGACGGCCACTTCAGGATCATCGAGCGCGTTTTCGGCGATCTTGGCGGCATGCGCGTTCCGGGAGATCACTCCCAGAGTGCGGACCGCCGTCGCGCGATGATCGGTGTTTTTATCGGTGGTTCCGGTATGCAAAATCTCCCACGCTTGATTGGAAACGGATTGCGCGCGGGTAGGGGAAGCGAGGAATACGAGGAACAGCAGAGTGCCTGCCGCGAATGAAAGACCGATCCTACGAGTGAGACTTGGGCTCATTTCCTCTCCAATATTGAACTCGGTTTTTTCCGAGCTGCCGGTGTGAGGTGGATTTATATAACGCCCTTCGCTTTCGCGCAACTTGCCCTGGGCTAGGGGCTGACCTAATTTGGAGGCGCGGTGCGCGGCTGCATAATTTATCCGCGAACACTCGAGGGCCTTCCCGGCATGAAGTGTCAGGTCTAAGAAACGCGAAAGCCCGATTTTCCAAGGAACTCATTGTGCCACTCTTCAGGCTGGCATCAATCGGCTCCCGGAGCGCGGACGGAACTTTCCCCTTGCGCTTCGACAAGAGAGCTGTTACTTTCCCTGTAGAAGCGCAAGGGGAACATATGCCTGACCGCAGCATCGATCTGCCGCAAGGCACTCTCGACCTCCTGATTCTCCGCACACTGGCTCTGGGAGCCAATCACGGCTGGGCCATTTCCGAACGCATCAACCAGGTCTCCAGCAAAGTGCTCCAGGTTCAGCAAGGATCACTGTATCCGGCACTCCATCGCCTGGAACGCCGTGGCTGGATCAAGGCCCATTGGGGCGCTTCGGAAAATAATCGCCGCGCGAAATTCTACGAACTCACCAAGAGCGGGCGCAAACAGCTCGAGACGGAGGAAAGCGAATGGAAGAAACTGGCGGCTGCCGTCGCACAGGTGCTGGAAACTGCGTGAACAGAACCGGAACTGGGTAATTTTTGGGAGCCTATACATGCTGAGCGACCTCTTGTATCGCATGCACTCGCTGTTTCGGCGGCAGAAAACCGAAACGGACCTCGATGAGGAACTGCGATTTCATTTCGACCAGCAGGTAAACAAATTCGTGGCATCAGGCCTGACCCGCAAGGAGGCGCTGCGTCGCGCTCGATTGCAATTTGGCGGCATGGAGCAGGTGAAGGAAGAGTGCCGCGACGCGCGCGGCGTGAGCCTGGCCGCGGACTTGCTCCAGGACACCCGGTTTGCCTTGCGAATGCTGCGAAAATCGCCGGGATTTACGGCCGTCGCTGTCTTGACGCTGGCGCTCGGCATGGGCGCAAACACAGCCATCTTCAGCGTGATCGATGGCGTTCTATTGAGCCCGCCTCCTTATCCCGAACCCGCGCAACTTGTGGCGGGGGAACACAACGATTCCCTGCAAAACGTGATTGATATGCAAAGGGAGGCGCGCTCGTTTTCCCAAGGCGGCGCCGTAAACATCGAGGCGATGGATTACACCGGCGGGGTTGAGCCGGTTCAGGTGCGCGCCGCTTTTATTGACGCCGGCCTTTTCGATGCGCTGGGAATTCCGCCGATGCTGGGGAGGACCATCACACCGGAAGAAGACGTGAAGGGAGGGCCGCGGAATATCGTGGCCAGCTATTCCTTCTGGCAAAACTTTCTGGGCGGCGACCCCAATGCGCTGGGCAAATCGCTGACGCTGAGCGGAAACAGTTATACGGTGATTGGAGTGATGCCCGCAAGTTTCGCGCTGCCGCGCGAGCGCGCGGATATTTTTGTTTCACTCTGGGTGGCGTATCCCGAAGCGGCGCCCTTCCGCGGCGTGCATTTCATGCATACCTACTGGCGGCTGAAGCCGGGTACGACGCTCTCGCAAGCGCAAGCCGAAGTCTCCGCGCTCGATCAGCGGCTGACAAAAGAATATCCCAGCACGGAGCGAGGGCGAAAAACCGTGCTGGTCCCCTTGCACCGGAAAATGGTTCGCGAGGTTCGCGCCGCGCTGCTGATTCTTTTCGGGGCGGTGGGGCTGGTGCTGCTGATCGCCTGTGCGAATTTCGCCGGGCTATTGATGGCGCAAGGCGCCAAGCGCCGCCATGAACTGGTGGTCCGCGCGGCGCTGGGAGCCGGCAGATGGCGGCTGATCCGCCAGGCGCTGACCGAAAGTTTGCTGCTGGCAATTCTGGGCGGCGCCGCAGGCTTGCTGCTCGCCAAATGGGGAACCAATTTTCTGATTTCGCTGAAGCCCGCGGCGCTGGAGCGCTTCACCGGAATTCAAATGAACGGGCACCTGCTTCTTTTGGTTCTTGGAATTTCCGTGCTGACGGGAATCACCTTCGGGTTAATGCCTGCATTATCGGCGGCGGGCGCGGACGTTGCCGAATCGCTGAAAGAAAGCGGTCGAAGCGCCGGCGAAGGAACGCGAGGGCACCGCTTCCGGCGGTTGCTGGTCATCGCGGAGTTCGCGCTCGCTCTCGTTCTTCTGGTGGGCGCCGGACTGCTCATCAAGGGATTCGCGCGGCTGCGCTCGGTCGATCCGGGATTCAATCCCGCCGGCGTCATCACCATGCATCTGCAATTGCCGCCATCGCGCTACGCGGAAATTCCGCCGCAAACCAATTTTCGCCGCGAACTGCTCACCCGGCTAAATTCCATGCCAGGAATCGAAGCCGCGATGGTGACCGACGTTCCCCTGGGAGGAAATTTCCTAAGCCACAGCCTGGTGATCGACGGCCGGCCCCCGGTTCCCCCGGGCGCCGAGCCGGACGTGCAAACCCTTTCGGTGATGGGCGATTATTTCCAGGTGATGCAGATTCCGATTCGCGCGGGCCGCGGCTTCACGGATTCGGACCGGGAAAGCCAGCCGCTGGTGGCCGTCGTAAATGAAGCGTTCGTAAAGGAATTTTTCCCGCACGAAAATCCCATCGGCGCCCGGATCGATTGGGGCAGAAGCAAAGGGCCTCATTTGTGGATGACCATTATCGGAGTGGCGGGAGACGTCAAGCATTCGGGCCTGGATCAGCCGCAGGACTCGGCGGTCTATGCGCCTTTTCCGCAATCCGATGAACCGTGGCGCCGCTGGATGACTCTGGTGATTCGGACGAAGAGCGCTTCCGCCGGTCTTCGTGGATGAGGTGAAGAAGCAGGTGTGGAACGTGGATCGCCAGATTCCCGTGAGCGACATTCAATCGATGGATGAACTGATGGCCGTTTCGGTGGCGCAGCGGCGATTCACCATGATGCTTCTGGGCACCTTCGCCGCACTCGCGCTGATTTTGGCGGCGGTTGGCATTTACGGGCTGATTGCCTGTTTTGTAAGCCAGCGCACCCACGAGATCGGCGTGCGCATCGCGCTGGGCGCGCAGCGGCGCGACGTGCTGCGGCTCGTGATGGGAGACGGCGCGCGGCTGGCGCTCGCGGGGATCGCGCTGGGAGTTGCTGGAGCGCTTGCGACTACACGAGTGATGGCCAGCCTGCTGTTCGAAGTGAAGCCGGCAGACCCGGCGACGTATGCGCTGGTGGCAATTTTGCTGGCAATCGTCGCCCTGGCCGCTTGCTACATCCCGGCGCGCCGGGCAATGCGCGTCGATCCCATGGCTGCGTTGCACTACGAATGAGGCATGGCCGCGGATTAGTCTAGACGCTGCGATGCTTGGAATTTCGCCTGGATGCTTCGGGGAATGAAAGATGGTGAGTGAACTTATGACCCGCTTGCGTGCCTTATTTCGCCGCGACGCCGTCGAAAGCGAACTCGACGAAGAGCTGCGCTTCCACTTCGACAAGCAGGTGGAAAAATTCGTGCGATCGGGAATGGCTCCAGCGGAAGCCCGCCGCCGCGCCCGCCTGGAATTCGGCGGCTCTGACCTGGTGAAGGAAGAATGCCGCGAAGCGCGCGGCGTGCACTTGCTTGAATCGCGCGCTCAGGACATTCGTTATGGCCTGCGCATGCTGCGCAAAACTCCAGGCTTCACCGCCGTCGCGGTTCTTACTCTGGCTCTGGGCATCGGCGCCACCACCACGATTTTCAGTTGGGTCCGTTCCGTTCTGCTCAATCCTCTTCCGGGAGCAGGCGACCCAAGCCGAGTAGTGATGTTGGAGACCATGACTCCCGATGGCGGCTGGAAAGACACTTCCTATCTGGATTTCCGCGATCTGCGCAACCACTGCGAGCTGCTGGAGGCGATGTCCGTCGAAAAGCCCCTGGCGCTCGCCGTTGGAAATGACGAAAGGGTGGAGCAAGTTTGGGGAGAAGCCGTCTCCGGAAATTTCTTCGATTTGTTGCGCGTGAATCCCAAACTCGGCAGATTTTTCTCCAGCGCGGAAGTGGACCACGAACAAAACGCGCATCCATTGGTGATTATCAGCCACTCATTCTGGACCAGTCATTATCAACGCGATCCCCGCGTCATCGGCGCAATCTTGCGCATCAATCACGTCCCGTACACCATTATCGGCGTGGCGCCGCAGGCATTTCACGGCTCGATGGCTGGACTTAACTTTGACCTGTGGACGCCTGCCACCATGTTCGGCCAATTGACCGCCACGGGCGATTCAGCATTGATGGATCGCAAGTGGCGCACGTTTCGCGTGCTCGCTCGCCTCGCGCCCGGCGTCTCCATCGAGCAAGCCGCTGCCGAGGTTCAGTCCCACGCAAACGGCATGGCCCGCGAAGACGCCGATACAAACGAAGGCATGAGCGCCACTCTGCTCCCAATTTGGAAATCTCATTCCGGACTGCAGGATTCTCTGCGGGGCCCGCTTACGATCTTGATGGCAGCCTGCGGCGTGTTGCTTCTGATTGTTTGCGCGAATGTGGCGAACCTGTTGCTCGCACGCTCTACCACTCGACACAGGGAATTCGGCGTCCGGCTGGCCCTGGGAGCATCGCGCTCGCGCTTGATCAGCCAGGTTCTCACCGAATCGCTTTTGATCGCCATCGCCGGGTCGCTTGCTGGGCTGGCCATCGCGGCCGAGATGGGCGATTCGCTGGGATATCTGCTTCCGCGCTCTTCCGCCCCAGCGCTGGCGCGAGCACCGATGGATGCCGGAGTCTTTGTCTTTACGATCGCGCTGGCATTCGCGGTGGCGCTGCTCGCGGGAATCGCTCCGGCGCTGCACGCGAGCAATCGTAACGTGAATCAGATGCTCAATGAAGGCGGCCGCGCCGGCACAACTGCTCATTCGGGCCGTTTATGCGGATTATTTGTGGTATCGGAAATGGCTCTTGCTGTCGTGGCCTTGATTGGTGCTGGACTTTTTGTGAAAAGTTTTCGCCACGTGAGCGAAATACGTCCGGGATTCGATCCCGAACATGTTGCCATTGCCCAGCTCGGTCTATCCGCGGCAAATTATGAGGCGCGTCAGGCGGATTCATTTTGCCGACGTTTGCGCGAGCGGCTCGAGCGCCAACCGGGCGTCACTGCCGTCAGTTATGCCGATTACGTCCCTCTCAGCGTCAGCGCCGGATCATGGGAGGATTTGCAGATCCAGGGTTACATCCCTCCGCCCAGCGAGAACATGAAAATCTACCGCACTCTGGCCGCGCCCGGATATTTCGACCTGATGAAAATCCCCATTCTGGAGGGCCGCGACTTCAACCTGAGCGACGACATAACCGCTCCGCCGGTGATGATCGTGAATCAGGAGTTTGTCCGCCGCTTCATCCCTCGGGGAACCGCTGTTGGCCGCCAGGTACAAGGCTGGGGAAAATGGTTCACGATTGTTGGCGTGGCTCAGGACAGCAAGATTTACCGGCTGAATGAAGCTCCCACTCCCTATTTCTACGTTCCGATTCGCCAGATCTACCGGCCGGAGATGGGGTTGGTTTTTTATGTCCGGACATCCGCGTCGATCGAAAGCGCGACCATCGCTTTGCGGCGAGAGGCGCAATCCGCCGATCCGGCCGTTCCTGTATTCGACGCCGCTTCCTTGAACGACAGCATCGCTGCCTCGCTTTTCTCCCAGAGAATTTCGGCCAGCCTGCTCAGTGTGTTGGGTAGCGTGGCCCTGCTGCTGGCAGCCATCGGTCTTTACGGAGTGATGAGCTATGCGGTGACGCAGCGCACAAATGAAATCGGCATCCGCATAGCCTTGGGGGCGCAGCGGCGCCACGTCTTGCGCCTGGTGCTCGGACACGGAGTAAAGCTGGCCGGCATCGGAGTCATCGCCGGCATGTTGGCATCGCTCGCGCTCACGCGCTGGCTCTCCAATCTGCTTTTCGGCGTCAGCGCCACCGATCCGTTCACGTTTGCCGGCGTGGCGATTTTGCTGACCATCGTCGCGCTTGCTGCTTGCTACATCCCGGCGCGGCGCGCCATCCGCGTGGATCCCATGATCTCTCTGCACTACGAATAAGAAATCGCGCCGCGCGGCGAACGGGCAATCCTCCCTATTTGGTTTTCGCCTGCGCTTCCAATTGATCCGCGCGGGCGAAGTCCTGTTCGGAAAGTGGCTGTGTGATTTTCAATTGCGCGTAAATCATTCCACGATGTTCGTATAGCTCCGCTCGTTCCGGGTATCGGGAGATCAGTTCGGAATACGCGCCGATCGCGTCATACCACAGGCGGTGCTCGACGAAAATTTTCGCGCGGTCCAGTCCGCTCTGATACGCATCTTTGCTTTCCGCGGCAGCCAGTGTCTGTTCAATTTCCTTTCGCTCGCCGTCGGAAACCGGAACGAACTCCACGGGTGACGACGGCGGCGAGATCTCCTGCGCGGATATCATCTGCACACTCCAGGAATAGACAGTGCCCGGTTCCAGGTGTGGCCCGTCCGAAGGATAGACGAAATCGCTTCCGTTAACGTCGGCATGAAAGATCGCTTTCCCTCGATCATCTGTGATTGCTAAAGAAAACTTTTCAGCTTGGCCCGGGTATTTCCAGGCAAACATCGCGCTGGCCCCGTAAAATTTTCCCAATTTCGGCGCAAGCGCCGTCGGCGGCAATCCTCCCCGCGTGGCGGCAAGAGTGCTCGCTTGCGACTTCAGTTGGACTGGCTTCAGCATCTCGAATCCGGTCAGATTCACGATCAGGCGCTTTGAGGCTGGCTTTTTCTCTGGTTTCGTTTTTGCCGGGGGGGCTTGCGCAGGTTTCTGCGTCTGCCCTGTCTCCTGTGCGCCACTCGGAACGCACGCTGCCGCGAGCGTCAACAGCAGAAAAACCGCTGCGAGAAACATTCGAACTGCCCGGCCATTCGTTCCCCGGGCATCCGTGGAATATTCATTTCGAGCGCAAGTGAGAATCATCAATTCACCTCAGCCGCGATCTTCCCTCGAACCGTATGAAGTGGGATTTTGCCGGGAAAGCCGCGAACTTCCGCCGCGCCCAGCGCTAGCGTCTCGAATCGCAGCTTCACCTGTTCTTCGGTCTGAGGGCTGATCACAATGTTGCTTTTGAATTCCTTCGTCAACGATTCCAGCCGTGACGCAAGATTCACCGTATCTCCGATCACGGAATATTCCAACCGGTCCGGCGAGCCTACATTTCCGGCAGTCAGCGTGCCAGTGTGGATACCAATCCCGATTTTCAGTTGCGGCTGGCCGGAGGAAATATTCCTGTTGAGATCCTCCACGCGTCGAAGCATCGCCAGAGCGGTCTCAACGGCCCGGCACGCATCCTCTTCCACTCCGCGGCTCAGCGGCGCGCCGAAAACAACCATAATTCCGTCGCCGATAAATTTGTTTAGAAACCCGCCGTTTGCTTTGATCACTTCGCTCATTGCCGCCATATAAATGTTCAGCCACGCCAGCACCTGTGCCGAAGGTTGCCCGGCCGTCAGCGCTGAAAAGTTCCGGATATCCGAAAACAGCACGGTGGCAATCCTTTCTTCTCCCGCCAACACAATTTCGCCGCGGCGCTGCCAGATTTCCGCCGCCACCTCCGGCGAAACGTAGCGTTCGAACACCGACATGAGCTGTCTTCTCTCTGCTTCCGCCAGTTTTTTCAGGCGGCGCTCTTCCGTAAAGCGGTAGCCCAGCCCCGCAGGAAGAGCCAGAACAATGGCAGCCTCTGTCGATAGAAACTTCATCCAAATTTGGTGCTCCAACAAGAGCAGCGCTAGCCCGCCTGCAACCAGAATCGCCGCCAGAACAAACGCAACGGCCAGCAGCGGCCTTACTCGCGATACCAGCGCAACCAAAATCACAGCCGCCAGGAAATTGATTAACCACAGCGAACGCGAAGAGAGGATTCGAATTGTTTCGCCGGAAACCAGCGTCGCGATCGCCGCGGCGTGAATCTCGGTTCCGGAAAGCATGGCGCGCCCGGTTGTCGCTGGCGCGAAGCGAGACGCCGGAGTGCTGTAAATGTCCTTGCCAAACGTGCTGCTCTGCCCGATCAGCACAATTTTTCCTGTGAAGAGCGCCGTAGAAAATTCCGCGTTCAGCAATTCCTGAACCGTCACAATCCGCGCGGGCCGCGACGTGTGGAACTGAATCAGCGCGGAATCAGGGTCACGCGTAACCAGCGGAATTTTGATCGCACCCAAAAGATGGAATCCACCGGCTCCCGGCGCGAGTTGCTGGCCAGAATAATATTCCGCCATCGCTACCGGAAACGACACTGCCTCGGATCCCGGTGTTCGCAATTGCAGATACATCCGGCGAACGGCTCCATCTTCATCCAGCGGCAGATCGCCAAAAGCAACCCCCGCGGCAGCATCCTGGAATTCCGGCAGCGGAATATCCTGCGGCGCGGTTCCGAACCCGTAGCCGCTCGCCAGAATCACATTGCCTGCGCTCTCCAGCGCTTCCACCAACCGCCGGTCGTCGGCTGGCGCGCGCGGCTTATCCAGGATTACATCCAGCCCGATTGCTTTCGGCGATCCCTCGGAAATTTTACTCAGCACTTCGCCCAGCAGATCTCGCGGAATCGGAAACGCGTTGTAAGCCCGCACGGAGGCTTCATCAAAATCCACCACAACAATATTATTGGGTGGCGCGGCCGGGCCGCGCGCGAATACCAATAAATCGAATCCTTGCAGATCGGCCGCCTGAAACAGGCCTGCGGCGGCCAAGCCTCCCGCCACAGCGCAGATCAATGCGGCCAGCGCCACGCTCGCCGCCAGGGCGGGAAGCAGTCGCGGCTTCTTTTGGGCGTCCTCCGGATTGTGCGCGGCAAGCGCGCCGCCATTCGGCTGGTCGGAAGGCCGCATTTTACGGGCGCGCTCCAGGCGCTCCTCGCCCGGCGAAACCCGGAAATTTCTCGCCGCGAAAAATCTTCATCTCCAGTTTCCAATCAGGATAAATGGCGCCCAATAATAAGGATGTGAATAGTTTGCCTTTCCCGCGCCGTTGCTGTTGCCGCCGCCATCCCAGGCGGGCTTTCCGCCGCCGCTCTCCATCTTTACGCCTCGATTGCCGCTGGCATGCGATCCGCCTATCTTTCCGCTCAGCAGCGCCACTTGCGCCAGCCGCAGCGCTTCCGCCTTCGGCATCGCCGGATGCGTCGTCCATTCCTTGTAAAATTTCTGCATCAGCAATCCCGTGCTGGCGTCAGACACTCCCCACAGGCTTGCCACCACCGCCTTGGCGCCTTTCTGCTGCGCCAGAATCCCCAGTCCATCGATTTCTCTTCCGTCGCTTTCCGCTCCTCCTACCGCCGTGTCGCACGCCGAAAGCGTCAGCAGTTCCGTGTCCGCAAACGTGAACCCGGGGTCTTCGCGAATTTCCGCCAGCGTCAACCGCGCTCCTTGCTCATCCGTTCCTCCCAGCAGCAAAAACGAATTCGTTTCATTCCCCGCCTTAAAATCAAAGTGGCTCGCGATATGCACCAGCGGATATTTGTGTTCCAGCGCTTTCTTCATGCTCGCTTCCGTGAATTGTTCGTCCAGCATCACGTCCCCGGGCAACACTCCCTCCGGTTTTGCTTCATTGGCCTCTCGAATCACGCGGCGCAATTCCTCCGGCACCGCCGGCAACGCCGGAAATTGCCCGTACGATTTCGATACGCCCATCCCCAATCCTTGCCACGTTTTTACATTCGGACGACTGGCTAGCTCCGCAACGTTTGCCGGTGTGAAGACCGTGTTGCGGTATTTCTCCACCAAGTATGCATGCCCATCGTGCAACGCCGCCACCGGCAAGTAGCGCAGCACTTCGTCCAGCGACCACATCAAGGTGACCGCCTTCGCTCCTGCGATATCCTGCGCTACCGGACCCACCAGGATTTTATAGAGCTCCTGCGCCTGCGGCACTGGATCGGATTTCGGATTCATCAGCGTTTGGCGAAACTCCAACACCTTCTTGCGCAATTCCGCCGCCGTGATCGGATATTCCCGCGCCACCATCACGTTGGGCGTCACCACGAACACGCGGTACTTCTCTTCTCCCACCAGCGTGAAGAGCGCCACCGTTCCCGCACCCAGCGCCCGCACCACCCGTTGCATTCCGCTGGCGCTCTCTTTCAAATTCTCAATCGTGGACTGCGCCTGCTTCGTTTTTCCGAACTCCTCATACAGCCCACTCAGAAATTTCCCCCACGCCTCGTTGGCCACCTTCAATTGCTCAGAAAGCTCCGCAAAATGTTTTTCCTCTTCTGGCGTGCGCGATCGCTTCGCGCGTAGCGCCGCCCATTCATTGCCGATTGCCGTGACGCGGCTGGCATTTTCCTGGTACTCATGGTCGACTGATTGTTCGCTCTTCGTGAAGCCAATCGGCGCCGAAAGGGAAGAAGCTTCCGCCGCGTCGCGCCGGATGAATTCAAAATATTCATCATTCTTCAGCAGATCGAGCACCTGTTCGGCCTCGGGCAAGCGGCCCTCCGCGATCAGCAGGCCGGCAAGATCTCGATATGTTTTTTCTTTCGATTTCAAAAACCTTTGCTGCGTTTCCTTCGCAAGCCCGCTGATGTTCGCGCGCATCTCCTGGTATTTGTTCACAGCCTGTTTCCCGAAAAAGATTGCCGGCGCCGGCTTATTTTCGGCGCGCCAATAGGCCATAAGATCGCTTAGGATATTACCCTCCCATTTAGGGTCGTTGACGGATCGAGAAATCGATAGCGCAAGGGAATAGTTTTCCAGGGCTTTTTCGGGATTTCCCAAGCGCGCGTACATCCCGCCGATGGAATCCAGTGTGATGGCCTCGTCGGCCCGGTTTCCGATCCTACGCTCGAGCTGAAGCGACTGCATCGAAGTCTCCAGCGCTTTTTGTGTTTCGCCCCGGTCGGAATAGATCAGCGCGATATTGTGCAGGTCCGCTGCTTCACTCGAGGCGTCTCCCGTCGCTCTGTGAAGCAACAGAGCCCGATTAAAATTTTCCAGTGCTTTCTCCGAATCGCCCTGGTTGCGATACAACAGGCCTATATTGTTGAGGGTTACTCCTTCATCGCTGCGGTCTCCCACGGCTTGATACAGCGCCAGCGCCTGGCTGTAAAAATCGATCGCTTTCTGTCCCTGCCCCAGGTTGTCCCAGGCCAAGCCCATGTTGTTCAGGGTTCTAGCCTCGCCTAAACGGTCCCCGGTCAAACGGCGCAAAGGCAATGCCTGTTCGAAATATTCCAAGGCTTTTTGGTGTTCGCCCAGATAAATATAGGCGAGGCCCATGTTGTTTAGATTGATCGCTTCGTCTCTTCGATCACCGATCGAGCGGTTCACTTGAAGCGCCTGGGCGTAATATTCCAGAGCCTTTCTTCGATCGCCCTGGGCTTCGAACAACCGGCCGAAGTTATTGAGAACCACAGCTTCACCCATGTGGTCGCCCACTTCCCTTTCGAGAAGTAACGCCCGGTTGTAGTCATCCAGCGCTTCTTGTACCTGCCCCAGAAATTTATGGGCCATGCCGAGGCTTATCAAATCCTGACCCTCACCCCGCCGGTCGCCCACTGCAACGTGGAGGAGCAAAGCCTGGTTAAAATATTCCAGCGCCTTCCGCCGGTCGCCGAAGTCATCATGAATCTGGCCAATATCGTTCAGCGTGGCTGCCTCGCCATCCTGGTCTTTTACGGAGCGCCACAGTGGCAATGCCTGGCCCAGGCAATCCAGCGCTTTTTTTCTGTCTCCCAAAGCGTTGTAAACTTCCCCCAGTTCCGTGAGCGCCAGAGCCTCTTCATAGACGTCACTCGCTGCTCGCCACAGCGGCAGAGATTCCTCAAATTTCCGGGCTGCCCGCCCGAGCGAATCGGCGCTCCCTTCGTTTTTCTGCTGCACGGCCTCGGAAAAGATGCGCTCCGCGGATATCCGGGCGCGGTCGGCTTCGGTGGGCGCGCGTGGCGCCGTGCTGGAAACACTGTAGTTTCCAGGCTGCGCACTTTTATCACCGGGCGCGATCTCCAACCGGTATTTGCCGTTCATGGCGGCGATCACTGAGATCTGCTCCAGACCAAAAGCTCCGTTCGGACTATCCATCGAAGCGATTGCCTTCCCGCCGGGATCGAAAAGGGTCAAGGCAACATCAATTCCTTTCTGCTCGACGATGACATGCAGAAATTGTCCCGCCTCCGCTTGAATCTCATAAGAATGCTTCTCGCCCCCGCCGAGCGTTTCTTCGAGCGTCTTTCCCGCCTCAAGTTGAATCACAGCCCTATTGCCATTTGCGGATGGCGTGCTTGCGACGGTTTGCGGATGCTTCCAGGAATTGGGTGCCGCGGATACGGAAGTGGCGAGTACAGCGAGAATGAGTGCGGAAACCACGCATGCAGCTAAGCCCATCCGCTGTTGGGAAGTCTCACGCGCGCGGGCCGATAGCACGGTTTCACCTCACCTGATCAACTGCCGGGCCCATCCACACGAATTGCGGTTGGTACGAACTGGATCGAAAAGGCGAGCCTATCAACCCATTATTGCCCGGCTGCCCAGAGTGTCAAGCGGCATAGTTTCCCCGTTCGGCCGCATAGTCATCCACGGCGGTCAGCGCCTCTCGCTTCCGTCTCTGGCCAGCCATTAAGGCGAATTGGCATCTTAGGAGAGTTCGAGAAGATTGCTATTTACCCGGAAAGAAATGCAAACCGTTCACCCCGAATCTTAGAACAAAGCAAGGTAACCATTACCCGCACATCCTACGTCTCACGAATGTGCCCAAGCCCGGCTTTCCGGGAGATCGGACGCTCGGATTTTGCGGGAGTTAGTTCGACGCATTCGTCGCAATTTGGGGGAGTCATGTTCGTAAGAGTTTCAGGCTTAGCGCTATTGGCAATCGCAACAATAGGTTTGCCTGTTTCCGCCGCTGGGCCTATTGCCATGCCCAAACCGGACTCGAGCAAACGTCAGTCCGCCGCCCAAACGCCCGCCTCGCGTCAAATCGGCACGATTAAAACGATTAAAGGAAATACGATTACCCTCACTACCGACGACGGCAATCAAATCGATCTGCTGGTGGGAGACACAACGCGCATGGTGAGTGTTGAACCGGGGCAGAAAGACCTGAAGGGAGCCGTGCCGCTGCAACTGAAAGATCTTCAGGTCGGCGACAGAATTCTGGTTCGCGGCCAGCTTTCCAGCGATTCCAAAACTTTCACTCCCACCGGCATCATCGCCATGAAGCACACTGATCTCGAGGCCCGCCAGCAGCACGAACGCGAGGATTGGCAAAAGCGCGGCATCGGCGGCCTGGTCGGCGCGGTCGATCCCGCTGCCGGGACAATCACCATCGGCGTCGGCGCCCTTGGCTCAACCACCAATATCACGGTTCAGATCACGAAAAGCACTGTGATTCGCCGTTATTCTCCTGACTCGGTGAAATTCGACGAGGCAAAACCAGGCACGCTCGCCGATATCAAGCCCGGCGACCAACTTCGCGCGCGTGGCACTCGCAGCGCGGCCGGAACAGAATTCGCGGCCGAAGAAATCGTCTCCGGCTCGTTTCGCAATATCGCTGGAACTGTTTCTTCGATTGACGCCGCAGCGGGCACCGTCTCGATCATGGATCTGATCACCAAGCAGCCCGTCGTGGTGAAAATTTCCAGCGAATCGCAAGTCCGAAAGCTGCCCCCCGAAATGGCGCAACGCATTGCCATGCGCATGAAGGCCAGCGCGGCAGGCGCCGCTCCGGGATCGTCCGGCGGAGCCTCAACGCCGCCTGCAGCGCAGCCTCCCACCAATGCTGCGTCGAATCCATCCGGCAGAGGTCCGGGCGCTGGAAATTTCGGGCCCGGCGGCGGCGCGGGCCGCGCCCCCGACCTTCAGCAGTTTCTGTCGCGCCTTCCCGCGGCTATGCTCGCCGACCTGCAAAAGGGCGATGCAGTCATGATTGTTTCCACCGTAGGGTCCGCTTCGGGGCAAGTAACCGCCATCACCCTTCTCGCTGGAGTTGAACCGCTATTAACTGCATCACCCAAGGGCGCCCAAGCGATGATGCTTTCGCCGTGGAGCCTGGGCGGTCTGGGAGACGCAGGCGCTGGCGGAGATCCAAATCCATAGCCGCACTTTTTTATGAAATGAAGCATTCTTAGGATTGATTCGTCTTATTATTTCGGGAGATGGAATGAGATTGCGAACCGGCCCCGGCTGCATTTTTGTCGCACTATTTTTATGGTCGATCGCCGTTTTCCCAGCGCCCTCGTTTCCACAAAGCGCTACCGGAACCCTGCGCGGGCAAGTAACCGATCCGTCGGGCAGCGCCGTGCCCGGCGCATCGGTGCTCGTCACTCCGGCTGGCGGGCAGCTCATCAGCGTCACCACCAATCGCGATGGCGTTTACGAAGTAAAAAACCTCGCGCCCGGCACATATGATGTTCAGGTTCTCGCCAAGGGCTTCGCCATTTTTGAATCGAAAGAAGTCACGGTCACCGCGAATCAAATTCAAAAGCTCGACGTCCCGCTCGTCATCGAGCAGCAAAAACAAAAAGTTGTCGTGGAAAGTGAAGCCTCGAATGTCGACGTCAATCCCGAAAACAATGTCGGCGCCATCGTCCTTAAGCAAGACGACCTGAAAGCCCTCTCCGACGATCCCGACGAATTACAAAGTGATCTCGAGGCTCTCGCGGGCCCTTCCGCCGGTCCGAACGGCGGCCAGATTTACATTGACGGTTTCACCGCCGGCCAGCTCCCGCCAAAATCCGCCATCCGCGAAATCCGCATCAATCAAAATCCTTTTTCTTCCGAATACGACAAGCTCGGCTACGGCCGCATCGAAATTTTCACCAAGCCCGGAACCGACCAGTGGCACGGCAGCGCGCAATTGCAAGGCAACGATTCCTCTTTCAATTCCAAAAATCCGTTTGCAAGCGGCACCGAGCCGGGTTATTACTCCACTCTCTTCAACGGCAATATCGGCGGCCCGATCAGCAAGAAAGCCTCTCTCTTCATCAGCGGCCAGTATCGCGACATCAATGACGTCGCCGTAATCAACGCGCAGGTTCTCGATTCCAATTTCCAGCCCACGCCATTCAGCGCGTCCGTCGCGCAGCCGCGCACGCGCACCAATCTCGGCCCCCGCGTCGATTACCAGCTATCCAAAAACAACACCCTCAGCGTCCGCTATCAATATTTTCGCGACAATCAGGATAACAACGGCTTGTCCGGTTTCTCGCTGCCCACTCAAGCCTTCAACATTCTCAACACCGAACACACTCTTCAGGTCAGCGACACCCAGGTTTTCGGCACCACCATCGTCAACGACATTCACTTTCAATATATTCACGACGGCGAAAACCAAATCGCATCCAGCGCGCTTCCCACCGTTGTAGTTCCCTCTTCCTTCACCGGCGGCGGCAACAATCAACAAAACGTAAACGACATCGCCAACCACTACGAACTGCAAAATTACACGCAATGGGTCCATGGAACTCACACCATCAAATTCGGCGTGCGTCTTCGCCAAACCGTGGACACCAACAACGCCACCTCCGCCTTCAATGGCAATTACACCTTTTCCTCGCTCATCGCCTACCAGACCACCGAGCAAGGCCTCGCCGCTGGCCTGCCCTTCTCGCAAATCCAGGCCATGGGCGGCGGAGCAATCCAACTCAGCCTCAATAACGGCGTGCCGCAAACCTACGTCTCCGTCTTCGATTCCGGCTGGTACATTCAAGACGACTGGCGCGTGCGCCCCAATCTCACATTAAGCGGCGGCTTGCGTCTCGAGCAGCAAACCGGAATCGCCGATCATCTCGATTGGGAGCCGCGCGTGGCACTAGCCTGGGGAATCGGCAGCGCAAAATCCGTGCCAAAAACCGTTTTGCGAATCGGCACAGGACTTTTTTACGACCGCTTCGCCGAAAATTTAATTCTGCAAGCCAACCGGCTCAACGGCATCAATCAGGAAAAGTTTGTAGTCACGTCACCCTGTTTTTTCAATCCCAATAGCGTTCCCTCAATCAGCGTCATCAAAGCAATGTGCCCCGCGTCCACGGTCTTGCCGACCACCTACAGCATCTCGCCGCGCCTTCACGCTCCCGGCACAATCGAAACCGCCGTCACACTCGAACAGCAACTCGCCAAATCGGCCAGCGTTTCCGTTTCCTATTTGAATTCGCGCGGCTACGATCAATTGCTTTCTAACAACATCAATACTCCGCTCCCCGGCACCTATCCCGCGAATCCCGTCTATCCTCTCGGCACTCCGGGAAACGTCTACCAATTCCAATCCGGCGCCATCTATCGCCAGAATGAATTAATCAGCCAGGTGAACTACCGCTTTAAAACGAGGATTTCGCTGCGTGGATACTACGTTCTCAATTATGCGAACGGCGACACGGCAGGCCCAACCAGCTTCCCTTCGAATCCGTACAACCTCCAGCAAGATTACGGCCGCGCGGAATTCGATGTCCGTCACCGCGTTTTTCTCGGCGGTTCAATCAATTTGCCGCGAAACATTTCTCTCTTCCCATTCTTTCTAGCGAATTCTGGCGCGCCCTACAGCGTCACCCTCAGCCGTGACCTGATCGGCAGTTCCCAATTCAACCAGCGCCCGGCATTCGCCACCGCGCAATCGATTCCCGCAAACGTGGTCAACACCCAATTCGGCGCGTTCGATACCCTCCCGCAAGCAGGAGAGCCGCTAGTCCCAATCAACTCGCTCACAGGCCCGCCCCACTACAGCCTCAATCTTCGGCTGAGCAAAACCTGGGGGTTCGGCGGTGAAATTTCAAGACCAGGAGGCGCTGCAGCCGGTGGACCGGGAGGCGGCCCCGGTGGCAGAGGCCCCGGTGGCGGCGCGCGCCCAAGCGGCGGAGGCGGTGGTGGCGGCAATCGCGGCGGCGGCGGATTCGGTGGTCCCGGCGGCGGGGGCGGCGGCACCAATCGCCGCTACAATCTGACCTTCGCCATCAACGCTCGCAACATCTTCAACTACGAAAACCTGGCCCTACCCTCCGGCGTTCTCTCTCCACCTCAAACGCCAGGCGGCAGCGCCAGCGTCCCCTTCTTCTTCGGCAAATCCAACGCCCTGGCAGGCGGAGCCTTCTCCTCCACCTCAGCCAGCCGCCTAATCTACCTCCAACTAGGCTTCACCTTCTAATCCTCGCGCCCCGCCCGACTCTCGCTCACCCAATGTAGGGGCGCTGCTTGCCGCGCCCGTTCTTTTGCCGCGCTCCGCAATTTCCTCCACCAGAAGATGCGGTTACGGTAGATAGCCCTCCTGGCCCGGAGCGCCGAAGGCGCGCCACAATTTAGCCCCACCCGTAAGGGTGGGGACCGGCCCGCAAACAAAATCCCCAGCGCCGTAGGCGCGACACAACTCCCGCGCCATCCTCCAACGTTCCGCCGAATAACTCGCCGCCCACACCGCTGTTGCTCCCAAGCCACACTGGCATAAAATACCTCCCGCCTAAACTTTGTGTTTTCATACTCCACCTCTTCGGACTCTCAACTGCACCGGAGGCATCCATGGGGAAATTGACGCGATTTTCTTCCGGCATTTTCGTCGTTACGGTCTTGGCCTTGCTCTCCGTCATTCTGGCCGGCGGTGCCCTATTCCGTGCCTCCGGCGGGACGCGCGCGCGGGCCCACGTGAATGTTGTCTCGCGGCCCTTCAACCCAACTCACGATCAAATACACCTGCCGCGGGTAATGCTCTGGGCCTGGGAACGTCCGGAAGATTTGCGGTTCATTGATCCTCGAACCACCGGTGTCTCTTTCCTCGCCGGAACAATCGAAATCACTTCGAGGTCATCAAACGCCGGCGTCGTGCTCCACCCGCGTTTGCAACCCCTCCGGGTTCCGCCAGGCACATCGCTGATGGCCGTCGTTCGCATCGAATCTCCCAATGATTTGTGGCGCCAAACAAACGGTCGGCGCAATAACAATCCGGCTCCTTCCGCCACACATCTGTATTCCGATGAGCAACGAATTCGCATCGCGGAGACGATTGCTTCCTTCGCCTCGCTCGCGGGACTCCGCGCCGTTCAGTTGGACTACGACGCCACGCAAAGCGAACGCGAATTTTATCGGGCGCTGCTTCAAGACGTCCGCAAGCGCCTGCCGCAAGCCATGCCGCTTTCGATCACTGCGCTGGCTTCCTGGTGCATTGGTGACTTGTGGCTCGATTCGCTGCCGGAAGGAACTTTGGACGAGGCTGTCCCGATGCTTTTTCGCATGGGACCAGACGCAGCGCAAGTCGCCTCATTTCTGCAAACGGGAGATCAGTTCCCCGCCCGCGCCTGCCGCGGAAGCCTGGGCATTTCGACGGACGAAGAATTCTCGCAAGCGGTATTGAGTGGCGACGCCCTACCTGGCAGCGGTCGGAATTCGCGGCGCATATACATTTTCTCCGCGAAGCCCTGGACCCAGGCGAGCGTAAAACAGATCGACGCGGAGGTTGAGCAATGGCAAGGCGGATCGCGCGAATCTCGATAGTTGTATTGCTCCTTGCGGCCCTGATTCTGCCGCCACCCGTGGTGCAAGCATGCGGCCCTTTCTTTCCCGAACCCACCTTCACCGATTACAACTCTCCCGATGCACCGCTGGACCTTTATGCCCGCGGAAAACTGGGCTTGATTCAGCCGGGCTACTATCACCTCTACCTCTACGCAGCCTACCGCAATCTCATTAACAAGCCGTTTAGCCTGGCTGAAATTGCGGCGATGAAGAGCAGTTGGGATCAAGCTGCCGCTGAGTTCGCGCCGGAAATCGCTCCCTCGAACAGCCCTGGCATCAATTGGATTGATGCCTGGAAGGCGGCGCGGAACCAAGCGGTGGGGAATTCATCCCAATCAGAATTCGGTCATTCCTCGGACCAGGGAATTTATCGCTCGATACAGAGTGGCGGCCAATTCCACGGATATTACAATTGCCTGCCGGGCGCCTTTCAGAACGCCGTGCAGGTGCTCGCCCGCAGGATCAACCAGTTCGGAGCGCAGAGTCCCTACGTAAGGGAATGGGTTGCCGCACAGGATCAAGTATTTGAGAACTGTCCGGGAGGGACGGACGGGCACATGCCCGCCGTGATTCCCGCATTAGCCTCACAAAACGCACCCGAATCGATTCGCCAAGATCGCGCCTATCAGATCGCAGCCGCGCAATTCTACGCCGGGAATTTCCAGCAAGCCGAAGCCGGCTTTGCCGCGATTGCCAATGATCCCGCTTCGCCGTATCGCACTCTCGCGCCTTATTTGGTTGCAAGAGCTCTGCTACGGGAAGGAAATTCAGGCGCAGAAAGCGACGACGTAAATCCCGCGGCCTTGGTTCAAGCGGAGAAACAGTTACAGAGCATTCTTGCCGATAAGGACCTCCAGGAAATTCACCATGCGGCGCAGCGCCTGCTGGGCTTTGTGAGCATCCGCCTGCATCCCGAAGAACGCGCGAAGGAATTAGAAACGATCTTACTCAGCGGAAATGCCGGCCCTGACTTCGCGCAGGATTTAACCGATTTCCTGTGGCTGCTCGATCGCCCCGTCCAACTCCAGATGAGTCCGGCTCCCGCCGCTCCGGGACGGCCTCTAACGGCAAAACCGCCCGCTCCGTTCGGTGGCAGCGACATGGCCGATTGGATTCTCACCTTCCAGCAATCCAGCGAAGAAGCTTTTCAGCATTCCCAATCGCGCTGGGAACAAACCAAATCGCTCCCCTGGCTGGTGGCCGCGATTTCCCACGCCGATTCGAGCGACTCGGCGGCGAAGCAGCTCGAAGCCGCCGCACTCAAAGTGCCGCCAGATTCTCCGGCCTATTTGACGGTGACCTTTCACCGGCTCCGGTTGCTTTCGGAAGCAGGCCGCGCGGACCAGGCGCGCAGCGGACTCGACAGCGCCCTGGCAAACAAATCCCCGGCCTTGACGCCATCCGCTCGAAACGAATTTCTCGCGCTTCGTATGAAGCTCAGCACAAGCCTGAATGACCTGCTGCTTTATGCTCCGCGCGTTCCCGCGAATATGGGCGCCTTTTCGGAATACTTCAAGAAACAATCACCTCAGCAGGCGCTGTTCGATAGCGATGCTTCGATTGTCCTGACCGAGAAATTGCCGTTGCGTTTGCTCGCCGATTCAGCGCAATCGAAAACACTGCCTGTCCACTTACGCAAACAAGTAGCCATAGCGGCCTGGACGCGAGCCATCCTGCTGAATGACGAGTCCGTTGCACGCGAAATCACTCCGACTCTGGCGGAGCTAGCGCCGGAACTGAAAACACCGCTCGACGAATACAGCTCCGCAAAGGCCACCGACGAAAAAAGTTTTGCCGCCGCCTTTCTGCTTCTGCATTTTCCAGGAATGCGCCCCTTCGTACCTGCGGGCCTTCCACGATCATCCTACGATGGGCCGGAACAACTGAAAGAAATCGACTCGTACCGCAATAACTGGTGGTGCCTCACTGACCCTCAATCCAACGGCGCGGCATCGCAAACTAGGAACTTCTACTCCATGAATATAAAATTGAGCGACCCTATACGCCAGATTTATCCCGGCGGAAAGATCGAGTCGCCGGGCTTCTTGACCAGCGCGGAACGCGCCGCCCTCGGAAAGGAGTGGACCACTCTTCGATCGCTCCCCTCTGCTCCGAGTTGGCTCGCTCGGCAAACACTGGACTGGGCCAAGGCGCATCCAGAGGATCCCCGCGTCCCGGAAGCCTTGCACTTTGTGGTCCGCGCAACACGCTACGGATGCAACGACGCCGATTCAGCCTCCTACTCAAGGGAGGCATTCCGCCTCCTTCATTCGCGATACCCACAAAGTGAATGGACCAAAAAAACTCCCTATTGGTTCAAGTAACGCCACAACCCTCCCGCCAATCCCCGCAAATCGGCGCCCCGCCCTCTCCACGTAGCCACGCGGCCGGAGCGCCGGAGGCGCGCCCCTTCGAAGCTCAGGGTAAACAAAACTTAGCCCCACCCGTAAGGGTGGGGAACAGCGCGCAAATAAAATCCCCAGCGCCGTAGGCGCGGCACCTAACCAAGCACAAATTTCGAGTCCAATTCAATCCCGTGTTTGTTCAACAAAACAAGAAATTCCGGGTCACAGTCCATTTTCTTGTGATGGCTTCCCGCACGCGCCAATAAGGACGGGCGCAGCAAGCAGCGCCCCTACCAGTGCAAGTTCTCGATCATGAGAACTTGTGGCTTTCATCGTTCCCCCATCGGCGGGATGGCGGCGAGGGGGGATTCTCCCGTGCCTCTGAAAACGAGCCGCGTTCGAGTATTGACCCCGATTTTTCCATCACAAATGGGTCTATTTTAGCTACAAAATGTGACCACGAATGTAACCGCGTGCAAGAACTTCGGAGATTTCGAGCGAATGGCGTTCCGGAACTTCGATCGTGGGCTTGAAACGGATAGGAATTTGCTTTTCGCGCTACAAGTTTACTTATTTCAGCAGCTCACCTTTTTCATTCTGAGACCTCAACCCCATATCGTATTGCCGCTTCAAGTATATCAATGTTTATATCTTTTAGAGTTTTGAACCTAATGCAATACCCGGTCACGCTCGCCTTGCCTAGTTTTTTTCCATACGTTTGGGCCAAGTATGTCTTATCTTTGATACCAAGGATATAGACAGAGATTCCGGTTTTGTTTGCGCTCATGCCAATTTGAAAAAACTCTCTGGTTTTTCCATCAGCATATTTTATGGTGTGAAATCCATATCCTATAGTAGGGTTAGAAACAGTTTTATTTTCGCTGTTTTTACCATCGTGGAACCATAATTTACATCCTGGTAACACTTGAAGTGTGATCCGGTGCAACTCTTGCATGTCACTACGTTTTGGTTCAGGTTGGCTGGTAATATACTTTTTGATTTGTTCTTGTACGTTCATATAAGCTGGATTTCCGATTTCACCTTTGTCTCGCGCATCATACGCTTCGCCCGCCCTCGACGGCAACGAATTTGGCGGCTGTCCTAATTTGACTTTAATCCAGGTTTTTAGGGGGTCGGAGCTTCCGCGCCGCTTGCGTCCCGATGGCTTTGATCGGGAAGCTCCGACATAAGGATTTGCTAGGCAATCGGGCTTTCGCGCCGGGAGTGCCGCACCTCCGGTGCTGGGGATTTTGTGCGCGACGGTTCCCCCCCCTCACCGGGAAGGGTGGGGACATTCGGCTCGTCTGTCGTTACAGACGAAATCAAACCCGGATTGCCTCCGCGATTCCAAAGGTGTCGAACAGAAATTCACGAACCTCACCGTTTCGCAAAATCGCGAAAGGATGGGACACTCCCGCCACGAAGTTGGGCAACTCAGAGGCTCATAATCTCCATCTATATCCCTGGCCGGAAGCAGAGGACTCTTCGCGGCCACTACTCCGATTCGAAACTGCTCCTGCTCGGTACGCAACTTGACGGGTTACAATCGATTGCATCGATGAAGTCATACAAAATTCAAATGAAGAAACATTTTGCGGCTGGCTGGATTGCGCTGCTGATCGTGATAGCGCCTTTTTCGGAAGGACTGCTTCGCGGGCAGCAGCAGGCGGAGCCGCCGAAGATTGCCGTCGAAGTGAAAGTGGTGAACGTGCTGGCGACGGTGCGCGACAAGCACGGCAAGATCGTCGCCGATCTTGGCAAGGATGACTTTACGCTCGAGGAAGACGGGCATCCCCAAGCGATCACTTATTTTTTGAAAGAAACCGACCTGCCTTTGACGCTTGGCCTGCTGGTGGATACGAGCCTGAGCCAGCGGCGCGTTCTAGGACAGGAACGCACGGCCAGCCACAGTTTTTTGGACGACATGCTGCGGCCGGAAAAAGATAAAGCGTTTGTGATTCACTTCGATCATGAAGTGGAACTTTTGCAGGATTTGACTTCGTCGCGCGATGAATTGGAGAAGTCGTTGGACTTGCTCGAGACGCCGGAAATGAATCAACAGGGTGGAAGCTCGCGTGGCGGAGGGAGCAGGGGCGGCGGGGGTTCGGGGGGAGGAGGCTCGCGGCAACATTTTGGCGGGGCAGGAACTTTACTCTACGATGCCGTGTTTCTGGCCTCCGATGAAGTGATCAAGAAACAGCAGGGCCGGAAAGCGCTGATTATTCTCTCCGATGGAGTGGACCACGGCAGCAAGGAAACGGTGACCACCGCGATCGCCACGGCGCAGCGCGCTGACACGGTGGTCTATTCGATTTTGTTTGCCGATGACCAGGAATCGCATAACCGGGGAAGTTTTGGCGGTCCGGGAATGGGCCGGCACGGCGGCGGGGGCGGCGGGGGCGGCGGGCAAGGGAGATATCCCCAGCAAGGAGATCGCACCGACGGCAAAAAAATTCTGGAGCGGATCTCGAAGGAAACTGGCGGACGGATGTTCGAAGTTTCCAAGAAGGAATCCATCGAGCAGATTTACAAAACCATCGCGGAAGAATTGCGCAACCAATACAGCCTCGGCTACACGCCCGCCAAGGATGTTTCGCCCGGTTACCACAAGATCGCCGTGACCACAAAACAGAAGGACCTAACCGTCCAGGCCAGAGACGGATACTACGCGAGACAGCAGCAGCCCGCCCAATAGGCAAAGCGAAATCCATGCGAATCCAAAATCATTGACACGATCGAGGGTTGGCGTTAGTTTATAGATCGATTTTCGATATTTATATTCGATAATGTAAACATGAGATTGACTTCGATCACACGGCTGAGCGGCCAGGAGCTTTTGACTGGCCTAATTCGCATCCACATTCTTTACCACGCCTGCAAGGAACCCATTTTTGGTTTGGGAATGATCGAAGAGTTGCAACGGCACGGATACAAGATGAGCGCCGGGACTCTTTACCCCATGCTGCACGGGCTTGAAAAAAGAGGGTTGCTGCGCTCGAAGAAAATTCGACTGGGCAGGAGAGGGCGCCGGATTTACCGCGCCACCCGGTCGGGGCGAAGCGCGCTGGCCGGAGCGCGAGAGAAAGTGAAATTACTTTTGGGCGAGTTGCTGGAATGAAATCCGATAGTGCGCGGGAGAAACACCCAGGGACGCGAATAGCCCGGACGCAACCATTCCGCGAGGAGGGACAAGAATCGTGACAAGCGATCTTTGCAGGTATCTCCGAGCTACCCTCGCGATTCCAATGGCGGTTGCACTTCTTTCCCTTTCGTTGGCCGCCCAAACCAACAACGCGGCTCCCAAGGTTTTCACGCTGGAAGATGCCGTCAATTATGCGCTCGAGCATTACCCGGCTGTTCGCGCTGCGCTGGAGCAAGTGAGCGCGGCGCGCGCCGGGGTGGCACTGGCGAAAACAAATTATCTGCCCCGCGCGGATTTGCTGTGGCAAGGCAACCGGGCCACTCGAAATAATATTTTCGGACTACTTCTCCCCAATCCAGTTATTTCCCCCATTTCGGGCCCTGTTCTGGGGTCAGCTTCGAACGATTCCGTATGGGGCAGCGCGGCGGGGCTTCTGTTTACGTGGGAGCCGGTGGACTTCGGCAAGCGAAGTTCGATGGTGAACGCTGCACGGGCGGGGCAAAACCTGGCGGATTCGGAAGTGGCGGTGACGCGGGTGGATGTGGCTATCGCGGTGACCAATGCTTTCTTCACTTTTGCGGCGGCGCAACAAAAAGTAACAGCGGCAAGGGCAAATTTAGAGCGGCGGAAAGTGTTCGGCGATTCGGTGCACGTTCTGGTAACCAATGAGCTGCGTCCCGGAGCGGATGCTTCTCGAGCGGATGCCGAACTGGCCGTGGCGCGGACGCAACTGATTCAAGCGGAGCAGGCGCAAGAGGTGGCCCGAATCGCGTTGGCGACTCTTCTGGTGATCCCCGACGAGGCGCTGGAAATCGATTCAGGAACAATTTTAGGAACTCCGCCTGACTCGGCTCCGGCGGAGGCATCCCTTTCTTCCCATCCCCTTGCGGCCGCCGGGCAGGCAAGAGTGGATTTGATCCGGGAGCAGGAACACATCCTGGACCGCTCCTACTTTCCACGGCTTTATTTCCAATCGACGGTTTACGGGCGTGGAAGCGGAGCGAACACCGATGGAACGATTCAGCCAGGATCGAACGGTTTGGGTTTGGATCGATCCAACTGGGCCGCCGGCCTGACGCTGACTTTCTCGGCGTTCGATATTTTTTCCATTCGCGCTCAAAAGCAAATTGAAGCGGCGGACGAGCGAACGGAACGCGCCCGTTACGATCAAACTCTGGATGACCTGGGCGGACAGTTGAAGCAAGCGCAAGCAATCCTGAAGGGCGCGCGACAGGTGGCGGAGAACACTCCGATCGAACTGCGCGCGGCGCGAGACGCTGAAACGCAGGTGCGCGCGCGCTACCAGGCCGGACTCGCAAATATCGCGGAGGTTGCCGAGGCGCAAGAGCTTGTTGGTGCAGGCAGAAGTGGATGATGCGCTAGCCCGTCTCGCCGTGTGGGATGACCTGGCATCGGTGACCGCGGCGCAAGGTGATCTGCGACCCTTCTTCCAGTTTCTGCACCAGAAGACGCAGGGAGGCCCGTAACCGTGTGGCTGATTCGGGCAGCGTTGCGCAGACCGATTACGGTGATCGTCATCGTCGTCGCTCTGGCTCTTTCTTCCATTCTTGCGCTGCTTCGCACGCGGATCGACATTTTCCCGGATTTGAATCTGCCCGTCATTTATGTGGCCCAGCCCTATGGCGGCATGAGCCCGCAGCAGATGGAAGGTTTCCTCTCCTACTACTACGAGTACCACTTCCTGTACATCAACGGAATCGAGAGCGTGGAGGCAAAATCGATTCAGGGCATCGCGCTGCTCAGGCTTACGTTTCCATCCCGGGACGGACATGAGCGAGGCGCTGGCGCAGACGATTTCCTACGTGAACCGCGCTCGCGCCTTCATGCCGCCCGGCACAGTTTCTCCATTTGTGTTCCGCTACGACGCAGGCACGCTGCCCGTCGGCTATCTCGTTTTTTCAAGCGAATCGCGCACGCTTGGCGAAATTCAGGACCTTGCGTTAAACCGCGTGCGGCCTGTTTTTGCGACGCTGCCGGGAGTTTCGTCGCCGCCGCCTTTTGGAGGCAACCAACGCACGATCGTCGTCAGCGTTGATCCGGCGCAAATTGCATGCGTACGGACTCTCTCCACAGAGTGTCGTGCAGGCCCTGGTGGCGGGAAACAGTATCGAACCGGCGGGAAATGCCAACATCGGCAATTATCAGACGATTGTCACCACGGATTCAACCGTCGGGCAAATCACCGATTTGCTGGACATACCATTGCGCACTGGCTCGGGACCCTCGGTCTACTTGCGGGATGTCGGAACGGTTTCCGATTCCTCGGACATTCCTGCGGGCTACGCTCTGCTGAACGACAAGCGAACCGTGTACATTCCGGTAACGAAGCGCCCCGATGCTTCGACAATTACCGTGGTCAACGAAGTTCGCGCGAGCCTCCCGCGATTTCAGTCTCTGGTTCCCGAAGACATCAAGATTACCTACGAATTCGATCAATCCCAGTATGTTCGCGACGCGTTGCTCTCGGTCCTGCGCGAAGGACTGCTTGGCGCGATCCTCACGGGCCTCACGCTGTTTTTCTTTTTGCGCGATTGGCGCAGTTCGCTAGTCGTCGTCATCACGATCCCATTTGCGCTGCTCATGGCGGTAGTGGCTCTGTGGGCCACGGGACAAACCATTAACATCATGACTCTTGGCGGGCTTGCCCTTGCCGTCGGAGTGCTCGTGGACGAGGGCACGGTGCTTCTTGAAAATATTCACGTGCATCTGGCCCAGGGCGAAGCCGAAGCCGCGCGCGGTCTTGGAAGCAAGCCGGGAAGTCGCGATCCCGCGATTGCTTGCGATGCTCTGCGTGCTCGCCGTCTTCTTGCCATCTTTCTTCATGGTCGGCCCGGCCCGATCGCTTTTTGTTCCGCTTTCGCTGGCAGTCGGATTTTCGATGGGAGCATCGTACCTGCTTTCCAGCTCTCTGGTGCCGGTACTTTCCAACTGGCTTCTCAATGGCGGAGAAAGTGCACGGAGGAAAGTTCCGCAGAGGCTGGCTTCGACCGCTTCCGAAAGAGGTTTTACAAGCTGGCTGGATCGTCTCATGGCCCGTCCGGCGCTACTTCTGGGCGGTTATGCGGTAGTGGTGATCGCTCGTGCTGTTCCTGGTCGGTCCCAGGCAGTCTCGCAGGAAATCTTTCCTTCCGCGGCGGCAAATCAATTTCGCCTGCGCTTTGATGCCCCCGACGGCACGCGCGTCGCGGTGACCGAGGAAATGGCGCGGCGTCTGCTCGATACGATTCATCGCGAGGCGGGACCCGGCAATGTTGCGCTTGACTCTGAGTTATGTGGGCACGCAAGGTTCCTCCTATCCAATCAACGCAATATTTCTCTGGACGAGCGGGCCGCACGAAGCCGTCATGAACGTCGGCGCTTCGTCCCGGCGCATCCATTTCTCTTCGCGACTTGGAGGAAAAACTCCGCAACACCTTGCCGCAACAATTCCCGGGATCGCACTTCTCCTTTGACCCTGGCGATCTGATCAGCCAGACGCTGAATTTCGGCACGCCGTCGGTCATCGAGGTGGCGGCCACCGGGCCGCAATACAACGACGTGTTGAGCTACGCGGAACGAGTAAGGCAGGAGCTTGCGAAAATCGATGAGCTGCGCGATCTCGGATACGAGGAGCCGCTCCACTACCCATCCGTGGATGTCCGCATAAATCGCGTGTTGGCGGGACAGCTTGGCGTGACGGCGGATCAAGTTGGGCAGGCGGTAGTGTCGGCAACCGCTTCAAGCCGCTTCGTTTCCCCCAATTACTGGCGCGATCCGGCGTCCGGCGTCAGCTACCAGGTGCAGGTGGAGGTACCGCAGGCGCAAATGACCTCCATCAAGGATATCGAGACAATACCAGTGGCGAGCGCAACCGGAGCGGACCCGCTCGTCAACCAAGTGGCTTCTGTGCGCGCCGGGAGCGTGCCCGGCGAACTCGACCGTCAAAACGGACTTTGGATGATTGGCCTTTCCGCCAATCTTGCCAAGAGTGACCTGGCACGCGCAGCCTCTGATATCGACCAGGCGATCGCCCGCGCCGGCAGCCCGCCGCGTGGGGTAACCGCACAGGTGCGCGGCCAGGTCAGCGCCATGCGGCAGATTTTCGGCAACTTGAGCATTGGACTTGCACTGGCCATCTTCGTCATCCTGCTGCTGCTCGCGGCGAATTTCGAGTCCATCCGGCTCTCCGCTGATCGTATTGTCCACCGTTCCCGCCGTGCTTGCGGGCGTCGTCCTGATGCTGTTGGTCACGGGGACAAGCCTGAACCTTGAAAGCTTCATGGGCGCGATCATGGCGATCGGCGTTGCCGTTGCAAACGCGATTCTGCTGGTGACTTTCGCCGAAAAGAACAGGAAGAATGGCGCGGACGCTAAGACCGCCGCGCGAAATGCCGCGGGCGAGCGCCTGCGCCCTGTGCTGATGACCAGCCTTGCGATGATCACGGGAATGATCCCCATGGCGCTCGCGATTGGACGCGGCAGCGAGGAAACCGCGCCGCTTGGCCGGGCCGTGATTGGCGGGCTGATCTTCGCGACCGCGGCGACGCTGCTTGTCCTGCCGACTGTTTTCGGACTCGTGCAAAAACGCGCTTCTCTTGTTTCGCCTTCGCTCGATCCTGAGGACCCGAATAGCCCGCATGCGACGGCCTCGGAGGCTTCGTAATGAGATCGCCTTTCCCTGGTCTTGATCTTCAGCCTCCGCTCTTTCGGCTGCAGCAGTTCCGCCGGACCAGCAGTCGCAGACCAGCCAGGCAGCCGGTGCAGGCCTCCTCAACAGGTCGATTACCGTGCCGGTCGAATCTCAGAAGCTGGATACGACCCTGACTCTTCCCGCCCAGATCACGCCGTACGAGGCTGTGGACGTCTATCCCAAGGTAACGGGATTTATCGGATACGATTCGCGTGGACCGCGGATCGCGAGTGAAAGCCGGCGAAGTCATCGTCCGCCTTTCGGCCCCGGAACTAGTCGCGCAGCGCACGCAAGCGGAGGCCAGCCTGCACAGCGCCGAGGCGCAACTCGCCGCCGCACAGGCGAAGCTCGCATCCGACCACGGAACTTATCTGCATCTGGCGGCGGCTGCAAAGACGCCCGGAGTTGTCGCGGGAAATGATCTTCAAGTTGCTGAACAAACGGCCGCAGCCGACAATGCGCAAGTGGAGGCCGCGTCAAATAATGTGCAGGCGGCGCGGGATAGTTTGCGCAGAGTGACGCAATTGGAATCCTATTTGGAAATTCGGGCTCCGTTTGACGGCGTGGTGACGCAGCGCAATCTTCATCCAGGCGCGCTGGTGGGGCCTGCGTCGGGGCAGTCGGGCGCGCAGCCAATCGTCCGGATCGAAAGCATTGGCCGTTTGCGAGTGGTCGTTCCCGTGCCGGAAGCATATGCCGCGGGAGTTCAAGAAGGCCAGCAAGTGACTTTCGAGTGCCTGCGTATCCGGATCGCACGTTCCACGCCCCCATCGCGCGCATTTCTCACGATATCAATCAAAAGACTCGAACGATGCAGGTGGAGCTCGATTTTCACAATGCCGGCGCTGCGAATCACGCCCGGCACATTTACAAGTGTGGAGTGGCCCATCCATCGTTCATATGCGACTCTGTTCGTGCCCTCGCCGGCAGTGGCGACGGATTTGCAACGAACGTTCGTGATTCGCGTGCGTCAGGGAAAAGCGGAATGGGTTGACGTCAAGACCGGCGTGGTGATGAACGGGAAAACCGAAGTGTTTGGCGACTTGCAGCCCGGCGACATCGTCGTGCGCAATGCCACTGATTCTCTTCTCAGCGGAACACGCGTTTCGGCGCAAGCAAAGTGAAAATGAGTGTGGCGGGAAAGCCGGTTAACTGGTCCAGGCCTGCTTCAGCTGCGAAAGAATGGAGGGTTCCTTGATTTTGGAATCGGCGGCGAGGAGGAAAGCCTTGCTCAGGATCATGGTGAAAGTCTGGTCTCCTTCGAACGGTAGAAATAAGTTGGAGGGACCGCTACCTGGAACGATGCACAGGTAGCGGCTGCCTGGTTCCACGATTACGTTGCCACTTCCCAAATGAATTTTGTACGCGGCGCGGTCTCCGCGGACGATCAGAAAGCGATCTTCGAGACAGCAACGATCGGCGATGGCGAGTTTGGGCAACATGCGTTCGAGCAGTTCGCGGCGAGTGCTTGCCGAGGCGGAAAGATCACCAAAGGATGAAGTCCGCCAATAGGTGTGGAGGGGAGACTGGTCTTCCTGAGCGCCCAATTGCGGATCGTTCATGACGCTGGTGACGCCGACAAACAGATCGATATCGCGCATCACTTCGGAGAAGAGAATTCGCGGAATCGATTCGAGATTTCGCCAAGCGCGGTTAGCATCGCGAAAACCAACTTGATTTGTGTGGATATAAACATAGATTCCGTGATGGCTTGTCTTTTCGTCCGCCGGAAAATCGACTCCCAATGCAGCGGACAATCCCCACTGAGGCAGATCGAGGTTCGGAGTGTTGTGGGAATCGAATGCGCCCATCAGGCGAAACTTCCAACCGCGCTGCTCGCAAAGGGCCTGGAATTGGTGCTGGCGGAGGATGTGGCCGGTGAAACGGTTTGAGAAATGGCCTGTTTGGCGCTCGGCATCCGTGAGCAAATATACTTCGCGATGAGCCTGTTTGAAGGGTTGCGTGATCTGGTGATCTTCGAGCCAGCAGCGCCAGTTGAAGACGGTTTGAACATCCGATTCGATGGGGTGCCAGAGGCGGACCGTAGTTTCCGCGGGAAAATCGATTTCAGAGCCGCGCAAATCCACGATTTTGTTTGCGCGCCAGATGCCCAATGAATTCCCGGCCGGCGAATCGAATTGCCAGATCAGGCGCCGCGACATATCGCTCATCAAAGGATGGTCCAGGTAGTAGGCTCGCCAGGAATCGAGCGGGATGGCGCGCTGGGTGAGCAGCAGGCGCTCGACGCGAATGCGATGGCTGGCGAGCATGCGCTCCATTTCTTTCGCCGTGCTCTGCAGAGCTTTGAGGTCTTCCGCATGTTGCTGCTTGACTGCGGCGGGAACGGACTTGAGCGATTTATTTTCCGGATCGGTCCAAGTGATCCGCACGCTCGTGCTGAGTTCTATGGCGAGGTGCGCCGAGTATTCACCGAACTGTTCGGTCCGGGTTCCGCCTGGATCGAGACCAAAATCGGGCACCGTCATTTCCTCGAGTTGATCGCGCGATACGCCGGCACGCTGGGCTGCTTGCTCGAGTGCTTGCTCGATCAGGCGCTGCGCGGTGTCGTAGCGGATGCGGCGGGCCAGGCCGCTTAATTGCATCACCGGTTCAAGGCCGGGCATTTCCGCGAGCACGTTCACGCAGGCATTGCCCACTTTTTGCGAGACGGCGCCGAGCATGCGGATTTTTTTGAGGCTGGCTTCGGCGAAGCGGGATACCAGGCGGCAAAGCTCGGGATCGCCTGATTCCGCGAGAAACCAGAGAAAACCTTTCTGGTAATCACTTTCCTTGCCATTTAATTGCACGCCGGATTGTTGCGGGCTTGGGCCCAGTTGCAGCCAGCGAGTGGCGGCTTGAAAGAATTGTTCCTTGCCGATGGCGGCAATCAGCGTACGCGACCTGGCGCGCCACTTTTGGGAAGGCTCACTCTGTTTCAGATCAAGAATGTGGCGAAAGACATCCATCCATTCCGGCGAATTCGCCACTTCATCGAAGACGGCCTGGGACCACGTCCCCTGCGGCGCGATTGAAATTTCGATGGGAGTGCCGCCGGCCAGCGCCAGCAATTTATCGATGCGCAGGTGAAGCGCCGTCATCTGCGGGCCGCCGTGGTAGCTGGTAATACAGGGACGAAGATTTTTGAGAGCTTCCGCAAGCTGTGGATTCATCGGGACGGATTCGGCGACCTTTAAAATGCTCGCGTAGGGAAAATCTGACATTCGTGCCGACGCCAATTCGATCAGGCGAATTGCCTGTTCCGTGCTGAATGGCAGCTTGCGGCGGAGAATTGCCGCAGCGACCTCTCTTAGCGCGTAACTCGCGGGCGAGCGAGGCGATTCTTCGCGCGCGATTCGAAATGCTTCCAACACAAAAGGGACGTATATCTCCGCCGGCTCGTTCTTGAGAAGCTCCATGGATTGCGCAACGATTTGAGGAAGCGCCAGGGTGAAAAACGGTTTTACGGTGCGATTTTCCGCGATTTGACGCACAGAGGCGATGAAATCTTCGAGCATCCGGCTTAGCCTCCGACGAGCGGCGTTAGCCTGAGAAAACGGATTTGAGTTGAGGAAGAGAGATGCAATTCTTCGTCGAGATCGGTGATCTGGCGGTCGTTCAGCAAAACCAGAAAACCGTTGCGCTCAAAACTATGGATCGCTTTCTGATATTGCTTTTGCCAATCCAATTTGCGCGCTTCTTTTAATTTGTAGCCATTCAACAGGCGTTCCGATTCTTCCGGCTGCACAAGTCCCTGAAAGACTTCCGGGGCTGTCTGATTGAATGCTTCCACTTCGCGTTGAACTCGACAGCGGATCAATTCGCGCAAGGTGGCGGCTTCCAGCGCAAGATGGATCGTGCTATTGGAAATGGATTCGCCGGAGGAAGTTTCATCAAGGATCGAGATGGTCATTTCCATAGTCCACACTCCTCGAAACAGAAGGCGCCGGTTCATTCCGATCCGACTGGCATTGTTCTTCGGATTCTAATTCAGTATTCAGAATTCAAGGCCAAAATCTGCATTTCCAAATGAGATGTAGAGAAATTCGCGCCTTCGCAGCGGTCTGTAGAGTTCGTAATCCGCAAAACGGGTTCGGAATTACTAAATAAGTGCAAGTTTCTGCAGACTGGGAAGAAAGACAGGCGCGGCTGAAGCCGGCCCCTACATGGACTAGCGCGGCTTCCCGACAAGAAACGTCGGGACGCAAACCCCACGAAAGCCGGCCCCTACATAAGGCAAACGGAAATCTGCCAGCGGGATAAATAAATCTTTGGTTACTTCGTTTCATCGTACACTCTTGTATTCTAATCCGGGAGGGACCATGCGCCCGTTCTGCCGTCCATTTCAGCTCTTTACCGTTTTTCTGATCGCGTCTACCGCTCCACTTAACGCACAAGATATGCCGGTTCGAGTGGAAGCGATTCGCCTGTTGGAACGCGGCAACGCAGTGAGCCGTTCCTCGCGGGTCCTGCCCAATCGAAAACTGGACCTAACATTCCGGGCTTATGAGCCGGACGGAACCGCCAAGGACGGCACGTACAGTGTGATTTACGCAGTGGATAGCGAACGGTATGAAACGCATTTCGGGGATTACAATTCCATCAGCATCCATTTGCCGGACAGGATTGTGCAGAGCGAGTATGTTCCTCCACCGATAGAATCCTTGGAGGTGTACCACCTGGCCCCGGTGGTCAACGGACGATTCGATGAATCCGACATCATCAATTCCATCACACCGGAAACGCTGTTTGGGAGGCACGCCAAATGCATTCAATTTGAAACGGTATTTGGACGAACCCACCAATCGAACGAAATCTGCCTGGATGACGAGCTAGGCACCATCATCCGCCGGCGAGTTGCAGAAGAATTGGTCGAGTGCACGGATTATTTTTCGTTTGAGGGCGTCTTGTTTCCAGCGCATATGCGGCGCTATATCAACGGCACGCTGCGCATGGAACTCGATCAAAAGTTCACAGTGATCGAAGGCCCTGTTGATTGGGCTGCGCTGACACCGCCGCACCCGCAGATCATTCTTGCTTGCACGCAATATCGCCGGCCAATCGTGCAATCGGCTCCACAACCGCCCTCGGCGGGTCCCGGACCATGGCACGATGTGGAGGTTCACGCCTCGATCGGAGCCGATGGGCGCGTCCACGATCCGACAGCGGTGTCCGCCGGAAGACCGGACCTCGAACAGCAGGCGGTTCAAATCGTCTCCGGATGGATTTATTCAGCCCCGACGTGCGACGGGAAACCCACAGCGGCAAGCGCGAGCCTGATTGTTCATTTTCCGCCGCAATGAGGGCCCGGAAATTTTCAAATCGATCGAGGCGGCAAGCGCATCAAGCGAAAGACTGCACCGTACCCGCAACGCCGGAGGCTTTTCCGCGGCGTGCCACCTTGTCCAATCCGCCTCCCAAGAGCTTGCGAAGGCGCATGCGGGCCTTGTGCAGTTGCGATTTTGAATTGCCCACCGAATAGCCCAACTTGGCCGCGATTTCGTGATGCTCGCAGCCCAGCACGTCATGGAGCAGGAACACCTTTCTGCAGCCTGGCGGCAATTTTGCCAGGGCGCGCTTGATCCCTACACGGTCGACGGAGCCGGTCAGAACCAGGTCTGGAGCTCCGAACTCTTTCGGTGGGCGATCCAATTGCTCGTTATCCTCGCCGCCCTCTATGGGAATTTCCTTCAGCTTGTTCTTGCGAAGGCGCATCAGGACAATATTCACGGACAAGCGGTGCAGCCAGGTGGAGAAGGCCGAATCGCCGCGAAAGGTGTGAATTTTGCGGAACAATTGCAAGAACGCGTCCTGGGTCAAATCCTCAGCTTCGGCCGCATTGCCGATCATGCGAAGACACAACGAGTAGACGCGCCGGCTGTGTGAACGATACAAATATTCAAAAGCGGCGGCATCCCCTTTTTGGGCCCGCCGAATCGCTTCGGCCTCCGTGATTTCCGTTTGTGTGCGCTCGTTGCGAACTTGTACCGCCTCGGTCAGAATAATTCCCTGCATGCACTTTCTCCTCTGCAAATTGCGAATCCGATTCAGTGTTCCTTTTCAACCAAAGACTCATGGGCCTTCCGGGATTTACTGCACGGTGACGCGGACGGTTGTGGTGTGGGAAACAGCGCCAGACTGAGCCGTCACCACAATCGAAGCCGTGCCGCGATTCGTTGGCGTAGCCGCGGCCGATCCTCCACCACAAGAAGCAAGGGTGAGCAACGGAATCACAGCGAGCCCGATGGCCGCCATTCGAAGAAACGCAGCGCGATATCCAAGCGTTCTTTTCATAAGCGTAGTCAGGGCGCCAAGAAATCCGAGAGTTGCCAGAACTAAACCGGATCCCGTCCCGCCAAATGAGTTTCCGAAACGAGTCACGTTGGCGGATGTGGTCACGGAAAGCATGGTCGATGCGACTCCCGCGCCGGGCGTGACCACGGGCGGATTGAAGCTGCAAGTGATGCCGGCGAGCGATGGACAGGAAAAAGTAACCGGATCGGCAAATCCCCCGGAAGGCGTGACGGAAACGTTGAACAAAGCCGACTGGCCTGCTGCTACCGTGGCGTCCGCCGGCGCCACGACAACTGAGAAATCCGCATCGGCCACGATGATGATTACTGCTGACGAGTCACTGGCCTCTAAAGTTCCGTTTCCGTCAAAGTGAGCAGAAAGAGTGTGCGAACCCGCTCCAACTAGATTGATATTCAGAGTCGCCGTCCCGGAAGCATCGAGCGCGGACTGTCCAATGACGTGGCTGTTTCCAGCTAGAGTGTCCAGAAACTCCACATTTCCCGTGGGAACACCGACCTGTGTTGTGGTGATTGCCCGCAAGAGCACAGCAGTTGCCGGGTTTGCGTTTGGCGGCGCCGTAAGGGTGGTTGTAGTTGCAGCCGCGGTAACCGCCACTTCAGCAACCGCGGTACTTGGAAGGAAAACAGGATCGCCGCTGTAGTTAGCCGTGAGACTATGGATTCCCACTGCGACGAGAGAGGCTTCGATCGTGGCTGTTCCATCCACCAGCGCGGCGGAGCCCAGCACAGTCGTGCCGTCCTGGAAAATCACCGTGCCGGTCGGATTACCTGGGTTGGCCGGTGCGGCCGCCACAGTGGCCGTAATGGTGACGGTGCTGTTGGCCGGTGTAGTTGGAGCGGAAATGGTGGATACGCTGACCAGGCCAGTCGTGATCGCGCCAAACAAGCCGTCCTGCAAGTTGTTAATTCCCGCAGTGAAAAACAGAGTGTCGGCATTGCCAAATCCGTCGGCCCGAAAAGTGAGCGCATGAATGCCGGAATTGACGAGGGCTTTACCGCCCCCGTTCATGACTTCGCCCGCGAAATCGCCGGTGGCCGGATCGAATGCGCTGATGGTTCCATCGCCCGAGTTGCCAATCAGAATGTCATTGCTGAAGGGGCCGAAATTGGCGCTGGCCTGAGTGGCTCCCCAGGGTGCATTTAGAGAACCGCCCGAGGCAAATTGTCGGAGGAACCTGCCCTGGAAATCAAAAACGCTGACAATGCCATTTCCAACTCCGGACACTGGATCGTGCTGTTCGGCGTCTTGCAAAGCGGAGGTAATAAAAAGCTGGTTTCCGATGACTTGCATTCCATAAGGGGCATAGCCGTCCGGCAGACTCGGATCGAGGAACGACCCCAACGGGGCAAAATGAGTGGAATAAAGTTCGACGCGACCGCTGTGGAAATTGGCGACAGCCAGAAAGGGAGCGCAACAATCGGGCGTCAGAATCGCAAGTGACGTGTAGACCGCGCCCGATTGGGAATTATCCACCATCAATGTCGCATCCGGCAGAAAATCACCGTTCGCATCGCGCCCCCAGGACAGAATGGTTCCATTTTCGGTGGCCACGATAAATGGTTGGACAAGGTCGCTGCCCCCGAACAGCGAGTTCGGGTCGGCGACAATTCCGACAGGGGCGTCTGGGCCAGTGCCGACGAAACTTGGGACTATGAAACTTCCTAGCCCAATGCCGGAACCAGTTGCGTCGTGCCCGACCACACGCCCGTTATTAGTGTTGACTATGAAGAGTGGCTGCCCGGGCAGGAACGCGATTCCCCAGGCATTTCGCAAGGATGCCTCTACATGGTTCGCGAACCCCGGCACATTCACATCGCTCGCCAAATTAGCCTGCCGGTAGGCGAGGGTCTGCGCCGTGGCGCCGTTTGCGGCGAATGCGAATCCGGCCAGAAATAACAAAAAGAGCTGTAATGCGAACTTGCGTTTCATTTTCTCCTCTTTCACAAACTGTTCATCATTTTGGCGTTGAATTTCTGATCTGCTCGGCGATGAACGGCAAGGCATTCAGGATTTCGACCCGGCGATCCGCAGGCTTCTTAGAAGGGCGATGCCATCGCGATCCGCGAAGGAAACATTTCTCAGGTCTAGATGACTCGCGCGCCTTTTTTCAGCTGACCTTCACACGTTGTCTGCAACAGCTCCACCCATCTGCCGCTAACTTGACCGTCGAGCTGCAACGTAGACTATTTCACTCAGCCGCTTCGGTGATTGAGATTTTCAGCACTTCGTTTCCCGCAACAGAGAAAAGCAGATGGCGTGCCATTCGCGAGTAAAGACGTGCGTTTTTCTAATCGTTTGAAATAGAAGCTAGTTAGCGGAGATCACGTTCCAGGGCGTTCTGACGCAGCCACCAAATTTGGTGGATTGCACAGAAGAGATTTGTGGGAACTACGATGCGTGGTAGGCGGTGCGCTTAATTCCCAACTTCTGCATGCGGTGGCGAAGAGTATTGGGATGCAGCCCCAAGATTTTTGCCGCGCCTCGCGGCCCTTCGACGACGCCTCTCGTTTGATTCAGTACGGCAATGATGTGAGCACGCTCCACATCTTCCAGAGTCGGAGGTGATGGGCCGCTGCCAGGCTGCGAGGCTGAACCGCCTCGGAAGATCGATCCCGAACGTCGGCGGAGTCCGCGGGGTCGTGAGAACGGGAATCAGATCGGGTTCCAGTTCGAGGACCGAACTCCGCGAGAGAATCACGGCTCGCTCGATAATGTTTTGCAGTTCCCTAACATTTCCGGGCCACGAATAGCTGATTGAGCCGGTCGAGGGTCACTCGCGAGGCATGCCCTTTATATGCTTTTCCGAATTTCTTGGAAAAGCGCGCCAGAAAGAACATGGCGAGCTGAGGAATGTCGGAACGCACGCTCGCGCAACGGGGGCACTTCAATCGGGAAGACATTCAGCCGGTAGAAAAGATCGGAGCGGAATTCGCCCGTCCGAATCGACTCCTGAAGGTTTCGGTTTGTGGCGGCAATGATGCGCACATCCACATGCACGGGCCGGTTGCTGCCCACCGGTTCAAACTCCCGTTCCTGAAGGACGCGCAAGAGCTTGACCTGTGTTGCCAAGGGCAGTTCGCCGATTTCATCGAGGAAAATCGTGCCGCCGTCGGCAAGTTCAAAACGTCCGATGTGCCGTTCCAGCGCGCCGGTAAAGGCTCCCTTCACATGCCCAAACAATTCGCTCTCCACAAGTCCCGCCGAAATGGCGCTGCAATTGACCTTCAACAAGGGACGGTTCTTGCGGGCGCTGCGGTCATGAATCGCGCGGGCGATCAATTCCTTGCCGGTTCCGGTCTCGCCATTGATCAGCACGGTGGAGTCGGTTGGAGCGACCTGTTCGACTTTGCGCAGCACGGCCAGCAAGGCGGGACTGTTGCCGGTGATCTCCTCGAAGTTGTGGTCGGTGCGGATTTCCTCCTGGAGATAGACGTTCTCTTTTTCCAGCCTGGCCTTCAGTTCAGCAATTTCTTCATACGACTGCATATTCGCGACGGCCAGTGCGACTTGATTCGCCACTTCCTGCAAGAACGCGGCATCCTCATTCGGAATACCGATCCCTTTCCCGGCTTACCAGGCTGAGCGTGCCGATACTCTTTCCTTGGAAAACCAGGGGCAAGACGCACAATCGAGCGGAGACCCTCTGAAGCGAGGCGATGCTCGTTGGCATACTGCCGCTCTTTTTCAAGGTCGCCGCGCACCAGAGGCCGCTGATGGTCGTACACCCAGGCGATGCAGGTCTCGTTACGGCCGTCCTCCAGCCCCGCTCGGAAATAGTCAGAGCGCAGGTCTCCCTCCACGGCGAGAAAACGGAAAGTATCATTCCCCGGCTGATAAAGGGTAATGGCGCAGCGGTCGAAGGGGATGACACGGCGCAGGGCCTCGGAAATAGCGTGCAGGAGGGCCTGCTGGGTCAGGTTCGTAATGATGGCATTGTTGATCTCAAGGAGCGTGCGATAGCGCTGGGCAGTATGTTCCACCTCGGTATTTAACGCGGCTATCTCCTCATAGGAAGTCATGTTGCAGACCGCGAGCGCCACCTGGTTCGCGAGTCCGCACAATAACTCTGCTTCCGCGTCGGAATACTGGTTCGTCTTCTTGCTTGCGAGGTTGAGCGTGCCAATGCTCTTACCCCCAATAATCAGAGGAACCACGCAATAGGAATTGAGACCCTCGGCAATCAGACGCCGATCATTGGGATATTGCTGTTCCTTCTCAAGATTGTGGCGCACCGCGGCAATCTGGTGATCAAAAACCCAGGATGTGATGCTCTCCTCCCGGGCGAATTCCTGGCCGGCTCGAAAGTGCGAAGAGGCGGCAATGCCTTCGATGGCGAGGAAGCGAAATTTTTCTCTTTTGGGATCGTAGAGCGTGAAAGCAGCCCGATCGAAGGGAATAACACGGCGTAACGCATCAGAGATTGCGTGAAGCAGGGCCTCCTGATTCAAGTTCGTAATAATGGCATTATTGATTTCAAGAAGCGTGCGATAGCGCTCCGCGGTAAGTTCCACCTTGGTGTTGAGAGCCGCGATCTCCTGATAAGACCTCATGTTTGAGATCGCCAGCGCCACCTGGTTGGCTACTTGCAGAAGAAACTCCGCATCCGCATCCGAATACCGGTCTTTTGCATCGCTGCCAATGTTGAGAGTGCCGATGCACTTTCCTTCGAGGATGAGCGGGACCACGCAAAACGACTGAATCCCCTCTTCCAGCAGCCGCCGTTCGCCGGGGTATTTCAGTTCTGCTTCCAAGTCCCGGCAGAGAAGAGTCTGCTTCTGAGCAACTACCCAGCCGGAAAGGCTATCCTTGCTGTTGATTAAGGTTCCGACCCGAAAAAAATCCGATTTCCAATGCGCGGAAAGCGCCAGGATGCGGATCGATTCCGTGTCGGGCTCATAGCGGGTGAGAGCAGCCCGATAGACCGGCAGGACATGCTGGACGGCTTCGCAAATCGCTTCGAGCAGGCTTTCCTGGGTCAGATTGGTGATGATGGCGTTGTTAATTTCGAGGAGCATGCGATAACGTTCTTCGCTCGCCAGGACCTTCGCGCCGGTTGGGTGACTGTGCATATTGAATATTTATTTCAGCGCTGCCCCGCTGAGGCGTTCGGCCGGAAGAGCAGGCTGCCTTCACAAGACCTGGATTTATCACAACATATTAACTCAAGAACGGAAGCATGTCTTTTCATTCGGAGTGGCGGCACTGTCCAGCCTTTCTGTTGAAAGCGAGTTGAAGGGTGCTCCAGCTGATAGAGTTTCTCATCGATGCATCGATTCTGCTGCCAGCAAGAAGCAGCCGAGAACCTGCTCGCTGTGTTCGGCGTTACGGCATCCGGGGAAGCGGCTCAAATAGCGGCGCAAATGTTTGAACCAGCCTTCGCCCAGGTTGGTCGTGCGTAGGCGATGTCGCCAGTGCGCTGGGAAGGCGAAGAACGCCAGGACCTGTTCCAGTTCGAATTGGAATTTCTCTACCATCTCCGGCGCGGCCCAGCGCCAGCGCGCGCAGAATCGCCGCGCCCAGTCCCGCGCCTGCGCTTGGTTTTCCGCGTCCCAGATCCACCAGAACTCCCGCCGGAATTTGCGCCGCTCGGACCAAGCCAATCGTGGCGTCAGCGCTTCCAAGTTCCGAAACCAATGCGCCAGGCAGCGCTGCTGCCGGGCTGCTGGATAGACCGTCTGCGCCGCGCCGACGATCGCGGTCAACCCATCGCTTACGATCAATTCCACCGTCTCCAACCCACGTTTCCATAATCGGGTCAGCAACTCTTCATAGTCTTCGGTGCTTTCCGAAGCCGCCGCACGCCAGTCCAGCACCTCGAACGCTCCGCCTTCCCGCACGCCCACCGCCACCAGCAATACGCCTTTGCGCCCCGGTTGCGAAACGCTCCGCCGGTAGCGCAGGTAAATTCCGTCCACCACGATGGCTCGATAGCGCCCGGGCGCAATCGCTGCGCTGCGCCGCTGCTCGACTTGCTGTTGCGCTTGTTCCAGCACCGCTCCGATCGTGGCCGGCGACAGCGTCCCGCCCAAAAAGCGCCGCACCCAACCGACCACCTTGCGCTGGCTCAACCCACCTACCGTCAGCGCAAACAGCACCTGATCCAGACCGTGCCGCTCATAGCGTTCCACCAGCCCGATCTCTTCCCGCCCCGCCCGCCGCAGGCGGGGAACCCGCACCTGCTCCAGACTCCCCCACAACGTCATCCAGCACTTCCGCACCGTGTAGCCCCAACGGTACACTTTCTCTCCCCGCTGCTTGGCCTCGCTCACGCGCCGGTCCCGCTCGGCTTGCAGTAATCCTTCTACCGACTGCTTGAGCATCTCCCGGGCTTGCTCTTCTACCCGCTGCCAGGCTTGTGCCATTAATTCACGCAGTGCTATTCTTCCTTCTAGGGATATAGTCATCGGGTGTCTCCTCTCTTCGACCCCGGCTAGGGTCGTCGCTTCTGGAGACACCCTTTCTTTTTCTCCCCTTACTTTCAACAGGAAATCTTACAGACGCGGAGTGGCCGTCCGTCGCGGCCGGAATACCGCTTCCGGATTATTACAGTTCGATTACTACTCCAGAAAGACGGCAACCAAATACGAGTGGAGGCATCTGAGTTGGGCCGAGGGGATAATTTTAAACAACGATCGGCGCCCATCGCGCTGAAAATCATAAAGTCCCCTACAAGGAGAAGTGTAATGAAAAAGATGTTAATTCTCGGGCTGCTGTTTGCTGCCCTCACTCCATTGGCAACCTTCGGCAACGACAAGCACGAAGACTCGCTGGTTCGATTCAAAGGCGGTATCGGCGTCGATCCCGTTTCCAACGTGGTCGTCAGTGCGGCAATACCTCCGGTCACCACGGTGACTGCGAATACGGTACGGGGCATTTCACCCGCTGGTCAGATCTGGCGGATCGCTGAACTGCGTGCGGAAGTGGGCAATGATGGACACATTCGCGTTCACGGACGCGGCCTGCTACTTGCCGGAGGGAATGGAATCGGAACCAACGGTGGGGCGAGCGTTTTCGCCACATTGTTCTGCGGCCCTGCAGCCAGCGCCACCGCTTCCAGCTCGAATCTAACCGGAGTGGCTCTCGATTCAGATGGAGACTTCACGATTGACGATGTTCTCTCGCCCTTGCCAACAAACACCTGCGACACGCCGGTGCTGCTCATCCGGACCACCGGGGGAGCTCGCCCGTGGTTTGCAGCAGGTATCCAGGAATAGGCCCACGCATGTGGCAACACAAGTTGTGCTTTGATGTTGCAATCGATCAGGGCGGGCGCGGCGGCGCACCCGTCCTGATCCCATCATTCTCCCAGATTTGACTTTCAGGATCGCAAAGCTGGTTGCAGCCACACCCTCCACGGCGCCAAGCACGCAGACTCCCTCCAACCCAAGAAAGTGAAACCGCAAATCGGCTTGTAGGCGTGTGCGAGCCAACAGCGGGCAATACTTCCGAGGCGATGAAAGGCAGCGTAATCCATATCGATGTGGTAGAAACTTGCCTGTATGAAAGGGGTGCGTGTTGAAACATCTAACGCGACGGGAAATGTTGAAGGCTGGATCGACTGCTGCGGCGGTCGCGGCGCTCAATCCGCTTTTGGGGAAAGCTGGTAGCGAAAGGGAGGGGGGCGAGGTGAAGAAACGGGGACCGGCACGGGCATCGTCACCGGGCGAAGAACTATGTTTTCTGGAAGCGGCAGCGATTGTGGAAATGCTGCGCGCAAAAAAAGTTTCCTGCGTTGAAGTGATGCAGGCGCATCTGGGCCAGATTGCGCGGGTGAATTCAAAAGTGAATGCCATCGTGACGCTGGTGGACGAGGAACAATTGCTCGCACAGGCGCGGCTGGCCGATGATGCGCTCGCCAAGGGGAATTGGCTTGGGCCGCTGCACGGATTGCCGATCGGGGTGAAGGACTTGCACGCCACGAAAGGCATTCGAACTACCTATGGATCACCGCTGCATAAGGATGAGGTGCCGAAAACGGATTGCCTGGTGGTGGAGCGGGAAAAGAAAGCCGGCGGGATTGTGATTGGAAAGACGAATGTGCCGGAGTTTGGCCTGGGATCGCAAACCACGAACAAAGTATTTGGAGCGACACGGAATCCGCATGACTTGACGAAGACATGCGGGGGCAGCACGGGTGGAGGATCGGTGGCAACGGCTTGCGGCATGGTGCCATTGGCGGATGGGAGCGACTACGGAGGATCACTGCGCAATCCTCCGAATTTTTGCGGCGTGGTGGGATTGCGTCCCTCGCCGGGGCGCGTGCCCAATCCGCCCGCGGAACTGGCGTGGCAATCGTTTTCGGTGGCGGGGCCGGTGGCACGGAACGTAAAGGACTGCGCATATTTTTTAAGCGTGCTGGCGGGACCGGAAGAGCGCATACCGATTTCGATCGAGCAGCCGGGGAGCCAGTTCCTGCAGCGGCTGGGCGGACGGAGTTTCAAGGGAACGCGCGTAGCGATGTTCCGCGACATGGGATTGCCGTGGGAGCCGGAAGTGAAAGAAGCGGTGCGAGCGCAGGGAAAAGTTTTCGAATCGATGGGCTGTATTGTGGAAGAAGCGGAGCCCGATTTTCGGGACGCAAATGAATGCTTTCTGGCTTGGCGGCATTGGGCGATGGAATCCAGTTTTGGGGATTTGATGGCGGCGCATGGCGATCAGCTGAACGAATATGTTCACTGGCACGTGGAAGAAGGAAAGAAACTGACAGGGCCGTATTTATCGAGAGTGGAGATCAAGCGGTCGGCACTATATCAACGAGTGCGCGAGTTCATGGATCAATACGAATTCTTCGTCCTGCCTGTGAATCAAGTCCTTCCATTTGATGTGACGCAACTTTACCCAACGGAAATCGACGGCGTGAAAATGGAAAACTATCTAGCCTGGATGAAATCGGCGTATTACATCTCGACCGTGGGAAATCCGGCCGCGTCGGTGCCATGTGCATACTCGAAGAGCGGATTGCCTGTTGGAATTCAGATCGTGGGGCGGCATCACGACGATTGGGGCGTGCTGCAAATGGCGTTTGCCTTCGAGCAGGCGAGGAATTTGGAGGGGATCGAGAGAGATCGAATCGGCCAGTTCCAAGCTGTGGAACTGATCGCGCACGGCGATGGCTCCCAGGGCGCCGTAGGCTCCATCGACGTGGAACCACGCATTATATTGGGCGGCGATTTCCGCGATTTGGGGAAGCGGATCGATCGCGCCGGTATTGACGGTGCCTGCAGTGGCGACCACGGCCACCGGCGTGATGCCGTTTTGATTGTCGCGCTGCATGGCCTCCGCGAGTTTTTCCGCAATCATACGAAAGGAATCATCCACCGGAATCAGACGAAGATTTTCCCGGCCGATCCCGAGCAGAGCGACGGCTTTCGGGATCGACATATGGACCTCCTCGGAGGCGTAGATTGCGATCGCGCCGCTGGCACGAAGACCACCTTCATTCGCTGGAGCCTTTGTTTCTCTCGCCATCGCCAAGCCCATTAAGTTCGCGACCGATCCTCCGCCGGTCAGAACTCCGTGGAAATTTGGACAAGCGATGGATTGCGCCAGCCAGTCCACCACAGTCCGCTCGATGGTGACGCTCGCCGGCGCAGATCGCCAAGCCGTGACATTTTGATTCAACACGCTGCACAGCAGGTCGGCGGCTGCCCCTACTGGATCTCCAGATCCGAGAACGTATCCAAAAAAACGGCCGTTTTGCGCTCGCGAGTGCCGGACCACGTCGATCAAGCCATCGATGGCTTCCTCCGCCAATCCTGTTTCGGGCAATGCGGTATGAAAGACGCGCTGCATTTCGAGGCCCGATGCTTGAGGAGGGATCGCACGAGCGTCCATTTCTTCCAGGTACGCGGCGGCTATTTCTACAACGCGCTCGGAGAGTCGACGGAACTGTTCCGGTGAAATCTCAATTGGATTCATCGGTGGGCGATTCTACATCACAGTCCGATTCCCAGTTGCGCTGCGAGCCGGCATTTGTTCAGTTCAATCGACAGCGCCCGGCCGCACAAACAAGCGCAATCAAGAGATAAGGATTCTCGGTGGTAATTCCAGGTCAAGAATTTCGCGGTATGGGTCTGCCCGAAGCGGTCTGCAGGAACTGGTTCTTTCGCTTGAGGTATGTATAATAGCGCCTCACCAAAGAATCCCGTGCATGCGTTATGCGCTTCTTCGAGGAGATGGCCGTGTGGGCCGCGCTCAAAAAGTTGGCCATGGGGCTGGGCCTGATCGCGCTGTTCTCCTCGATACTTCTGCTTTCCGATCTGGGCCATCGCAAATCGGCTTCCGCAGCCTCGCGCTGGCCCGTGCTCGAGGTCGGGCAGGCTGGGACGGTCAAAGCCGCGATCGTGTACTTCGCCCGCGACGTCGGCACTGACATGTGCGTGCAGGGCCTGATCGACGGCCTGAAGAGCCAGCGGGTTCGAGGAAGGGAAAAATCTGGAAGTTCGCCGCGCGGATGCTCAAGGCGAAATGATCAACATTCCCGCCATTCTGCAGAACTACGACAATTCCGACGTCGACCTCATTATGACCATCACCACGCCGTGCCTCGCAGGGGCGTGCAACAAGGTGAAGCACAAGCCGGTGGTGTTTACCTGCGTGACCGATCCGATTGCGGCCGGAGCGGGCAAAACCCACGCCGACCATTTGCCGTTTGTTACCGGCGTCGGCAGTTTTCCGCCGGTGAGCCACACCCTGGACTTGATGCAGAAGCTGATTCCGGGATTGCGCGCGGTGGGAACCATGTATAACCCGGCGGAGGCCAATTCGGTGAAGGAGCAGGCGGTGGCGCGCGAGGTATTTCGCAGCCGCGGCGTGAGGCTCGAAGAGGTCGCCATCGCCGGCTCCAATGAAGTTCTGCAGGCGGTGCAGATCCTGGCAGGGCGGGACATCCAGGCGGTTTGGGTACCCGGAGACAACACCGCCATCGAGGGGTATGAAGGCGCGGTGAAAGGCGCGCAGGATGCGCGGCTTGCCTCTGATCACCGATGAATGTTCTGCGCTGCCGCGCGGCGGACTGGCCTGCCTGGGCGTGAGCTTGCACTCCGGCGGGCGTGGCTGCCGGAAAACTGGCGGGCCGGGTTCTGCTGGGCGCGAATCCGAAAGATCTTCCTCTGGAGGAAGTGGCCGTCGAGGAAATGGCCATCAGCCGCAGCAACGCGGCGCAGCTGGGCATCACCATTCCTGCCGGAATTCTCGCAGCACCTTCGTCCGTAGCAGCCTGCTCATGGAAATCGTCACACAGCAACTCGGCGATGCGCTCGAAGTAAAGGTGAGGGGCCGCCTCGACAACTATTGGACCGAGCACCTGCGGCGCAACCTGGAGGAGTTCATCCGCGGCAGGAGCGCACGGCATTCGTCTGAATCTGTCCGAGATTTCCTTTCTCAGTTCTGCCGGTGTCGGTTTGCTGGTGAAGTTTCACAAGCAACTGAAAGGCATCGGCGGCAGTTTCGTTGTCACCAGCCCTTCGGATCGGGTGAAGCAGGTGTTGGATCTTTGCAGGCTTTCGCCCATCCTGCTTTCCGGCAGGAGTCCGGCCGCTCCTCCGCGCACAAGACGGAAGTGCGCCGTTTTTCGTCTCCGGCGGCGTCGTTCGAAGTGATGGAGTGCGCTCCGGCAAAGGCATTGATCTGCCAACGGATCGGCGATCCGGGATTGCTGAAAGGTTGCCGTTTCGGCGCCGCAGGATTGCCGGACGGTCGCGTTTCCGCCGGCCACATTCGGCTTCGGCCTGGGAGCTTTCGGCGACGGCTTCGAGGATGCGCAGGCGCGTTTTGGAGAATTCCTGGCGGTGGGTGGCTCGGCGGCTTATCTGCCGACGGATGGAACCAATGTGCCGGATTTCATGGTCTCCAGCGGCGAACTGGTGCCGGAAATGAACGTCCTCTATGGCCTGCGATGCGAGGGCGGATTCACGCACCTGATGCGATTCGAAACCGCCAGCGCCGAGAGCCCCATTTCGCTGGCGGAATTGGTGCGCACCGCGTTGGAGATTTCGGGCGCGCCGGCGATCGGAATGGTGATGGTGGCGGAATCGGCTGGACTGGTGGGCGCCGCTCTTCGCCGCTCCCCTGCCGCGGCCGCCGGAGTGAACGACGCGCCGTTCAAATATCCCGAGGTGCGCTCCTGGCTGTCGTTCTCCACGGAACGGCTTTACTCGCGATCGCTGGCCCTGATTTCAGGCGTAGCGGCCGGTTCCGAATGCGCGCCGCTGGCTTCCCTGCTTCGGCCGCTGGGAGCCGAAGCGTGGCCGGCCGGGACATTTTCATGCCGCGGCATTTTCTTATCGTCCCGCTCAAGAAGGGAGGCATCGATCTGAAAGCCACGGTCACGACCTTATTCGAGACGGAGACTTTGCAGGGCGTGCTCCACCTGCTGACCGACAACCGCGAAGCGGCCGGGCCGCAGCAGAGCGAGTTCGTCCGAGGCGCGTGCTGGATCGGTGCGGCGGTCTGAGATCCGATGAGCAGTGGAACGGACATGAATCTTCTGATTGGCACGTTCACGATCGGGTGCATCCTCTCGCTGCTGGCGCTGGGCGTGTTCATCAGCTTCCGGATTTTCGCGTTTCCGGATATCACGGCGGATGGATCGGTCACTCTCGGCGCATCCGTCGCCGCGACGCTGATGGTGCATGGCACCAGCCCGCCGCTGGCCTCGCTGGCCGGCTTCGTCGCCGGAATGCTGGCGGGAGCTTGCACCGGCACGCTGTATACCCGTTTCAAGATCAACCCGCTGCTTTCGGGAATTCTGGTGATGACCGCGCTCTATTCCATCAACCTTCACGTCATGGGCAAGAGCAATGTTCCGCTGCTCTCGGTGACCACGCTGGCGACGCAATCGGAGCGGATCGGAGTGAAGCTCATGCGAGGAGCCACGAGCTTTCGACCTGGCGGGATGGGAAGTCAGCGTGCGCGACGCTTCGGTGCTGGTGCGCGGTCGCGCTGGCGGTGGCGCTCACCGGAGTGTTGCTGTATTTGTTTTTGCGCACCAATCTCGGCATGGCCATGCGAGCCACGGGCGACAACGTGCAGATGATCCGGGCGCTCGGCGTCAACGACGCCAACATGATCGTGTTCGGAGTGGCGATTTCGAACGGCCTGGTGGCGCTGTCCGGAGCCTTGCTGGCGCAATACCAGGGCTTCGCGGACGTGGGCATGGGAATCGGAATGGTGGTGTGGGGATTGGCCAGCGTCATCATTGGCGAAGCGCTGGTGGGGACGAACCAGTTGGGCATGACGATTGTCGGCGCAGTGATGGGTTCCGTGCTTTTCCGGTTGCTGGTGGCCGTGGCGTTGCGATGGGGCCTCAGTCCCAACGACCTGAAGCTGATCACGGCGGTGTTCGTCTTCTGCGCGCTCATCGTGCCGCAATTCCTGCGGAAAAAGCGGCTGCGGAGCGCGCATGCTTGAGATCCATGCGAGATGTCTCCAAAGACGTTTCAATCCGGGAACGCCGAATGAAGTGCGTTCGCTGCGCGGCGTGAACCTCGAGCTCGCCGCTGGTTCGTGGGTGATCATCATCGGCACCAACGGCTCGGGAAAATCCACTCTGCTGAATGCCGTCGCCGGAACGTTTCTGGTGGACGAAGGAAACATCCGGCTGGCGGGGCACGACGTGACGCGATGGCCCGAGCATGCGCGCGCCTCGCTGATCGGGCGCGTGTTTCAGAATCCGTTCAGCGGCACCTCTCCCAGCCTCACCATCGAGGAGAATCTCAGTCTTGCCGCCCGCCGCGGCCGTGCGCCGTGGTCTCGGCTGGGGATTGAAAGAATCGCTGGTGGCGAGAATGCGCGACGAGGTCAGCCGGCTGAACATGGGGCTCGAAGACCGGCTGGAGAACGCCATCGGAAGTCTCTCGGGAGGACAGCGGCAGGCGCTCACGCTGCTCATGGCCACCTGGCTGCGTCCCGAATTGCTTCTGTTGGACGAGCACACCGCGGCCCTTGATCCCAAAAGCGCGGACCTGGTCATCGCGCTGACCGAGCAGGTGATTGCGCGCGACAAGCTCACCACCCTGATGGTGACGCACTCGATGCACCAGGCGGCAAGTCTGGGAGACCGCCTGATCATGATGCACCGCGGCCAGATCATCCACGATTTTCAAGGCGCCGAAAAACGGCGGCTGCGGCCCGATGACTTGCTGGCACGCTTTGAAGAGGTGCGGCGCGCGGAACAATTGGACGAAAGCGCCGCCGAGATGCTGGCCGAACAGTACGTTTGAACGTTGTGCTTTGGATGCAACCGCAATAAGGCCTCAGCTCGCGCCAGTCCCGTCCGTCCCTCTCTGCACCAGAATTACGAACCAACTGTGAGAAAGTCCCCTATGACCGGCGTCACCGGGCCATGTGACGGAACTCACAGACTTGCAATTCCCACCGGGCTAAACACTAGAGGTGAGGTAAATTCCGCGGCAAGAGACCGCCCCTAGTTATCGGAGGAAGTTGTTCTACGCACGTTCGATGTAAGAGAAAGGAGTTGCAATGGCACACAAAGGAATCGCGACATTAGCGCTGGCTCTGGTAGTGTGCTTCCTGCTTCTGAGCCACTTTGACCCTCAGTTCTTTTTGATCCACTTCTACGAATCGCTGATCTATCTGGTGATTCTGCTGATGCTTTTCTATTTTGAAGATCGTTGGGCTTACATGCTGGGAATGGTTGCGCCGACGGGTTGGATTTTTCTTTCATTTGTCAGTGGAGGATTTGGGGAATTCGCCCGGCAGTTCGCGCGGTTGACCCACGCCCAAGCGCCCGATTATACCGCCAGCTTTCTCGGCGTCATCATTTGTATTCTCTCCATCGCCATGGTTGCTTTCTGCGCATTCCGGTGGAAGCGCGAGTTTACAGGCGCAGGAAAGGGACTGAGCACGTTTCTGGTGAGCTTGGGGATCGTAGCTGCCTATGACCTGCTGATGGTTTTCTGGTTCTGGCAAGCGGTGAAATGGCCGATCCATGGCTAGCGATGCGAGAGAGACCCAACTCCCGGAGCGCCATGGCGCAAACGCAGATCTCCGCAACCTGTCTGAGCCAATGCGGAGTGCTTCACCGATTCGCAATACTAACGACGAACTCTTGCAATCCGAACCTCGTGGAATGAGTTCGCCAGTGGAGGAGAATATACCGTGTCGATCGCCTGGACGTCTCGTTATGCACTCCGTATCAAAAGCACCAAGAGTTCGGCAATTCGCGAACTCCTGAAACTCACGCAAAATCCGGAGGTGATCTCGTTCGCAGGCGGCCTTCCCGCCAGTGACCTGTTCCCAACCGAGCGATTCAAGGAGGCGTGCGGAAGGGCCCTGGAACAAAATGCAGCCTTGGCGCTGCAATACGGCGAGACAGAAGGCTACAGGCCCCTGCGAGAGATGATCGCGCGTCACATTTCGCGCTACGGGATCAAAGCCCAATCCGAAAATATTCTGATCACCACCGGATCGCAACAGGCTTTGGACCTGATTGGCAAACTGCTCATCAATGCTGGCGACCAGGTTCTGGTCGAGGCGCCCACGTATCTGGGAGCGCTGCAGGCGTTCAATCTCTATGACGCCGAGTACGTGAGTGTACCCTGCGATGAAAATGGATTGAGCAGCGATCTGCTGGAAGCATCTCTCCGTTCCGGACCCAAGTTCATGTACGTGCTTCCGAATTTCCAAAACCCGAGCGGGACGACACTCTCCGAGGAACGGCGCCGTGCGCTCGTCAGGCTTGCCAACAAATATGGCATCCCGATTGTCGAGGATGATCCTTACGGCCAGCTGCGCTACGAAGGCGAACATCTTCCCTCATTGGTCGTGCTCGACCGCGAAAATGTGCCTCGGGATAACGGCTATACGCTGGGCAATGTGATTTATTTAAGTACGTTCTCCAAGACATTAGCTCCAGGCTTGCGGCTCGGGTGGGTGGTGGCCCCGCCGGAAGTGATTGCCAAATTGGTGCAGCTGAAGCAGGGCTCGGATTTGCACACATCCACCTTTGCCCAGATGATTGCTTACGAAGTGGCTCGGGACAATTTCCTCGACGAACATGTGAAGAGGCTCCGCGCCGCTTATCGCGAACGCCGCGATGTGATGCTGGAAGCCTTGGATCAATATTTCCCATCGGAAGCCAGCTGGACGCATCCCCAAGGGGGCCTGTTCCTGTGGGTGACGCTGCCGAATGGCATGGATGCCAATGAGCTTTTTCGCGAGGCGCTGAAACAAAATGTCGCATTCGTTCCGGGAGACTGCTTCTTTGCTCCGGACGTCCAACAGCGGGAGGGCGGCCGCCATTTTCGAATGAACTTCTCGTATGCCCAGCCGGAAGAAATTCGTGAAGGCGTCCGCCGCTTGAGCGTGGCGGCAAAGGCACTGCTGGAAGGAACGCTAGTAGCGATTCACAACTGAGACGATCGGATTGCGATTTGCGGCACTGGATATCGCGGCCGATGAGTAGCGGGGTATCTTTCCGCCCTGTTGCGGGCTTGGGTCGTTCTTTAGAGCCGCCGGCTCCGATTGCGCCGGAGTCACTTTCGCTGATTTAGTTTCTTCCGGTTCCGGCAAAGGCCGCGAGTCTGTGCTCCCGGAAATCAGTTACATCAAACCCATCCGCCTCCAGGGCAGCTTCTTCCTCGGCCCATTCTCCAGCTTCACCGCGTTCCAGTTTTTTCAGAAGTTCGGCAGCGCAATCGGCGCAACAAAAGTCTTCGGTTTCCTGCAACCCGCCTTCCTCTCTGTTCGGGAGCCACTCGTAGTGGAAGACTGGCGGGTTCGATCCGCAGATCTTGCACACCTCCGGAACTTCGTGCATTGGGTCAAATGTCGAAATATGCAGGCTTCCTCGCATGCCCCCTCCCGTTTCTTCGAAATTGGAATTCTGGACTTCCCGACTCGCCGACATTGTGGAGCAACGAGCTCTACCACTCGCCGGTCATCAAAAACTCATGAATCGATTTCGCGGCGCGCCTTCCCGCGCTCATAGCGAGAATCACGGTGGCGCTTCCCGTGACGATATCGCCACCGGCGAATACGCCTTTGCATGAGGTGCGCTGGGTCGTCGGATCGGCTTGAATGTAGCCGCGCCTGTCGGTGGCCAAGCCTGGGGTGGTACTTTGGATAACGGGATTGGCGCTGGTTCCGACCGAGATGACCGCTACGGACAGCGGCAAATCGAATTCCGAGCCTGGGATGGGGACGGGGCGGCGGCGTCCGGATGCGTCTGGTTCGCCGAGCTGCATGCGCACGCAGCGCACCCCGCCGAGCCAGCCGTTGCCATTCGATAGAAACTCGATCGGATTGGTGAGCAATCGGAAATCAATGCCTTCCTGGCGGGCATGGCGGATTTCTTCTGCGCGCGCGGGCATCTCCGCTTCACTGCGCCGGTATAGGACGTAGGCCTTGCGGGCTCCGAGCCGCAGCGCCATGCGGATGGCATCCAGAGCGGTGTTGCCGCCGCCGATCACCGCGACATCCTTGCCCCGAATTTCGACGATGGGCTCATCGTAGACCGGGAACTTATAGGCCTTCATCAAATTGATGCGCGTGAGAAATTCGTTGGCGGAATAAACGCCATTCAATTGCTCACCGGGAATATTCATGAACAGAGGAGCGCCGGCGCCAGTGCCAATGTAGACGGCATCGTAGCCTTCTTCTTGCATCAACTCGTCGATGGTGACGGTCTTGCCGACGACTACATTGGTTTCGAATTCGATCCCGCTGGCGCGCAGGTAATCGATCTGCTGCTTGATGATGCTTCTGGGAAGCCGAAATTCGGGGATGCCATAGGCCAAGACGCCGCCCAGTTCGTGCAGCGCCTCAACGACGTGAACTGCATGGCCCTTCTGCACCAGATCGCCGGCAACCGTCAGGCCGGAGGGCCCGCTGCCCACGACGGCAACTCTTTTGCCCGTGGGCGGGACGGCAGGCATGTGAAACACTCCCATGCGCTGTTCGTAATCGGCTACGAAACGTTCCAGGTAGCCGATGCCGAGCGACTCGCCTTTCTTCGCCAAGACGCAAGAGCCTTCGCAGTGATCTTCCTGCGGGCAGACGCGCCCGGTGATAGCGGGTAGAACATTGTCTTCGCGAATTTTGGCCGCGGCCGCGAGGAAGTCGCCGGCGACAATCAAGTCGACAAATTCCCGGACGTTTACGTGGATCGGGCAATTCTGCATGCAAGTGGACTTTTGGCAGTGCAGGCAGCGCAGCGCTTCTCGCTGCGCGAGTTCCGTGCTGTAGCCGAGATTCACTTCGCCGAAGTTTGCGGCACGCTCGATCGCTGGCTGCTCCGGCATGTGCTGCCGCGGGATCTTCATGCGCTCGCGCAGCGGCAGCGAAGAGTGGGTGGCTTCGGCTTGATCAGGCATGGGATTCCATCTCCTGATAGCATTGTTCCATCGACTTTCTCTCGGCCTCGCGGTACATCGCATTGCGCTGCAGCAGGGTGTCAAAGTCCACGCGACGCGCGTCGAATTCAGGTCCGTCAACGCAAGCGAATTGACTCTTGCCATCGATCAGAACGCGGCAGCCGCCGCACATCCCGGTGCCATCCAACATGATCGGATTCAAGCTGACAATGGTGTGGATATCGCTTGCACGGGTAATATCGGCCACCGCTTTCATCATCGGAATTGGGCCGATGGCCAGTACACGGTCGATGTGCGTGCCTCTGGCAAGGAGTTCCTGGAGTTTATCCGTGACCAAGCCCTGGCTGCCGTAGCTTCCATCATTCGTGGTAATCATCAACTCATCGCTAACGGCGCGCAATTCCCGCTCGAGAATCACCCGCTCTTTGTCGCGCGCGCCGACGATACAAATGACGAAGTTGCCCGCGTTCTTAAGGGCGGCTGCAGTGGGATAGGTCATTGCCGCTCCCACACCTCCGCCGATCATCACGACCGTACCGAATCTCTCGATTTCGGAGGGCTGCCCGAGCGGGCCGACCACGTCCAGGATGGCATCGTTGGTTTTCAGGCGATTCAGCAGGTGGGTGGTCTTGCCGACCGATTGCACGATAATATTGATCGTGCCGCGTTGCGGGTCGGACTTTTCAATGGTCAGAGGGATGCGCTCACCCTCTTCGTACACCCGAATAATCACGAACTGGCCGGGCTTTTGCTTTCTGGCGATGCGAGGAGCCTCAATCTCAATCCGCCTAATCCCAGGCGCCAGATCCTCGGCGCACATGATCCTAAACACATGTCCTCCAGAGAACCAATTCGCACAACTCCTTTTGCAGGACCTTGGCGGCCTAAAGACGGCTCCGAGCGACTTTCAGTTTAAGGATGCGCCTCGAGAGGGCTTTTTCTCGGTGCCAAGCGTCACGGCCCGATGTGACAAAGATCACCGCCAGGCTGAGAGGCCCTTTGAAGGCAAGTTGGACAGAAATCGCCGGCTTTACTATCGATGCGTTCCACGTTATGGGAAGAAGCCATTACGCAGCGCCAATCGAAGCAATGACGCAATCCCAGGGTGTGGCCTAACTCGTGTACAGCTTCCTTTGCGATTCGTTCCTGCAGCAGCCGGCGATTTGGCGGAAGGCCGTAATACTCATCTCGTAAGCGGTGCGAAGAGACAAGAGCACAGCTACCATCCAACTGCGCCTCACCGTACACAAACGTCAGCACCGGCACGTACAAGTCGACCGCGGTTAGACCGAGAAGGCAAATGTCGGCCGCAAGAACCAGCGATTGCATCCGTTGCAGAATGGCCGTTGAATGATACTGTCCGCGGACGGGATCCCATGCGAAGTCAGCCACCAGATATTCCTGGCGGACGTGACAGGAAACCTGAAACACGCGAGCCAATACGGCGGACAGATCGTCCAGTATCTCAAACGCCGCCTCGCGGCGGGAGCCTGGCAGGTTCGCTTGCTCCGTTCCCACGCCGAGCAAATGGATGGCTTTCATTCGTGGACTGGCTCGTGCCGCTTCAGGCCGTAACTTTTAATTTTGTTGTAAAGCGTGCTGCGATCGATTTCCAGAATCTGGGCAGCATGGGTGAAGTTCCATTGCGTCTCTTCCAGGATGCGCTGGATGTGCGCCTGAACCACGTCCTCCAGGCGGCGGCCGGAAACTGGAAGAACAGACGGCCGGCAGAAGGGAAAATCTTCCGGCTGGATTTCGGGGCCGCGGCCGACGACCAGCGCCCGTTCGATGGCATTTTCCAGTTCTCGCACATTGCCGGGCCAGGGGTAGTTCAGAAGCAATTCCACGGCTTCCGGGGAGAGGCGCGGCTGAACTCGATTCATGGAGGCGGCATGCTTCTTGAGCAGGGCATCCGCGAGCAGAGGAATATCTTCCCGACGGTCACGAAGCGGGGGAAGCTGGAGACGAAAAATATTGAGCCGGTAGAAAAGATCGAACCGAAATGTACCTTCCTTCACCATTGCGTCCAGGTCGCGATTGGTGGCAGCCACGCAACGGAAGTCGACTTTGGTCGGCTGGGTTCCTCCCACACGCACAATTTCCTTTTCCTGCAGGACGCGCAATAAATCCGTCTGAGTTTTAAGACTGATGTCTCCGATTTCGTCGAGGAATACCGTTCCGCCATCCGCGGCTTCGAACTTGCCTTTGCGGCGCGCCTGCGCTCCGGTGAACGCGCCGCGCTCGTGGCCAAATAATTCGCTCTCCAGCAAGCTCTCGGAAAGCGCGCCGCAGTGAATCACCATGAACGGCATGTGCCTCCTGGGACTCGCGGAGTGGATGGCGCGGGCCACCACTTCTTTACCGCTGCCGCTCTCACCCGTGATCAGCACAGTGGCATCGGTAGGCGCCACCATTTGAATGGATTCGCAAACGTGCCTCATCAGCGGACACTGCGCGATTATTTCCGTCCGGGGAGACACTTCCTCCAAGTGCTCGCGAAGCTGGATGATTTCCTGTTGGGTGCGCCGGTGCTTGATGGCATTGCCGATCAGGTGGACCAGTTCATCGGGATCGAAAGGTTTGGTGATGTAATCGTAGGCGCCCTGCTTCAATGCCTGGACGGCTGTTTCGACGCTGGCATAGCCAGTCATGATGATGACGATTAAGTTCGGGTCCGCTTCGTGAAGGCGCTGCTGCAGTTCGATACCATCCGTGCCGGGCATTTTGATATCGATCAGGGCAACATCCCAAGAGCCGGATTGAAATGACTCGAGTGCCTCGTGGGCGCTGCCGGTAGTCTTGACGGTGTAACCCTCGGACGTGAACCATTTGCCCAGCGAATCACGGACCACGAATTCGTCATCCACGATCAAGATTTTCCCTATCGATGTTGCGCTCAAAGTCTCCGCGTTACTCACCTCGTTCACCTCGTTTCCTGACAGGCCGGAACCGCGTCCACACTCACAGGCGCTTCAAGCGGCAATCGCACCCGGAATTCGCTTCCCTTGCCAGGGGTGGAATTCACCACAATCTCGCCGCCATGCTGCTCGACGATGCTGTGCGCGACGGCTAATCCCAGTCCTGTACTTTGTTGGGTTTCTTTTGTGGTAAAAAACGGATCGAAAATGTGCGGCAGAGTTTCGACAGGGATCCCTACACCGGTGTCGAGCACTCGGAGATACACCGTTTGACCATCCGGAGCAATTTCGGTGGAAACCTGCAGAACGCCGCCGTCTGGCATGGCTTCAACGGCATTGACCACCAGGGCCAGCACCACTTGACGAATTTGCCCCGAATCGCAGCGAACCGGGGAGAGATTTTCGAGAAGGTTTACCTTTAGCTCGATGCCCTTCAGTTCCAGTTGATGGTGGACCAGCGTCAGGGCATCCCTGACCAAGAGATTCAAATCGTTTCGTTCGCGCCGGCTGGGGGTTTGGCGAGCGAAGGTCAGCAGATTGCGCATTAAATCGCCACAACGGCGGCTTTCTCGCTCGATGGTTAGCAGATTTTCGATCATTTCGGATCGATCCGCCGGGTCGCACGGCAATTTGTTCAGCTTTTTTATGACCAGCCGGGCGTAGGTCAGTATTCCGGCGAGAGGGTTATTGACTTCGTGCGCCACGGTGGCCGCGAGCTTACCGAGCGACACCATCTTCTCCCGCGTCACAATCGACTTCTGCGCGCCTTCGAGTTCCCGGGATTTTTGTTCCACTCGTTCCTCGAGCGTGTGCCCCCAATCGGTGATCTCCCGTCTGGCGAGGGCCAGCGACCCTGCCATTTCGTTGAAAGAAGCGGCTAGTTGGCCCAGTTCGTCCCGGGAATGTATTTCCAGGCGATGAGCCAAATTTCCCTGGGCCAAGCGTTTCGTCCCATCCATCAGGCCGCGCACGGGTTTGCCAACCACCCACCACGCGAAAGCCATGCAGGCCAAGGTCAAGACAATCACCGTGAGTAGCGCAACGCGCACGACCCTTCTCTGCTGGGCGGCCAATTGGGCATCAACATTGGCCAGTGATAAATTGGTGTCGATCACACCTAGAACGCGCTGGCTGGCTGGGTGGGCGTGGCACTCGGCATTTGCACAGGCCGGTTCGTTTTCCACCACGCGGATCACACCCACTCTCCGTTCTCCGCTGGCGTCCGCGAGGATCCTGGTGCGGGCCGGACGTGGCAATTGAAAGGGCCGCTGCACGTCTCCGTGACATCCGAAGCAGGCTTCGGCATCCTTGTTCACGGCAGTTCCAATTTCCCGGGGATCGGTTGAAAAACGGATCGTTCCCGTGTCTGAAAACACTCGCACGCTGTGAATGCCTGGTTGGCTGCCGATGGTGTTCAGCGCTTCTCCGAGCGCCTCGCGGTCATTGTGCAGCATCGAGTAACGGGTGGAGCGCTGGATTAGCTCACTGAAGCGATCCGCGTCATGCACAGCTGTGCGCTCGAATTCCAATCGCTGATAATGGAGGCTCACCGACGCGTAGATCAGGATGACTGCGGCAGTGGTTGTCCCCAGATAAAAAGCGAGCTTTGCGGCCAAGCCAAATCGAAGTCGCCCTCCCGTCCGCATGCTTCTCCTTTAGAGCCTCTAGTCAGCAGGAACTGTTGCGTCTGCTGGCATCGGTGGCGCTGCCAACTCTGGCGGCGCTATTTCCCGCTGGCTCGGAATTGCCGCAGCTACATTCTCGAAGATGGGTAAATACTTAACCGCTAAAGAAAATATCGCGAAGCCAAGCCCCACAATAAAAAGCGTGACCGCAATTTCCGTCCACTTGGGAAAGTAGGAGACACCAGAACCCGCTTCAACACCGGTCACACTGATATTCAAGCGGTTGGCGATGAATCCAAACAAGACCATCACCGCGCACCCATAAAGAGTCGACGCCTTCGAGGAGAACTTGCGCAGGAAGAGCAAGAACATGGGGACGGCGAACAAAGCAATCTCGAGGAGGAATAGATACGTTTCCGTCCTGCGCCGCGCCAGCAGGGGAAGGACGCCTCGGTGAAGCAGATCAAGAAAGCGCATCGTTAAATAAACAGAAAGAAGGACCGCCAAAAGCCGCCCCAGGCCACTCATAAGCGAAAGCTCCAACCGCTTTCCAAACACCCGGCTGCTTTGCCAGGACTCAAAAATGGTCATCGCCAGGCCGGCGCAAAGGGCGGAAACAAAAAAGAAAACCGGCAGCAGGGAGGTGTACCAGAGCGGATAAAGTTTTTCTGGAACGATCAGATACAGGCTGCCCAGGGAAGATTGGTGCAGGGTGGAGAGAATCACGCCAAGAATCACCAACGGAATCAGTACGATTCGCATGACCTTCATCGCCCGGTTCAAATGAAAGCGCTCGAGAACCACGGGAGCAAATTCCAGCGCAAGAACGGTGGTGTACAACGTAACGCACCAGCCCACTTCGAACATGACGGAGTGAGGATTCCACATTACCAGGGGATGCCAAACGCGATAAGGAAGTCCGAGGTCAAACAGGAGGGCGAGAATCACAAGCAAATAGCCCAAGAACGCGGTGAGAATTGCCGGGCGAAGAATGGGCTTGTAACGCTCGATGTTAAATATGTGGACGGTTGCGGCCAGCGTGAAACCGCCGGCTGCCAGCCCGACACCGCACAGAATGTCGAATCCGATCCAAATTCCCCAGGGAAACTGGTCATTCAGATTGGTGGCTCCGCCCAGACCTTTCGTTACGCGCACATACGTAGCGTATGCGCCAGCTAACGCCACCACAAAAAACACAGCCTGCCAAAAAGTTGGGCGGGGCCAGCGTCGAATTCGAATCACGATTTCTTCTCCCGTTCTTTTCCTTCGGCGGCTTGCACTTCTTCCCGCCGGTGGCTAAGCCACCACACGCCACCAAGCAGCACGCAGCACACAGTGACCACATTGGGGATTTCAGACAGAGCGTTCCAGGTAAGGAGCGGCATGGGCGAGCTGGGCAGACCGGCGCGGACGCCGAGCTTTTCGACCGGCACAGAAGCCAGAAGCAGCACGGAGGTGCCGCCGACTTCTTCCACTCCATAGATATGCTGGTAATACTGATCTGGATTTGCAGCCAGGCGCTGGCGCGCTTCGGCTATGAGCTCCTCTCGCTCGCCAAATTTTGTGGCCCCTGTCGGACAGGCCTCCGCGCATGCCGTGGACAAACCCGCTGCAACACGATCCGCGCACATGTCGCACTTCTTCACCACCGGGCGCCGGCTGTTCCACTGATAGGTTGGCACTTGGAATGGACAGGCGAACATGCAGTACCGGCAGCCCATGCAACGGCTGGCATCATAGGTGACCGGGCCATTGGCGCTCTTCCGAAGCGCGGCAACCGGACAGACCGAGACACAGGTGGGCTCCAGGCAGTTCATGCACAATCGCCGCATGAATTTGTCGCCGTGGGTGGTGATCGCTGTCAGCTTGTGTGCGGAGAGCTTTTCTTCCGAGGCAACTGCATCGTCGTAAGGGAGTTGGTGATGTTCAGCACAGGCCTTCTCGCAGAGCCTACAACCAACGCACATTGTGCTGTCGTAGAGTATGCCCCTGGACATGGTGTTAATTTTCCTCGGAACGGGAGAGTCCTGCGGTGACGGGAATCACAGGAGGAGGCGTCAACCGTCACATCTGCCGAATCCAGACGGAGTGGAATGTGCTCTGGTCAGCCTCCCAATTGGAACAAGAAGGTCGCTTGATTCCGAGCCCATTGTGAAACGAGGAGTCCAAAACCCAGATATTTGAAGGCAATACATCGACCCTAAAATAAGACGCGGGACCAACGGTTGTTGCAACAATCGTTGGCCCCGCACTTTCTTACTCGGAGAGGAAAAATTCCTGGGTGAGTTCCTTCCAAGAAGTTCCAGGCAGCCCTGCCGTCAAGCTCTCGACCGGCCGTCCACCGTCCGCCATCACTGGCCCTGCCAGTTGGGGCTGCCGTGCAAAGAGCTGCTCGGCGCCTTGCTGAATCCAATCCTTCACCAGCAGCACCGGGAGCAAATTGTGTTGTACGCTTTCTTCGTCGGGAACATGAACAGCCATCAGCCAGCCTTTTCCGAAAGGATCACTGCGTAGCAGAGACGGATCCTTGATTACTTCGTCATTGATCTCCACCACTTCTCCTTCGACCGGCGAAACCATCTCGGCTTTCTCGCCATTTCGATAGAAGCTCCACGCTTTTTGACCCTGGCGGACCCAGCGGCCCGGCTTTGGCAACTCAATGCGATCCACGGAGCCGAGCAATGCAGCACCAAATTCGTCTACACCAACGCGCGCCAAGCGGCTCCTCTCGCGCAGCACCCATCCATGTCCGGGGTGATACCGCAGATTTTCTGGAACATGGAAACCCTCAACGAAATCGCCATGGGAGACTCCGGTGGCCGGGCAAGGCAGGGCTTCTGTCGCCGCTTGCGAAGACTTGTTGCTGTTCCGGACATAATCAATTGCGATGAAAATCGCAAACATCAGAAGAACCAGTATGACGGTCATGGCCTTTCTCCCTTTCGGCGGCCTCTCTTGAGGCTCTTGCTTCTCTGCAGCCACATTTATCAAGTGCATGCCGCTGCCCAAACCTGCCACAAAGATGCCGCCATTTGCTGGCCGGAATTGTTTGAAAAAAATAGGTTTACAGGATTGCTCAAGAATGATCCGGCGATTCGTTTTTCGGGGCGTTGAATATTTCCACGGCGATCCTCGGCGTTCATAAACAACGGAGACGAACTATAGGCTCCTCTTTAACTTAACAGCTGAGGGATTTTGCGACGGCAACTGTTGGTTTTTTCCACAGATGCCAGCTGGCCGGTTGTATTCGGTTCTCTCCAATTGATTCGGACTGGTTGACTGCGCCGAAGCAAGAAGGAAGATACTAAGAGAGGTCAGAAGACATCGAGGAAGGAGAAGTCTGCGCCGTAGGGTCATTGGGGGCAGAGATAGTCCGGGCAAACTCAGAGCGTTCGCGAGTGGAGCAGCGTTTGCTATCCAACAAAATCTTCGGCAGCTGAGTTTGACACGCGGCGGACGGCGGTTTATGGTTTTGCACAAGGTTGGACTGGGAATTGCAATGATGCAGGCCTGTAGCGGTTTGCCAATGTGGCGAAAATTTTGATTCCAAGGCGGAGTGTTTCCGAAGGCCAACTGAGCCGGGGGCCGTTTGGGTTGTTCGCTATGTTTGTACGCCGTCCCAGTTGCGGTGTGTTTTTCGCACTTTTCATGGCTTTGGCGTGTCCGCTTCGGATGAGTGCTGCGCCAACGTTAGCCCTTGTTTTCCTGACCCAAAACCAAAACAGCGCACTGGATCGTAGCGAGCAGGCCGCAGTACTTGAGCCTGGAACAACGGTGGAAGGCACGCTGCAAGGGGGAGAAACACGATCCTACGAGATTCACGCGGATGCCGGCATGTTCCTGCACGCCATCGTCGAGCAACTTGGCATTGACGTGGCATTGACGCTCTACGCCCCGGACGGTAAGAAAATTGCCTCGATGTACAATCCCAGCGGAACCTCCGCGCCGAATCAAATTTCCACAATTACGGAATCAGCCGGAATCTACCGATTGGAGGTGGCGCCGGGAGATAAGAACGCCGCAGGCGGGCGGTACCGGGTCACGATTCATCCGCTTCGCGCGCCTCTCGAGAAAGACCGAGGGCACATCAGGGCGGAGCGGCTATTCGTCGAAGCTGAAGTCCTGCTGGATCAAGGAAACTCGGACTCGTACCTTAAAGCCGTGGAAAAATTTGCCGAGAGCATGCCGCTGTGGCAAGCGGCGGGAGAGAACTATGAGGAAGCGTTGGCGTTGCTCCTGAGCGGGGGCGTCCAAGATCGTTTAGGGGAAAGGCAGAAGGCTGTGGACAGCTACCTTCTGGCGCTGCCGTTGTGGCGCGCGGTGGGAGACCGCGCAGGCGAAGGCGCAACGCTGCACAACCTCGGGTCGGATTATGACGCACTAGGAGACCGGCAGAAGGCGTTGAAATATCTAAGTGAGGCGCTGCCGGTGGAGCGTGCAGCGGGGGACCGCACAATGGAAGCCGCGACGCTCGACTACAGCGGTTACGTTTACCAACAGCTTGGGGATACGGAGAAGGCGCTGGATTACTACAGCCAGGCGCTGCTTCTGAAGCGCGCCATTGAAGATCGTGCAGGAGTGGCCGACTCACTCTACAGCATTGGTTCACTCTACGCCGCCTCCGGAGCTAAGCAGCAGGCAATCGACAACTACAATCAAGCGCTGGTGATCGAGCGATCACTGGGAAACCGCTCTTTGGAAGCAAAAACACTCCACGGTATAGGGTCCGTCCACGACGACTCAGGAGAAAGACAGGAAGCGCTGGACTACTACAATTCGGCGCTGTCCGTGGAACGCGCACTCGGCGATGGCTCCTTGGAAGCGACAACGCTTCACAACATCGCCTCGGTGTATGACGCTCTCGGGGAAAAGCAGAAGGCGCTCGATTATTACAATCAGGCCCTGCCGCTCGAGCGCGCCTTGGGGGACCGTTCCCGGGAAGCTACAACCCTCAACAATATCGGGTCGGTTTACGACGGAATAGGAGAGGAGCAAACGGCGCTGGATTATTACAATCAGGCGTTGCCGCTCGAGCGCGCCGTGGGGGACCGTTCGGGGGAGGCGCGAACACTAAGTGGCATTGGGCTGGTATTCAGCACGCTCGGAGAAAAGCAGAAGGCTCTCGACTATTACAATCAGGCGCTGCCATTGCAACACGCAACAGGAGACCGCAAAGGCGAAGCTGCGACGCTCCACGACATCGGCCTCATCTTTAACGCATTCGGGGAGAAGCAAAAAGCGCTCGATTATTTCAATCAAGCTTTGCTATTAGAGCGCGCCGTGGGGGACCACTCCAACGAGGCGGGAACTCTCACCGCCATCGGGCTCGTCTATTCCGATCTAGGGGAAAAGCAGAAGGCGCTCGATTATTACAATCAAGCTCTGCCCATGGAGCGCGCAGCGGGAAACCGTTCCGCGGAAGCAACGACCCTTGACAATATCGGGGGTGTCTACTCGGATTTGGGGGAAAGACTGAAAGCGCTCGACTATTACGGTCAGGCGCTGCCGCTGCGGCGCATGGTGGGGGACCGCTCCGGGGAAGCCACAACGCTACACAACATCGGGCGCGTCTATAAAGACCTGAGTGAACAGCAGAAAGCACTCGAATATTACAATCAGGCGCTATCGCTGGAACGTGCGGTGGGTAACCGTTACGACGAGGCGGCAACTCTGGGTAGCATGGGGGCGGTCTACGACGACGTGGGAGAGAAGCAGAAGGCGCTCGATTATTACAATCAGGCGCTGCCGGTGCAACACGCCGTCGGTGACCGGGACGGAGAAGCCATAACGCTCAATAACATCGGGTTGGTCTATGACACGATCGGTGAGAAGCAGAAGGCGCTCGATTATTTCAATCAGGCCCTGCCGCTCGAACGAGCCGTGGGAGACCGCAATAACGAAGCGACTACACTGACCGATATCGGTGTCGTTTATGACGATCTGGGGGAGAAGCAGAAAGCGCTCGATTATTTGAACCAAGCGCTGCCGTTGCGGCGCGCCGTCGGCGACCGCTCGGGGGAAGCAACAACGCTCGGCAATATCGGGCACGTATATGACACTTTAGGGGAGAAACAGAAGGCCCTCGATTATTTTAATCAGGCCCTGCCGCTCGAACGAGCCGTGGGAGACCGCTCCGGGGAAGCCGGCACGCTCAACAACATCGCGTCGGTATATGGCGACTCGGGCGAGAAACAGAAGGCCCTCGATTTCTACAATCAGGCGCTGCTGCTGGAGCGCGCGGTGCAGAACCATGAGGGAGAAGCAACGGTACTCAACAATATCGGATTGGTTTTTGATGGGTTAGAACAGCAGCAGAAAGCACTGGACTATTACAATCAGGCGTTGCTATTGCGGCGCGCATTAAGGGACCGTTCCGGTGAAGCCCTGGAGCTCCACAACATTGCGGCCGTCTACTTCGCGTTGGGGGAGACCCAGAAAACGGTTGATTACTACAATCAGGCGCTGCCGCTGGAGCGCGCGGTGGGCTATCGTGAGCTGGAAGCGATTACTTTGGGCAATCTGGAATTCACCTTTCAGCATACCGATCCAAGTCTCGCAATTCTTTTTGGCAAGCAGGCAGTCAATATGCTGCAAAGCATTCGCAGGGATAACAAGGGCCTGCAGGCCTCCTTGCGCGCCACATACGAACAATCGATCGAAACCTACTATCGATTTCTTGCCGATCTGCTGATTGAGCGGGACCGCTTCGGCGAAGCCGAGGAAGTGCTCAACCTGCTCAAGGACAAAGAAGCCAGCGACTTCATCCGGCGCGATTCCGTCAGCGATCAGCTTCATGCCGCCACTCTGCTGGACTCCGAGAAAACGGCGCTGGACCGCTACGACCGGATTGTGAATCAGATTGTGGCGCTGGGGCAGCGAAAAGCCGAGTTGGTCGCAAAGGTGGATCAAGCACCGTTGAGCACCGCCGAGTTGCAGGAAGAAAATCGGTTGGACGCCGACTTGAAGTCCGCGAACGCTGTCCTGCAACGATTTTTCGAGGAGGAGCAGAAGTCGATCCCGGCCAACTCGGCCCAGGCGAGCCGGGTTCAGGAGTTGAAGGAAGCCGAAGGATTGCAGGATGCGCTGCAAAAACTAGGACCGGATGTGGTTGCGATCTACACGCTGGTTACTCCGGATAAGTATGTGGCCATGCTGGTGACGAGTGGAGCACGCAAGGCCTACACTTCGACGATTCAGGAGGCGGAGCTTAATAAGAAAATATTCGAGTTCCGCCAAGTGCTGCAGGATCCCTCGTCCGATCCCCTGCCACTTGCGCAGGAGTTGTATCACATCGTATTCCCCGAAAGTATGCGGCAGGACCTGGATGGCATGCATGCCAAGACGATCATGTGGTCGATTGACAGCACCTTGCGCTACATCCCATTTGCCGCGCTGTATGACGGCAAGCAATACCTGGTGCAAACTTTTCGTCAATCGCTGATCACTCCGGCCAGCATCCCCTACCTGACCGAAGAGCCGGTTCGCCCGTGGTCCGGAGTGGGCTTCGGAGTTTCCGAAAGCACCTCCCCGCTGCCCTCCGTACCGGCTGAACTGCGAGGAATTTTCCGTGAGACGGCGGATAGCAAGTCACCCGTTTCTGGGGTGGTTCGACTGAATGGAGCGTTTACACGGCAAAACTTTGAGAACGATTTGCGGCAGCGGAAAAATCCCGTGGTGCATATTGCCACTCATTTCGATTCCCGTCCGGGTGTGGCGGCGAACTCGCAATTGCTATTGGGCGATGGAGAATTAAGCCTGGCGGATATTGAGTCAGAGACTCGTTTGTTCAAAGGAGTTGATTTGCTGACGCTCTCCGCGTGCAACACGGCGTTCACCAATCGAAGCGAAGATGGACGCGAGGTGGATAGCTTCGGAACGATCGCACAACGGCTGGGAGCGAAAGGCGTAATCGCCAGCCTGTGGAGCGTGAACGACGATTCGACGGCGATTTTGATGCAAACGATGTACGGCTTGCGCGAACAAAATCCGGGCATGACCAAGGATGAGGCTCTCCGGCAAGCACAACTTCGCTTGCTGACCGGCGAATTGAAATCTTCACCGGCTCAGCCTGTTGCGGATCGCGGCTCGACTCTGCTTGGATCGGAAAAGGCGAAGACGAAGACCAGCGCCGGCTGGTCGCACCCGTATTACTGGGCTCCGTTCATCTTGATCGGAAACTGGAAATGACCATCTAGATCCATAGGCTCGGAGATGGCGTTATCTCGATGCGAATCTCGGGTGACGGCGCCGTTCTCGCGATGCTCCGATGCATGGCTCGCTGCAATTGTCCCACCTGAATAGAAGCAAGGTCAGGAATCATTCCCTTTCGCCGCCCGAATGTAGTGTTTTACCTCGATCGGTTTCACGGCAAAGCTCATCACTCGCTTCTCCAGTTCGCGATCTGCCAGCGTGAACCGGTTATGCTGCCGCTGATGTTCGGCCCAGGAATCCACCAGAAAGCTTTCCAGGTAGACATCGGGAACCTCAATATCAGAGAAAACGCCCCACCGCGTTGCCCCGTCACGGCGGCGCACTCGTTCATACTTATGGATTTCATCCAGGAACTCAGGCGCTTTTTTCGGATCGATCACGTATTTGATGGTGACGAGCACCGGGCCTTGATCAGGGCCGGGTTCTTCATGCATCGCTGGTCTATGCCAGTGATTCCATGAACTGAGATCCACGGCGGTGTTGGGCAGCCGAAATAGAAATTGCAGCAATATGCAAGCCCCGGTCCCAATGCCTGCAACCGCAAGAGCTGCATGAACGTTTGTATGCGCGGCTGCAAATCCCCAAAGTGCGCTGCCAATTGCAACGCTTCCCTGAAAAACAAAAAGATAGACGGAAAGCACGCGCGCGCGCACCCAATCGGGCGCAAGATTTTGGACCATGGTGTTGAACAGGGACATGAACACGGTCCAGGCGGCGCCTCCCAAGAGCATCAGTACGCAGAGAATCGCGAGTGTTCGCAGCAGAGCCGTGCTCAGGATTACCGCAGCGAATATCGCAGTCGCGATGGAAAGCAGGTTCTCCGCTGAAAACTTTGCTCGCGCGCGCTGCAACACCATGGCTCCCAGCACGGCGCCAACCCCGAAGAAACCGAGCAAGAGACCATAGGCGACCGGACTCTTGCTTAATTCCCTTGCCGCGGCGGGTAATAGAGCCCAAAAAGAACTCGTGAAGAAGATTAGAAACGCAGCCCTCAGCAACAGCATACGAATGTCAGGCGAGTACCTTACGAAGCGAACCGCGGCGGCAGCAGCGCCTCGAAATTTTTCGCGCGGCAATTTGTCTTTTCGCACCGGCCGTTTCCATCGAGCGATAACGAAAATCACGCCGAGAAATGACAATGCATTCACAACAAACGCCGCCGCAACTCCTACCGCCGCGATAATCAAACCTGCCAGTCCCGGACCCACCGCGCGAGCCAGATTGAATTCGATTCCATTCAAGGCGAGGGCGGCCGGCAGATCGTCTTTCTTAACCAGCTCGGGAAATATTGCCCGCCAGGCAGGAGCTTCGATTGCATCCCCCATCGAAAGGCCCATCGTAAGCAGAAGAAGGAGCCAGGGAGTCACTCCTCCGGCGATCGTGGCCACCGCCAGCAGTGTTGCAATTCCAAACATCCATATTTCGGTTCCGAGAATCAGTTTGCGGCGATCGAAGATGTCTCCGATCGAGCCGGCCGGCAGAGCCAACAAGAAAAACGGGAGCGCCGACGCAGTCTGAATCAAGGCAATGTAAAGAGGACTGCTGGTAAGCGAGGTCATCAGCCACGCCGCGCCGATGGTCTGCATAAACGAGCCGATGTCCGAGGTCAGGTCCGCAATAATTAAGTTTCTGAAAATCCTGACTCGCAGGGGCTGCCACGCGCTTGGCACAGCAGAAACGGTGGATTGATCGGGTGGGGACATCGCTCCGAGACTTTACATCATTGTTTCAGCCAACGGTCACACAACGCGAAGCGAGGACCACTGCTCAGCGCTTGATTATTGCCATAAAGAGCACCTCGAATTGTTGCAGATCAATGCCGGGCGGAGCAACCTTGAGTTTGCCCGAAGCCCTGAGAATGGAGAACGATTCGGAGGCCTGCAAGAACTTCGCGAATTGAAGACAAACCTATAGAGGCTTTCAGGCTGCTGCTAAGCTGAAGAGCGGGCCTCAGAATGACGGCCCGCCCTGTTTTCGTAAACCTTCCCCTCGCTGCTAGGCCCTGGATTTACCGTGCAGGCTACTTCACCGCTCGATCTCGGAGCGATTACCCGCGCACCGTCAGCACCGGGCACCTTGCATGCGACACCAGTTTATGCGCCGTCGCGACCGGCAGGTGTGTGGCCGCGCCTGGAATTCCAGCGGGCTTACGGACTCCGACAACTAGCAAATCCGCTTTCTGCTCCTCGGCCACTTCCAGGATCGCTTTCGCCGCCTCACCGTCCGCAACCACATAACAGGGTTCGCACCACAATTCCGCGTCCGCCGGCAGCAGTGCATGCATCCGCCGGAGCGCCGAATCTTTCAGTTCTTTGCGGTTGACCAAATCGAACGTCTCCGGACTGGCGACGACGTGCAGGATCGTGAGATGCGCCTGAAATTCCTGTGCCATGGATATGGCATAGGGAGCGGCAGCCATGGATTCCGGACTGAAATCCGTGGCGTACAGAATCTGGTGGAATTTCCCGCCCTCCGGCGGCAGAACCGGCGAATACGGTCCTACAGTCAAGACGGCGCACGGAGCCGCGCGGAAAATCTCCTCCGCTACGGATCCCATCAGAAGTTTGCCCAGTCCCGTCCTGCCCCGTGTGCCGATCACAACCAGGTTGATTTTCTTGTTCTCAATCGTGGACGCCAGGCTTGGCCAAACTTCCCCTTCTTCGATCAGCACTTCGCTCTTTACGTCAGAGAACGGAGTCAGAAGATTCTTGGCCCGGTCTCGCGCCACGGCCTCTTGCGCTTCGCCCAGACCTTCCCAGGTTTCCGGCGGAGCCATGGTGTGAGCTTCGGGAGGCCTTACATGCAGAACACAGAGATTGGCCCCGAAATGTCGCGCCAATTCGGCCGCATACGGAAGCGCATCCTCCGAAGTCCGGGAAAAGTCCGTTGCGAACACGATGTTTTTCAGTTGAATTCTAGTTTCACATTCGAGCGCTTTCATTTTGAACCTCCATCCAGCGATACTTCACGTTTCGCTTGGCCCTCGCCCCTTGAGGCGGCGGGAGACCCTGCTCGGCTCAATTTCGCGTACACCCATTCTGCTACGAGCGGATCGTCAATACCGGGCAGATCGATCCGCTGACCACTCGATACGCCTTCGTATTCGGCGCATGGTCGGCCAGTCCCTTCATCCTCTTCGCGCCCATTACGATCAGGTCGGCCTTGGTCTCTTTCGCGACCCTCAGTATTTCATCCACTGCATCGCCGGACGTCGCCAGGAATTGCGGCCAGCACAGGTACTTGGCCGTGCTGGGAACCAGCTCTCTCATTTGCTGCGTCACTGCCTGTTTCTTCAGTTCCAGATGCGACTCCAGCAGATCCTTCTCCGGAGCGATCACGTGCAACACCGTCAGTTTCGACCGGTGTTCCTGCGCCAGCGAGAAGGCGTAAGCTCCCTCGCGCTCGGCGCCCAATCCGAAATCCGTCGCAAACAAGATGTTCCTGAACTCCGCCTCGTACAGTGGTCCCTTTTCAGCGTCTGGTCCAACCGTTAATACCGGAACTTGTGCTTGCCGGAAGATTTCTTCCGCGGTCGAACCGACTAACAATTTACTCACGGCGCCCGCTCCGCGAGTTCCTGCGATTATGAAATCGATCCCTTCCCTCTTGATCACCGATTCCATGGTTGGCCAGAAGGGGCCTTCTTCGATTACAACTTCGTAAGGCACTCGTTCCAGCCGTTCCGATTTCTGGATTTCGCTGAAATGGCGCGCGGCATTCTGCCGCAGCCTTTCGATGGATGCCATCGCCAATTCCGGCGTCACCATGGCGTAAGGGTCGAGCGCCAGAATGTGCGTCAGATAAATTTGCGACTTGTAACGCCGGGCCACCGCCAAGGCATAGTCCAGTGCGCGGTCGGAAAACAGCGAGAAATCCGTTGCCACCAGGATCTTCTTGATCTGAACCATCCGGTTTACTTCACTCGTCCTTTTCGGTTGTTCGCTCATTTGCATTGCTCGAGTCATCGCAACCTCCTGTCCAGCCCTTTCGGTACGACAATTTGCCTTTACCTCTTCAGTTTCAAAGGTAGGTCCACCGCGGAATCCCATCAGTGACTTCGATCACATTCCGCTGTGACGCGCTTCACGCTGCCAGCGCGCCGTATCACTCACTTTTGGCGCTTCAGCGCGCCGCCAGCCGTTTCACCTGGCGGACCCACCCGCCCATTCCGCCTTTCTCTAGCAATCTTTCCGCGCCTTCGCCTTCCACCACTTGCAGGTCAGCCCCATGCTCTCGGGCCAGTTCCGGCAGAACATCCCGCAACATCGTCGTGCGCCGTTTGCCTCTGCAAGCCGGACAAACCGGATCGGCGGATCGATCCGTCAAACCACAGTCGTTGCAGGTATGCAGCCGGCAGTTCAGGCTACGAGCCGCGAGCAAGTATCCGATTTCCCCCTTCTGCAGCCGGGCCAAGGTCTCGTCAAATTCTGCAATCACACCGCGATTTCCTCCGAGCAAATACATCGCCTGTTCCGAATCATGATCCAGCTTCCAAGTGGCAATTCTAGGCCCCACGCGGTGTCGCAACTCGGAAGCGGAAAGCCGCCCGAAGTCTTCACCAATCAGCACCGCATGTTGCCGCACCTCGTGCTCTAACTCCTCTTGAATTGGCTCGATCAAACGAAGCGATCCGACCATGAACAACGCCCCGAGCCCTTCCTTCTTGTAGATCTTTTCCACCGCTTTGGCGGTCTCGCGGCACATGCGGCGATACTGCTCGTTCATCCGGTGCCGGAGAACATCCGATTGAGATCCTCGGGCTTTCTGAACACCCATGGGAGTCACATGTGCCAGTTCCTTTTTCTTCCACTGGGCAATATCGATCGAGAATTTCTTCTCCATCAGCTCAGCCATCTCGCCTTGCCGAAATCTGAAAAGCCTCGCTCCAGCACGGTCCACCACGAACACCCCGTAAGGAGGATATTCACTGGAGAGCCACAGCAATTGGGCCAGGGCTGGCTTCCCCCAATGCAGTTCATTCTCCACGTCCACTTGCAGTGGCACTACTTCCCAGGTCCGCGGTCCCACAAAAATCGCCAGCCCTTTCTCCTTTGGCCGCCGATCTCTCAAGAATTGTTCCACGCGGGCTAATTCCAGCAGGAAGAGGCCTTGTTCAGGCTCCGGTATTTCTTGCAACATTGACTTGCCCTTTGAGTTCATCCAGCTCAGACATGGCTCAACCAGTCCGCGCCCCGAGGTCATCGCCGGATTCGTCTTGATGTAAGCTGTGAGCAACGGTTTGTGCAATTGGGTCAGATCATGCAATCTTTTCTCATCAAGCATGGTTTCCCTTCCTTTCCACCGACAGGTATTCGAGCAAGCACACTTCTCCCGGCGGATCCTCTCCTATACTCCATGCAAGACACCGCACTCGATCAGCGCGCAGTGTGGTGCCTCCTTTCTTCAGCCAGCCGCAGCAGTTTGCTTTTGGATTAACTGCGGTAATGGCGCCTCATAAATCTTCTTGAACGTCTCGATCACATGTTCATAGCTCAGTTCAGGAGTTCTTCCGGCGCCGCGCGGTTCCGCACGCAAAACCACGTCGTCCATGGACAAGATCCCCTGCAATTTTCCGGCGGAGTCAATCACGGGCAAGCGCCGAACCTTTTTCTCCGCCATCATCGCGAGCGCCGTATGAATGTCATCGTCCGGTTTGCAGGAAAAGAGCTTTCCGCTGATCACTTCGCCCACCATGATCTCCCCTGGCAGCCGGTTGCGTGTTCCCAGCGCGATGCAAATATCCCGGTCCGTAACCACGCCGAGAACTTTCTCTTCATTGTTCGCGATCGGAAGAATTCCACATTGCTGTTTCCAAAGCAGTTCTACCGCGCTCCCCAAGTTCGCCTGGAAATTGCACTCTACAGGTGTTCCCACCATCACTTCCTTCACTTTCATGTCTTTCACCTCCGTAAACCTACTCCCCTGATTTACATCTAGCCCATCCACGGCCCGGTAGATGTGCGCTGCATCACCACGAACCGTGATGCAAGTCACCGGCCCAAGGGGCAAGATCCTCAACAGTGACGGGCACGTTCCTGGTTTGATCCACTTGAAAGGACAGTTTTCGGGATGATCTAAACCTCCCAAGAGGAAGTTGTCGAGACGTTCTCTCCGATGAACTGTTCCTCCAAACTAACCATTCACCAGTCTTATCTCGCAAGATTGCTTGACGCGCCGTCGCGCGTATCAAAGATGTGCCGAATTGCAAGTTTTCTAATACGGACGTCGAGCGGCTCTACACCGCCGTGCGGCGGGCTGAAAGGTCTGTCTGGTTTGCCGTTGATCGAAGACTGGAGATGTTCTTTTTCAAATATATTTGATTGCGGCCCAACGGCAGTTTACTTTGACCTAACAGAGAATTGAGCGCGGAATTCCGCGGCGCCGTACTTATGCTAGCCTCAACCATAAGTTCAGCAGTATTCAAGAAAAGCGAATTCCTTAAAGTCAGGGCGAAGCCGCGCCACGGCAACTCCGCGGAGGTAGCATTTGCTTCTTTCGAGCTTCTCACACAGAGAATCAGCGCCGAGGAAGACCATTGCGGTTTGTGACTCTCTATGGCGAATCTTAATAGTCCCTCTTCAGGATTGCCCGGTGCCGCTGCTCACTCTTTTCATCGTTGTTTTCCTGATTGCCATCTTTCCGGTGCGAGCACAAATTTCGCCGGGGCCTCTTTCAAAATCGCATCAATTTCTTAGTGGCCCTACGCAATGCGTTAGCTGTCACAAGGTGGGGGCAGGCTCGGCGGCCCTGAAGTGCGGCGAATGTCACACGGAGATTTCTCAGCGGATCACCGAAGGGCGGGGACTACACTCCCGTTTCCCCGAGAAAGAAAACTGCGGGAAGTGCCACTCCGAACACAATGGCGAGGAGTTCAAGCTCATTCACTGGATTCCTTCCTTGAAAGGGTTCGATCATTCTGGAACCGGCTACACGTTGCAGGGAAAACATGCTGGACTGGATTGCGGCCAGTGTCACAAGCCGGAACACATCGGCGAAACCGAGCGGCGCTCGATCAAGATGAAGGATCTGCGTCAGACTTTTCTCGGCCTTTCACAAAGCTGCGTGAGCTGCCACGAAGATGTTCACAAAGGCCAGTTGGGACCTAATTGCGCGCAGTGCCACAATTTTACGGATTGGAAAGCTGCGACGCAGTTCGATCATTCCAAGACAAGATTTCCACTGACGGGGCTGCATGCGCCCGTGCCTTGCGCAAAATGCCACAACGTGGGCCCCGAAAAAGCGCCAAAGTTCCGCGGCCTGGAGTTCGCAAAATGTTCTGATTGTCACAGCGATCCCCATCACGGAAGATTTCCGGAGGCCTGCACGACTTGTCACGTCACCAGCGGTTGGAAAAAAATTGCGGGCACCGAACATTTCGATCACTCCAAGACGAAATTCCCGCTGCTGGGCAAACACGCGCAAGTGGATTGCCTGAAATGCCACGCCGGAGCGGATTTCAAAAAACCAGTTCCGTTTGCCAAATGTTCCGATTGTCACACACCGGATCCGCACGGCGGACAATTCCGCGCGCGCTCCGATAAAGGGGAATGTTCCGCGTGCCACACGGTGGACGGCTGGCGCCCTTCTCTTTTCGGGATCAAGGAACATGCTGCCACTGCGTATCCACTAACGGGTGGCCACGCTTCCGTACCGTGCGCTAAATGCCACATTCCCGCAGGCACTGCGACGCGCTACAAAATTGCGTTTGTTCACTGCACCGACTGCCATTCCGATGCCCACGAAGGCCAGTTTGCAACTCCGCCGTATAGCAACCGTTGCGAGGAATGCCACAACGTCAACGCCTTCCGTCCTTCGCTCTATACGATCGCGCAACATCAAAAGAGCCGCTATCCACTCGCCGGGGCGCATCTGGCAGTCCTGTGCTCGGAATGTCACAGCACGGCGAAAGCGCAGCACCCCGGCAAGACCGCTCCCTTCCGCTTTCAGGATCTCACTTGCACCGGCTGCCACGCAGATCCTCACAAGGGCCAGTTCCGCGACCGGATGGCGCAACCCGGGCCGAATGCCAAGCCGCTCGGATGCGAGGCGTGCCACAACATTCGTTCCTGGACGAACGTGAAGGGCTTCGACCATTCGAAAACATCATTTCCGTTGACCGGCGCTCACGCGAAGGTTGCCTGCGACGGCTGTCACAAGCCAGGCCACGAAGGAGGCTCCATCAAGGAAGTCGATTTCCACGCGGCGCCAACCGAGTGCTCCAGTTGCCATGCGGACATTCACGGAGGCCAGTTCAGCGCCTCAGGCAATCCTCCCAAATGCGCAAACTGCCACACTCCGGAACACTGGAAGCCTTCTACCTTCGACCATGAATCCGGATCGACTTTTTCGTTAAAGGGAGCCCACCAGAAGGTCGAATTGCGATCTGTGCCACAAATCGTATCCGAACCGTGGCGGGAAAGCGGGTTTTGTTCTATAAGCCCACACCGCGCGAGTGCGCAGCTTGCCATAACTGACCCCAGGCTAGTGGGCCAAGTTTCATGGTCATCCAGTACTCACGCCGAAACTGGACTCAATCTGACCTCTTGGCCAGTTGTATCGTCCGCAATCGAACTATACATTCATCAATGAATCGAAAGCCTGGGCCCGTATCAAAATTTTCAGGCGCGGTTGTGTCTCTTGCTGACGACGACACGGGTAAAGCTCCTTCTCCTTCCACTTCTACTGCTGCTTCCGGCGGCGGGGTTCGCCTATCCCCAGCCGGATAAGAAATACAACCGTAACCCCCACGGCCCCATCGAGATACCCTGCGAAAACTGCCACACCGCCACTAGTTGGAAACCGATCCGCAATGTCCCCGAATTTGACCACAACAAGACCAGCTATCCGCTGCGCGGAATGCATGCCAAAGTCGCCTGCCGCCAGTGCCACGCCGATCTGGTATTCAAGAACGCAAGCACCCGTTGCGCGGATTGCCACGCTGATATCCACCGCCGCCAATTCAGCGCCCGATGCGAAGAATGCCACACGGTGAAAAGTTGGGAAGCCACCAATCAGCAAGTCCGCGACCACCAGAACCGTTTTCCGCTAATCGGCGCTCACGCCATGCTGCAATGCGCCGATTGCCACAAAGGCGAGGCAACCGGCCAATTCAGCGGCCTCTCAACGGCCTGTCTATCCTGCCACATCAAGGATTTTCAAACGGCCATCTCCCCCGATCATAAATCCCTCGGATTCCCCACCACCTGCGAAAACTGCCACACCGTAGACACCTGGCTCGGCGCCAAGTTCGATCATTTGAAATTCACGGGCTTCGCCCTGACCGGAGCTCACGCTTCTCTCGAATGCTCCGCGTGCCATATCGGCGGACAATTCAAAGGCACGCCAACCGATTGTTACAGCTGCCACGCAAAAGATTTCAAGGGAACCAGCAATCCCAATCACATTCAGGCGGGTTTTCCCACCGACTGTTCCACCTGCCACAATACTTCCACCTGGCTGGGCGCCACTTTCGACCATACAAAATTCACGAAATTCCCGCTCACCGGCGCGCACATCAGCGTTTCCTGCAATCAATGCCACATCAATGGAAAATTCGTCGGCACCCCCACCGATTGCTACTCCTGCCACATCAAGGATTACCAGAGCTCAACCAATCCGAATCACGTTCAAGCAGGATTCCCCACGGATTGCACCCTTTGCCACACAACGGCATCCTGGAACGGCGCCAATTTCAACCACAATACGTTCACCAAATTTCCGTTGACCGGCGCGCACGTGAACGTCGCCTGCAATCAGTGCCACATCAACGGACAGTTCGCCGGAACTCCCACGGATTGCTATTCCTGCCACACGAAAGATTACAACGGCACGACCGATCCGAATCACGCCCAGGCGGGCTTCTCAACGAATTGCACGCTCTGCCACAACACGACCAGTTGGGCGGGAGCCGTGTTCGACCACTCGAAGACGCCTTTCCCATTGACCGGCGCTCACGTGAGCGTGGCTTGCTCGCTCTGCCACATCAACAACAAATTCGCGGGTACCCCTACCGATTGCTACACCTGTCATACCAAGGATTATCAGGGGACGACCGATCCCAATCACGTTCAGGCGGGATTCTCGACGAATTGTTCGACTTGCCACAACACAACCAGTTGGGCCGGAGCCGTATTCGACCATTCCAAAACCCCGTTTCCACTGACCGGCGCGCACGTCAGCGTGGCTTGCTCGCTCTGCCACATCAATAACAAGTTCGCGGGCACCCCCACCGATTGCTATAGCTGCCACATCAAGGATTTTCAGGGAACCACGAATCCCAATCACGTCACGGCTGGATTCCCAACCGATTGCTCCACCTGCCACAACACCACCAGTTGGGCCGGAGCGAATTTCGATCATTCGAAAACACCTTTCCCACTCACCGGCGCTCACGTGAGCGTCGTCTTGCTCGCAATGCCACATCAACGGCAAATTTGCCGGCACTCCCACGGATTGTTATTCCTGCCACACCAAGGATTACCAGGGGACGACAAACCCGAATCACGTCGCGGCCGGATTCCCAACCGATTGCTCCACCTGCCACACCACGGCGAGTTGGGCGGGCGCCGTCTTCGACCATTCCAAGACGCCATTCCCATTGACCGGCGCGCACGTGACGTCGCCTGCTCGCTGTGCCACGTGAATAACAATTACACGGCACGCCCACGGATTGCTATTCGTGCCACACCAAGGACTTCACAGGAACAACGAATCCGACCCATGTGCACGCCGGCTTCCAACACACTGCATACCTGCCACACCACGGTAGCTGGGCTGAACGCAACTTTCGATCACACGCGTATGCGAACTTCCCGTTGACGGGCATGCATGCGAATGTGGCCTGCGCGCAGTGCCATGTGAACAGCGTTTACGTGGGCACGCCGACCGCTTGCTACTTGCGTGTCACCAGGCAGACTTCAATGGAACGACGAACCCCAGCCACGTCGCGCGGATTCCCGACTGACTGCACCATCTGCCACTCCACCAGCGGCGTGGACGCCGTCGTCCTTCGACCACTCCACGACGGCCTTCCCGTTGACGGGCGCACACGCCACGACGCAGTGTTCGCTCTGCCATGTCAATGGGAACTTCACCACCGTACCCGACGGACTGCTACTCGTGCCACACCAAGCGACTACACCGGCACGAATAATCCGGCGCATGCGGCAGCGGGATTCCCACCGACCTGCACCACTGCCACACCACCACGTCGTGGGCGGGCGCAGTGTTTGACCACAGCAAGACTCCGTTCCCGCTTGACGGGCGCGCACACTACTGTCGCCTTGCAATCTTTGCCACATCAACAACGTGTTCGCGGGGACGCCGACCGATTGCTACTCCTGCCACAAGGCGGACTATACCGGGACCACAAATCCGAACCATACAGGCGGCGGGGTTCCCGACCACTTGCGCCACGTGCCACACGACGACAGTTGGCTGGGCGCAACCTTCAATCACACCTGGTTCCCAATTCCGCATCATGCCGCGTTGTGCAGCGATTGCCACACCAACTCGAACGATTACACGGTTTTTGTTTGCACCAATTGTCACACCCAGTCCCAGACCGATCCCAAACACTCCGGGGTAAAGGGCTATGTGTGGAACAGCGCAAATTGTTACCAGTGTCACAAGAATGGCGGTAACTAGAGACCGCGCATTTCTTCTGGTGGCGGCGCCGTTCCTGGCCGCCCTGCTGCCGATGCTGGTGTGCGCACAGGATGCGATTCAACAAACCGCGTTTCGAATTAAGTTCATCGCCGAAGGAGCGGTCTACTTGAATGGAGGCAGCGCGGCCGGCTTGAAAGAGGGGCAGAAGCTCGTAGTCAAGCGCTCCATCGCAGCCACACAACCAAGCTCAGACAAGGCCATGCCTGCGGCCACAACCGGCGTCCTGGCAACCTTGAATGTAGTTTCCGTGGCCTCGGCGTCAGCCGTCTGCGAAATCATTACTTCCACCGCGCCGCTGCAAGTTGGCGACGTGGCTCAACTCGCCCCGGCGGAAGTGAAAAGTGAAGCTGAAAAGTCGCAGGCTTCCGGCGTGCGCACCTATCCGCAGATTGTTACATTCGATCTGGGCGATCCGGTGATGACCGAAGCGCGCAACTCCGTTCCGCGCCCGCCCTCCCCCGAAATCAATCGGATGAGGGGACGCATCGGCGTGGAATACGGATCAATTTTTGTGCACGGCAGCCCCGCCAGCCAGAATATGGAATCCGGTGTGGTAGCACGGGTGGATATGACCAGGATTGCCGGGACCTATTGGAATTTCAGCGGCTATTGGCGGGGCCGGTTCACTTCGCAATCCGGGGGCGCGCAGACGGCCACGCTCACCGACTTGATTAACCGCACGTATCACCTGAGCCTAACTTACAACAATCCAGATTCGCGTTTGGTGGCCGGAATCGGCAGGCTCTACCTGCCCTGGGCCAGCAGCCTCGATACGATTGACGGCGGTTACTTCGGCCGAAAATACGGAGAGCACTTCAGGCTTGGCGTTTTCGCTGGCACCACGCCCGACCCATCTTCCTACGATTACAATCCCGATGGAAAACTGGGCGGAATGTTCGTCAACTATGAGGGAGGCTCGTACGACGATCTTCGATACACGAGCACGGTGGGAATCGCCGTCAGCGCAATCCAATGGCACGCACAGCGGCAATTTCTGTTTGAAGAGACTGGGATCTTCTTCAAACGATATTTCGCCTTGTACGATTCCCTGCAAGTGGACGCGCCTCATACCGCCGTCGTTGATTCATCCACTACGCCCGGCGCGCCCGTGCAAACCACCGGAACCGGCGGCATCAATCGCAGCTACTTGTCACTCCGTTTCCAGCCGCATCCGCGGCTTGCATTCGATATCAGCGATACTTACTACCGGGATTTCCCCACGTTCGATCCGCTGCTGATCGGCACCGGATTGCTCGACCGGTATTTATTTCAAGGCTTGAGCGCCGGCGTCAGAATCGAGCTTCCGAAACGAGTGAGCGTTTACACCAGCCTGGGGCGCAGTTCGCGATCCGGGGATACGCAGAGTTCTCTGAACCAGCTATACGGCCTGACCTTCGGAGACTTGCTGCGCACCGGTCTGCGCGCGGATTTCCGGTACTCGGAATTCAGCAGCTCCTTTGGCCGTGGAAATTACCGCTCCGTCTCGTTGTCACGCCAATTGCTGGAAAGCTTGCGCTGGGAACTGCAGGGAGGATTCCAGGATTTTGCTTCGACGCTTACTTCGACCACGCAAAGCCGTTTTGTGAACAGCCTGATCGACTGGGCTCCGGGAAGGCTGTTTTTTCTTCAAAATAATTTTACCTGGCAGCGCGGCGGCTCGGTGAATTACGACCAGGTCACCTTCACGCTCGGCCGGCGCTTTTGAGGTGTTTACGAACATGATTCGAGAGATCCGAATGCGAAACCGGGAGCCCATCGGGATGCGCCAAGTGCTTCTGACAGTCGCGTTCCTCTTGTCATGGCCATTTCTCGCGCCTGTTGGCAAGGCCGCCGGCCCCGATCCGCTGGCCTCATTGCTCACTCGTACGCGAGCTGTCGTGCAAGAGTTTGTGGACGATTTGGGCAACCTGCGCTACGAAGAGACCGTGCTTCAGCAGAAATTGGGTGAAAATAGAAAGAACTCTTACAGGCAGGAAACTCAATTTGACACGCTGATGCTGATGCGATTCGAGAACGGCGAGCTTTCTGTGGAGGAATCGCGAATCCGGGAAATGGATCCGCGAAGACCGGAGGTGCGCCCGCTCCTGCTGACCAGCGGATTCTCAACGCTTGCCATGGTCTTTCATCCTTATTACGAAGCGAGCTTCGAATTTACCCGGCTGGACGACGATGTGATCGATGGCAGAACACTGGCTCGCGTCGGGTTCAAGCATCTGCCCGGGTCGCCCTCGCCCATTCTGTATCAAAGGCTCATGTCGGGCCGGCCCGTCGAACTCGAAGGCACTGCATGGATCGATCCCGATTCGGGGCAAATTTTTCGAATCAGTGCGGATGTTGGCGCCAGCATGCAAGACCTGGGTATGAACCAGCTTCGAGCGGAATTGCAGTATGCACCCGTCACGATGTCCGGCTCTCCACAACCGCTGTGGCTTCCGCCAGCTGCCACGATCGACGTGGAAACTCCCAAGCAGCACTGGCGAAACACTCATCACTTCACCAAATACCGCCGCTATACGGTGGACGTTCAAATTGACGTAGTCCCAACCAAACAATGAATACACTGATGAGCGCGCGCGCAATTTCGCAACCCGCCGAAGATCTCGAAAAAGATCACCGGCGAAGACTTGCCGCGGCATGGCTGATTTCCGCCGCCTTTACTTTGACTATGGCCGTCTACGGCGCCAGTTATTATTTGTTGGGCGCCGCCGACCGTCCCTATTCTCCGAAACACGTTCTTTTGCGTCCCAGCGGCTCGATCGGGATCAAGCTCGGAATTCTGGGCACTGTGCTTTTCTTCGGCATCTACTTTTACTACTTCCGCAAGCGCTGGGGCTGGCTGCGCAGCATTGGCGTTACGAAACACTGGCTCGATTTCCACATCGTGATGGGCGTGACCGCGCCGGTCATTATTGCCTGCCACGCTGCCTTCAAATTTCGCGGCATCGCGGGAATGGCTTTCTGGATCATGGTGGCGGTGGCGGTCAGCGGCCTCGTCGGCAGGTATCTTTATTCCCAAATTCCCCGCCGCTTGAATGCCGCCGAAATCTCCTGGCAGGAATTAAAGGATGAGCAGGAAGATCTGACGAAACAACTGGCAACCCAGAAGATCTTCGTGCACCGCGACCTCTCTTCCGCTTTCCGCCCTCTTCCCACCGCGGAGCAAGTGAGAAAACAAAATATTTTTGCCTCGCTGGTATACATGTTCTCCCTGGACTTGTCCCGGCCGTTCCGCATCGCCGCATTGCGCCGGAGAGCATTGCGAGCAGGTGGAATCTTTATGACCGTCGGCGGCCTGTTTTCCAGCGGAAAAGACGACATCGAGCGGGTGGTGCAAGTCGCGCGGCGCCAGGCTGCGTTGACCAAACGCATGGTTTTTCTCTCCCGCTCACAGGAAGTTTTCCAGTTCTGGCACGTGGTCCACCGGCCGTTCAGCTACGCATTCGTGGTCTTGGCCATTCTGCATATCTCCGCTGTTTTTCTGCTGGGCTATCTGTAACGCGATGGAGACACTCATTGCATTTCTCGTCGCGGCGGGACTTACGTTTTTCTTTGTTCGCCGCTACTTGAAACAGCTCACCGCCGTGCAGAAAGCTCCCGCAAAACAGGCGCATCCGGCCCGGCCTTCGTCTCGGCAGGAAACTGTGCATGCCCGCGATGCAGCCAGCCAATCGCCAAAGGGACCCCTTTCTGCGCGAACTGCGGTGCTGCCCTGGCGATGTGGTCCGTTCATATGGCCGAAGTGCAGTCTGCCAGCGGCAACGGAAAAAAGGGGAAGCCCCGGCCGGTCATTAACGCTTCGCTATGCGTGGGCTGCGGAAGTTGCGTCGAGGTGTGCCCGGAATCCGGCACGCTGGCCATGGCCAACGGCAAAGCGATTCTGGATGAGCCCGATCGCTGCGTCGGGCATGGCAAGTGCGTCGAGGTTTGCCCCACTCAGGCAATCGCGCTTTCCTTCGGCGGAGTTCTCCAAACCGTCAAGGTTCCGAACGTCAAGGAAAACTTCGAAATCGAATATCCCCGGATTGTTCATCACCGGAGAATTGGGCGGCTGGGCTTGATCAAGACCGCCGTCAACGAAGGAAAACTCGCGATCGACCATATCCATGCGAGGTTGCAGAAAGAAAAAAACGGATCAAGCGCCAATAAGAATCAGAATCTCGATGAAATGTTTGATGTCGCGATTGTGGGAGCCGGGCCGGCCGGCTTGAGCGCCGCGCTTTCGGCCCAGCAGCGGGAACTTTGTTATGTGGTTCTGGAACAGGGCGAGATTGCCGCAACGATTCGCCAGTATCCCCGCCACAAATTTCTTATGGCTGAGCCCATCGAAATACCGATGTACGGAAGCCTTTATGTGGCCGACGGAACAAAGGAAGCCCTGCTTTCCGTTTGGGAGAGTATCATCACCAGCACCGGCGTCCGCATCCAGACCAACGAGCGGGCCGAAAATATTCAGCGGGACGGCCAAAATTTCATCATCGAAACCTGGAAAGGAAAGTATCGCGCCCGCTTCGTCATTCTCGCCATGGGAAAACGTGGTTCTCCGCGCAAGCTGGGTGTGCCTGGTGAAGACCTGAGCAAAGTGGCTTATCGCCTGATCGAAGCGGAAGATTATCTTGACAAGGATATCCTTGTTGCTGGCGGAGGAGATTCGGCCGCGGAAGCCGCGCTCGCTCTGAGCCGCGACGGTCGAAATCGCGTCACGCTCTGCTACCGGGGCCAGGTGTTCGATCGAGTGCGCGACCGCAATCGCCAGCAATTGGAGGCGGCGGAAAAGTCCGGAAGGTTGCGGATTCTTCGCAATTCCAACATCATGGGCATTCGCCCCCAAGGCGTGCTCATCGATGCGAACGGCTCGCCCACGGCGTTGCCCAATGATTATGTTTTCATCTTAATCGGCGGAGAATCCCCCGAAGCGTTCCTGCGCAGCACCGGAGTAGAGATTGTGGAAAAATCGCTTGCCAATAGTCTGGAAAGGACATTCGCATGAACCGAAATCTGAAGCGGTATCGCGTTTTGTTTGCTCATCGGGATCGCCTCGATCGCCGGCTGCCAGAAGAAAATCGAAACGAAAGCCGGGGACCAGGATGCGATCCGGGCAAGCATCGAGAAACATCTCACCACGCTCGGCTCAATCAATGTTTCCGCGATGGACAGAGAATACAAACAAATCGCGGTCAACGGCGACCAGGCCCAAGCCGATGTCGAATTCAAGCTGAAGCAGGGAGGCGCCACCATGGAGATGACTTACTTCATGGAACGTCACGCCGGAAATTGGGTCGTACTGAAGAGCCAGCCAACTGGGGGGCAATTCGAACATCCCCCCATGGACAAGACACATTCCGGCGCCCCTGCCGATGCCGTCCACTCGGGAATGCCGGACATTCACGAAATCATCAAGGCCACTGAGACGTCCGGCACAAAACAAGCCCCCGGTGTTCCCCCCGCCCCTAACACCGCTGAGAAGCAAAAGCCTTAAGCGCTGCGTTCCGGAACATGGGAAGGCTGCCACCCACGCACACCGATCCCCGAGAAGAGGATCCGAGTCTCAGAATTTTCTGTCCACCCGATTAAATCTTTCCGCAGTCGAACCAAATGCAATTCACGCTTTTCCCTCGGCTGCCTCGATTCAACTTTTGGTCCGCTTAGCTCCGCCTATCGCCACACAGAAGACCTTCCACCGTATGGCAAACCAGCCGGGATCAGTTAGAATTCCAGCGTGTAACTTCCTTCGGGCTGCTGGGACCGGAAACGTGATCCGCAAAGAATTCAGAATAATGACAGTGGTGGGAGCGCGGCCCAATTTCATGAAGGCTGCACCTATTCTGGCGGCTGTTCAGCGGCACAATGCCGCGAATGCAATGCCGGGCGAAGCGGCACGCGTGGCTGTGCGATCCCATATTCAGCAACTGCTGGTGCACACGGGGCAGCATTATGACGCGTCGATGTCCGAACAGTTTTTCGCCGATCTGAATATGCCACGGCCGGATGTGCATCTCGAAGTTGGATCGGGCTCGCACGCCTCTCAAACCGCCGAGATCATGAAGCGCTTCGAGCCGGTGCTGCTCGAATGGCGGCCGGATGCCGTGCTTGTGGTTGGGGACGTGAACTCGACGCTTGCCTGTGCCTTGGTGACCAGCAAAATGGCTTTTGATGATCAAGGCACGAGGCCATTGATCGGGCACGTGGAGGCAGGGTTGCGCTCGTTTGACCGGTCGATGCCCGAGGAGATCAATAGAATTCTAACGGACCATTTGTCGGATTTCTTGTTTGTAAGCGAGCCGAGCGGATGCGTCAATCTTCAGAAAGAAGGGATTGCGGCGCAAAAGGTCCATTTCGTCGGCAACACGATGATTGATACCCTTCTCGCATTTCAGCACCGGGCTGATGATCCGGCATTTCTGAAAAGCCTCGGTCTGGTGGAAAATAATTCAGAGAAGCTGGATACCGCGGCCCAAAGGCCCTATGCGTTGCTCACGCTGCACCGTCCCGGCGAATGTGGATAATCGTGAAGCTTTCCACAGAATCCTGGAGGGGATTTCCGGGTTGGCGCGGAAATGGCCGATCATTTTTCCGGCTCATCCCCGGACGCAGAAACGAATCACAGAGTTCGGCTTCGCCAAGTATTTCGCGGGTCTTGCGAACAATATGGAGACAGATTCTTCGCATACGTTTGAGCTGACGCCCGGAATCCGGATGATCTCACCTCAAGGCTATCTCCATTTCGTTTGTCTGATGAAAAATGCGAGCCTGGTGATCACGGACTCCGGCGGCATCCAAGAAGAGACCACGATACTGGGCGTGCCGTGTGTGACGGTCCGGGATAGCACCGAGCGGCCCGTCACCATCGACTGCGGCACGAACTTGCTGGCCGGAACTTCCGCCAGAGGAATTCAAGATGCCATCACCCGTCAAATGGAAAGGAAGCGAAGCGAAAGAATTCCCGAGAAATGGGACGGCCATGCTGCCGAGAGAATCGTGTCGATCTTAATCGAAGTGCTTGAACGGGAGAGAGGCGCATTTCAGCCACCTCAGTGAAAATGTAAGCCGGTAAAGCCCAGGGCCGGTGCCCCTGAATCAGGGCTGGTGAATCGGAGTGATGCGGGCCTGCAGATGCAGGTCGCGTGCGAGATCTGCTGCCAACACTTCAGCCTCGGATTCGCTCGGAACCGAGGTGCGGACGCGGTAGAGTTTTTTGCCATGGACAGTGAGCGGCGTGATTTCGGTTTTATATTGTTTGGGAATGCGCGCGGCCAGCGTCTCGGCGTTGTTGCGGTCCTGGAAGAGTCCGGAATCAACGATGAAGTGGGCGCTCGCCGAATGAACAGTTGCAGGGGCTGCGGAAGGCGCAGCGGTAATCTTGACCGGGGGTGGAGTTAAGACCGCCGCGGGATGCTGTTGCGAGGAAGATGGAGTAGGCGCGGCGGGCGGCGGAACCTGCTGAGATGTGCGGTTGGGCTGCGGCAATACAGGTCTGCGGGCGATGAAAAACCCCACACAAACCAGAAAGAGGACCGCGACGAAAATACTCCCCACCAGAGCTATCCGCGACATGCGGTGACCGTCTCCTATCTCTTCCGCAATCGAGCTTGGAACTTTCCTACCCTCTAGACTTGCGCCGATCATATCACGCAGCAGTTGGGGAGTTGCAGCAACTGAAGGCTCGTATTCCGGTGCTCGCAACGTGCGATTTAGGAGGGTCGAAGATTACTCTACGGGTGATACAGGAAAAGGGGACCGCTCATCACCAATGCGTCGAGTATGGATTTCGGTTAATTGGCTGCTACTCCAGGCGCGGACGATTTGGACGATCATCTCCAGTTCCCGATAAGGATGAATGGCGCCCAGTAATACGGGTGCGTATAGTTTGTTTGGTTCGCATTTCTGCCCGTGCCACCGCCGGAAGCAGACTTCCCTGTTTCACCCTCCAGCTTGACGCCTCTGCTAGCACTCAATTTCTGCCCGCCCAGCTTTCCGCGCAGCAGCGCAACTTGCGCCTGCCGCAGTGCTTCTGCCTTGGGCATGTTCGGGTGCGTCGTCCACGTCTTGTAGAATTCCTGCATCAGCAGGCCGGTGCTCGCATCGTACACTCCCCACAAACTTGCCACCACAGCCTTTGCGCCCTTTTGCTGAGCCAGAATCCCAAGCCCATCCACCTCCCGGCCGTCTCCTTGAGTTCCACCCACGGCCGTATCACACGCCGAGAGCGTCAGCAGTTCCGTATCGGCGAACGTAAAGCCAGGGTCTTCGCGAATTTCCGCCAACGTCAGGCGCGTGCCCTTGCGCGTCTTTGCCACCCAGCAGCAGGAATGAATTCGTTTCATTCCCTGCCTGGAAATCGAAATGGCTCGCGATGTGCACCAGCGGATATTTGTGCTCCAGCGCTTTCTTCATGCTCGCCTCCGTGAAATTTCTCGTCGAGCATGACTTCCCCCGGCAAAACGCCCTCGGGCCGCGCCTCATTTGCTTCTCGAATCACCCGCCGCAATTCCTCCGGCACCGCCGGCAGCGCCGGGAACTGGCCATACGATTTCGAGACTCCCATTCCTAGCCCCTGCCAGTTCTTCACATTCGGACGCTCGGTAAGTTCCGCGACGCTAGCCGGAGTGAACACCGTGTTCCGATATTTCTCGACCAAGTATTGGTGCCCGTCATGCAGCGCCGCAATCGGCAGGTAGCGCAGCACCTCGTCCAGTGACCACATCAATGTGACGGCCTTCGCTCCCGCGATATCCTGCGCCGCCGGCCCTACCAGTATTTTGTAAAGCTCCTGCGCCTGCGGCACCGGATCCGATTTCGGATTCACCAGCGCCTGGCGGAATTCGAACACTTTCTTCCGCAATTCCGCCGCCGGGATCGGATATTCCCGCGCCACCATCACCGTCGGCGTCACTACGATCACGCGATACTTCTCTTCTCCCACCAGCGTATAGAGCGCCACGGTTCCGGCGCCCAGAGCCCGCACCACCTGCTGCATCCCGCTGGCGCTCTCTTCCAGATTTTCAACGGTGGTTTGCGCCTGCTTCGTCTTTCCAAACTCTTCATAGAGCCCGCTCAGGAATTTTCCCCACTCCTCATTTGCCAGCTTCAATTGCTCCGAAAGCTCCTCCAAATGTTTATTCTCCTCCGCCGTCCGAGATGGCCTTCGCTCGCAACAGCAGCCCATTCATTGCCGATGGCCGTGATCCGGCTCGCGCTCTCTTCGTATTTGCGATTCACATCGGATTCCTCCTTGGTGAGCGCGACAGGCGCAGTGAGTGAGGAAGCTTCCTTGCCGGCGCGCCGGATGAATTCGAAATATTCTTCGTTCTTTAGCAGGCCGAGCACCTGCTCCGCCTCCGGTAGGCGCCCCTGCGAAATAAGCAGATCAGCCAGCTCCCGGTATATCCCTCTTCTGAATTCAAGAAGCTCTTCTGCGATTCCTTCTCCAGCCCTCTTATGTTGGCCCGGACCTGTTGGAACTTGTTGATCGCTTGTTTGCCGAAAAAAATTGCCAGGCCGGGATTGTCCAGTTGTTTCCAATGCTCCATTAGGCTCTGGAGTGTGTGCCCCTCGGAGAGGGGGCTGCTGATCTGGCGGAACAACATTAGGGCTCGACCCAGGGAATCGATAGCCTCTTGCCTTTCACTTAATTCGTCATACACTTTGCCCATTGCGCGCAGTGTCCCAGCCTCGCCCGCGCGGTAGTTAACCATCCGTGCCAGCACCAACGCCTGGTTATAGTAATCGAGCGCCTTTTGCCTCTCGCCCAACGCATCATAGAC
>CAVWOD010000027.1:0-15983 GCA_963756355.1 uncultured Acidobacteriota bacterium | reverse complement strand
TGGCAAATCCCTGTTCTGGTGGCAAATTGTTTGTGTGCGGCAAGCGAAGGATCGCCCTGGCCCCGCTCGGGAAATTTTTCCCTAGGTCAGCTCGTTTTCAGTTCATGTGAACGCTTGCGCTCCACACCCCCGCTGTGTTCTCCTTCTTCTCAATCTGCTGCTTGGGGCCCCAATGCACAAGACCATCATCGAGCCGTTTCGGATCAAGAGCGTTGAACCGCTTCGCCGCACGACACTCGAAAACCGTCGCCGATTGCTTGAGCAGGCCGGTTTCAACTTATTTTTTATTTCTTCGCCAGCGTGTATATTTCGGCTAGTGGCGGAAATCGAGGTCGTGAAATACTCGAATTGTTATGCGCGCAAGGCATAGCAAGGGGACGACGCGGTAATGCTCTAGTGGAGGACAATCCCATGAGCAACGACATTTCTCGTCGCGCAGCGATCAAAAGCGGAGCGGCATTGGCGGGCTTGCCGCGCTGGGGATTCCAGCATGGATGTCGCCCGCCTTGGCGCAGTCTGAAGAGGTCGTTCCGTGGACCGACGTCCCCGATGGCTTCGATCCCGCCGCGGGAACGGGCCCGCACAGCTTGGACACGCGGACCATCCAGAAATCCTCGTTCATCACGCCGGTCGATGATTTCTTTGGCGTGCAGCACTACGGCCCGACGCAGGTCGATCCCGCCAGTTACAAACTCCGCTTGAGCGGCCTCGTCAACAAGCCGATGGAACTTACCCTCGAAGAGTTGAAGCGCCGGCCTCGCACCGAACTGATCGCTGGCTTCGAATGCTCCGGCAACAATCCCGCGCGCTTGAATACGCTGGTGGGCAACGCGCGCTGGGCGGGAACCAGCGTGGCCGCGCTTCTCAAGGACGCCGGCCTCAAATCCACCGCAAGAGAAGTGGTCTTCTTCGGCGCGGACCACGGAACGGAAGAGATTGTCCACGGCGGCGGCCAGCCTCAAAAGTACGAGCAGAACTTTGCCCGAAGCCTCGCGCTGGAAGACGCGATGAATCCGGACGTCCTTCTGGTGTGGGAGATGAACGGCGCACCGTTGCCGCCGAAGAATGGCGGGCCGGTCCGTCTGCTCGTGCCCGGCTGGTACGGCGTCTGCAATGCGAAGTGGATGAACCACATCCAGATTCAGGATACGCGCTTCATGGGACGCTTCATGGCGCGCGACTACGTCACCCTCATGGAAAAGAAGGACGGAGATCAGACCATCTGGGAAGAAACCTCGGTCAGCCGCATGCAGCTCAAGTCCATGGTCGCCCGGCTCGACGCGCAATGGCGGCAAGTTCGTGGCCACCGGCTTCGCGCTGAACGATGGAACGCCGCTGCGCTCCGTGGAAATTCGCGTCGATAACGGACCCTGGCAGCCCGCCACGATGGACCGCGAAAATACGAAATATTCCTGGAAGCTATTCACCTACGAATTCGCCGCGCCCGCGACCGGCGATCACACAATCGTCTCTCGCGCCACCGACGTGAACGGCGCGGTGCAGCCCGAGGAAGCCGACTTGCAATCGAAGAAGTCGCGCTGGGAGAATAATGGGCAGTTCGTCCGAAAATTTAAGGTCTAGCCCGAACTGCCGCGCCCGCTGTGCGCCAGGGTTCCTCGTCTTGCGTATGATCGACGTCACCATGACAGACTCAAATGAACGACCACCAAAGAGCGAGGAGATCGGCAACCTTGTGGTCCTACAACGGTTCAGGGAGTTAGCCGAAGCCGAGCTTGCGAAGAGCGTACTCGAATCGACGGGCATTAAGTGCGTCCTGCGCACCGTTGAGCTATTGGGCGGATTGTCAAACGCTCTTGGCGGGATAAAAGTGTGTGTCGGTCGCGAAGATGCTGGTGTAGCCGCGAAGATTTTAGGCCAAGAGATTCCTGAGAGTTTCGATGTCTAGGGAGTCGGGCAGTTCAAACAACCCCGTTGCCCTAATTGCCAATCACTGGATATTTCCCTTCGAGATTGGGATAGACGATTTGTACGTTTTGTCGTTGGTGTGCCGGGTCCGACCCGGCGCAATGGCCGTATCTGGCCATGCCATTCGTGCAACCATGAATGGCCCGACTCCGATGATTTTTCCGACCGAGACGTTCGACCTGAGCCGTGATCCTCGTTGTTTCCAGTACTTGCCTCGACCCGCCGTAGACCAAGTCCTGATGAAACGGGGTGGTCTCAATGGGTCGATGCAACACTTGCTCAAAGTCTTCTTGTAGGAGTCTAGGAGGCTGATTTCGTTCGCGGGCGTCAATTCAAACAAAACAAAAGCCCTGTTTAGGTTCTGATTGAGTACTGCCGTACAGATTGATTCTCGATGGGAAGTATTGTCAGATCAACTGGTTATAGGGTGTTGCATCGACCGGTTGAGCCGGCACCGCTTATCGGAATGTGGCTTTTTCTCAGAATCCCTCTCCCCGGCACTACCCAGCCAATTCCACTGAGCCATTTGGCAGCCATCGTTGCCAGGACCCATCTGATTGGATTATTCTCAGCCCGTGCGAAGGATTCTCCCACTACTCGCGCTGCCGCTTTGCTGGATATCACCTACACTAACTCCGTGCGAGTCGAGCGACCATCGCAAAGAGCCGCGCTCCCATAAATTCACACTGTACTGCTACCGAAATTATGGTCAGCGATCTTGACGAGGGGGAACTGTGACAAAACACGAAAAGGAACTAATCGCCGCTCTCGAAGGTGATATTCAGAAGTGGGAGTTTGTAGCCAGGTATTTCGAGCATTCGGTAAATGAAATCGAATTGGCGGGTGGCAAGACAATCTCAGGCAGGGACTACGCACTTGGTCTGTATCATCAAATTGCCGAGCATCATGCTTTGATCGGGAAAGTGAAAAAAGGCTAGCTGACCGTCTTAAGAATGGAGTAGTTCAGAATCGCATCGAACCTTCACACGTATTTGAACCTTGCAACCGAGCGCGTCCGCCACATCGCGCATGGCGGAGATGTAGATTGATAAACCCGCAGTGCTATATGATCCCGTTTCGCATTGATGACTTTTTGTTCCACATCCTGAGAAGTCATATCGGAATGTATGGTCCGCCGCAGAGTTGCAAGCGAAAAATGTTCAATGGCAGTTGGTCTGCGCCAATGTATTCGGCCTTGAGTGGAGTCACTGACTCCGGGCCATGATGGATATCCGCTCGCCCTCGTCCGTATAATGTGGACGGCCTGGTAAAGACCTTTTCCGATATCAGGTTTCGAGAGCGTGGGAGAGACCCATTGCCATCTCTATTTTCCGCCAGCAGACCTGGCAGGAACTCTTTTTCCCTAAACAGGGATTTTAAGTTGCCACCGCAAGAACCGGAGCGCGATAGCGTTCGTTCTTGCACAAGACCGCCCAAGCCATGCGAACCAGTTTGTTGGCCAAGGCCACGATGACCACATTCTGGTGCGTGCGCCCCAGCAGTTGCTCGAGCCAACGGCTCAGACCGGGAGCTTGCTTGTGTCGCTGTTGCACGACGCTGCGTGCACCTTGAATGAACAGGGTTCGTAAGTACTTATTGCCCCGTTTACTGATGCCCAGTAATTTCTGTTTGCCGCCGGTGGTGTACTCCCCCGGAACGATCCCCATCCAGGCTGCCAGATTTCGCCCTTTTCGAAATGCGCTGGCGTTGCCCACCGCAGCGATCAGGGCCGTCGCGGTGACCGGACCGACTCCTGGAATCTCCGTGAGCCGCTGGCAGTCCTCATTCTCTTTCGCCGTTTTCTGAATAACCCGATCCATCTCCTCCAGGCGTGCGCCGAGCTGCTCGAGTTCCAATTTGAGTTGCGCCAACAGAACACGAAAAGAACCCGACAGTCTCAGCTCTGCATCTTCTAATATCCTGGGAAGCTGCTGATCCACATAACGTCGGCCTTTGGGTAGCGTGAGTCCGCGTTCCAGAAGAAGGCTGCGAATCTGGTTCACCACCGCTGTGCGTCGCATCACCCAACGCTCGCGCACCCGATGCAGCGCTTGCAAGTCGAGCTGTTCCTCCGTCTTGATCGGCACAAAACGCATCCTCGGCCGTTGCACCGCTTCGGCAATGGCTTCCGCATCCAGGAAGTCGCTCTTGTTGGTCTGCACATAAGGCTTCACGTACTGCGCCGGCATCAATCGCACTTCGTGACCCTGTTCTCGCAGAGCCCGCCCGAGAAAGTGCGATCCACTACAGGACTCCATGCCGATCAACTCCACTTCCAAATTCGCGGTGAAAGCCAGCAGCTGTTTACGAGAACATTTCTTGCGGATCACCGCCCGACCTGTTGAATCCAATCCCACCAAATGAAAGACTGTCTTCCCTAAATCAATACCGATCACGTGTAGTTTCATGGGATGCCTCCGTCCTCGAACTCTACAACTTCTAGAATTCCGCGGCGGACCATCCCATTATGTGGCCAAGTTCGTGGAACGCTTGTCCGCTTTTCAGCGCTCGGCAGTCTAAAAAATTTAGGGGATTGAGAAAATAACTAACGCGGCTGCGTGACGGCGTCGACCAGCGCCGGCTCGCCGCGCTTGACGACTTCCATGGCGCGCTGAATCGCCGGGCCGAGGTCCTTCGGATCGGTGATCGGGCCTTCGGAATAGACGCCCATGCCCTTGGCGACCTTGGCGAAGTCGATGTTGGGATCGGTGATGGTGGTGCCGATCGAAGCGCGATCGATGCCGCGGCTGTGCCGGTCGGCCATGCGCTGCACGTGCATCACTTCCTGGTGATAGGCGCGGTTGTTGTGCATGACGCTGAGCAGCGGAATGTGGTGATGCGCCGAGGTCCACAGAACGCCCGGCGCGTACATCAGGTCGCCGTCATTTTGAATGGTGACGGTCAGCCGGCCGTGCTTCTTGTTGGCCAGCGCGGCGCCCAGCGAGGCGGGCGCGCCGTAGCCGACGCCGAATCCGCCCGACGCGCCGATGTACTGGTAATACTTGTCGAAATTCCACAGGCGCAGCGGCCAGCGGTTCACCCACGGAGATACTTCGCAGACCAGCGACCAGTCTTCGTTCTTGATCGCGCCCCAGATTTCCGCGCACAGGCGCGCCGTGCGTGATGGGGCTGGCGTCCCAGCCGTAGGCCGCTTCATCGCGGGCGCGCCGCAACGCTTCTCATGCTGCGCGGCGAGTTTCTTGCCGCGATCCGCAAACGTCCGTCTTGCGGTCGTCGGTCAGCAGGCGCTTGACGGCTTCGATCAGCGAAGGCAGCGTCGCCTCGGCATCGGCCGCCATGGCCAGATCCACTTCGGTGTAGCGCTGGAAATCCTGGTAGTTGCTCTTCATGTAGAGATCGCTGGCGCTGATGCTGATCAGCTTCGCGTCCTTCTTGATGATGGGCTGCGAGGTGCGGTGCAGCTGATCGCGGTAAGAATGAATCGTGCCCCAGAAATTCAGCGCTTCGAGCCCCAGGATCACGTCCGCGCCGCCGATCACCGCGCGCGTGCGCTCGGTCTGATTCAGGGGATGCCGCGAGGGAAAATTCATGCGCGCGGCCAGATCCACGACGGGCGCCTGCAGCGTTTCGGCAAGCTCGACGGTGTACTTCAATCCGTCGGCCGTGCGCGCGGTGCGCTCCAGCAAAATCACGGGATTTTCCGCGGCGACCAGCATGCGCGCCGCTTCCGCGACCGAGCCCGAATCGCCCTGCGGCGGCATGGCACGCGTCAGCTTCGGAATGTGGAATTTGGCGTCGTCGGGAATCGGGCCTTCCTGCAGTTCGCCGTCCGCGACCAGCAGCACGGGCGCCATCGGCGGCGTCATCGCGATTTTGTAGGCGCGCACGGCGGATTCCGCGAAATGCTCCAGCGAGATCGGCACGTCGTCCCACTTCATGCAATCGCGCACCATGGCGGCGGCATCCTGAACGCTGTGATCCCATTCGACGCCCGGGCGCCGGCGAATTGATTTCCAGCGTGTTGCCGGCGATCAAGTAGACCGGCACGCGATCGCAAAACGCGTTGTAGATGGCCATCGATCCGTGCTGCAAGCCCACGTCGCTGTGCAGAAACACCGCCATCGGCTTGCCTTCGATTTTGGAGTAGCCGTGGGCCATGGCGACGGCCGATTCTTCGTGGCAGCAGGTGATGAACTCCGGATTCTTGTTGCCGCCGTAATTGATCACCGATTCGTGCAGGCCGCGGAAACTCGATCCGGGATTGGCACGCCACGTACTCGATGCCCAGCGACTTGATCACGTCCACCATGAAGTCGGACCCGGAGCGGTTCTCGGTCAGAACATCCAGCACGGCGGGCGTTTCGGCCTCGAGCTCTTTCGGCATGGGCTGCGCGGTGCCCGCGCGGGAAACCTCGGCCTGCTGCGCGTTCGCCACCGCCGGGATCGCCGCGAGCGCGGCCGCGCCCGCTGCCGCGCCCTTTCAGAAATTTGCGCCGATCGATCGCTTCTTTTTTGGATTTTCGCATCGTAGTTTCCGTTGGTCTCGCAAGGAGATTTTATTCATGCCGATAGATTTTCCGTCTGAATGGCCAGCCTTATGCCAGCGCCATACGAGTGTCAAGCGCGCTCCGATTCCAATGGAGAACGCTTGGACACATCAAATTGTACGCCTGAAAGTGCGCCGGGTTGGCTTCTTGCCGCCGTTTCACCGAGCTCACGCTTCCCTCGCCCATAATGCTTGAATTAAATATCTATTCCGATAGGAGGGGGATTATTCCGAGGATAGCGAAATGGTGGATAATTTAGGAAGAAGGGGGCTAGCCTGGATGTCACAGCAAGAATTCAGAATGATCCAGCGGCATACTCAAATGAAAATGGTGCGCCGTGGCGCCGGCGTCCCGCTGGCGGTTTTTCCGGGTCGGATGCAGCGCAAAAACGCCGGCGAGACGCCGGCGCCACGAAAACCTGCATTCCTTGATGATTTAATTGCATTGCATTTCGCTGATCGGATTCATCCCGAAGATTGCAGTCTAGCCGCGCGCTTTCCCCTTGGATAGCCAGAATTCATCGTGCGATCTGGCGCTAACGGGATTTCTCGCGACCACGTGGAGCGCCGGGGCCGGCTTGGATGCGCGTTCCGCGGCGTGCCTCAAAATGCGGTCCAGGTCGCTTCCTTCTGGCACGCTCCCCTGGGCAAACTCTTTCGTTCCGCCGCCTTTTCCTCCGCAGGACTTGACCGCTTCGCGCAACAACGCGTTCATGTCACCGGAGACGCCCTCGGATTTGGCCATGACGATGGATCCATTGGTTTCCGACCCGAGCAGCGCGACGACTCCGGGCTCGGAGATGATGTTCGTCGCCACGGTTCGAAGATATTCCATGTCCGCGTCCGCCAGGATGCCCGTCACGATCCGCGGAGGATCGGCCACATGTTGCGCGCGCTCCTTGGCTAAAAGCACCTGGGCTTGCAGCGAAGCCGATTCCGCCAGGTAGCGCTGGCCAAATCGAGTGGCGGCGTTGCGTTCGTTGAGAATTCGCGTGATTCCCGCGTGGATCGTGTCGGGGCCGCAGGTCAGGCGCTGTGAGATGTCTTCGAGAAGCGCAAAATCAGCCCGCGCCACGCGCCTCGCCCTCTGGCCGCAGACAAATTCCACGCGCCAGTTTTCTCGCACCTTTTTCATGCGCCGGACGAGTATCATTCCGATCTGCCCCGTGCGGCAAACGTGCGTCCCTCCGCAGGCCTGGATATCGACGCCTTGAATCTCCACCGCGCGCAGGATCCCTTCCCGCTCCGATTCCTTCTGGACCCCCAGCGATGCAAGGTCGCCGGCTGTTCCGAACCGGACATGAATGGGCTTATCCTCAAAAATAATTTCGTTTACAAAACGCTCGATGTTTTCCAGCTGTTCGTCCGATATCGAAGACGCCGCGATATCGAGCGTGGAGACCGTCTTGCCCATATGGAATGAAACAGGGGGGAGATTGAAGAGGGCCAGAAATGCCGCAGTCAATACATGCGAGCCCGAGTGCTGCTGCATATGATCGAACCGCCGCGCCCAATCAATCGAGCCCCGAACCGGCCCGGGCGCCACCTCGCGATCGGTAACGTGCACGACCGTTCCGTCCTCCCGCTCGAACACATCCAAGACCGCCGCATCGCCGAGACGCCCGGTGTCGTGCGGCTGGCCTCCCGATGTGGGATAAAACGCGGTTTCCTGCAAGGTAACCTACCAGGAGGGTGACGCTGCCTTCGCGTGCTCCTTCGGCGAGCTCTCGCAGGACAATACGTGGGCATCGAATTCGCGCAGAAAGGAATCGCGGTAATAAAGCCGTTCGGTCAAGAAGTCATGCCTCCCATTGCACAAATCCGCTGTGCAGTTACAAAACTACCCATCAGGCGCAGATTCCGGAAGAACGACTCTTTAATAGCAATCCGACCACCACAAAGGGTCCAAGCGGCCTCTGGCCAGCCAACCGACTGTTGGATGCAACATCAAGATTACAATGAGTTTAGTCGGGAGATGGAAGATCCGCCCTGCGGCACATCAATTCGAATTCCCCAGAAATCAGCCAACCGGAAAACTCTTGTCCCTATAGTTCCGAAAAGTTCCCTCTTGCCCGTCCTTATCCGGCGGGGCAACAAGCTGTATCTGCCGCTTGGATAAACACTCTGAAACGCCCCCCGGGAACGCCAATCTCCTGATTGGCGGTTCGCGCGACCATTTCCGCAGCGGGGAAAAGAGCATTGCCGGCGCATCAAGCGATTGGAAGTCAACGATTTGAACTTTGAATTTGTCTTCCCGGAATGCATGAGGCAGGATGGATCAGGAGAAAAAGGCTTTGAAACGTTGGATCAAAGCTTTGTCTTCCAAGTCGAAAGGGAATCTCCCCGGCCTTTCCCTCAGAAGTGAGTCTGCTTCAGACACCGCGCTGTGTCCTGGCAAGTAACAATTTCATTCGAGTGAGCTTCGAGCGGATTTTTTCATTTTCTCTATTCGCTTGAAGGATTCTGCAAGAAACATATTTTTAGGAGGCTTCATGTTAAGTGAACAAAATCTCTTTCTGGAAGATGTGTATCCGGGCGGCAGGCCAAAAAGCAGCGTGGTTTTGCCTCCGCCCAAACATTGCGCCGCAAAACCGTGTTTTTGCCGAGGCCTTGCTGGAAAATTCCACGACGCGCCAGCGCCGAAGCCCGATGGATTGGGCCGTTTCCTTTTTCATTCATTTCGCCATCTTGCTCTTGCTGCTGTTCCTCCCGCTCTACTTCTCGCAAGGAATCGACATGAAGAGGTTGGAAACGACGCTCCTCGTGGCGCCCATGCCGCCGATGGCTCCGGCGCCTCCGGCTCCGCCCTCGGTGGCTCGCATGGTTCATGTTGCCCCAAAAGTTTTCACGCCGGGGAAACTGACCGCGCCAACTTTTATTCCAAAGGCCGTTCCAGCGGCCTCCAGTGACGCCGCTCCTCCGGAGGAAGCCTTTGCAGCAGGGGCGAGCGCTGTTCCGGGCGGCGTCGCCGGAGGACAGATCGGCGGCATCACCGGCGGTATGCCGAGCGTTGCGGCTCCCGTAGCGGCAGCGCCCGCTGTCGAAGGGCCGAAACGCCCGGTGCGCATCGGGGGCGATGTAAAACCGCCGCGATTGATCTACGGCCCCGCGGCAATCTATCCAATCCTGGCGAGCCAGTCACATGTCCACGGGATTGTCGTGATCGACGCGATTATCGACGAACACGGGAGCGTGGTCCAGGAAAAGGTCGTGAGCGGTCACCCCTTGCTGATCCAGGCGGCGCTCAAAGCTGTTTCGGAAAGAAAATATGAACCAACGATCCTCGATGGTGAACCCACACCGGTTGACTTGAGAGTTGAAGTCAACTTCCAAATGTAGTGACTCGCCACTTCCCGCCAACGACCTGCGCGCGGCCGATTACACGGCCGCGCGCAAGTCTCTCCCCTGTAAAGTGCGCATCCGTCCCTGAATCAGGACGAACGGCGCTACTTGCAGACCTGATGTTTCATCTCAAGAATCAGCGTAAAGGGATTGGCTTGACCCATTCTGTCCATTGTTCAAACTCTAATCAGGAGTCAACCCTTCCTCTTTCAAAATGAGGAGAGCCTCAGGAAACGATCGTCCTTTCCGAGACCGATGGCAACCCCAGGATCAACCCATGGACAAACCACTGGAAAATTCTAAACCCGGAGCGCGCAAATTCCCTGTCATCCTGGCCGTCGATGACGATCCCGCTGTGCTTCGCATCATCGAATCCCTGCTGTCGCGTCATGATTTTGTCGTAAAGACAGCCGTCAGCGGCGAAGATGCTCTTCGCATGCTCCGCGAAGTAACGCCCGCGGTTTTGATCCTGGATGTGATGATGAATGGAATTTCCGGGTACGACCTTTGCCATGTGGTCAAGCGCGACAAGCGGCTTCAGGAAATTCCGGTCATCTTTCTGACCTCCCGGGGGACTCCGCAGGACTATAAGACGGGGCACGATCTGGGTGCGGTGATTTATATGACAAAACCGCTCAAAGTGGAAAAATTGCTCAACGTCGTGCAAATGCTGATTCCTGTAACTGCCTAGCCGGATTTTCGCCCGGCTATTTCCCGGTGATCCTCACGCTCTCGTAAAACGAATCACCGTCAGGATCTTGCATATTCCTTCTCGAGTTCTCCCAATGCCAATTTAAGTTTTCCAAGCTCTGCTTCCAGCAAATTAAGCGCCTGGCTGGAACCGGCGACGGTGCCGGCCCTCCCGATTTCTTCCAATTTAGAAGCCGCTTCCACGACTCCCTGCGCCAGCAAATTTGCCGCTGTGCCCTTCAGTGCGTGCGCCGCGCGTTCCAGAAGTTTCGGATCTCGACTGGAAACCGCCGCGCGAATCTTTTCCATCTGTTTCGGAAACTGCGCCAGGAAAATTCCCGCGATTTCGCGCATCAGCTCGGAATCTCCCTCCAGGGAATCCAGGACCGCGCCGGCATCAAATACCGGATCGTTAGATCGAGCGCCCGCATCGCCGTACTTGGCTTCCTGGGAATGACCGGTCAACTTGTCGATGGTTTCAAAAAGAACTTCTCTCTCGATCGGTTTGGATATGTACGCATCCATTCCGGCCTCCAGACAGCGCTCCCTGTCCTCTTTCATCGCCGAAGCGGTCGTGGCGACAATCGGGATGTGCTCACCGGTCTCCTTTTCCTTCCTGCGAATTTCCGCGGTCACTTCGAGGCCGCTCATCTCCGGCATCTGGATGTCCATCAGGATCAAATCGAATTTTTCGCTTTCCAGCGCGGCGAGAGCCTCGCGGCCATTGTTCGTTATGACGAGTTTATCTCCCCGCTTGCGAATCAGTCGCTGCGCAAGGATCTGGTTGATCGCGTTGTCCTCGACCAGTAGTATCCGCAACGCCTTCCGCTCCTCGCGAACGGGCCGCCACGCGCCGGGCAAGGCGGAATCTGAAACGCCGCCCTGCAAATGCTCCTCTTTGCTTGTTGTATCTGCAGGCCGAAGTGGGCGGTAAAATGGAACCGCTCCCGCGATTCGCCTCGCTTTCCACCCAGATCTTGCCGGCCATTAGCCGCACCAGGCGCGCCGAGATGGAGAGACCCAGTCCCGTTCCTCCGTACTTTCGCGTGTGGAATTGTCAGCCTGCGCGAAGGCCTCGAAGATGAGTTGCTGCTTTTCGGGGGGAATGCCGATGCCCGAGTCCGCAACCGAGAAGTGCAGCGCACACCTCCTGCCGGACTGGGAATCCTTTTCGATCTTGAGAACCACTCCGCCGCGCTCGGTAAACTTGATCGCATTGTCGACCAGGTTCGACAGGATTTGCCGCAGCCGGCCCGGATCGCCCAGCAGGCGTCGGGCACGTCGGGGGATTTCGATCGATGAGTTCCAGGCCTTTCTGTTTTGCGCGCACGCCGAGAATTTTCACATTCCTTAATGCCGTAGCGCAGCGAAAAATCGGTGGAGTCCAGTTCCAGCTTCCCCGCTTCGATCTTGGAGAAATCCAGAATGTCGTTGATGAGCGTCAGCAGGGAGTTCGCCCGAATCCCGGACCATGGTCAGATATTCGCGTTGCTCGGCGGTGAGTCGGTGTCCAGGGCCAGTTCCGTCATGCCGATGACCGCGTTCATGGGCGTGCGGATTTCGTGGCTCATGTTGGCCAGGAAGGCGCTCTTGGCCTGGTTGGCGGCTTCGGCGGATTCCTTCGCCTTTTGCAGCTCCTTCTCAGATCGTTTTCGCACGGTGATATCCACCAGCGTGCCCTGATGGCGGATCATGCGGCCAAACGCGTCGCCCACCGCGTTGGAATTGTCGATGCAAATGATCGGCGTTCCATCTTTCCGCCGCAGGGTGATCTCCCGCGTGAGCGACGCGGAGTGGTCCGTTTGCGTGCGCTGAGGAAACAGATCCAGCGGCCCGTCGAAATAAAGCTTGCCGATATTGGTTCCCACGAGTTCTTCCCGCTGGGAATATCCCAGCATGCGGACCATCGCGGGATTGACATCCAGCAATTTTCCCTCCGGATCGCAGAAATAAACGCCTTCCTGGAGCGTTTCAAACAGCTCGGTAAAGCGGATTTCGATTTCGCGTTGGGCGGTAATATCCCGCGCCAGGCCGCTCGCGCCGGCGACTTTGCCGTCCTTTACGATCGCCTGCAAAACGCAATCGAAATAAAGCACCGCACCCGTTTTCTTGAGGCGCGCCCGCACCGTGCCGGTCCAGCCTCTCTTTTCCTCGAACCAGGCGATCGATTCTTTCAAGTTCTCGAATCGCGGCTCGTCGAAAAACTCGTCCAGCGGTGCCCCACCAGTTCGGAGTAGGGAACTCCGAATATTTGTGCGACACGCTGATTCACTGCGCGTATTTCGCCATCCAGCGACGTCGTGAAAATCAAATGGTCGAGGCTGTCGATCAGGTCCCGGTAACCTTGCCGGGAAGCGGAGATGACTTCGGCCAGCTTTTCGAGTTGTTCGGTGCTGGGCGGGGCAATCCTGGACCTTCTGGAATCCTCGGACAAATCCGCGCAATTCGTCGACCTCGCGCTTTTTGTTCCAAACGTAAGCTCCAAACAGGACGATGAGAACCCCGGCCCCGACGGGAAGAGCCTCGACATGCCGCTGGCTGATTTGGATCGCCTGGTGGGATAGGACCGCAACACCCACCGCCAGAATCACCAGCATCAAGATCGCCAGGCGCCAGACCTCATTCTCTTTGCGTTCGAGACGATCCATTCCTGCGGCGACTGAATGGGTTCCTGGTTGCCAGATGACATTGGTCGTTTCCTTGCTCAGCCTGAGAAGGCGAACAGGAGAAGATCCTGGACGCCCTAACTCCATCGTAGATTTACGCGCCGGAAGGGGGCAATCGGATTTGGCCTGCGAGTTTCTATAACGGAAAGCCGAATATTTCTTGGCCGAGGCCCGGCTGTGGTGGAGTTCGCGCTGCCGTAGTTAGCCCATCGGGAAACGACGGCACAATTTGCGATTTCCCTTTTGACTACCGCGAAGGCTATTGAGATCAACACCGGCACAACGGCAACGGGGCGCACGACCGACCTGGGTCTGGGCGGCTGTTACGTGGATACACTCAGCCCGTTTCCAGTGTCTGAAGCATTGCAAGCGCCTTCCCAAAAATTCCGATGATCCTCGGATTGCGTCTGTGCGACACTTGACGCCCGGCAAGGAAGAACATGCTACGACCTCCGCTCAAGCAGATCGTGCGCCGCGCCGTGCACTGGCGCTGTCCGAATTGCGGCCGCGGCCGGTTGTTTCGCGGAGTTTTTCGCATGCTGTCGCGTTGCCCGGAATGCGGGCTTTCGTATTTTCCCGAGCAGGGATACTACGTCGGAGCCATGATTATCAATTACGTGGCCACCACGGCGTGGTCGTGACGATTTTTCTTTTGTCGCTGCTGTTTCCGGATTTCACCACGCTTTCGACCAATTCCAAAATTCTGCTGTGGATGGCTTTTGCCATCACTCTTGTCCCTGTTGCTCGATGCGGCACGCCTACAGTTTCTGGCTCGGAATCGATTTCTGGATCAAGCCGAGACAACCGGACATTCCCTCGACAGGAAAATCCTAGACCGCCTCGCACCAGCCGGGCGGCGATGCCGATGATCGCCCCGCCAAGCACCAGCCACGCCGAATTGATTCGGAAGCGCAGCAGCAGCACCGCGCTGGCAATGGCCAGAGCCAACGTCAGCCCAATCCACGATCGCCGAGCGCCCCAGTTGATAGCTGACGGCCGCCATCAACGCGAGCGATGCCACGTTCACTCCATCGAGAAAAGCGCCGGCCGTTGCGGAGCGGCGAATCAGCGGAATGAGCGGCCCGCTGATGGCCACAAGGACAAATGCCGGAAGGAAAATTCCCACCGTCGCCACAAGCGCGCCCACTGGCCCCCGCAACAAGTAACCGAGAAAAGTAGCTGTGGTGAACACCGGCCCCGGCGTCACCTGTCCGATGGCGACGGCATCGACGAGCTGCGCGTCCGTCACCCACGCGCGATGCACCACCAGATCGGCCCGCAGAAATGCCAGCAAAACATAGCCGCTGCCGAAGACGATCGAACCGATCCTCAGGAATACCAGGAACAGCGGCCACATTCCGGGAATCACCGCGGCCACACCTGTGCGCCCGCCCACGGAAAAATTCGCGCGAAGCCCAGTGCGCGCGCCGCGCCACGACGGACAATATACGTCAGCGCACGTGCCGCGTTTCGGTTTTCCGTCCGATTCCGCGATAGCGCGTGCATACCCGCAAGGATCGCGCCCGTCCCGAACAAAATGATCAGAACATTCACTTGCGCGAAACTGAGCACAACACAAATCACGCCCGCAACCGCCAGGAGCCAGCTCTTGACCGCCGTGCGGCCAAGTCCCCAGAGCGCCTGCAGGATCACGGCAATCACCACTGGCTTGACTCCGTACAGCAGCGCCGCAACCGCAGGCAAATGTCCGAAGCGCACGTACGCCCAGGCAATGATTCCCACCAGGATTGCCGCGGGAAAAATAAAGCAAACGCCGCCGATCAGCAACCCCGCCCAGCCTGCCGCGCAAATATCCGATGTGGATTGCCAGTTCGCTGGAGCTGGGACCGGGAATCAGGCTGCTTGCGCCGAGGAGATCGAGAAATTTTTCGCGCGAAAGCCATTTCCGGCGGCGTACCAGTTCATCTTCCATGATGGCGATGTGCGCCGCGGGCCCGCCAAACGCGGTGACTCCCAGGCGCAGGAAAAAAAGCGCCAGTTCTTTCAGCGATCCGCGCTTCGCCGCGTCCGGTGTTCCTGTCTGGGATTGTTCGAGATCGGCCATCCTAGGATGGCGTTTCAGCCTGGTGGGGATTCTTGGACGTTAAGGTACGGTTCGATGCAAGGGATAGCGCAATAATCAAACCACGCTTTGAAAGACATCCGGCTTCGAGACCGCGAGAATCTTTGTAGAATCGCGAGCTTTCGAGCACTGACTGGTTCTCATCTATAGGCTCGACAGCCTGCGCTACTAAAGTCCGTCCAGGCATTAATAGCAACATAGTGAATTTGTCGGCGTAGCTGCAGAATCTAGCGGGGACCCGCATCGGCCATATAAGGATTCAAATTTACCGCTCGCCAATCGCCACGAATAATCGCGGCGCGAATCTGCGCGGGAGTCTTCCCTTTTTGCGTGAGCTGATAGGAGAGCACCGCTTCCTTCTGGCAGATATCGCATTCCGCTCCGTGAGTGCCCACGAAGCAATCGAGCAAGCTCTTGTGCCCCTCGTGCCGGTCGCAATAGCAGTAGCAAGGCTGCTGGTACAAAACCGGCCTGATCTTCGCCGCCAGCGCATACACGTTGCGATTGAGCGCATCGGGAAACTGCTTCGGATCGAGCGTAGCCGGAAACGGCGGCTTCAACGCATAAGCGTGGTAAGACGGAATGCCCCAGATCGGCTTGCCCCGGCATATCCATTTGCATCTGCGACTCCTGGGCATTCCAATCCGCGCCTAAAGCTGGGCGCAGTCGCGCCAAGCCGAAGCCCACCAGGGCCAATGTCAATGCGAATACCGACGCCGCAATTTGCCAGTCATATCGGGAACCTCCGCCATGACTAAACGGTAGCGCA
>CAVWOD010000026.1:0-104623 GCA_963756355.1 uncultured Acidobacteriota bacterium | reverse complement strand
AGGCCACATTCCTGAAAAACTCTTCCACTTTGCGGCCATTTACCGTGAACGCGCCCGATCCGGGCTTCAGGAAAACTCGCGCCACCGATTCCTTGCGCCGGCCGGTGCCGTTTATTTTGTGCATTCCACTTGTCGAATTCGCAGTCGAGCTCAACGTTCCTCCTGCTTGAGTAGCGCCGGATTTTTCCCGGCTCTTTCAATCTTTTTGGCGCTCTTGCGAAGTTCGCCCGCACGCCGGGCCTGGAAAGCCACCGGGGAAACCTATCCCCCGGCTTTCCTTCGCAAACTGGGCCTGTGCAAACTGGAAAACGGCTGAATCAATCCTGCGGTAACAGCTCGAGCGGTTGTGGTTTCTGCCCGGCGTGACGCGCCAGCCCCTTATCCCCGATATACACGCGCAATTTCTTCGCGCGTTTCGCGCGCAGCTTGTTCTTGGGCAGCATGCCCAGCACCGCTTCGCGCACAATCCAATCCGCCCGCTTCGGCATCAGCCGCCGGATCGGCACTTCCTTCAATCCGCCCGGAAATCCGCTGTGCGAATGGTAAATCTTCTGATCGATCTTGTTTCCAGTCAGACGGATTTTCTCCGCGTTGATCACCACAACGTGATCCCCGCAATCCAGATACGGCGTGAAATTGGGCTTTTCTTTGCCGATCAGCAAGCGCGCAATCTGCGTCGCCAACCGGCCAAGCGCCTGCCCATCGGCATTCAAGACATGCCAATTGGTGCTCTGTGTAAGCTCTTCTACCGCCCGGGCCCTCGGAACATACGTACGCATACGCTCAGTCGCACCTTTCTGCTAGAGACAAACCCCAAGGTTACGGGAACCCGCCACGTTTGTCAAACGCAGACTCGTCGCCAGCCTGCCACAATTCAATATTCGACACGCCAGACGATTCAGAACTTAGCGGAGTTTTGGAGGGTCAAAAAAAACAGGCACTTCGTAATACCGCCTGAAGCCCGCGGGATCAGCATCCCCATAGCCTGAAATTTTCAGATCAAGCATCGGCCAAACCCACCAACTCGAGAATGGAGCATCAACATACACATGGCGATTGCTGAGGTGGGTCCTTAAGATTCGCTGTTCGTTCTCATCGAGCGTTTGAAAGAGCAAATCCAACACCTTAACCGGATGCACTTTATCGTCAACCGAGATGATCCGGCACTCGGAATTGTCACTGTCCGAATAATCTGTCACGACAATCATCTTGCTATCGCGGTCCCACATAACAAGAATGTGCCGATCGTAGTTGAACAATTTACGCCGATAGGGGAGAGCTCGGTCTTCTAAAAAGACTGTGTGATAAGGCTCCGTCTCGGCATCGATGCCCACGATCGCGAAACGTCCGTTGGGCGAGAATAATCGTGAATCTTTGGGGAAATTTCCTGTAACCTCGCCAGTTACCCCTGGGTACCTGGGGGATGCGAGCTCCAGGACCACATCAACCCTCTGATTGGCACCATCTTGCAGTTCGACGTGCTTGGCAGCCGGTAAAAAGCTGCGAAGGCTGACCCACAACTCATAGCTTCCAGCGGGAAGTTCGAATGAAGCGTGTCCATAGAAATCCGCGGTCAACTGCTTTTCAAAGTGATTAGGCAAGGCCAGAACCTGGATGTAAGCTCCCGGGAGGTATCCTCCGGTTTGATCCTTAACTACAACTACGACTGAAGCGGGTTTGCCGACCACTTGTGCGGACCCAGCGGAACAGAACGATACAAGCAGTCCCAGACAAACGATTGAACAAATGAGACTAGCCTTCATGCTGATAGGTTAGCACGAATAAATATGAGTAATCGATTGTTTGGCCTCGGCGAAAAGGCGATGTCCGGTCTTAGCCTGCTACTTGATTTCTTAACTATTCTGCGCGACTTGCTCTCTCTTCCTAACGGTGTTTGGAGGTCGAGGGGACGAGTGTAGCTCGTCGAGCAGTTCGGCCACGCTCGAAATTCCGCGGCCGGCGTGGCCTCCTGGTATATAATCCCGCACGAATACTTCGGTGCCTGCCTCCATCTCAACCAGTTCGGTGCAAGACGAAGCCGCTCCCCGCCCGCGCCAGCATTTTCTCTGCGTCGCGTTGTGCGTCGCCGCGATTGCGAACGCGCTCGTCCCGGCGCTGTACTTTTCGGAAACACGCCTCTTCGGCCAGACCGACCTCCGCCACCGCGCTCTCGTCGCCGCTGTGGTGATAGTCGAATATGCCATTGCCTTCTTGTTTCTTCTGCTGCATGCCAATGTGGGTTTTGCGAGCGGCTATTCCGTGGCTACCGCCGCCATCGTCACCGTGGGCTCCGCTATGCTCGCTTACTTAATCGTGGATCCTTCCGGCTGGGCCTGGCAATTGCACTTCGGGGAAATTCTCGTCCTGGCAGGGCTGGCGATCGCCGTCTTGTCTAATGCCGTCTTTCTTGCCGCCAGCATCCGGTATGCCCGCGCGATTCACCCGCGCCTGCACATCGGCGGCATCTCCCTCGGAATCGCTGCCTCGATCGCTCTTCTCGTTCTCTACGTCCGCATCCTGTCCTAGAGCCGCCTCATCCCCGGCAGCGCGCCTGATTTTCCGCCAACCTTACGTTTTCGTCTTCACCTGGATGGACTCCAGATATTTCACCAGATTCTCCACTCTCACCGGTCCCCGGTCCACGTCCGCCTCCACCTGATGAAAAATCGGCCCCCACACCGGCATTTCGCGCGACCCGTGCGAAGCGATCATCCCCTCGCCCAGAATGATTCTGCGCACCTTCGCCGCAGGAAAATCCCCTCCATTCATCTTCGCAATCATGGTCAGGTCCGGCACCGTCGCTTTCAAAGCCGGCGCCACGGGCCCGTTTCCTTTGCCATCCTTGCCGTGGCACGACGCGCAGTACGCCTGGTACAAATCCGGCCCTTCCACCGAATGAATCAAACGCGTGAATTGCTGCTCCGAATCAGGTTCCTTCTGCGTGGCATGTGAATCGGTCTGCGTTTTCGCTGTGCTTCCTGCCGCCAACGCCACACTCGTCCGCAAGAAATAAGCACCACAAACCGCTTTGAATTTTCATGACCGTCCTATCGCTGACTCCCAGCGAATTTCCCGCAGAGTATCGCTTTAAACCATGCCAGGTAAAGCCTGAAATGGACTCACGCTGGATAGCCGCTCATTTTGAATTGAATGGCATCCAGACTTGTCTTAGGCATTTGTTACGCTGAGCACATTGCCATCGGGGTCCTTAAACCAGGCCACGCTCACCTTGCCCCCGGGCGCGGTCCAGATGCCGAGTTCGTCCTGTCTGAGGTGTTGATAGATATTGAAGTTCACGCCCTTTTCGCGCAGGGCTTTCACGGTCACTGCCACATCCGGCACGTGGAAGCCGAGAATGGTGTGCTCATGAGGCGAGAAATCGGCCACCAGAGAGACGCGCAAAGTGACTCCGCCAGTGTTGAAAACAGCGGCGAAGTTGTCCTCGTAGGCCAATGTCAGCCCCAGCGTGTCGCCATAAAACGCAGCGGCGCGTGCGCGGTCTTTCGTGCATATCACGATAGCAGGCTTGGCAGCCTCCAGAATCCCCATCGGCTCAGTTCTCCCCGGTAGGACGCTCTCTTCACAAAGCGTCGCTCCCTCACAATTTGGCCATTTCTTCGTTCAGTTTTCTAATTCGCTTCAGGTGTGTTCAGGCGCGGCATGTTTAGACGGAAAAACGGTGGGAAATTGGCCGAAGGACAAGCGGCGCCATCGAGAAGGGCCGCCTGTCCCAGGCCGACAGGTGAGGAGAACTCTTAGTCCGAAGTCGAATTGCGAACCACGGCGCGGGCAAACGCAGGCTTCTCGGCGGAATCCCGCTCGTTCGAGGAAGAGCCTTCGACGCCTCGATCGATTTCAATCGAGCCCTTAAAGTACGCGCCGTCCTCGATCATGATTCGCGCGGTGGTCAAATCGCCTACCACCGAGCCATCCTTCTTGATCTCGATGCGGTCGCGCGCTCGCAGATTGCCTTTCACGTTGCCGTACACCACCACCTCGCGCGCGATTACGTCGGCGGTAACCTTGGCGCTGGCGCCAACCGTCAACTTGCGGTCCTCGAGCTGGATCAGCCCTTCGACGCTGCCGTCCACGTGCAGGTCTTCGTTGCCGGTGATCTCCCCCTTCACGTGCAGGCTGGGCCCCAAACGGGCCATCCCGCGATCAGAACTGGATGAAGAAGGATGGATTGCCTCAATCGGATTCATCTTTTTCGCCTCCACTGGCGGCTGTGTGCTCGCCGGACTCGTTGCTGGTTTGGCCGGACTGTAGCTGGACTGCACCGGGACCGGTCCAGCTTGCGCGGGAGCCGACCCTGTCTGCACCGGAGTCGAGCCCGGTCTCGCAGGATTCTGTCCTGTTTGACCTGGCCTCGCGCCTTGCGGCGGATCCGGTTTCTTATTTCCCCACATCTACGCCTCCTTGGAACGGAAACCCGAAACCTGCGCCCTGCCATGAGAAAGGAGCATGGGGAAATCAAATCTATTCCCGGGGAAAGGACGAGGCAAGTGCAAATAATTTCACATTCGCCTAATCAGACATCAATTGACGGCTTCTCAAACAGGTAAATTCCACTACAAAACACTGGGGTTAGTAGTTTCTGGAAATCATAGCGCTACAGATAGGGGTGTGCTTCCTGTTGCAACGTATGTGCAGATTGTGGAAATCTTCCTGGTATCAGTTGCGATGAATGATCGATTGCTTTGGCAGGATCAGAGATGTTTGCAAACCCACCCCGCACGAAAGACACAGTTTAAATTTGCATGCGCTCAGTCTCTGCAGTCATCCCGAACAGAGTGAGGGATCCGGAGTCAACGTAAGCACAAAAGCAGCGGAGTTTTCCTCCCCGCCGTGAAGTTCATCCTCTGTAAAGCGCTCCAGCCCTGCCACGCCAAAAACGAACTTCAATACTTCCTCAACACTCCGACCACGCGCCCCTGCACATTCACGTCTGTGGCCGGAACAACAATAGGCTGCATCTGGGAATTGGCGGGCTGCAACCGGACCTTTCCACCCGGCTCCCGGTACAGCCGCTTCACCGTCGCTTCATCGCCGCCAACCAGAGCCACCACAATTTCCCCCTGGTTCGCCACCTGTGTTTGTTCCACTACAATAAAATCTCCGTCCAGAATGTGATCTTCCTGCATCGAATCGCCCTTCACCTGCAGCACGTACGTCCCGTGCCCGCGCGAAAAATCCCCCAGCGAAATCGATTCGCGCTCTTCCACCGCTTCGAGAGGTTTGCCGGCCGCGATCCGCCCCATCAACGGCAGTTCCACCACATGCCGCTCCATCACCTGCTCGCGAATCGGCTTCGGCAACTGCAAAATCTCGAGAGACCTGCTCTGGTTGTAGCCGCGCCGCACATATCCCTTCCGCTCCAGCGTCGAAAGATGCTTGTGCACCGTAGCCAGAGAAGTTAGCTTCAGCGCGCGCGCAATTTCCTCAAAGCTCGGCGAATACCCATTTTTGTTCAGGAATGCCACCAGGTAATCCAGCACTTCTTTCTGCCGCTTCGTCAGCGCCATTTCGTCTGCCTCCCGCACAAGTATGCTGCAAGCAAATTCTAGGCGAAGACAAAGCGAAAATCAAGCGAAGAGATTTTAAACGGGTTACAGAGGCGCGCCTTGCACGGGTCGCCTCACGTCCATCGCGTCTAGCGTTTTATTCCAGCGTCAATTGCCCGGCGCCCACGTGCGCGTGCAAATGCAGGCTCCCGCTCCCGCTTTTATTGAAGGAACGGAACAAGCCGCCCTTGGAAACGCCAAAGCGGTCCGCGTCGAGTGACCCTGATGTGACAGACGCATCCGCGTGAGCGTATTGCTCGGGATCGCCCGCCGAAATGGTCAAATCGCCGGCGTGCAATTCCACGTCCTTGTCGCCAATCACTCCGTGGACATCCAGTTCGCCGGCGGGCATGCGCACCCACAGATTCGTCTTTCGCGGGATCTCTACCACGATCTCGATGCCGTTCCTCGGGCCGCCGCTGATTTCGAGCTCGCTTCCATCGCTCTTGCGCACCAGCCTTATCTTTACTTCGCTCGCTCGATCGGCGTTTTTTCCGTCCGCTCGAATGGAAATCTTCTCCGCATTGGCTCCTTCAATCCTGATATCGCCGGAACGCAAATTGATCCGAAGATGGCCGCCGCTCGCAAAAGCCGCTTCAAACGGCTGTTTCCCCAAGTCACCTACTTCATTCTTATCTTTCGCTTGTACCGCTCCGCAGACGCAAATAAGCGCCATTACCGTCAGTAAAAATCGAATGAACAGCATCGGGCTCCCTCCAATCTCTCCACCCCTGATATCAGCTACGAGCATGAAAAGGAAAAAGTTCCACTACAAATGCAAGTCCCGTAGTGGGCAAACTCGATGAGCATCAAAACAATATCGAACAGTGGCGCGTTAAGTTTTCCTTTTATCCGATGAATCAAAAATTTATACAGGCCTGTGTTATAAAGTGGAGAAAGTAGAATTTCGGGGGAAGAATTGAAGGTCTTTAGGGCAGCGATGATAGTTTTTGTGGGGATTGGAGTTGTGCTCACGATATCAGTCTGAGCAGATTGGCTTTTCTGGATCTTCTGGCAATGGGAAGTACGACATTTCGGTAGGCTCTGACCCGATTTTGCTTGTCTGGTCTGCAGTCGCGATTGTGCTGTTCGCCGTATTGCAGATCACTGGGCGAAGCATATCCATCGGCGGCACGCCCAGCTTGATACGAAGAGCCGTCGCGTTTTCAATAGATTTTTGGTTTAGCTTGGCAGTTCTTTCCTCCATTAGTTCATTGGTCCCTCTGAGTATAGAGGCGAAACGAATGGGCCATTTTTCGTGGCACTTTGAACGCTCCTATGCCGTTGGCACGGATGAGTTAGTTGCAGTCATCGCACTTTTCGAGGTCCTGTTGATGTTTCTTTATTTTATTCTCCCATTGACAAAGGGCAAACAGACCGTAGGGTGTTTTCTAGATGCGAATCAAGGTTACGCCTCCCTTTGGAGATGACGGGCGCTTCACACTTCGCGAAGCTGCGCGAAGAACCGGATACGAGCTTTGGGGAATGCTGAAGATGCTGGGGTCAAGAAAGAGTGATCGCGACGGTCAAGGCCGAACTTGGTGGGATAGGGAGACAGATTGCAGGGTAGTGCTAGTTCAGTTTCAGCAACGCAATCGCGAGTGAACCACCCACCAGGCAGGAATACAAACCCCTTGCATCCTTTACGATTTGGCCTTTTCTCTGCGGTGGAATGACAGCACCACCTTCCTTCTCCACCTAAAAAAAACCAAGCTAGCCTTTCAATTCCCAGGTGTCGCCCGAACGCAGCAGTTTAGCCAGGTCGCCCTTGCCTCGCTTGGCCTGAACTTCCTTGATCTGGTCGTTGATCAAATCTTCGTAGCGCGGGATGTTCCCCCACGAACGCAGCACTCCGATAGGAGTGGGGAAACCGGGGCGTTGCTCCATGTGCGCCAGCGTGAAAGCATAAGCGGCGCGCGGATGATTTTCGTCGTGAACCAACAGGTCCTTTTCGGTGACGCCGCTACCATTCCCCAAGTGAACCACTTCCAGTTCCAACCCGTTCAGGCGAATTCCCTTGTCGCGGTTTTTGCCATAAATTAAAGGCTTGCCGTGCTCCAGCATCACGATGTTTTCGCTGCGCGCGTCCTTTTCCGTCACTGTTTCCCACGCGCCGTCGTTGAAAATATTGCAATTCTGCAGAATTTCAACGTAAGCCGAACCTTTGTGCGCCGCTGCTTTTTTCAAGGTTTCTTTCAGATGCTGCTGGAACACGTCCACCGAGCGCGCCACAAACGTGGCTTCCGATCCGATGGCCAGTGAAATCGGATTAAAAGGGCGGTCCGTGGTGCCGAAGGGCGTGGACTTGGTTTTCTTCCCCACTTCGGAAGTGGGCGAATACTGTCCCTTGGTCAAGCCGTAAATTTTATTGTTGAACAGAAGCACCTTCAGTCCCACGTTGCGCCGCAGCATGTGAATGGTGTGATTGCCGCCGATGGAAAGCGAATCGCCATCTCCGGTGGCCACCCACACTTCCAGGTCCGGCCGCACAATCTTCAGTCCCGTGGCTACTGCTGGGGCACGTCCGTGAATCGTGTGGAATCCAAACGTGTTCATGTAATAAGGAAACCGGCTCGAGCAGCCGATCCCGGAAATGAACACAAATTTTTCGCGCGGAATTCCCAGGTCGGCGAAAACCATCTGCACGGCGGAAAGAATCGCGTAATCTCCGCAACCCGGACACCACCGAATTTCCTGGTCGGTTTGAAAATCCTTTTTAGAGTAGACGGGCAATGCTTCCGTGGTCATTTTTACTCTCCTTCCTGGTCTGCGGTCAGCTCTTCGGGCGGTAAGGAAGGAGCCAGGCCCAGCATCTCTTCGATTTTGAGCTCAATTTCCGACGTCTTAAACGGCTTTCCTTGAATCTTGTCGTAGCCCTGAGCGTCCACTAGGTACTTTGCGCGCAAGACCATCAGCAACTGGCCCATATTCATTTCCGGCACCAGCACTTTCTTGAAGCGTTTGATTACGGCGCCCAGATCCCGCGGCAACGGATTCAAGTGCCGCAAATGCACGTGGCCAACACTCCGTCCCTTTTCCCGCTGCGCATTCAGCGCGGCCGTAATCGGGCCATGCGTCGATCCCCAGGCAATAATCAGCAAATCGCCGGACTGGTCTCCATCCACCACAATCGGCGGAATATCGTTCGCCACCGCCTCCACCTTTGCCGCGCGCAATCGCACCATGTGCTCGTGGTTCAGCGGTTCATAACAGATGTTGCCGGTTACGTCCTGCTTTTCGATTCCGCCGATACGATGTTCCAGTCCCGGCGTGCCGGGAATCGCCCACGGCCGCGAAAGTGTAACCGGATCGCGCCGGTAAGGCAGGAAGCCCACCGGATTCGTCTCAAAATGCACCGGAATTTCCGGCAGTTCCTCAACTGTCGGAACTTTCCAGGGCTCCGCTCCGTTTGCCAGGTAGCCATCCGACAAAATAATTACGGGAACCATGTGCTTGACGGCGATCCGGCTGGCCTCGATCGCCATCCAGAAACAATCGCCCGGCGTGGATGGCGCCAGAACCGGAATCGGAGCCTCCGAATTCCGTCCGTACAAAGCCTGCAGCAGGTCGGCTTGTTCCGTCTTGGTGGGAAGCCCGGTGGAAGGGCCGCCGCGCTGGATGTCGCAAATCACCAGTGGCAACTCCACGGCAACCGCCAATCCCAGTGCTTCGGTCTTCAAGGCCATGCCAGGTCCCGAAGTGGATGTAATGCCCAGAGCTCCCGCGTAAGCGGCTCCAATCGCAGAAGTGATTGCGGCGATTTCGTCTTCAGCCTGAAACGTAATTACTCCGAAATCTTTATACATCGAGAGTTCGTGCAAAATATCCGAAGCCGGCGTGATCGGATAAGATCCCAGGAAAAGCGGAATGCCCGCCTTTTGCGAAGCCGCCACAAAACCCAGCGCCAGCGCCGCGTTTCCGCTGATATTGCGGTATACGCCGGGCTTTAGCTTTGCGGGAGGAATTTCATAACTGATTTGAAACGCTTCGGTGGCTTCGCAGTAGCTGTATCCCGCCTGCATCGCGAGCAAGTTCGCCTGAACCAGATGCTGCTTACTCTTGAATTTATCCTTCAGCCAGCCGCGCGTCGGCTCCATGGAGCGGTTGTAGAGCCAGTAACACATTCCCAGCGCGAAGAAATTCTTGCAGCGATCCATGCTCTTCGCGTCGAGCCCCAATTCTTTCAGGGCCGCGCGAGTCATCTTGGTCAGTTCCACGGCAAAAAGCCGGTAGCCGTCCAGGGAATGATCTTCCAGCGGATTCGCCGTCATCTGCGCTTTGCGCAGATCGTTTTCCTTGAAGCTGTCCAAATTTACGATCAGAATCCCATTTGTTTTGAGGTCCGTTATATTCATTTTCAACGCGGCGGGATTCATCGCAATCAGAACGTCCACTGAATCGCCGGGCGTATACACGTCGTTCGACGAAAAGTGCACCTGAAAGCCGCTTACCCCCGGCAAAGTCCCGGCAGGGGCGCGAATTTCCGCCGGAAAATCCGGGAAAGTCGCCAGATCATTGCCATACAACGCCACCGTATTGGTGAACTGGCTGCCCGTAATCTGCATCCCGTCGCCGGAATCGCCGCAGAACCGGATCACTGCCTTATCGATAATTTCACGCTTTCGTTTCGGAAGTTCTGAAGTAGTTGTAGACATAGTCGTTTAGGGCTCCACTTCCATAATTGCGGAGAGGTGCGAGGGCTTCTGATCTCTATCTTACGAGAATTTTCAGGAGGTTGACATCCCTCTTGCCACTTCAAATCGTAGCACAACGGGAGAACCAAGGTCACGGAATTTGGCAATCGATTCTTGCGCTTCCCGCATTGCGCAAAATGTTGCAGCGCAATTGGTTGCTGTCTGGCAAGCGTGTTTCGAATCGGGAGGGCAGCGGATCTAGGGTTTAATCCGTTCCAGGCCCCGGCTACTGCGCAGTTTTGCTTTTTGCCAACAAATCGCGTACCGCCTGTGGTGGCGTAAAAACTTCGGGATTCACGTCATTAAACGTTACCGAGGAATACGTCAGGACGTTCACCACCGTCCAATCTCCGCCATCCTTCGCCCGGATCTTGGTCGTCTGTTTCATGGAGACCAGCACTCCATCGACCTTGTGGTAATCCGAGAAAATCTCATGCGTCAGGCCCGGACCGCCCCGCCAGGCAGAATCGAATTCATATCCCGCCAGCAATCCGGTTTGCCGGTCATAAAAGTGATCATTGGACTTGTCCCAGTTGTTGATTCCGTGAAGGTGGTAGCAAGCCTGACCTTCGAAATCTGCCTCACCAACCGTTTCCATCGACTTGAACCACGATAGCTCGTTGATCGGGTAATAAAAGTCCGCATCGCGTTTAGCGGATTCTCGTTCATCTCCGGTCACGATCTGCGGCCCGTCGTTCGGATCCAGACTCCACGCATTTTCTCCGTCGAATCCGCTGAGCGATTCGCCGGCAGTATTCGGCAACGTAACTTTATCCGTCCGGTGGAACGGCGCGCCGGCATAGAAAACGAACGGCAGGCTGAATACTCCCTTCTCCCGGTGAATCTCGAGCGTGCCGCGCATCGTCGAGGAAGTGTGCCGCAGCATCGCCGCGTGTCCGCCCAGCGCCTCGTCGTATATCGCGACAATTTCTTTGGCAGTCGGTAGCGTCGATGCCGTCACGCCGGCGCCCGGGGAATTTATCTTCCCGGAAGCCAATCCGATCCCGGCGATGCAGCAAACTGCCGCCGTCAGAAATTTGGGGAGCAAATCCGCTTTTCGCATGAGCGCTCCTCCTCACTCATAATGCAGCGCGACAATCGGATCCACTTTTGTCGCGCGCCGCGCGGGAATCCAGCATGCCGCCAGCGCCACCCCAGCCAGCACCGCCGGCACTCCAATAAAAGTAACCGGATCCGTGGGCGTCACGCCGAACAGCAAACTCGCAATCAATCGCGTCATGCCCATAGCTCCTACCAACCCAATCAACACTCCAATCCCGGTCAAAATCAGTCCGGGCCGCAGCGCCAGCAGCAAAATGTCCCGAGGCTGCGCTCCCAGCGCCATGCGGATTCCAATTTCCTGCGTTCGCTGCGTCACCGCATAGGCCATCACGCCGTAAACTCCCAGTGCCGCCAGCAGCAGCGCCACCACCGCGAACAGCGCCATCAGTTCCAGCACAAATTTCCGCCGCGCCATCGACGCGGACATTAATTCTTCCATGGTGCGCACTCCGAAAACGGGCAACTCCGGATTCACCGTGTGCACCTGCTGCGTCACCGCCTCCTTCAACATTTCCGGAGCCGCCGAAGTCCGCAGATAAATTGCCAGCGCATATCCCGGCCCCTGGTACATGGAAAGATAAATATGCGGCGCCGCTGGAGCATCCAGCCCGTCATCATGCAGGTCTCCCACCACTCCGACAATCGTCAGATCCGGGCCGTTGCCGTTCACGAAGCGCACTTTCCTTCCCACCGCCTCTCGCGCGGCCGAATAGCGCTTGACGAACGTTTCATTCACTACCAACACTGGTTGAGATCCCACCGCATCGCTATCGCTAAAAAATCGCCCCGCCACCAGCGGCGCCTTCACCGTATCCAGATATCGCGGCGTCACCGAAGCGAATTCCGCCTGCAGCCGCGCCCCTCCCGCGTTCGGATCGTCGGAAAAATAAATCGGAAACGAATTTCGCACGTTGACGAACGGAATGCTGTTCCCGCTTCCGATCGCCGCTTCTTCCACTCCCGGCAGCGCGCTCACCCGCCGCAGCACCTCGCGCACGAATGCGCTGCGGTCCGCCGGCTTTAGATAAGGATTCATCGCGGGATTATTCGGCACCGGAATCCAAATCTGCGCCACCACCAGATTTTTCGGCTCGAAGCCGGGCCGCACCTGCAGCGTGTCCCAGAAACTTCGCACCAGCAATCCCGCCGCGATCAGCAGCATCAGCGACAACGCAATCTCCGCCGTCACCAACGCGCTGCGAAATCGGTTTTGATGCACGCCCCCGCCACCCGTGCGGTTTCCCAGCTTCAAATCGTGATTCGGATCGGCATCCGCCGCATGCAGCGCTGGAAGCAGCCCGAATATGATTCCCGTCGCCACGGAAAGCAGAAACGCAAATCCCACCACTCGCAAGTCAAAATGCACTTCATTCAGTCGCGGCAAATCCGCCGGCATCAGCGTAACCAGCGAATCCCCCAGCACAAAAAGCACCGCCAGCGCCGTCGCCCCTCCCGCCACGGCCAGCAGCAAGCTTTCCGTCAGCAATTGGCGCACGATGCGTCCCCTGGCCGCGCCCAGTGCGCGCCGGATCGCCAACTCGCGAATGCGCCCCGAGGATCTCGCCAGCAATAGGCTGGCGATATTCACGCAGGCAATCAACAGCACAAATCCAACGGCAGTCAGCAGCACCAGCAGCGTGGTGCGCACTTTCCCCGTCAAATTCTCCTGCACCGGCTCCAGCCGCAACGACCAGCGCGACACCGCTGGATAGTCATTCGGATAGGCCTGCCGCAAATGCGCGGCGAATGCATCCAGTTGCGCCTGGGCTTGCGCCAGCGTCATCCCTGCCTTGATTCGCCCAATCGCGCCCGGCAGAAAATTTTGAGAACGCTTCGGCGGAGTAGGAAAGGGATTCGCGCTGTAACCGCAAGCCGCGTAGATATCCACGTTCCCTTGCACCGTCTCGCCGGGGTGCTCGAAGCCAGCCGGCACCACGCCCACCACGGTGTATAAATCCGTATCGATCCGGATTTTCTTCCCCAGAATATTCGGATCTTTTCCGAATTGCCGCTTCCACAACCCATCGCTGATCAGCGCGGCGTCGGAGAATCCCGGCACCGCATCTTCCGGCCCATACACGCGCCCGAGTTGCGGCTTCACTCCCAGCAAATGAAAATAATTCGGGCTGGTCACCATCAATTCAATTCGTTCGGGATGATCTCCACCCGTCAGCGCGGCGCTCACCGGCCAAATCACCGTCAACCCGTCAAACACGCCGGAGCGGTCCCTTAAATCCTCCATTTCCGGCACGGACATCCCCACGTTTTTCAGGTTTGCGCCGCTGAGATCGTCAAAAATTCGCACCAGTTGCTCGGGATGAGTGAAAGGAAGAGGGCGCAGCAGCACGGCATTCACAAAGGTGAAGATCGCAACATTGGCTCCAATGCCCAGGGCCAAAGTCAGAATCGCGATGGCCGTAAAGCCGGGCGACCGCAGCAGCATCCGAATGCCATACCGTAGATCCTGCTTCAACGTCTCCATGCGCACACCTCCGCCCGATTCGCGGAACACTGCAAGTAGGACTCCGTCTCGAACTCTTCAGAAGTCTTTGACGTAGAACGGCTTAAAGAGGTTTGCGCTCGCCGGCCCTAAACTCCCCTGCCCGAATATGGGACTTCACTGTAGAGGAACCGGACATCCTTCTGTCGACAGCAGGCTATTCCGAGGCGCCGTAGCGCGTGCAACTAAAGTCATCCGGCTGAATTTCGTCGAGCCCAACTGACGCTCGAGCAATTCGCTTATCCTGAACGGCCATTAACCGCGCCTGGTTCACCGGATCATTCGACGGTACCCGCACCGGGTGCTCGACGTGATACTGCACCGCGACGTAACGAAGAATCTTCAGCTTTACATTCACCAGCCGCAGCCGGAAATCGATGTCCGTATCTTCCCAGCCCGCACCGGTAAACTCGGCGTTGAATCCATTGATGGCCCGCAAATCCCGCTTCCACGCCGAAAAATTGCAGCCCAATATTCCCCGGTCCGGCGCCTGGTAGGCAATCGGCAAGGCCAAGCCATTCTCAATGTGCTGCGCTCGCCCTCGAATCCACAATCCCACCAAACGCAGCGCTCCAAGGTTCAGCCCGCTGCTCCAGATCTGCTCCGACGAGGGCACTGCCCTACGCTGCACATACACACGCCGTCCCGAAATCGCGGTCCCTGGCGTCAGGTACCGCAAGTGGTCCCGCACAAAATCCTTGTGCGGCAGGCAATCCATATCGATAAAAATGATACGGTCGCAACTGCTCACGTGGATCGCGCGGTTCAATATTCGCGTTTTCCGGAATCCAATATCCTCATGCCGGACATGCTGAAGGGGATGCGCCAACCGCCTCGCCCACCGTTCCAGCATCGGCCCATAATCTTCCCGCGAGCCATCGTCCGCGATAATCACTTCAAAATCCCGGAACGATTGCCGCGCCAGCGCCGCAACATTCCGTTCCACAATATCCGCGTCGTTATAACAAGCGATCACCACTGACGCGAGCCCCGCCGCCGACGAGTCCGCTTCGCGCGTTTCGTCCGCGGCGATCGTATTGACCTTCACCTCGCCGGACGGAATCACCATGGCCCGCGATACACTTCTCCCATTCCGCCCGCTCCCAGCGGCGACACCATTTTGTATGGCCCGAGTTTGGTTCCGGCGGCGAGAGTCATGGCTGTTTCAGCTTTGGTTCCCAGTTTGTGAGCACCGTGATCGATTGCGACGCGGTGGGATCGGCGGCGGTGATCACCAGAAAGCGATTTCCATCGGGCGTCACATCAAAAAACGGAGCTTCAAAGCTAGGCACGGCCAGTTGGAAGAGCGGATGAATCGCTTGTACCTGCACGGACTTTTCATTCAGGGTCAGGTCCGCTTCCATCAACCGGTTGCCCATTGTCAGAAAATAGATGCGATGTTTATTGTCCCAACGAGTCAGCCAACCTCCGTTCTGCGAAATTTGAAATTTCCCCCCGGGGCCGGGAAATGGCACCACGTACGCCTCGGGCCGGCCCGATTCATAGGAAAAATAGGCCAGCCAGCGCCCGTCCGGTGAAAAATTCCCGTCGAACTGATCCGCTGCCGCCGGAGCGGCTTGAAACGGTTTCCGCTCGCGGGACAACGGCAGACTCCAATTTTGCCAGAATGAAGTTTTCAAACTGTGCTGATCAAAACCAAGATAGCGGCCATCGGGAGACCAATCCACGGCCGCTATATTGTTGGCATCGTCGCTCATCCGGTAGAGCACTTCTTCCGATCCAGAGCCGTCCGCAGGCTTGCGGCACAGAGCAGGTTTTCCATCCGGCCGGCAGGAATAAGCAATGTACTTCCCGTCCGGCGACCATACGGACCAGGCCTTGTTCCCCGTACCAAACGTGAGCCGCGTCCCGACCCCGCCGGACGCCGGAAATACCCATAGATCGGATGTCGGGGAATTTAAGTCTCCGTTGTTTGCAAGCACCCGCGAGCCGTCTGGAGAAATTTTCGCCGAATAGTAAAGTCCCACCTGGCCGACCGTGCCGGTCGAGTTGCCGGAACGGTCGAACCATTCTATCCGTCCCTGCTCGGAGCCGCCCTGGTAAGCAAGAACGCCGTTGCCGGACACCGAATATGCGGTGGATTCCGCCAAGGTAATGACGGGGCCGGAGAGCTTGCTGCTTTCTGGATCGAACTCTTGAGCGAAGACTCGCCTGCCACCTCTCACGAACAATAGATAACCGGAGGCATATTGGGGATAGTCCGCGTCCTTCAACACTAGCTTCTTCTCAGATTTATCGAGCGAGGCGGACCAGATGGTATGAGCGTGCTGCCTATCGGAGGTGGCAAAAACAAAATGTTTTCCATCCGGCAGGAATGCCGGCGATTCGTAGCGAAATTCGCCTTCTTCGAAGCTGGTGACGGGACGGGGAGTTCCGCCGGACGCGGGTATTTGGTTGAGCGGCCCCTGGCAATGCGGCGTGAATAGGATTGTCCCGCCCTCTCCCCAGGCGCCTTCGGAATTGGTGCAGGTTGTGTCGCTCAGAGTCTGAATGGTTTCGTTGTCCAGCTCCACCGTTTTCAATTTCCCGCTGGCGAAAAATCCCAGCGAACGGCCGTCGAACGACCAGAAGGGCGCCGCCGCATCTTCCGTTCCCGCGATGGCTGAAGATTCACTCGAACCAAGCGGCCGGATCCAAAGCTTGGTCACGCCATTCTGGTCGGTGGCGGAAAAAGCCAGCCGCGCACCGTCCGGCGACACAACCACGGGACCGGCGCTGAACCCGAAACTGCGAAAACTTGTGCCAGCCGGCGGCGGAATATAAGCCAGCACCGGCAAACCTGCTTGGGCTGTCCGGTGCGTTTCGCTCCAGATCAAAAATCCGATATCAAGAACGGAGAGAGAAATAAAGAGCAGCCACGCGATGCTCTCGCTGATCCCAAATCGTTGGAAAATGGAGGGCTTCGATTCCGCCGCCGCAACCGCGCCGTTCATCGATTCTTCGATCGCGATCCGCACGTCGCCCATCGCTTGGAATCGCTGCTTGGGATCTTTCCTCAAGCACCGCTCCAGCAGATCGCGCACCCGGTCCGGAGTCGCTTCGGGAAGCTCCGTCCAATCCGGCTCGCCGCGCACCACCGCCGCCAAGATATCCGTGGTCGTTTCCCCCGTGAACGACTGTTGTCCGCTCAGCATTTCAAACAGCACGCACCCGAAAGCCCAAATATCCGCGCGCCGGTCAACATCCTTTCCTTTCGCTTGTTCTGGAGACATGTACGCGGCCGTCCCCAGAATCATCCCTGCCTCGGTCCCCATGCGGCTGATCGTCGGCGAGCTCGAGAGATCGACATTCGGCGTTTCGCTCTGCAATGCCTTCGCCAACCCAAAATCAAGAATCTTTACCGCGTCATCTTTGGCCAGCTTGATATTCGCCGGCTTCAAATCCCGGTGAATAATCCCTCGCTCGTGCGCGTATTCCACCGCCTCGGCAATTTGCTTCGCAATCGGCAGCGCCTCTTCCACGGCAATCACACGAGGATGAATGCGATCAGCCAAAGTCGGCCCCTCCACCAGTTCCATCACCAGCGCATGAACATTGCCCGAATCTTCAAATCCATAAATCGCTGCAATATTCGGATGATTGAGCGATGCCAGCACCTGCGCTTCGCGCCGCATCCGCCCCATCCGCTCCGCATCGCGGGCCATCGCTTCCGGCAAAACCTTCAGCGCCACCTCGCGCCCCAGCTTCGTATCCCGCCCGCGGTACACCTCTCCCATCCCGCCCGCGCCCAGCGGCGACACGATCTCGTACGGCCCTAGTTTTGTTCCCGCGGCCAGCGTCACGTGGCACCGCCGCCGCGCACAAAAATTTCCGCGGCCACGGGACGCAACTCACCGGACTGGCAAACGAATTGTGCTGAGATAATCAAAGGAGCCGCCATCTTAGGGCGGCTGTGCAGCCAAGTCAACGCGGGCGATCGGAGAAGAATTTCAAAATTTTTAAACGCAATTTGCCGGCTATTCGTCGTAAATTTCCGGCCACTTGGCGGGCGCTTCGGGAAGAAAATCGTTCGAGGCTTCGGCCGAGGTTCCATGCAGCGAAATCACCTTGTGCAGGCGCGTCAACATCAATACTTTTTCCACCATTCCGCCGGGCACCGCGGCCAATCGCAATCCCCCGCCGGATTTTCGCAGGCGCGAATGCGCCTTCACGATCATTCCAATCACCGGGCTATCGATATAACTGACGCGGGTGAAATCGAAAATCACCCGCGTCTGCTTTCCTTGAATGTGCTCTTCCACCGCCGTTTCGATCCGTTCGCATTCCCGCCCGGCGTGAATGCTTCCCGAAAATTCCACCACGTGAATTCCCGGCTGGATTTCTTTTTTCAATAGGTCCACGGTTTCACTCCTGTTTCCTATTCCACGCCTTCGTAGGGAAATTGCCGGATCAACCGGATGCAATCGGCCAGCGCGTTGGCCGCCGAATCTCCCCATCCCGCCGGCAAAAAAGCGGCGGTGCCCTGATTCACCTGCTTATCCGTCTCGGCAAAAAATCGCATGTGCTGTCCCGGAGGCGCCTGCGCAAATTCTCTCACCGTGATCCGGAATTCGATCTCGCGTCCCTGCTGGTGCTTCTTGATCGAGTAGTACGAAAATTGGGTGTATTCCTCAATCTTTTCCGAATGCAGATCGCGCCACTCCATCGTTCACTGCCTCCCGTCTTTGTCCCATGTAGGGGCCAACTTTCCCGCCCGGATGTGCGCCTTTTGCATCCCGATGCTTTTTGATCGGGGCTTACTATCGGGGAGCCCCGCCCCTCGGCGGGCTCGCGCATCTTAGGACGCGCCCTGTTCTCCCGTCAATTCCAGTGCCCGCCCCGCAACCTACTTCTTTCCCGCCTGCGCCAAACTATCCGCCGACGCTTCTTCCGCCGTGGCATGCAGCGGGATCACCTTGTGCAATTGCGTCAGGACCAGCGCGCGCTCCACCATTCCCTTGCCCACCGCGATTCGCAGCCGCCCGCCCGCTTTCTTCAACTGCGAATGCGCCCGCACAATCACTCCAATCACCGAACTATCAATGTGCGTCACGCGCGTCAAATCGAAAATCACGTTCAATTGTTTGTCGCGAACATGCTCCTCGATCAAGCGATCGATCTTCGCGCATTCCGGCCCCATGTGTATGCTTCCTTGAAATTCCACCACGTGAACGCCCGGATGCAACTCCTTCTTGGTCATATCCATGGTTTCGCTCCTATTCCGATCCTTCGTAAGGAAATTGCCGGATCAGCCGGATGCAATCCACCAACGCATGAGCGACGCAATCGCCCCAACCCGCCGGCAAAAATGCCGCTGTACCCTGATTCACCTGTTTATCCGCTTCCGCAAAAAATCGCAATCGCTGTCCCGCCGGAGGAGTGGAAAACTCCTTCACCGTAATCACAAAATTGACGTCCCGCTCCCCCTGCCTCTTCTTAAACGAGAAAGAATGATTCTGCGACAACTCCTCGTGCCGCTCCGCATGCACATCCTGCCACTCCATCACAACCCACCTCCGCCACACGCTGCAAATCGTTCGAGCGCATCCTCAAACCCGCTCCCGATTCCCCTTGATTCGTCCGCATCTTAGGACGCGCTCTCCCCCAAGTCAACGCGTAGATCACCGGGTCCCACTTTGCTGTAACCCTTTTTCCGGAGTTCGAATCCAACCTATTGGACATCGCAGCCTGCAGCCAGGCGATGCCGCTCCGGAGCTGCCCTACGCCCACTGGGTCCCCATGAATCTTGGCCAAAACTTCGGTTGGCGTATCGTCAGCGGCGGCGCGCTTCTTTTCGTGGCATCTCTGATGCTTCCGTGCGCCGCCCACCCGCAAGACCAAAAGCCGGAACAGCAGCAGCCCAAATCCCAGCTGCCCGAGCCGTCTCCTGCTCAGACCCCTTCCCTGCCCGAAAGTCAACAGCAACAGACCAGCCTCAAAAACGACCGGCTTTTCGGCGTGCTCCCCAACTATCTGACGGTTGAGGACGAGGACAAGGTTCCCCCGCTGACAACCGGAGGAAAATTCAAGCTGGTTTCGAAAAACGCCTTTGATCCCGCAATATTTCCTTTCATCGGTTTTATCGCTCTGGTCAGCCAGGCGCAAAATAGCGAACCGGAATACGGACAGGGCGCCTCCGGATACGCAAAGCGTTACGGCGCTGCGTTTGGCGACGCCACCATCGCCACTTTCATGACCGGAGCCGTCTTTCCTTCCCTGTTCAAACAGGATCCTCGTTACTACCAGTTGGTCCGCGGCGGATTCAAACGCCGCTTGGTCTATTCCGTCGGCCGCATCCTGATCACGCGCACCGATTCCGGCCACGCTCAATTCAACAGCTCTGAAATTGTCGGCAATTTTTTCGCCGCGGGCATTGCTAATGCCTACCATCCCGCGCAAGACCGCTCCTTCGTCAACACAGTCAGCGTGTGGGGCACCGACACCGGCTGGGACAGCATGGCCAATATCGCCCAGGAATTCTGGCCCGACATCCACCGCTGGCTGAAGAAAAAATTCACCCACCCGCAGGACGGCGACTAGTCGCGCCCCTCGCCGTTGCCTTAATCTTGAGGGCGCCCATCCTTCCCGGTCTCATCGGGAAGGGTGGGGATTTTCTCCTGCTTGCAAAACCCTGCCAAAAATTCTTTGCATCGCGCGGTGGTCTTCTATTCAACTTTTAACGGCGCGACCACGCTTCCAATCCGGCCGGTTAGATTGTCGCGGACGGCTACATGGACAGTGTAAGCGCCGGGGGCCAACGTCAGCGCATTGGCATAGGTGATCCCGTTCGATTGAATTTGGGTAACGCCCGCCGGTGGCAGAGTGCGATCGAGGCGTTGCGTAGTTTTTCCAGCCTGCTGGCCGCCGCCATCCGTAGCCAGCGCCAGAAAATCCAGGGAAAGGTGATTCGCATGATCGGAATCGATTTCCGCCGCTCCGGGCGGAATTGCGATCGTGAAGTGCACTTTGCGATTTGCCCCGGCGGATTCCGATTGTCCCCAAGTGACCGTAATTGGCAGCGCGGTGAATTCGAGTGAGGATGTGACCGCCATCAATTCGTCGGCTTGTCGTGTAGCCTCGGGATCGGCGGCGGCATTGGTGAAGAAAAAGCCGCTGCGGCTGCGAACCTGCACGCCTTCGTGGTGCACTCGCACGTCAAGCTTTCGCCATCCTTCTTTCGTTTTATCTGACGTGGAATAGGCCAGGACGTAGTATTGGGAAGAATCCTGCATCGCGCGGCGCAGCAGGTCTTCCAGATCATTGCAGTTATAGAGGGCCTGCCCGCCGGTTCGCTCGGCTATCAGCCGCAGAGTTTCATGCTTTCCCTGAATGGGGTCATTTGCGATTCCCGCTTCATAGGCACTCATGGCGCCGCTGCGTGCAAAGCGCCAGCCACTTCCGGGATTGTCGGGAGGCGTGGCCGCTACGGCCCTGGGCGTGGCTAGCAAGCCACCGACATCGACCGGGTAAACTGCAATATCAGCGTCTTCAAGCGCACGCACAGCGCGCTGCCATTCCTGGGGAGTTGTTGAACCGCGAAATCCCGTAGTTTCCCAGATCAATGATTTTCGCCCCGGAACCGCCGCGAAATATTGCGCCACTTCCTGGAAAGATCTAAGGGTTAAAGATCCGTCCTGGCCTTCTTTCATCGCATCCACGCGCGCCTGGGCAGAAGAGGCGCTGGCCACCATCGCCGCGACACCGGAGGAATCAGAAGCCGCGAAACCGCCGAGCATGGCCGCAAGCTGGCCGGCTTCGGCATCGTCCTCCGTGCCTGTGTCCGCCGGTGTCATGTGGACATCGAGTGTGGCCTTATCGCGCGTCGTCAGGCGGCTTTGGACTTTTTGAATGGCGGAAATCAAGACGGCTCGATCGCTGGTGAAATTGTGAATCAGATGGACCCCGCTCTGTTGAAACGACCACTAGCGCCACAAGATTTTCGCCGGCTGCGGACCTTGCTAACAAATCGATCAATGCCTGGCGAGAATCAGCCTGATGAAGAAACGGAGTATTCACCAAGTCGAGCGCGATGATCTGTAGTCCTTTGGGCTGCTGAGCCCTGACTTGATTCGTAAATGTATTCGGCAACGAATTGGCTCGCTGGATGGGCTTCGAATTCGCTTTCACTTCTTCGAAGCTTGACGATGATTTGAATTTTGCCGTCTTCGCGCACTTCAAATTCATCGCGGCTAAGACCGGGGACGTGATTGCCGCGCTTGTCGGTGACCACGACGGGAACCAACACCGTGTTGGAATGAGAAAGAATTTTCGAGGATTGCTGTGGATTGGCCAGTTTGCCATCCTGGGCCGACGCCGGCCGCAAAATGGCGGCCAGCAGAATTGCCGAGAAGAGCGCCAAGGCGCTCGTTGAAACCCGGCCTCGGGCGCGACTCATGTTTGCCTCCGCTACCAAATAGGACGTTCCGGGGACGATTCCAGGTACGCCAAGTATTCCCTATCATAATCCCAAAGTTTGAAGGAAAACACTTCTCCAGGCCAGGGGCGCGCCGCACGAGCGGAATTTGCCTCCTGTTTTGCGGTGATTTTCGGCCTTCGACAAGAGCGCCACAAGCACACGATATAGAGGCGATTAGGATTTTCGAACCGGCGTCTTTTCAGGAAGATACGAAATTGTGACATTGTTTCGGGCTGGCGATTAGCGAAGCGGTTAGAAACACATGTTTCCTCTCCCGATAAGTCCTGCGGGATTGAAGAAGTGCTCCTCCCGAACGATTTTGAAGGAAGGCGTTTCTTCCACGAAATGTTTTGGGGGATGGGCTGACGTTGAGAACAATTCATAGCCAAAGTGAAACGTGGAATTGAAGGTTCCAGCCGGGAATTGGAACTGCACTTGGCTGTCTGAAGGATTATGCCGTATTGCGTCATACCACTATTTATCATACAGTTAGAGTATATGTCAAGATAATTCGAGGATGGCGTCAGGCGGGCCGTGCGACTCCGCCAGCGCCGGAGGCGCGGCATTAGGTGCCGCACCTACGGCGCTTGGGGATTTTATTTGCCGCTTTACCCCGCCCTTACGGGCGGGGCTAAATTGTGCTGCGCCTCCGGCGCGGGGAAGCGCCGCGATTGGGAGCGGATTTTTTTGTCGGGAATAGCGCCGGAGGCGCGGCCCTTCGAAGCTCAGGGTAAACAGACGTTAGCCCAGGCCGTGAGGCCTGCGTGTCACGTTCAACAAACAATTCAAGCGCCGGAGGTGCGACACGGCGGCGGAGATTTCGAATTAGTACCTAAAAACACCACCTAAGAACCCCACCTTTTCAAAAAGCGAAAAGATGGGGCACCCTCACTTGAATTCAGTTCGACTTGTTGAGCCTGTCCCACCCGCCCTTGTTGAGAAAGCATCGAATGGAATTTGATCCGGAATTTGTATTTGGTTAGGTGTCGCACCTACGGCGCTTGGGGATTTTCGTTGACGCTATACCCCGCGCTTACGCACAGGGCTAAATTGTGCTGCGCCTACGGCGCGGGAAATCGTCGCAGTATGAAAACGCCTTGCTCCCAATCTTGTCTTCTCCATAAATCCCGAATCGCGGAATTTCTTGCAAATTTTTTCGCGCGCGGGCAACCCCGCCACGTCAACTGAAATCTTATCGAATCAGGATTGAGCGTCCGCCAGTTACTGAATCAGTTTTTCCAGTGCATGTAATTCGGGACATAGCACTTTACCCAGGAGGAAACAATGAAGCGCCTAATGTTCTGGGTGTGCGCAGGGGTGTTTTTTGCCACGATGCAAACCGCTGCCCAAGCCCCCCAATCGAAACCGGCCCCAGTTGCCAAGCCCGTCGCGTTCCGCACTTCGGCCAAGTCCACCGCACTTGCTTCCATCTCCAATCCCCCTTCGGCAAAATCGGATGATTCCTCCACCGTTTCCAACCTTCCCGTGCGACGCGTCGTCCTTTATAAAAACGGCGTCGGCTATTTCGAGCACCTGGGGGGAATCCGCGGCAACGAAAATGTCCACATCGATTTCACCAGTGGCCAGCTCAACGACGTTTTGAAATCGCTCACGGTTCTCGACCTGAGCGGCGGCCAGATCACCGGCGTCGGCTACAATTCCGAAGCCCCGCTCGATCAACTGCTCGGAGCCCTGCGGCTTCCTCTCGGCCAGGAAACCAGCGTCTCCCAGTTTTTAGGCGCCCTACGTGGCGCGAAGCTCGAAGTCCGCAGCGGCACACTGGTCACCGCCGGACGGCTGCTGAGCGTCGAGCAAAAGACGCGCTCCGTCGGCGATACTACAGTCAATGTCGACGTGATTTCGCTGGTCAGCGAATCCGGCGAAGTTCGCGAAGTCGAATTGACTCCGTCCGTCAGCGTCCGCCTGCTGGAATCCGATTTGAATCAGGAAGTGGGCCGCTACCTGAACTTGATCGCCGCGCAACGCGATCAGGATTTGCGCCGCATGGTCATCTCCACCGCAGGCAGTGGCGACCGCAAGCTCTATGTGAGCTATATCAGCGAAGTTCCCGTTTGGAAGACCACCTACCGCATCGTTCTTCCCTCAAAAGCAAATAGCAAACCTTTGCTGCAGGGCTGGGCCATCGTGGATAACACCGTGGGCGAAGATTGGAACAATGTCCAGCTTTCGCTGGTAGCCGGCGCGCCGCAATCGTTCACCATGCAACTCTCGCAACCGTATTATTCCCGGCGTCCCTCCGTGGCCATGCCCAATACCGTGCAGCTCACTCCGCAAACGCATGAAGGAACCATGCGCGCCGGATTTGCCGGGATTAATGGACGCGTCACCGATCCAACCGGCGCTGGCGTTTCAGGATCACAGGTACGGCTGCTCTCCAATACAGGTCAGCTTCTGGCCAGCACGATTTCGGATGGTGAAGGCGATTACCAGTTCAATGATCTCCCTTCAGGATTGTTCCGGCTGGTAATCGAGAAGCCGAATTTCAAAGCCAGTATCTTGCGGAATGTCGCGGTAAATAACGGGTCGCAGACCAGGCAGGATGTCGCGCTAGAGATGGGAGCTGTCAGTCAGTCGGTTACGGTGGAAGGGAGTGTGCCCCTGAATGGCCGGAACTATATCGCACTGCAGCAACTCCGCTCGAGCACTCCGTCCTCGGATGGGTTCCAAGGGGGAGTGGGAGGAGGAATTGGGAGCGGTGCGGGCGGTGGAATAGGCCCAGGCGGATACAGTACCAACAATCTCGATCGAGCCCGGCAGGACGTACAAGCCTCCGCCTATGGCCAGGACATCGGCGATCTGTTTGAGTACCGCCTCAAAGAACCGGTCACCATCCGCAAAAATCAATCCGCCCTCGTTCCCATCGTGCAATCCGACGTGGTAGCCGAAAAAGTTTCCTTGTGGAATGCGTCGCTCAATTCCGCCCGGCCTCTTTACGCTCTGTGGCTTCGCAACACCAGCGGGCTAACGCTCGACGGCGGCAGCTTCAGCGTGATCGAGGACGAAGCATTCGCGGGCGAAGGATTGCTCGATCCCGTGAAACCGGACGAACGGCGGCTGCTTTCCTACGCCGTGGATCTGGCCGTTCGCGTCAACGCGGATATTGACAGCGAAATGCAAGAAGTGCGCCACGTGATCATCCGTCGCGGGACGATGTTCCAATCCAGGGAAGTTCGCGAGCGGAAAACCTACACCATCCGCAATGAAGATAGTTCGGCACGCGTAATCGTGATTGAGCATCCCGTGCGGAATGGCTGGGTGCTTGCCTCCGATGCTCCCAAACCCGAGGAAGCCTCCGCCGCCTACTACCGGTTCCGCGCATCCGCGGAACCGAAGAGCACCACCAAGTTGACGATCGCCGAGTCGATGGTCCTCAATCAAAGTTTTTCCATTAATAATCTGTCGGACGATCAGTTGAAACTGTTCGTCGATGAGAAAACCATCACTCCGGAAATCGAAAAGGCGCTGCGGCAAGTTCTCGAACAGAAACGCGTCGTCGCCGGGATCAGCTTCGCGATCACTGTACGCAACAACGAAATGAAATCGATTTTTGACGACCAGCAGCGCCTTCGCGAAAACATGAAATCGCTGAAAGGCAGCCCCGAAGAGCGCACCCTTACCCAGCGCTATACCCGTCAACTGGATGATCAAGAGACGCGCCTCGAAACTCTGCGTCGCGAGGTCGCCCAGTTCGAAGTCCAAAAACAGCAAGCCCAATCCGAATTGGACAAAATGATCGAGGACTTGTCGTTTGACATCGCGTTGTAATTCGTTCAAACGGACCAAACGCGTGAGCCGGACGTTGGCGCGTGATTGGTGCGGATCGATCTGGTGATTCGAAGGAATGTTGGAATTTCGAAGCGGGGAGGAAGCGAAGGAGGAGCAATCAGAGCAGGTCAAAAACCCCAGGCGCGAAAGGCTGGCGCCTGGGGTACCCTGACTGAAATTTGTTGGAGCGACGGACGTTTTGGGGCACGCGCCATCCGCGGAACACCGCGGAGAGATTCTTCGTCCCGGACGGCGGGACTCAGAATGACAATTTGAAACTGCGTCCCCCGGGTGGAAATTTTCGCCTGATTGTCAAAAGGACGCGACGGGGAATTTGATCCGGAGTTTGGTTTTGGGTTAGGTGTCGCGCCTACGGCGCTTGGAATTCCTGAAAACTGTTTACCGCACCCGCCGCGGCGGGCACGGGGCTAAATTGTGTTTACCCTGCTCGCCCTGAGGAATGAAGGGAGCTTCGAAGGGCCACGCCTCCGGCGCGAGGAATGCACCGCAATTGGAAGCAGATTTTTTTGCCGTTGCGGATAGCGCCGAAGGTGCGGCAGAAGTTAGCCCAGGCCGTGAGGCCTGGGTACCGTGGCCCAAAAAGAATTCAAGCGCCGGGGGTGCGACACGGGGGCGGCCAAGATTTCGAATCAATACCTAAGAACCCCACCTTTTCAGAAAACGAAAAGATGGGGCACCCACACCTAAATTCATTTCGACTCGTTAGACCTGTCCCACCCGCCTACCAAGTCTACTCGGAGGAAGGAGCCGACAACGTCATCTAATCAGCCGCGCTTCTCGATTCAGGTTTCTTACAGAGTCACTCAAAGGGTGGGCCACTCTCCATAGTGCTAAAGATGCCATCTGTGATAGGTAAATGGAGTGTTATGCTGCAATGGATTGAAGACAGTCTGGGACGCATCTCGGCATTCGAATTGAAATGTACATCGAACCGACGCTTCATATTCATACGACATTGGCGGCAGCGAAGGAATTCTACGATACATTTGGACCGCACTATTTCTGGAGTGACAAACCTCGTGTAGGTGTTCCTGAGGTAGTCCAAGGGAAGCGAAATCTTATCATCGGTGAGCCGGGAATTGGGAAAACGCTGCTTCTCGGGAAGATTCAGGAATATTTGAATGAGAACGGAACTCAATCAAAATTGATTTACCTCAAGGAAGAAAATCCCATTGCCCTAATCGATGAATTCCTCCGGAACAACTCTCCAAAAGAAGCAGCCTTGTTACTCGACGGGATCTGGATGAGGTCCGAGGTAGCCTCTTTCCTGCCGTTCTCGAAAAGATCGAGGAGGCGTCCAATCCGGCGTCGCGAATAGCAATCTATATTTCTTCCCGGTCGGTGTTCGCCAACAGACACGCCGCCAGCTTTTCTGAATATCGAATCATTACGATTTCGCCATTTACGAACGAAGAGGTCAAAAAATACCTGGTCGCTGCTGGGCAGATCGCTCCAGAGATCGATACATTTCTAGCGCAACTAACCTCACTCGGCCAAAACATGCTCGTGATACAAATTCCACGCTATCTCTTTCTTCTCAGCGAGTACCTCGCCAAAAATAAAATTGCTTCAGTCGGAAGGTCTCCAGAAACCAACTCTTCGAGTACTTCATACACGCAAAACTGAAGCTTGAGGAAAATCGGTTGAACACTGATGACGGCGCCATTACGAAGCGGCTTCTGGAAAAGCTCGCCCTCACAATGGAGGTGTATCAGTCGACAACGATCTCCAAAGACGAATTCATGACGTTCTTGGATGAACTCCAATCGGATTTAAAACTTGGAGCGTTAGCCCAACTAAGCTTACAAAAGTTCTTCGATAAATCGCTCCTGAAAGACAATCACGAATCCATTGAATTCGAAAATACGGAGTTCCAGGAATACCTTGCTGCCAAAGAAATAACACGCTTCTCCGACCCGAAGGGTGACCGCGTTTACCTTCGCCGTCGAGAGCAAAGTCAATGACATCCACCCGGCGTGGTTTAATACCTTGACGTTCCTCGTTGACATGCGACCAGATTTAATAGAGCAACTAATTGAATTCTCTGGTATTCGCGGAACGAAGATCGTCGATGAAGGCTTTTTGACTTTGTTGAGTGGGATCAATCCGAACAATGTAGCTCTTGCGCTTAAAAGCAGATTATTTAATGACCTTCTCGCATACCATCAGCGTCATCTTCAATGGATGCCAGCAAGACTCGCCTCACGGTTACCCGCTCTCTTCAACGCTTCCGACGAGATCCCTTTAAAATCCGGCGTCTCAGAAGCCATCAAGGACGTCGGCCCAAAGCGCTTCGTCCCGCTTGGGAATATTGCGTTGATCGTTGGATACCTGTTCGAAGCCGGAACAAGTCTCGACCAAGCCTATTGGCGGAAACGATTAATAGAGTTCGCTTCGGACGATAATGACAACGGTGTGCTGCAACGGCACGCATTGTTTGGGATGGAGAAACTGAAAGACCCCAGTGTCCTGGATGATCTTCCTTCGACACTGATGGATAAAGATGAATTGGTTGCAAGAGCTTTCCTGAAATTATGTGTGGCCATTGCTCCCGAGAGTCAAAAAAGCATTAGCTACTTTCTTGAGGCGACACGGAGAGGAGAGATCCACGGGCGATATGGACTTTATGAACTTAGGGGACTGGAGGCTCTCAAGATATTTCTCACGACCTTTAAGGAGGATGTCGTATTTCGCCAAGCGTTTTTGGATAAGTGTTCAATTTTCCGGGAGCAAGATCATGTAATTTTAGAACATATAAGGGCAGTCTGCGACAAAGATATATTAGAGCTATGTGAAGAAGCAATCTTACGCGCATTTCAGCCTAGCGAGGCGCATCAAGCGGAGCGCTCTGCCTTCGTCTTGGGATTAGGTAAGATCCTAATGGAGAAGGTCACTAATTTTCTTCCCGTAATCATCGAAAGGATCCGTTCGAGCCAAGGACCTTCCGGTTTCTACTTCACCAAGCAGTTCTTCGCGGGCATCCTTGAAAGACAAGATGTCCCGCGTTACCTGGCCGTGATGATCGCTGCTGGCGAGCAAATGGCAGCATTCTCGGTACTTTTGACTGCAAAGTACTCGAATAGAAAAGAGAGTGAGGAAATCTTTGATGCTGGAAGACCATTCCTGGTTCAACAATACGTAGATTGGGACAAACAGCAACTTCTGACAACTACGTCACCCGCGATTGCGGATGAAAGCCAACGATACGGGGAATTCAAGAAACTCCTGGACCCTGGTGGACAACAATACAGTACAGGAGTATTTGCGTTTTATCTGAAGTATTCGAAAGATCTCGATCCCCTGCTTTCCTCCGAAAATCGAATGCGGTTGGCCTATTTGATCAAGGGATCCGTGTTTAAAAGCATTGATCCTAAGGACTACGATCTAACGGTTACGAAAGAAGATCAGGGGCACACGACGACATTCAGCCTAAGTTCTAATATTAGTCTTTTTAGCGACGCACTTCGAGTGGCGGATCATCTGAGTATCGATTTGACGGAGTATCGCCAGCGCATCATCAACTTCATACCATTTGCATATGGGAGCGACCTTCGAGCGATTTTCCGTTTGGCTACCAACATCACCGCCACAGAATTGACACCAGTCATTGAAATTTACAGAGACCACAGATCAGACCTTTGGCGGCACATGCCGGGAAATCTCGTCGAAGCAGTCGAGCAGAACCACGTCATTGATGCAGCATCGCTACTACAAGTGTTCGTAAAAGAATCAACTTTTTCGTCCGATATAAGACGCCGGGCCCTTGCGGTCGCCGATTCGTTAGTTTCCGACGAGAACTTTCTCAAGCAAATTGCGTCCGCGTACCAAGACAGCACGGACCCAAATGAAGCGACAGTTGCCGAGGCAGCAATCAATTTGCTTATTACAAGATACTCCGATCCGAATGCGATCCGTCAGAAATTGCGAGCTGTCGTCGAGCGTGCAGCACCCTTTAATCAACCGACCCAGGCTCATATCGTTAGCTCATTGGAAGAAGAGATAGTCGGCGGTAGGGGATTTGCAGCACCCTTAATGCAGCTAAAAGCTCGTGGCTACGAGCAAGATTATCTTTTGCTGCTAGATTGTGCGACATCACTGTGGGCCAGAGGCAAAGACTTCTACGCCTATTCCAACTATCTCTGGGGCATAGTATTTGCATACTTTGACAATCTCAAAGAATTCCGTTCCTACGAGCCGCTACAAACGTTGGAGACAAAGCTCGCCGCTATCAGAAACGATAGCGGGGCGAATTGGTTTGCAGCACAAATGCTCCAACTCCGGCGAGCATACCTTGCGTTTCTGGGCAAACCACAAAACATTACTGAGGCAATTCAGCAATACAACTATGCTCGACTCAGGGATAACAAGAAGATAATCAACTCTCAGGACCTCATGCTCCAATTAAAGGCGGCAATCGAAACTGATCTGACCCGATGGATTGAGGCCGAGGGTGCTTACGATCTGCTTCTAAGTGGCAAGGTGTATAAAGGCAAACTGCAGCAATTCGAAAAACTCATACAGAAGACACTCAAGAGTCAAGTCGAAAACATCTTCCTAAAGCGTGGATTTCAAGTCGAAGTGCTTCGAGAGCCACAATTACTCGACGAAAAGCGGACAGATTTCCTGATTCGCTACGGGTTTGCGGGACCCGTAATTATTGAACTGAAATTGGCTTCCAACAAGGATATGCAAGCTTCCGAACCGGAGAAGTCCTCGTCCTTCATTAGCATGCAACAATACATGAAGGGTTATGGAGCCTCCGAAGGTATATTCCTGATCATCGATAATAGGGGATCTAAAAGTCTTCAAAGAGTGAAAGCGGCGTTCGAACAAATTCCGAACGTATGGGTCAAAGTTTTCGACTATCGAAAGGAGAGCGCGAAAGTGAGAGCCACTCGACGGAAGACGAAATCGCGCTCGGCGGGTGACCGGAAGATTAGCTCATGATTTCTTTTCCGCTGGGCGGGTGGAAGAGGTTTAACGAGTCGCAATGAATTTGGGTGTGGGTGCCCCATCTTTTCGCTTTGTGAAATGGTGGGGTTCTTTTGTATTTGGTCGAAATATGGGTGTTGTTCCGTGTGGTCTGTTTCCATTTATCTTGCACGGAAGAGAGGCCGGAATCGCAACCCATCCTAATGGAGCCGGGAGGAAAGGGGCGCGCGGCAAAATGTACCCTCCCAAAAAGGTCTTGACTTCTTAGGTACCTTTGTGGTAAACAGTGGTATGAGGGAATATGGCAGCGCTGCCCAGGCAACACGGTCAGCCTCCGATTCCTGCCTACCAACTTCCTCTGCTCGACACGTTCCGCGTCAAACTCACACTGAAAACCCGCGCCTCCAGCAAGTGCGCTTTCGGAGTGCCGCAAGCGCGCGTTCCGAGGGACAATACCGGCAGCAAAATGGCGATTTCTAATCGCCACCACGGATTACAGTCGAAAACCTGTAAACGCCCTGAATACTGCGAGATATGAATTTCTAATCGCTCCTATATCGCCTGTTTTGGTGCGATTATTTTCGCGGTCGGTCTTTGCAATGGATTTGATGCACAGAGCCTTGTCCGTGCGGCCAGGAACTGGCGCGGTGGAAAGATTAGCGCTTGAGGTGTTTGCGGATTTCGCGGGCGGCGTTGTAGCCGCTGGCGCCGGTGAAACTGGGGCCGGGGTGGGTGCCGGAACCGCAGAGGTAGAGATGGCGAATGGGAGTGCTGTAGCGCGACCAACCGAGCAGGGGGCGCATGGTGAAAAGTTGATCGAGAGCGGGTTCGCCATGGAAGATGTGGCCGCCGGTAAGACCGTAATTCACTTCGAGATCCTTGGGAGTGAGCACTTCGCCGTCGAGAAGGAGCGAGCCGATCTCAGGAATGTATTCTTCGAGCGTTTCGACGACGGCATCACTGAGCGCTTCGCGGTGCGCGTCCCAATCGCCGGATTTTAAATGGTAAGGAGCGAAGTGGGCGAAGATGGACATGACGTGCTGGCCGGCAGGGGCGAGCGAAGGATCGGCGAGCGTTGGAACGGTGACTTCAAGAAACGGGCGGCGGGAAAATTCACCGTATTTGGAAGCGTCAAAGGCGCGCTCCATGGAATCAATATCCGGACCGATGTGGATTCTGCCGGAAAGCGTGCCGTTGGACGCACCTTCGAGCGCCTTGAACTGCGGCGGGCCGGAGAGCGCGAGGTTAATTTTGGCGACGGCGCCCTTCGAGCGATAGTGCTGCACTTTGGCGAGGAAACTTGGTTCGAGAGTGACCGGATCGAGCAAGCTTCAGGAAGGTGCGCTTGGGATCGGCGTTGGAAATCACGGCGCGGGCGGGAATTTCCTCGCCATCGGCGAGGACTACCCCGGTAACCGCGCCCCGTTTTACGGAAATCTGCGAGACTTCGGCGCGAGTGCGGATTTGCGCGCCCGCTTTCTGCGCGACGGCAGCCATGGCTTGCGTGAGGCCGCCCATGCCGCCGCGGGAATGGAAGCGACTCCGGCGTAGTGGGATTCGGCGGCAGCGCGGAGGAGCAGGACGGCGGTGGTTCCCGGTGACGCGGGACCGGTGGCTGTTCCGAAAATGGCGCGGCCCGCAATCGCGGCTTGCAATAAATCGGATTCAAACCATTCGGCGGCGAAATCCGCTACAGCCATGGGTCCCCAGCGCAGCAAGCGCTGCATATCTTTTTTGCCGAGGCCGCGAAAATTTCTGCCGAGATTGAGCAACCGGAAAATATCGGCGGACGAAGGATCTTCGATGTCGGGCGGAGTGAGCGTGATCAATTGGCTGAGAAATTGCGTGATGCGGCCGAGAACGGATTCGAATTCGAGAAATTTTCCTGCGTCGCGCGCGGAATATTTGGCGATGCTCTGCGCGGACTTTGCGGGATCGTTATAGAGGACGATCGAGCGGCCATCCAGCGCGGGAGCAAAAATGCGAACGTCGGGCTCGATCAATTGAAATCCAAATTGTTCGAGCTTCATTTCGCGGGCGATGACGGGAAGCAGCGGGCCGAACGTGTGCGCGATGGTGGAAGCGCGAAATCCGGGATGGAATTCCTCGGTGACGGCGACACCGCCGACGATGGGACGGCGCTCAAGCACGATGGGCTTGAATCCCGCCTTGGCGAGATAGAAGGCGGTGACCAAGCCGTTGTGCCCGGCGCCGATGATTACGACGTTGCCTTTGGTGGCCATGCGTTTAGTTAGAAGAGTTGCAAAATTCTTGCATATTCCTGGCTCGACGTAGCGCTCCGCCTTTGGGCGGGTAAATGATCGAATCCAAAGATGCCACCCTGAAGGGTGGCGCTACACAACCACCCCAAAAAAGCACGGGCAAATTTCTGAGCCGCCACGCTAATTGGATTTTCCTGTGCCGTCTTTTAACATTTCGACGGCCGCCAGGCGGCCGGGGGCGCCCATGATGCCTCCGCCGGGATGCGTGGCCGAGCCGCACATATAAAGATTGCGAATGGGCGTGCGATAGCGCGCCCATCCGGCCACGGGGCGCAAAAAAAACAATTGTTCGAGCGAAAGTTCGCCCTGGAAAATGTTGCCTTCGGTGAGGCCGACCAAGCGCTCGATATCGAGCGGCGTTAGGACCTGGCGGCCGATGATAATTTTTTTGATGTTGGGGGCGTATTGAGCGAGCGTATCGATTACAGCGTCTCCGAAGGCCTCGCGCTTCTGATCCCAATTCCCTTCCCGTAATTTGTAGGGCGCGTACTGAACGAAACAAGAAAGCACGTGCTTGCCCGGCGGCGCGACGGATGGATCGGTAAGGCTGGGAATCACGATGTCAATGTAAGGGCGGCGGGAGAAATCGCCGTACTTGGCGTCGTCGAAGGCGCGCTCCATGTATTCGAGGGAGGGCGAAATGGACATTGCGCCGCGCAGATGCGCGCCGGGGCCGGGGAGGCACGTGAAATCCGGCAGCGCGTCGAGCGCAAGATTTACTTTGCCGGAGGAGCCGCGATATTTGTAGCGGCGAACTTCCTCGACAAATTCAGCAGGAAGTTCCTTCGGCTCCATCAACTTGAGGAAAGTGAGATTGGGATCGACGCTGGAAGAAACCGATCCGGCTTGAATTTCTTCGCCGTTCTCGAGAACGACTCCAGTGGCGCGACCTTCCTTCATCAGAATTTTTGAGACGGAGGCTTGGGTGCGAATTTCGACTCCCGCTTCTCGGGCGGCCGAGGCGATGGCGTTTGAGATTGCACCCGTGCCACCACGGCTGAATCCCCAGGCGCGGAATGCGCCGTCAATTTCGCCCATGTAATGATGCAGCAAAACGTAAGCGGTGCCTGGCGAGCGGACGCCGAGAAATGTGCCGATGATTCCGGAAGCCGACATGGTGGCTTTGAGGACATCGGTTTCGAACCATTGATCGAGAAAATCGGCGGCGCTCATGGTCATGAGCTGGACCAGGTTGTATTTGTCTTCGGCGGGGAGAGATCTGGAAGCGCTTGCCCAGGAAGAGCAGTTTTTTCAGGTCGCGCGGATCGAGCGATGTGGGGTCGGGCGGAACCATTGCCAGCAACGGTTTGACGAAATGGCACATGGCGACCATGGCTTTGCCGAATTCGTCGTAGGCTTCCGCGTCGACGCGGGAGTGTTCGGCGATGGCGCGGCGGGTTTTGGCGTGGTCGTTGACGCGCCAGAGGTATTTTCCCTGGAGCATGGGAGTGAAAGTGCCGTCGAGCGGAAGGATTTCCAGGCCGTGGCGCGGCAAATCGAGATCGCGAATGATTTCCGGGCGGAGGAGAGAAACTACGTAAGAACAAACGGAAAATTGGAAGCCGGGGAAAATTTCTTCGGTTACTGCTGCGCCGCCCAGGACATAACGCTTTTCGAGGACGAGAACCTTTTTGCCTGCGCGGGCGAGATAGGCCGCGTTGACCAGGCCATTGTGGCCGCCGCCGATTACGATTACGTCGTAGCGAGAGGGCATGGTTGATTTTGCGCCGCTGCGCGGGTTTGCGGTGCCGGCAACGGAAGGATTGCACATTCTAACGGGGCGCGGGCGATGCTACAAGGTTTGGATTGGGGTTGGGGATTCGTGCGCCGTTCGACACCATGGAATAGTGGGCTGCTGCGCTGGGTTCCTCGCCCCGGTTCATTTTGTTTGGCTGGGCGATGTGGGAGTGGGGCTCGGAATGACGGCGATGGCTTGGGCGCTTGGTGGTTGTACAAAATGAGAATGTTTAGATTGCGGATTGGCCCTGGGGCGCGGCTGAAGCCGGCCCCTACAACGGCCCTGAGATGGCGCGGCTTCCCAACGAAGAACGTCGGGACGCCCCTATGAAGTTCATCGGGGTAAACTCCCCCCTCGAAAGCCGGCTCCTATAAATACCAGACCGCTACATACCGACTGTCCGCTCGACGGGCGGGCGCAGCAAGCAGCGCCCCTACAAACACCCTGTTCGCGAGGTCAATTGGCAACTGGCTTGGCTTGCGGGGGCGGCGATTGGGCGACTATAATTCGCGCGAGCATCCGGGGTGGATTCAGACGGGTTCGCGGCGGAACATCAGGGATTGGCTTTTTTGCCGGGAGGGATTGTTGTGCCCATTGGAACTGCATTTCACGAACGGACTTTTCCGCTTTGCGAAAGTTTGAATTACCGCGAATGGTCGGGTTATTACACGGTCAGCGCTTACGAGACGCATCATGAGCATGAATACAATGCGATCCGGAACGCGGCGGCCGTGATTGACGTGTCTCCGCTGTTTAAATATTGGATTACGGGGCCGGACGCGAGCAAGTTTGTGAACCGCGTGATTACCCGGGACATCCGGAAAGTTGCCGTAGGCCAGGTGATTTACTGCTGCTGGTGCGATGAACAGGGAAAAGTGATTGATGATGGAACGATTTCGCGGCTAGACGAAAATACCTACCGGTGGACCGCGGCTGATCCGAGCTTGCGATGGTTCCGGCAGAACGCGCTGGGGCTGGCCGTGCAGATCGACGACATTTCCGAAGAAGTGGCGGCTCTTGCGCTGCAAGGACCGACGTCGGCTCGATTGCTCGGGCGGGTGGCGGATGCGGACGTTGCAAACCTGAAATATTTTCGCGTGACACAGGGCAAGATTGGCGGGGTAAAGGTGGACATTTCGCGGACTGGATATACGGGCGACCTGGGATATGAAGTGTGGATGCCGTGGAAGGACGCGGTGAAAGTGTGGGACGCGATTTTTGAGGCGGGGCGATCGTTTGATTTGCACGCCGGCGGGAATGCTGGCGCTGGATGTGGCGCGGATCGAGGCGGGATTGCTGCTGATCGAAGTGGATTACATCAGCAGCAAGAAGGCGCTGATCGAATCGCAAAAATATTCGCCTTACGAATTGGTGTTCGGAAAAATGGTGCATCTGGATAAGGAACATTTTGTGGGGCGGAACGCATTGGAGGCGGAGCAGAAGCGCGGGCCTGAACGGAAAATCGTGGGGCTGGAGATTCGCTGGGAAGATATTGAGGGACATTACGAAGCGCTGGGACTGGCGCCACAGGTTCCCGCGATTGCATCACGGGCGGCTGTGCCGGTTTATCGCAAGGGAAAGCAAGTGGGCAAGGCGACGTCAACGACGTGGTCGCCCACGCTGAAAAAGATGATTGCACTGGCGTGCGTGGGCAGTGAACACGCGGCAGTAGGAACGCCGATCGAGATGGAACTTACGGTGGAAGCAGTTCGTCATAGAGTAAGTGCCACAGTGGCTCCATTGCCATTTTTTAATCCGGCGCGCAAGACCGCTACGCCGGCTACCTGATCATTGAAAGGACCGTCATGAAAATCGAATTGGATCGGAGCGTGCCGACGCGAATCGGCCGCGCAATTTACCGGATGGGAATGGGCGCGGCGGCGATTGCACTGGCAGTGGCAGTGTTTGCGGCGATGGGAAGGGCGCAGGACATGTCCGCGAAATGCCCGCCACCAACGCGCACGGATAATGTGAAAGAGAATGTGCATGGAGTGGAAATTAGCGATCCGTATCGCTGGCTGGAGGACCAGACCAGCCCCGAAACGCGGGCGTGGATTGACGCGCAGGACAGATGCACGGAATCGGCGCTGCGGAAACTTCCAGGGCGCGAGGCAATCACAGCGCGGCTTACGGCGCTGATGAAGGTGGACACCATTGGCGTGCCGCGCGCTTACGGTGGACGATATTTTTTCACGAAGCGCGAGGCGGATCAGGATTTGGCGGCGATTTACATGCGCAAGGGAGCGGACGGACCTGATGAATTGTTGGTCGATCCCGGGCCGATGAGCGCGGACCACACGGTGAGCGTGAATCTGACGCGGGTTTCGGAGGATGGAAAGTTGATCGCCTATGGAGTGCGCAAGGGCGGAGAGGATGAGGTGACCATCCACTTAATGGATACGGACACCCGGAAGGAACTTGCCGATCAATTGCCGCGGTCGGATTATTTCGGCGTGGTAATCCTGCCGGCGGGCGGCGGAATTTATTATTCGCGACTGACGGCAGACGGGCCTCGGGTTTATTTCCACGCGATGGGGACAGATGCGGCGAACGACAAGGAAATTTTCGGAAAGGGATACGGCAAGGACAAAATTATCGGGGTGGACATTTCCGATAATGGGCAATACTTGAGCATCCTAGTGGCGTACGGATCGGGCACCGAGCACTCCGAGGTGTACGTGCAAGACGTGAAGAATCACGGTTCGATTACGCAAATCGTGAAACCCATGGATGGATTTTTCAATGGGGAAATTGCAGGCGGCACGATGTATCTGCTGACGAACTGGCAGGCGCCGAAATGGAAAGTGATCGCGGTCGATCTGAAGAATCCGGGGCAAGAGCACTGGCGCGTGGTGATTCCGGAAGGCGATGCGCGAATGGAAAGCGCGGGACTATCAGGCGGAAAGCTGCTGGTGGAATACACGCGAAACGCAACTTCGGAATTGAAATTGTTCGATGTGAGCGGCAAGGAGGCGGTTGCCGTGAAGTTGCCGGCACTGGGAACGGTGACCGGGCTGCAGGGACATTGGAACAGCGGCGAGGTATTTTTCGGATTCCGGTCGTTTCCGATTCCGGAAACGATTTACCGGTACGATGTGGCGAAAGGGACGCTGACGGCGTGGGCGAAGCCGAAGGTGCCGATTGAAAGCGCGAATTATGAAGTGAAGCAGGTGTGGTACGAATCGAAGGACAAGACGCGCGTGCCGATGTTTCTTTTCTACAAAAAGGGACTGAAGCTGGACGGGGCGCGGCCGGCGCTGCTGACCGGGTACGGCGGATTTGATGTGAGCGAGACTCCGAATTTCGTGGCCAACGCGGTGGTGTGGGCCGAGCAAGGCGGCGTGTGGGCAGTGACCAACATGCGCGGCGGCGGAGAATTCGGCGAGGCGTGGCACCATGCGGGAATGATGGAAAACAAACAGAATGTGTTCGACGATTTTATTTATGCGGCGGAATGGCTGGTAAAAAATAATTATACCAAGCCCGCGAAGCTTTCGATCATGGGCGGGAGCAATGGAGGATTGCTGGTGGGAGCGGCGTTGACGCAGCGGCCGGACTTGTTTCAGGCGGTGGTTTGCCTGTATCCGCTGCTGGACATGATTCGATTCCAAAAGTTCCTGGTGGCGCGATGGTGGGTGCCGGAATACGGGTCGTCGGACGATGCGGAACAGTTCAAATATTTATACGCGTATTCGCCGTATCACAATGTGCATGCGGGGACGAAATATCCGGCGGTGCTTTTTATTACGGGAGACGGCGATACGCGCGTGGCGCCCTTGCACGCGCGGAAGATGGCTGCGGAGCTGCAGGCCGCGACGGGATCGGATCGTCCGGTACTGCTGCTCTATGATACGAAGTCGGGGCATTCGGGCGGGCGGCCGATTGGGAAACAGATTGAGGAGGGGACGGATTTGCTGAGCTTTTTGTTTTGGCAGCTGGGGGTTAGCGTTCAGTAGAGGACACTAGGAACGAGAAATCAGAGAAAAACAAGAGCGAAAGAAAAGATTTACCGCAGAGTACGCCGAGAAAGATTGGGAAGGAACGGATGACGTCACTCTGATCGCGGCCGATTTTTTTACGTTTCATTCGGAGAATTAATCTAGCAAGGGGGAATCATGTCCGGACTTTTTGACAATCGTCGCGGCTCTCGATGGGCTTCGGCGGTGTTTTTTCTTTTTTGCGCTTGCGGACTAGCGGGCCCATCTCTCAAAGCGCAGCGGACCCGAGAGCCGCTGGCGCCGATTAAGTTGGCGGTAGACACGACGGAGGCTCCGCGATCCATTCTGCACGCGAAGCTGGCGATTCCGGTGAGGCCGGGGCCGCTGACGCTTTACTACCCAGAGTGGATTCCGGGGGAGCACATGCCGGACGGGCCGATCGTGAATCTGGCTGGACTGAAATTTACCGCTGGTGGGAAAGTTGTCCCCTGGCGGCGCGACTTGGTGGACATGTTTGCGATTCATTTGGATGTGCCGGAAGGCGCGAGCGAGCTAGACGTCAGCCTGGATTTCTTGCTGTCGGGCGCGGGGTCGAGATTCTCTTCGGGGAGTCCGCTACGGCGCAACTGAATGTTTTGAGCTGGAATCAAGTGCTGCTGTATCCGCAGGGCTGGCCGGTGAGCCAACTTACCTATCAGGCGAGCTTGCGGCTGCCGGAGGGATGGAAGTTTGGCACGGCGCTGCCGATTGACGAGGCAGTCCGGTTCGATGATCGAGTTTGCGCCGGTTTCGCTTGAGACGCTGGTGGATTCTCCGGTGCTTTCCGGCGCGCATTTTCGGATCGTGCATCTGACGCCGGGGCAAAACCCGCCACATGAAATTGATATTGCCGCGGACAGTCCGCGGCGCCTGGAAATGAATGCCGCTGATCAAATGCACTATAAACAACTGGTGGCGGAGACGGGGGCGCTGTTCGGGTCACGGCATTACCGCGATTATCATTTCCTGCTGACGCTGAGCGATGACGTGGCGCATTTCGGCCTGGAACACCATGAATCGAGCGATGATCGAGTGGCGGAGCGCACGTTGCTGGACGATATGCTGCGGCTCTATTCAGCGGATTTGCTGCCGCACGAATTTGTGCATTCTTGGAACGGAAAATTCCGGCGGCCGGCGGGATTGGCTACTTCGGATTTCCAGCAACCGATGAAAGGAGATTTGCTGTGGGTGTATGAGGGATTGACGCAATACCTGGGCGATATTCTGGCGGCGCGGAGCGGGCTGTGGACTCCACAGCAATTCCGGGAGCAGGCGGCATTTGTCGCGGCAATGCTGGATCACCGCGCGGGGCGCACCTGGAGGCCGCTGCAGGATACCGCGGATGCGGCGCAGTTGCTTTATGCGGCGCCGGATGAATGGACGGCGTGGCGGCGAAGCACGGACTACTACGAAGAAGGATTTCTAATTTGGCTGGATGTGGATACGTTGATCCGCCAGCAGACGCAGGGGAAGAAATCCTTGAATGATTTCTGCCGAGCGTTCCACGGCGGGCCGGGAGGAACGCCGCAACTGAAGCCTTACACGTTTGAGGATGTGGTGGCGGGGCTGAATGATGTGACGCCGTACGACTGGCGAAATTTTTTGACGACGCGATTGAATTCGTTGAATCCCAACGCGCCGAAGGGCGGAATCGAAAACGGCGGGTGGCACCTGGCTTACAGCGAGGAAAGGAACGAGAACCAGTTGGCGTCTGATGTGGCGCGCAAGACGCTGGATTTGAGTTTTTCGATTGGGATGGTGCTGGACGACGATGGATCAATACGTGACGTGATCCCGGAGATGGCTGCGGCGAGTGCGGGAATCGGTCCGGGAATGAGGCTGCAGGCGGTGAACGGACGGCAGTGGTCACCGGAAGTTTTGCGGCAGGCGATTCAGGGATCGAAAGGCGGATCGAAACCGTTGGAACTGCTGGTGGCGAATGGGAATTATTTTAAGACGTACTCGCTGAATTATCACGATGGGTTGCGGTACCCGCATTTGGAGCGGGATAACGCGAAACCAGATGTGATGAGCGAGATTATTAAGCCGATGGCGCCTGAGGCGCATTGATTTGCGCGCAGTTCCGTCGCGAAAAATCGAGGGGAGCTATCGCGGTTTTGAGATTTTAGGGATGCTCGGGATTCCTCACCCCTTTTTATTTGGTGTGGCCGGGCGGCGTGGGCGTGGGGTTCGGAATGACCGGGGGGCGAGAAAAGAAAGAGGGCGCGGCTAAAGCCGGCCCCTACAAAGATATAGGACGAGCTGTATTGGAGGGGGATGATGCGGCATTTTGCTAAGTGGACGATTGTTGTTGGCGTTTTGGTGGCGATGAACGGGGCGTGGGGTTGGGCGGCGGAACGATCGGAGCGGTTGACTCCGATGGATGTTTTCAATATTCAGACGGCCAGCGACCCGCAGATTTCGCCTAACGGAAAACAGATTGTTTATGTGCGGCAGTTCGCGGATGTGATGACGGACCGGCGGGGGTCGAATCTTTGGGTCATTAATTTCGACGGAAGCGAAAACCGGGCGCTGACCACCGGGACTTACAGCGATACGTCGCCGCGATGGTCGCCGGATGGGGCGCGGATCGCCTACGTTTCCGATCGCGACGGCGGCAAATCGCAGATTTATGTTCGCTGGATGGATTCGGGGCAGACGGCGAAATTGACGGATTTGGAAAATTCGCCGAGCGGACTGGAGTGGTCGCCGGATGGAAAGCAAATTTCGTTTTCTTCTCTGGTGGCTGCGCCCCCCGCGAAGATCGGGGCGTTGCCGACGCCGCCGGAAGGCGCGAAGTGGGCCGATCCGCCGAAAGTTTACGAGAACTTGATGTACCGGTTCAACGGGCCGGGATATTTGAAGCCGGGTTATCCACAAATTTTTATCGTGTCGGCGGATGGCGGGGCGGCGCGGCAATTGACGAGCGGAAATTATCCGCACGGGCCTTCGACCGCGGGATTCAGCGGCAGCGCGGCGGTGTGGGCTCCCGACGGGAAATCACTTTTCGTTTCGATGAACGGGACGACCAATTACGAGTACGAGCCGCTGCATTCGGAGGTTTTTGAGATTTCCGTTGCTGATGGATCGGAGAAACAACTGACGCATCGCAACGGGCCGAACAATTCGGCGGCGATTTCGCCGGATGGAAAATGGATCGCTTACAGTGGATTCGACGACCGCTACCAGGGCCATCAGACCACGCATTTATATTTGATGGCGCGCGATGGAAGCAATCCGCATGTGCTGACGGCGAAATTGGATCGCGACGCGGAAAATCCGGAGTGGGCCGCGGATGGAAGCGGAGTTTATTTCACGTATGACGACCAAGGGGATACCAAGCTAGCCTTCGCTTCGCTGGATGGCGCAACGAAAGTGGTGAGCGACCACGTGGGCGGCGGGTCCAATTTCAGCGTGGCGCATGGCGGGGCGTTTGCCACTATTTACAACACTCCTTCCGATCCCGGAGACGTGGCGGCGGGGACGCGCGCGGATTCGAAAGCGAAGGTGATCACGGCGCTGAACCAGCAGCTTTTTATGCAGAAGAAATTGGGCCAGGTGGAGGAGATCTGGTACGAATCGTCGCTCGACAAACGCAAAATTCAGGGCTGGATCGTGAAGCCGCCGGATTTCGATTCGTCGAAAAAATATCCGCTGATTATTGAAATCCACGGCGGGCCATTCGCGAATTACGGCGATCGATTCGAATTGAACAAGCAGTTCTGGGCGGCGAAGGATTACGTTGTGGTGTATGTGAATCCGCGCGGCAGCACCAGCTACGGGGAAGAATTTGCCAACCTGATTCATCACGCGTATCCAGGCGATGATTTTTACGATTTGAATTCGGGCGTGGATGCTGTGATTGCGAAAGGATATATCGACGCGGACAATCTGTTTGTGACGGGCGGCTCGGGCGGGGGCGTACTGACCTGCTGGATGATCGACCATACCACGCGATTCCGCGCGGCGGCCAGCTTGTATCCGGTGATCAACTGGTATAGCTGGGTGCTGACTTCGGATTTGCCGGCGTTTGGCACGCTTTACTGGTTTCCGGGGAATCCGTGGGACAACTCCGAGGAATATATGAAGCGGTCGGTGCTTTCATTGGTGAAGAACGTGAAAACGCCGACGCTGCTGATGACGGGCGAAGAAGATTTCCGCACGCCGATTTCGGAGGCGGAGCAATATTACGCGGCTTTGAAATTATTGAAGGTTGAGGCCGCGCTGGTGCGGTTTCCAGGAGAGCCCCATGGAATGCAGCGGCGGCCGAGCCATCAAGTGGCCAAGGTAACGTACACGATTGATTGGTTTGAATCGCACCGGAAGAAGCAGTAGTTCGAATTCTAGCAGCGATTGCGCCTGAGCGCGAGGACGCGGCCCTTCGAGGCTCAAGATCAACGAATGCCGGCCGCTGCGTCACGCCCTATCGGTAGCGCCGTTGTTGATGTGTTTCGCGTTTGGTACACTGCATGTCTACGCAACTTACTGACATTTGATGCGAAGAATATTTTATTTTATCCTCGCGTTGTCTATTTCGCCCGCCGCAATTCGATGCGCGCGGAGCGCTCAAGAGCCCAAACCACATGCGCAAGCCGGTGGAGGCGTTGAAGCAGCGCCGCCGAAGTTTCACGTCTTACGATCCGTTTCCGGGACCAAAGGCGAACAAATAAACGGAACGTATGTGATCCAGGACCCTCGCACCGTCTTCTACCTGGGACAGGATCATCAGATAATTGTCTACTTCGAATGGCAAGGAGTTCCAGGACCGCATCACTTTGAGGGAGTCTGGAAGAATCCAGACGGAAAGATTAACGCGATTTCCGATTTCGATTACGAAGCAAAGCAAAACCGATTTGGAGGATTCTGGCAGCTCCTGGTTGCAGATACGACGCAAACAGGAATGTGGACGTTAGAAGCTCGCGTGGATGGCGAGGTGACCGGAGTTCACACGTTTCAGATTTTGAACGGATCTAACCCGAACCCAGTAATTGCCGGGCCTACGCTTTTGACGCCCGCGCAACTCTACCAGAGATCTGGAGCTTCGACGGTCACAATCGAAAAGCGAAACGCGCAAGGCGAGATCATTGGCCGCGGATTGGGCTTTTTCACAGCACCAGGACAAGTGCTGACGGCCTTTCAGGTAATTGACGGAGCGGCTTTGCTACGTGTCCGGCTTCCCAGCGGCCAAAGTTTGGAAACGAAAGATATCGCTGCGTGGAATCGCCGGCAGGACTGGGCGCTATTGAAGGTTGCTACAGCGGAAGGTCCTGCTCTACAGGTCGCAAAGCCTGATTCCGCGCTAGTCGGTGACCGATGCGTATTCCTCGACACAGCGGGACCGAACAATCGGGTGATTGTCGAAACTAACGTTGTGGGCAAGGAGGTGAATCCGGGGTGGGGGGACCGGCTGGACCTTGCCAATGCACCCACCGGCGAATCATACGGCTCCGCAGTTTTGAACGAATATGGTGAGGCGATCGGGATCGTGGGAGGTAGCTTGTTGCCTGGTGTTTCGACGCTGGAGTCCGGGCGAACGAGTTATGCGATCAATCTGCTGGCCGCGAAGGGCATGATGCACGCGGCGATGGCGACGCCGATTTGGCTGGTGCCTCGAGTTCCGGATAAATCACAGGAGACAACGCTGGAGCAACTGGCGGCTGACGGGCAGTTTGTGCCGCCGCTTGTTTGGAAAGACGACGTCGTTTCCGGAACTTTGACGAAATCACTGCCGAAAGACAAAACCAAGATGCCGGGCATGATTGACGACAAATTCGAATACACGCGGGCCGACACGCGGGCATATATTTTCCTGATTCTAGCGCCGAAGCAGAAGAGGAAGGGACTCTCCAGCATTCTGATCTACAATCTCGATAACCGGATGCTCGGACAGAGCCAACCGGCAAAAGTTAGTCTCGACGCCGGGCAAACCAAATTCTGGAGCGCGGAATTTCCGATTTCAAACCTTCCTCCAGGCGTTTATCGAGTTGATCTAGATTTGGATAATAACCCGCTTTGGCGAACCTATTTTCGAATCGCTGAATGATCGCTCGGAATGGGTGCAAGTAGACCGCCAATGCTTGGGAGGACTTCGATTCCGCGGAATACCAAGAATTTGAAGTCTGCGGTCCGCTCAACGCCCGGTGCGCGGAGCAAGACTTTCGTTTGCATGGGAATTTTGTTCATCGCCTTGGGGGTAGCTGGACTGGTTGTGGGGCGGATCAATTATGGAATGCATGAGGAAAATGAGATTCGTGTGGGGGATGTGCGGGCGACGGTGGAGACGAGCCGGGTGGTGGTGATTCCGCCGGTGCTTTGCGTGGTGGTGATATTGGGCGGGGCGCTGGTTGGATTTTTTGGGTGGAAGAAGATTTAGGGGTTGATGAGTGGAGACAGCCGGGTGCTGGCAACGCAGATGTGGATGCGGAGTTTGTTCAGGATTTCTCGATGCCCGGCAGTGAGCGGGGCGCTCGTCGAGGGCGTGGGGCTTGGACTAACGGCTTTGTTTTTGTCGAATGTAGTCAAAGACGGGCGCAGCCCCGATAAAACTCATCGGGGTGCACAGAACGCACTAGCAGCGCCCCTACAAAGCCAGATTCACGATCAAAGGCGACGCTCGCAAGAACCTGGGCGGGCTGAAGCCCGCCCCTACACAGCATGCAAGACCGCGCATGATTGCGCGCAACCGTACATATCCGTGGGCTGCTGGGGTTGGAGGCGGAGGAGTTGGCGTGATGGCGACGAAGAGGACGGGTGGCGAGCCTTGGATGCCGGCGGATGATTATGGGCGGGGGATGCCTGCTTTTACCGTGAATTTGCTGGTGGCAGATGTGGAGCGCTCGGTGGAATTTTATGGCAAGGTGGTGGGAGCGAAAGTGCATTACCGGGATACGGATTTTGCGGCGTTTCGCGTTGCGGGATTGGAATTCATGGTCCATGCCGATCATACGTATGAACATCATCCGTGGTATTCGGAATTGAGTGGCGGAGTGCGGCGCGGATTGGGTGCGGAACTTAGGCTCTTTGGGATCGATCCGGATGAGACGGAGGCGCGTGCGCGAGAGGCGGGGGCGGTTGTGCTGCAACCGTCGATGGATAAGCCGCACGGGTGGCGGGACGTGATTATTGCTGATCCCGATGGATATGCCTGGGCGATTGGGGTGCCAAAGGGGAAGTGAACGGCGCCTCCGAGACTAGTAGCCTTCTCCGCCGGATGGGCGGACTTTTCCGGCGAAACTGCGATAGGTGTAAACGGCGTAGGAAATTGCGAACGCCATTCCGATCAGCCACCAGATGAGTCCGATACGCAGGCCGTAAGGCTGAGCCTGGGAATTCTCAATGGTAAGCGCGTATGCTGAGTTCGTGGAGGCCGGCAGCAGGTAAGGATGCAAGCCCAATGCAACACTTGCCAGCATTCCGACAATGTACGCGCAGGAACTGAAAAACGCGCGGGAGTCATTTTTCCGCTCGATAAACCAACCCATTCCCAGCAGGCCTGCCACAGCAACCGCCGGAAAGATAAATCTCCAGGGATGCGCGGAGAGGCTTTCGCCGACGTGCGGCTGCACGCGATAGGTCAGCAAGGTCACAATCGCGGTGAACGCCGCGACTCCCCACCAGATCACCCGGGCCGCCTGACGGGATCGCCGGTTCAGTGCGTTTTCCGTTTTCAACGCCACCCACAGCGCACCATGCAGGGTAAGAACCAGGAGAGCAAAAACGCCGACGAGAATTGTGTACCAATCGAGGATGCCGGTATCCGGCCCGAGGCGGAAGTTGGTCCACAGAGGCTCGAAGAAGCGGCCTTGGGCGTCGAACGGCACGCCGCGAACCACGTTGCCGAGCGCCGCGCCGTAGAAGATGGCGAGCAGCAGGCTTGAAAATGCGAAGACGACGTCCCAGAATGCCGCCCACACCGGCTCGGCCACATGGCCGCGAAATTCGATGGAAATTCCGCGCAGGATCAGGAGCCACAATACGATCATAAGAGGCAGATAGAACCCGCTGAAGCTGGCCGCGTAGAGCGAGGGAAAGGCGAAGTAGAGCGTGCCGCCGGTGGCGAGAAGCCAGACTTCATTGCCATCCCACACCGGGCCGATGGAGCGGAGGACCAGGCGGCGCTCCTCTTCGGTACGAGCGACGAACAAGTGAATGATTCCGGCGCCGAGATCGAAACCATCGAGCACGACGTAAACAGTGAGCATGAGCGCGACGAGGAGAAACCACAGGTGGCCCATTATTGGCTTCCTCCGCCGCCGCCGTTCAATGCGCCGGCGCTATCGCCGGAATGCGGGCCGCCACCCGGGCCATGTTCAATTTCGCGATAAACGAGAAACAGAAAGAGAATTCCGAGCAGGGTGTAAAGGCCCATGAAACCGATCAGGGTGAACCAGGCATTGCCCGCGGAGACCTGGCGGGAGAATCCGGCATGGGTGCGCATCAGACCGTAGATCAGCCAGGGCTGGCGGCCCATCTCGGCCGTGATCCATCCGGCGGTATTTGCGATGAACGGAAAAGGCAGACAGAGCATCAGCGCCCACAGAACAGCTCGCGAACGAAAGAGCGCACCCCGCCAAAGCTGAAATGCTGCAATCACAAAGACAGCGATGAATATGGTGCCGAGCCCGACCATCACGTGGTAGCTGTAATAGAGGAGAGGAATATTGTCGGGAAGATCCTGCGGCGGAAATTCGTCCATGCCTTTGATTTGAGCGGTCCAGGCGCGGTAGGTGAGGAAGCTGAGCATCCAGGGAAATTGCATGGGATTGTCGAGGCGCTCTTTTTGCATATCCGGCTGGCCGAGAATGACCAGCGGGGCGCCGTTCTCCGTGTGGAACAGTCCCTCCATGGAAGCGAGGGTGGCGGGTTGATATCTGGCGATCATCTTGCCCTGGCCGTCACCGGTGGGGAACAGCTGCAGAATGGCGGCTATTACTCCGGCGGTAACTCCCAGTTTGAGAAAAATCCGGCCAAACGGTTCGTGCTTGTGCGCGAGTAAATAGAACGCGCCAACCGCGGCCATGGTAAAACACCCAGTGAGTGTGGCGCCGATCATGGTGTGCGCGTACTGCCACAAACCCCAGGGATTCAAGAGGAGGGCCCAGAACCCAGCGAGTTGAAAACTGCCATTTGAATCGATTGTGTAGCCAACCGGGTGCTGCATCCAGGCGTTGGTGGCAACGATAAAGTAGCCCGAAAGCCAGGAACCGAGAAACATCATCAGGGAGGTGAGCCAGTGGGCCTTCGGTCCCAGCCGCTTTTCTCCAAAGAGAAACAATCCTAGAAACGTGGATTCAAGAAAGAAGGAATAGACACCTTCGAGGGCAAGTGTCTGTCCGATTACGCCACCGGCCGATTTCGAGAATTCGGCCCAATTGGTGCCGAACTGAAATTCCATGGGGATGCCGGTGACGACGCCGATTGCAAAGCTGACTCCAAATATTTTTGCCCAGAAACGGGCGGCGCGGTTGTAATCGTCGTTTCCGGAACGAAGAGCAATGGACTTGAGAATGAGGATAAGGAGGGCAAGCCCCATGGTCAGCTGGGGAAAAATGTAGTGAAACGTAACTGTGAAGGCAAAATGGAGCCGGTGTACGAATAAAGCGTCCTGCAACGAAGATCTCCCTGGGTCCCGGAGCGCCTGCCGGCCGCTGAAGGCACATAATAGCGCAGTTTTCGAAGGCGGCTCCACTTTCCTGACCTTGGAATATTCGGCAGAAAATGACATGATGCGCCCGGAAGATGGCGCTCAATTAAGCGCCACTCCCACAGTTCATGAAAAGTGTTCCGCGATTCAGCCAGTCGCTTGAAGCGTATGTTGCCCACCGGCCCGCGTATCCTGATTTGGTGTATGAGCTGATTTGGCGGGCGGTGCCGGCGGACCGGAGAAAATGCGCAATCGATCTGGGAGCGGGGACGGGGATTTCCACGCTGCCGCTGTGCCGGAAATTCGAGGAAGTGATCGCGGTCGAGCCGGACGAAAAAATGGCGGAGGTGATCCGGGCGCGTCCGGAAGCGATCGAAGTGCACACGGTAGGGGCGGAAGATTTTTACCGGCCGCCGGGAAGCGCCGATCTGGTGACCTGCGGGACTTCGTTTCACTGGATGGACGGGCCGCGGGTGCTTGAAAATGTGGAACGCTGGCTGCGGCCAGGCGGAGTATTCGCGCTGTACTATTATTGGTTTCCGCAGCCGCGCGGGGCGGCGGGTGAGATTATCCAAAGGGAAATCAATTCGACCTGGGAACCGTTCCGGCATCCGCGGCTGAAAGACGTTGAATATTCGCGGCGGTTGTTTGATGCGTGCACCGGCCTTGAGGCAACCGAAAAGTTCGAAATACCGAATGCGGTGGACGCAACGGTGGAATGGCTTCTGGGATTTATGTATTCGACTTCGTATGCCGGCGGTTATATTCGTTCGCTGGAAAATCCGGACGATTATTTGAAGACCTTGGAAGCGGAGATGCGGAGCGCGGCGCCGGGCGGGCGGGTGATTGTGGATTTGAAGGTAGAACTATTTCTGGCTCGGAAAAATTGAACCCAGCGTGAATGGGAGAGGGAAATCACAATGAAGATTGCGAATTGGACTAGCGCGGCTGTGCTGGTATGGATCGCTGTGCTGACGGCAGGGGCACAAGCTCCGGCGAAACACGATATGACGTTTGCGGACCTGATCGCGATGCACCGGGTGAGCGATCCGCAGATTTCGCCGGACGGCAAACTGGTGGCCTATTCCGTGGCCACGCCGGATCTGGAAGCGAATCGAAACGCGAGCAATATTTGGATCGTGCCGTTGGAAGGGGGCGCTTCGCGGCAGATCACACGCAGCGGACATGACACGCGGCCGCGCTGGTCTCCCGACGGAATGCGAATCGCTTTCCTTTCGAGCCGGGAAGGAACGCCGCAGGTTTACACCATCTGGCTGGCGGGTGGCGAACCGACCAAGCTGACGACTCTATCGACGGGCGCGGACAACGAGCTGTGGTCTCCGGATGGAAAAACGATCGCGTTTGTTTCCGGCGTATATCCCGATTGCAAGGATGATGAATGCAATCGCAAGCGCAACGAAGAGAAAGATAAAAGCAAAGTGAAGGCGCGCATCTACGAGAAATTGCTCTACCGGCATTGGACGCAATGGTGGGACGGGACCCGCAGCCACCTGTTTGTGCAGCCGGTGGATGGCGGCGCTGCGCGGGATTTGACCGCTGGTGCGGATTACGATGTGCCGCCGTTCAGCCTGGAGGGGCCGGAAGCGATTGCTTTTTCTCCGGATTCGCGGGAGCTGTGCTTCACGGCGAATACAGATAAGGACGAAGCGCTGAGCACCAATAGCGATCTTTTTACTGTAAAAGTCGCGGGCGACGGCGCACCGAAGCGGATCACCACGAATCCGGGCGCGGATTGGGGGCCGGTTTATTCTCCCGATCGCAAGTGGATTGCCTACCGTGCGCAATTAACCGCGGGATACGAAAGCGATGCCTTTCAACTTATGCTGTATGACCGTGAATCCGGAAAAGGATTCAATTTGACGGACCACATCGACCAGTCCGTGGACTCCTACGCCTGGACGCCGGACAGCAAGACGATTTATTTCAACTCGGAGGAAAAGGCGCAAGAACCGGTGTTTGCGATCAACGTGGCGCTGGGCAGCAAGGTGCGGACGATTCTGCCGAATTCGTTCAATCCGGAATTCGCGATCAGCCCCGATGGAAAATCATTGGTATTCACTCGCACGGACTTGACCATGCCCGCGGAACTATTCGTTGCGGATTCGCAGGGGGTGCACCTTCGCAAATTGACTTCGCTGAACGAGGAGCGGCTGGCGCAGATCAATTTGACGGCGCCGGAAGCGATCTGGTTCAAGGGAGCCGAAGGGGCGCAGGTGGAAGGATTGCTGCTGCGCCCGCCGAATTTCGATGCGTCAAAGAAATATCCAATGCTGCTGGCGATTCACGGAGGGCCACAAGGGGCCTGGGGAGACAGCTGGGGATACCGCTGGAATCCGCAAGTGTTTGCCGCGCCGGGATACGTGGTGCTGATGATCAATCCGCGCGGCTCGACGGGATACGGGCAAAAGTTCGTGGCGGAGATCAGTGGGGATTGGGGCGGAAAAGTGGTGACGGACCTGATGAATGGAGTGGATTATGCGATTGCGAAGTATCCATTCATCGATGGCTCGCGTTTGGCCGCAGCCGGCGGTTCCTATGGCGGATACATGATTGACTGGCTGGAATCGCAATCGAAGGGGCGATTCAAATGCCTGATCAGCCATGCGGGGCCATACGACAACTTCAGCATGTACGCCACGGAAGAGCTGTGGTTTGAGGAATGGGAATTCAAAGGCACGCCATGGAACAACCCGGAATTGTACGAAAAGTGGAATCCGAGCCGGTTCGCGGCGGATTTTGGCAAGTACAAGACTCCGACGCTGGTGATCGGCGGCGAAATGGATTTCCGGATTCCGTATACACAGGAATTGGAATTTTTCAGCGCGTTGCAACGGCAGGGAGTGCCGTCGAAGCTTCTGTTATTTCCGGACGAAGGACACTGGGTGCTGAAACCGCTGAATAGCGAGCTTTGGTATAAGACTTTTCTGGGTTGGCTGGCTACTTACTTGAAGTAGATTTTGGCGCGGCGGGTGAGTGAAGATTTATTGGAGGGGGAGGCGCTAGCGGGGGGTGGCTTCGGCTAGCGCTTTCTCGTAATTTTCGATCAATCCCTCGACCATGCGGTCCGCGGTAAAGCGTTGCTCGATCGTATCGCGCGCAATTGTTCCCAGTTCCGCCGCACGCGAAGGATTCTCGAGCAAGGTGGAAATGGCCTTCACGTAGTCTTCCGGTTCGATTCCCCGCGCCAGCAATCCATTACTTCCATCCTGGACGACTTCCGGCACTCCGCCGCTATCCGCGGCAATCACGGGCAATCCGTGCGCCATAGCCAAGAGCAGAGACGATCCGAGCCCTTCCATTTTCGCCGGAAAGACGAATATATCCATGGCGCGATAGGCTGCGGAAATATTTTCGAGGAAGCCGGCGAAAATAATCGAGGAAGCGGCGCCGGATTCTTTTGCGAGATTTTCAAGATGCGCTCGCAAGGGGCCATCGCCCACGAGCAGCAATCGAGACGAAGGAAACCTTTGAAGGACTCCCGGCCAGGCACGGATCAGCTCCTCTTGTCCCTTGCCCTCCACTAAATACCCGACGCAGCCAATCACGGTATCTGCTTCGGGAATACTCCAAGCGCGCCGCGTTTCCCGGCGCATCTCGCGGAACGATTCCGTGGCAAGCGGGTGCGGAAGTTCGACGCCGTCGTAAACGATTGCGATGCGAGATGCTTCGATGCCCGCTTCCACAACGCGGTCTGCCACGAAACGGGAGATGGCGATGATGCGCCGGGCGGCACGGTACCGGTTGAGAGCCCAGCGGCCTCGCTGGATGGGAAAGGTAACGCGACGGTGAACGATGAGAGCGGAGCGTTTGTGAGCGCTGGCGAGATAAGCGGCGGTTAGACCGTGGGGATCGTGGGCGTGAACGATATCGAAACGATGCTGTCTTAAGATCCGGCGAAGCTGCCGCACTGCGTCGAAGCGCACGAAACGATTGGATATGGAGTGAACGACAAAATGTTCGGAGGCGGCACGCCGGGCCACAGGACTATCGCGCCGAGCGAGCAGGTCGGCCTGGTGCCCGCGCGCCCGCAAGCCGCGCAGGGCGAGGAGAATCTGGTGCTGGCCTCCGCGCCAATCCGGCTGCGTATCGAGATGCAAAGTCTTCATTTTAAAATGGCTGACTGGAACGAGCCAGTGGCGGAGTTTAGCATCGCGCGGAGGCTGGGTCGAGGCAGAGGGCTTGAGTATCCTTATCTGATTACTTGACAGTTAACTACGTTGTTTATTATCCTGTAGGCCTCTCAGGGGATTCCGATGAAAACCGTGGCTTCCATGGGCTGCCGCACCGGCCTGGCGATTCTGGCTAGCCTGGCGGCTGCTTTTCTTGCCCCTTACGCCGGAGCAGAAACGCTTGTGATCAGCAGTACTCCCGCAGGGGCGAGCCTCCTAATGGATGGAATACAGGTTGGGACCACGCCCTACGAAGCGAGATTTCCGGGTGGCTATTTTCACAAGACGCATTCCGTGTTCAGCGAGAGACTGGAACATCCAATCCAGGTGCGCCTTTCGAAAGAAGGATATGCCACAAAAGAAATTGTTCTGACGGATGGGCCGATTGTGTGGCGCTCGGCGAACGGAAAGGCGCATGGGAATTACTGGCTGTTGAAGACGGATCATCTTGTGGTGGTGTTGGAGCCGCTTGCGAAGGGATTTACCGGGACAATCGGCAGCGGCGGGACGGCCATGGCCAGCGCGCGGGTGGAATTATCCGTGGAGGAGGTGGTGCGGCGAGCGAGTCCGGCGGTGGTGCTGCTGAAGGGAGCACGAGCGCAAGGGACGGGATTTTTGCTGACCGAGACCGGGGTAATTGCCACGAACAAGCACTTGGCGGAGGGGGAATCGAGCTTGATGGCGGTGACCTCGGGCGGCAGTCCGCTGGAAGCGAATGTGATGTACGTGGATGCGAATCTTGATCTGGCGTTGGTGAAGGTGGAAGGCGCGGGACTGCCGCATCTTGCGCTGGCGGATATTGCTTCGGTGCACCCGGGGCAAACGGTAATCGCGATCGGGAATCCAGGGCTGGGCTTGCCCAATACGGCGACGAAAGGAATTGTGAGCGCGGTGGGAAAGCTGACGAACGAGGCGGGGACATGGGTGCAGACGGATGCAGCGTTGAATCCCGGGAATAGCGGAGGGCCGCTGCTGAATATTTTTGGCGAAGTGGTGGGAATCAATACGTTGAAAGTGGAGGACCGGCAAGGAATCGCGTTTGCGCTGAGCGCGAGCGACCTGGTGACGCTGCTGCGGAAATTTTATCCGGAGGCTCAGGGAGAAGATCACGGCGCTGAGCGCGATGGTTTTGGAGCGGTGACCATTTCCTCCGATCCGCAGGGAGCGGAAATTTACCTGGACGGGAAATTTGTGGGAAACACACCATCGATCTTCAAGCTGGCAGCAGGCCGGCACCACATCAAGATCAAACTGCCCGGGAAGCAAACGTGGTGGCGCGATTTTGAGGTGTTAAAGGACAGTGAAGCGACGCTAAGCCCCACCTTACTGCCGACGTCGTAATTATCGGTAACCCCAGCGGGCCAGGCGCTGATTCCAGCCAAAGATGCCACCCTGAAGGGTGGCGCTACACGGCCAGCCCAAACTCAGCTTTGCCAGGCGGATTCGTTCGATCTCCCCAATTCATGCAATCGCTAGTATGATTCTGCACGATGAGCCGAGAAACGAAGCCGGCAGTTTCGAATGAGATCCCAAAGAAGTTGGCCTGCCTGACGGATTTCGAAGCGGCCGCGCGCGAGATCGTTCCGCACATGGCGTGGGAATTCCTGAGCGGCGGCGCGGGAGACGAAGCTTCGCTGCGATGGAACCGGGAAGCATTCGAACAGATCCGATTATTCCCGCGAGTGCTGGTGGATGTCTCGAATGTGGATACCCGGATCGAACTGTTGGGCGAGACGATGCCGTTTCCCATTTTGCTGGCGCCGGTGGCATTTCAGCAGCAGTTCCACCCGGAGGGCGAAGTGGGATCGGCGCGCGGAGCGGGCCTGGCGGGCGCGACGATGATCGCCGGAACTCTGTCGAATGCGTCCATCGAGCAGGTGGCCGCAGCGGCAACGGCGCCGCTGTGGTTTCAACTCTACGTACAACCGGATCGAGGATTCACGCGGGATTTAGTGGCGCGCGCGGAGGCGGCGGGTTGCCGGGCTCTGTGCTTAACCGTGGATACGCCCGTCCTTGGCGCGCGGAATCGCGAGGAACGGGCGCAATTTGCGCTGCCACCCGAGCTAGGGCATCCCAACTTGGACGGACTGGAATCGGCGAACGCGGTGAATTCGCACCGGCCGAAGGAAGGGGAAATTTACAGCTTGTTAATTTCTCCGGATTTGTGCTGGAAAGACGTGGAGTGGCTGCTTTCGTTCGCGAAGGTGCCGGTAGTGTTGAAAGGAATTCTTCACCCCGAGGATGCGGACCGTGCGGTGCAGACGGGCGTGGCGGGACTGATCGTTTCAAACCACGGCGGGCGAAACCTGGATACGGTTCCGGCATCGATCGAGGCGCTGCCGGGTGTGGCGGAAAAAGTGGCAGGGCGAGTTCCGCTGCTGCTGGATAGCGGGATCCGGCGCGGAACCGACGTGCTGAAAGCACTGGCGCTGGGCGCAAAAGCCGTGCTGATCGGGCGGCCGTATGTTCACGGGCTTGCGGTGGGAGGAGCGGAAGGCGTGGCGCGAGTAGTGAATATCCTGCGCGTTGAATTCGAAATGGCGATGGCTCTGGTGGGCTGTGCGTCGATTGAGCGGATCAACCGGTCGATTCTGTGGCCGTCATAATCCTGATTGATTTCTTCTGGAACCAATTCCCTTTCGCTTCGTAAAACCAAATCAATTTTGATCGCCGAGGCCGTGGCGCTGGCCGCACAGCTTGCACAGAGAAGCAGGTTCGGTGTTGTCCACACGGTGCTTCACTGGTTTGAGCGTGTGAACGTAGGCGAACATGGCTTTCAAGTCATCGTCCGATAAGTTGCGGAAGGCGCTACAGGGCATGATCTGATTCAACCTGCGGGCGTGGACATAACCGGTTCGCATCACCTGAAGGAACAAATCTTCGTCGTAATACGAAATGCCGGTGGCGTCTGGAGTGATATTGACGCTGGCTACTTCGCCCCAAGGACCTTTAAATACCGTGCCGCCCGCGAATTCCATCCCGGATACTGGCTCCCCCCTGACCTGCGGAGTGTGACAATCCGAGCAACTCGCCAGCTTTATAAGATACGCGCCGCGCTTTGCCTGGGTTGAGTCGCCGGGATCCGGGACGGGAGCTGTGATTGGATCAGGAACGCTGCGAATCAAATATTTCACGGGGAAGATAATTTCGGTTCGCGGCAAGGGATTGCGCACGGGCGGCAGCGAACGAAGATAGACGATCACCGATGCCAGATCTTCGTCGGACATGGCGCGAAAATTCGGATAGGGCATCAGGGGGAACAGCGCGCGGCCGTCATGACTGATGCCTTCACGAATGGCGCGCGCCAATTGATCGTCGGTCCAATTTCCCGTCCCTGTTTCAGGATCGGGAGTGAGATTCGCGGCGACCAGGACTCCGGGCAGGCCTTCCAGCGGAAAGACGTCACCGGCGCCCAACATGCCGGGAGTGATCAGCGCATCATGGCTGGTCCAATCGTGCGTGGAGTGGCAATCCATACATCCCGCGAGATTTTCGGCGAGGTAGCGGCCGCGTTCCAGCCGGGCAGGAGTGCGTTCGAAGGTGCGGCTGGTGAGCGGGCGGGTTCGCGGGCCGATGAATGGGCGCCAACCGATGGTGAAGGTGATGGCGAGAAGAATCAAAATTACAAAAGCGAAAAAACTGTAAGTCAAAATCCTGGGCCAACGCTTTTTTTTGGCTTCCGGCATCATTTGCTCCTACTGGTGGTTTCCAAAAAGGCGCGATTGAGTCTAGCGCGGAGGTCCCGGCGCGGCGATCCGCAGCGGCGAAATCTTACTATTCCGAATGAGTGCGTTCAGTGCCGGCAAGTCTTTCTGCTGAATCATCTCCCACTGAGCAAGTTGCAGGGCGAGAGTGTGGCGAAGCTCCTGGAAGGCAGCAGAGGCTTGGGCGGTGGGGGCGCGGTCGGCAGTGTCATTGACGATGACGGCCAGGGAGGCTAGTGATTCATTCGTCTTGAATAGACTCTCAGGAACGAAACCGTTGGTTCCGCGGGCACCTTCCAGGGCCTCGGCTTTGCTGTCCAGTTCGGCTGCGGCTGTGATGATCTGTTTTGCAAGGGGATCTTCGCCCAGTTGGTCCCGAAGCGATTTGAGCTGGGCCCGGAGATCTCGAATCTGTTGGTAGGCATCGTAGTCCTGCTGAATGACGGCGGAAACTTTGAGGCCAAGATCGAGTTGAGAATGAAGATCGGAGGGAGAAACTTTTACCCGAGGGTCCATTTTTAGGGTAAGCGGCTCGGTATAGGAGTGCCCAGCAACCGTGAGTTTGACTTGATAGACGCCGGGAAGTACGAGGGGGCCTTCGGGCTCACGCGGGGTATTCATGCCGTAGACGGCGGAGGAATACGAAGGAATGATGGTGGGCGGAAGCGGAAAACGCAGATCCCAGACGAAGCGCTGCATCCCCGCCTGCTTGGAAAGCGCGGGCGGAAAGCGGAGCCAGTTGGCAGCAATTGGCTGCGGAAAATTGGGGAATGCGGGCTGGTCGTCACTGGCGTATTTGCGGACGAGCTTGCCGGATGCGTCGAGAATTTCGATGGTCACAGTTCCGGCGGGGACTGAAGGCAAGTAGTAATACAAGATCGCGCCGGGAGGCGGATTTTCTCCCGCTGGTGTTTCAGGTGGAAGCGGCGAATCCCGATTCATGCTGGCGCGAACGCGAATGGCCTGCGACGGACGGAAAAGGTGTGGCTCGGATGACCCGGGGAAGGAATCAATTTGGCGAAGCGGCGCGATGTCGTCGAGAATCCAGAAGGAGCGGCCGTGAGTTGCAACGACCAAATCATTTTCGTGAACTACGAGATCGTGAATCGGCGTTACCGGCAAGTTGAGCTGCAGCGGCCGCCATTTGGCGCCGTCGTCGAGTGAAAAATAAACGCCCAAGTCCGTTGCGGCGAAGAGCAATCCCCTGCGGATGGGGTCTTCACGCACCGCATGCACGAAAGCAGGAGCAGAGATACCATTCGTAATTTTCGTCCAAGTTTTACCGAAATCGTGAGTGGAAAAAATGTAAGGCGCGTAGTCGTCCAGGCGATGACGGTCGACCGCGGCATACGCAGTGCCGGCATCGTGCCGCGAGGGTTCGAGGACACTGATCCTGCTCCAATCGGAAAGCCCCGGAGGCGTGACGTTCGACCACGTTGTGCCGCCGTCGCGGGTCAAATGAATCAAGCCGGTGTCCGTGCCTGCCCAGATCAGGCCAGCAGTGACCGATGATGGCGCGATGGAGTAGACAACTCCGTAGCCGCGAGCCTTGGTGTTCTCAATCGAGGGCGGGCTGTTATTCGCGGCCTGACTGGCATTATCCGTTCCCGTCAGGTCGGGGCTGATGCGCTGCCAACTTTTGCCTTCATCGGTGGTTTTCAAGACATATTGCGAACCCATGTAGAGGACGTGCCGATCCTGCGGCGAGAACGCCAGCGGCGAGGTCCAGGTGAAGCGATATTTTCGCGCGGAAATTTCCGTGCCGAATTCGCTGACCGGCGTGGGAGAAATATTCTGCGATTGGCCGGTGCGAATATCGAGCCGGAAAAGGCTGCCGTAGGTGTCGCCGCCATAGATGATGTTGGGATCGGCGGGATCGGGAAGAATGTAGCCAGCTTCTCCGGCGCCTGCGGAAAACCATTCGCGAAAAGTAATTTCACCGTAATCGCCGCGGCTGGCGATGGACGCCGTGCCGCTATCCTGCTGGGCGCCATAGACGCGATAGGGAAATTGATTGTCGGTAGCGACGTGATAGAACTGGGCAGTGGGCTGGTTGTTCCAGGAACTCCAGGTCTGGCCGCCGTCGACGCTGATCGCGGCGCCCTGATCGCATCCGAGAATCATACGGCGGGAATTTTCAGGAGCGATCCAAAGGGAATGGTAATCGTCGCCGCCGGGAGCGCCTTTAATTGCCGTGAAAGTTTTGCCACCATCCGAGGAGCGATAGAGGGCGACATTGGGGAGATAGAGGGTATCGGGATCATTGGGATCGATGGTGATGCCGCCAAAATACCAGCCGCGGCCCCAGATGCGGGGATCGTCAGCGATGCGAATCCAATTCTGGCCAGCATCGCCGGAGCGATAGAGGCCGCCAGCTTTTGCGTCGACGATGGCATACACACGATTTCCGCCGTCGCCACGCGCAACGGCGACGCCGATATGGCCGATCCCTTCAGAGGGAAACCCGTGGCCGGTAATTTGCTGCCAGGTGACTCCCGAGTCGGTGGATCTGTACAAGCCGCTGCCGGGGCCGCTGATTGGAGGATAGGCGCTCCAGGGCGGGCGTCGTGCCTGCCACAACGAAGCGAAGACGATGCGAGAATTATTGGGATCAAAAGCTAGATCGATAGCGCCGGTGTTTTCGTCTTTGTAGAGGACCTTTTGCCAGGTGGCGCCGCCATCCGTAGAGCGGAATACGCCGCGTTCCGGGTTCGGGCCGTAGCCATGACCGAGAGCCGCCACCAGGACGATGTTTGGATCGCGCGGATCAACCAGGATGCGGCCGATTTGCATGGTGTCGCGCAAGCCGATGTGGTTCCAAGTGCGGCCGCCGTCAGTGGATTTGTAAACACCATCGCCGAAGGAAATGTTCGAACGCATGTCGGCTTCGCCGGTGCCAACGTAAATCACGTTCGGATCGGAGGGGGCTACGGCTATGGCGCCGATGGAGGCGATGGGTTCGCGGTCAAAGATTGGGTTCCACACTTCGCCGTCATTTGTTGTTTTCCAGACGCCGCCGCCTACTCCGCCAAAATAATAGACGTAGGGCTGGCCGGTGATTCCGCTGACGGCAAGCACGCGCCCGCCGCGATGAGGGCCGATCATGCGCCACTCGAGACCCGAGTAGAGGCTGGGAGAAATATTCTGCCCGACGGCAGGGAACGTCACGCCAGCTAGAATTGCAGCGAGCAGTAAAAAGCGCGAAAATTTGTTGAAATTTAACATGGCATTCACCGAATTCCCCGGGAAACGGAGTATACACCACGCTCGGGCGTTCGATTACTCATACAAACACTCTCTGGTGATAGTGTCTCCCGCGCTTGCTATCGTGTCCAAACTCGACATAAAATCAAGAGGCGGTAGATGTGAGCTTCAGAGGCGCTTCCGAGACGCTTCCGAAGGTCTGACCGTGACGAATCGGAGTGTCCTTACTTGGATTGCACAATCAAATCAGAAGATCGCGCGAGGAGCGGAATCCTGCCCAATCGATTCCTGGCCAGGACCGCGGTCCTGATGCTGCTGATTTTGGTCCCCGTACTATCCACACTTGCGAAAAACAGTGTGTATTATCCCGCGTCCAACCTGAACCATTACGTCTCGATCTCCAACAAGATGAATGTGACGCACGCGCCGGCAATGTTCGAATCCGCGCCGATGCGTCCCGCTGCGAATATGGTGCCACCGCTGCCGATCTTTCCGCGAATCCGCGAGGCTCGGATGGATGCCCCTCTGGTTCCGCAGATCGGCTCGACGGTTTCGCTGCAACTTCGTTCTCCTCCTCTTCGCCTTTCCTAGCACGAACGCAATTTTCCAAAAACAGTTCATCCATCCAACTGTAATTTGACTCGAGCCCTTTGGCGGGCCATTTGTCGAAGAACAAGGCTCAAGGACGGATTGAAATGACTACGAGTCCCCTGACAATCGAGCAACTCGAGCAATTACGGTTTCTCGACTCCTGCACGGTGGCCAACGCGATCGAGACATTTGACGTGCGGCTGCGAAATACCGGATTCGCGGATTCGCAGGTGCGATGCATGTTCGAAAATCTTCCACCGCTGGTGGGCTATGCGGCAACGGCGCGCGTGCGTACTTCCACTCCGCCGATGGAAGGCGCGCAATACCTTGATACGACCGGCTGGCTGGACAGCATTTTGAGTATTCCGGCGCCCCGCGTGATCGTTCTGAAAGACGTGGACCGGCATCCGGGACTAGGAGCTCTGGTCGGGGAAGTCCACGCCAGCATATTGCTGGCGCTGGATGCCGTGGGACTGGTGACAAATGGAGGAGTCCGTGACCTGCCAGGCGTGCGGAAGATCGGATTCCAAATGTTCGCCGGGAATGTGACGGTTTCGCACGCCTACGCACACATCCTGGAATTCGGCACGCCCGTGGAAATTGGGGGCTTGAGAATCTCACCAGGCGATTTGATTCATGGAGACAGGCATGGAGTTCTTGCAATACCCATCGAACTCGCTCCACAAATTCCGCTGGTTGCCGAGAAATTGAACGAGAAGGATCGAAAAATTATCAGTGTCTGCCAGGAACCTGATTTCTCGCTGGAGAATCTCAGAAGCGTGCTCCGGGAACTTAACCTGAAACCGAAGGCGGCAGGCTCAGCTAATAAGGAAAAATGAAATGGTGAACCCAATGTCTAGAAAAGTTGATAGGGGAATCTTGAAAAAGATAAATATTCTGGTGATTCTGCTTTTGTCCGGGGTCGCGTTCGTGGCCTCTTGCTCCTCTGATTCTGCAAGGTTCAAGAGCGACGCCTCGACACTGCCTACCGTAGCAGTGGCCAAGGTGCAGAGAGTCGATCTTTCGCGAGCGCTCGTTTTGGCAGCCGAGTTCCGGCCGTTTCAGGAAGTTGAGATACATGCGAAAGTGGCCGGCTTCGTGAAGAAGATCTATGTAGACGTGGGCGACCGGGTGAAATCCGGACAACTGCTTGCGACGCTGGAGATTCCGGAACTTCAGGATGAGGTGAATCAGGCCGAGGCTTCAATGCGACAAAGTCAGGAGGAAATTCGGAAGGCCAAATCAGATATCCGGCGATACGAATCCGCGTATGAGGCGGCGCATCTGGGTTACACACGTCTGGCGGGAGTTTCCCAATCGCAGCCCGGACTTGTGGCGCAGCAGGAGATCGATGACGCTCAGGGGCGGGACCGCGTGGCAGAGGCGCAGGTCGCAACTGCTCAAGCGGCGCTGGCCGCGGCTGAGCAGCAACTGAATGTTGCGAAAGCGAACCAGCAGCGGGTGCAGTCGATGTTTGCGTACGCCCAAATCACGGCACCGTTCGCCGGCGTGGTTACGAAACGCTATGCGGACACCGGATCGATGATCCAAGCGGGCACTGCGTCGGATACGCAATCGGAACCAGTTGTCCGCCTTTCGCAGAACAATCTTTTGCGGCTGGTGATTCCCGTGCCGGAATCGGCGGTCCCACAGATTCATCTTCACAGCAAAGTAGATGTACGAGTGCCCGTCCTGGGCAAGACGTACCAGGGAACTGTGTCACGGTTTGCGGACCAAGTAGATATGGCGACTCGAACCATGCACACCGAAGTAGACGTGGCAAACCCATCGCTGGAACTTGTTCCGGGAGAGTATGCCGAGGCCTCAATCGTCCTGAATCAGGAAAGCAATGCATTGGCGATACCCATTCAGGGGCTGGTTCGTGCCGGGGAGAATGTGACAGTGCTGGTTGTGAACAAGGAGAACAAGATCGAAGAACGGCAGGTGCGACTGGGAATCGAAACGCCCGACCAGGCGGAAATTCTTTCCGGCCTCGCCGAGAATGAACTGGTGGTCGTGGGCAATCGGAGCCAGTTGCGCTCCGGCATGATGGTGCAACCGAAAGTGATTGGTGACCTGCAGCCCGTTGGAGGTAATTGATGTCGCGGTTTTCAATTCGGAATCCTTATTTTATTTTCGTGGTTTGTCTGATCATCGCCGTCATTGGCGTGACGAGCCTGGTTCGCATGCCTGTGGATCTGTTTCCGTCCATTAATTTGCCCGAAGTGGTGGTGGCCACGTTCTATAACGGAATGCCTCCCGAAGAAATTGAGACTGAAATTACCGGAAGGTTTGAACGTTTTTTTACGCTGGGAAGCGGCATCGAGCACATGGAGTCGCGCTCGTTGCCGGGAGTAAGCATCATCAAAGTCTATTTTCAGCCCGGCACCGACGCCGATGCCGATGTGAACGAAATCTCGAATCTGGCGATGGCCGATCTTCGCCGGTTGCCGCCGGGAACGCTGCCTCCGGTGGTCGAGAAGTTTGACGCGTCCAGTCTTCCGGTTTGCCTGATCACTTTGAAGGGCGAGGGACTGGATGAGACTCAATTGCGAGATCTGGGGCAATTTCAAGTGCGCAATCAACTGGCAGGAGTGCCGGGGGCATCCGTTCCGCCTCCCTTCGGCGGGAAATATCGGCAGATCATGGTCTACGTTGATCCGGCGAAACTTCAAGCGTACCAATTGAGTCCGATGGATATCGTGCGCGCCGTCAACAATGCGAACCTGATTCTTCCAGCGGGTGACGTTAAAATTGGCCCTTACGACTACAACATTTACACCAACAGCCAATTTCACAATGTTCAGGGAATTAATGGACTACCGCTGAAAACCGTCGGACAGTCCACCGTCACCGTTGCGGATGTGGGGAATGCCGAGGATTCGCACCAGATTCAAACCAATATCGTCCGAGTGGATGGACAACCATCCGTTTATCTGCCCATTCTGAAGCAAGGCGGTGACACCAATACGATTCAGGTGGTGGACGGCATCCGGCAAGCCGTTGCCAATTTGACCGACATTCCGAAAAGCCTGGTACCAAACCTGGTATTCGATCAGTCTCTTTTCGTGAAAAGAGCGATTGAGACCCTGCTTCACGAAGGAGGGGTTGGGCTGCTGCTGACTGCGCTGATGGTTTTGATTTTTCTGGGAAGCCTGCGCGCGACCGTGGCAGTTTTTCTCTCGATTCCGTTGTCGGCTCTTGCCGCCATCATTGCACTCTACTTCGGGGGTAGTTCCGTCAATTCGATGATCCTGGCGGGATTGGCATTGGTATTTTCCCGATTGATCGACAATGCGGTGATCGTGCTGGAGAATATTTTCCGGCATTTGGAGTTGGGCGAAACTCCGGAAGTCGCGGCCGAAAAAGGAGGGCAGGAAGTTGCGCTGGCCGTGCTGGCGGCAACGCTGACGAGCGCGGTTGTATTTTTCCCCGTGACTTTCCTCTATGGCGTCAGCCGGTTCCTGTTTTCCGCACTGGCGCTGGCCGTAGTGTTGGCGCTGTTTGCTTCTTACCTGGTTGCGATGACGGTTGTCCCGTTGTTTTGCGCCAAGTACATCAAGGCTCCCACTCACTCCCCTAAGATGGAAGGTGCTGCTTCGGAAGGGGGAACTGGAATCCGGCATTCCCGGTGGACGGAATGGGGAGAGCGCTTCAACGACAAATTCGCTCAGGGATTTCATCGTCTGCTGGAGAATTATGAAATCTTCGTCCGGCATTCGCTTTCAAGACCCAAGGCGATCCTGGGCGGAACGCTTGCCGCTGTCTTACTAAGTCTATTGCTCTATCCTTTCCTCGGCGTGGCTTTCTTTCCACGGACCGATGCCGGTCAATTTGTGATCAACGTGAAGTCGCCGTCGGGCACGCGCGTTGAGGTGACCAACCAGGAAATCGCGCGAGTCGAAACCCTGATTCGAAAGACGGTGGATCACCAAGATTTAAAATTGATCGTTTCCAACATCGGCGTGATTCCCGGTTTTTCTTCGATCTACACCTCGAATGCGGGTCCGCATACGTCAACGGTTCAAGTGGCGCTGAACGAGGGGAGCCACACCAGCAGCTTCGAATACATGGACCGAGTGCGTCGCGAGATGCACCAGGAATTGCCGGAATTGACCACATATTTCCAGTCGGGCGGCATGGTAGATGCTGTTTTGAATCAAGGTTTGCCCGCGCCGATTGATTTGCAAGTGAGCGGATCGAATCTGGAAGCGGCACACCAGGTTGCCGAAGAACTGGCAGCGGAAATCAGGAAGACGCAAGGCGTCAGCGACGTCTATATCCCACAAGATCTCGATTATCCGTCGCTGCGTCTGGATATTGACCGGCTCCGGGCGAGCGAATTGGGACTGAACCAGCGGGAAGTGGTGGATAACGTGATCACGGCGCTGGCCTCGAACAGCATGATCGCACCAAGCTACTGGATCGATCCGAAGAGCGGAAATGACTACCTGTTGACGGTGCAGTATCCCGAAAAAGTTGTTCACAGCTTATTTGACGTGAAAGGAATTCCGCTGCGAGCGCCTGAAGCGAAATCCTCCGCATTGCTCGACTCGGTGAGCAAGATCACGCGGTTCGATGCTCCAACCGAAATCGATCATTACCAGATTCAGCGTGTGTTTGATGTTTATGTGAATCCCACGACAGAAGACCTGGGGCGGATTGCCAAAGTGGTCCAGGGAATTGTGGACGGACAAAAACTTCCGGCCGGAATTCGGGTGAATTTACGGGGCATGGTGCAGGGAATGCAGGCCTCGTTCAAGAGCTTCGCGCTGGGACTATCGCTCTCTCTGGTGCTGCTGTATCTGATTCTGGTAGCGCAGTTTCGGTCCTTCACCGATCCGCTGCTTATTTTGCTGGCGGTACCGACGGGCGTGATGGGCGTGATGCTTATACTGCTGATGACCGGGACGACGCTGAATGTAATGTCGTTGATGGGCGTAATCATGATGGTGGGAATCGTGGTCTCAAACAGCATTTTGATCGTGGAGTTCGCTCACCGATTGGAAGAAGACGGAATGACGGTGCGGGAAGCGATCATTTCTTCTTGCCGCATCCGCCTGCGCCCAATTTTGATGACTTCACTGGCGACGATTATCGGACTGGTTCCGCTGGCGTTAAAGCTAGGAACCGGAAGCGAACAATACGCTCCATTGGCGAGAGCCATTATCGGGGGATTGGTGGTGTCTGTGATACTAACGGTGTTCGTGGTTCCCGCCGCATACGTGCTGGTGTACGGCAATAAGGTACATCCGGTTAAAGCTACGAATTAATTCAGATGAGGGGAATAATGATTCGGCGATCTTTTTTAATGGCAGGTTTGGTATTGGCGAGCGTGGTGGCGACGCCTTGCTCCGCGCAGGCGCCGCAGAAACTGGCGCTTGCGGACGCGGAAGCGATGGCACTGAAGAATCATCCGCGGGTTCAATCGGCGGAATTGAGGGCCGAAGCGGCGAAGGAGTTGGTTACGGAGGTGCGCTCAGCCTATTATCCATTCGCGTCGGCAAACTTGACGGGGGTGGAATCGAGCGCCAGCAGCCGCATCGCCGCGGGGGCGATGAATAATCCGGTGATATTTACGCGTTATTCGAATGGGCTGACGGTTAGCCAGATGCTCACCGATTTTGGCCGCACGCACGAACTTTCGAAGGCTGCACAATCGGGTGCTGAAGCGCGTTCGCAGAGCGCGGTTGCAACTCGAGCAGACATCCTGTTGCAAGTGGATCGCGCGTATTACCGCGCTCAGCAAGCGCAGACGGTTCTGCGGGTCGCTGAAGAGACGGTGAAATCCAGGCAATTGGTGTCTGACCAGGCGACTGCGCTTGAGAAAAACAAGTTGAAGTCGAGTCTGGACGTGAGCTTTGCAAACGTTAATCTGCAGGAGGGAAAGCTGCTATTGGTACAGGCACAAAATCAATTAGATGCCGCTTTTGCTGACCTTTCCACTGCGCTCGGGTATCCACAGCAGCACTCGTTCGATCTTGAAGAGCAATCCCTTCCCGCGCCGCCACCTGCGGACCCTGCGCCATTGATTGACGAAGCGTTGCGCCAGAGACCGGAATTGCTGGGGCAGCGGTCTTCCAGGGATTCTGCTCGTCATTTTGCGAAGGCGGAGCGCGATTTATGGCTGCCAACGATCAGCGCGGCGGGCAGCGCGGGCTTGACGCCAGTTTTTCAAGATAATCAATTGAGGGACCATTACGCCGCGGCTGGATTCAATGTGAATATTCCGATTTTCAACGGCCGGTTGTTCAATGCACGGAAAACGGAAGCCGATTTGCAGGCACAAGCCGCGGACCAGGACGTGCGCGAACTGGAAGACCAGATATCTCACGATGTGCGAACGGCGTGGCTAAACGCAAATACTGCGTATCAGCGCCTGGATTTGACGGATCAACTTTTTCGCGAAGCTTCGATGGCATTGAACCTGGCGCAGGCACGCTACAAACTGGGGCTCAGCTCCATCGTGGAATTGAGCCAGGCGCAGCTTTTTCAAACGGAAGCGGAGATTCAGCAGGCGAGCGCGAAATACGACTATCAAATTCAGTACGCAATGTTGAATTACGAAATCGGACGGCGGCGCTGAGGGGACCGGCGGTTCGGCGGAATCGCGGAAATGGACACTGGGTCAGGCGATGAAGCGATAGCCCACGCCTCTAACGGTGAGCAAGTGGACGGGCTTGGAAGGATCTTTTTCGACATAGCGGCGCAGGCGGACGATGAAGTTGTCGATGGCGCGGGTATCGGTGTCCTCGGATAATCCCCAAACATCCTCGAGAATCGATTTGCGAGACACGGTACGGCCCTTGCTGCGAACCAAGTGCCTCAGGAGCTTGGCTTCCATCAGAGTGAGGTGAATCACCGTGCCGTTCACGTGCAATTCCAGGGTGCCAAAATCAATGGTCTTCCCGTCGAAGGAAAACACCTCGAAGCTGGAGCCAGCGGCGGTCATTTCCTTGCTGCTTTCCGCCCTTTCGGTGTTCTTGCCGTTCTCGCCGCGCAGCCATTCACTTCGACGAAGCAGGCCCTGCAGTCTTGCCAGCAAGATCGAAAGCTCGAAGGGCTTGGGAAGATAATCATCGGCGCCGGCGGCAAAACCCTGAAGTACGTCCTCAGGACGGCCGCGCGCCGTCAGCATCAGGATGGGGACATAGTTTTTCGCCTGGCGTAGCGCGGTGGCAACCACGAACCCGTCTTTCAACGGAAGCATGACGTCCAGAATCACTGCATCGAAGTGTGTCTTGGATTCCAAAAGCAAATTCAGGGCGGATTCTCCATCACCTACCACTTCGGCGGTATAGCCTTCCGCCTCCAGGTTGAATCGCAGCCCCTCAGCCAGGCTGGCTTCGTCTTCCACCACCAGCACCCGGCTCATGCCCCGCTCCTCGGCAATTCAAATGTGACGGTAGTGCCCTGCCCCGCTCCGGCGCTTTCCGCAAAAACCTTGCCGCCGTGCGCTTTGGCAATGGCTCGAACGATGAATAATCCCAAGCCGGTTCCCTTCACGCGATAGACGGAACGATTCCGGACGCGATAAAAGCGTTTGAAGATGCGCTTGAGTTCGTCCGTTGGAATCCCCACGCCGCGGTCGCGGACGCGCAGGACAGCGTGTTTTTCGTCGGGAATATCCAACTGGACGTTTACATCGATGGTAGCGCCGGAATATTTGATGGCGTTGTCGAGCAGGTTCGAGACCGCGGTGCGAAGCTCTTCGGGATCGCCCTGTACTTTGATGCCGGAACCGTTTTTTGATTCCTGGTAGTGCAGAGCGGCGGACTGCAAGTGGTGGCGGGTGCGGGCAAGTTCGATGCAATCGCGGACCAGGTTTCCGAAATCAATTTCCGTACGAAAGCTGGCGGGGTGCTTGTAACCAACCTGGCCCGCCTTCAGGACCTGATCCACAGTGCCCAACAAGCGGTCGGCGTCGTTGAGCATTACCTGATAAAACTGCTGGCGCTGGGCTTCATCCACTTCCCGCCGTTGCAAAGTTTCCAGGTATAGACGTATGGACGCGATAGGGGTTTTCAATTCGTGGGTGACGGCATTAATAAAACTGTCGTGCTGTTCGTTCCGGCGAATTTCGCGCACCAGAAAGCCGGTGTTGAGGATCATTCCCGCGATAATCGCTGCGAAAAAAATCACTCCGAACAACAGCAGGACGCCGGCCCGCCAATTGAGGATGATCCAACTGACGTTCAGCGCTACCGCCAGCGCAACCGAGCACACACCCAGTGCAACGAAAAACGCGATAGCTTTGCGGCGGCTCCTGACTCTCATGGCGGCTGCTGAAGATTGTACCGCGGAGTGCGGAGACTTCAGCAATGGGTATAAAGCGGGATTCGAATCGCGTAGTCAATGCCCGTCCCACGGCGGATGAGACGGAACTGGGCGGCTGAAGACCTGATCGCGAACGTGCAGAGAACGCGCAAACCAGAAGAAGCTGTGCCTACGATTGCGCGGAAACCAATTCCGAACGCCGCGCAGGAACGGCCGCAGCGGGCTCCTCCTCAACGCGCCGAGTCCGCATGGTTTCGGCTTCCGTAACCAGGATCTGATGGGCGAGTCCGAGTTTCTTGAGCGCCCAGATTCCGTACCAATTCATGTCAATTTCATACCACTTTAAGCCGTGGCGAGCCGATGTTGGATGAGCATGGTGATTGTTGTGCCAGCCTTCTCCGAATGTGAGGATTGCCACAAACCAGTTATTGGTGGAGAGATCCCGAGTCTGAAAACGGCGCGAACCCCATACGTGAGTGGCTGAATTCACCAACCAGGTGGCGTGCAAGCCAACCACGGTGCGCATGAAAATACCCCACAGCAAGAAAGGAATCCCGCCAAGCGCGAGCAGCACGGCACCCAAAACAATCATGGGCACATAATGATACTTGGTGATCCAGAGGTGAAATTTGTCCTTGGCCAAATCGGGAACGTAGCGAGCGAGGGTGGAAGTATCGTGGTGCATGGACCGGCCCATCAGGATCCAGCCCATATGCGCCCACCACTTGCCGTCAACGGGGGAGTGCGGATCGCCTTCTTTATCGGAAAATTGGTGATGAATGCGATGCGTGGCAACCCAGAAAATCGGACCACCTTCCAGAGCGAGAGTGGAGCAGACAGTGAGAAAATATTCGACGCCCTTGGGAGTTTTGAAACCGCGGTGGGTGAGCAGGCGGTGATAGCCCATGCCGATCCCCAGGCTTCCGGAAACCCACCACAAGAAAATCGCGACAAAAAACGCCTTCCAAGTGAAGAAAAATAGAGCCGCGATGGCGCCCAGGTGAAACATGAGCATGAACGAAGCGGTGATCCAATTGAAGCCGTCATCGCGTGACTGTTTTTTGCGCAGACTCTCGAGTTGCATCGTGAGTTCCTTCCAGCCTGGTTTTTGTTGCTTGCAAAGCCAGAGTAGCAGGAACGGGCGTAAGTGATTGTAATAGTTATGTAATAGAGGACATCCTGGACGCCAAACGGTTAGTACTATTTTGTTGGAAGCGCTGCAATCTTGCTAGCGTGTTCTTCACGCAAGAGAAGGAGTTTGAGCATTTATTCTCTTCATTTTTGGAGTAAATTAAGCGAATTCGCACGCAATAGTCTTCTTTTAGATATTCGCCTTTGATTCGCTTTTGCCTTTCGCAAGAAGCTCGTTTCCATGCGGCGGCTGGTGAAGCAAACTGGAAAACTTGTGAGGCCCCTGCCCGCAAAATGTAAAGGTAGTTTCATAGTTAGGCACTTTTCGCGGGCGAGGAACCGAGGAGCCACGATTCCTTTCTCTGCTAGAACGCCGAGTTTCTTAGTCGGGCTCTTGAGTGACGATGTGGACGTCCACTGCGGGAGCGTTGCGGAGGAAACGGTTGATGGCAGTCATGTAGAGGATTTTGCGCCAACCTTCCATGGCGGAACGGCCAAAAATTACCTGGGTGATGTGTCTATCGCGGACAAACGCGGCAGTGGCGTTGGCAATGTTGGAGTCTTTCAGCCGGACCACCTTTGCGCCGAGGGTTTCGGCGAATTGCAGATTGGCTTCCAGCGTTTTCTGTTCCTTGATCTTGGAGTCACCTCCGCTGTCGACATGAACGGCGTAAAGTTCGGCGTCCATTCGGCGGGCCATGCGCGCCGACCGGGCGATCAGGTATTGGGCCCTGGGGTTGGCGCTGACACAAACCGCGATCCGTTCCCGGACGGGCCAAGTGGCCTGGATATCTTTTTCTTCCATGTACGTTTCCAGGCTGCGGTCCACCTGCTCGGCCACCTGGCGAAGAGCCAATTCGCGCAATGCGATCAAATTGCCGCGGCGGAAAAAATTCCTCAGCGATTGCTCCACTTTCTCCGAACCGTAAATGTCTCCCCGCTTCATGCGGTTCTGAAGTGCTTCGGGAGTCAAATCGACCATCACGGTTTCCGCGGCCATCAACATCACCCAATCCGGCACGGTTTCGCGCACGGAGATTCCAGTGATGGTGCGGACGGTGGGGGCAATGCTTTCGATATGCTGGATATTTACGGTGGAAATCACATCGATTTTCGCTTCGAGAAGATCGAGAATATCCTCGTAGCGCTTGCGATGTTTGCTGCCGGGAATATTGGTGTGGGCGAGTTCATCGACCACCACCACCTGGGGACGCCGAGCCAAGATGGCATCCAGGTCCATCTCTTCAAACAGGGTTCCCTTATACTCAATCTTCCGGCGCGGTACGGTTTCCAGTTGGGTAGCCAGTTCCTCAATGCCTTTTCGGCCGTGGCTCTCGACCACTCCTGCGACTACATCTTCACCGCGGCTATGCCGGCGAATGGCCTCGCTGAGCATACTGTAGGTCTTGCCGACTCCAGGGGCATAGCCCAGGAAAAGCTTCAGGCTGCCTTTCGTTTTTTCTTGCGGAGAGGCCTCCGCGAGCCATTGCTCAGGAGTCTTGGGCATGTGCTCTATTCTCAATTACGACCGGCCGGAAAGCTAGGATAGAATGCCACCGTGCAAGAACCGTTTCTGGCGCGAATTTTCCGATTTGTAGCCGCACTAGCCGTGGTATTTGCGATCGTCTTTTTCTACCACGAAATCCTGCCTGTCAATTCCACCACCGTGGCACTTACGCTGGTTCTTGCCATTCTGGCGGTATCCACGGCTTGGGGGATCGCTGTAGCTGTATTCATGTCCTTCATATCAATGCTGGCATTCAATTTCTATTTTCTCCCCCCGGTGGGAACACTGACGATTTCGGATCCGCAAAATTGGGTGGCGCTCTTTGTGTTTCTGGCAGTTTCGGTGATGGCCAGCCATCTCTCGTCGAGCGCGCGGCGGCGGACAGCGGAAGCCTCCTCCCGGAGGCGGGAAGTGGAAAAGCTTTACGCATTCAGCCAAGTATTGCTCGAGACGGGAAACGTGATCGAATTGCTGAACCGGATTCCATCGCGGATTGTGGATTCATTCGAAGTGGGAGCCGCGGCGCTTTACCTCGACGGCAAGCAGAAGGTATACCGTTCGGGGCCCGCAATTCCTCAATTGGATTTGGAGAGGCTGAAGGCGGTGGTGGCGCGCGAGGAGCCGGTGATTGACGAAGCGGCCAGCTTGTCGTTTGTTCCCGTGCGGATGGGACTCCGGCCATTCGGGAGCCTGGGGATTTCGGGAGCGGTGCTTTCCAGGCAGACGCTGGAAGCGCTGGGCAACTTGATTGCGGTGGCGGTGGAACGCGCGCGGGCGGTGGAACAATTGGGACAGGCCGAGGCGGCGCGCGAGGGAGAACGCCTTAGAACCGCATTGCTCGATTCGGTGACGCATGATCTGAGAACGCCGCTGACGTCGATCAAAGCTTCGGTGACGACCTTGCTTTCGAATTCAACCTTGAAAGAGGAACAGCGCCAGGAATTGTTGACCGTTATCAACGAAGAATCGGATCGCCTGGACCGGCTGGTGGGCGAAGCCGCGGAGATGGCTCAACTGGATGCGGGAGAGGTGGAATTAAAGCTCGAGCCGCAGCGGATTCAAGATGTGATTTCCGCGGCACTGCTGCAATGCAAAAGCGTCCTGGGCAATCGAAGCATTGAATTAAGCCTGCCGCAGGAGCTTCCGCGAGTGCGGGTGGATCTCCCGAAAGTGAAGGAAGTGCTGGTTCATTTGCTTGAAAATGCGAATCAATATTCACCGGCGGACCAGCCCATCACGATCAGCGCGGAATATACCGGAGATTTTGTGGCTACCAGCGTGGCGGATCGTGGCACGGGAATTGGCCTTCCCGAGCAAACCCTGGTGTTCGAGAAATTCTATCGCGGCAGAGACCAGAGATACACGGTACAAGGTACAGGCATGGGACTGCCCATCGCCAAAGCAATCGTTGAGGCGCATGGCGGCACCATCAGCGTCACCAGCCAGTTGGGACACGGTTCCGTTTTTACTTTTAATCTTCCGATCTACCGAGGCCGCTGACCGCACCCGTGAATTCCCAAACTATTCTTGTGGCGGACGACGAGCCGCAGATTCGCCGTGTGATGCGGACGGTTCTGGCCGCGCAGGGTTACACCGTGCTGGAAGCGCACGATGGAGAAGAGGCGCTCGAGCTATTGCGCAAGGAACGCGCGGACCTGATCCTGCTCGATGTAAACATGCCCCGGCTGGATGGCTTGGCGGCGTGCCGCGAAATCCGCCGGAGCAGCGATGTGCCGATCATCATGCTGACCGTGCGCAATACGGAGCATGACAAGGTGGCGGCGCTCGATGCCGGGGCTGACGACTATGTTGTGAAGCCATTCGGCGTGGAGGAACTGCTGGCGCGGATTCGGGCGGCGCTGCGCCGTTCGGCCACGGTGGAATCCATTCCAGCAATAAAATTGAAGGACTTGGGAATCGATTTCGACCGGCGCGAAGTGACCGTGAATGGTGAAACGGTCCGCCTGACTCCCAAGGAATTCGATTTGCTTCGCCTGCTGGTCTGCAATAAAGGAAAAGCCGTGGCGCACCGGCGATTGCTGCAGGCCGTATGGGGACCGGATTACGGCGAAGAGACGGAATACTTGCGCGTGTTCATCAATCAATTACGCAAGAAAATCGAGCCTGATCCCAGCCACCCGCGCTACATCAAGACTGATCCATGGGTTGGATACCGGTTTGAAATTCCCGCCGAACCGCAGACCGGGCGCAGCAGTTCCAAGCGGTGACCTCGGCCCTCTCGCAGCAATTCACTTTCCGGCTTCTTTTTTCGGATAGCGCGCATCGAGATCGAGGTTCAACTCCAACACATTCACGCGCGGTTCGCCCAGAAATCCGAACTGGCGTGGCTTGGTGTGTTGATTGACCATCGCTCGGAGTTGGCTTTCGTCGATTCCCCGCTCGCGGGCGACGCGAGGGATTTGAAATTCAGCGGCGGCGGGGGAAATGTCCGGATCGAGGCCGGAGCCGGAAGTCGTGACCAGATCAACTGGGATCGCAGCACTGGGGTTTTCGCGATGGAGCGTTTCCACGTCGCCGTTGACACGATCGAGAAGAGCTTTGTTGGTGGGCGCCAGATTCGAGGCGGAGGACGAGGAAGAATCATACCCTGCCGGTCCAGCGGCCGACGGCCGAGGATGAAAATAAGCCGTAGCGGAAAATGGCTGGCCGATCAGGCGCGAGCCAATTGTTTTTCCGCCGGCTTGGATCAAGCTTCCATTCGCCTGGCGCGGGAACAGCACTTGCGCCAGCCCGGTGACGACCAAGGGATAGACGATTCCGAGAAGCACGGTCGTCGCCAGGGTCATCCAGATCGCAATCATCAGATTTTTTTTCATCGGTTCCTCACGCCAGCCCGATTCGCGTAATGATCATGTCAATCAACTTGATGCCGAGAAATGGCGCGATCACTCCGCCCAATCCATAAATCAGCAGATTGCGCCGCAGCAAGGCTTCCGCGCCCAATGGACGGTAACGCACGCCTCGTAGGGCCAGTGGCACCAGGGCAATGATGATGAGTGCGTTGAAAATCACCGCGGAGAGAATGGCGGATTCCGGAGTCTTCAGAGCCATTACGTTCAAGACGTTCAACTGGGGAAACGCCACCGCAAACATGGCGGGAATAATCGCGAAATATTTGGCCACATCGTTGGCCACGGAGAATGTGGTCAGCGCTCCGCGAGTGATCAACAATTGCTTGCCGATTTCGACCACCTCGATCAATTTTGTGGGATTGGAATCGAGGTCCACCATGTTGCCCGCTTCCTTGGCCGCCTGAGTGCCGGCATTCATGGCCAGGCCCACGTCGGCCTGCGCCAGAGCCGGCGCGTCGTTGGTGCCGTCGCCGGTCATGGCCACCAGTTTGCCCTTGGCCTGTTCGCGGCGAATCAAGGCGAGTTTATCCTCGGGCTTGGCCTGCGCGAGGAAATCGTCGACACCTGCTTCGCGGGCGATGGCTGCCGCGGTCAAAGGATTGTCGCCGGTAATCATCACGGTACGAATTCCCATGGCGCGCATTTGATCGAAACGATCGCGAATGCCGCCCTTAACGATGTCCTTCAGATAGATCACTCCCATCACGCGGCGATCCTCGGCAACCAGCAGCGGAGTCCCCCCGCTATTCGAGATTCCCCTGACGATTTCGTCCACTTCCTTGGCGATTCCGTTTCCGCTCTTGGAGACATATTCGGCGATGGCAATCGGCGCGCCCTTTCGAATTTCCCGGCCATCCAGATCGACGCCGGACATGCGGGTGGTCGCGGAAAATGGGATGAAGGTCGCTGTCACGGTGGCCAGGTCGCGCCCGCGCAGGCCGTATTTTTCCTTGGCCAGCACGACGATGGACCGGCCTTCCGGGGTTTCATCCGCCAGCGATGCGAGTTGGGCCGCGTCGGCGAGATCGGTTTCCCTCACGCCCGGCGCCGGGATAAATTCCGTGGCGCGGCGGTTTCCCAGGGTAATCGTGCCAGTCTTGTCGAGAAGCAGTATGTCCACGTCACCGGCAGCTTCCACTGCCCTGCCCGACATTGCCAAAACATTCCTTTGAACAACCCGATCCATGCCCGCAATTCCAATGGCGGAGAGCAAGCCGCCGATCGTGGTGGGAATCAGGCAGACCAGCAGGGCGACCAGCACGAACACGGACTGCGGCGCGCCGGAATAGATGGCGATTGGCTGCAGCGTGGCGACCGCCAGCAGGAAAATGATCGTCAGGCCCGCCAGCAGGATATTCAGCGCGATTTCATTCGGGGTTTTCTGGCGTTCGGCTCCCTCCACCATCTTGATCATGCGGTCCAGAAATGTTTCCCCAGGATTCGAGGTGATTTTTATGGTGATCTCGTCGGAGAGCACCCGGGTGCCTCCGGTTACGGCGGAACGGTCGCCGCCCGATTCCCGAATGACCGGAGCCGACTCGCCGGTGATCGCGGATTCGTCCACCGACGCAACTCCGACCACCACCTCGCCGTCTCCAGGTATGAATTCCCCGGCCTTTACAACCACCAGATCGCCGGTGCGAAGTTTGGAACTGGAGACTGTTTCCAGTTTCCCGTCCGGCAGCATTCGCTGAGCCAAGGTTTCCGCGCGCGCTTTGCGCAGAGTATCGGCTTGGGCCTTTCCGCGGCCTTCGGCCATTGCTTCCGCGAAATTGGCAAAGAGAACCGTGAACCAAAGCCAAAGAGTGATCTGCAGTGCAAAACCGAACCCGGGAAGCCGGTGCAATACATTCCAACTCAGCTCAATCGTGGTGAGTACAGCGCCGATTTCAACCACGAACATGACGGGATTCTTCATCAACGTCCGGGGGTTCAGCTTCAGAATGGAATCCCACAGCGCGCGGCTCACGATTCCGCCCGTCCAAAGGGATTTCTTTCCGCTCTTCGAAGTATCCTGCGACATGGACTAAAACACCTTTCCTGCGTGCATAAGCAGGTGTTCAAGAATGGGCCCTAGGCTGAGTGCGGGGAAGAAAGTGAGCGCGCTTACGATCAGAACCACTGAGATCAACAAACCCGTAAAGAGCGGCGTGGTTACCGGGAACGTACCAGCCGATTCGGGGGCAATTTTTTTACGGGCAAGATTTCCGGCGATCGCCAGCACCGGAATAATCATGAAGAAACGCCCCAGCAGCATATCGAAACCAATACTCACGTTGTACCAGAGTGAATTCCAGTTCCCTCCAGCGAATGCCGATCCATTGTTTGCGGCGCCCGAGGTGTACGCATAGAGGATTTGCGATAGCCCGTGCGGGCCGGGATTGCTAATGCCCGCTTTGCCAAAGGGCGCGACGACCGCGATCGCCGTGAACACCAGAATAATGAGCGAGAAAATGAGCACCGACAGCATGGCCATCTTCACGTCATAGGCTTCGATTTTCTTTCCCAGGTATTCCGGGGTTCGCCCCACCATCAGCCCGGCGATAAATACCGACAGGATCACCATCACCAAAATGCCGTAGAGGCCGGAGCCGACGCCGCCGAAAACCACTTCGCCGAGCATCATGTTGATCATGGGAATCATTCCACCGAGCGGCATAAACGAATCGTGCATCGAATTGACGGCCCCGCAGCTCGTATCAGTGGTGACCGTGGCCCAGAGCGCCGAATTGGTGATTCCGAAGCGCACGTCCTTGCCTTCCATATTTCCACCTGGCTGCTTTGAGCTGACGGTCTGGTTAACACCGTGAAGAAGCGGATTCCCTTTCGATTCCGCGGAATAGGCAAACGATACCCCGATCAGAAATAGAATGGTCATCGCGCTCCACACGGCCCAACCATGCCGTTGCGAGCCGGTCATTCGGCCGAGCGTATAGGTAAGGCCGGACGAAATGGCGAAGATCAGCACAAGTTCTAGGAAATTGGAAAGCGGAGTGGGATTTTCAAAAGGATGGGCCGAATTGGTGTTGAAAAACCCGCCGCCATTCGTGCCCAGTTCCTTGATCACTTCCTGGCTGGCCACCGGGCCTTGTGCAATCACCTGCTCTCGCACGATTTGCGTAGAGGTTTTTCCGTCCGTGCCTGTGGTCGTCACGGTTTGGGGGTCCAACAATTGGACGGTGGTGTAGGGCTTGAAATTCTGGATCACGCCTTGTGAGACCAGCAACAAGGAAACGACGATACAAAGCGGCAGTAGAATCCATAACGTGGATCGGGTGAGATCCACCCAGAAGTTACCGAGCGTTTTCATCTCGCGCCGCGCGATTCCGCGAATCACTGCGATGGCCAGGGCGATCCCCGTCGCAGCGGACATGAAGTTGTGATAGGCCAGCCCGGCCATCTGCGTCAGGTAACTCATGGTGGTTTCGGGGATGTAGGACTGCCAGTTCGTGTTGGTGGTGAAGGAAGCAGCAGTGTTAAATGCCACTCCGTGTTCGACTCCCACGAGTCCCTGAGGATTCCACGGGCAGCCAGTACTGCAAGCGCTGCATTGCGTAGAGTAGGATCATCGAAACGACGCTGAACAGCAGCATGGCCACGGCATATTCGGTCCAGCGCATTTCGTGCTGATCATCCACGCCAGTGAGGCGATAAAGAAGTTTTTCGAGCGGCCGCATCACCGGATCGAGAAACGTCTTTTCCCGGTTGAAGACCCGCGTCATGAAAATGCCGAGCGGCTTCGTGACCAGAAAGATCACCAGCAGGAAGAATGCGATTTGAATCCAGCCATTCGTGGTCATGACTAGAATTTCTCCGGCCACAGCAAAGCGGTGACCAAGTATCCGAGAACCAAAACGCAAATCGTCAGAAGCAGAACATTCGCTAACATGGCCGAGAACTCCCTTAGTTGAGCTTCTCGCATGCGTAGACGTATGCGAGGCTCACCACAAAGAAAACCGCCGTGACTGTGACAAACAGTGTGTCCATCATACTTGGTTCATCCTTAAAGGACCGCGCGGCGGTCCATCCTGGCAGCCGGCCGCTTCTGCCCTCTAGAATTTCACGAGCAAGGCCAACGTGATCCGGTTCTCGATCTTGCGCAGATCGGGAGTAAACCCCGGCACTATAGAGCCAGGAGCACCGGTGTTTCCGCCCAGAGGCGTAATGCCGCCCGGCCCAGAAAAATACGGGACGTTGGCGGCGCGGTGGTTGAATTCAGAGCGGAAGGTAATGTATTGGCTGGGCATATAATCCCACGTCGCCGAAACATCCCATGCCTTGTATGGGTCACCTGGATTCTCGGTAAAGTATGGCGTTCCGGAGGCTGCCGTAGCGCCATTGATGGGCGGCAACAGCACCAGGTATCGTCCCGGATTGTTGATTCTTCCACCTCCGAGCGTGAGCCCGTAACGATCATTGTTGAACCAAAAGCGATTGTAGAACATGAAGCCGATGAAGCTCTGCTTGGGCCCTTTCACTGTATCGCCAAAGCAGCTTACCCCGCCGCCATGCTCACATCCCAAATCACCGGTGAAAGAAAAGGCCATCTTGTCGAGCAGTTTAAGAGGGTTGTCGTAGTATTTGATCTGAATACTGTCATCGGTGTGGTAGCGCACGCGGCCGGGAGCACCGAGCGCATCCTCTCCCAACGCATACTGATTGCCAAGAACCGAGAGCCAGCCGTTTGGCCGCCAGAGGAGTTGAAATCCAAAACCAGGCCGGCTGTTGAAGCGGCCGTAAGACTGCCAGCCGTTGACAAACCAGGGCTCAATCTTCAAATGTTCCGTCGGGTAAATCTGAATGCGAACGCCGTTGAAAAACCACGGCGTATTGGAAGAAACGTAGGACGGCTGATAGGCCCAATTGTCAAAGTTGTAGTAGCTGAACAAGCCGACGTAGGACATGAAGATTCCGGCATCCACATTGATCCCGTGCAGCACGTTGAAGTGATAGCCACCGTAAGCTTCCGAGATATATCGATAGGCGCCGTCGAGATCCCACTGGCCGCGGGCGGGGCTGGCATCGTTGCGTGGGGTTGTCACTGAATACATTCCAAATTGCGTCATCAAGCGGGCGCGCACATTGTCATAGTGAAAATCGCCGCCAACTCCTAACTGAGTTAACTGAAACTCTTTGGAGCGAAAGATTTCGCTCGATCCGCCGATGGTGTCGTCCTTTGGATTGTTGAAATCGTAGACGTAGTCAACATCGGCGCGAATTTCCGGCGTGAAGAATTTGGTGTCCATCGGCACTTCTTTTGTGCGGGGATTGCCATTCAACCAGGTGAAGTCCGCAAAGGCGAAAGGCGCCGACTTGGCGGGCTTGGCAGACTTCGTATCAACGGAGGCAGTCTTGATCGGTGGCGCTGTTTCGGGCGAAGCAGGCGGAGTGAACGCTGCCGGGTTTACCGTGTTTGCTGGGGCTCCCGCGGTGACAGCCGCCGGCTGCTCCTGCGCTTTCTTGATGCTCAATTCTGCCTCGAGTTGTTCGATGCGCTTGCGCATCGCATCCAATTCTTTCTGAATCGCCGATGGAATCGGCTGCTCCGGAGATGCCGTAGAGGAACTCGCGGAGGCGCCTGCCGGGGCGGCGGCTGGCGCAGCCGGTGGCGGATTGGACGGCCCATTCCCGCTATTTTGCGCGAAACAAGGCAACTGCCAGAGCATCGCGGCTAGAATGCCGACTATGAGCCGATATTTGCTAAATGAAATGACTTTTGTCGATCGAAAACTAGCGTTCATTTGATTTGCCTTCTTTCGAGCCGCGATCATCCCCCGGTTCGATCGCATGACCCACGTCCTCAACAAATCCAAGACTCGCGTAACTTAACAAGCCACGCGGTGACGCCAGGTGCAGCCGAGTGTGGCGAACTTCGCGGGGCCGCCCAAGATCTATCCTGGTAGAACCACACCTTTTTATGAGATCAGGCTTACAATTCCTTTCCGGATTCTCTCCGCCTGCGGAAGAATTTTTCTTCGGTACCATCCCCGCGGGTTCACGGAAGCTGTTCAGCTCCGCCGGGCGATCTCCGCATCGTGCCATTCGATCCGCCCAGATGTGGCGGAGCCGCCAAGCAGCCGAATCGAAATCGTCAGTGCCTTGATTCGAGCTCTTTGCTGAGTTGGAACTCTTCAGCTCCTGCCGGAATTGCAGCACGACGTAAATTAGATATGCACAAGCCAACAAACAAATTGCGTCAATAAACACGGTAATCACGAACGATTTCTCCCTGCCTTTGAAGTCAGCCGCAGGCAACTTCGAGGCTACGTAATCAGAGCGTGTGGAAGTCTAGTCAGGCCGGCATCAGGAAGGCATAAACGGTCTATAAGGAATTTATAAAGTTCTGGTATGGGGCAGTGAAGCAGGAAAATGACTTATGGAGGGAATCAGCAAACACTGAGATTTTAGGGGGCGGGGGGAGCAGTTGGCTTTGCATCCCTCGCTGACGCCCGGGATGACCCTGTCGGATAAACCTTTAGTCGAATTTGGGTAGGTCGGAGATACGCCAGACTCCGATGGATTTATCGGCGTAGGCGTCGCCTTCCTCGGTGCAGCCTTCAACTATCAGACGAAACGGCTGAGGGAAACAGAAAGGAGAGCGAGTGAAATTCAAGGGGCGCCAATCGCCGTCCTGAATATCAATGTTGCTGGCAATATCGAAAAATGTGGTGGTGGCCAGAAAGGAAGCGCCGCTGCGACGGATATTGGAGAGGGCCTTCAGGACATGGGAGGATGAGAGATGGACCAGGCAGTCGCGGCAAAAGATGAAATCGGATTGGGGAAGCGGCTCGAGCGTCAGATCCAAGTCTAAAAATGTTCTGTTCGGGGCTGCGAAAAGTTTCCGATTACGCGCGACGATCTCAGGAACGATGTCGCCGCCTATATAATGTTCAACGGAATCCGCAATTTCCGAAAACCAATTGAAATCGCCGCAGGGAATATCCAAAAGAGTCCTGCAGTTGGTTTCTTTCAGGACTTCGTGTAGCCCCTTCCGCAGGGCTGCGGTGGCCCACTTCGCCGAGCCTAACCCCGATCTCGATTCCTGGTCGCCCCAAAAATTCGTCTTGTAGATATGTTCGAATCGCTGTTCCAGGGTCAGGGGCTTGAATATTTCCGCGTTCTCAGCGAAACGCAGGTGAGCCAGCACCGGCGGGCGCTCGCTATCCTTGCCAGCCGAAAGGCCGGAATTGGAAATGGGTGTTGAGTGCTGTCGCGGCTTGCTCGTCTTTTCGATCGGCGTTTCTCCGTTGAAAGCGGACGGAGTAAATCATAGCACTTCGAGCGCCCGGCTCGTCTATGGGAGAACCGGATGAAGTTTCGCGTCTCAGGCTAGGAGCAAAGCTCAGAAGCTTTCTGAAGAAGAGCTTCAGGTGGGATGAAAGCCGGCGATGGCGGTGTGCGCGTGATAACGATCTCGGAAGAGGACTGGCGGTGGAACGAGCCGAAGTCGACGGTCTGGCCGGTGCGTGAAATCGTCTGAAAGTAAAAATCATCGCCGGCAATTTCGACTAGCATAAAGGTGCGGTCGCTATCGAAGCCCCTCTCGGTGATGGCTGTGGGCATCAAGTTTCTCGATCTTAATTGCCCGGACGAGCCTTCGGTAAAATAATAAATTCCGTGCTGCGGATGGATCCGCTCATACACATGTTCGTGACCGGAGAAAACCACGTTCACACCATATTTGATGAACAAAGGCTCGAGCACCTGGCGCAAATCGGTAGCCGGGCCGTGAAACCGTCCGGAGGAATACAACGGATGATGAAAATAGCAAATCTTCCAATCGGAATCGCCGGCACCCTTGAGCTGCGATTCGAGCCAGTTAATCTGCTTGGGATCCAGGTAGTTACTGTCCAAAACAAAAAAACGAACATTGCCTTTTTTGTAAGAATAATAGCTTTGGCCTTCCATGTTGAAGGGCTTATAGAGACGTTCATTCGGATTATCGTGGTTTCCCAAACAAGCATAGAACTTAATTCCGGCATCGAGCAAAGGCTTGTAAGGAATTTCGAATTTGCGTTCGAAATCCATGGATGAGCTGCCGCCATAAATATTGTCACCCAGCATGATTACAAAATCGAAAGGAAAGGCGTTGTGGATATTCGCCATGTCGCTGGCAATGTCGTATTGGGCTGAGTCTCCTGTACCCATATCTCCAATCGCCGCGAAGCGAACGGAGCCGGCTTTTAGCGGCAACTTTAATTCATCAGCTTCTAATTGAGAAAAAAGGGAGCCGATTGCCAAGGAACCGAAGAGAGCAAGAAAATCTCGGCGTCGCATATTCTTATGCCTTGTTCAAACTCAAGGAACTATGCCGGGAATCAGGTCAACCACCAGATTCGCCTTCAGATCGAGGAGCACAAGATCATGACCGACGACGCGATAAACCAACTCGTCCGGTAACTTGGGGAATGCCTGGAGTAAGGTCGGAGGCACGGTAGTATAGGGAACCTTTCCCGGATAAGGCTCGTTCACTTTGACGCTGGTTTCGGAAAGGGGAGCTCCCTGTTGCATGGTAGCTTGCGCATTGGTGCCACGGGGACCTTGCATCGCACCCCGAATGGTATTCTGAAAAGACTTGCAGGCTGCGGGGGTAAAAATATCGCCAGCTTTTGCGTTCTGGCGAGCTTCAACGATTTTGCGCGCCAGCGCGTGCTGGTGAGCATTTATCATTTCCGGAATGTTCGTGGTCTTTACAGCAGGTAGACTGGATTCGACGGTCTTGTGGAGTTTTACATAGTCTTTCACGCGATCCGTGAACTCCTTGAATCCTGGCGCATCCGCGCGTTGCGCCGCAGAGGACGAGGGTAAAACCTGCGCTGTCGCTTGTTCGCCGCGCGCGAGGACAGCGGAGAGAACGGCAACGGCTGAAAGGATCGCCAAAACGACGAAATTATTTTTACTTTTCATCCGTCTTTCAGAAATTCAGCCGGAAATAAACGGTCTTTGGCGTAGGCTAACCCTCGCTTGCCTGCTGGACCGCTTCTTTTACGGCTTCCTTTACGGCTTTCTTGACTACTTTCTTCATGGTGCCTTTGACTGCTTCATCTTGCAGCACATCATCACCCGCCTTGGCGACGGCCTTTCTGACGGCCTTTTGAACGGTGGCGGCAAGTGGATTTAATTCCTGCTTCAGAGTTTCGAGGGCAATATCCGCTTGTTTCTCGGCCTGCTCCTTGCTTTTTTGATCTGCTTGCTCCGCGTCCTCCGGCTCCACAACAGCGGGATGATGCTGAGTTTCCAAACCCTTGGGTGAAGGCTTCTCTTCCGAGGGGGAGGCGGGAATCCAGTCCGTTTCAAAAGAATCGAGAAGTTTTTTCACGGATTTCGGATCGTGAATAATCAATCCCAGTTCGCGGCGCGAATCCAATTCAGCGGGACGAAGGCTTTGGCTGCCCACGAAGGCCTGGCGGCGATCGCGAATAATCGTGCGCGTGTGCAAGCGCTGGGCTGCAAGCTTTTGAGAATCAAGTTTATAGCCTTGAGAAACTTTGCCGATGATTCGAATCTCAACGCCGGCCTTGGCGCGATCCTGCAAGATTCGCAGCATTTCTTTATCAGAAATTTTAGGATCGTAGATCAATAATTGGGTCTTGGCTCGCTTCAGAAACGTGCCAAGCGCCGCCCGCGAATTCGCCGGACTGACGACAAATGTTTGGAGACCCGCCTTATACGAGGTGCGCGTGCAATCGGCTCTGAATAACTTAATTCCTTCGCCCACCCAGGCGCGATTGGTCGTGACAATCCCGAAGCCTCGGCTGTGGTCAATATCAAGGTGGGTAAAATTGAACGAAAGGACATACAGAACACGTCGATCGATGAGAATAAATTTGTCATGGTAGCGAATCAAGTCTCCGGAAGTGCGGGCGACGATGATTCCGGCCTCGAGAAAACGCAACTCCAATTTGCGCAAATTATCCGTTCCACCTCGGTTGACGGAAGCAATCAGGGCTGTAACTTTCACACCTCTAGCGGCGGCATCTCTTAGGGCATTTTCGACGTCCTTGCGATCGGCGCGAAATATGGCGATGTCAATCCGCTTCTTCGCGCCCTTGATCGCGGATAACAATGGCGCCACACCGTCCTCAGGCTGGATAATTAATCGCACGTTCGCGTATTCTCCCGGGTTTCTGAGGCCGTTCGTGCTTTGGTTCCCGGCTCCTTGAACTGGCTAAAGCGCATTTAACGCCGCGATTCTTTCCGTGACCGCTTCTGTATACTCCTCTACCTGCTCGGGAGTGTACCCGGCAGAACGGAAGCAATCGCGAATTTGCTGGGGAGAAAGCCGGGACAATTCCTGGCCCAGCCACTTCGCGTCGGCGCGCGGAATGTGCTTGGTCACCTTTTCCATCCGGCTGCGCTGCTCATAATTGGGGAGGTTGACGGCGGCCAGGAAAAAGGGCCGGCTGTGCATGGTAAAATCGACGAAGTCGCCATCGATTTTGTCGACGAAGTGTGACTGGTCATAGCCTTGGGGATCGCTCTTCGAGCGCTGCATGGTATTGCCAGTCTTCCCAAATGTGGCGCCGACGTCGGTGACCGCATATTCGCGCTGGCCATCGGTTTGATAGATGGAATTGTTGACGGATTTCAAATCCCAATCATTCAGGAATGCCATCATTACGCGGAGTCCATTGAATTCACGGGCATCCAGAAACGGATTCTGGAACCAATCCCAGGTTCCCAGGTTCTTTTGACCTTTTAGCTTGCGCTCCAAACGGACACCGTGGATCACGCCATCGGTTACATACTTTTCGCCTCTGCGTAGTTTCGGCAGGCCAGCAACGTTGATCTGGGCCTGGAAATAATCTTCATCCACGTAATAACCGGCGGCCCACAGGAAGCGCGTGGCGGCGGTTTCAGCCTGAGTCTCCTCGCCCATTTTTACTTTCCACTCGACCCCCTGCGCATCTTTGACTTTCAATTTGGGGTTTGTCCCGTTCATGTCCTCCTCGATGAATGTGTAGGTAACATTTGAAATGGGAGCGTGCTCCGCTCCACCGGAGCCGTAGATCAAATTCAAAGAGCTGACATCGCCCGGGTCATGCCAGATTGTTTCCGGCAGATTCGGCTGCAGGCTGGTCTTCTCGATGTCGGGGTTTGGCTGACGATGCTTCTGTGCGGAAACGGCTCCTGAACAAACCAAAAGGAATGCCATCGCAGAGATTTTCAGCATCAGTCCGTTTCGTTGATTCAGGCCACACCTCCTCGAGACAAAATCAGTTCCTCGTTAGCCGTGGGAATTCGACCTTGATGCTCAGGGATGCCATCGTTGGTCTGCATTCTGTACAATTCCGAATACAGCTTTCCCGCAGCTAATAATTGTTCATGTGTTCCTGACTCAACCAACTCCGAATCCTTGATCACAAAGATGACGTCGGAACGGCTGATTGAATCCAAGTGATGCGCGATGATGATGGAGGTCTTGCCCTTCATCAGCCGGTTCAACGCCTGCATGATGGCTTGTTCGGAAGCGGCGTCCAGACCGGTGGTCGGCTCGTCTAAGATCAGGATTGGAGTATCGTGAAGAATCGCACGGGCAATCGCAATGCGCTGGCGCTGGCCGCCGGAAAGCGTAACCCCGCGCTCGCCCACCATCGTGTCGTAACCCCGCGGCATCTTATTGATAAAGTCATCAGCATTTGCAAGCTCAGCAGCCCGAATGATTTCCCTGCGCGAAGCGCTCGGCTTGCCATACGCGATGTTTACCCAGATGGGCGCTCGAAAAAGCAGGGCTTCCTGCAACACAAAACTGATTTGATCGCGCAAGGATTTTAAAGTGTACTTTCGAACGTCAGTGCCATCGATGCTTACCGTTCCGGAAGTGGGATCGTAGAAACGCGCAATTAAATTAACCAGCGTGCTTTTTCCCGTGCCGGAGGGGCCGACGACGGCGGCCACTTGGCCCGGTTCGATTTTGAGACTAATGTTTTTCAGCACGGGATGCTCGCCATCGTAACTGAACGCCACATCGTGGAATTCAATTGTTCCGCGAAATTTGGGAGCGCGGCGCGCGCCGGCGTGATCGGAGACCTTGCTCTCAACCTGAAGAACCTCTTGGATGCGTTCGTACCCGATGACTGCCTTGGACACCGTATCCGTCATTTTGGAGAGCTCACGCATCGGCTTATACATACCGGCAAGATAGAAGATGAACAAGACCAGGGTGCCGGCCGAAAGTTGGCCGCTCAGCGCCATGCGGCCCCCGAAACCGAGAACCAGACACGTGCCGATTGCCGCAATGACATCCACAAATGGCGCGAGTTTTGCTTTGACGGTGCGAGCCTGGAGCGCGGCCTCGACATTCTCCAAGCTTTCCGTCTCAAAGCGTTGTTGCTCGTAGTCCTCCCGCGCGAACGCCTGCACCACGCGTACGGAGGACAAGACCTCCTGAACAATGGAAACCAACTCGCCTTGCTTCTTCCGCACCGCGCGCGAGGCAGTCTTGATACGGCGGGTAAAGGAGTACACGACGGTCATCAAGATCGGAGAAATGGAGAGAGCAATCAGAGTGAAACGCCAATTGATATAGAACATGACCGCCATCATTCCCAACAAGGTGAGAATGTTGACGAAAATGCCCAATAACGCCGAGTTGATGAAATCCTGGACGGCTTCGATATCGCTGGTCACCCGCGTGATCAGGTCGCCTGTTTGAGCCTCATCGTGATCGGCGAGCGAGAGCCTTTGGATATGGTTGTAGACCGTGAGACGCAGATCGTGCGACACCAGTTGACTCACACTGGTTGTCATATATTTCTCGAGATAACTGCTGACGGCGCCGACAACCGCAATCATGGCGACGGCTGCCACGGCAAAATGCAAGATTGCCAGCTTATTTTCTCCAAAGAAATGCGCGACAAATCCACCCAGCCAATGCGGGAGTTTCTTCGACTGGAGAATATTGTCGATGACGATCTTGATGGGCCACGGCTGAAGAACGTCGGAGAGAGTTTCACCGAAAACCGCGGCCAAGGCGATGCAGAGCGCCTTCCAATGCGGACGAAGGAGTGCGGTGATGCTAAGTTTGTCCGAATTTTGGACTGGCAACGGTGTTGAGACGGTGTCTCGCATTTCGCAATCCGAGCCGTTCGTCTGCAGAACCAATCAGCGCAGTGCGGGCCTTGAACCAGATCGAGCTATAGCATCTGATTTGCTTACCACTGCGGTTTGAGCCTTCCAACGGCGAGCACTTGGATTATCATCCCGTATCTTTCTGCCTGGTCGCCTGCACACCCTTCAGGATTCCCAGACCCACCAGTACTGTCGCGCCGGCTGCAATCCAATGGGTGGGAACGTGGAGCAGGTAGGCAGCATAGAGCAGTCCGACGATCATGATCGCAAATCCAATTGAGTAGATTCCGAACGACATCACATTTCCTTCCCGAGCTGCCTCGGACGTTTGTTTCGAAATTTTATTTCGCCAGGAGGAGTGCGAAATGCGAATGCTGCCATCCCCTGGGTGTTCAAACACCTCCAGTACCGTCTCTACTCTGACGAGCTGGCCTTTTGATCCTTGACCTGCAGCTCGTTTACGACCTGCTGGACATTGGGAACTCCCGTCGCAACTTTTTCGACGAGAACCCGCTTGGTTTGCGAATTAACTTCGCCGGTTAACGTGACGACGCCGTTCTTCACCTCATACTTGACGCCCTTATCGAGCCTTCGTTGGATTAAGGCAGCGTCTAAATTCTTCTCGATGCCAGCGTCAAGATCCGAATTGACCGTCTTCGCCACGCTTTCCACGCCCGGAGGAATTACCGCTACCTGATTTGAAACGACCTGCGAGCCAGCGAATGACTTAGCGATGGCTTCCGCTTGAGATTTGTCTCCGTCCGATGGGACATGTCCGCCGAGAGTGACGACGCCTTTTTCGCGGTCCTGGCCTACGGAGACCTGCGACAGGCCGGCTTGGTCGAGCGATTTGCGAATGTTGTCCGATACATCGGGCGACTTCGCAGAGTTTGAACATCCCGAGAAGACCCCAACAGCTAAGAACGTGAGCACTGCAACCAGGAAGGTAAGCGTTTTCATCTTTTCTCCTTTCGCGGATCGAGCTAGACACAAGTGCAACTTTACAAATCGAAACGAGCGGTGCTATTTCTGAACCCCTACGCCGACTATGCGCTTCGCTCCAATCACGAAGGATTCGCGCCCCGAATCAGTGCAACGCGCCGAGGACATATAGGACCAAGACAATCAGAAGGACTGTCCCGACTGCACCTAGTCCCCCGCCCGCGCCCCAGCGGGAGTAGCCGTAATACCCGCCTCCGCCGCCGAACAAGAGAATCAGAATGATAATCAGCAGTAACATTGAATTCCTCCATGCCGTACGGTTTTCAAGTCTAAGCCGACCGCATTAATTACGATTTTGGTGGAACCACCGTGAGCTGATTCACCACCTTTCCGTCTCCCGCTACGACTGTGGCTCTAGCTTCCACGCTGCTCTTTTCTTCTTCCGTCCTGACTGGCCCTTTCAGTGTGACTTTTCCGTCCTGCGTAATGATTTTGATGTTGTGCGCGTAAGTGGAGAGTGATTTGTCCTTCATGATGGCGCTGCGAATTTTCTTGGTAATTTCCTGGTCGGCCGAGTTCATCTTCTGCTGGTCCGCCGTGAGTGCCCCCTTAGCGCTGTCTCCTTTATTTGACTTGGTATTGTCGGATGGCTGCTGCGGATCCTGCGGTTGAGCCGTCAAACCAGGGGCGGCAATCAGCAGTGCTCCGATGACCGCTGAAACAAGAACGTATGAGATTCTCGATTTCATTCCTATTCTCCCCAGATGAGATTTGATCTTTTAACTTGGTTCTTAATTCCTCGATCCACGCGGATTCCAGGAGCCACTAAGCGCCAGCCGATTTGGATCTCGATTTGCTGTTCGCGCCGGCGGTAGCGAACGATTCGACATTGCACCGAATGGCATACTCCTTGAGGCTGAACGCCGGACCTTCTCGGCGCGTGAACTCTAATGCCGGCGGCTTGAACGGACCATACCCGATATCCTGTAATAACCTGGGAACGTGGTAGTACGCAGTTCAGTCGGTCACAGGCATAGCATTTTCCGCGGCGAAGCTTTTCGTAGCCATCCTTCACCTGCTACCAGACGTTTCCTTTCTGTATACGCAATCCACCCGATTCCTCCGCGACGGGCGGGAACCTAAGGTGAAACTGATCTCGGAATCACCGGACAGCAAAGCGGAGCACAGAGAGAGCTATACCCAATGAGAATCCTTGAATTGTTCCACGGTGGATTTCCCGTTACCCAAGTTGCTTTCAAGGTCAACGAACTTGAGCATGCGGTCGTTTGCGCGGCTGTATCCGGATGGATCGCGTTTGCCTTGGAGTTTGCAATCTTTGCGGTCCTGCTGGCTGGTACAATTTCAGAAGCGGTTATTGAAAGATTGTTCCGCTTGTCCAATCGGTTGGTCCGGCGGACACTTGCGAATTCAGGATCAGCCCCGCTACATTCGCAAACGAGCCGCAATTCACTCCGGGCATCGGTGTGAAAGCTGGCGTGCTCGCCTGTCCTAAGTCTGTGCGTGACTCTTCCAATTCCACTCCTCTGAATGTTCCCGATAGAACGTATTGGTGCGGCCAAAGGACGCCGAATGCTACAAAACAAAACTAAAGTTGTAGTTCCTGATGCATACCAAGATTCCAAGGAATCGCCAATCAAGAATTTTCTTCTTCGGATTGGGCCGGGAATCATAACGGGAGCTTCCGACGACGACCCGAGCGGCATAGCTACCTATTCACAAGTCGGGGCCAAATTTGGCTACGGCATGCTCTGGACCATGATTTTCTCTTATCCGCTTATGGCGGGGATTCAGGAGATCAGCGCGCGGATCGGAAGGGTGACTGGAGCTGGGATCGCAAGCAACATCCGCCGCCACTATCCTCGGCCGATACTTTACGGCATCGTCTCGCTATTACTGGCGGCAAACATCTTCAACTTGGGAGCTGATATCGGCGCCATGGGCGCCTCGGCAAAACTGCTGTTGCCTGGTCCTCTGTGGGTCTATATCACACTCTTCGGCGTCGTATCCCTGGCATTGCAGATCCTGGTGCCGTACACCAGTTACGTAAAGTATTTGAAGTGGCTCACTATGGCGCTTTTCGCTTACATCGCGACCGCAATAGTGGTCGGTGAACCGAAATGGACGGCGATCCGGGCTGCGTTCTGGCCCTCACAATCGATGGAAGGCGGCTACTTCACAGCTCTTATCGCTGTACTCGGAACAACGATCAGCCCGTATTTGTTTTTTTGGCAAGCATCTCAGGAGGTGGAAGAAGTGAAGGTCCATGCGCGAGACAAACCATTGAAGAATTCTCCGCAGCAAGCGGCGGCCAACTTTCAAAGAATCAAGTATGACACCTACCTGGGAATGGCTCTCTCGAATCTCGTCGGATTTTTTATTATTCTGACGGCAGCTGTAACCCTGCACGCACATGGAATTACGAATATTTCGTCCGCCGACCAGGCGGCACAGGCGCTGCGGCCCCTGGCGGGTAAGTTTGCATTTCTGCTGTTTGCGATCGGCATAATTGGCACCGGCTTGCTGGCTGTCCCTGTGCTGGCGGGTTCAGCCGCGTACGCAGTGAGTGAAACCTTTCAATGGACTGCCAGCCTGGAGAAGAAGCCCACAAGAGCGGTCAAATTTTACCTGACGATCGGGTGCGCCACTTTGGTAGGACTTCTGCTGAACTTCATGCACCTAAATCCGATCAGGGCGCTTTTTCTGTCGGCGGTATTGAATGGGGTGGTAGCAATTCCTGTTATGGTATCGATGATGCTGCTAGCGCAAAATCGCAGTGTGATGGGGCAATTCAAACTCCCACTCTATTTATGTATCATTGGATGGGTCGCGACCGCCGTAATGTTCGCGGCTTCCGCCGGTATGTTTGTAACTCTGCGTTCGTGAGAAGTTCATAGCCCCTTTGAATTTGGATGGAGATGGAGGGACAGTTACCTGTTGTCGCGGGTTCACCCTGCCCTCCGCCTCCATTTGTGGCTACTGAAAATGCAACATGCGGGACGATGCCGAGCTGACTTTCGGACGGCAGCTTCCACCTATCTAGCTTCGACCAGCGCGCTTTGCCTTTGGCGGTGGTTCGGTTTCCAAGCTGCCAGTTTCAGTGCTGACGTTTTCGCTGGTCACGTTTCTGATGAATTCGTCGGCTCTTCGCTCGGCTTCCTCTTTGGCGATTCCATAACGTTCCTGGAGCCGTCCCACCAGTTGCTGACGTTTGCCGTTGATCACATCGAGATCGTCGTCGGTGAGTTTTCCCCACTGCTCCTTGACGCTTCCTTTGTATTGCTTCCACTTGCCCTGGAATTGATCCCAGTTCATTTTTGTCTCCTGTGCCAACTTGGAGTCGGCTTGATTTGATCCAAATTCATCGAGCTAGCGAGTTCTTGCCGGAAACCAACAACAGAACCAAACTGAGCTCGGCGACGGTTTCAATTTGCATTTAGCCAGATAGCGGCGGCGCGGTGAATACAGTGAATTGTCTAGATGGAACGATGCGCTTCCGTAGACATGACTACAAACTCGCAGTGCGTCTTTTTCTGGTTTTCGAGCGGAAGAATCGGATGGGAGCGCAGAGAGATTTTGCGCGGTGGAAGAAGCGAGAAACCGGCCCAGCCCTCAGAATCCCGACTTCAAGATTCCACGACTTCCCTGCTTCTTCCCCGCTACGGGATTGCTCCCGCACGCAGATAGTCTCAATAGTCAAATTGTTCAACAATACAGACAACTGGGTAGAAACCGGGGGAATTTCCCTTAGTAATTGATTGGGTCAGCTCAGGAGCAACTGCAAGGCTGTGCATGGAGAAATGCACGAATATTGAACAACGTCGAGCGACGGAAAAATATCCGATTAGAAACGGGATCAATCTTTCGAACTATGGCACGATAATTTCGTTACGAACCGCATAGCGCACCAATTCACTCACGGAATGCAGATCGAGTTTCCTCATGATGTTTGCGCGGTGTGTTTCCGCAGTCTTGACGCTGATGCCCAGGTCCGAGGCGACTTCCTTGCTGCTCTTTCCTTCGGCCAGAAGTTGCACGATCTCACGCTCCCGTGATGTGAGCCGCTCGCCAAGCGGTTGCGGCACCGGCGAGCGCATCCCGGACTTCGTATAACCATCGAGAAGCATTTCGGTTGCGGAAGGCGTGAAAAAGGGCTTGTGGCTGGCAAGTGCTTCCAGAGCAATCACCAGGTCGCGGTCGGAATCCGACTTCACGATGTAGCCTTTGGCGCCGGCATCGAGTATTTCGCGAATCAACTGATCCGATTGGTGTACAGACAAAATCAGAACTTCCGTGTGCGGCGAAATCTTGCGAATCCTCCTGGTGGCCTCCAGCCCATTCAGTTCGGGCATGCTGATATCGAGGATGGCGATATCGGGCCTCAGCTCTTCAACTTTGGTCACAGCTTCCCGGCCACTGTCAGCTTCGCCGCAGATCTCCCAACCTGGATGAGTCTCGATCAGCGCCTTGAGGCCACGCCGCAAGAGGTCATGGTCATCAGCGATAAGGATGCGAAGATTTTTCATTCAGATCTCCTAGGAGCGGCGATCAAGCCGATCCAACCTTTCCATTGGACAGCAGGCCTCTATAGGGAGACGTAATCTGCAACGACAGCGTTTCAGTGCAATAGGCCCGGAAGTCCGGGCGAAAAAACAAAGCGGCTTATAGAAGTTCACCGAAGTAACGCGAGACCATCTCTTCGTAAGTATCATTGTTTGAAAGGTCTGCAAATCAGCTAGAGGGCGAACGTATTCTAACTCAAGCAAGTTCGGGCCGCACCGGTTTTGTTTCCGCGCACGGAGCGATTCGCAGACCCGCCGGCCATTTAAACTCCGGAAATCCGTTAAGATTTCGAATTTAGCTGGAACTTCCCGATTCCGCCATCGCGCAGGATTTCCAATTGGGGTGGGCCTGAGCCGGTTCCTGGCGATGGGTTAATCGCTTGCGTAATTGCTGACGAGCTCGCCAGAACCGCGTCTTCACGGCCGCAGCGGACATATTCAATATCTCAGCCGTTTCTTTTGTGTCGCGTTCATCCAGGCCGCGAACCCAGACGATGGCACGAGAAGTTCCCTCAAGGCTGTCAATGGCATCCTGCAGAAATTGCCGGGTCTCCTCTTGCGCATAAATCGCTTCGGGATGCGAAGCGCTGGTGGCAAATTCTGTTTCGACTACCTGGTCGAATGGCACGCGCATCTTATTGCGCAGCTTGCGGATCTTCATCAGAGCTTCATTGATGGTAATCCGGAAGAGCCAACTGGAAAATCGCGACTGGTTTTTAAACTGCTGGATACGCTCGAAAGCCTTGAAGAGCGCCTGCTGCGTTGCGTCTTCGGCATCCTCGTGATTCGAGGTGATGCGCAGGGCGATGTGGTAAGCCTGGCGGACATGTGGGCCAATGAGAGCGGAAAATGCCTGCCCGTCACCGGTCTGGGCTTCAGCGACAAGCTTGGTCTCCTCGAGAATCGTGTCCTTATGTAGATCGACAGCGGTTTCGTGTTTGGATTCAATCATGGTTTGGTGGCGACCGCTCCTCACCGCTCGGCGTTTAAGGCCCTAAATCCAGCCAAGCGAAGATGTATGTTGCGTTGCATATTCCGCGATCAAAGTACCGGAATCCGGCGAATCCATCCATCCGATGCATCCTGTAGGTTTCTCAGGAGGTTGCTGTAGTGGCAGGGGTTAACTAGGAACGATTCCCCACGTGCCGAATAGCGCGGGCCGGGGCACCAGCGCGACCGAAGGCTCATTTTCTGGCGGAAAACGCTACGGCTTTCCCCCCATGAAAATCCTAGAACCTGCGTATTGAGCCATCCGGCGAGCTGGGCGAGAATCGCGTCGTTCAAGCTCGCTGAGTGAGCCGATCAACGAGCCAACAAAGCAAGGAAGTCTTGGGAGGAGTCGATGCTACGTTGGGCTTTGGCGTTCTTCGTGGTTGCATTGATAGCCGCGTTGCTGGGGTTTGGCGGTATCGCTGTCGCTGCCGCTGGCATCGCAAAGATTCTCTTCTACGTCTTTCTGATCTTGTTTCTGGTGACACTACTTGGCGGAGTGCTGCGCAGAACTTGAAGTTTTGAACGCATGTTGTGAAGGTCGAAACGCACTTCAGGAGGACGGGATGCGGACAGGCACCATACTCGGGATTGCATTGATTGTCTTAGGCGTTTTCTCCTTTGCTTATGGCGGGATCAGTTACAAGACCCACAAGAAGTTATTGGATGTTGGGCCGATCCAAGCGACAAAAACGGAAACGCATACGGCATCATTACCGCCCATCCTCGGCACTTTGTTCCTGATCGGAGGAGTCGTCCTGGTCCTCGCAGGGAAACAATCATAAAGAGCTTCTGAAAGCCGTTAATCCTTCAAGTAGCTTCTCTGGTCCTCCCGCCTCGAGAGGGGAAGGTAAGACACGCCTTCCCCTCCCCTACCTCTTAATTAGACAGTTCGATCATGAATGAAAGAGTTTTGTAATTTGGGTATTCGGATTACTGGCGAGAGAAAGAAGGCGAAAGAAGGGCCCGGTAGCCAGGCGATCGTGGGCCCATTCTTCGTTTAATGCTTCATGGGTTGAATTTCGGAGATCTGAATCGTGTTCGACTGAGTATCCAGCATTCCCGTGACCCGAACCTTCTTGCCTTCAAATTTCTTGGCTTTGGCTTGATCGTCCAGGTGATAGGTCATATTGCCAGCCATGTCCTCCAAGTCAAACTGCCCATCGAGTTTCACGATTGTGCCGGCGAATGTTTGACTCACCTGATCTTGTTGCTGTTGAGCCTGCGAAGGTTCTTGAGCGCTTCGCGCAGAGGCCTTCAAATTCCCGGAACCAAACCCAACCACCAGGCCCAAAATAGCCAAATCCCCCAGCAACATATTGATTCGTTTCATTTCTCCTCCTCAGGAAGCTTTGCACCTCCCATCGAGGGATCAGCAAATCGAATGCCAATCTGTTCCGACAAAGATTATTCACTTGGAATAAGTTACCTGACAGGCTCTAAAAAAAATTCCGGGAAATCTTGCATTTATGACACATGCCGCGTAATTCCGAGGTTACATTACGAGCTAGAACTCGATTACAGAAACGATCCATACGAAGTACAGTGATTCCGGTATTGTCGCTCATGCGTATCCGAACGTATGTTCAGTTGGACTGCTCAGCGTTAGGAGGACCACCGCATGGTGAATGCTTGCGATGTCTTGGTAGTATCTTCGGATATCGAAAGTCGCCGAACGCTGACAACAATTCTGGGCCATCTGGGACCCGACGTAAACGTTTACTCCTGCTCTGGAGTCGAACAAGCGGCGGTGGTGTTGTCAAAACTGAACATCAAACTCGTGCTTTGCCACGATCGACTGGCCGACGGCAGTTTTCGCGATGTCTTGAAAACGACCAGGAAGACGGCGCCAAGACCGCCGGTGGTGGTAACGACTCAAACCGAGGACTGGGACGATTACTTGGAAGCTGTGCGCCTGGGAGCATTCGATGTGATCCGCTATCCCTACTATCCCACGGATGTCGAATGGACGATCCATCTGGCCATGCGCGATTCAACGAGCATTCCAGGATAAAGACAGCCTCCGGCCTCAGACGCCAAATTTTTGGGCATAGAGTAAATTTCCTTCCAATCTGATTTTGTGAGTAAACCGACGACGGCTGAAATCCGGACGCCATGAGCAGTGTGAAGAGACGCCTCTCGCGGTTGCTCGCGGAGTTGGGCACCCATCCGATCGGGAAGGTGGCAATCGCAGAGCACTGGGGATTGATATCGAAAGGAAACGGCAGGGATTGCAAAACTAATTTCTGGAAGAAAATTTTTTTAAAGAAGAGAAGTTACGTCCGTCTTGTCGAAGAAGATATTCCGGAAGCAGAAATTGCGCGTCCCGCATTCGATCCTAAACCTCAAGCAATTCATGCGGTTCTCGCGGGTCGCGACTCTTTCCGTGGGTATCGGCGGCGGGACGTTTGGATCAATAAGCTCAAATACGACCGGGAATGGGCGTCAGTGGCAGCGACAGCCGCACGTCCTGCCTGGAGCTTGGGACGACAGCTTCTGCCGTGTCGGGCCAGATTTGAAGGTTATCGGTTGTTGGCGCTAATGCGAATGATAGCGAGGCAGAAATTGCGGCGAGACGTCGGCTAGGGGCGGGAGCTGCCCGTCTCTTCCAGAGAGGACCGGGCGTTGAATGGTCCAGGCGATGTTAAGGCTCGGATCATTCCAGGAGATTCCGTATTCGTCGCCGGGATCATAAAAATCGCTGCACTTATAAAGAAACTCGGCGGATTCGGATAGGACCAGAAACCCATGTGCAAACCCCGGCGGGATATAAATAAGATTGTGGTTCTCCGCGGTGAGCAGCGCGCTGGTGGACTTGCCGAAAGTGGGCGAGCCCATGCGGATATCTACCGCCACATCCAACACCTCGCCGGCGACCACGCCACACAGCTTTGCTTGCGGATGATTCAGCTGGTAGTGCAGACCGCGAAGAATGCCTCTTGAGGAGCGAGAGTGGTTGTCTTGCACAAAGCGATCGGTGATGCCCATGGCAGCAAATTTGGCCTTGTGGTAACTCTCCAGGAAAAAACCCCGGGAGTCGCGGATCACTTGAGGCTGGATCAAACAGACCCCTGGCAAGGAAGTATCGATGCATTTGAAGCCAGTGCCGCTGCTCGGCGCGATTCGTGTCTGGGTCTGAACAGGTGTGCTCATAGCCTCTTTGCTCCGAAAGTTTGGCGTGAGGTACTGGCGGAATAAAACTACTAGGCGGCCGTCGATACGGCGGACGGTATGAACTCTCGTAAAGAGGACGCCCGGTTTTCGTAATATTTCGAATAGTAATTGCGGTAGTCCCCGCCGCGGACTGCAGACACCCACTCAGAATTCGCTACGTACCAATCGATCGTTTGTTGCAGTCCTTCGTCGAGAGAGACGAGCGGCCGCCAATCGAGCTCTCGGGCAATCTTGGAACAATCCAGCGCGTAGCGTCGGTCGTGCCCCGGCCGGTCGGCGACGTAGGTAATCAACGACTCCGGCCGGTCCAATATCCTCAGCACATGACGAAGCATCGAGAGATTATCGACGACATCGCCGCCGCCAATATTGTAGACCTCCCCAACACGGCCGGCCTCGAGAACAGCGAGAATCCCACGGCAGTGATCGTTGACGTGCAACCAATCGCGCTGCTGGAGGCCGTTGCCGTAGACGGGAAGCTTCTTGCCATCCAACGCATTCGTGATGACAAGAGGAAGAAATTTCTCCGGAAACTGATACGGGCCGTAATTATTCGACGCGCGGGTGATGACTGCCGGAAAGCCGTAGGTGCGCACGAACGACCGCACCAACAGGTCAGCGCTAGCCTTCGACGCAGAGTAGGGACTGCTTGGCTGCAAGGGAAAGTCTTCGTGGGAAGTTACTTGCGAAGGCAAGTCGCCATAGACTTCGTCCGTGGAGATGTGAACGAAGCGCTGGATTTTCAATTGTCGCGCAACCTGCAACAAGACGAAGGTGCCGGTGACATTGGTGGCGATTGCTGCACCTGGTTCGTAGATACTGCGATCCACATGAGATTCGGCCGCAAAATGAATTACGGATTCGCAATCCCGCATGGCTTCTTCGACCGCAACAGGATCGCAGATATCGCCCTTCACGAAACGGTAGTTGGGATCGGCATCGACGGATTGCAAATTGGTGAGATTTCCAGCGTAAGTGAGCTTGTCGAGATTGACGATGCTATAGCTTCTGCGGAGTGAAAGCACGTGACGAATGAAGTTCGAGCCGATGAAGCCCGCACCGCCGGTGACGAGAATCTTCATCGGATGTGTTCCTGGGAACTACTGGCACTCGCCGCCAAGGCCAGGGTTGGATTGTTCGCTCCAGTTTCCGCGACAAGTTTGTTGGCAAGCAGCAATGATTCGAAGGTGCCAGCATCGGTCCACCAGCCATCGAGAAGCTCGTAGGTGAGGGAGCCCTCCTCAATGAAGAAATTGTTGACGTCGGTGATCTCCAGTTCGCCGCGGCCAGAGGGTTTGAGACGCCGAATCTTTTCGAACACGGAGGAGTCATAGAAATAGATGCCAATTACCGCGAAGTCAGACTTGGGGCGCTTGGGTTTTTCCTCGATGCCGACGACGTTGATCCCGCGAATTTCGGCAACTCCGAAGCGCTGCGCGTCCGTCACTTGCTTCAGGATAATCTTCGCGCCGGTCCCTTGCTTTTTGAAATCTTCCGCCGCGCGATTGATGTTGTATTGAATCAAATTGTCGCCCAGGATGACGCAGATCGGCTCTCCATCAGCGAAAAAGTCCGCCAGAGCAAGAGCATGGGCGATGCCGCCTTCGCCTTCCTGATAAGAATAGTTGATGTGCTTTAATCCAAATTCCTTTCCGTTACCCAGCAAGCGGAGGAATTCGCCGGAGTTCTTTCCGCCAGTGACCAAAAGGATTTCCTGGATGCCTGCATTCACCAGCGTTTGGATGGGGTAATAGATCATGGGTTTGTCGTAGACGGGGAGTAGATGTTTGTTAGTAACCTTGGTAAGCGGAAACAGACGGCTGCCCGTTCCTCCTGCGAGTACGACGCCTTTCATAGTGCGGCTCCTTGTCTCTTCCAGAGTGGAAGTAGCTAAATCTGTGTGGCGATTTTGCTGAGGTGTTGAGGAGGTGAAACTATGCTAGAGAATGCCAGTCTAAGTAGTTTCGTGGCTGCCTGCCCTGGCAGAGATGCTTGCTTTGTCCTTATTCCGCGCCGCCACACCGGCAGACGAACTCCAATGCAGTTTCGCTTCAGTGAAAAAGCGAGAGGCAACCATCGATAAGCGCCGAATAATTTTAGAATGAATTCGATCTGCCAGTCCGTTGGCTCAACGCAAACTCGTCCCGTAACGAATTGGTCTGGATCAGCGAAAGCGGGCAAGGGTAAAGTGGTGAAAATCCGCTCATACCCGGCTGCCTTACAACATTTCACCAGCTCATTGTTGAAGGCCCCGTAAGGAAAGCTAAATAATGTGATTCTTCTCTGCAATCTTTCCTCAAGCTGCTCGCGGGATTCCACAAGCTCGCTCATTGCCACTTCCTCAGGCACGTTGGGGAGGATAGGATGAGTCAGGGTGTGTGATCCGATCGTTATTAGTCGCGAAGAAAGCTGAAGAAGCTGATCGCGCGACATGATCTTTTCCGGAAAACCTTCCCAATCCGTAGCACGTCCGAGATTCCCTGCAACAACAAATACAGTCGAGGGGATTTCTCTCTCCTCAAGTTCGGGCAAGGCGTTCTCGAGGAAACTCTCAAATCCATCGTCGAAGGTCACCACCGAATACAGCATGCCCGCTGTGAGCGAACATTTTGAATCTGCGGAGATTGGTCTGGTCCACCGGAGAAGAGTATCCATCTGGCGAGCGAACTTGTTGCGGCTATGAACAGGGACCGAGTGATAGTAAAGGACAACGCAAAGTGCCTCTGGAGACTTTCCCGCTAGCCGCAGCGACAAGACCTTAAAGAACGTGGCGGTGAAAAACGCCATGCTGATCGCGAGCTTTAGGATTCGCTTGAACATGAATTATTTGGAATCCTTATCCCAATGCCGCGATTTACAGTTGTGGCACGAGAGATTTCTTGTTTGGCCGAAGGAATGAGATTCAAGACGCCCTTGTAAATGCCGGCAAGCTTTTGCCCTTGCTTGCGTACATCCAGCTCGGACTCAACTAGTTCCCTATTCGAAGAGACTATCGAGTTCCAATCTCCGACCTCGAGAAGTTGCTGAATCGCGCGCGACAAACCGGCCGAATCGCGCTCAGCCACCAGGAAAGGCCGGTTTTCAGCAGAGAGGACAAATGGAATGTCACAGTGCCGCGTGCTGATTACGGGCATGCCGCTCGCCGCCGCTTCGATGATGCTCACAGGCGCTCCACCCTCAGTGTCGCCTTCCGAAGACATGACGCTGGGGGATAGAAAAATGTCATGGTTCGAAAGCAGCTGGATCAATCTTTCATAAGGCTGGTAGCCCAGAAAATGTGTTTTTTCACGGAGGCCCCATCGTTCCACTTGCTCCAGGATTGCATGCTTCTCCTGCTGATCACGCCGGCCGCCGCCCGTATCCCCGATCACTGTGATTTCGATATCAGGGCGAGTCTTGTTGACACGCCCCAGCGCTTCGATGCCATATGGAATTCCCTTCTTTTCTCTAAACGAGCTTGCGATTAAAAACCGCACAGTCCTTCCAATTGGGTTCTTTCGAGGAAGGAAAGGAATTCGAGCGAGGTCAATACCCAAGCGAAACACTTGGATTTTATCGGGGGCTACGCCGCGTTCCGCGAGGCAGCGTGCCATGTGGGGACCTTCACACAGCACCGCATCCAGTCGTTCGGACATCTCGGCATATCGGGAGATCCAGCGGGGATCACTGGCCGGCAAGTAGTTCGCGTCGAAGCCATAAAAACTAACCACATGCCTAAGGTTGAATTTCGCAGCTAGTTTTGAGTTTATCCAGCCGAAATGCCCGAAGTGGGAGTGCAGGATGTCGGGTTTTATGCGGTGAATCTCTTGTTCGAGAAGTCGTAAGTGTGTTTCTGCATGGGCCTCCAAGCCAAAACGACGCCATACCCGCCTGAGCAAATTCGGCCGCTGAGAGGGACAGTCCAGCGAAACTAAATTTTCCTGGGGGAACTGTTCCAGATTATCAGTCGACAGGCAAACGATGTGTGATTCCACCGATTCCGGAAGCGCGCTGATATGATTGGAGAGCCAGGTCTCCGTCCGCGGAAGCCAACACTCCACGAAGTGCAGTAATTTGACGCGATCTTGAATGACGGATGCCATTGTTCAGCTAATTCAAACTGAGACTCGAACCGGTTTGCGCTAGAAAAAAGCTAGCCGGACCTCAGCCAGAGTGTTATTTGAAAGATGAGCATGGGGCCTGTTCCCGCCCGTATTTGAATCGGGATGGAACTTGATCAATCGTCAGAACTGCCTCTCGGAACTACTAAATTCGGGAAATGCTGCCTGCAACTCTGCGCCGCAACCCTAGAAGAGCTAAAACCATAAACAGCTACATGCTTCTCGGCAATTTCGTCCCACCGGCAAGTCGACAAGAAGGCATCGCATCGCGCCTCGAATTGTGCACGATCCCAAGAGCAGACGTCCTCGATTGCTTCAGCCACACTTTTTGGATCGTTCGGAATACAAGGCAAGCTAAGTTGCAAGTCTATGATCTCCTTGAACGCAATGGCACTGGTGCCGACGATCGGCAACCGAAAGCTCAGTCCGAGAAAAGCCATGCCGGAGGTGAAGCTGTCCAAATATGGAAGAACCAGACAGTCCGCCGATTTCATAAAGTACTGCACTTGAGACTCCGGAACAAATCCCTCGTGCAAGATGACAAAGTTTCCGGAGGCCTGCTTCAACAGGTCTCTATCCGATTCTCGAAGCCCACTCGTGTCGCCGGCGAGCAGAAGAATAATATTCCGACGAGCCAACTCTTCTTCTGATTCCAGCAGGCGCCGGACCCCTTTGTATCCTCCCATCCCTCCCAAGAAGAGTGCAACTCGCGTGTTATTGGGTAAGCCAAGGAGAGATCGAGCTTCAGTCCTGGAAACCCGATTGGGATAGAAGCCATCGTAACGACCATGCGAAATGACCTGAAATTTGCGTCTTGAACCGAACGATTTGCAGGCGACGTCTAAGGCGGGTCTTGAATGGACAATCGTCGCGTTTGATAATTTGATGATCAGACCTTGAACCAGCAGGTGAAACCACACTCTTCCCGCATTATGCGGCGCCAAGTTATGTAAAGTTAAAACAATGCGGGTACCGCGAATTCGCAATATGAGCAGAATCGCCAGGAAAAAAGCGGCGCGGACCGGAGAAAACAAACGGATTCGCGCTCGATACAAATGTTCAATCCAATGGAAATGAACGACGCTGGCTTCGCGGCATTGTGAAAGTAGCTGGAATGGGAATCTACTGTCGATTCTCGGCAGCTTGAATATCGAGCAGCCAAGTTTTTCCAGTGCCTGGGATAAAAGGGTTTGGTACGGATTTGTTTCAACGAAGGGATAGATAGCGATTAGGTTGTCTCGGGCGGAGATCTCTTGTGTAGTTGGAGGAATCATGTGAGTTGAGCTGGGGAATGACATCCACCCCGAGCGGATACCAAATTAAGCGAGGAACGGCAGGCCCTCAGGGTTGCGGATGTGCAGCTTAGTTGACTCGGATCTCAGCGCCTTGCCTATCCCGCCTTGTTCTGATTCGTTTATAGAAATCCGTTCGGCATAAAAGTAACTCTTCCGCACAGGGCTATACTTCACGGAAGTCCGCCCTAAGAACCGGCGGGACAATCGTTGCTCGCACCTGCCTGGTCAGTAACGTCCGTAACTCCCGATACGGAGCCAACTGAAACAGATGGATCAGCACTGCATACACGCCCACGCCGAAAGGCACGACCACGCTCAGATACGCCCAGTGGGACCAACTCGGCGGCAATAAGGCTCCCAGAAACCATATCGAACACGCCATCGCCGTTGCGCAGGCGAGCACACCCCAGGCGCTTTTTGCGACATGAAGAAAAGACATGCCAATCAGTTTGCCGGATACGATGAACCCAACAGGTGTGAGAAGGATACCAACCACAGTAAGGCATGCAGCCACCGCCATCGATGACCCGAGCCAGACTCCCAAAATGATGCCTCCGATATACAACAGCGCATAAATGGTTCCCCACCAGAACATCCAATCCGTCCGTCCTTGTGATTGGTAGATCGACCCGGCTGTTGAAGAAATCGATTGCACCAATCCCAGGACGCAGAACATCCGCAGAATCGGAATTACACCAGCCCATGCGTTCCCGTAAATCGCCAAAACGAAGTGATCTGCGACGACTAATAGGCCCAACATCAAAGGAAAGGTGATCAATGCAATCAGGGCAATAGACCGGAGGTAGACGCTCCTGACCCGCGCCTTGTCATCCTGCATTCGGGAGAGGGCCGGGAACATGACCTTGGATACAACGTAGGTGATCTGCGTCAACGGCAACAACATCAAGTTATAGGCTCGCGCATAAATTCCTAGCGCAGCCGAGCCAAAATACTTCCCCACAACCATATTATCGCCGTTCCGAAACCAGTAATTGATCAACGAAAAGCCCGTAAGATTTGCGCTGAAGCCGAAAAGGTCTGCCAGTGCAGCGCGATCAAACGACCATTGTGGGCGCCATCCGGTCACCCACCAAGTTGCGAGCACAGTGAGAACAGAAGAAAGCAGAAGCTGCCAGACGAGGCTCCACACTCCAAATCCTCTCATGGCCAGGACGATTGCGATTCCGCCGGAGACGATGGCAGTTCCGGTATCAATCAGGCCGAGCGATCGAAACTCCATTGCTCGAGTGAGCGCAGCCCGCTGTACTAGACTCAGGGACGCCAGTGGAAAACTGATCGAGATCACCATCATGATGGAAGCCAGCCGTGGCTCGTGGTAAAACCGCGAGACAAGCGGCGCGGCTGCAACCGCCAGCCCCGCAAGAAGAATCCCTAGGCCCAGATTCAGCCAGAAGACGGAAGAGTAATGGCGGTCCTCAATTTCTTTTCGCTGAATCAAGGCCGAGCTAAATCCGAAATCGCTGAATAGATCGGCGAATCCTGTAAAAACCGCAGTCATAGCCAGGAGGCCAAAATCCACTGGCGCCAGCAAACGCGCAAGAAGGACGGAAATCAGAAACCGCGCCCCTTGGCTCATCACCTGCGCGGCCAAAGTCCATTTCAAACCGGAAATGGTCCTTTGCACAAACTTTCCGTCGTCGTCCACCCTGACATCCTTGGGTGACTCAAACTCAATTTGCATGATCTTCACATAAGCTCTAAGAAGTAGAACGCATGATGGCACTGGAAATAATCTGGAAATCTAGTCACATAATTGATTTTGCTACCGGCGTTCGGCCACCACGTCGCAATACTCGGTTGGCGTATCGTGGAAGCGCTCGACAAACTCTCGCAGAGTTGCAGCCGAATCGGGCGCTGGAGAAGGCATTGCAGCGCCCTTGTCCTCCTTGGGGAAAATGGTCACGCGCTCGAACTCGTTGAGAAAATCAATGACCATCTCCGGATCACCGCCCATGCGAGTCATTCCATGCGGCCAAAACTCCAGTATCACAAGGTCGGCCCGCGAAAGTACCTTCTGCCCGCCAGCGATCACAAATGGCTCTGCACCTTGCGTGTCGCATTTCACGGCTAAAGGCCCGAGCAGGTCATGAATCTGCTCGTCCAGCGGCGCTCCTGGCACCTTGATGACCCTGCGTTCCGTCGAGGCCCCATTTCTCGAAGCCATGCGATGATCGCCAAGATTGCGGTCGGCGAGCTCAAAGAAGAGAGTACAGCGCTTTTCACAGAGCGCCAGCGATTCCATCTTCACATTGCGATGTGGACAGTTGTTGCCAACATTGACTTTCAGGTTTGCGAAGTTCACTGGATCGGGCTCGAAGGCGATGCAGTTTATCTTGTTGTTTTGGGCTACCGGGATCG
>CAVWOD010000025.1:0-254291 GCA_963756355.1 uncultured Acidobacteriota bacterium | reverse complement strand
GTAGCTAGAAGATGTCCCTGCGGCCGCTGCTCGGGGTTCCAGACGTAGAAGTAGGGGGCCCCATTGTCCCAGGTCTTCAGGTGCGGCACCAGGTCGTTGCGTCGGTCGTAGACCAGCTGGCCGACCTGGATGCCGGAGAGGATGGCCTTCGAAATGAACTCGCTCGTCTCCTCCTCGGGGAAGAATCCGGTCGAGCTGCTTCCGGAAGACTTCAGTGATGGCCGCGCGCGCCGCGCTGAGCTGTCTGCGGTCGTCCCGATCTCTTCTCAACTCCATCCCGAGGCCGAGCATCCCGTTCACGCGGGCGTTCAAGACACCCGAGACCCGGTTGTCGGTGAGGATGGCGTCGGCCAGGAGCGCCGGCTCGGCGAAGCGGCCGATTTTCAGGTCCTCGAGGGCCGCCATTGTCCATCCGCGTCCCACCGGTGCTGGACCGGGATATTGGGCAGCTGCGTGTAGCGCGTGAAGGTCGGGACGGCCACGGAGGTTTGGGGGGCTCGCGGTTAGCGCATGGGGAGCTTGAGCGGGAGCGCCTCGCCGCGCGCCCCATAGTAGACTTTCCGGGGTTTGTGAACGTTTCGGACAAGAGCGATCAACGAGTTACACCAAGCTGTTGAAGTTACGAGGCCTAGGCTTTGCAGAAATTCGGAGGCTGAAAGGGTCCAGATCGGCCTCGCCGGCTTCGGAGGTTGGCCCAGGGCGAACGCAGAAGCCGAGGTCGACCCGTGGGGTGGGTCGTTCGTCCTGTGGCATCCTGGGAGGTCAGGACCGGCGTCGGCCGAACGACATCCGGTTGGCGTAGGGCATCCCGACGTCGCCAGGGGGGCGCCCTGCTTCATCCGGCTGAGGACCTGGGTCATGGCATCGACGTCGTCGTCCTCCGGCCAGTTCGGGAGCGACGACCGACTTGACCATGTCGCCGACCCAGGGGGCGATCAGGGGTCGGGGAACGAAACGTTGCCGGCTTCGAACTGCGGGCTGACAGCGTAGCAGCGGGCGATTTTCCCGCCCTCCGGCTCGACGGCGATCAGCCCTTGCAGCTCCTCGCCGAGCGTCTGAATCACCGCAGGCCCGTTTGCCTTGTCCTCGATGTACTGGCCGTCGCCTGGGGCCAGCTCCCGGACATGAGCCGGATCGCGTCGAGGGTCGCCGGGAGCCCCATCCGGTCGTTGACGCGGTCGACGAGGTAGCGCCGAGCTCCGGCGGCCGCCAGGTTGTCGCCGACCTTGTCGGTCCCGTCCGAGTCGCATCAGCAGTCCCAGGACTGCGCCCAGTTGTCGAGGGCGGGCAATTCCCTGTAGAACCGGAGCCAGGCCCGATGATCCCGCCCTCGGCCGGGCTCGGGTGCTGCTGGTAGAGCGCGCCCCAGACGTAGGAGCCGACCGCCGCCTTGATCTGAGCGAGCGCGACCTCGTCGAAGCGAGCCGGCCAGAGCGCTTCGCCGGGTTGACGGTTGAGCGGGTCGAGGTCCTCGGCCAGGGCGGGGAGGGAGATCGCACAAGCTAGTTGCTGCTCATCTTCGCCTCGGAGAGGATCCGGCTGGTCAAAGTCGTCCTGGTGCCAGCGGGTCGCCATGACGACGAAGACGGCGCCGGGCTCCTGTCGGGAGAGGATGCTTGCGGCGCCACTCGGCGTGGATTTTCGTCCCGGATTGTGATTGAGTGGGCCTGCTCGTGGCTCTTGATTCGGGTCGTCGACGATCACCAAATGGCCGCCCTTGCCCGTGATGCCGGAGAGCAGACCGCCCGTGATCATCCCGCCGCCGGCGGAAGTCTCCCACCGGTCGGCCGCCGTCGAGTCCCAGCTAAGGCGGACGTTCAGCGAATCCCGATGCTCCTCGAAGCGCGTTCCGGACGTGGCGCCCCCAGCTCGCCGCAAAGTCAGAGGCGTAGCTCGCGAGGATCACGCGACGGTTCTCGGGAAGAGCGAGAGGAACCACGCCGGCGTCCAGGCCGAGACCAGCTTGGACTTCCCGTGTCGCGGTGGCATCGCGACAATGATCCGCTTGCAGCCGGTCCCAGGACGGCCTCGGACATTGCATGTGAGACGAGCTCGAGGTGGGCCTTTGCCAGCGGCCGGCGCTCAGCCTACTCGCGTAGCTTGCCGGGCTCGAGAGCCAGGCTATCGACGCGAGCTGCTGCGGCGTCAAGGTGCGACCTCGTTTCTGGATCCGTCAGCGCCTTGCGTGCGAGATCGAACTAGCGCGGATCGGCTTCCGGCGGCGTCGTCAATTCGACCTGCGTCTTTGGCTTGCCGGCGGCGCGCTCGAGCAGCTCGAGGAGGACGGCAGGGTTCCCCGCTGGATGCCAGCGGCGATCGCCCTACGCGCGAGCTCCATTCCCTTCGGTTCCGTGGGGTCGTAGCCGAGCGCCTGCAGGGCTGGTCCGGATCGAGCAGCCGCTCGAGGTGCTGGCGCGCGAACTCCTCGAGGCGCTTCCGGGCGTCGACCTGGCTCTTGGGGAAGCCGGCGGGGTTGCCGCTCTGGCCGGGGCTTCCATGCCCACTTGTTGCCAGCCTTGAAGGCGTGCGGGGGCGCCTTTCGCTTCTTGGTGCCCCCAGCGAGCAGGCTCGCTGCTCTGAACTTCTCTACTCGCCACGCTTGGCCTTTCCTCCTGTCAGCTTCTCCCAACGGCGGATCGTCGTCGTCCAGGCCTCGGCCGGCTCGAGCTCGCCGGCGAGGCAAGTCCGGTCGCTCTTCTCGCAGGCGACGAGGGTCGTCCTGCTCCCGCTGAATGGCTCCCAGATTACGCCGCCCTTCTCGGTCGCCGCCTCGAGCAGCTCGAGGATCAGACCGTCCGGGCTTCGCCGCGTTGTGCTGGCGCTCGTCTCCGGTGACGTGGGGAACCGCTGCAGGTTCGGGTTCATTACCATTCGCGCGCCGCGCTTCGTTGTCGACTTCATCGCCATCGCCTTCGGGTTCTTCACGCCGAAGTAGACCAGCTCGTGGCAGTTCGCCCACATCGAGCCTACGCCACCGCCGCCCTTGTCCCAGACGATCATGTTGCGGCCGGCGATGCTGGCGCGCTTCCCGCTCTCCCAGATCGCCGACCAGGAGCGCCAGTTGCAGCAGAGGTAGACGTGGCCGGTCAGTTTCCGATTAGTGCGTTAAAACGTCTAAGTGCTTTGATAGTTAAGTCTATAGTTCTTCGCCAAGACTTCGGCAGTGCCGCCGAAGAATGCTACACGAAACAGAATGTAACTCCGAAGGGACGCAAGTTTTCTCCTGACTGGCTTGTCCTTTTGCAACGGTGGCATGTAGGCCGTTCGCCAGTGGGACATCTGCACCCTCACGAATTTGCTTATTCGCTTAACGTCGGTTTTGGCTACAGATGCCGCAATGTTCCCGAAGTACCAATTGTCAGCCAGGACGTCGAAATCCATGACGAAGCGAAAGTTCGCACAGCTATGAAACGACAGCAATTTGACAGAGTCCGTTGAATCGTCCTAAAGCCCAAAGTCGATTCTTGTGAAGTTGTTCCGATTGCGAGGTGGGTGAACTTTCAACGCTGTGAGGGCATTGTCATGAAAGTCCAGCTTGTTGAACCTGTCGGCCACGGCGGCTTTGTTGGCTCGCTTCATGCGCTTCAGTTTACCCGGTCGGCCCCACACTCATGTTATTCCTTTGTGTTGCGTTGCAAAACCTGAACTGCGGGTCAGTGGACGTATAGTCGCGTTACCGGACATTTGACCTCAGGGTGCTGGGGGTGATTTCAGTTGTCCGGTACGCGTGGCGGTGCATCGCAGGCGGGACAGCCGATCAATGCAAATCGTACGGCGGCAGCGCAACCGCTGGCATATCTGCGGACTACTTGCGTCGTGACTAGGCGAATTTTCAACAACTGAGGCTCGCAGACCGAGCCGACCCCCAACCTGGACACATGGTCGTCGAGGCGCTGAATGCCCATTGTCCACGGTATCTGAAGGTACCGCACTCTACAAAGCACCGTCCATCCACCCGACTGGATTACGCGATCTGGTGAGGTATCTGTTTTGAACGGGTTCTGTTCGGTCTGGCACCCGATAATAGTGCAGTATGTACGTTCCCCGACAACGCTGTCGCAGATGAGAACCGATACTCCGTTTTGTTGTCCTTCGATCACGTTCCAAGCTTGTCTAATTTTCCCTGACCGGGAAGCAATTTCGGGGAAACGAAACCGGAAGAGGAAGCGTGACCTTTGGGAAAAGAGCGGAAGCCCCAAAAACTCGGAACCGGGGGACCGGTGTAATGGAAACCCCATCTGGCAGCGAGAGCGCGCATAGCTCGCGCGCGAAACATGAAGATAATTCTGACCGCGCCAAAGATCACCGTCACCGTGGCAAGCACTAGAAGGAACTTTGGTAGTGTCACAGCGGCTATTCGATTCGCTTATGCCATCGTGTCTAGTGTGGCTGTCGTGAACAGCCGCTCCCACTAGCAATGTGACTACTGGTGACAATCGAATCCACGGGCCATTTCGGCAGGGCGGCCGATCAGTGCCCAACCGCCATTTGTTCGAACCTTGCGATCGCTTCCACGGCTTCAACTGGAATTCCGTCACGCAGCGTCACCACTCGATTCGAAATCGCCGGCACGCGCTCCCCCGGGCCAGTATTCCCACCAGATTCAGCGGATCGGCCGCCGAAATTGTCACCGTTTCGCCAGACGGCTCCTGCCTGCGCATCGCGCGCAGCGATTCCACCGCCACCGGCAAGGCGAATTGCTCTCCCAGAAATCCGCTCACAAAACGGCCGCCGCGAATTTCGCGCGCGATCTTCCAGCCGCCGCAACGCGATCAGCAACTTCGCGCCAGCGCGGCACGTTGCTTTCGCGCTCGAGCATCTCGCGGAACACCACGCCATAGCGCCGCAGCAGCATCCAGCAGGTCGCTTCCAGCATCTTCGCTCTGTCCGGCGGTTCCGTCGCGCGTAGAGCAGCGACCAGCGTCCGGCGCTGTGGCGCGGCCGCGCGCTTCGCCCGCTCCCTTGGCCCGAGCGGCGCTTCGGATCGATCAGCGCGCGCAAATTATCGAAGCCATCGGCGGTGATCATCCCCGCCGCGACCAGTTCCCACAGAGCGGTTTCCACTTCCGATTTCAATTTGTCCGGTGCCGCGCACAATATCCGCAAAAAACGAAGCGCCGCGCTGGCGCAGAAATTTCAAAGTCTCGCGCGCGGCTGGCTCAGCCCGTGCGGCTCGCCCTGGTCCGCGTCGGCGATGCCGCGAAATCATCCAGTCGGCATCTTCGCGCACGAAAAACGCGATCGGAGCCGACGCTGGTGGGAACCACGCGCCGCGCCGACCTTCGCTCCAACGCTTCGAGCGTCGCGGGATGCGGCGAAAGCCGCCCCCATCCCACCGCGCCGGTCAGGCAAAGCTGATCCAGAATCTTCGGATCGTAATTCGCGATGCGGCTCGGCAGAATTTGCCGTTCCCAGGCAGTCGCCGGGCGCCTCGAAGCCCTGCAGTTGCTCGGAGCACTTCGAGCGTGCCGCGTTCGCCGAAGGCTCTGTGTGCCGTGCGGCAACATGCTGCCAGCGCAGCAGCCAGCGCATGAATTGCGCGGCAGTTGACAGGCTGAATCTCGCTGCGCAGCCTTCCCACGGTCAGTCGGTGAATGCGCGCCAGCAGTCGCCGGTCGCACCATTCGATTCGCCGTGCGGAGCCCGGTGAAATTGCCGCGCAACATGGAGCCGCTGCTTCCAGGCGCAGCAATGCGTTTTCGATGTCCGCTTCTGGGATGCCGAGGAACTCGGCCAAGGCCGCTGCGCCGTCACCGGCCCGTGTGAGCCATCCAGCCGGTGAGCAAGCGCGAGCAGCGCGTCGTCGCGCGATGGCTCGCGCCAATCCACGTCGGGAAGCGCAGCTTCAAATCGCGCGTCGGGAAAGATCGCAGCGAACGCTTTCGCTTTTTCCGTGGCTACCCAATAGCGTGCGTCCGTCGGCCATCGCGCGCGCGGCCCGATCGTCCCGCCGCCAGTTCAGCGAAATACTCTTTCCAGTTCGCCATCGACTCTCGAGCGACCAGGCGACGCTCGGCGCAATCGAGCCGGCTTCGGGCAGCGCGACCAGAGTCTGCAGCGCATCGTGCAGTTCGTCGGCATCGCGAACATCGGGCCAGGCCTCTTCGCGCACTTCCGCAATCGCCGCCGGATCCAGACGGCCCACTTCCGAAAGCACGGATTCGGGCAGCATGCGCCGCATTTCCACGGCGCGAGCGCGCCGCTCCTCCAGAGGCGCATCGTCCAGATACGCGTACGGATTGGCGTTCAATATTTCGTGCGAAAATTGCGACGGCACCGGAGTATCCACCGCGACGCATTGCGATCTTCTCCTCGTCGCATTCGCTGCCAGCACGCTCTCAAGCCCTCGATGTCCATCGCTTCGGTCAGCGCGTCCTTCATCGCTTCGCGCACCAGCGGATGATCGGGAATCGCGATGTCGCCGTCAATATTTTCCTGGCACGCCAGCGCTTCCGGAAACACGCGCCGCCAGCAAATCGTCGGAGCGCATGCGCTGAATTTGCGGAGGAACTTTTTTGCCGCCCATGAAACGCAGCAGCGCCAGCGCGCGGCCCGCCGCCCATCGCCAGCGCGTTGTGAAAATCGGCGAAGCCAGCACCGCTTGCTCGAGCAATTGGCTGCACGGTCGCGGCATGCAGAAAATGAAAAACGTCGGCCGAGCGGAAAGCTGTGCTGCTCGCTCAGCGAAATATTCAGGCCGTTGTCCGTGGCCGCCGCCTGCAATTCAAAATTGAACGACCGGCAAAAGCGCTTGCGCAGCGCGAGTCCCCAGGCCTTATTGATGCGCCCGCCGAACGGCGCGTGGATCACCAGCTGCATGCCGCCGCTTTCGTCGAAAAATCGCTCGGCGATAATGGTTTGCTGCGTGGGAACCGCGCGCAGCACCGCCCGTCCCGGCGACAATGTATTCCACGGCCTGCTCGGCGCCGGCATCGGTCCAGCCCGCATTCCTGTTTCAGCCAATCGATCGGCTGCGAGCCGCTTGCGGCGGATTTCCGCGGACAAACCCGGCGACACGATGCGTCGGTAAGCGAGCTGATCCGTCTCTCGCAATTCGCGCAACCTGCTCGGAAAGTTCCATCGGTGCGCGCCGGGGCCTCGCCGCGCCAGAAAGGAACGTTCGGGCGGCGCGCCTTGCGCATCTTCCACCATGCACTGCCCCGCCCGCACGCGGCGAATGCGCCAGGAAGTATTTCCCAGCAGCATGATGTCGCCGCGCAAGACTTTCCACCGCGAAATCCTCATCCACCGTGCCGACCATGACATCGCTTCCGGCTCGGCCATCACCGTGATAGAGCGCATTATCGGGAATCGCGCCGCCGCTGGTGATCGCGGCCAGGCGGCTGCCGCGCCGCCCGCGCAGGCGGCCGTTCACCTGATCGCGATGCAGATACGCGCCGTAGCGGCCGCGCCGCGCGGCGATTCCGTTCGGAAAGCATGTCGAGATCACTCGTCGAATTCCGCGCGCGCGAGATTGCGGTAGGGATATGCGCGGCGCACCAGCGCGAATAAATCGTCTTCGCCGCCAATCCTCCGCCGCGCAGGCCGCCACAATCTGCTGCGCCAGAATATCCAGCGGCGCATTCGGGAATAATGATGCGATCCAAGTTCGCCGCGCGGATCGCGCGAACCAGCGCCGCGCATTCCAGCAATTCATCGCGCGTGGTGGCGAAAATTCGTCCCTTCGGAATCGCGCCGCGCCAGTGGCCCGCGCGTCCCACGCGCTGCAACGCCACGGCAATCGAGCGCGGCGACCCGATCTGGCAGACCAGATCCACCGTGCCGATATCGATTCCCAATTCCAGCGACGCCGTCGCCACCAGCGCGCGCAACTCGCCGGCTTTCAGTTTGCTTTCCACCGCCAGCCGTCGCTGGCGCGACAAACTGCCGTGGTGCGAAGCCACCGCCTCTTCGCCCAGCAACCCGGCCAGATTGTGCGCCACGCGCTCCGCCAGCCGCCGCGTGTTCACGAAAATCAAGGTCGAGCGGTGCTGCTGCCACCAGCTCGGCGATTCGCTTGTAAATCTCGTCCCACATCTCGTTGGAAGCCACCGGCCCCAGCTCGCTCGCGGGAACTTCCACCGCCAAGATCCAGTTTTCGCCGGTTCGGAATATGCACGATTTCGGGCTCGGTTGCGCCGCTTCCGGCCAGAAACTGCGCGATCAATCTCGATCGGTTTCTGCGTGGCCGAAAGGCCGATTCGAGACTGGCCGAGCCGGCCAGTCAGAACGTCCAGCCGTTCAAGCGAAAGCGCCAGGTGCGCGCCGCGCTTGTCGTCCGCAATCGCGTGAATTTCATCCACAATCACGGTTTTCACGTTGCGCAGAATTCCGCGGCTTTTTCCGCCGTCAGCAGGATGTACAGCGATTCCGGAGTCGTCACCAGAATGTGCGGAGGGCGCTTCAGCATCGCGCGCCGTTCATGCATCAAAGTATCGCCGGTGCGCACTGCGGTGCGAATTTCAGGCATCAGAATATCCGCGTTGCCCCGCAAGCTGCGCGATTTCCGCGAGCGGGGCCATCGAGGTTTGTGCGAATGTCGTTGCCCAGCGCTTTCAGCGGCGAAACATAAAGCACTTCTGTTTTGTCCTCCAACGCTCCCGTCAAGGCTTTGCGCACCAGTCGATCGATGCAAGTCAAAAAAGCGGCCAGCGTTTTGCCAGAACCCGTCGGCGCGCAAATCAAGCGTGGTTTTTTCCGCCAGCATGTGCGGCCAGCCCTGCTCTTGCGGTTCCGTGGGAGTCCCAAACTTGGAAAGAAACCATTCCTGAACGATGGGATGCGCCCATTCAAGGCCGGTGGGAGAGGAAGGGTATGGGTTGGGTTCGTTCACGGTGTAACCGGGATCCTGCGGAAATTTTGCAGCACCTGCTCACTTATTGTGGCCAATTTCCTGGTTCCAGGCAAGAATCAATCAAGACCGCGTCAAAAATCAAGGAGAGACTGGAATATCCACCTGCTTCGCTTTTACTCTTGCGCCGATTTCGTTTTCTGTCCCACCGAAAATTTCTCATGCCATGTCGCATCCGCATCCTGAAATCGCCGAGCGATCAACACATCCAGGACGTACGGTTTTCCGCTGCGAACGGTTTGCAAAGCTTGCTGCAGCGCCGCTTGAATCTCATCCGGCTTTGTGACGCGGTTTCCCTCCACGCCATAGCCGCGAGCAATCGCCACATGGTCGATTTCCGGATCGCCCAGATAGCTGCCAATATATTTTTTCAACTTTGCGGCGCGGCCTGCGCGCTTCACCAGGCCAAGCCGGTTCGATTGGTAGCTGCAATTATCTAAAATGACGAATAGAACGGGAATTTCATAGCGCGCCGCGGTCCACAGACCCTGAATTCCAAATTGAAAACTGCCGTCGCCGCTGAGCAGAACCACCTCCCGTCCCGGCGCAGCCAGCTTCGCGCCGCACGCCGCTCCGATTCCCCATCCCAGAATTCCACCCTGGGAAACCACATGCGTTCGTCCCGGCTCGCCTTTGTAATAATCGATGTAAGCGGCCTGAATTGGATCGGAGGTAATCGTTTCCGTCACCACGATTGCATTGGCATCCATGGCCCCGTTGAGTTCCGCCATCAGGCGCGATGTGGATATCGGTTCGCTGGACCATTCCTGTTTCAATTGCTTGTTTCGCGCAGCGTCGATTGTTCCCCGATATTTAGCGATCCGTTTCAAGCGTTCCGGGTTTTCTTTTCTGCGCCCCGCCGAAATTTTCGATTCCACGCTTTCCAGCAGCGCGGTCAGCGTTTCTTCGGAGTCGGCCAAAATCGCGACATCCACCGGATAGACACGCGCGATTCGCATCGGATCAATGCTCAGGTGAATTGTTTTCACGTCACGTCCGATAATCGGTTCGCTGGCATGATCGTATTCGGAAAACATGCGCCCGCCGGCGCTGAAAAATACGTCGAACGCCATGGGAAATTGTTTTTGTCCCGGGAAATATCCGAAATATTGCGGATGAGCAGTGGGAAAATCGATGTGGCCGTGCCCGGCCACGAAATCTCCCACCACCGGCGCCGCCAGTATTTCCGCCAATTCAATGAATTGCTTCCGGCCGCCATACCTGCTGATATCTTCGCCGGCCAACAGTAACGGAGACTTCGCCTGCAGCAACAGTTGCGCAGCCCGTTCGATGGCCTCCCGGTCAGGGCGCGAACGGCCCGCCACTTTGAACCGTTCCTGCGGCAGCATTTCCGCCCTCACTTTTTCCTCGGCCCACAAATCCTTCGAAAACGTGATGAATACCGGACCGCGCGGCGCCGTACCGGCAATTTTGAATGCCCGCCGGATCACCTCCGGAATGGAATCGGCCCGCAGCACGTCCCAGGTCCATTTGGAGCAGCTTTGCCCCAGAGCCGTCAATTCCTCCCATTCCAGAAACGCATCGCGCCCGCGCAGGCGCGAGTCCTGGTTCCCGGCTACAAAAACGATCGGAGTTCCATCCACTGCGGCGTTCGCAAGCTGTCCCAGTCCATTCGCGGTTCCCGCAACGGCGTGCACCATCACAAGCGACGGCTGCCCCGAAATTCGCGCATACCCATCTCCCATTGCCGTGATTGGACCCTCGTGCAAGCCCAGAACGAACTGCAAATCCGGATGATCCACCAGCGCATCCATCACTCCCGCTTCATTTGAGCCGGGAATGCCGAACACATATTTCACCCCGGCCGCTTCCAGAGTGCGAACCATCAATTCTCCCCCGGAAGCTTCGATCACTTCACCGCCGGTAGGAATCCGTTTCATCCTTTTCGATGAGTCAGCCATTGGCCCTTCTCCGAGATACAGGAATCAAGGGCATTATTGTGCTCTCTCTGACGGCGGAATATCCAGAGCGCCGTGCCTGATCCTGCCGCTAGGGCGGAAGAATTGCGGATTCAGCCTCCGCCTTTTGATGCCCGCCGCGAATCGAATCTGTTCATCTGCGATTCACAAGTTCGTGGCATCATAGCTTCCGCGAAGATATGGCTTCTGCATAAGCCGATATTCGTTATGTCGAACCATGGAAACGAACCACTGAAAGGAGAACCAGAGATGGCCAATAAATTGAATCATTCGAAAAACAGAGCCGCTCAAGGCGCGGACCCAACCGGTCGTTCGCGCCCGCTCGTTCACCAGCACGCTCCGGAAATCCAGGCATATAATTCCATCGCCAAGCTCCCCATCGCCCTCGATCAAAAAGTCTGCTCGAACAGCGCCGAGATGTTGAATCAGATCCTGGCCGATACGATGACCCTGCGTGACATGTACAAAAAGCACCACTGGCAAGTAGCGGGACCCACTTTTTATCAACTGCATCTTCTCTTTGACAAGCATTTCGGCGAGCAACTCGAACTTGTCGATTCGATCGCCGAGCGCATTCAACTTCTCGGCGGCATCAGCATCGCCATGGCGGCCGACGTGGCCGAGACCACTTACATCCCCCGTCCACCGCGCGGGCGTGAAGAAGTTCCCGTGCAGCTTTCCCGGCTTCTGGAAGCGCACGAGATCATTTTGAAAGAAGCTCGCACGGTTGCCAGGCAAGCCGCGGAAGCGGGAGACGACGGCACCAATGATTTGCTGGTCAGCCAGGTGATTCGCACCAACGAACTTCAAGTCTGGTTCCTGGCCGAGCATTTGGTCGACGTCCCGGTTGTGAAGGCGGATCAAGCGAAGGCGGCTTCTTCCGGCGGTTAGTGCGCCGTAAATCAACCTGAAGAAAATGCGGCATTGCTGCCGTAATTCAACTCGAACGGGGACCCGGAGAACCGGCAGTTCCGATGAACCGCCGGTTCTCTTCTTTCAGAGACAGCCTCTGGTCCGATCCGGCGATCCAAGCCATACTCCCCATCCTTCCAGCAACTTTCGCTCAGTGCTTCCCTCCCTTATAGCCCCCATTCGCCGGTGAATCACGGGCGCTTGCCGAATAGCACGCGACGGCGCTTCCCAGGTTCTTTAATCTTCTCCCCGGACAGCAAAATCCCCGGCATAGGAGAAACGCGATGCCGATCGAAATGAACCTTACGATTCACCAGGCAGCAATCCTATTCTCGGAGAGCACCTTCCTGTATTGGCCGATGATTCTGGTGCTCATCGGACTGATCCAGGTAGTCCGTTCCCGCATATCCCCCGCGCGCCAGTGGGGAGCCGTCTTGATACCCTTGGGGGTCCTATTGCAACTGGCGGAGTTGAGCTATGCTGGCCTCTCCACCAAGGGCCTTTGGCCGGTTTTCCTGGTCGTTGAGCGCCTGTGGACCATGTGCGCTCTGGTCGTAAGGCTCGATGCCCCAACTTTTCCGGCCTGGCTGACCATTTGTCCGCTCGGCCTGATTGTGGCCGGCATGCTGTTTTTGCCTGGGCGGAAATGGCAGAATCGCCGTGGAAACGAATCCGGCGCCTCGATTGGAGACGAACGTGGATAACCTCGAAAAAAGCCGGTTTGGACCCAACCTGATTTCCGGGCTGTTCGTGGTTGCACTCGGCGTGGTTTTGCTGCTCGATCACATGGGAATTGTCTCCGGGCGCCAGTTCTTCCACTTCTGGCCCCTGTTCTTCGTGTTCATTGGTTTCGCGCACCTGTTTCAGTCCTGTCGGATCGGTGGGCGCATCTGGGGCGGCTTCCTGATTGTTATGGGCGCTTCGCTTCAGATGAACGAATTGGGATATTTCCACTTTAGCTTTTCGGAAATCTGGCCGGTCTTCATCATTCTCGCCGGCATCATGCTGATCGTCCGTGAGCTTGAGGGGGGCCCACTCCGTGTCAAGCTCGCCGCCAAAATCGGCGAAGCGCAGAAGGCCGGGAAATTCTATGGGTTCCGTTTTTCACCCGCGGACGATTCCAGCATGGATTCTGTCAGTGTTTTCGGCGGCTCCAAGCGGCGCGTCACCACCAAGGATTTTCGTGGTGGAAGACTGATGGCCTTTTGCGGAGGATTCCAGATCGATTTGCGCGAGGCGGATATCCAGGGCGAAGAAGCCGTGATTGATGCCAGCGCCGTCCTGGGCGGCGGCGAAATTCGCGTTCCATACAATTGGAACGTTATGGTGCAGGGCCTCGGCATTTTCGGAGGATACGTGGACGAGACCCAGGCCTTCCAGCAGCCCGGGCAGCCTCCGATTAGCAACACCGCCGCAATTAAGCATCTGATCGTAAAGGGCGTGGCGATTTTCGGCGGCATCGTGGTCAAGAACTGAAGTCCGCGCAATGCATCCCATCCTTGGCCAACTCCGGCGCCTTATCCTGTATCTAGTCGCGTGGATTCCACTCGCGGCATTGCTGGATTATCTTCTGGCTGTTCCCGGGGCGCTGACCTGGACGGAAGCTTCGGCTGTAGCGATTCCGCTTTGCCTGGTCTATGCATTCGTCTGTCTTTCCGCATGGTATCCCTGTCGCGTCACTCCGCTGGATCGAACCAGCCTGCTGAAATTGCTGCTCACACACTTGATGGCGGCCGTTGTTGCCAGCGCTCTGTGGTTGCTCGCGGCCCGTCTGTTGGCCTCGGCGCTTTCGGATACCACCACGTTTCACGGGCTCGACGAACGCCTCTCCAAAGATTTCCCGTTGCTGCTGGTCACCGGGATTTTGCTCTACTTGATGTCCGTCGCTTTCTACTATGTGCTTCTGGCGCTCGAAGCTTCGCAGCGAGCGGAAGCTCGCGTGATGCAAGCCAGCGTATTGGCCCGCGACGCGGAATTGAAGGCCCTCAAGGCGCAGGTGAATCCTCATTTCATCTTTAATAGCCTCCATTCCATTAGCGCGCTCACCACTTCGGATTCCGCCAAGGCTCGCGAGATGTGCATCCTGCTCGCCGATTTTCTGCGACGCACTCTTGGCCTCGGCGAAAAATCGGCCATCCCGCTCTCCGAGGAAATCGCCATGATTCATTCCTTCCTCGCCGTTGAAAAAGTGCGCTACGGCTCGCGCCTGCGCATGGAAGAGGAGTTTGATCCGGAGGCGATGGAAACTTCGGTGCCGCCTCTCCTGCTGCAGCCGCTGGTTGAAAATTCGATTTCCCACGGGATCGCTAACATTCCGGAGGGCGGCTGCGTCCGGCTGCTGGTTCGCCGCGAAGGCCAGATGATACATATCGCGGTTGAGAATAGTTTTGACCCGGAGGCGCCTTCCCGCCGTAGAAACGGAATGGGTCTTGCCAATGTTCGTCAGCGGCTGGCAGTACACTTTGGCAATCAGGCCAGGTTTGACGTAAACGCGGATGGAAATTTCTTTCGCGTGTTCATCACGATTCCTGCGGAAAGAAAGGCTGTGCAAGCATGAGCCCGGAAGCCGGTAAGAAAATCCGCGCCATTCTGGTGGACGACGAAGAACTGGCTCGCCAGGTCCTCCATGAATTGCTGGCCGCGCACCCTGAAATTGAAATCGTGGCTGAGTGCGCCAATGGCTTCGAAGCCGTTCGCGCTGTCACGGAGCTAAAACCCGACCTTCTATTCCTCGATATTCAGATGCCCAAGCTCGATGGTTTCGAAGTGTTAGAACTCGTCGGCACGGACATGTCCGTAATTTTCGTCACCGCCTACGATAGTTACGCGCTGAAGGCGTTTGAAGTCCACGCCGTGGATTATCTCTTGAAGCCGTTCGGCGCCGACCGCCTCGAAGCTGCGCTGCGGAAAACCAGGGAACGTTTCAGCGGCAAAACGCCTTCGCCCACGGAACTCGCCGCTGCGGCGCGTCCGCCCGCGCAATTTCTCGAACGCATTGTGGTGCGGGACGGCACGCGCGTATCCATCATTCCTGTTTCCAAGCTCGATTATGTGGAAGCGCAGGACGATTACGTCGCGTTCAGCAGCGAGGGCAAAAAACATCTGAAGCAGCAACCCATGGCAGACCTCGAAAAAGCGCTCGACCCAGCGCGCTTTCTCCGCATTCATCGTTCCTACATCGTGAATCTTGAGCGTATCGCGCGCGTCGAGCCCTACGGCAAGGATAGCCACCTGGCCATTCTCACCACCGGCGCTCAACTCCCCGTCAGCCGCACCGGCTACACTCGCCTGCGGGCGTTCCTCGATCGCTAGAGGTTTTTAACCTCTGTTAAGAAGCCGGTCCCGCCACCGAGGCAGGCGCCGCCACTTGCGCCTTCGAAGGCCGCCGCACCAGCAGCGGCAGCACCAGCGACACCAGCAGCACGATCGCAATCACGTTGATCGCCGGAGCGTATGTTCCGGTATTTTGCCGTACGTGAGCGATCAATATCGGTGATGGAATTGCCGCCGCCCCCCACGCCAACAAAATCCATCCATAGATGCCGCCCATATACTTTGGCCCGAAAAAGTCGGCGGTAAATGACGGCATCGTTCCGAATCCGCCGCCATAGCACAAACCGATCAGCATCAACGCTCCCGTAAACAACGTCACACTCTGAATGCGTGGAAGCATGAAAAACAGAATCACTTGCACCAGGTAAAGCAGGAAATAAACTCTTGCCCGTCCAATAAAGTCCGACATCCAAGACCAAAAAATCCTCCCCAGCCCGTTGCAGATCGATATCAATCCCACAATTCCGGCCGCCGCCACCGGAGTCATGTGCACCAATTGCTGTGCCAGTGGCGACGCCTGGCTAATAATCATGATGCCGGCGGAAACGTTCAGGAACAGCATCACCCACAAAAGCCAGAACTGCCAAGTGCCCATGGCTTCCGCGACACCGTAGTTGTAGGTACTCGCGGACTTCGCCACAGCCGAACGCGGTTCCCATCCTTCCGGCTTCCATCCTTGCGGCGGATTCGCGTAAAACTGGGCGGTGACCATCACAAATATCAGATAGACAATTCCCAGCACCCAGAACGTCCACGAAACTCCGTGGGCGATGATGGCGCGCGCAGCGATCGGACTCATGATCAGCGCGCCGAATCCGTATCCGCACACCGCGATTCCCGTCATCATGCCGCGCCGTTCCGGAAACCATTTCACCAGCGTCGCAACCGGGCAGATGTAGCCCATGCCCATTCCGAATCCGCCGATCACTCCGTACCCAACGTAAATGATCGAGAGCGAATGTTGCGCCGCGCCGATTCCGGCGACCATGTAACCGATGCCGTAGAGCACGCCCGCAACCGTCGCCACCAACCGTGGCCCTACTCGGTCCAGCCACAGTCCCCCGATCACCGTGCCGAATCCCAGGAACACGACAGCGAGAGTGAACGTCAGCGATACGTCTGTCAGTTTCCAATGTTCCGCCGCGATCAGCGGCTTCACAAACACGCTCCAGCCATACACGGCCCCAAGGCAAATCTGCATGATTACAGCCGCCAGGGCGATGCCCCAGCGATTCGGAAGGCTTCCCTCTGTCATTGGCGTCTCCTCGAATCAGTTTTTGTTTTGTAAATTGGAACTAGGGCCCGGGATTCCAAACGAATTGCTTCACTCTTTCGTTGTGCTCGCCGCCGGCTCTGACGCCAGCGATAGCCGCTGCTCGCCCGAATAGACGACAAATCGCTTGCCGCGAAGAAATCCCACCAGCGTCATGGCCATCTCACGCGCCAATCGCACCGCCAGGCTCGAAGGCGCCGAAACAGACGCCAGCACGGAAACTCCCGCCACGGCAGCTTTCTGCACAATTTCAAATCCGCCCCGGCCGCTCACCAGCAAGATGCAGTTCGAGAGTGGAACTCTTCCTTCTTTCAGCGCCCATCCCACGATTTTATCCACGGCGTTATGGCGGCCCACGTCTTCCCGTTGCTGCAGCAATTTCCCACTGGAATCAAACAGGCCCGCGGAATGCAATCCGCCCGTCCTTCCGAAAATTTCCTGCGCGCCACGCAGCGTTTCCGGAAGCCCGCAAAGAATTTCGGGCTCAACCCGCAAATTCGAGCGGGAGGGCTGCACTCCCCGCACGCGAACCGAATCGATCGAAGCCTTCCCGCAGATGCCGCAGCTCGATCCCGCAAAAAAATTGCGCCGCGTCTGCTCCAGGTCCAGTGAAATGCCCGGATCGAGTGCTACCTGAACGATATTGCCGCGCTCGGTTTCCTTGCAGCCTTGGGCATGGCCGATCGAAATGATTTGATGGTGCTGCTGGATTAGTCCTTCGGTGAATAAGAAGCCTGTGGCCAATTCGAGATCATGGCCGGGCGTGCGCATGGTAACCGTCAGCGGAAGATTCCCCACACGGATTTCCAGCGGCTCTTCGCCCACCAGGTAATCCTGCACGCGCCGCACTTGGCCCTGGTCCCACTCCTGCACCAGGGTCACGTCGACGCTGCGCGAGGGTTGCGTCAAGGAAGCGAAACCTCCTAAGCGATCGCTGGAATCAGATCGCCCGTCTCCTGTCCGATCGGAATCACTTCCACAATCGCGTTGTAATCGGGAACGCCGCTGGCATCCAGGCACCCCAAGGGAACCAGCACGTTGACTTCCGGCCAATGTCCTTGCAGGCTGCCCGGCTTCACTCTCGCGATCTTCACCCGTCCGCGATATTCTCCCCGGTCGTTGCGCAGCAAGATCGGGTCGTCTTCTTTCAATTCAAGCCGCTCGGCATCTTCCGGAGACATGAAGATGTGATCCCGCTTCGCGCCCGTCAGCGGATCGGTCTCCCCGTGAATCAGGCTGTTGAATTGTTTTCCGCGGCGCGTGGCTAGAATGAATTGCCCTTCCGGAACGGATTCTTCCGGCAATTCGATCGCGGAAAAATGTCCCAGGCCGTCAGGGGTCAAGAAGCGATCCACTAGCAAGCGCGGCCCGCCATATTGGAATTGATCGCCCCTATTCCGCAGGTTGGCGATTCCCTTGTAAGTGGGGCACACACGGTCGATTTCATCGCGAATCTGTTCCGTATCCTGCCACGGAAAAAATTGAGCGGCGCGCGCAGGATCGGCCCGGCGCGCCACCATCACCGGAATTTCCCATTCATCTCTGGTTTCTTCCAGACGGGGTCCGCGGACTTCCGGACTGAAAATAATGCGCCGTTCCGTGCTGGTTTCCGTGCCTCCGCCTTTTTGCTCGTAGCGTGTTCGAGACGGCAGTAGCAGCACGGTCTCGCTCGGCTCAACCAGCATGTTCGAGCTCACCATGATGTCCTGATGGATTCGCAGCCTGATTTTTTCGACCGCTTTTTTCACCTGCTCGGGTTCCGGCAGCGTTTCCACAAAGTTTCCGCCGCTTTGCCACAGCGTATCGATCTCCCCTCGCCCGGCCGCCAGGATCATTGCCGCTGCGGATAATCCTTTCCACGAAGGCGGCTCAAATCCCCAATATTCCGGCTGCGCAAATTTCCGCGCGTTTTCCTCGTTCACCGCATGGCCCATCACATAGGATCCCGGTTGTCCGCCCATTTCCGCGCCGCCCTGCACTCCGCTATGTCCGCGGATGGGCATCAATCCGGTATTCGGCCGTCCGACGTTGCCGCGCGAAAGCTGCAAATTCACGATGGCTCGAACGTTGTCGCTTCCGTAGCGATGCTGCGTGATGCCCATGCTCCACACCATGATTGCCGAGCGCGCTTTGCCAAACGCTTCCGCAAAGCGGTACATGTCCGCGCGCGTCTGCCCGGACCAGCGCTCCAGCGATTCCCACGGAATGCTCAGCGCCTTCTTCTCAACGTCCGCCCATCCCACTGTTCGAGCAGCCACAAATTCACGATCCACCCACCCGTTCTCGATCAAGTGCCTCAGCACGCCGTAAAAAAATGGGATGTCTCCACCGATGTGAATGGGAAAGAAATCGTCGGCAAAGCGCGTCCCGAACATCGCGCTCTTCGGCACCGAAGGCACCCAGTAGCGATCCAGGCCAGGCTCCAGGTAGGGATTCACCACGAATACTTTGGTGCCTTTTTGTTTCGCGTAGTAAAGATACTTGGTGGAAACCGGCTGGTTATTGGCGATGTTCGAGCCAACAAAAATCAGAAGATCGCTTCCGATCCAATCCGAATACGAGCAAGTCGTCGCCGCGCAGCCGATTGTCGCGCTCAGACCCGCCGTGCTGGGCGCATGGCAGATTCGCGCGCTGGTATCCACGTGGTTGGTGCCGAAGAATCGCGCCACTTTCTGATGGGCATAATAGGCTTCGTTCGTCAGCCCGCGGGAAGTCAAAAACCACCCCAGGCGATGCGGGTCGGTGGCTTTCACCCCTTCGGCGGCAATGCCGATTGCTTCTTCCCATGAAATTCGCCGGAAGCCTTTTTCGCCTCGCCGCCACACCATCGGCACACTCAACCTTCCCAGCTTGGCCAGGTTGCGCGAAGGCACTTTCCGCAATGCTTCCACGTCTTCCAGCAGATGCCAATCCAGCGCCGGCATCGTGTTCAGCCGCAACAATTTCAAGCGTAGCGCGCAAAGATGGACACCCTTCATCGTCCAATCTCTCATCCCCGAAGTGCCTAGCGAGCAGCCGTCGCAGCAACCATTCGTCAGGATCCGCCAAGCGTAGCCGAGATTGTCCCGGTTCTCCCAGACCGTATCAAGGATGTCTTTATAGGCATTCGGATGCTGCTCGTTGAGCCCGTAGGGAACCAGGCTCACCCAGTCCCGCTTGTCGTTTCTCTTGTTCAAGGAGCCATTAGTTTCCATGGTTTCTTCCTCGGCTAAATGGAAGCTTCTCTGAGGGATGCTTCCACACTTCTAACTTTTCTCCGCTACACTGTCAAGCGAACTGAGTCCCGCCGGGGAATCGGCCAATTCGAGGCCGGTGAACTGATTCTTTGCGTGCGCAGCATATTGCGCTTATGTTACAGGATGATTACAGGCCAGGCCTGCTTCCCGCGGGAAAGATGAAAACCATGGCCGGTTCAACGCCGCCAGATCTTCGGGATTGGGGCTCCCATCTGGAATCTTTTCCTTCCCTGAACCGCACTCCAAATGACTGATTTTTTGTCCGTTTGAGCGCTCATCTCCGCGCCGCCGGCGGGAAATTATTTTCCTTGTTTCCCGGAAAGCTGTTTTATATTCTGCCGTCACCGCAAGGGCAATTTCACTTGAAGCACGTCGACTGCGGTTGAAGCGCAAATCTGAGCCCACTCGTCCCGGGGCAGTGCGGATTTTTGCCTCGATAAATTCTCAAAGGAGAACACACAAAATGAAATTTCTTCGAACGGCTCTCGTTCTAGTTTTCTGTTTCAGCGCGGTTGCGCTGGCTCAGGACGTCCGTTACAACTATGACCGGGGCACTAACTTTTCTCAGTTCAAGACCTACAAGTGGGTGAAAATTCCTTCGGCCGTCCAGCTCAATCAACTCCAGGAACAAAACGTCATGCAGGCCGTGGACCAGCAACTCGCTGCAAAAGGTCTCACCAAGACCGAAGGCGATGCCGATCTGGCTGTCGCCTATCAGGCCTCCATTGATAAGGAAAAGGAAATTCAAGGTTGGGGCGGCGGTGCTCCGCGCTTCCGCGGTTTCGGCGAGGCCACCACTTCCACCATTCAGAACGGCACGCTGGTGATCGATATTTATAAGGCCGGCGACAAGCAATTGGTCTGGCGCGGCACCGCCACCAAGACCCTGAACGCTAACAAGGATCCCGACAAGAACTACAAGTCGCTGGAAAAGGCCATGGAAAAGCTCTTCAAAAATTATCCTCCGAAGGCCAAGTAAGCGAACCATCGCAATCACTGCTCCTTCTTGTGGAAGCTCGGCGGAAAGGGCATGATGAAGATTCCGGTTTAGGCCGGATTCGACATCACGCCCTGGTCCGAGCATGCCGAAACGAACATCAAAATTTCCCTCGCAACGCCGCCCTTCAAACCCTTCCCCGAATTCGCGCGAGCCCAGATCCCATCCCGCCCTGCTCAATCACCTCGATGAGATGGGTATCCGTTACGCCAAGGATGCTTAACCGCGGGGGTTTCCCGGCATGCCGCCCGCAAAATGGCAATTCGGACCAATGGTTTCATTTCCCGGAACTACTTTCTGGCGTCTGTTACGTCCAATCTGTAATATAAAGCGCCCACGAGGTGGCCCTATGTCCATGATTCGTCACGTTGCTGCTGTGTTTATCCTATTCCTGGCGGCCGTTTTCGCCTGCCCCGCGTTCGCCCAGGGCATGCCGGAAGGCCGCCTGATGCGTTTCCCAGACATATATAAGGACAAGGTCGTCTTCAGCTACGGCGGCGACCTCTGGCTTTCCTCCGCGTCCGGCGGCGTCGCTCGCCGCATCACCACTCATCCCGGCCTGGAAATCACTCCCAAATTCTCGCCCGATGGCAAATGGATCGCTTTCACTGCCCAATACGACGGCAATTTTAACGTCTATGTAATCCCCGCCGAAGGCGGCGAGCCCCGCCAGCTCACCTTCGAAACCGACCCCGCTCATCTCCCCGAGCGCATGGGCCCGAACAATCAGGTAATCACTTGGCTTCCCGATGGCAAGCGCATCCTCTATCTCTCCCGCCGTGACACTTTCAACGATTGGTTCGGCCGACTCTTCACCATTAGCGTGGAGGGTGGATTGCCCGAACGCCTGCCCGTGGATAAAGGCGGCCTCACCTCTTTTTCACCCGACGGCAATCAAATCGCTTTCAACCGCATTTTCCGCAATTTCCGCACCTGGAAGCGTTACACCGGCGGCATGGCCCAGAGAATTTCCATCTACGATTTGAAAACCAATCACTACGAGCAGATCGGGGATTACGACGGCACCGACACTTTCCCCATGTGGCGCGGCGACACCATCTTTTTCGATTCCGATCGTGGCCCCGACCATCGCATGAATCTCTATACCTACAATTTGAAATCCAAGGAGATCCGCCAGCTCACCCACTTCACCGATTGGGACGTGAATTGGCCCAGCGCTGGCCCCGATTCCATCATTTTTGAAAATGCCGGATATCTCTACACGCTCGATCTGAACGGTGGCCAGCCCAAAAAACTCGCAATCTATCTTCCCGGCGACCGCGATTTCGTGCGCAAGCATTGGGACAACGTTTCGAAGCTCACCACCGCATTCGATCTCTCTCCGGATGGCAAGCGCGCCGTCTTCAATTCCCGCGGCAATCTCTACACCGTACCCGCCAAGGAAGGCAGCATCCGAGCCCTCACGCAAACTCCCGGAGTCCGCGAGCTCTATTCGGCCTGGTCTCCCGATGGAAAATGGATCGCTTATGTTTCCGACCGCACCGGTGAGGACGAGTTCTACATCATTCCCCAGGACGGCATGGGCAAGGAAATTCGCATCACCACCGACGGCAAAGTGTTTCGCTTGCAGCCCGTCTGGTCGCCCGACAGCACCAAGTTACTTTTCTCCGACAAGTCCCTGCGCCTGTTCTATGTGGATATCAACGAAAAGAAGCCTGTCCTCATCGACCAGGGCAAGTATGCCGGCGACCTCACCGATTATTCCTGGTCGCCCGATAGCCACTGGGTCGCATACGCGAAAGCCGAGGAAAATTTATTCGGAGTGATCTATCTCTATTCGCTTGCGGACAAAAAAATCACTGCGGTAACCACCAGCTTCACCACCAGCTCGAATCCCGTATTCGATCAGAATGGCAAATATCTATATTTTCTCTCCGCTCGCGATTACAACGAAGTGGTCGGCGCGTTCGATTTCGAGGTCGCGGTTCCCAAGCCGGTTCGCGTCTATGCCGTCACTCTCCGCGCGGACCTTCCTTCTCCCTTCTCTCCGCAAAGCGATGAAGTTTCGGTGAAAAAGCCGGACGTCGAATCGCCGGCCGGCGCGGATCAGAAAAAAGACGATCAGAAAAAGGACGAAAAGAAAGACGCCAAAAAAGACGAGAAAGCCGGAATCCAAGGATGCTGCCAAGGAAAAACCCGAGCCGTTCCGAATTGATCTCGAAGGAATTGCCGGCCGCGTCGTTGGCTTGCCCATGCCTCCTGGGAATTTAGGAGGTCTGCTCGCCGCCAAGGATACGGTCTATTACGTCTCCCAGCCGGTTTTCGGACTCTCCGGCCCTCTCCCAGGCGAAACTTCGATCCTTCACGTTTTCGATATGAAGGAGCGCAAAGACCACGCGCTTATTTCTCCCATCAACGGCTACGCGCTTTCTTTCGACGGCAAAAAACTGCTCTACGCGTCCCCCCGCGAGGGCGGCAGCGATGACGATCAAGGCGGCAACACCGCCTACGGAACTATCGATGCTACCGTTCCCGCTGATGGACCGCACAAAGTGGGTGAAGGCGCTCTCGATCTCAGTTCCATGCGCGCAGAAATCGATCCCGCCGCCGAATGGAAGCAGATGTTCTACGAAGTCTACCGCCAGGAACGCGATTTCTTCTTTGAAGCTTCCATGAACGGCGTGAATTGGGACGCGCAGCGCGACAAATATGCGCAGCTTCTGCCCTACGTCGCCGATCGCTACGACCTCACCTACATCCTGGGTGAGTTAATCGGCGAGCTATCCAATTCCCACACCTATGCCGGCGGCGGCGATTATCCCGATTTGAAGCCCGTCAATACGGGTTTTCTGGGAGTTGACTACGAACTCGATTCCTCGAATGGACGCTACCGGATCAAGAGAATTCTTCCGGGAGAAAATTGGAATGGCGCTTTGCGATCGCCGCTCACCGAACCCGGCGTCGACGTGAAGCAAGGCGATTACCTGCTCGCCGTCAACGGCCGTGAACTTCGCGCGCCGCAAAGTCCCTATGAACTCTTCACCAATACGGTGGGGCAAAACGTCATCCTCACCGTGAACTCCAAGCCCGCCGAGGAAGGCTCGCGTCGCGTCACAGTCAAGCCCATCGCTTCCGAATACAAACTGCACGAACTCGATTGGATCGATACGAATCGCCGCAAGGTCGAAGAAGCCACAAAAGGCCGCGTCGGATACGTTTTTCTGCCCGATATGGAAGACGTCGGCCTGAATGAATTCTTCAAACAGTGGTTCCCGCAGGTTCGCAAGGAAGGAATGATCATCGACGTCCGCTACAACGGCGGCGGCTTTGTGGATCAAATTATTTTCGAGCGCCTGCGACGCATGGTTCTGGCCATGGGCACTTCCCGCAATTTCGGGTCCGCTCCCAATCCCGATCCTGCGTTCTATGGATCGATGGCCGCCATCACCAATGAATATGCCGCATCCGACGGCGATTTCTTCACCTACTATTTCAAGCTTTATAAACTCGGCCCGGTAATCGGCATGCGCACCTGGGGCGGCGTCCGCGGCATTCGCGGCAATATTCCGCTGATGGATGGCGGCTACGTCACCCGTCCCGAATTCTCGCTCTACGGCATGGATAGCCAGTGGGTGATCGAAAACAAAGGCGTCCAGCCCGACATCGTCATCGACAACACGCCCGATCAGGTCATGGCCGGCCGCGATCCGCAACTCGAGAAAGCAATCGAAGTGTGCTGAAGGAAATGCAGGAGCATCCCAAGACGCTGCCGCCGCGTCCCCCGGATCTCCCGGCCTATCCCACTAAGCCCGGCCAATAACATTTCGTCACAGTGTAGCGCCACCCTTTCGCGCATTTTGCGTCCCGGCGATTCTTGCCGGGAAGGGTGGCAGCCCCACATTGCCAACTCATGGACCTTCCCTACCGGCTGGCCGGCGGCACGATGCCGTTCATCCGCAAATACTCCACCATTTGTCCATAGTGATTCGACGAGTGCGCTACGGCGTCCATCACCAGCCACAATCGCGTTCGATTTCCCATCTTCAAAATCGGTTCATTCATATTTTTTTCATCAATCGAATTCGCCGCCCGGTGCAGCATCGCGAACGATCCCTTCAAATACTCCATGATTTCCGCTTTCGTTTTTATCGATTCCGGCGCCGTTTCGTCCCGCGTTCCGGCAGGCGCTTCTTCTCCCAGAACACCCGGCGCCCAATTGATAATTCGCTGCCGCCAAATGCTTCACCTGCTCCGCAAACGTACGCACTCCCTTGAATTCCCCATTGCTCGGAGCAAATGAATATTTGTCTTCCGGCATGGCGTCCGCCGCCGGGACCACCAGTTTTTCCGTTTCCGAAACCCAGAAATCTAAAACCTCCCGTGCGCTGCGAGGCCGAGCAGGCTGGTCCGCTCCCCGCAGCCCCGCGATCCCCGTCAGTAACAAAACGAGCGCTGCAAACATCCAATTCATTTTTTTCATGGCAGTTGTCCTTGAAGAGCAGAGTTTTGGGATTCGTTCCCTTCAACACCCTACGGCTTCAAGTCAACTTTAAGTCAAAGCCTTTTTCTTAACCGGGCGCGGTCCGCGCCGCCCAGGATCCCTGTAGCGCCACCCTTCAGGGTGGCAGCAGTTTTTCCCTCTCAAAATAAACGTCTGCTAGAATCCCCCCATGCCCCTGCTGACGATTTCCAAAGTGGCGAAACAAGCAGGATTGCGCCCTTCCGCAATTCGCTACTACGAACAAATCGGAATTCTTCTCCCCGCCCTGCGTATCAGCGGCCAGCGCCGTTACGATCCCACCATCCTCTACCGCCTCGCGGTGGTGCAGCGTGCCCGCCAGTCCGGCTTCACCCTCGACGAAATCCGCGACCTCTTTTTCGGTTTCCGCACCACCGCTCCCGCTTCCGAGCGCTGGCGAAAATTGTCCCGGCAGAAACTCGTTGAACTCGAGACTTTACAAAGCCAGCTCAAATCCATGCAGCAACTTCTCCGCAGCATGATGGAAAAATGCCACTGCGACACCCTCGACCAATGTGGCAAAGGAATCCTGCGAGCCGGCTGCGGACCAACTGCCGCGCCTGCAGCCGCAAAATCTCTCCCCACAAATCGAAAACGCCGTTAAAGCCTTTGACTCCTCTTTCCTCCCTCGATAACATGCCGCACGGGGAGCTTCTTCTCTCCACACCATGATCGGCGACACAGTTTCTCATTACAAAATTCTAGAAAAATTGGGTGGCGGCGGTATGGGTGTGGTTTACAAAGCCGAAGACACCCGTCTCCATCGTTTTGTCGCCCTGAAATTCCTGCCCGATGATGTGTCCCGCGATCCCCAGGCGCTGGCTCGCTTCCAGCGTGAAGCCCAGGCCGCCTCCGCGCTCAATCATCCTAATATCTGCACCATCCACGACATCGGCGGCCAGGACGATCACGTCTTTATCGCCATGGAATATCTGGAAGGCGAAACGCTCAAGCACCTGATCGCAGGCCGCCCGCTCGAACTCGAAACGCTCCTCGATCTGGCCATCGAAATCACCGACGCGCTCGATGCCGCTCACGCCCAGGGAATCGTTCATCGCGACATCAAGCCCGCGAATATTTTCGTCACCCTGCGCGGCCACGCAAAAATTCTCGATTTCGGCTTGGCCAAAGTCACCGCCAAGGAAAACCGCCTGGGGAAGCCTCCCTCGGACATGACCGAAGCGACTCGAGGTCCCGACGAAGCCCACCTCACCAGTCCCGGCTCCACTCTCGGCACCGTTGCTTACATGTCGCCCGAGCAAGCCAAAGGCAAATCGCTGGACGCCCGTACCGATCTTTTCTCGTTTGGCGCGGTGCTGTATGAAATGGCCACCGGTGTCCTTCCATTCCGCGGCGAAACTTCCGCCGTGATTTTTCAAGCCATTCTCGATCGCGTGCCCGCTCCAGCGATCCGCGTCAATCCCGATATCCCGCCGGAACTCGAACGAATTATCAATAAAGCTCTCGAAAAAGATCGCGAATTGCGTTACCAGTCCGCGGCGGATATTCGCGCCGACCTTAAGCGCCTCAAGCGCGAAACCAGTTCAGGCCGATCATCCGCCGCCGTCAGTGCTGCCGAAGAAGACGCCCCAGCGACTGCAGCCACAGCTCAATCTCATCTCAGCTCGAGCGTAAAACCAAAATCGCCTTCGTCTTCCGCGGTCTCCGCGGCATCGGCTGTAGCCACACCCGCGCCGCAACCGCCTGCCCGCGCCTGGAATTGGAAAATAATCATTCCCGCGGCGCTCGTCGTCTTGATCGCCATCGTGTTCGCCGGCACTTACCTCTTTCATTCCAGCGCGAATCGCCTTACCGAAAAGGATTCCATCGTCCTAGCCGATTTCACCAACACCACCGGCGATTCCGTTTTCGACGGCGCACTGAAAACGGCTCTTCAAGTGAGCCTGTCTCAGTCGCCGTTCCTCAGCCTCGTCCCCGATCAGGAAGTGCAGCGAACGCTGAAACTGATGGGCAAGCCGCCCGATACCCGCATCACTCCCGAAATCGCCCGTGAAATCTGCCAGCGCAACGGCATCAAGGCCATGGTCCACGGCTCCATCACCAGCCTTGGCAGCCAGTACGTCCTGTCTCTCGAAGCGATCAACGCTTCCACCGGCAACACAATCGGCCAGGAACAAACTCAAGCCGCCAGTAAGGAAAAAGTTCTCGACGCTTTGGGCAAGGCCAGCACGCAATTGCGCAGCAAGCTCGGCGAATCCCTCGCCTCCATCCAGAAATTCGATACTCCTCTGGCCGAAGCCACCACTCCTTCGCTCGAAGCCCTCAAAGTGGAGACTGAAGCCGCGGCGTTCAACAATAACGGAGACTTTCTGCGCGCCATCGAATTAAGCAAGCGAGCCGTCGAGCTCGATCCGAATTTTGCCATGGGCTATCGAGGCCTGGCTGTGGCTTACGGCAATGTCGGGCAGATCGAAACCGCGCAGCAATATATCCAGAAGGCGTTTGAATTGAAGGACCGCGCCAGCGAGCGTGAAAAATTCGCCATCGTCAGCGACTACTATTCCAATAACGGCCAGATTGATAAAGGCATTGAATCCTATCAGCTCTATATTCAGTCCTATCCGCGCGACAATCGCCCCGTGCTGAATCTCTCGGTCGTCTATCTTCAGTTGGGACAATTTGACAAGGCGCTGACGTACGCCCTGCAAGCCAAGGATTTAAACCCGGGGCAAGCGAATGCTTATCTCGTGGCCGGCGCGGCCTACTGCGCCTTGAATCGTTTGGATGACGCCAAAGCCATTCTAAATCAGGCTCTGGACCGCAAGCTGGGCAGCGCTTTCGTTCACGAACTCCTGGCAACGGTTGCCATGCTTCAGGGAGATACGGCTACGCTTGCCAAGGAAGATGCTCTCGCAAAGGCCAACCCCCAGGGCGAATTCGATCTGCTTCAGCGGGATGCTTCCCTGGCTGCAGCACGCGGAGAGATGCGCCGCAGCCGCGAATTATTCCAGCAGGTCGATCAGAAAGCGCAGCAGCTTGGCCTGGAAGATTCCATTCCAGATCTGATGGCGAGTGCGGCGTTGGCGGAAGCCCTGGCGCAGAATCGCTCTCAAGCGATCGCCCTGGCGGACGCGGCTTTGAACAAGTCGAAAACACAAACCCCCACCCTGATGCTCGAGGCCGCAGACGTCTATGCGCGCGCGGGAGAAGACGCAAAGGCGGAAAGGCTGGTCGATCAGGCCTCCGCCAAGCGCCCGGACGATCAGCGCCTGCAATTGATCTCCGCCCCCATAATCCGCGCGGTTCTGGCCATGAATCGCCACGACGCAAATAAGGCGGTCGAATTGATGAAGCCTGCCGAGGCTTACGACCGGGGCACTCCCGAATCGATTTACACGCGCGCTGCCGCTCTGCTGATGGCGGGGCGCGCTGTCGATGCCGTCCAGGAATTTCAGCGAGCCATGAATCTAAGAGGAGTTTCGCCCGCCGATTATTTCGTTTACTACTCCCAACTGGGGCTCGCTCGTTCTTATGCCGGGCAAGCTGGCGCGGCACCGGCGTCCGCCGTTCCGCCCGGTTCAGCCGCCAAGCCAGTCTCCGCATCTTCCGATCCTGAAGTTCTCTCGAAAGCTCGCACTGCCTACCAGGATTTTTTGGCCAGTTGGAAAAATGCCGATCCCGGCACCCCTCTCCTGAATCAAGTCCAAGCCGAATACGCGCGGGTCGCGGCCCACTAGTCTGGAGTTGGCGTTGCAGGGGAGATTGATTCCGCCTCCGGAACCGCAAGCACGCTTTACAAATATCGATATTCCATTGGAAACTAAGACGCCTGCCATTCGTCTAAGGCGTAAAAGCGGCGATGGAATGCCCTGCGCGGGGAGGCCCCATGACAAGCCTGTGGCTCAACATTCGTTTTAGTCTCCGGCTCTTGAGGAAGAATCCCGGGTTCACTTCCATCGCTCTCCTGGCTCTCACGCTCGGCATCGGCGCCAACACCGCCATCTTCAGCGTCGTCTATGCTTCTCTGCTGGCTCCACTGCCGTACCCGAATCCCCAGCAGTTGGTCATGGTCTGGTCGCACATCCAGGGATACCGGGTCACGGTTTCCACGGGAGACTTTCTCGAATGGCGGCGCCAGGCGACCGTTTTTCAGGATCTTACGGCCTGGGACGGCGGCCGCTTCAGCCTCTCGATCTCCGGCCATCCGGAGGTGATCCAGGCGCGCATCACCTGGCCTAACTTCTTCAAAATGCAGGGGATTCCCCTGTCCCAGGGACGCGATTTTCTGCCCGAGGATGGCCAGGTGGGCAAGGACCACGTGGTTATTATGACCAACCACCTTTGGAGGGAACGATTCGGCGGCGATCCTCGCTTGGTCGGGCAGGCAATTCGCATGAATGGCGAGTCGTACACCGTGGTGGGGATTCTCGCGCCGGGGATGCTCGACCGCTTCGAATCGCATCTCTTCGTGCCCCTGGCGCTAACTCCGGAGCGAATCAATCACGAAGCGCACCCACTGGCCGTGATGGGCCGTTTGAAACCTGGCGTCACGCTTCCACAGGCCAACGCGGAAATGAGCGCCATTTCCGCCCGGCTGGCCGAAGCCTATCCGAAGACCGACAAGAACTGGACCGTCTCCGTCGAGCCGCTGAAGAACAATTTCACCAGCGGCGACACCATCAAGGCGCTTTGGCTGCTGCTCGGCGCCGTGGGTTTTGTGCTTCTGATCGCTTGTGTCAACGTTGCCAATCTCTTGCTGGCTCGCGGCACGATCCGCCAAAAAGAAGTCGCCATCCGTTCCGCCCTCGGCGCCACTCGCCGGCAGATTTTCTCGCAGTTCCTCACCGAAAGCGTGGCTCTGGCGCTGATCGGCGGTGCGCTTGGAATCGGGCTCGCGGCCGTTCTGGTCAAGACGGTTGTCGCGCTGCTTCCGCCGTTCGCCATTCCCAGCGAAGCCGATGTCCGCCTGAATCTTCCCGTGTTGATTTTCAGCCTGGCGACCACGATTCTCGCGGGAGTGCTCTGCGGCACGGCTCCGGCGTGGCAGACTTCACGATGGAGTCTCAGCGATACCTTGAAAGAAGGCGGACGCTCCGGCGCCAGCATGGGCCGCCAGAGCCTGCGCAGAATTCTGGTGGTAGTTGAGTTTGCGCTGGCGCTCACGCTGCTCTCCGGAGCGGGCCTGGTGATTCACAGCTTCTGGAAATTATCGCGTGTTGACCTGGGCTTTCGTTCCGATCACATTCTCACTTTTTCGTTGCCCGTCCCTGTGAATCGGTTTTCGCGGCCCGAGCAAAACATCCTCTTCTACCAGCAATTGCTGGCTAAAATTGAGGCTCTCCCGGGAATTACTTCCGCTTCGGTATCCACTGGGGCGCCGGTCATCGGCCCTCAGCAAGGCGGGCAATTCAGCATTGCCGGAAAGCCTGCCGGCGACCCCTCCTCGCGTCCCGGCGCCGGATTCACCATGGTCACTCCGGGCTATTTCCGCACCCTGGGAATTCCGCTGGTTCAAGGACGGAGCTTCACTGAGCAGGATGTGGCCGGAAGTTTGCCCGTGGCCATCGTGAACGAAACTTTTGTGAGAAATTATCTGGCGAACGTGGACCCGCTGACCCAGCGGATTATTATGGACAAGCCGATCCCGGGCGCGTCACAGCCTGGTCCGCCGGTCGAATGGCAGATCGTCGGCGTCTACCGCGATGTCCACAACTTCGGCGTCCGTCCCGGAGGCTTTCCGGAAATCAACGTTCCATTCGCGCAAAGCCCCTGGCCGGATTCTTATATCGTGGCTCGCACCAGCGGCGAACCTGCCGGCATTTCCAGCAGCATAGCCTCGGTGATTCAATCCATGGATTCCGATTTGCCGATGGATCAGGTAAGGACCATGGACCAGCTTGTGGATGAATCGCTCGCGGGCGACCGCTTCGCCACTGTGTTTTTCGGCGCATTTGCCGGCGTGGCGCTGGTGCTGGCGGCAATTGGAATCTATGGCGTGATGTCTTTCGCCGTGGCGCAGCGCACGCATGAAATCGGCATTCGCATGGCGCTGGGCGCGGGCTCGCGCCAGGTGCTTCTGCTGGTGCTGCGCGAAGGCATGCTCCTCGCGCTGGGTGGCATGGTTTTGGGATTAGGCGGCGCGTACCTGGCCGGCCGCGCCATGAAATCCATTTTGTATCAGGTAGGTTCCACCGATCCCGTGGCCCTCACCGGCGTCGCTGGAGTGCTGCTGCTCTCGGCCTTCCTGGCCTGCTACGTTCCAGCACGCCGCGCGACCCAAGTCGATCCCATGGTCGCCCTGCGCCAGGAATGACTTCCATATTTATACTTGTGGATTGCGTCGGCGGTGTTCAGGGGGTCGGAGCTTTAGCTCCGACATACAAGCCCTGAGTAAAACCCGGGCTTCAGCCCCTGAAGCTCCCGCCATGCTGCGATAAGTTTCCCCTGCCCTGAATTTGCGGACCTGTTAATTCTTCGCCGCGGTTGTCTGCGCTGCCATTGCCGCCGCCATCCGCGCCTGCATATCACGAGTCAAATGCGGCACGATCCCCACCATCCGCTCGATCATCATCAACTGGCCCCGGTGGTGCATCTCATGCTCTTTCACCGAAAGAATCATCTCGAACCGGCTCTTCGATGTTGGAGTCATCCCCGCGGGCATTTCCACTCGTTCCGCCAGAAAATTATCCGATAGCCCTTCCACAAAGCCCGCCCATTTCTCGCCCGAGCTTTTCAATGCTTCAATCAGCTGCTCCTTGCTTCGCTTCACCTTTTCTTCCGCTCCCAATCGCTGCATCAGCGCCGGGAAATTGAATCCCACCAAAGTTGTCCGCCGCTCTTCGGCTTGAATCTGGTGTTGAACGGTATGCAGCAGGGAAATGTGCGCCAGCAGCTCGCCTGCCGTGCGCGTATCGGGCGCCGGCTGGAAACTGTATTTGTCTTCGGGAATTTCCTGGGCAATCACAATCGTGTTTTTCCGGACGGTCCGAAAAGCGTCCGCTAAATCCTTCGCCGTATAACAATTCATGCGATTTCTCCTCGATTCAAGTGATCCTGGTTTATTGCGCAAGGCAACGCCCGAAGTTTATCACGCCCCTCCCCAAAACGGTCTTTTCGCCTTCACTCCCAGGCTTGCGAGCCATCAATCCCTCCGCTCCACATCCTTCTTCGGCCGGAACCGCAGCGCCGCCCAAGTCCCATCAATCGCCACAATCATAACCGCGCGCCACTTCACCCCATTCATCACTTCCCTCACCGACTCGCGATCCAAGTCGCTCTCTATCCCAGATGTCTTCTTCGGATAAGCGATCCACACCAACGCTCCGGCAACCGCATGTTTCAGCAAAACCGCCACCCGCTTCTTCAGTTCGGCCTGGCGCGTAACAAAAAACTGCACGAATTCATTCTTCCCGCCCATCGATTCGGCAACTTGCACTCCCGCGGGCAACGGCTCGAGCAGTTTCCGGTAACCCTCCGGCGCACCAATCACCAGTGCGCGCATTCCCGGCTTCAATCCCAGTTTCTTCGCGATCGCTTGTCCCATATCGCTCCTTCACCGGCTGCTCAGCACGAATTTGTTTCCGTCCACATCCTGAAAAATGGCCGAGGTTCCCCAATCTTCCTTCTTGGGATCGGCAAAAAATTCCACCCCTTTGGCCTTCATCGCTTTGGCAGTCGCAAAGACATCGTCGCACCAAAAGGAGAGCGACTGAAAATCGCCGATTCGTTTTTCATGGCCGTCCGGCGTGAATAGCGCGAGTCCCGTCTCCGCGCCGGGAATCATGATCTCGATCCACCTCTGTTTCTCGGTGAACGGCTGGTCCGTCACCACCTTGAATCCCAGTTTCTCCGTATAAAATTTCAGCGCCGAATCCTGGTCGCGCACCGGAATTCCCGCAAACTTGATTCCCCGAATCATCGTTCCTCCTGGTAGCCATCTCACAATTTCCAGTCAGGGGGTCGCCGCTTTCGAGTCCGCGTGGCAACGCCCAGTCGGAGTGGTCGTGTAGCGCCACCCTTCAGGGTGGCATCTCTACTTTCAACTCTCTGGCTTCGCACAGCGCCGCGCAGAATACCGTGCCCCCGCAGCCCGTTGCAATCAGCCAGTCTATGCTATAGTAACGGTTACTATAGCTATGCTTTCTTTCGACGAGTACGTAATCGACGTCCTGATGCGCGACCTGGTGGGCCATGACCGCCGCCCGGTGGCCTTTCTCGTCTATCTCTGGCTCGCGGCCGAAGCCCAGCGCCGCAACGCGGCCGTCCGGATCAGCTACCGCGAAATCGCCGAATCCATCGGCGTCTCCAAAAGCTCGGTGCAGGCCGCCATCTCCTGGCTGGTCCGCAGAAAATTGGTCGCTGTCACGAAGGAAACAGTGACGGCAGCTCCCCGCTACACAGTCCTTTCCCCTCGCCCTTCCTCGCACCGCACGACCTCCCGCCGCGTGTTCTGAAATTACACTCACATCAGATCGAATCTGAAATGTTCGCAGGAAATCGATCAATCGCAATGCGGAAAGAGAAGAAGGCTTTCTGACTTACTTTGTTTTAGGGGAAGGCTACCAGGAGTTTGTTTCGGATTTCATCGGGATTGCGATTGAGGACTTCGACATAGACAATCGTTCGCCCCACATAATCAACAGAATCATTCCTTCGCTGGCGTCTAAATCCATGCAATCATGCCCGACGCCGTAGTGCCCCTCCGGCTTTGGTTGCGTGTAGAAAGAAGCGCAGAAATCCTCCTCACACCGGCAACGATCCACGATCCTCAATTGGGCCACCTGCGCAGCCAAGTCAGGTTGCTCTTGTTTGTTAAGAAGTTGTTCGAGTTCCTTCGCCAAATCCGGGAGCAGTTCGAAAAGTAACATACAGTCCCTGACCTAATCCCAAGTCAGTAGAAGGCCAATGCAGCTGCCCCTCGCTCGTATAAGGTTTGATGCCGCATTGCCTTTCACGCCTCAAAATGCTTGGACGCTGCTTAGTGAATGCGCATCGATCGAACAGGGAACCATTCGCTCGCCTCTAACTGATCAGCGCCTGAAACCGCGAATCCAAACGCAGCGAATCCAGGTCGGAATCTTTCGCCGCCCAATTTTTATAAAAAACTCCGTACTCCATTACCTTTTGCAGGCAATCCAGGGCGTCTTCGGTGCGGCCCAAGATGGCGTAGACGCACGCAACATTGTAGAGAATCGAAGCTTCTTCCGGATCAATTGCCAGTGCCCGCCTAGCCCAGTCAAGACCCTTCACATGGTCTCCGAGCCTGGCGTTCATTCCCGCTCCCAGGTAGAGCGCCCGGGGATCGTCGGGGTGCCGATCGATGTGCTTCTCGGTTAATTGCAACGCGCGTTGCTGAGCCGCATTGGCCTGCGCCGCCCATCCCAATCCGTTGTAGACGCCCGCCAGCAGGCTTACCGCTTGGTAGTCATCGGGGTTGAGCTTGGCCGCTTGTTCGTAGAGTTCCGCGGCTTTTGCCAAATCGCCACGTTGGAACGTGGTGCGCGCATAGAAATAATAAGCTTCGTAAAGTTTGGGATCGAGCCGGATGGCCGCTTCGAATTCCTTTTGCGCTTGATCGAAGTTCTGTTTGAGCGCGTAGGCTACGCCGCAAGCTGCATGAGCTTCGGCCAGTTCGGGATCGAGCTCCAAAGCCTTGCGGCTCGCGGCCTCCGCTTCATTCAGATTGTCTTCGTTGCTGTCCCAGTACATGTAAAGAAAGGAGCAACAATCCGCCACGCCGGCATAGGCGCGGGCATACTGCGAATCAATTACGATGGCGCGAGCGAACATCTGCCTGGCAAAATCAAATCCCTTGCGCCGGAACTGGTGGAAAAATTGCCGCCCTCTCAGGTAATAGTCATACGCCTGGGGATTTTCGGTTTGCTTGCGCGCGATCGCTTTTTCTTCCTGCGGAGATAGCTTGATCCGCAGCGCCTGGCTGATGCTGCGCGCGATTTCGTCTTGTACCTCGAACACGTCCTTCAACTCGCGATCATAACGTTCCGCCCAGATGGAATGGCCTGTTTGAGCGCGGATCAACTGCGCCGTAATGCGCAAGCGATTCCCGGCGCGGCGCAGGCTCCCACTCAGCACGCACGCCGCATTCAGTTCCCGTCCCACCTGCGGCCCGGTAACCGGCTTGTCCCGGTAAGCCAAAACCGCCGCTCGCGGAAACACCTGCAGCTCCTTGATCTTCGAAAGCTCCGTGATGATGTCTTCGGTCATGCCATCACGGAAATATTCATCGTCTTTGCTGCTGCTCAGATTTTCGAAATAAAGTACCGCCACGGATTTATCCGAAGCAGGCGCTGCCGCCGTTTCGACGCCGGACGCCTGCCGTTTCACGTCGCTCACGCGGCCGGAAGAATCACGATCGCGTTTCAATCGCTTCAGGTCCGTCCGGATCTCGGAAGCGGTCTGGTAACGCAGGTCGCGGTCTCTCTCCAGCGCTTTGTTGATGATTCGTTCCAGTTCCGCAGGAACAGCGGGATTCAGCCCCGCCGCGGGCTTTGGTGTCTCATGGAGAATGGAATCAAAAATTGCCGCGGAAGTATCGCCCATAAAGGCAAGCTTGCCGGTCGCCATTTCATAGATCACAGTGCCGAAAGAAAATAAATCCGTGCGTGCATCCAAGTCCTTCCCCAGGGTTTGCTCGGGAGACATGTAAGCCATCGTCCCCAGCGCCGTGCCGGGGCTGGTCAAGAAATCAGGCTCTGTGTCCATGGTTCCCAGCGCGGTGGCATCGGCCGCGCCGGCCCGCCTCCGTCTGGGTTCCATCTTTGCCAGCCCAAAATCCAGAACCTTGATTTGCCCTCGCTGCGTAATAAATATATTTGCCGGCTTGATGTCCCGGTGGACGATCCCTTTCAAGTGCGCGGCCGCCAGTGCATCCGCGATTTCAATCCCCATGTCCAGCAGATTGTCGATATCCAGCGGCCTGCCGCTGATCCGGTGCTTCAGCGTTTGGCCTTCCAGCAACTCCATCACGATAAAAGGCCGCCGCTCGTATTCGCCAACGTCATGAATCGTGCAGATATTGGGATGGTTCAACGCGGATGCGGCGCGCGCCTCGCGCTGGAATCGCTCCAGCGTTTGCGTGTCCGTGGGGGTGTCCTCGGGAAGGAATTTCAGCGCCACGCTGCGGTCCAGCCGCGTGTCCTCGGCCCGGTACACCACTCCCATGCCACCGCCACCCAGCTTTTCCTGAATTCGATAATGAGAGATTGTCTGTCCGCTCAGAGACTTGGGTTCCGCCATGGCTCGGCCATTCTAGGTGCCTGCCCAACTCAAGTCAAATGACGCGCTGCGGCCATGCTGTCCTAATTTTATTTTAATTCAGGTTCTTAGGGGGTCGGAGCTTCAGAGTCTGTGTGGCCGCACCAAGTAGGGGTGATCGTGTAGCGCCACCCTTCAGGGTGGCATCTTTGCTTTCAATCACTTGGCAAAATGCAGCCACGCTTGGCAACAACCAAAACCGAGTTGCCACACAGACTCTTCAGCTCCGACATGAACATTCGCTAGAAAATCGGGCTTTCGCGCCTCTTGCGTCCCGAGGCTTCTTGTCGGGAAGCCCCTGAGGCTTTACGCTGGCGTAGCGCCGCGAGTCGGCGCATCGTCAAATTAGGAAACTACCGCCTCCGCACGATCCGCGGCACGTCCCGCCGCACACAAACGCGGTCATCCCGAGCCCGCCAAAGGCGGGAGAGGGATCACGAGCAACACCCGAATTCCGCGTATCCATTGCCCAACACTTTATTCCGTAGCGCCGATTTACCGCGATGCACCATCAGCCGCAATCACATATACCCTGCAAAATCAGTTGCAAATCGCCCGCCCGCTGGAGAAGATGGCGCCCAATCTTCATGTCAATTTCCACCCTATCGCAGCCCAAGGGCATCCCCGTCCATCTGCGCCTGGTTCTCGTCCTTCTCGCAATTTCTGTCTTCATCAATTATGTCGACCGCGGCAATCTTTCCATCGCCGCTCCGATGTTGAAGGACGAACTTGGCATTTCCGGTTCGCAACTCGGCCTGCTGCTTTCCGCATTTTTCTGGACCTACGCTTGCATGCAATTCGTCTCCGGCTGGCTGGTGGACCGCCTCAACGTTTATTGGGTCTTCGCCGGAGGTTTCTTTCTGTGGTCCCTCGCCACCGCCACCACCGGTATCGTCCACACTTTCGCAGTGCTATTCGTATTGCGCCTGTTCCTCGGCATGGGCGAATCCGTCGCTTTTCCCTCTTACTCGAAAATCCTCGCGCTGAACTTTCCGGAAGAGCATCGAGGCTTTGCCAATGCCGTGCTCTCCACCGGAATCATGCTGGGGCCGGGATCTGGCGTGCTGCTCGGCGGCCTGCTGATGGCACGATTCGGCTGGCGGCCATTTTTTATCGCGCTGGGCCTTCTCAGCATGCTTTGGCTGATTCCCTGGGTGAGCTGGATTCCCAAAAAACAACAGGCCACGCTGACGCACACCACGGGTGCGCCCAATCTTCTCCAGTTCGTGCGCTCGCGCTCCGCCTGGGGAACCTGCATCGGGCTCTTTAGCGGAAATTACGTCAGCTATTTTCTGATTACCTGGCTTCCCTACTATTTGGTGCGCGAGCGCCACTTTTCCATGGTGAACATGGCGAAGATCGGAGGCGTCGCCTACCTGCTGGGCGCCTGTTTTTGCACGCTGGGCGGCTGGCTATCCGATCGCTGGATCGCGGCCGGAGCCACTCCCACACTCGTTCGCAAGGCATTTACGGGCGGCGGGATCGCCTTGGCTGGAATTTTTGTTGGGCTTGCTTCCGTCGGCAGCCCGCTTTACTGCGTTGTTGCGCTCATATTGGGCGTAATTTTCTTCGGCACGTGGGCTTCCAATATCTGGGCAATCACTCAGACTCTCGCAGGACGCCAGGCTGCGGGCCGCTGGACCGGTTTCCAAAACTTCTTCGGCAATCTCGCAGGCGTTGTCGCCCCCGCGCTCACTGGATTTGTCCTGGACCGCACAGGACATTTTTACTGGGCCTTTGCAGTCCTAACCGCGGTAGCTTTGACCGGCACGCTGTCCCTGATCTTTCTCATCGGACCAGTCGAGCAAGTAGTCTGGCCTGGGGAACTTGAAGCTCTCCCAGATTCTTCCTAAATATTTCTTTCCGTGCTCGAAGTTTACCCCGATGTGCGATTCTTGCATCCCGATGGATTGTATCGGGACCGTAGATCGAGGCGCCTCTGCGGTATCTTGACACCCATTCGCTGGTGCTGTCCTAATTTGAGATTGATTAAGTTTTTAGGGGGTCGGAGCTAAAGAGTCTGTGTGGCAACGCCAAGTTGGGGTGATCGTGTAGCGCCACCCTTCAGGGTGGCATCTTTGCTTTCAACCACTTTGCATAGTGCAGCCACGCGTGGCAACAACCAAAACCGAATTGCCACACAGACTCTTTAGCTCCGACATCAGCGTGTGCCAGAAGAGTGGGCTTCAGCCCCAGAAGCTCCACGCAGAAAAGATTGTCACCCTAAGCCGGCCTATCAAATGTGGAGCCCGCACATTCGCTCCGCCATTTTGAGCCAGGCCAGAAACTGTACTAAACTCCACCCACGATCTCATGACCGGCAAAATCACCCGTGAACCTCGATGGCCCGCTCTGGTAGCGATGCTGGCTTCCGCAGGGGTCTACCTGGCCTTGCCAGAGCCGCTTTCCGTTGGCCCCAGTTGGGGTTTGCTCGTCATCATCTTCATTCTGCTGATTCCCATGGTGGTGTCCTACCGCCGCGGAAATTACGATTTGCCGCGTATCCTCGCATTTATCGCCAATGGCTTGATCACCCTCGCCTTGGTCGCCGCCTTGGTGTTTCTGATTCAAGGCCTTCCCGGACATCGCGAGGCGCCCCGGGTGCTTCTGCGCTCAGCCAGCGCTCTCTGGATCACCAACGTTCTGGTGTTCGCGCTCTGGTATTGGAAACTGGATGGAGGCGGTCCCCTGAAGCGCGAGAGTAGAACCGGCCGCATGGAAAGCTCATTTCTTTTTCCGCAGATGTTGAGCCAGGAAGATGGCGATCCCTCCTGGTCGCCTCACTTCGTGGACTATCTCTTTTTAGCCTTCAACACCAGCACCGCATTTTCACCCACGGACACCGCTCCGCTTACGCGCTGGGCAAAAATGGGCATGATGCTGCAATCCTTGATTTCCCTGATGATCGTCCTGGTGATCGCCGCCCGCGCCGTCAACATCCTGTAGTCGGCCCCAGTAGCACAGCCACTCCTGGCTGTGTGCCTTTCCTCAACTCACAATATTCACCATCGCGTACGAAGCCATCTGCCCGAGAAAAATATCCCAAGCAACCGGTTCGTGCGCAACAGATCTTCTCGCGTAGCCCTGCGAACCCCCGCTCGCTCTTCTAGTGCGAAACGCCCCGGCAAATTGATACACTACCCGCCGTTACCCGCGAGGTGAATCGTGTCTCAACCGCAAACGTACGCCGCTGATCAGAAAAAATTCCATCGCCTCTTCCCGCTCGGAATAAAGTTTCTGATTGTCTGCGCCCTCGCCGCTCCTGCCGCACTGGCGCAGAAAATCACCGTCGAATTCGACCAGGCCGCTCCCTTCAGCGATTACAAGACTTTCGCCATCCGCGGCGGCGAATTGAACAGCAAGAATCCTGCCCTCAATAGCGAACTCGTCAAAAAACAAATCGAATCGGACATCGTCCGCGATCTCACCGCCAAGGGGCTCACTCAGGTAACCGACAATCCCGATCTCAACGTGCGCTATCATTTCGGCACTGCCCGCAAAACCGAAGTGGAAGCCTACCCCGCTGGCTGGCGCGGCTGGGGCACTCGCTACGTCCGGGTTCCCTATGCCGAAGGCACTCTGGTCATCGATTTTCGCGATCCCAGCACCAAGTCGCTCGTCTGGCGCGGCATCGCCAGCCAGGAAAAAAGCGATGCCACCAAGATCGAAGGCAAGATCAACGACATGGTCAAAAAGTCCATCGATAAATATCCCCCCAAGATAAAATAACCAGCCGCCAGCGCCCCGCGAAAAATTCACGCCGCGAAATAACGCCGCGGCGTCTGCCCCAATTGCCGCCGGAACATTGCGATAAACGCGCTGGCGCTGTTGTACCCCGCGTCCATCGCCGCTCCCGTCACTTTTTCTCCGGACGCCAGCAACCGCATCGCATGCAGCAGCCTCAATTGCTGCCGCCACTGCCGGAACGTCATTTTCGTTTCCGCGATAAAAATTCTCTCGATCGTCCTCTTGCTCGCGCCGCAATCCTCGCAAAGGGTTTCCAGTGTCCCTTGTTTTCCAGGTTCGGCCAGCAGCGCTTGCGCCACTCGCATCGCGCGCGAATCGCTTGGTTTCGGCAATTGCAACGGAATCGAATGCGCCGATTTCAATTGATCGGTCAGGAACTCAAGGATTCGCTTCTGGGTGGGATCGCTGTTCTTCAATTTCTTGAACTGGCACGCATGCAAAATCAATTCCCGCAAAAGCGGCGAGACGTTCATCACGAAGCATTTCCTTCCCAGCGCGTGCGCCCGCCGCGGCGCGAAATAGAGCGTGCGCATGGAAACCGGGCCGGACATCACCACGGAATGCGGCGTTTTCGCCGGAATCCACACGGCGCGCATCGGCGGCACCACCCAAATCCCCTGCTCCGTCCGCACCGTCATCACGCCCTTCGACGCAAACACCAATTGATCTTCCGGATGAAAATGGTCGGGGACCAGTTGGCCGTCGGCGAGTTCCAGCGATAAGGTCGCCGCTTGCGCCAGTTCCCGCCCGCGGCGGTCTAAAAGGATGCTTTGGCACTTTTCCGGCATTTGTTGTCACAATAGCGAGAGCAAGCCTGCACCCGCAAGTGCTATTTTCCCGTTTCACCATTTACCCCGGAGGGGAAAATGCTCGCTTCCAGCAAAATCGTCGGCTTCGTTCCCACAAAAGATTCCAAGCAAGCCAGAGCCTTTTACGAAGGCAAACTCGGTTTCGAATTCATCAGCGATGATCAGTTTGCCCTGGTTGTCAAAGCTGGCGCCACCATGATCCGCGTCGCCAAAGCCGCCAATTTCACTCCCGCTCCGTACACCGTAATGGGCTGGGAAGTGCAAGACGTGGTGAAAATTGTGGATTGGCTCACCGCGCGTGGCGTGGTTTTCGAAAAATATCCCTTCGTGCAGGATAAAGAACGCGGCATCTGGTCCACACCCGACGGCTCCAAAGTAGCCTGGTTCAAAGATCCCGACGGCAACGTCCTCTCCGTCAGCCAGCACCATTAGCAGAGGGTGCCCATCCTTCCCGGCCTCATCGAGAAGGGTGGGGTTCTTCGTCTTGCGTGTTTTCCAAATCAAATTTCCTGCGCCTGTAACGCACCGCGAATCGCTGGATTTCCGGAGATTCTCTGCGCATTGAATCAACCAATGTCCACAGGCACGGCTCTTGCATTTTGGCCAATCCATGCTATGGGATATATGGGGTGTATATGGAGCAGGCATGGCAACGCGGGAATTGGCGGCTGGATAGTAGATGCGAAAAATTCACCTCCCGACGCTCAAAGAGCAGCAATTCTAACCGCTTCGCTAATCGCCAGCTCCCACCACAGTCGAAAATTGCCAAGCCTTTTACAAACAGTGGGATACAAAATCCTAATCGCTCCTATATCGTGGGCTTTCGGCATGCCGGAAATTCACGCAAAAATAGCTCGTTCGCGCGTCTAAAACTCCATTTTGGCGGCAGGATCAGGAGCATTTTTATGAATTTGAAATCGCTCTTCACTGTTCTCGCGCTGGCGTCTACTGCGATGCTTCCCGGAAATATTTTTGCTCAATCGAAGCCGCCTAGCCACCAGCCCATCAGGTCAAATTGTCCGCTACCACACCACCATGGACCTGGTGAAATATGTTTATGCCACTGCGCCTGCGGTCGCCCGCCTCCACCCCGGCGACATTCTCGAAACCAATACCCCGGATGCGCTCGGCAACGCGGTGCAAAAGCCCGGCGATACTCTCGCATTGATGAAAGGAGATAATCCGCTAGCGGGCCCGTTCTACGTGGAAGGAGCCGAGCCGGGCGATACCCTGGTGGTTAAATTTCTGCAGCTCGAGGTGGACGGCAATCAAGGGATCGGCGCGATCGCTCCCGGTTTTGGCGCGGTCAATTCCACCGGCTACACTCCCATGCTCAATCCTCCCTTGCCCGAAAAAATCTGGTTCTATCCGATTGACCACGCCACAAACACCGCCACCTACCAGGCGCTCGATTCCAATTTCACCGTGAAAATTCCGCTGCATCCCTTTATCGGCTGCATTGGAGTAGCGCCTGCCGGAGGCGAAGCGCGCAGCTCAGTGGTCCCCGCCGAAAATGGCGGGAATATGGACGCGCCTGAAGCCAGCGTCGGCAATATTCTCTATCTGCCCGTCAATGCTCCTGGCGCGCTGCTCTATTTGGGCGATGGCCACGCCGCCATGGGTGATGGCGAAGTGGACGGCACCGCCATCGAAGTGCCCCTGCGCATTCGCCTGCAAGTCGACCTGATCAAAGGCAGGCGCATCGCCTGGCCCCGCTTCGAAAATGAAAACGAAATCATGGCCGCGGGAATCTACCGTCCGGTGGATGATGCCCTGCGAATCGCCGTCAGCGAACTGGTCTATTGGATCAATTCGGATTACGGTCTTTCGCAACTGGACGCCTACGAACTTCTATCGAAAGTGGGCCACATCCATTTGACCGAAATGGTGGATCCCAATTACGTGGTCGTCGCCAGTATTGACAAAAAATTTCTTCCGCCGCGGAAAAAATAATGGCCTCTGGAAAAATAAAACCCAAAGTCGCAATCGTCGAAGGCGACGCAACGCCGCGCTCGCGTCTTGCCGCGCTGCTGCGTTCTTCCTTCGACGTGGTGGAAGGCGAAAGTTTCGCCGATGCCTACCAGTTTTTTCAGGGAGTCGATCCGCTGGATGTCTTGCTGATTGATCTGGATATCTCGCCGGATGGCTTGAATGAATGCGTCGAATTGCTGAACAGTCTGAGCCAGAGCGATCTGGATACGTTCGTAATCGTGTTGAGCGAAGACCAGAAAAAAGCCACAGCCCTTCGCGTGGTGGAAGCCGGAGCGTATGCCTATTTCGTCAAGCCGCTGGACATGGACGTGCTTCGCGGCGCGCTCGAACGCGCCAGCGAAGAGCTTCGCTTGCAGCGCGAAAACCGCATTTTGCGCGAAGAGGTCCAGCGCAAAAAAGCGTTTGGCGACCTGATCGGCTCCACGGAAGTGATGACGCACTTGTTTGATTCGATCCGCCGCGTGGCCCGCGGCACCACCACAGTGCTGATCCGCGGCGAAAGCGGCACGGGAAAGGAACTGGTGGCGCGCGCCCTGCACGAACAAAGCCCCCGGCGCAACCGTTCGTTCGTCAGCGTAAATTGCGCCGCTCTGCCGGAAAGCCTTATGGAAGCGGAGCTGTTTGGATACGAGCGCGGCGCGTTCACCGGCGCGGTCGAGACCAAGGAAGGCCGCATCGAGCTGGCTAATCGCGGCACGCTGTTCCTGGATGAAATCGGCACGCTGCCCTATTCACTCCAGAGCAAACTTTTGCGCTTGCTGGAAGAGCGTTCCTTGATTCGCCTTGGCGGCAAACGGCAAATCCGGGTTGATTTCCGGCTGCTGACCGCCACCAACGAAGACTTGGAGGAAGCGGTGCATCAGAACCGCTTCCGCGAGGATCTTTATTACCGCATCAACGTGGTTCCGATTTTTCTGCCTCCGTTGCGCGAGCGCATCGAGGATATTCCCCAGCTGATCGATTATTTCCTGCAGGTTTATTGCGCGGCGAATGGCGTGGCAGGCAAGCGAATTTCCGACGAGGCCATGCACGTCCTGAAAAATTATGCCTGGCCGGGAAACGTGCGCGAGCTCGAGAACACGGTCCAGCGGCTGGTGCTGATGGTGGATTCCGATTGGATTTCCGAGCAGGATTTGCCGCCCAATTTTCTCCGCAAGCCGGTGAATGGAAGGATGGACGCCTTCAAGATCCCCGCCGTCGGAATCAACCTGGTGAAGGAACTCGATTCGTTCGAGAAGCGCTGGGTGGAATCCGCTCTCGGCCAATCGAATGGAGTGAAAGCCGCCGCTGCCCGGCTGCTGGGCGTGGACCGCAACCGCATGAACTATCTTTGCCGGAAGCATAACCTGTGATTGTTGAACGGTTCAACAAATGTTGAAAAATTCAACGCTGCCGCTTGCCGGGGAAGTAGAGTATGGTTCCCACCCGCCGGTGCTAAGTGCTTTCGTTGCTCGCAGGCCGGTGGTTGGCGGAAGGCTCGAGGGTTTGGCGCGTGGTGTGCTCTTGTTCAGGGCGTCGCCCACTCGAAAAGGGCAATCAAAAAAGAGGGGGATTTAAAATGACCGAGAAGAAAATGGGTAAGCCGGTTAAGAAAGGAAAGGATGCAAAGAGCTCCAAGGGATTGCCGAAGGGCTCCGGGATCATGGCCGGCGTGAACGCACCTGGCGGACGTGGTTTGAACGCACCTGGCGGGCGCGGCGTGAACGCACCCGGCGGGCGGCCGAACGCACCTGGCGGGGAAGCATGCGGACGCGGCACACGCACCTGGCGGACGCGGCGTGAACGCACCCGGCGGACGCGGCACGAACGCACCTGGCGGACGTGGCGTGAACGCACCCGGCGGGCGCGGCACCAACGCACCTGGTGGGCGCGGCGTGAACGCACCCGGCGGGCGTGGCACCAACGCACCTGGCGGACGCGGCATCAACACGTAAGAGTGGAATTGGGAATCCGGTTTGTGGAGAAGGGCCGCTGCCGAAAGGTGGCGGCCCTTCCTGTTTTGTTGGGCCCGGCGTTTGGGGGAAGTTGATCATGCCGTTTAATGGCTCATGGGCGGAAGGTAGGGTCAATTCGTTGAAGCATTCAACGCTTGTTGAGAAATTCAACGCTTCTTCGTCCAAGTGGGCAGGCACGTTGCAACGATCGCAATTCGTAAGTGGCTTGATTTCAGCAAAATGCAATGTTTTTGCCGGAGAAGCGGGTTTGGCGCGCCAAGTGCATTACATGAAGACGTAGCCCACAAATAAGGGCAATCAAATTCGAGGGGGAACCAAAATGAGCGACAAGAATCTAGGAAAGCCGATCAAGAAGAACAGAGACGAAAAGACTTCCAAGGGCTTGCCGAAGGGTTCGGGACTTTTGTCCGGTATCAGCGCCCCCGGTGGGCGTGGTGTTAGCGCTCCTGGCGGGCGTGGCGTGAATGCTCCTGGTGGACGTGGCGTCAGCGCTCCTGGCGGACGCGGTGTGAACGCTCCTGGCGGGCGTGGCGTCAGCGCTCCTGGCGGACGCGGTGTGAATGCTCCTGGCGGGCGTGGCGTCAGCGCTCCTGGTGGACGCGGTGTGAATGCTCCTGGCGGGCGTGGCGTCAGCGCTCCTGGCGGACGCGGTGTGAACGCTCCTGGCGGACGTGGCGTCAGCGCTCCTGGCGGACGTGGCGTCAGCGCTCCTGGCGGACGCGGTGTAAATGCTCCCGGAGGCCGTGGCGTCAACGTGTAAGTTTAGTTTCAAGAATCTCAGTTGGAAAATGGAAGGGCTGCTGCCGAAAGGTGGCAGCCCTTTTCATTTGGAAGCGCGGCGTAAACTACCAGATTTGTGAACTGAGCCAGCGCCACACGCCGCGTCCCGCGTTGTAAATCAGCGGCGTCCGCTTGCCTATTATTTTCGCGGTGCCGGTCATGCCCTCGCGCAACTCGCCATTGGCGTTCGGCAATTCCAGCGTCACCGCAAAATAATTCGTCAACGCCTGGCCGTAGCGTTCCAATTTCTGCGTTTCAATCACGGGCTGATCGGAAGCGGCGGCGGGCATGATTTGTTCCACGGTGCCGGAATAGGTGTGAAAAGGATTCGCGCGCACTTTTAGTTTGACGAGCGCTCCCAGCTGAACATCCTCCAAATCCAAATCATGGACCAGAACGCGAGCCTTCATCTGCTGGCGATCCACGACGACGGCGAATTCATCGCCTTCCGCGACGTAGGAGCCGATCTTTTGCGCAACTTGCGGAGTGGTGACGATTCCGGAAATCGGAGAGCGCAGCGTGAGCGCCGATACTTTCGCACGCGCCTCTTTTAGATCCGTGTCGAGCCGCTGGGTATCCTGCCGCGCTTTCGCGATAGCCATTCGATCATTGCTGGATTGCGCTCCGGAGAGCGAATGTTCGGCGTTCTCCAGTTCGTGCGCAAGAACGGAGGAGCGCGATTCGAGATCGGGATTGTGAAGGACGGCAAGAATCGCTCCGGCCTGGACGGCATCGCCCTCGTGAACGTTTACTTGCGCGACCAGGCCAGGGGCGGCGGCGCGGATATCGGCGCGGGCGCCGGGTTCCAGAATAAATTCGGTGGAGACACGATCGGGAGCGAACGGCACGATCAGGATCGCCGCCACCACGGCCGCCCCCACCATTTGTCCTTGCGACATCTTCCATCTCATCAGCCTCTCCTTAAGAGAGCGGAATTCCGCGCGCACGAAGGGAACCGATTTCCGGATTTTTTTGCGCAAAATGAAATAGAGCAGTCCCAGCGTCAACAAGGTTCCGGCGGTGGCGCCGAAACGGCTGGTAAAAATGCTTTTTAGAAACAGCAAAAAGAAAGTGATGGCCACGGCGCGATACATAAACGCCAGAACGGCATAGCTGAGGAGAATCCGCCGGCGGCGCCTGGTGGCCGGCGGCATATCCACGGGATGGCGCAGGATATTCTTACGGATCCATTCCCACAGATATTGATTGGAACTTTCGCTGAGGCCCTCGATTTCCAGATACGTGCTCAAAGCGTAGTAGCCGTCAAATTTGATAAATGGATTCAGGTTGAAAAAAAGCGCGGAGATGCCGGTAAACAGAAGCACCTGGTAACCGGTGACGTTGAGCAGGGAACCCGGCCGCGAAAAATACCAGGCCAGACTGGCGAAGCCGCAGATGATCATCTCCGTCCACAATCCGGCGAAGATGGTCCACAGGCGCTTGCCCCTTTTGTCGAACAGGCACATGTCCGTGACGTCGGTGTAAAAAGCGGGATTGAAATAAATAAACATCATGCCCATGTGGGGAACTTCGCCGCCGAAATGCTTGCAGGTCAATCCATGGCCCATTTCGTGAAGGCCGATTACGAAAAACATCAAAACCCAGAAGATCCAGAAGTTGTACCAGGAGTCGTACATGTCGCGATAGAAATTCACGGTGTCCTGTTGAATCCGGGAATAGTCGGTGGCGATCAGGACGCCCATGAGGGCGAAAAGCCCGATACAGAAAATCACAAAGGCCGGGGTGAACATCCAACGCAAATATGGATAAACGCGGTTCAGGAATTTGTCGGATTCCCAGCTGCGCACCACGAAGTAAAACATGTTGGAGCGTTCCGCGCGTCCCTTGCGTTCCTGGCGGATTTTTTCGAGCACGGCAAGATTGCGTTCTTCCTGGCTGCGCTCGAACAAATTGGGATCGGCCTGGTCGAGATATTCGAGCGCGCTTTGCTCCGAGAAAGGCGAAGCGGGATAGCGGGCCGTGATCTCCTGGGCCACTTCGCCGGGAGTGCGGGAACCATCGAAAAGCTGGATCAATTCGTATTCGTAGGGCGTCAGGCGGTAATAATCGGTCGATTCCGGCACTTTGACCATGTAGCTGACTTCGCCGGCGAATACCTGTTCGCTTACGCGGAGCGAAGTGCGGAAAGCAGCGCGGCGCTGGCCCTTGGCCAGGATTTTGGAAGTTTGCAGGCTGGTGGGGCCGAAGCGCATGGAGTTTCCGGTTAGTGCCTGGGAGTGGAACTGGTTCCGGGCCAGACAACGCGGGCGGCCATTCCCGGGCGCAATTCCGAAAGATCGGGACCATAGAGCCGCGCGGTGACGTCGTAAGTCCCGCTGGCGGCATCCACGGTGGGGCTGACGCTTGAGACGCGCGCCGTGACGGCGCGCTGGTGATCGGCGGAGAGCGATACCTTCACTTCATCGCCCACGCGCGGGTGATGGCCGGAGCTTTCGGGAATCTGGAATTGCACGCGCAAGGGACTGAGCTGGCTGACGCGGAAACATTTGTCGTCCTTCACCACATTTTGTCCCTGGCGAATGTAGCGGCGGACGACCACGCCATCGAACGGCGCGCGAATTTTCATTTTTGCCAATTCCAATTGAGTGGTGCGAAGTTCCGCCTGGGCGCGCTCCACTTTGGAGCGCTGGCTATCCAGGTCGTACTCCGCGCCTTTGGCCTGAAATTGAGCCTGTTCGAGATCAGCGTCGCTGCTCAATCCATTCTGGCGCAGCTCCTGCTGGCGGCGCAGATTGGCTTGTTTGGCTTTCAATTCGGCGTCGAGATATTTCACATCATTCTGGGTGACACGAAGATCAGCCTGAATTTTTTCGGCTTCGGCGTTCAGCGACTGCTCATCGAGCTGGGCCAGAACATCGCCCGTGCGGACGCGGCTCCCTTCATCCTTGACGATCGCCATTACGGGTCCATCACGCTGAGCAAGGACATCCACTTCGTGCTCCACCGAGAGCACCGTCAAGATTTCCTGGGATTCATTTGCATTGGCAACAGGCGCCGCGGTTGACGGCGCTGACTTTGCGGATGCCGCTGCGGAATTATCCGGAGCCGATGATCCACCACAAGCGGCGCTCGAAAGCGCCAATACAAGCGCAGCTCCAAGAATCCATCCTGCGCGTTTCATCTTTTCCCCCTCGAGGCCATTACGGCAACCAACCCCACACTTTTTCCCAAGTCCAATCCACCGGCGTCCGCAAGATCACGTAGCCGACCGGATACCATCCGCTGTGAAACCAACCGCCCGCGGCAGTGATCTTGGCGCGACCGGCCATACCGCTGCGCGCCAATCCATCCGTATTGTCAAAAATCGCGCGTACAACAAAAAACTGTTCTCCTTCCACCGCAACCGTCTGCGAGCTCACGCGTTCGACTCTGCCCCGGAAAGCTTCGGTGGGATAGGCATTCAGGCGGATCACGGCGCCGGTGCCGGCGCGAACCAGGCCGACGTCGGATTCGAGAACTTTCATCTCCGCAGCCATGCGGTCCTGCTCCACCACTTCGCAGAACGCTTCGCCGGGAGTCAAAAGTTTGCCTGCTTTTTCCTGCACTTTTTCAGTGACGACAATTCCGGAGATGGGCGAGCGCAGTTGCGCCTTGTCCACGTCTTCCTGATCGCGATTTGCCTCAGCCTGGAACATGGCCGCGCGCAAACGGGCCTGCCCAGCGGCGGCCAGATCGCGCTTGAATTCCGCGTCGGCCAGGTCGCGCCGCGCCGAAGCCAGGTTGGATTGAGCCTGGGCCAGGCGGACGCGGGCATCGCCGTCATCCAATTGCGCCAGCGGCTGTCCTTGAACTACCGATGAGCCTTCCTTTACCAGAACGCGCTCGATCACACCGCCCACAACCGCGCTGACGACGCGCCGCTCGGCCGGAACAACCGTCACGTTGGCTCCCACGCGCATTTTCCAGGGAATCACGATCAGGATTCCCGCAACAATGGCGACTTTGATGGCGATTTCAAGCCAGCGGCTGCCGGAAACGTGCATCAACTTTTGCTGCCGCTCCGCGAAGGGCTTCAAAAAGCTGCCCAGGGGGACGTGCTGATACAGCTCGGCGTTGCGCAGGGCCACGCAGGTCTGGTTGGAAAGAATCGTGACCGTTTCGCGCTGCTGGTTATTGAGGAATTCCGCATCGGCGCTGAGAAGAGCCAGAACGCCGACAATGCCTTGATCGTCGCGCAACGGGAGAGCATAGAACCCGCTGTAACCGTTGGCGGTCAGGAATGAAACCACTTGAGCTTCGCCTTCCGCGGGATCGACGCTCCAGCCGGCCTCATATTCGTCGGCGGAAACGGGGCCGCTTAAAGTGGAGACCCATTCCATGGCGTCGCGCAGGCGGGCCATTTCCGGCGTCTTGGGAACCTCCGTTTCTCCGGAGACGGCGCCGAGGACAAAGCGATTGCGATCGAAATATCCGATGGCGCAACGATCGAACGGAACCACCGTGGCGGCCTGGTTCACCACGGTGGTGAGCACATGATCCAGGTTGAGTGTGGAGGTGATTTCCTTGCTGATCTTCAGGAGGGCATCGAGCGCTTCCACTTTGCGTTCCGCTTCGAGCAAATTCGCATTGTGCAGCGAAATGGCGGCCTGTTCGCAAATGCTGCTCAAGAAAAACAGGTCGTCTTCGTCATAAGCGGTGCCATCGAGTTTGTTAACCACTTCCACCACGCCGAGAATCTCGGCTTCTTTCATCAAAGGAGCGCACATCATGGTCTGGATTTGGAACTCTTCGTCGGCCACCTGGCGGCCGGCGAGGCGTTCTTCTTCGAGAGCGAACTCGACCACTTGCCCCGCTCCCTGCTGAGCCACCTGGCCCAGCAAGCCCTCGCCGACGGGCATTTTGGCTCCGTCCTGGGTGGTGGGATCGCTGCCGGCCTGCTGCATGAAATGGAGTTCCGTTCCCTGGGGATTGATCAGCCAGAGATTGCAGCCTTGCGCGTTCAGAATGTCGCGGATTTTTTCGGTGACCACCGGGAGCAATTCGTTGAGTTCGAGAGTGGAATTGAAAATGCGGCTCAGATCGTAAAGGGCCGTGAGCCGTTCCAGAGTAAAGAACTGGGCATGGCGTTCTTTCTCAGAGGTTAGAAGATTTTCCAGGGCGAGGCCGGTGATGCGCCCGGCTTCTTCCGCGAAGGCGGCATCGGTGGCGGAAAAATCGCCGGTGCGGCGGTTTAAGAGTTCCACCACTCCGGCGAAACCCTGGGCCAGAGGAAGTGCAACGTACATCGCTGTTTTCACTCGTTCGCGGGATGCTTCGAGAAGATGGCCAAGGCCTTCCGGATCGATCTGGCTGGCGGGAAAGCGGCGGGTTTCGCCATCCGAGAAAACTTCCATCAGGCCGCCATCGGCAATGGTTTCGCCGACTGGTTCAATACCTTCGCCTGGCTCGGACCAGCGTCCCCGGCAACGCAAGCCTCCATCCTCCTGGCTATAAAGCCAAACCAGTACAGCGCGCGCGTTCATGGCTGGACCCAGCCGCGCCGCAAACATCCGGAGCAGCGCGTCGACGTCACGGCACGAGTAATAAACGGTAGCGAGTTCAAAGAGCGCGGAAAATGATTCCAAGGCGCTCTCCCAGGAAGAGAGATTTTTAATTGGTTACGGAAGCCCGCATCCCATTTGTGGGAAATGCAGGCGAAACCGGGCTGAGGCTAGCAAAGGCCTTCCGGGGAGTCAAGGCAATGGACAAAAATTCCCCTTCCCCTTGATTGGCGGGCTGAGTTCGGGTAGCGTTGGCAGCGCGAAGAGAAGAGAGGTCCCCGTGAACATTGGCATTCGGAAGGTGGGAAACGCCACGATTGTGGATTTAGAGGGCGCGCTCAAATTGGGAGAGGCGGAGCAATCGTTCCGCGAGCAAGTGCAGCAACTGGTCGATTCCGGGACCAACAAACTTGCCGTAAACCTTTCCGGCGTGACGGAACTGGATAGCTCCGGGATTGGAGCGCTGGTTCGCGCATTTACGGCGCTGAAACGAGCGAATGGAAAGTGCACGTTTTTCGCGCCGACCAAGCGGGTGACGCAGATTCTGAAGATGGTGAGATTGGACAGCATCCTGGACTTATCCGAAGACGAAGCCACCGCACTGACCCGGCTGTAAATTCGGGACCATTCGCCCAGCCGGCAATTCCTAAATCAATTTGTTCAGCCGTAAAGTGAAGAGATCCTTTTGCAGAATTTCTTCCGCCCGTTCGATCATATCCTCCACATTGTCCGCGATGCCAAGCAGACGTCCGGAAAGCGCATCCGCCCGCCCGGATGCCAGAAGCAGAACCAGGTTTACGGCATGATCGGGAGGCACGTCGCGGCCCTCTTCAAATATTTTGCGGAACCAGGGAAGATATTTTTTGCCCCCGGGGGATTCGAGCGAATGTTCCGCCATGGAGGTGCGCACGGTGCCGGGTGAGATAGCGAAGACGCTGATGCCGTGCTCTTTCACTTCCGCAGCCAGAACTTCCGAAAAGCGAAGCTGCGCGGTTTTGCTGACAACGTAAGCGGAAAGGTAAGGAAGGGTCATGGCGCCCGCGCCGCTGGAAATATGAATGATTCGGCCGCAGCCGCGAGCAATCATGCCAGGCAGGACGGCGCGGGCGGAGAGGAAGGTGCCACGGACATTGACTTCAACAGAGTGCCACCATTCGAAAGGATCCGATTCCGCGAGGGGCGCGATGGGACCAACGGCGCCCGCATTGCTGACCAGCAAGTTTACAGGGCCAAATTTATCCTGGACCTCATCGAGTATTTTCTGGACAGCCGCGGGACTGGCGACGTCACCGGGAGATGCCAAGGCCTTGCCTCCCGCTTTGCGAATGCGCGAGACCGTTTCATTGAGCTGATGTTCGGAACGGGCGATGACGCCAACGCTCGCTCCCGAGGCGGCGAGTGCGATAGCGAATTCACGTCCGAGTCCGCGCCCGCCGCCGGTGACGATGGCCACTTGGCCGCGGAGATCGGGAAGTTGTTGCGCCGGTTGCAAGTCCATTCTCGCCGCCCAGGTGAAGAAAGATTGTGAATCGGGATCCCGGGCGGGATTTTACACCGAGTTGGCCGGGAGAAAGCGGGGAATGCAATCGAACGCAGGTTGCCAAGGAGAGCGGGAACCGGGAACAGCGGCGCGATCTCTCACGATTTATCGGTACGAAAACTCTATCCGGCAGTTTGCGTTAAACCGGAGAGAGATTTTTCGGGCCAAAGACCGTCCCTCGGAATGAAAATATGAAAGCGCGACTCCTGCCTACAGCGTTACGCTGTCGGTGGGAAAACCGAAAGGAAAGGAGTCGCGCATGAGCGAGTATATCGCGTTTGATTCGCACAAGCGGTACACCTGGGTGGACCGGCAAGACCCCTCGACCGGGAAAAGCACCGGTTACCGGTTGGAGCATTCGCCGGGAGCGGTGCGAGAGTATTTGAACGGATGCGAACCCGGGACGGCGGTGGCCGTGGAAGCCACCGGGAACTGGTATTGGATTATTGACGAGATCGAGCAAGCCGGTTTGCAGCCGCAGTTGGTGCATCCGCGCAAGGCCAAGCTGATGATGGGGCAGATCAACAAGACCGACAAGCTGGATGCGCAAGGGTTGAATCGCTTGCAGCGCAACGGCACACTGCCCACGGTGTGGATTCCGCCCGGGCCGCTGCGCGATTTGCGGGAACTGACGCGCACGCGGTTGGTGCTGGTGGCGCAGCGCACGCGGCTGAAGAATCGTCTGACGGCAACCCTGGCCAAGTATGGAGCGCCGCCGAGCGCATGCAGTGATGCGTACGGGAAGAAAGGAAGAGTGGACCTGGAGAAACGGCTGGAGTTGTTGCCGGAGCAGGCGCGTTGGGTGAGCCAGCAGCTGCTCTTGCAGTTGGATTTTGTGGGCCACCAGGTGCGGCAACTGGAAGAGCGGCTGGGGCAGTTGGTAGAAGTCACGCCGGAGATGCAGTGGCTGTTGACCCTGCCGGGAGTGGGAGTGATTTTGGCGGCGACGATCGCATTGGAGATCGGAGAGGTGCAGCGATTTCCCGACGCGCCGCACCTGGCCAGCTACTCGGGAACGACGCCGCGGGTGCATGCCAGCGGAGGGAAAATACGTTACGGAGCGTTGCGTGCCGACGTGAATCGATATTTGAAATGGGCCTTTGCGGAAGCGGCCAATTCGGTGGCGGTGAATCATGTCCGATGTCCGGACCGGCACGTCAGCCAGTTGTACGGCCGGCTGCGAGTGCGGAAGGGACATGCCAAAGCGATAGGAGCGGTGGCGCGGCATCTGGCCGAGGCGGCGTTCCACGTGCTGCAGCGCAAAGAAATGTATCGAGATCCAGAGTTGGGTCGAGGTCGGACCAGCAAGGTGTAAGCGCGACGATGTCATGATCCCCTTCCCGGGGATCGCAGAATGAATGCGACACACCTTGCGAATAACTCCATGCCCCTTCGAGGGCGAAGAGATGACTGGGTACGACCCGTTCCGCTGGATCGTTGTCCGTTGACAAAAGCGCTTTCAGAGATGACATCGCAAGCTCAATCGCTGGCTAGCGGCGGTCGAGAGCGGGATGGCGAACGTCGCGCCCGGCCACGATATAGATCACGTCTTCCGCGATGTTGGTGGCGTGGTCGCCGATGCGCTCGAGATTTTTGCAGACCAGGATCAGCTCGAAGGCCGGAAAAACGACTCGGGAATTTTCCATCATGTAAGTAAGAAGCTCACGGAACATCTGGTCGCGGAGGCTATCCACTTCATCGTCGCGGGCCAGCACAGTCTTGGCGAGTTCTTGATCGCGCTGGACCAGGGCGTTCAAGCTGTCGCGGACCATGGCTTCCACCAACTCGCTCATGCGCGGGAGGTCGACATAAGGCTTCACCTGCGGATGGCGAAGGATGCGCAGTGCGGATTGGGCGATATTCACGGCTTGATCGCCAATGCGCTCGAGATCGTTATTAATGCGCGAAACAGCCAGGATGGTTCGCAGATCAACGGCCATGGGCGCCTGCAGAGCGAGCAAACGCTGCACGCGCTCGTCGATTTCAATCTGCATTTCGTTGATGGCGTTCTCTTCCTCGAGCACGGTTTCCGCCAGACGCTCGTCGGAATCGAGCACGGCGTGCACGGACTGGTGCACGGAGCGCTCCGCCAAGCTGGCCATCCAAAGCATGCGCTGCTTCAGTTCTTCGAGATCCTGTTCGAAATGGCGTTCCATTCGCGGGTCCTTATCCGAACCGGCCGGTGATGTACGCTTCCGTACGCGGATCGGCCGGAGTCGTGAATAGTGTGGGAGTGGGATTGAATTCAATCAGGTTGCCATCCAGCATGAAGGCGGTGAAGTCGCTGGAGCGGGCGGCCTGCTGCATGTTGTGAGTGACGATGGCGATGGTGCAGCTTTCCTTCAATTGGAAGAGCAATTCCTCAATCTTCGCCGTAGTGACCGGATCGAGAGCCGAGCAGGGCTCATCGAGCAGCAGCACTTCCGGGTCGACGGCCAGGCAGCGGGCGATGCACAGGCGCTGCTGCTGGCCGCCGGAAAGCGCATAGGCCGATTTGTGGAGCTGGTCTTTTACTTCTTCCCACAGCGCGGCGCGGCGCAGGCTGTGCTCGACGCATTCGGCCAGGCTGCCCTTCCAACCATTGATGCGCAACCCATAGGCAACATTATCGAAAATGGATTTGGGAAAGGGGTTGGGACGCTGAAAGACCATGCCGACGCGGCGGCGCAGGTTCACCACGTCCATCGCGAAAATATCCTGGCCGTCCAAAAGAATTTCACCTTCCGCACGGGTGTGTCGAATGGTTTCTTGCATGCGGTTGAGGGTGCGAAGGAAAGTGGATTTGCCGCAGCCAGAGGGACCGATCAGAGCGGTGACTTTGTTGGACGCAATTTCCAGATTGATGCCGTGCAAGGCCTGCTTCGGACCGTAAAAGAAATTGAAATTGGCGATCTTGAAGCGCACGGGAAGGTTCACGGTCGTGGCAACCTTTGTCGATACGGGCGCCTGGGCCTGGCTCATTCCAGCCGCCGTTGCAGATTTGGGAAATCCAGTCACTGTAGCCACCTTAAGACCTCAGGAAGGACGCCCTGCGAGAGAGTATCAGCCTGGCGCCGATATTTGCCAATAAAACCAAGCCCAGCAGCACGAGTCCGGCGGCCCAGGCCTGGCTATGCCAATCTTCGTAGGGAGAGATTGCATAATAATAAATCATAACCGGAAGAGAAGAAGTGGGCTGCCCCCATCCCGGGCTCCAGAAACGATTGGAAAGCGCCGTGAAGAGCAGGGGGGCGGTTTCGCCGGCCACGCGGGCCAGGTCCAGCATAAGCCCCGTGACGATGCCACTGAGCGCCGCGGGAAAGACGACCGTGGCCAAGGTTCGCCACTTGCTCGCGCCAAGAGCCATGGCCGCTTCGCGCATCGATCGCGGCACACCGCGCAGAAATTCCTCGGTGCTGCGAACGGCGATCGGAATCATCATCACGCCAAGCGCAAACCCTCCGGCAAATGTGGAGAAATGATGGACGGGAAGCACGGCAACCGTGTAGGCGAAAATGCCGATCACAATCGAGGGCACTCCGTTCAGCAAATCGGTGGTGTAGCGGACGATAAAGGAAAAAGTGCGGCCGCCAAATTCCGCCAGATAGACGCCACCCATCACGCCGATCGGAATGCCGATCAAACAAGCCAAAAGCAGAAGCTTGCCGCTGCCCACAATGGCATTGGCCAAGCCACCGCCGGTTTCGCCCAGGGGCGCGGGGAGCTTGGTGAAGAAATTCCAAGTCAAAGACTTGCCGCCGTGGTAGGCCAGGTAACCCAGGATGAAAAAGAGGATCGAAATGGTAAGCAACGTGAGCAGCCCGGTGATGCTGAGCATCACGATGTTGACGGTTTTGCGCCATGCGGTGCGGAGGCTCATTCGTGACCCGCCCCACGGCCGGCTGTAGCGACGATCAACAAGCGGGCCAGACCGTTCAGAATAAATGTGAGCAGGAACAGAACCAAGCCGAGTTCGACCAAGGCGTGAAGATACAGGTCGCCGGTGGCTTCCGTGAATTCATTGGCGATAACCGCGGCAATCGAATAGCCGGGCGAGAAAAGCGATGCGCTGATTTTGGGGTCGTTGCCGATCACCATGGTGACGGCCATGGTCTCGCCCAGGGCGCGGGCCAGCGCCAGGAACACCGAACCCATGATTCCCGTTTTCGCAAACGGGACCACCACTTTCCAGGTTGCTTCCCAGCGCGTGGCGCCGAGTGCCTGGGCGGCTTCGCGCTGGTCTTTGGGGACGGACAGCAATACTTCGCGAGAAACGGAAATGATGAAGGGGACCACCATGATGGCAAGAATCACGCCGGCGGTGAGAAATCCCACGCCATACATGGGCCCCTGGAAGAAGGGAAGAAACCCCAGCGTGGACTTCAAAGCCGGCTCGACCACCGTGCGCATCACCGGCACCACGATGAAAATGCCGAGCACGCCGTAAATGACGCTGGGCACCGCGGCCAGCAGATCAATCAGGAACGCAAACGTATCCGAAATTTTGGGCGGCGCAAGTTCCGCCAGGAAAACGGCGGCGCCGAGGCCGAGCGGCACCGCGATGATCAGGGAAAGCGCCGAAGTGACAAGTGTGCCGTAGATGAAGGGCAGAGCGCCGAAATCTCCCTCGACCGGATCCCAAACCCTGGTGAAGAAAAACTCCATGCCGAATTTATGGCGGGCCAGCGCGGAATTCACCCAAAGTTCATAGACGATGATACTGGTGATCAGCAGGATGCTGGCGGCGAAAAGCAGAGTGACGAGATACGCGATTTCATCGCCGGTGCGAAGGCGGCGAACAATGGCCCGCGGCGTCCAGGGGGACGCCGCGGGCGGGATCGCGTTGGAGACACTAGCCATGGTTACTGGATTTTAGCGATGGCCTTGCTTTCCTTGTCGATGACGGCCTTGGGCAGGCGCGCGTAGGCGAGAGGTTCGCACGCGTTCTGTCCGTCGGCCAACATCCACGTAAGGAATTGCTTGATGGTGTTGCGCTTGGTGGCATCATCGATTTTCGCGGGGATCAGCAGCCAGGTAAAACTGGAAATCGGATAGGCTGTCGGGCCCGGCGCATTGGTGATGGAAACGCGGAAATCATCCGGCATAGCCTTGGCTGCGCCGGCGGCCGCGGCTGAGACGCTCGCCAAATCCGCCTTGATGAATTTTCCCGCTTCATTTTTCACTTTGCCGTAGGCCATCTTGGTCTGGATGGCGTAGATCAACTCGACATAGCCGATCGAGTTTGGAGTTTGCTGGATCAACCCGGAAACGCCCTCGTTGCCCTTGCCTCCCAGTCCCACCGGCCAATTCACCGATGTGTTGCGTCCGACCTTCGATTTCCACTCATCGCTGACCTTGGACAGATAGTCCGTCCAGATGTAGGTTGTGCCGCTGCCGTCGGAACGGTGCACGACCACGATATCATTGCCGGGAAGGCTTACGCCGGGATTCGCCTTGGTGATCTCCGGGTCATTCCACTTCGTGATCTTTCCCAGATAAATACCTGCCAAGGCTGCGCCTGTGAAATTAAGTTCCCCAGTCACGCCGGGAATGTTGTACGCGGGCACATCCGCTCCCAGGACCGTCGGAAAATGCAGCACTTGAAACTTGGCTTTGGAAAGCTGTTCATCGGTCATCGGCCCGTCGGAGGCGCCAAAGTCCACAGTCCCCGCCAGGATCTGGCGGATGCCGGCGCCGGAACCGACAGAAGCGTAATTGATCTGAATATTGGGGTGGATTTTGTGGTATTCGTCGAACCACTTTGAATAGATGGGGTAAGGAAAAGTGGCTCCGGCCGCGTTTATGAGAACCGTCCCTGCGTCGGGGGCCGCTGGCGCGGGACTGACAACCAGAAAAAGCGCCAAGACGAAAAGCGCAAGAAGGGTGGACACTGCTACGATCGATTTCTTCACTGTGATCTCTCTCCTCTATGTAGGCTGCTACTTTACACGCCATGATGGCTCCGAAGTGTTACAGCCCTGTAACAAACGGGTGAAAAGAGGAATAAACATCCAGAAGCGGGATGGATGACTTATGTCCTTTATTTTGTGTTGATTAACAATAGCCAATGAGCAAGCCCGCCTGAATTTCACACACTGCCCCCGGAGCGTCCGCCCAATTTTCCACAGATCTATGCCCATCCGGACAAAATCTCTGTTTTGCTCGAATCAAGAATGCGGATCGTGGTATCGATCGACGCGAACAAAAAAAGGAGGATTCAAGGGGCTGCTAACGGGGGTTGCAGCCCCTTGAGGGGGGTACGACGGGAGGTACGGCGGATTTAGAGTGGTGTGAACTCTCGGCCGTCCGTGCTTGGTGCAGCGGAACGATCCTACTTTTTAATCGTGAACTGCCTGTCAGAGTGAGATGAATTCTCCGTTACAGCGATTCCAGCGACTCGCTCGCTTCTTGCTCCGCTAAAAGACGGGCGCGGCCGTGGCGGACATCCAAGCCACGGACCCAAAACAGAATATCTTCCGCGATATTTGTGGAGTGATCGGCGATGCGTTCGAGGTAGCGCACGGTAAAAGCGAAATGAAGATTCGGCGTGACCTGAGTGGGATCCTCGCGCATGCCAGAGAGCAGGCGTTCGAAAATTTGATCGTGGAATTGATCCACCACGTCATCGCTTTCAAGTACTTCGTTGGCCAAGACGACGTTGCGATACGTAAGAGCCCCCAGGCTTTTGCTGAGCATGGCGCGGACGGCTTCGGCCATGGGTTCGAGTTCCGGCGGCGGTTCGAACGCCGGAAGCATGGAAAGCGAAATCACGCGCTGGCCAATATTGACGGCCAGATCTCCGATGCGCTCGAGATCGTTATTGATCTTGATGGTGGCGACGATCAGGCGCACTTCTTCGTCGGGCAGTTGGCCCTGGCGCAGCAGGCGGATGGCGTGCTCATCGATTAAAATTTCCATTTCATTGATGCGCGGCTCGGTGAGAAAGACCTCGCCGGCCTGTTGTTCATTCTGATGGAGAAGCGCTTCGAGCGCTTTGTTGACCGAGCCCTCCACCGTGCGCGCCATCGAAACCAGGTAATTCACCAGCGCGGCCTGATACACTTTTTCCGAACTGCTTGCTGTTGCTGCCATTATTTTCTCCTCCTGAATATTGCCACCCAATCCAACACCGATTCCTGACGGGGCTTCCGGCTGCCGGAACCGGCGAGCGCCAGCACGATCATCGAAATCGCTATGCCCCACGCGAATATACTTGGCCAGTCCATAGCAGAAGGGTACGGGAGCCGCATTGCAATCGCGTGAGGCGAATGTGAATTCTGTAAGACATTGAAAGGGATGGAAAAGAGGGTAGTTAAGGGCGGAAGGGAAGGCACAGAAAATCATGTGCCGCAACGGCCGGTGCTAATGGACGAGGGGGACGGAAAAATGGAATTTTGAGCCTTGGCCCACAACGCTCTCGACCCATAACCGGCCACCGTGCGCCTCCACGATGTGCTTGGCAATGGCCAGGCCGAGACCGGTGCCGCCAGCTTCGCGCGAGCGCGCAGCGTCCACGCGGTAGAACCGTTCGAAAATCTTCTCCTGATCCAACTGGGGGATGCCGATGCCGGTGTCTGCCACGGTAAGAATCGCGGCGCCGTTGCGCGCGACGGCGGTGAGGCGGACATGGCCGCCCGACGGAGTGTATTGCAGGGCGTTGTCCAGAAGATTTTGCAAAACCTCGCGCAGGCGGTGAGCGTCGCCGCGGATGGACGGAAAATTCGGGGGATACTCGACTTCAAGAGAGATTCCCTTTGATCCCGCGCGGAGCCGCGCGGTTTCCAGGCAGGGCTCGACGAACTCGGCAAGAGCCACGGGCCGAAAATCAAACTCCAGTTTTCCAGCCTCGATCTTGGAGAGCATCAGGAGATCGTCGGTGAGGCGCGCCAGGCGAATCGAGTGGTCGCGAATGATGGTGACAAATCGCTCATTATTGGCGCGGTCTTCCAGGGCGCCGCCGAGCAAAGTTTCCGCAAAGCCTTGAATGGCGGTCAGCGGCGTTTTCAATTCGTGGGAAACATTGGCCACAAAATCGCGCCGCACGCGCTCGAGGCGCCGCAATTCGGTGATGTCGTGCAGCACCACCACGGCTCCTTGCGATTGCGCGGGTTCGCTTTGCGTGGCCGCGAGGGCGGGAACCGGGGACGCGGTGACCGAAAAGCTGCGCGGACGGATGGTGCCCACGATTAATTCGCTGGAGGCATTTTCATTTCCTTCGAGGGCTTTGCGAATTACGGCGATCAAATCCGGCTGGCGAACGGCTTCAATCAACGCGCGGCCTTCGAAATTCGCTTCCAGGCCCAAAATTTCAGCGAAGGCCTGATTGGAAAAAACAATTCGCTCTTTTGCGTCGATCACCGCGACGCCTTCCACCATGCTGCGCAGAATCGCGGCGGAGCGATTGCGCTCGCCGGTGAGGGATCGAATGGTGCGATCGAAATGGGCGGCGGTTTCGTTGAGGGAGTGGGAAAGGTCCGAAAGTTCGTCGTTCGCGTCGGTTTCCGGCAGCGGCTGAAATTGTCCCTGGGCCACGCGCTGCGAAAATTTCTTGAGCCTTTCGATGCGCGCGGAAAGGGCGCGCGAAAAAAACAGCGAGATGATCGCGCCGAAAATCAGAATCAAGAACGAGGCAAGCCACAAGCGCCGGCGCATTTCCGCCAGGGCCTGGTCCACCTGGGCCAGCGGGATGGCGAAACGCAGGATGGCTGGAGCTCCAACGCCCGGTTGCGTGCGAACCGCCAGATAGACCAAATCGCGATCGAGGGTATGGCTGTGGCGGACGCTGGTGCCGCGTCCGGTGGCTAACGCCGCAATCACTTCGGGGCGATCGGAGTGATTTTCCATGGACTCAGGATCATGTTCGGAATCGGCCAGCACCAGACCCTGCGCGTCAATCACCGTGACGCGCGCCCCGCTTTTTCCCATCCAGGAAGCCCACTCGGCCAGCGCGGCACGATCGTCCAGGTTCGGAGGACGGCTGGAAGCGATTTGTGCGAGGGAGGAAAGTTGATCGAGCGCGGCGCGCAAATAGTCGCGCCGCTCGATGCGCGAAGAATAAAAATCCACGGACAAAAGGACAGCGAGCAGAAGGACGACGTAAGTCAGTCCGAGCTTCCAGAATAGCCTAGCTTTCACGAGTTTCGAACAGATAGCCGGCGCCACGCACGGTTTTTACGTAGGCCGGATGCTGGGAATCAGGCTCGATTTTTTCGCGCAGTCGCCGCACGTAGACGTCCACACTGCGAGGAGTCACAAAACGATCCGCTCCCCACACCGCGTCGAGCAATTGATCGCGGCTGAATACTTTGTTGGGACGCGAAGCAAGATAATAGAGCAAGCGGAATTCGAGGGTGCTGAGCGGAAGAGGCTTGCCCGCCCGCGTGACCCGGTAGGAAGCCGGATCGATTCGTAATTGCCCCACTTCAATCACTTTTTCGACGGCGCCGGCCGGCTCGACGCGGCGGAGCAATGCTTTGACGCGAGCCACCAATTCGCGAGGACTGAAAGGCTTGGTGACGTAATCGTCCGCGCCAAGTTCCAGGCCGACGATGCGATCCGACTCTTCTCCGCGCGCGGTGAGCATCAAAATCGGCAGGCGATTCAGCGCGGGATCGCGGCGAACCTCCTTGCAAATTTCCAGGCCGGAAATTTTGGGAAGCATTAAGTCGAGCACCAGAAGGTCGGGCAGGGATTTCTTGATCTGGGCGAGACCCATGGCGCCATCGCTCGAAGCGGTCACCTGGAATTCTTCTTTTTCCAGGTTGTAGCGAACCAGTTCGACAATATCGCGGTCGTCTTCGATCAGCAGAATTTTCTTTTTTGCCATTTGTGCCTGCGTGGCTCCTGCACACCATAACGGAAAGTCCGTGGCGGAAGCAAGCGCAGTGCTGCAAGCGGGTTTTTGCAGAATTGGGAATGGAAGGTTGATTCAGTTTGGTCCAAAGGATGCAGAACTGAGACTCAGTTCCTTGGAAAGCCCGCCTGGGGACGCCAGCAGCTTTCCCATGCTCAAGATTTCAAGATAGTTAGCGCGCGGCGTTGAGCCGAAAGTGTGGCCATGCTTCTGCTGCCTTTCCTGAATGGGATTAATGAAGGGGCCATCTGTTACCGATGAGTCCAAAGGGAGGGTATTCCCATGGATGGATGGGTTCGACAATTAGATCCAAGCAGACGCAGCAACCAATCCCTGGACTTCGAGAAGGCCCTTCGAAAGAGAATCGTGGGACAGGATGAAGCCGTGCAGCAAGTCGTGGATCTGTTTCAAGTTTTTCTTGCCGGCATGAACACCACCGGACGGCCGGTGGGAAACCTTTTGTTTTTGGGGCCGACTGGAGCGGGAAAAACGCGCGTCGTGGAAGCCGCGGCAGAAATTTTGTTCGGCGACCCGCGTGCCGTGATCAAGGTGGATTGCGCCGAGTTCCAGCACTCTCATGAAATTGCGAAACTGATCGGTTCGCCTCCCGGATATCTGGGCCATCGCGAAACTCAACCATTAATTACGCAGGAAGCGCTGGCGCAGCACCACACCGAAAAACTCAAACTGAGTTTCTTGCTGTTCGACGAAATCGAAAAAGCTTCGGATGCTTTGTGGCAGCTCCTGCTGGGAATTTTGGATAAGGCGACTTTGACCTTGGGCGATAACCGCAGAGTGGATCTTTCCGAGACGATGATTTTCATGACCTCCAATCTGGGAGGCGGCGAAATCACTCAGTTAATGACGGGCGGCCTGGGGTTCGCGCCCGACGTGCCGCCGGAAAAAGTGGCGGGCCTGGATGGCAAGGTGGAACGTTCGGCGACGGAAGCGGCCAAGAGAAAATTTGCGCCGGAATTCATGAACCGGATCGACAAGGTGGTGGTGTTTCATCCGCTGCGCGCGGAACAACTCGAACTGATTCTGGAAATCGAGTTGGGCCTGGTGCAACAACGAGTGCTGGAAACAGCCAGGGGACGGTTTTTGTTCCGCGTAACCCCGGCGGCGCGCGGATTCCTGCTAAAAGAAGGAACGGATCTGAAGTATGGAGCGCGGCATTTGAAGCGCGCCATCGAGCGGCACCTGGTGTATCCACTGGCGAGTTTGCTGGCCACCGATCAAGTGGCCATGGGCGATGTGCTGTGCGTCCATTGGGACGAAGAAAATGAAAAACTTGTTTTCGTGAAGGAAGCCGAATCCGCAGTGGTTCCCATGACCCGGGCCGCGTCGCGATCGACCGCGCAAACGGGCGTTGGGGGAAGAGGGCGAACCGCGGAAACGGGAATACCAGCCACGCAAACATCCCAGGGAGCGCCTGTGATCGCAGCCGCCGTGCCAAACCCGCAAGAAGACGAAGTCAAGCCGAGTAAATACTAAAAAGCGGCCAGCCGATTGGGGAGAAATCAAATTGCATCGGACGAGGAGGATGCCGAAGAAAAAAAAGGCGCCGATTTCAATTGCAGGGAGACTCCTGGCAACCGGGATGCTCTGCGCATCGATCTTGATGCCAGCGGTGGCGCAGGAGAAAACAGCCGATTTGACGGAGCGGAGCCTGGAAGACCTGATGAATATCCGGGTGACTTCGGTTTCGAAAAAGGAACAGAAATTGTCGCAAACCGCTTCCGCTGTTTTCGTAATCACCCAGGAGGACATCCGCCGGTCCGGCGCCTTGAATATTCCCGATCTGTTGCGCATGGCGCCAGGTGTGAATGTGGCCCAAATCAACGGAGGCACCTGGGCGATCAGCACGCGAGGACTTGATGAGCAATACAGCAATGAACTCATGGTGATGGTGGACGGGCGGACGGTCTACGTGCCGACCTTCGGCGGAGTTTTCTGGGACGTTTTTGACCTTCCGTTCGACGATATCGAGCGGATCGAGGTGATTCGTGGGCCCGGCGGGGTTGTGTGGGGAGCAAACGCGGTGAATGGAGTGATCAACATCATCACCAAGAAGGCGGGGGAAACACGGGGGACGTTGGCGGAGGCAGGAGGCGGAAATCTGGACCAGGGATTTGCAACGGTCCGTTATGGGGGCAAGCTGGGTGCGAACACGGACTTCCGCGTGTACACAAAATACCTGAACCAGAATCAGCTGACTGACACGCACGGCCAAGACGGCGGCGACGGATGGCACTTGCTGCAGGCGGGCTTTCGCACCGACGCCAATCTTTCTCCTAAAGATACCCTGATGATCCAAGGGGACATTTATGGCGGGAAAGAAAATTCTCCAACGCTTTTTATGCCGAGCCTGACATCGCCCGCGTTACAACCCACGATTCTGCAAGTTGGCTTGTCCGGTGGATTTCTGCAATCTGTGTGGACCCATGTTTATTCGAACCGCTCGGACACCACACTGCAAATTTCATACGATCGTTACCGGCGCACGGACAATCTTCGTGAATCCAGAAATACAGTGGACGTTGAGTTTCAGCATCATTTTTCCTGGGGCAACCGCCAGAACATCATTTGGGGCTTGGGATACCGCGATTCCGCCTCCGAGACACATGGGAATTTCACAATCAGTTTGAACCCAGCGAACCTGAATACGCAGCTGCCAAGCGGATTTATCCAGGATGAAATCGCGCTGGTGCCCGGCCGCTTCTACCTGACGGTGGGAGCGAAAGCGGAGCACAACTATTTTTCAGGTTGGGGGATTTGGCCTGGAGTGCGAGCGAGCTGGAAACAGAATAATCAAAACATGTTTTGGGCGGCCATTTCCGAGGCTGCGCGGACGCCCGCGACCCTTGAGGCGGACGTGCGCTTGAATTTCGGAAGTTTTACAAATGGGAGCGGAACTCCCGTGGTGATCGGCCTCCGAGGCAATCCGGATTTCAAGAATGAGAATTTGACGGCGTATGAGTTCGGGTACCGCACCACGGCAATCAGCTACGTCTCGCTCGATTTCAGCACGTATTTCAACTCTTACGATAACCAGCGAACGGTAGAGCCAGGCGCTCCATTCCTCGAGTCGAATCCGCTTCCCGCCCATCTTGTTCTGCCAGTGATCTACAAGAACTTCCAGTATGGAGAGACGCACGGGTTCGAGGTTTCCGCCAGTTGGAAAGTGAACCGCCGGTGGAACGTGAGTCCTGGATATGCCCTGGAGCAAATTCACATGCACACCTCAGCCGCGAGTCAAAACGCAACAGCCAATGCTTCCGCGGCGGGGAGCAGTCCGCGGCATAGCGCGCAATTGCGATCGCATGTGAATTTGTGGCCTGCGGTGGATTGGGACACGTCCACATTTTTTGTGAGTCCTCTGACTGCCCAAAAGGTGCCGTCCTATACGCGGATGGATTCCCAGATTTCCTGGAAAATCAGCGAAAGGATCGCTCTGAGCATCGTGGGGCAGAACCTTTTGAAAAACGCGCACATCGAGTTTCAGGATGACAGTGAAGGCAGCCGAACCACGGAAATGAAGCGGAGCGGATTCGCAAGGCTCACCTGGCGGTTTTGAAGGGAGAGCGCGATCGGGCAACGAAACGAACGCGAATGAGGCAGGAGTATTCCGGCGTCCGCGCGATTGAATCACGCGGATTCCGGGAAGGCCGCTGAGCAGGGAAGCGAAATGTCGATGAGCCGCCAGACGAATCGAAGGTCACGCCCGGCAAGCCGGCTGCGCTGGGCTTGTTTTCCGTTGCTGGCGATTTCCTGGATCTACGTGTGGATTCTTCCTCTGGTGCTGGGCGCGCAGTCGGGGCCGCTCGAGGAAAATGACGTGAAAGCCGCTTTTCTATTCAATTTCGCGAGATTTGTGTACTGGCCGAAGGAATCGCTGCCGAACGATCATTCTCCGATCCGGGTGGGATTGGTGGGAAAAGATCCGTTTGGGCCGGCGCTGGAACGCATGGTGATGGGGAAATCGGTAAACGGCCGTGAACTGGAAATTGTGCACACCAATTCGCTGGAGCAATTGAAATCCTGCCAGATCGTGTTCGTGAGTTCGTCGGAAAAAGGGCGGCTCCCTGAAATTATCATGAGCTTGCGCGGCGCCAGCGTGCTGACAGTTGGCGAATCGGAAGATTTCGCGCCGCGCGGAGGGGCCATTCAATTCACGATCGAAGACGACAAAATCCGGTTCACGATCAACGTGGACGCCGCCGAACGGGCGCATCTGAAGCTCAGTTCGAAATTACTCTCGCTGGCCAAAGTGATTCATGACGGGCCGGAGCAAGTGAAGAACTGACATGCCGAGCCGCGAACTCTCCATCCGGGAGAAATTGACGAGGATCGTGATGCTGACCAGCAGCGTCGCGCTCTTGCTCGCGTGCATGGCTTTTGCGATTTATGATGCGATTACATTCCGCTTGGCGCTAACCCGCAATCTTTCCACCTTGGCCCAAATTATCGGGTCCAATAGCACCGCGGCGCTGACCTTCAATGATGCCAACGCAGCGCGCGAAATCCTGTCGGGGCTAAGCGCGGAAAGACACATCCGTTCCGCCTGCATCTATGGCAAGAACGGCGAGGTATTCGCCAAATACTTTCGGGGCGATCCGAGCGTCCCGTTCACGCCACCGCGGGTGCAACCCGAAGGCGCTTACCGCAACCAATCGCGATCCACTTGGTTCCATCATGTGACCCTCGATGGCGAACCGATTGGGATTGTTTACCTGGAGTCCGATGGCACGGAGCTTTACGGCCGCATCGAACGGTTCGCCGGAATTGTGGTTCTGGTGCTGCTCGGATCGTCGCTGGTGGCCTGGTTTCTCACCGCAAGGCTGCAGCGCATCATCTCCAACCCAATCCTGAACCTGGCTCGCACGGCTTCCGTCGTATCGATCGAGAAGGACTATTCCCTGCGCGCGGTGAAGCAGAACCAGGATGAGCTGGGGATATTGGTCGATCGCTTCAATGAAATGATGTCAGAAATCCAGACGCGGGATTCCGCGCTGCGGAGCGTGCAACAGGATCTGGAGGCGCGGGTGCAGGAAAGAACCGGAGAATTAGAGCAAGAGATTGGGGACCGGACCAGGGCCGAACTGGCCCTTCGCGAATCGAACGAGACTCTCGCCGCTTTGATCAATGGCTCGCCGCTTTCCATCGTCAGCACAGACGTCGACGGAATCGTGAATCAGTGGAACCCGGCCGCCGAAAAGATGCTGGGTTGGAAACAATCGGAAATCGTGGGACAGGCCTACTCGAATCTGATTCCCGCGGCCGACCATAAGGAATTCGACCGCAGGCGCTTAGATCTCATGGCAGGAAAGTCGTTCCACGAGATGGAAACGCTGCGGAATCACAAAGACGGGACCCAAATCGAGTTGAGCATCTCTTCCGCGCCATTGCGCGACGGTTCGGGCCACATCCGCGGCGCTGTCTCCATGATGGCCAATATCACGGCCCGCCGGCGGGCGGAGAAAAAACTGGAAGAGCGCACAGCTTTTCTGAACGCGTTGATCGAAAACACGCCGCTCGGCATCGTTGTGTTGAACTCGGAAGGCCGGGTGGATCTGTGCAATCCGGCATTTGAGAAACTGTTCCAATACCGGCGGGAGGAAGTAATCGGAGCTCACCTGGACGATCTGGTGAGCACCGACGACTTGGTCCTGGAAGCGAAGAACTACACGGCGGCCAACCTGGGGGGAGAGGGAATCCACGTCAAAACACGGCGGCGGCGGAAAGATCGAACCGAATTTGACGTCGAATTATTCGGGGTTCCGCTGATGCTGGGCGGCAAGGTGCTTGGCGGGCTGGGAATCTACCAGGACATCACCGACCGGACCAGGGCCGAACAAGCGCTGCTGGAAAGCGAAGCGCAGCTGCAATCGCTGGTCAGCTCAATCGACGAGATTGTATTCGAGTTCGACGAGACGACTCGCATCCGGAATATCTGGACCACCAACGAAGATCTCCTCTTCCGGCCGAAGGCGGAATTGCTGGGACGCCGCATCGGAGAAGTGCTGGGAGAGGAATCCGCGCATCCGCTGAGTGAGGTGATCAGCCGGGTCTGCCAAACCGGCCAGGGCGAAAGCATCGAGTATCCCTTGCTGGTTCCGGCGGGCGAGCGATGGTTCCTGGCTCGCGTGAACCGAATGCCCGGGAACGATGGGCGGTTCCGGTCCGTGTGCATGACGGCGCGCGACATCACCGAGCGAAAGCAAGCGGAAAAGGAATTGCAACGAGCGAAGGAAGCAGCGGAATTGGCAAACTTGGCCAAGAGCGAGTTTCTGGCAAACATGAGCCACGAGATTCGCACGCCGATGAACGGAATTCTGGGCATGACCGAACTGGCGCTGGATACGCCACTCGCGCCGGACCAGCGAGAGTGCCTGATGCTTGTGAAATCCTCCGCCGATTCGCTGCTGATCCTGCTGAACGACATTCTGGATTTTTCGAAGATCGAGGCCGGGAAATTGGATTTCGATCAACTGGATTTCAGGCTGCGCGAAAGCCTGGGCGACATGATGCGGACGCTCTCGTTTCGCGCGCAAGAGAAGGGGCTGGAGCTGGCCTACCGGGTGGGCGCGCGCGTGCCGGACAACTTAGTGGGCGATCCAGGGCGATTGCGGCAAATCATCGTGAACCTGGTGGGGAACGCGATCAAGTTTACCGAGCATGGAGAAGTTGTGGTGGAAGTGGAAAAGCTGGAGCAAACGAACGATCAGGTGGAGCTTCAGTTTTCGGTGCGCGATACCGGGATCGGGATTCCCGCGGACAAGCAAAAGCAAATCTTCGATGCGTTCACACAGGCAGACAGTTCCACAACCCGCCGGTACGGGGGAACGGGCCTGGGCCTGACGATTTCGATGCGCCTGGTGAAGCACATGGCGGGAAGAATCTGGGTGGAAAGCGAAGAAGGCCGGGGCAGTACGTTCCATTTCACCGCGCGAATGGCCATGGCGCCATCGCAGGCCACCCCAAACTGCCGCATTGACCTTGCCGCGCTTCAAAATCTTCCTGTGCTGATCGTGGACGATCGTCCGACCAATCGACGAATTCTGGAAGAGATCTTGTGCAATTGGAACATGGTTCCCACTTCCGTGACTAACGGACAGGCCGCCCTGGCTGCCATAGAAAATGCCAGGCGCGAAGGGCGGCATTTCCCGGTGATCTTGCTGGACAACCAAATGCCGGACATCGACGGGTTCTCGCTGGCCGAAAAGATTCTGAAGGATCCCGAACAAATCGCGACCAAGATTGTGCTGGTGAGCTCGAGCGGAGTGCGGGGCGATGCCGCGCGGTGCCGCGAAATGGGCATCGCCGCCTACCTGTTAAAACCAATCCATGAAGCAGAAATTCTCGGTGCAATCCAAGTGGCACTGGCAGGTCCACAAGTCATGAAACCTGGTGAATCCGCAAACCTAGTGACCCGGCATTCCCTGCGGGAAGGGCGAGGTACCAGCCGCATCTTGCTTGCCGAAGACAACGCGATCAATCAGCAACTCGCCATCCGGATTCTCGAAAAGCATGGCTATGTGGTGCTGGTGGCTAATAACGGACGGGAAGCCTTGGAGGCCGTGCAACGCGAACCCTTTGATCTGGTGTTGATGGACGTGCAGATGCCTGAGATGGATGGACTGGAAGCGACTGCGGCCATCCGGGAACTCGAAAAAACCACCGGAATTCATTTGCCAATTATCGCCATGACAGCGCACGCCATGAAGGGCGACCGCGAAAAGTGCCTGGCCGCTGGTATGGATGGGTACCTGACCAAACCGATTCAGCTGGCTACTTTTCTTGAGGAAATCGAACATCACATGCCCAACAGGGATGTCAACCTTGGGCGGCCCGCCGCGAGCGGGGAACCAGAACCAATTCCAGAAACATCGCCCCCGGCGGAAGTGTTCGACGCGTCCGCGGCGCTTCGCAACGTGGAAGGAGATGCGGAATTGCTTGCGGAAATCGTGAAGATCTTCGCGGCTGAGACACCCAATCTGATGCGGGAGATGCGCGATGCAATTGTCGCACGAAACAACAAAGGACTGGAGCGCGCGGCGCACACGCTTTGCGGCTCCGCGAGCAGCATTGGGGCAAAAAGATTCTCCTTCGGAGCAAGGAAGCTGGAACAGATTGCGCGGGAGAGCTCGCCGGGCGGTGCGGAGCTGGCTCTCGCGCTCCTGGAAAGTGAATTCGAACAGTTGATTCCACATCTGGAACAGATTCAACGAGGAGTTTTGAAATAACCACTGGCTCCCAGGAAGTGAGCCGGCGGACGTTCGGAACATTGAATATTTGGAGAGCGGTGAAAATCTTCCTTGGAACTGAAGTCTGGCGGCACCGGCCCGGATTCGAGGAACCCTATGAGAGTTTTGATCGCCGACGACGACCCGGTTTCGCGACGCATGCTCCAGGCGTTTCTGGAGAAATGGTCGTATGAAGTTGTGGTGGCCGCGAATGGAACGCATGCGTGGGAACTTTTCGGGCGCGAGGATGCCCCCCAGCTGGCCATTCTGGATTGGATGATGCCCGGCATGACGGGCGTGGAGGTCTGCCAATTGGTTCGCGCTCGCCCCGGACGGCCCTATGTATATATTCTTTTGCTCACGGCTCGCGGGCTGAAAGCGGACCTTCTGGAGGGAATGGATGCCGGAGCGGACGACTATCTTTCCAAACCTTTCGATCCAAAAGAGCTGAAAGCGCGGCTGCACGTGGGAGGAAGGATCGTCAAACTGCAAGACGAATTGATTTCGGCGCGGGAGGCACTGCGCTTCCAAGCCACTCACGATCCGTTGACCGGGGCATGTAATCGCGGGGAGATTTTCGTCACGCTTCGCAGGGAACTGGCCCGCAGCGAGCGCGAAGACACTTCAGTGGGAGTGATTCTGCTGGATCTGGACCATTTCAAACGGATCAACGACACCTTGGGACACTTAGCCGGAGACGCAGTGTTGCAGGAAGCCGTGAAAAGGATCAATGCGTGCGTGCGTCCTTATGATGTGATCGGACGGTATGGAGGCGAAGAATTTCTGATTGTGGCGCCGGCAACGGATGCGATGGGAACTCTTGGTGAGGCGGAAAGAATTCGTGCTTGCGTGGCCGAGAAAGCTTTCGAAACGGCCGCGGGATCGATCGCCGTCACCGCAAGCTTGGGAGTCTGTGCCACCGATCAATCCACCCAAACGAAAGGGGAAAAATTGATCGACCCGCAGGCTCTGCTAGCCGCTTCGGATGCCGCTCTTTATCGCGCGAAGGGACAGGGCCGAAATCGAGTGGAACTTGCCTCCCCATCCGATCTTGCGGTCACCATCGCCGCGGAACTGGAAGCAGCCACGAACGTACTTCAACAGGAACATCAGAAATAGCGCATGCGGAAACGGGGCAAGAAAATCACTCGATTTGGCCTGTTCCGCGATTCTCATGCTGGTCCCCCCGCTGATGGAAAGTGCAGCGCCTGGCGCATGGGCTCGACGCATTTTGGGTTGCCGGGAACTTCGGTAGCACGCTGTCCTTGAAATTCTGTTTGAAACTCCTCTTCAAGCTCATGTCCACGGATAAGGTACCCTCAGCGATAATCCCGATTCTGGGTGCGCTACAGACTTCGGTGAATGGAATCGTTAAGATATCGGGGAATTTATCGCGAAGATGCCTGGAGAAAGCCGTGTCAAAACTCTTCGTTCGCCGCAGCAGGATCGGTGTTTCGGCGGAAGAATTATTTCGCTGGCATGCGGAACCCGGCGCGCTCGAGCGGCTGACGCCCAGGTGGGAACCGCTGGAAGTGGTGGAGCGGGCGCCCTCGGTCCAAAATGGCGCGCGAGGAATCTTGCGAGTGCGAGTGGGACCGTTTCCCATGCGCTGGGTTTTCGAACATCGCGATTACGAGGAAGGCCGGAAGTTTCGCGACGTGCAGGTGCAAGGACCGTTCCGGCGATGGGATCACACGCATTGTTTTATTCCCGACGGTCCGCAGGCGTGCTGGCTGGAAGATCGCATCGAGTACGAATTGCCGTTGGGAATCATCGGAGAACTTTTTGGCGGCTGGCTGGTCCGCCGGAAATTGCAGCGAATGTTTGAATACCGGCACCGCGTCACGGCGGAAGCCATGGAGGCAAGACGCGTGGGTGGCTCGGGCCACTCCGGCGAGCGCCGCGTGGGTGCATAAATGCCGGGGCATCCGCGGGTCCAGATGATTCTATTGATCGCAATAGTAACAGGCGTATGCTGGCGGGCGCGGGATTCGGAGCGTGAGTTGTTTTCTGGCGCGACGCCTCGAGGAATCCCCGATGCGATTCCGAAGGAAGAGAAATTGAATTGACCACAGCTTCGTTGATCAGTCTATTGGGCTGGCTGGCACTCTGTTTCGCGGCGGCTTGGTTGGGCTCCGCTTACACGCGACCATCGCTGGCGGGTTGGTATTTCAGTCTGGCGAAACCTTCCTGGAATCCACCGAACAAAATATTTCCCGCGGTGTGGATCGTTCTGTACGCGATGATGGGAGTGGCTGCCTGGCAGGTGTGCAAACATGAGGACCGGCCGGCGGTGGCTGTTGCAATCGGGTTCTTTGTGATCCAATTGATGTTGAATGTTCTGTGGTCGATATTTTTCTTTCACTGGCGCCGGCCTGGTTCCGCGTTTGCCGAAATCTGTTTGCTTTGGTGTGCCATTCTGGCCACCTTGCTGTTTTTTGCGAAGCTGGATCGCGTGGCCACCGAATTGCTTATCCCTTATTTCACTTGGGTCAGTTTCGCAGCGGTGCTAAATTTTGCGATCTGGCGGAAAAATGCATGAGGCGCGAAACCGTCCAACTCGTGGGAAAGTGCGTCAACCAGCGGACACAATTAATTCCCGGGAAAACGTGCGAAATCAGCACGATCAGTAAAAAGCTGCAAAATCTGTTGTTTACAGGGCTACATACGCTAGCGTATGGAAAACAGTGGTCAGCGAATGGCAAATTCCGGCCCGACAGTGGAAACTACTCCCACGCGCAATGGGATTTGGTGTACATTCTGTAGACGTTAGGAAGATTGAGGCAAATTGACAGCCGCTGTTTCACGGCCGAATTGACGGAGGCCCGAAGGATGAACCCTACAAAACCCGTGTCCGCAGGAGCAACCGAGACAGGAGCCGCCCCTAAGGGCGATTCTTTGTCGATTACTGACAATCGGACGGGGAAGAAATATGACGTGCCGATCAGTCACGGAACCATTCGAGCGATGGATCTCCGCCAGATTAAAGTGGAAGGCCATGATTTCGGCGTTATGAACTATGACCCGGCGTTCCTGAATACGGCGGCGTGCATCAGCAAAGTCACATTTATTGATGGCGATCAGGGCATCCTGCGATATCGGGGCTATTCGATCGAAGAACTGGCGGAGAAGAGCACTTACATCGAGACTGCTTATCTGATTCTATATGGCGAGTTGCCGAGCCGGTCGCAACTGGAAGATTGGATCTATCACATCACGCATCACACATTCATCCACGAAAGCATCAAGAAATTTTTGGACGGGTTTCACTACGACGCCCACCCCATGGGGATGCTGATTTCGACCGTGGCGGCGCTTTCCACTTTTTATCCCGACGCAAAAGATATCTTCAACAAGGATTCCAGGCAGAAGCAAACCTACCGTTTGATCGGAAAGATGCCGACTCTGGCGGCATTCGCATACCGCCACAGCCTGGGAATGCCGTTTGCCTATCCGGACAACGATTTGAGTTACGTGGGGAACTTCCTGAACATGCTGTTCCGCACCACGGAGCTGCAGTACCGGCCGAATCCGACACTGGAGCGTGCGCTGGATATTTTGTTCATCCTGCATGCCGACCATGAACAGAACTGTTCCGCCAGCGCAATGCGCGGAGTGGGCAGCTCGCACGTGGATCCTTACTGCGCCACCGCCGCGGCCACCGCCGCGCTGTACGGGCCGTTGCACGGAGGCGCGAATGAAGCGGTGCTGCGCATGCTGGTAGAGATTGGATCGGTAAACCGCGTGCCGGAATACATTAAACGGGTGAAGGCGGGCGAAAAACTGCTGATGGGATTCGGCCACCGCGTCTATAAAAATTACGATCCGCGCGCCAAAATCGTAAAGCGCATCGCCTACGAGGTTTTCGACGTGATGGGCCGCAACCCGTTGATCGATATCGCACTGGAATGCGAGCGCATCGCCCTGGAAGACGATTATTTTGTTTCGCGGCGCCTCTATCCCAACGTGGATTTCTATACCGGGCTGATCTATCAGTCGATGGGTTTTCCGGTGACCATGTTCCCCGTGCTCTTCGCCATCCCGCGCACCTCGGGCTGGATCGCGCAGTGGGAAGAAATGCTGCTGGATTCGGAACAAAAAATCGCGCGTCCCCGGCAAATTTACCTGGGATACGACGAGCGCAGCTATATCCCCATGGATCGCCGCGGTTAACCATCCCTAAAGGGAACAGCGGCGGCGCCGCGAGGCCTGCCGTGACTTTCGCATCACCCTCTCTTCAATTCTGTTGCAACTCGCGCTATTCTCTGGCACAACTCAGCACTGGCCCCGGGAGGCATGGAAGCATGGAAATCGCAACTCGCGTAGTGGGCGACTCCACGATCGTGGACGTGACTGGCGACATTACTCTTTATAATTCACCGGAAGTTCGCCGCGTCCTGATCAGCTTTCTGCGAGAGAAGCGGGCGCCGTGGGTGATCCTGAACCTGAAAGGCGTGCGCTACATCGATAGCGCGGGCGTGGCATCGCTGGTCGAGGGACTGAAAATATCGCGCGATCTGAAAAGCAGGTTCTCGCTATTCGGGCTGAGCCCGGCGGCGAAAGAAGTGCTGGAATTGACCCGGCTGATCAAGATTTTTGAGGTTTACGATACCGAACAAGCGGCCTTGGACGACGTGAAGTAGCGGCGTGAATTTGGATTTTCGTTCTCTTCCGGCGGAGCAGAAGCGCCGGTAACTTACAGACTATGGCGGTCACTGAAGCAGTTGGCCGAGCGACCCTGGGGAGCTTGGCTTACATCGGGAATCTTGCGCGGCTCACCGGCCGCGCTGCAAATTCGGCTTTCATCGCACCGTTTCGCGGCCAGCGCATGCGGCTTAGCCGCGCCGTGCATCAGGCAGTTTCCGTAGGCATCGAAGCCCTCCCTATCGTTTCCCTGATTACCTTCTTTGTGGGTACCATCCTGGCCTTGCAGAGCGCCTATGAGTTGAGGAAATTTGGCGCGTTGCAATTCGTTGCCAGCGCGGTGGCAGTATCGATCACCCGCGAACTGGGTCCGCTGATGACGGCGATTGTGGTGATCGGCCGTTCCGGCTCGGCATTCGCCGCCGAAATCGGCACGATGAAGGTGAACGAGGAGATCGACGCAATTGAGACGATGGCGCTCGATCCCATCCAGTTTTTGGTGACTCCGAAATTTCTGGCCATGTTGTTGATGATGCCCTGCCTGACCACTTGGGCCGACTTTATGGGTGTGCTCGGCGGAAGCATGTTCGGAGTAGCTTATGCCGGATTTACCTATGCCACTTATATTCAAGCCACGCTCAACGCGCTGATCATGCGCGACATCATTACCGGCTTGATCAAGAGCGTCATGTTCGGCCTGGTGATCACCGCGGTGGGCTGCCATGAAGGGTTTTCCACCGGCGCCGGTTCCGAGGAAGTGGGCCGGTCGACCACGACCGCGGTGGTGAATTCGATTTTCCTGGTAATCATGGTGGACCTGGTGTTCACGGCGCTTTTCTACTTCACGGCCACCAAATAAAAGCGATGAGCGACGGCGAGGACAACTCGACAAGGATATCCGTCCGGGATCTTCGCGTCAGTTATGGCGAACGCGAAATTCTCCACGGCATTAATTTCGAGGTGCAAGCGCGCGGAAACGCTGGTAATTCTGGGCGGGTCGGGCTCCGGAAAAAGCACTTTGCTGCGAACCCTGGTCGGACTGGAAAAGCCCAGCGGCGGCGAAGTGATCGTCTGCGGAAAAAAACTGAGCACAATTACGGATTCCGAATGGATGGAGCTTCGGAAACAGATGGGAATCTCGTTCCAAGGCGGCGCGCTGTTCGGCGCCTTGACGGTGGGCGAGAATGTGGCTTTGCCGCTCCACGAACATACTCCGCTGGAAGATTCCACCATCGAAATCATGGTGCGGCTCAAACTGGAGCAGGTGGGCCTGGCCGGGTTTGAAGATTATTTGCCATCGCAATTGAGCGGAGGCATGCTGAAACGGGCAGCAGTGGCGCGCGCCATGGCGATGGACCCGCAGATTTTATTTTTCGACGAGCCTTCGGCGGGCCTCGACCCGATTATCGCCGCCGGCATCGACCAATTGATTCTGCGGCTGAAGAAAGCGTTCCGGATGACCATCATTGTGGTGACGCACGAACTATCCAGCGCTTTCCTGATTGCCGACCGCATGATCTTGATCGATAAAGGAAATATTGTCGCGAATGGAACTCCCGCGGAACTGAAAGCCAGCGTCCATGCGCGGGTACGGCAATTTCTGGACCGCGTGCCGGAGCCAGAGGTATCCGAGGAGTTGGATTATCTTCAGATGCTAACCGAGCCGCACTTGCGGCGCCGCCGCGAGCGTTGAAGCGGAGGTGTGGAAGCATCGGGTTTTGCAGGGATTGCAGGCCGTGGGGAAAGTGCTATACTCCACGCAATTTATAGAAAATTTCTGCTACGTGGCGCTGCGTCCAGCGCCAAGGGTGAGCGATGGATCCAAAACGTGAACAGGCAGCCGTCGGTTTATTTGTCATTATTGTGGCAGTTTTGCTGCTGGGAACGATCATCGCCCTCACCGGCGCCTTCAGTCATAGCGGCCTGCAATATAAGGCGTATTTTGCGTATGCGGGCGGCGTGGAACCCGGCGCCGCGGTGCGCTACGCGGGCGGGCCGGAAGTTGGCCGAGTGGATCGAGTTCGAGCCGATCCGCAGAATCCCACGCGCATGGAAATTTCCTTTCATGTCAGCGAGAATACTCCGGTGAAAACGGACAGCGTGGTAAAAATTTCCACATTCAGCGCGCTGGGCGAAAACTTCGTGGGAATTGTCCCCGGAACGATACAGGCGTCGGCAGCGCCCTCGGGCAGCACCTTGAAGTCGTCCGAATACGTCGGATTCGATCAACTCACCGCCAATCTGAACAATTTGGCGCCGCAACTGCAAGTGCTGATCGGGAACCTGAACAGCCGCGTGGTGGAAATGAAAGAAACACTCGCGAAGGTAAACGATCTGCTCGGGGATCGCAATCGCGAGAACATATCCGCCAGCCTGGGCCACGTTCGTGGAATGTTGGAGGAAGACCGTCCCAAGATTAAGTCCACGCTGACGAATATGGATGCGGCCAGTGCGAAAATCGGTCCACTGATGGACGACTTCAAGAAGACAATCGCGCAAGCCCAGGATGCGATGTCGCATATCGACGGCATGATCACGGAGAATCGCCCGGACCTTCGGCAATCCATGATCGAATTGCGCGAGGCTTTGGCGTCGGCGGATTCCTTGACCGCGCAACTCGACCGCACCATGAACGTCAACGCCGATAACATCGACGAACTGCTCGACAACATGCGGACGATCAGCGAAAACCTGAAGCAGTTCACCAATACAATCAAGACGCGGCCGTACACTTTGATCCGTTCGTCCAGTCCGCCGCCGCGACAACCGGGACAGCCGCAGCCATAAAGGGGGCGAAGTCTTTTAATGCGAAGAATACTCTTAATCGCCGTAGTCTTAACGCTGCCCGTTATTGTTCAATTCGGCTGCGGCGCCGCGCGGCCGTCGAAGTATTATCAATTGGATGCCCCAGCGCCGGCGGCCACATCTCCCGATCCCTTGCCGATTTCATTGCTGGTGGGCCGAATTTCTTCGTCGCGGCTGTTTCATGATGACCGCATCATCTACGAAACCAGCCCACTCGAACTGGGCATGTATGAGTATCACCGCTGGGCGGAACCGCCTTCCGACATGGTACAGGGAATGCTTGTGCAGGCTTTGCGCGCGTCCGGGCAATACCGGTCGGTCGACCGGATGGGCAGCAGCGCGCGCGGCGATTACATTTTGCGCGGGCGGCTCCTGGCTCTTCAGGAAGTGGATCATCCCAACATCGTAGGAAGAGTCAGTTTCGACCTGGAACTGTTCAGTGTGAAAACCGGCACAACGGTGTGGACTCAATCGTATTCGCACGATGAACCGGTGACCGCAACTGAAACTAAGAAGAACAAGAAAGCTGACGTGAATGTCGGCGCCGTTGTGGAAGCCTTGAATCGCGATCTTCAGCAGGGAGTTCAGCAACTGACCGCAGACTTAGGAAAGTATTTAGCGAGCCGTCCCGCGCAACAAGCGGCTCGCTGATGCAATTCGGAACGGCAGTCTAAATTTTTTTCACATAAATCTGTTTCGCGCGTTTTGGTTCTTGACTTTGTCCCGCACTAACCTAAACTGGAATCCCCCTTTCAAATAAATTCAGGTTTCCAATTTCCCTTTCCCTTCGTCCGGAACCGCGAACGAGAGCCGGTTTCATTTTCGCTTCTATCGTTAGCGCCATTCGAACCTAGCTGCAAACCTGTTCGCGGAGGACGGCAATGGGTTTTCTCCGACAGCTGTTTTCTTCCGGCGATTACATGCCCCACGGGTATTGCTACCTGTGGAATTCCGGACTCATGTGGCTGCACATAATTGCCGATTCTCTAATCGTGCTGGCGTATTTTGCGATCCCGCTGGCCCTGATCCAATTTGTAAGAAAGCGGCGCGATCTGCCGTTCCACTGGATGTTCGTGTGCTTCGGGATTTTTATGGCCGCTTGCGGAGCCACGCATGCGATGGAAATCTGGAACCTGTGGCATGGACAATACTGGCTGGCGGGCGTGGTGAAGGCGATTACGGCGGCGGCCTCCGTGCTCACGGCGATACTTTTGTTCAGGTTGGTCCCACGGGCCCTCGCGTTGCCGGGCACGCAAGCGTTAGAGCAGGCTAAATCGGCGCTCGAACGAGAGATTCTGGAACGGCGCAACACCGAGGCGGCTCTGCGGGAAAACGAAGCTCGCTACCGCGATCAGGCCGAGCTGATGAATTTGTCGTATGACGCCATCATAATGTGCGACCTTTCCGGGGCGATCCGGTATTGGAATCGAGGCGCGGAGGAACTCTATGGTTGGACCACGCAAGAGACCATGGGGAAGATCAAAGAAGAATTGCTCGACACGCGGTTCCCCATTCCCTTTGCGGAAATGAAAGCGGAACTCATGGCGAGTGGCTATTGGGAAGGCGAAGTGAATCACCGCCGGCGAGACGGAAGCAGGCTGGTGGTAGCCAGCCGTTGGATGTTGCGAAAACTGGAGAATAGCGGCAACTCGGCGATTTTCATTACCAATAAAGATGTATCCAAGGCCCGCGGCGCCGAAAAGCGATTCCGGGATCTCTTGGAATCGGCTCCGGACGCCATGGTGATCGTGAACGGAGAAGGCCGAATCGTGCTGGCGAATGCGCGCACGGAAACGCTCTTCGGCCATGATCGAAAGGACATTCTGGGACAAAAGGTGGAAATGCTGATGCCCGAGCGCTATCGCGGAACTCATGGCACGCACTGGGCAGGATATTCCCACTCGCCCAAGACCGCGGCGATGGGAACGGTAGTGGATTTGCACGGGCTGCGCAAGGATGGCAGTGAGTTCCCGGTCGAAATCAACTTGAGTCCCCTGGAAACGGGAGGCGAGATCTTGTTTTCCGGCGCCATTCGCGATGTTACCGAGCATCGCCGGGCGGTGCAGGAAGTGAAGGTGCTCAACCTGCAATTGCTGGATGGGATGGCGCAGCTCGCGGAGGCCAACCGCGAGTTGGAAGCCTTCAGCTACTCCGTTTCGCACGATCTGCGCGCTCCCCTGCGGCATGTGAATGGATTTTCCCTGATCCTGTTGGAAGAGTTTGCTCCGCAGCTCCCTGAAGAAGTGCAGAGCTACTTGCGCCGCATTTCCGCCGGAGCGCAGACGATGGGCCACCTGGTGGACGATCTGCTCCATCTTTCACGCGTGGGCCGCCAGGGGTTGCTGATGGAGCGGACGAACTTGAACGATTTGCTGGATGACGTGCGAAATGGACTGCTCGAAGAGGCCAAAGGGCGCGAAATCGAATGGCAAGTGGGGGATTTGCCCAGCGTCCGATGCGACGCCGGATTGATGAAACAAGTTTTTGTGAATCTGCTTTTGAACGCGCTGAAATTTACAAGGCCCCGGCGCCCGGCGGTGATCGGCGTCGGCATGGAAATCGTATCCGGCGAAGAAACCGTTTTCGTGCGCGACAATGGCGTGGGTTTCAACCCGAAATACATGGATAAATTGTTCGGTGTATTCCAGCGGCTGCACAGCGACGAAGAATTCGAGGGCACCGGGATTGGGCTGGCCACGGTGCAGCGCATTATTCACAAGCATGGCGGGCGCATCTGGGCCTGTGGCGAAGTGGGTGGCGGCGCCACCTTTCATTTTACCCTGCAAAAACTTGGTGAGAGTTCAGCCGCCCGCCAGCTGCTGACCGGAGGTGAAGAATGTCAACTTGCAACGAAATCGATATTCTGATCGTGGAAGATAATTCCGCCGACGCGGAGTTAACCCTGCATGTCCTGAGAAAACACAAGCTGGCTAATAAACTTTTCGTGGCGCGCGACGGCGAGGAAGCGCTGAATTTCATTTTTTGCCGGGATAAATTCCAAGAGCGCAAATTCGATTCGCCGCCCCGTATCGTCTTGCTGGACCTGAAACTTCCCAAGGTGAACGGCAGAGAGGTGCTCAAAGCGATTCGCGAGGATTCCCGCACTCGGACCATTCCGGTGGTGATCTTCACGTCTTCCAAGGAAGAACGCGACCTGATCGATAGTTACGGGCTGGGCGCGAACAGCTTCGTGCAGAAGCCTCTCGACTTCGACGAATTCCGCGATGTAGTCCGGCAATTCGGATTGTATTGGCTGCTTGTGAATATGCCCGCTCCCGCCAATGGGTCCTCGTTGAGGTAAGACATGAACAAAGTAAACGAAGAATATACGGAAGCAGTGAAACCCGCGCCGCCGGGCGCCAGGCCGCTCCGGCTCTTGATGATTGAAGATAACCAAAATGACGTTGATCTGTGCCTGCGGGAGCTTCGGAAAGCGCGGATTGAATATCAGTTGGACGTGGTGGATTCGCCGCGGGAATTCGCGTGCAAAGTGCGCGCCAATACTTATGACGTGATTCTGACTGATTACAATATGCCCGGCTGGCGTGGCACCGAAGTGCTTTACATGCTCGAGGATCTGCGTATGGATATCCCCGTTATCATCGTTACAGGTTCCTTGGGCGAAGAGAACGCCGTGGAATGCATCAAGCTGGGAGCCAAGGATTACGTGCTGAAGGACAAGTTGATGCGCTTGCCGCTGGCCGTGCGGCAGGCAGTGGAAGCAAAGGGGCTGCGGGAGCAGCGTGCCAAAGCGGTGGAGGCGCTGCGGAATACCGAAGCTAATTTCCAGCAGCTTTTTCTGAATATTCCCCTGCCCATGTGCGTTTTTGACGAAGAGACATTGGAAATTCTGGAAGTGAATGCCGCCGCCACGCGAAGTTTCGGTTACTCGACGGAGGAATTCTTGCGCCTCCGGATCACCGACATTCGCCCGGCGCCGGAAAATCCCCGGCTCCTGGAATATCTCCGGCGAAACAAGGGATCATCGCTCAAGATCGCGGGCAGTTGGATTTACATGCGCAAAGACGGAAGTCTGTTCGAGGGCGAAGTGATTGGCCACTCCATTGAATTTGCCGGACGGCGAGGGGTGCTGGCCGTGGTGCAGGATGTGACGGAGCGCAACCGCGCCCAGCAGAAACTGGCGGCCAGCGAGAACCGCCTGCGGGCAATCATCGAAGCGGAACCGGAATGCGTGAGCGTGCAGGACCGCCAAGGCCTGCTGCTGGAAATGAATGCGGCCGGACTGGCGATGATGGAAGCGGATTCGCTCGAGCAGCTCAGCAACGCCCGGATCGAAAATCTGGTGGTCGAGGAGCATCGCGCTATATTCCAAACGCTTTGCCAGGAGGTATTCGCGGGCAAGAGCGTCAGCGCGGAACTGGAGATGGTGGGCTTGCACGGAGCGCATCGATGGGTGGACACCCACGCGGTTCCGCTGCGCGATGACCAGGGAGAAGTGAACGCGCTGCTGGGCGTGACGCGCGATGTGACCGGCCGCAAACTGGCCCAGGAGGCCCTTCGCGAGAGCGCGGCTCGCTACCGGGGCTTATTCGAACATGCCACTTACGGCATCGGCACCACCACCGTTTCCGGCAAGTTCCTGGATGTGAACCCGGCGCTGGTGCTCATGTTGGGATACGGATCAATCACGGAATTGCTGATCGCGAACCTGGATCTCGACATCTTTCTGAGTGTTCGAGACCGGCCCGCGCTGCTGGAAGAATGCCGGAAATCGGGGCATGGAGAAACCGAGACGGAATGGAGGCGCAGGGACGGCAAGAAAATCCAGGTGCGCATCAGCGCCCGCCTGGTGGCCGAGCAAAAGAATATCCCCGAGCAATTGGAGCTCCTGGTTGAAGACATCACGGAACGCAAGGCGCTGCAGAGGCAGTTGCATCAGGCACAAAAGTTCGAAGCCATCGGCCAGCTAGCCGGAGGAATTGCCCACGATTTCAACAACATGATCGGGGCCGTGCTGGGATGGGCGGAACTCGGCATCGAGGATTCTCCCGAGAAAGGCCCTCTGCGCAGTCACTTCCAGAAGATACAAAGCCAGGGAGAGCGAGCCGCCGCGCTGACCCGGCAGTTGCTGGCCTTTGCCCGGCGGCAGATTCTGGAGCCGCGCAATCTTGACCTGAACCAATCGATCAATGAAGTGATCAGTTTGTTGGGAAAAGTGATCGGCAAGGACATCGAACTCAAGATCAATCAGACGCCCAGTCTGGCGCAGGTTCGTTGCGATCCCACGCAAATCGAGCAAGTGTTGATGAATCTTTGTTTGAACGCCCGCGATGCGATGCCGGAAGGCGGCCGCCTGTCGATCGAAACCCGCAATGAAACGCTGGATACTCAGTATTGCCGGCGTTACCCTTTTGCGCGCCCCGGTGTGTACGCAGTGCTTTCCATTTCCGACACGGGAAGCGGAATGGACGCGCAGACGCTCGATCGGATCTTTGAACCGTTCTTCACCACAAAACCGATCGGAAAAGGCACGGGACTCGGCCTGGCCACCGTATACGGCATCGTCAAGCAGCACGGCGGAGTGATTCAGGTTGATAGCGAGGTCCGGCATGGCACTGCTTTTCATGTTTACTTTCCGGCCAGCCAAGTTGCGGACACTACGCCTGCGAACGAAGTGATCGAAGAGCCGCTGCGCGGGGGAAAAGAAACCATCCTGCTGGCGGAAGACCATGAAGGGCTGCGCGAAAGCGCAGTTGAGACGCTGAGCCAGTTGGGCTACACGCTGGTGGTGGCGGTTGACGGAGCCCAAGCCGTGGAGAAATTTGACGAACATCGCGACCGCCTGGCCATGGTGCTTCTGGATGTGGTGTTACCGGGGATTAGCGGTCCGGAGGCCTACGCCAAGATGTGCTCCATTCGGCCAGATTTGCCCGTAATTTTCGCCACTGGCTACAGTGCCGAAAACACCGCACTTAATGGCGCGAAAGAGAAGGGAGCTCTGGTGCTTCTCAAGCCATACAGCCCCAAGACTTTGGCCCGCCGGGTACGTGAGACGCTCGATCAGGCGGCTCTGCGAAAGCATTCCGCGGCCTGATTCCCCCCGGTAATTCTGAATAGCTTGCATCCTTTCTTTCCGGCCAATTCTGAGTAGCATAACGATATTCTTCAGTACTCTGGTTCTTGAAACAGACATTCAAGTTGACAGCTTCGTTTGGGTATGTTATTCGAGATTGTAGTGGTGGCGTGTGCTGTGGGTTTGAGGGGCTTTTCGGAGTCCCATTCGCGAGATTTCTCGCGTGAGTTTTCGGCGAGACCGGATCCAGCGATTTCTCCCAGTAACACCCCACCCCACCCCGGGAGGTGATAACCGCCAGGTTTTCACCTCCTTTTTATTTTCCCTCACATTTTTTCCTAAACGGGCCTCCGCGATTCGTCACGGAGATCCTGGTTTCCTATGGATTCAAGCACTCTAGCGGCGTTTGAGAGCGGATCTGACTGACTGGCCGGATGGCGGCCAGGTTTAATGGCCAACGGGGACTTCCTGAGCGGTCTTGCGGGCACGCTTATTCGCATAGAGAGCCTGGTCGGCGCGTTCGACGAGTTTTTGCGCGGATTCGCCCGACTGATAGCCGGCGAAGCCCGCGGAATAGTTCACGGGTATCGCGTGTCCCTGGAAGTTCAATTGAATCGAGCCCAGGCGGGCCAACAGGCTTTGAACTTGACTCGGCAGGCATTCCGGAAGCAGGACCATAAACTCGTCGCCGCCGAGGCGGACGGCGAGATCCGAAACACGGATCACGGTATTCAATTTGTCCGCGAAAGCTCGCAGGATCAAATCACCGGCCGCGTGGCCAAAGCGATCGTTCACTTCCTTGAACCCATCCAAATCGAACATCAGCACCGTCAATGGATGGCCATGCCGCTGCGAGCGCGAAACTTCTCCGGCCAACCGTTTTTCCGCCAACCGCCGGTTGTAGAGGCCCGTGAGGGGATCGAGAGTGGAGAGTTTCTGGAATTCTTCCGCGCGGATTTTCAGTCCGACCATTTGGGAAACATGCGTGGACATTTCCTTCCGCAGCCGCTTGATCAATACCTGTTGGAACAGGGTATAAATGTTGAAGAGCAGCACCAGGCCGACCAATGCGCGCACCGCAAGGTTCAAATTGAATTGGAAGTATCGGTCGGAATCTTTCACGACTCCAGGGGCGGACAAGGAAATAATCCCCAGCGTCAGAAACAGCATTACCACCACCGCGGCACACCACAGCCACCAGTCGCGCCTCTCCAGTCTCCGCAGGTTATTTTGGATGTCTTGCATGCGAGCGACGGAATCCAGTTCCGGCAGCTCGTGCTCTATATCATTCACGGATTTACCAGGCGATTCGGCTTTAGAAATGCAAGAAGATAACAATTCATGGTGCGCCCTCCTGCCTTGCAAGGAAAGAGCAAAACGCGTCGATGTTTTCATTCTAGGAAACGGAACCGGATCGCACCGGGCGGTTGGAAAACCATATGGATTCAGTGGTCTGATCCCGATTCCCGTCTGTCAAGCTGCATGGGCACCTTTTAGCAGCAGAAGTGTTTGGCGAGATTTGACCAGAACGAACCGCGGCCGCCGGGTTGGAAGGTTCATACTTTTCCAAATAGCAGGGCAGAGTATAATGCCCGCGATTGTGCAGCCGGCCACAAGCGGCGGCGCCGGCGGGCCAGGGAGGTGGCTGTGAACTTGCAGATCATCGCGCGAAAATCCGGGGACGTGACCATCCTGGACCTGCAAGGGCGGGTCACTATCGGAGTGAGCAATGATTTACTGATCGCACGTCTGCGTGAATTGTTGGATGAAGGTGTCCGTAAGGTGCTCATTAATCTGGAAAATGTGCCGGCCATGGATAGCTCGGGCATCAGCAGCCTGGTGCGATCGTTCGTCACGCTTCAGCGGACTGGAGGCAGCTTGCGATTGCTTCATCCGGCGGGCCATGTGCGCGAGGTGCTCGAGCTCACCCGCCTGCTGCATTCCATTCCAAACTTCGACGATGAAGCGCAGGCCATCGCCAGCTTCGAATAGTCTGGGGTTTCTTGCCGGCCAGATGAATTGCCAGCGCGTCATTCCAATTTGAATTTGCCGCGGAACGTTTTTTGGACTTCTCATCGTCGCCAGCAAATCCTCGACCCGTCATTCCGATTCAGAGAAGCTTTGGCCGGTTATTCCGAGGGCCGATTTTGCCCGAGGAATCCCGCGAAGCCTGCGAAGATAAAGAACGCGAGAGTTTAGTGCAGGGTGAGTGCGGGAGAAAGTGCAGGAGAAAGTAACTTTCAGAACATCCTGAATCAGTTCAAGCGTTTTTCTTCAATTCGGCAAGAACCAGTTTCGCAACTTCTTTAAGAGTCTCGAAAACACCTTGGCCATTCACCGCGATTGCTTCCAGCGCCGTCTCCCCTTTCACGTTGAGTTCCCGTTTCAGTTCTTCGGCGGGCATGATATTCGGCAGGTCGCGTTTGTTCAATTGCAGCACGTAGGGAATCGTGGTGAAATCCAGGCTGTGATCCCGCAGATGTTCCCGTAAATTTTCCAGAGTTTCCAGGTTGGCGTCGAGCCGCTCTTCCTGCGAATCGGCCACAAACACCACGCCGTCGGCGCCTTTCAGGATCAGGCGGCGGCTGGCCTCATAGAAGACCTGGCCGGGAACGGTGTAGAGATGAAACCGAGTTTTGAATCCGCGCACTGTGCCCAAATCCAGGGGAAGGAAATCAAAGAACAACGTTCGATCCGTTTCCGTCGCCAGGGAAACCATCTTCCCCTTTTGATTCGCGCCGCTGTGATCGTAGATCCATTGCAAATTGGCCGTCTTGCCCCCCAGCCCGGGGCCGTAATAGACGAGCTTGCAATTAATTTCGCGCGCAGGGAAATTAATAAATGGCACTAGTTCCTCGGGGACTGGGCAACCGCTATTTATAACACAGCGCCGCCACTCAGGCCACCGCAGGGCCGCCGGGTGCTTCGCAAGGAACAACTTTTCGCCGGAATTTGCCGGAAATTGCGCTGAAAATACACAAAACAGGGCAATTGGCTGCAGAATTACTTTTAGCTCTAGTGAAACCACCGCGTTGACGGCGATGAAAGACTCTGCTAATCTGCGCCCATGTCACGCATTCGAAAGGCATCGTCGAATCGGAGCGCCAAAACAAGACAAACCCCTCTGAAGCCTAATCTATTGAAAACAAAGAATCTAAACGGCAATACCAAAAAACGTCCGCAGGTTGAAATCGTTGATCCGGCAGTGAAGCAGCAGTTGAAGCTGTATGAAGAAGCGGTGATTCATTTCCAGGAACAAAAATTTCACCGGTCCAAGCAGGTTTTGGAGCGTGTGATTGAAGGTCCCAGCAAGGAACTTTCCGACCGCGCCCGGATGCACATGCGCGTCTGCGACCAGCGAATTTCACGGCTTCCAGCTCAGGCTCCTCGGACCGCGGAAGATCATTACACCCAAGGTGTGGCCATGATGAACTTGGGCCGTTGGGATGAAGCTCGCGAGCATCTGGATCGGGCGCGCAAAGCTGCGCCCAAATCGGATCACATTATCTACGCCATGGCTGCGCTCGATTGCCTGACCGGTGAAGCGGAATCGGCCATGACCAATCTCAAAATGGCGATTGAACTGCGTCCCGAGAATCGCTACCACGCCCGCAATGATGAAGATTTTGCTTTCTTGCAGGAAGATCCCCGGTTTACGGAGCTGCTCTATCCGGAACGGGAAAGCTCATCGGGATAATCTTTCCCCCCGCCTGTCAGCCGGCGCGACCCATCTGAGATTTACAAAACTTCCGAATCCGATCATGTTACGGAAATTCCACGCAAGGGAACCAAATCAGCACACGGCAGTGGCAAATCTTAGACGCAACATTGGAACGGTGTTAGTCTCTCCCCTTCCCACGTGAAGAACTCCGCAAAGCTCGCACGCAACCGCCCGCGTCCTGTCCGAATTGTGGCCATGGGCGGCGGCACTGGCCTTTCCATGTTGTTGCGCGGCTTGAAACAATATGTGGTGCGGCGCCGGAATGAGAAGAGCAAACACCCCATCGCCGATTTGGCTGCCATCGTCACCGTGACGGATGACGGCGGCAGTTCCGGACGTTTGCGCCGCGAATATCGCGTACTGCCGCCGGGCGACATCCGCAACTGCATGGTCGCTCTTTCGAAGGATGAAGCGCTGCTCGGCCATTTGTTTCAATACAGATTTCCCAGTGGAAGCGACCTAGGCGGCCACAGCTTCGGAAATTTGTTTTTGACGGCGCTGACCAATGTGACCGGAGACTTTCCGGAAGCGGTGCGCTTGTCCGGGCAGGTTCTGGCGATTCGCGGCCGCATTTTTCCTTCGACGGATCAGAACGTCACATTGGAGGCCGAGCTCGAAGGCGGCCGCATCGTTTCGGGCGAGACCACTATTTCGAGCTCGCGCAAGCGCATCCACCGCGTTCGCCTGGTCCCGCGCCGGGTGAAGCCGCTGCCGGAAGTCTTGGCGGCGATTCGCGAGGCCGATTTAATTTTGATCGGCCCGGGCTCGCTCTACACCAGCATTATTCCCAATTTACTCGTGGACGGAGTGGCGGAAACGATTCGTCATTCGCACGCGACTCGTATTTACATCGCCAATCTGATGACGCAACCCGGCGAAACGCAGGGCTACACCGTGGGCGATCACGTGCGCGCCATTTATGATCACACCCGGCCAGGCTTGCTCGATTGGGTGGTGGTGAATCGCAAGCCGGTTTCGCGCAACGCGATGCAGCGCTATCGTAAGCAGGGCGCCGAGCCCGTGGTTCCCGACCTCGAGGATTTGCATCGCCTCGGGGTGGGTTGCGTCACCGGCGATCTGCTTCACCTGGAAGGCGTAGTGCGCCACGACCAGGAGCGCCTCACCCGCTTGCTGCTCGATGAATTTGTGAAGCGCGGCCGGCGCCGCTAGAAAGAGGTTCCAAGAATTATTGTCTGTTTCCCGGATTGGAACTGGGTCCGTTCCAGGCGATAGCTTGCCTTGCGCCTTGCTGCCCGTAGTTCGTATACTGGCGGCCGCTGAGCGCTATGTGCCAAAGCCAACTGCAATCATGGGGAGGTGTCAGCTCCGCCTGACGCCGTAATACGCACACTCCGGAATTCCTATTCATCCAGGAGATTTTGCAATGGATTCCATCACCGTCGAAAATGAACTGAATGTTTACGAATGCGCGGAAGCGCGTTTTGAATTGGCTGCCAAGAAGCTGGGGCTCGAAGAAGGTCTTCACAAATATTTGAGATATCCAAACAAGGAAATCACCGTTTACATCCCGGTCGGGATGGACAACGGCGGATTGCAAGTTTTCACCGGATACCGGGTGCAGCATTCCGTGGTTCGCGGGCCGGGCAAAGGCGGCATCCGTTATGCCCCCACGGTAACGCTGGACGAAGTGCGCGCGCTAGCTTCCTGGATGACTTGGAAATGCGCGGTAGTGAATATTCCATTCGGCGGGGCCAAGGGCGGTGTGATCTGCGATCCGACGAAACTTTCGATGGGGGAGCTGGAAAGAATCACGCGGCGCTACACGGCGGAACTGGCCGATTTCATTGGGCCGGAGCGCGACGTTCCCGCTCCCGACCTGGGCACCAACGACCAAGTGATGGCTTGGGTGATGGACACGTACTCGATGCATGCGCGGCATACGGTCACCGCCGTGGTCACCGGCAAACCGCTCGATCTGGGAGGCTCGCACGGGCGGCGCGAAGCCACCGGGCGCGGCGTGATGATCGTTTGCGACAAGGCCCTCGAAAAACTGGGGATGAAGAAAGATGGCTGCCGCGTGATCGTGCAGGGATTCGGCAATGTGGGCTCCATGGCCTCCACTCTGATGCACCAGGCCGGCTATAAGATCGTCGGCGCGGCGGACGTTCACGGCGGGCTCTACAATGAAAAAGGTTTTGACGTCCCCAAGCTGATTGACTGGGTGCACAAGCAGCACAAGCCGTTGCCGGAATTTCCCGCCGGCGGCACAAAAGTTTCCGCGCAGGAAGTTCTCTTCTTCCCCTGCGACATTTTGATTCCCGCGGCGATTGAAAACCAGATCACCAGCAAGAACGCCCATCGCGTGAACACAAAGATTCTATGCGAGGGCGCCAACGGGCCAACCACGCTTCCTTCCGATGACATTCTGCGGCAGAAAGACGTTTTCATCCTTCCAGACATCCTGGCCAATGCGGGCGGCGTCACCGTCAGTTATTTTGAATGGGTGCAGGACCGCCAGGGATTCTTTTGGCGGGAAAGCGAAGTGAACGAGCGGCTGCAAGATGTGATGGAGCATAGCTTTGACGAAGTGGTTCGCTATGCGGAAACTCATGGAGTGAATAACCGCATCGCCGCCTATATGCTGGCGATCGATCGCGTGGCATTTGCCTTGAAACTCCGCGGAATTTACGCGTAGCGCCGGAATTGGTGACGGAGTTTAGCGGGTCGGAGCTTTAGAGACTGTGTGGCAACGCCAATCCATAGTGACCGTGTAGCGCCACCCTTCAGGGTGGCATCTTTACCTTCAACCCCACGGCCGAATGCGCGCAAACTGAGTTTGAACGAGATTTCATGGTATGTATCCGATCAGCTTCAACAAGTTTCCGGATTCACGATTGCTTTTCGCAGCCACGAAGCAATCCGAGCTGAGCACTGAATGATGCGAGATTCCATTTCGGCCGGCGCCCTCAAAACCGAGGAAGAACACCGCCGCGACATTTGCACCGTCGGCCACTGGTTTTTCGATCGCGGTTATGTGGCTGCCACCGATGGCAATATATCCGTCCGCCTCGATCCCCGGCGCATTCTCACTTCCCCCACGGCTATCTGCAAAGGCATGATGACGCCGGACGACCTGGTGATCACGGACCTGGAAGGGCGCAAAATCAGCGGACGCCGCAACGCTTCCTCGGAATTGGCAATGCATCTGCTGATTTACCGCCGCCGCCCCGATATTCATTCCGTCTGCCACGCTCATCCGCCCACTGCCACCGGCTATGCCGCTGCCGGTGTTCCCTTGAACAAGGCGCTGGTAAGCGAAGTAGTGCTTTCGTTGGGCTGCATTCCCGTGGCGCGCTATGGAACGCCGGGAACGCCGGAGTTGAGCGAGGCGCTCGAGCCGCTGGTGCAGGGATACGACGCGATTTTGATGGCCAATCACGGCGTAGTCACCTACGGGCAAGACTTGATGACCGCTTTTTTTCGAATGGAAACCACCGAGCATTTTGCCCGCGTGGCGCTGGTCACCGAGCTCCTCGGCAAACAAGTCTTGCTTTCCGGCGAAGATGTGGAAAAATTGCTCGCGGCGCGCGCCCGTTATGGCTTGCAGACGGCCGCCGCCACCAATCCAGAATGTCCGGTGACCGCGGATTCAGCAGGTACGGATCGCATCTCGCTGACGCGCACGGAACTGGAAGCTTTGATCGAAGATGCCGTGCAGCACGATCGCATGCGGCGCTGAAATTAAACATTTCGTTTGACCGGTACCAGAGAAGAGCAGCGGAGCGGATGAACGCAGTTGCGCGGAGGATGAAAAATGGGTGAAGCACTGGGAATGATCGAAACTCGCGGCTTTATTGCCATGATTGAAGCTTCGGATGCCATGGTGAAAGCTGCCAAGGTCACGCTGGTCGGCTGGGAAAAAATCGGATCTGGCTATGTGACGGCGCTGGTGCGCGGCGACGTGGCTGCCGTCAAGGCTGCCACCGATGCCGGCGCGGCCGCGGCTCGGCGAGTGGGAGAGCTGGTTGCCGTTCACGTGATTCCGCGCCCCCACGGATCGCTCGAAGACGTGCTGCCCATCGGCAAGACGTCCATGGCCGCTGCGAAGTAGCCAGACCGGCCGCAATTCATCCGGCGCGGCAGACGCGCAAGCGTGTGGGTGCGCAAATTCCGGCTAGCTCGTCTACAGCTTTCGCTCGGCCTTGTTTCACGGTTTGAATTTCGAATTTCAACTATGATTCTGGCTCGCATCGTCGGCACCGTGGTTTCCACCCGCAAAGATCCTCGCCTGGACGGCAAGAAACTGCTGGTTGTGAAGCCTATTTCTCCCGAAGGAGCCGATGAATCCGGTTATCTGATCGCCGTGGACTCCGTGGGCGCCGGCGCCGGCGAAACGGTTCTGGTCGTCTCCGGAAGTTCCGCGCGAATGGCGGCCGAGTGTAAAGACCGCCCGGTGGATGCCGCGATTATCGGGATTGTGGATGAAGTGAAACTCGACGCGCGCCATGAAGCCGAGCTCGCCGCCGCGCGAAGAAAATGACGCCGCGAAGAAATCGACGCCGCCCTGCAGGTGTCATTCTAAGCCGGTCCGCGCGCAGAGTGTTTCTCAGTCTGTCATCCTGAGCCTGATTTTGGCGAAGGATCTCTCTGAGGTTTCTTGAGTGCCGTCCCGATTTGAATTGACATGATTTTTAAGGGGTCGGAGCTTCAGAGTCCATGTGGCAGCGCCGAGTAGGCGAGATCGTGTAGCGCCACCCCTCAGGGTGGCATCTTTACTTTCAGCTTCTAGTTTTCAATTTCCATGACACTAGGCCGTGTAATCGGAAACGTAGTCGCGACGATCAAGAACCCTTCTCTCGAAGGGCGGACTTTTCTGATCGTCCAGCCAATTGACCGCAACGGCCGCGACAAGGGCCGCGCCATCGTCGCGCTCGATTCCGTGGGCGCAGGCGCGGGCGAAACGGTTTACTGGTGCCGCGGCAAGGAAGCCAGCTTTCCGTTTCGGCCCTTGGAAGTGCCCACCGAAGCGACCATCGTCGCGATCGTGGATTCGATCAATATTCCCCCTCCGCGGACGGAGCCGTAGCTGCCATGCTGATTGCACGAGTGGTTGGCGATGTCGTAGCGACGCAGAAAGCGCCGTCGCACTTCGGGCGCAAGCTGCTTGTGGTGCAACCGCTGAATCTGGATGGCAGCAATCGCGGTGAAGTAATGGTGGCGCTCGATTCCGTGGATGCCGGAGTGGGCGATCGAGTACTCCTCACCACCGAAGGCTTTTCCGCGATGACCGCGGTGGGCCGCCCCGATTCGCCCATCAGCACCGCCGTGATCGGCGTGATCGATGAAGTGGAATTGATCGAAGGCGTCCGCAATTAGTTTTCTCCCGTATTCCTGTATTGTTTCCGCGCGATCAAAATAGCAATTTTCGAGAAGTCTCGATTCCGTCCGCAAAAGTAATATAGTCCCGGTAGCACAGCCACTCCTGGCTGTGTGCCTTTAATAAAGCGGGAGAATAAAAAATGGACGCAAACGAAGCCTTCTTCGCCGCAGTGAAACAGGGCAACCTCGCGAAAGTGAAAGAATTGCTCGATGCGGATTCGTCGCTCGCAAAAGCGCGCAGCGAAACGGGTGAGACGCCGGTCCTGACGTCCATATTTTATGGCAGGCAAGAAATCAAAGATTTTCTTCTCGCGCGCGGAATTGAACTGGATGTCTTCGAGGCCGCGGCCGCAGGCAATCTCGGCCGCGTCACTCAACTGATCGCCCAGGACGCCAGCCTGGCAAACGCGTTTTCGCCGCAAGGTTTCCCCGCGCTGGCCCTCGCTGCATTTTGCGCCCACTTGGATATCGTCAAGTTTCTGCTCAGCCAGGGCGCCGACGCGAACGCAGTCGCGCAAAATGCCACCGGCTATACCGCCCTCACCGCATCGGTAACTGCGGGCCAGGTGGAAATCACCGCCGAGTTGCTTGCCGCGGGCGCAAACGCAAAGTATCGCTATGGACAAGGCCATTCACCGCTTCATTCCGCGGCCGCCAACGGGAATGCGCGGCTCGTGAAAATGCTGCTTGATCACGGGGCCGATCCCTCAGCCCAAATGGATGACGGTCAAACGCCGCTCGCCCTCGCCGAAAGTAAAGGCCACCAGGAAGTGGTGGCTCTTCTTCGACAGCGCACTGCCAATGCCTAGTTGAATTATTTCCTCAGGCTTTCAAATCTCGCATCGATTTCGCAGGGTTGGAATAAAGAAATAAGCGCGGAATAGCCTGGGAAAAAAGAAGGACGGGCAGTGTAGGCGACTGCCCGTCCAGTTTGGTCCTACGAGGGGGCGTAGGGCCTGCTTTAGCGGAACACCACGTATCGTGTCTGTCCGCCAAACCTGATTTCTTGAATTTGGTTTCCTTCCAGAACAAGAGTCGTTCGGGACTGCTTGTCCTTTCCGTCCACCCATTGCGCCGGGATTTCGGCGACGACCTTGTCGCCCTGTTTCAATGTGACCTTGGATTCATCCGCGATCACGGAATACTGGCCAGGCTTCAGAGTTTTCCCGCCCAACGTCGCGGGGTCGGCCAGCGTGAATGTCGATTTTACGGAAACGCTTGTGGTGGTCCTCGCGAAACCAGGCACGGCAACCAGCGGCAGCGCCAGAGCGAGGGCCAATGTGACTGTCAGCAATCGGTACATAAAGGTGCGCGACATAGGAAATCCTCCTTTTTTTATGCGCCCCAACCGTTGCCCCCTCGTTCACAACATTAGACGCTGCTGCCTACGAAATGTTTGACCGCGTTTTGAAATATTCTTTTTTTCTTTGTGACACCGCGTTGACTCTTCGGAACGTGTGCTGCATTATCGCTTCCGAGCGGGTTCACTCTGATGAATACGAATGAATTTCGGATTAGTTCCACTTTTATTGAAATAAACTTTATGCGAATTCGGACGATGTCCCACTGCCGGACAGTGTCCGCGTCATGATCGGACAGTTGCGCGGAAAGCTCATCGACAAGCGCCCCAATCAGATCCTGCTCGATGTGGGCGGAGTGGGCTATCTGGTGCAAATTCCGCTGTCCACTTTCGCGGGACTGGGCACTCTGCACGCGGAAACTACGCTGCTGATTCACACTCATGTGCGCGAAGATCAGATTTCTCTTTTTGGTTTTCTGACTGCGCGCGAAAAACAGTGTTTCGAATTGCTGCTCTCGGCCAGCGGGGTTGGGCCCACGCTCGCGCTGAAAATTTTATCGGGCATGAGTCTCGACGAATTGGTCCCCGCGATTCGCAAGGGGGATTTGGTTCAACTCGTGCGCATTCCTGGCGTCGGGCGCAAAACTGCCGAGAGGATCGTTGTGGAACTTCGCGATAAAGTCGCCGTGATTGAAATCACGGAGACAGCGAAACCGGCGTCACGATCGCGTGTCGAAGCGGATGTGACCTCGGCGCTGGAAAATCTGGGCTACGACCATCGCGCCGTGGAAAATGCCATCGAACAGGCGCGCAGCGCCCCTGGACAGAATCAGAAGGAACAGAATTTCGAATCGCTGCTGCGCGGGGCTTTGCGGCAACTTGGCGGCGCTGCGATGCAAAGAAGCGCGCGCGCCGTATTGAAGGAAGAATGACGCTACCGCGCGGGCCCGAATACAAAAGTTGAGCGCCGCATCGGCGCTTTCGAGGTAATGTAAGCAAAGATGGAAATGCCGCCACGACAACGCATCGTTTCCGGCCAGGCGCTCGAGGAAGACGTCCGCATCGAGGCCAGTGTCCGCCCAAAACGACTGGGCGATTTTATCGGCCAGTCCCGGGTGAAGGAAAACCTGGCCATCGCCATCGAGGCGGCGCGCAGCCGCGGCGAGGCGCTCGATCACGTTTTGCTTTACGGCCCGCCGGGGTTGGGTAAGACCACGCTCGCGCAGATTCTGGCTAACGAACTCGGAGTGCAGATCAAGATCAGCTCCGGCCCGCTACTCGAAAAAAAAGGCGACCTCACCGCCGTGCTCACCTCGCTCGAAGCGCGCGATGTTTTCTTTATGGATGAAATTCATCGCCTGCAGCCCGCTCTCGAGGAAATTCTGTATCCCGCGATGGAGGATTACCGGATCGATTTGATCATCGGCCAGGGCCCCGGCGCGCGAGTGCATCCTTATCAGCTCAACAAATTCACGCTGGTCGGCGCGACGACGCGCGCCGGCCTGATCATGGCGCCGCTGCGCTCGCGTTTCGGAATCGTTCACCGGCTGGAGTTTTACAATCCCGCCGATTTATTCGAAATCGTGAAGCGCTCGTCAAAAATCCTGGGAATTCCCGTGGACGATGCCGCCGCCGAGGAAATTTCCCGCCGCAGCCGCGGCACGCCGCGCGTGGCCAATCGTTTGCTCCGCCGCGTTCGCGATTTCGCCGAAGTGCGCGCCGCTGGAAAAGCCACGCTCGAATGTGGCGCGCGAAGCCCTGCAAATGCTCGGCGTGGATGATCACGGCCTGGATGAAGTGGACCGCAACCTGATGCTCACGATTATCCAGAAATATTCCGGCGGCCCGGTGGGACTGAATACTATCGCCGCATCGCTCAGCGAAGAAGAAGACGCGATCGAGGAAATCTACGAGCCATACCTGATGCAGCTCGGCATGCTTGACCGCACGCAGCGCGGCCGCGTGGCCACCGCCCTGGCCTACAAATATTTCAACCTGGAAGAACCCCGCCGCCAGCCCCAATTGTTCTAGCACGGCGCAATCCACGGAGCAGGTGAACGGCATTGCTTTGTAGGGGCGCTGCTTGCTGCGCCCGCCTTTACGGGGCGGCATTCATTACGTTTCATGACGGAGATAACGCAGGCAGGTGAAGTCGATTTGCGCTGGTCTAAGAAATGACTCTTGTGATTCCCTCGCGCCATTTATGATTAGAAGTCGATCTCCATGAAAACGATCTACCTCTCGCTCGGTTCGAATGTTGGCGACCGCGAACAGAACATCGCCCGCGCCATCGCCATGATGGCGGAGCGGGGAATTCACATCGTCCGCCATTCTTCATTATTCGAAACCGAGCCGGTCGGCTTGCGCGCCCAGGGCTGGTTTCTGAATTGCGCCGTCCAGGTCGAAACCGATCTGATGCCGCGCCAGTTGCTCCACACAATTCAACGCATCGAACACGAACTCGGCCGCAGAAGAATGGTCGCAAACGGCCCGCGCACAATCGACATTGATATTCTTCTGCTGGGTACCAGCGTGATCCACTCCCCGGAATTGGATGTTCCCCATCCGCGAATGACGGAGCGGCGTTTCGTCCTGGTTCCGCTGAACGAAATCGCGCCATCGTTGCGCCATCCGGTGCTAAAAACCACCGTCGCGGAATTATTGGCGGGCACGACCGACCAAAGCCAGGTTCGTCGCCACCAAAATCCACTCTAAGAATAAATCGGGCGGGGGATCGCCCCGCCTTCCGGACGAGGTATGCAGGGGCCGGCTTCAGTTTACCCAGAGCTTCGAAGGGCCGCGCCCTTTTTTGGGGTCAGCCGCGCTGCTCTAGAGTCTGTGTGGCAACTCGGTTTTGGTTGTTGCCACATGTGGCTGCATTTTGCCAAGTGGTTGAAAGCAAAGACGCCACCCTGAAGGGTGGCGCTACACGATCACCCCTACTTGGCGTTGCCACACAGACTCTCTAGCTCCCTTAATTCGTCCGCAAAACTTTCATCCAATGCAGCGTCAACGTTTTCGGCGTCAGCGCGATCAGCTCGATTTCCGTTTCGCGATTTTCGGAACGTTCAATCCAGCGATACACTCCCGGCTCGCTTTCCGCCCGCTCGTGTCCTTTTGCTTGGCGCAAAAATTCGCGGGCATCGTCCAGCGAGGCTTGTTCCTTGGTTCCCGGACGCGCCAGCGCTTCCACCACGTAGCTGCGCAGCAGCTTCGGCCAGTAGCGATCGAAAAGTTGCGACGATGCGAAAACATCGCTCCACGCCACTTCGCCTCCATAGGCCACCACCACTCCAATCACGTGTTCGCCTTTCCAATTCGCGCTCGCTCGTTTGAACCTGCGCTCAACTTCTGTTGCGAAATTTTCCACCGAGCCGGACACGTGTTCTGATTTATACATCTTCACGTACGACCCGGTAGGAGCCTCGGTGGCAGCAATGCCTCCCAACACTTCCGGAGAAAGCTGGGCAGCCGATGACGGTGCAGCGGCAGGACTCGCCCCGCTGACCGTGGGCGATTGCGAGGTTGAGCCGTTGCGCACCGCGGCCCACACTTCGCTCTGGTTCTGCGCCACTGCCGCTTTTTCGCGCACGCTGGGATGCACCATCATTTTTGCGGACGCAAAACCCGAGGATGTATTCGCCCATCGGCCATGCTCCACGCAAAACACATCCAGCGGCAGCGGTTCCGCTCCCACCGGCACAATCCGGTCCTTGCCGATGATGCGGTCCTGTTTCCCGCCGGAAACAACTTCTCCGGCAAGCAGTAGCAGCGGCTTGGAACTCCGATTCACCAGCACCAGTTGGTTCACCTGCGCCCCTCCCCCTTGCAGCGGAATGGGCCGTTCTCCGGGCCGGTTATCACGCGTCCGCCGCAGGATGTCGTTTCCCTGTTCGGTGACAATCGCTTCGCCCGAGGCCAGAGCTTCATCCAGAGTCACAAACGCGCTCGTATCCGCCGATTCGCGCGCCAATACCGGAAATACGCTCAATCCTTCATATGTGACCGGTTCAGCGATGCGCCAGTCTTCCCGTCCCGCTGGCGCTGCATCCTTTCCGCCGGTTCCAGCCGCACTCGACGATCCCCAACCGAAAATAAATCCACTAACCAGCGATCCAGCCAGCAACGCCGACGCCGCCATGCTTTGCAAAGTCCATCCCTGCAAGATCCAATGCTTCATAAAATCCTCCCCGGCACCATTCGAGGCCGCACGCCTGTGGCAGGCAGCCTGCTATACGGAGAACGGATCGCCAGGAATTTCTTGCAGAGTTTTTGAACAAAATCGGAGGGGCGGTTTGCTTGTCATCCTGAACAAGCCGTTCTTGCGCAGTGAAGGATCCAGAGTGAATCGTGCGAATTTACACCCGTACTATACGTGGATCAAAAACCCGGCTGAGCTTTTAGTGGGAATATCGTCGAACGGGAAATGCGAGGTGGGCCCGAAGACCTACAAGTTTTCCAATTGCTTTTCTTTCTGTTGCCGTTTCTTTTGTTCTTCCTGCTCCTGGCGTTCGTATTCCAGCAGGTCTTCCTCGGACATCTGGTAATCCTCGCGTGAAGCAAACATGGTCATTCGCCGTTCCTGCCCGGCGCGCCGGTCTTTTTTTCGTCGTTCATTCGCCGCAGGCTCAGGACGGATTTGCCGGATGGGATTCTTTAAAACCTGTGCTTCGATCAAAAGGTCGCCCACCTTATCCAGGAAATCATTCAAATGAAATGGCTTCAGAACATATGGCAGGCTGAATCGATCCATTACCGGTTTTGCTTCCCGCGCCAGCAACTCGGGAATCAGAAACAGCACCCGCACCGCTTTTTTCCCTTCCGCCACCGCGTCCGCTTGAGCCAGGTCCTTCAACATCTCGAATATTTCCCCGCTCAAATCGGTCAACGCCACATTCACCAGCACCAGCGTCCAATCTCCCGTCGCCAGGTCGGCAAGGCCATGATGGACCAGCGGCACCACGCGCACGCGCCAATCCTCGGAATCCAACACGTAGCGCAAGGCGAGCTGGCTATCCAGGTCGTCGTCAATAATCAATATTCCTATGCCAGCTTCGCTCACTGGGTTACCCCAACCCTGTTTGCCGAGTATAGCCGGGAGCGCCTGCAACAATGGCTGAAAAACGGAAAGTTGATGCGCTGGCAGATAAGAGCGAAGAAATAGCGAAGAAACCCCTTGACAAGGCGAACAAAAGGCGAATATAGTGGCCCCCTGTGCGGCGAGGCATTCAATGGCCACTTTACCCACATTTCGATTGGCACCGGAGCCGCCTTCGCTCCGTCCACGCCGCTCGAATTCGGCCTGCCTCACCTTATTCCCCCCTGACGCGATTGCCGGCACCCCCAAGCCTCCCTGTGACGCTTCAACGCCCACTCCTGTGCCTGACGGGAGACCGAAGCCCATGGAGAAGCTCGTCGGCATCGCTCGCCTCGCCGCTTCCTCCCCTCTTGCCGATGTCCGGCGGGGGACCGAGTATTTTGAGCTGCCAGTTCGCTCGATCCTGAACCACTGCGATTCGGAACGAGTTCCCTTCCGCTTTACCGTGAACCCCTATCGCGGCTGCGAATTCGGATGCCGCTATTGCTACGCCCGCTATACCCATGAATATATGGAACTTGATGGATCGGAATTCGAGCGAAAAATCTACGTGAAGCAAAACGTGGGGCCGTTAACGGCGCGCGACCTGAGTACCGAAAAAATCTGGGGCGAACATATCGCTATCGGAACAGCCACGGACCCGTATCAGCCCGCTGAAGGTGAATTCGGCGCCACGCGCGCCGTTCTTGAAAAAATGGCGGAACGCGAAGGACTAAGCGTTTCGATTACCACAAAATCAAACCAGGTGGTTCGTGATATAGACGTTCTAAAGCGCCTGGCCGCCCGTTCTTCGCTGACCATCAACATTACAGTAACCACTTTGCGCACACGGCTGGCCCGCCTGCTCGAGCCGCGCGCCCCCCGGCCCGATTTGCGGCTAGCCGCCGTGCGCAAGTTGCGCGATGCGGGCCTCGCCGCCGGCGTTTTCGCGTCGCCAATTCTTCCCGGCCTAACTGATAGCGAACAACATCTGGATGCTCTGGCCCGCGCCGCTCGGGATTCTGGCGCGCTGTGGCTGGCGGGAGGCGTGCTGTTCCTGATGCCCTCTGCTCTGAAGGAATTTCTGCCGTTCGTGGAACAGAAGTTTCCGAAGCTCGCTCAGCGTTACCGCGATTGGTACCGGCGCACCGGCCACGCTCCGGAATCCTACAAAAAAGAAATCTCGGCCCGCGTAGCCGCACTTCGCACAAAATACAATCTGGGCACTCGTCCCGAAACCCCGGATTCGCGCGAGTGGCGTTCCCCACAACTCGCGTTCAACGGTTTCTCACAAACCCTTTGAACGATGAAAATCGCCCGAGATCTTGTGTACGGGCCGGCTTCACAGTTTGCGGAAGCATTCGCTTAGGCGTCATTCCGAGCCCGTTTGGTGGGCGAGGAATCCAGAGAACGCTCCAAATGCTTGAGAAGTAGAGAATTTTTCCTGCGCAATTCCGGCGTGTCCGTTCGATCGGAGGCGGCTCTCCACTCTTCCTGGAAACGGTTCGACGGTGCGCCGCAAGCTGTGTTAATTACGGCATCACAATGCGGGAAACTTCTTTCTCCGGTTCCGCAGCGCGCGGGAATTGCGCGCGCAGGAAATCCAGAAACGCGCGCGAGCGCGGCCGCGGATGCGTTTCCAGCGCCACCACCCGCAGCAGAAAAATCAGCAGATGAAATACCTGCGAATCCTTCAGCCCGGAAAATCCCGTTCGCTCCGATTCCTGTTTTTTGAAATCCTGCAGAAATTGGTTCAATTGCGAGTAAAGAGCGCGTGCCACGCGGCCCGTCCGGAGCCTTTTCATACAAAATGCCCGAGCTCAACGTTCGATAGGTTTCCGCCAGCGCACTCAGAGCGTCCCGCGCGCCGGAATCGTCGAGCGCTCTATTTTCCGCGGCGAATTTCAGGATCGTCATTCCCAGCCCCGAAACCACATCGCGCCGTTCGCGCACGAATTCCGAAGGAACCTGCACATCGCGATAGGGCACCTGTTCTGCGGTGATCGGCTTGCGGTGCTCATTCTCATATCGCCGGGCCGAAATCAAATAGGAACAATCCGAAGGGCAATCGATCGTCACTTCGCGCTCGGTCCCGCAGCAAATAGCGCAGATCTTCTCTCCCTTCGCGGGACAGAACCGTTTCGCCGGACGTTTATTGCAGATTGCGCAGAGCAATCCAAACTCCTTCCTCACTCGATTTCGAAAAGTACAGAGTACGGGAAGAAGACGCACCGCAGCAAGCGAAGCACAGGGAGGGTGCTCTCCTAAATTGCGATTGGCTCGGGTTTTTAGGGGGCCGGAGCTTCAGATTCTGCGTGGCAACGCCGGTCAGAAGTGGTGGTGTACCGTCACCTTCCCTTGTTCCGACGAGTTCGGTCGGGAAGGGTGGCATCTTTACCTTCAACTGGCAGACTGCTGACCAGAGCCAGCCGCCCGGCAGGAACCGCTCCCGGCGCCGCACGCGTCATTATAAATTCAGAAAATGAAGAAGGGCGCGCGCGGCATCCGGGATCGGTGAATATTTATTGAGTGACTTCGGGTCGGACAAATTCTTCGGCGAACGCTTGTTCAATACGTCCAGAAGAAGACTTGCCTCCGAAGGCGCGTGAACGGAACTTTCCCGTACAATTTGCTTGGGATCGACTTCACGTCCATAGAGTTGCTTGTTGGCGTCATTGTCCGGACGCAGCGTCGAGCCTTCCAGCGAAATTCCGGCGAACAATCCCTGAGCTCGGGAATACGTCAACATTTCAGCGCGCATGTAAACGTCGGTATCGGCTTCAGCGTCGCGGCCCTTCGGCCCCGCCGCCGCCGACGCATCCGCTCCGATTTTCACCTTGCTGCTCAGCAGGGAATCGGCTCCCCGGGGATTCATCACCAGAATCACGAAGTCGGTGGCTTGTCCTCCGATCTGGAATCCCACGCTCCCTCCTTCCAGGGCCATCATCGTAGGGGCTCCCCACGGACCGGTCCAGTGCGGACCCGTTCGGCAAGTCATCACGCCCTTGCCATAGCTGGCGCCGACAATGAACGCTGCCTTCTTTACGGAGGGCACCACGATCACGCACTCGGCCTTGTCCAGCAGGTCTTGGGGAATATCATCCGGCACGTTCAGCACTTCCTTCAGCACTTCGCCGCTTTCCTGCAGGCGATTATCAACTTTGGTGTCTTTGTCCGCAAAGGCCGGCATGGCAGCCATCACCAGGGCAGCTAACGCGATTGCTACTTTCCTCATCAACGATCCTCCTAACTAGCGGCAAACATCGTAGTGTTTTCAGCCCTTCGAAGCCATCTATTAGTTCCTGTATTTGTGGGGTGCCTCGCACTGTAGCCTTTAAAGTGTCCAAATTTCCATCCAGTGCTGTTCCCATGCCAATGCTGGAATATAATTGCGTGGACCCTGCTTCGACCAAGACAAGAAGCAGGATGCCGGATCTTCAAATGAGACCATTTCGTTCCATTTTCAGCCTTGTGGCCGGCGCGATATTTGCGCTGCCCGCGTCGTCACAAGCACCTTTGCCCGAGCGCGTCCCGCGGCAATCCGTAATTCAACCCAAGGCCGCCACCGATCTGCCTCCTTCGCAAATGCGCAGCGATCTTGCCCGATTCGGCATTCGCGTGGATCAAGCGCTCGCCCAGACTCATGCAGAAAAAGCATATTGGGGCATAATCATCATCGACGCGCTGACGGGCGACACGCTTTACGAGCTCAATTCCGGCCGCTATTTTGTTCCCGCCTCGAACACCAAGGTTTTCACCACTGCGCTGGCCGTGGCCACTTTCGGCCCGGAATACCGCTTTCGGACGACGATTGAAACTCCGGGCACTCTGAGCGAAGACGGAATTCTCCATGGCGATCTGATTTTTGTGGGCCGCGGCGATCCCGATCTTTCCAATCACAAATTGCCTTTTCAAGACAAACTGCAACGTGAAGGCCCGGCCGATAAAGTGCTCGCCGAGATGGCCGATGCAGTCGCGGCAAAGGGCGTGAAGCAAATCGAAGGAGATATCATCGCCGACGACAGTTTTTTTCCGTACGATCCCTACCCGGCCGGCTGGACGGCAGGAGACCTTTTCTTTGGCTTCGGCGCGCCGGTCAGCGCCATCTCATTCAACGACAATTCACTCAACATTGAAGTGCAGCCCGGCGATCGTGCCGGAGTTCCCGCACTCGTAAGCGTCGAGCCGTGCGACGGCTCGGATTCCCTCGCCTACGACATCACTACCTCCGAACATAGCTCAAAACTAAAATTGGAAGTGGTGCGCCAGCCCGGATCGCCTTCCACGTTTTTGCGCGGCTCGATTCCGCTTTCATCGCCGCCCACCAAGCTCGAGCTTGCCATGAACGATCCGGCCGCCTGCGCGGCGCGTTCGCTGAAAAAACTGCTCGAAGCGCGCGGCGTACGCGTGAAGGGCCAAGCGCGAGTCCATCATGCCCCGCCGCAGGAACCGGGAGTTTTGTCCGCACCTCCTCCTACTGAATCTTCTTCTCCGCGGGACCAGCGCCTCGTGCTTGCCGAGCACTTCTCCGTCCCGCTAATCGAGGTTATACGGCTGCTTGCCAAGGTCAGCCAAAATCTGCATTCGGAAATTCTGCTGCGCGCCGTGGCGCGCGAAAAAACCGGCGTCGGTTCCACGGAAGCGGGCTTGAAAGTGGAGCAGGACTTCCTGAAATCCGCCGGAATTCCTGATGGCGACGTAATCCTCGAGGACGGTTCGGGCCTCACTCGCGATAATCTTGTCACTCCGCGAGCCATGGCCACGCTTCTCCGCTACATCGCGGCGCAGCCCTGGGGAGAAGCGTATATTTCCACGCTGCCGGTCGCGGGAAAAGATGGCACGCTCGAAAATCGCCTGAAAAATACCAGCGCCGCGGGGCGCATTCAGGCCAAGACAGGCTCGCTCGAACACGTGCGCTCAATGTCCGGATTTGCCACGACTCTCGGCGGCACCAAGTTGATCTTTTCCATGTTCGAAAATAACAGCGCGCAATCTGGCCCTGATGCCGTCGCCGCCTTCGACGCAATCAGCATCGCCATGATCGAAGAAATCGGCGCGCCGCCAAAACTGATTCACGCACACTGAGCGAATTTGTGGCTTCAAATCCTGTGTAGCGCCGGCCTTCAGGCCGGCAGCTTTGCTTTGAATGTAAGCCATGCCCAAAAATCCAACGGTAGTCACAGTCTTCGGCAGCTCCCGTCCCAAAGAAGGCCACGCCGCCTACGAAGAAGCCCGCTCCCTGGGCTCCGCGCTCGCCGCGAAAGGTTTTGTGGTCTGCTCAGGCGGCTACGGCGGCGTAATGGAAGCGGTCTCGCGGGGCGCGAAGGAATCCGGCGGCCGCACCATCGGGGTCACGGCAAAATTTTTCCGCCGCGGCCCCAACAATTGGATCGACAAAGAAATCTGCAAAAAAACCTGGCAGGACCGCCTGTTCGAATTGATCCGCCAGGGCGATGGCTATGTAGCCTGCACCGGAGGCACGGGAACACTAGTGGAACTGGCAGTCGTCTGGGAAATGCTGAATAAAAATGTAATTGCCGGAAAGCCGCTGGTCGCACTGGGCGGATTCTGGACGCCCATCATCGACCGTGTCCGCGAAGTGGAATGCGCAGATGCCTCGCCCTGGGGAGAATGCAACCGCCGGCTGATCGAGGTTGCCGCTACTCCCGCCGCTGTCGCTGAATACCTCTTCGAGCATTTGCCGATCCCTTAAGCTAATATTGCGGCCACCGATTCTTGAAATTTCAAAGCCATAGGAGCAGGGGCCATAGGGATGAACCGCATCTTCTGGCGCATTTGGGCTTTGTTCTCGGCTTATAGCCAAAGGGTCGCAGACAATACTTGGTTCACTCCCAGGATAGCGGCAATATTCGTCTTATTTCTATACCTCGTGGATTGGATTTTCATATTAGCGGTCGGGAAGCAGCGCTTCTTGGCGATTCGGGCTACGATGCCAAAGCCTGGATTGTTTCTTTTGAATTCTAATGGACTACCGCAGCTTTACGTACTTTTCGTGATATTCCTTTTGAGCGGGCTGCTCCTCTCTTGGCTCTTTGGAAGCGCACCCGGCCGCAGACTTAAGATTCCTTATCGATCAACACTCTCGGCGATGGCATTGACGGGAATCTTCGGACTAGTTACTGAACTGTTGCTCAGGCTCTAAACTCGCAGCAATCCTTTCACGAATAATGCATTTCTCGTATTTCTTCCAGGTCGAAAGCTGCAAAATCCGGAACCGAGGTTTGGGCTGCAAAATTCAGCTCTATCTCTGCGGCTTGATGTCCAGCAGCATCCCCGGGCCGTTCGTGCCGGTCTGCACCTGCGGCACCTGCCCATTCCACTTCGCGATCCAGCGATCGGTCACCGCCAGCTTCTGCCACTCGATAATATTCTGGCTGATGGACGCCGCGCGCACCCGGTTCGATTCCGCCTCACCATTGGCCACCGCGATCTGCGCTTTCGCCTGGCCCTTCCGCGGCCGCCACCAGTTTCGCCGCGTCCGCCTGCGACTGCACCAGCTCATTCTGTTTCTGCACCGCGATTTGCTGCGCCTGCACCTTGGCGTTGATCGCGTCGATCACCGATTGCGGCGGCCGCGGCGAACCGATAAAGCCAAACTGGTCGATCACCACGCCGATATCGCGCCACCTGTTTCTGCAATTCCATGCCGCGAATTCTGTTCCAGCTCGGATTTCTTTTCGCCCATGATTTCCTGCACCGTATATTGCGACCCGGTGCGGTTGATGGCGTCGCGCGCCACGTTGCGCAGAAATCCGTGCGTGAATTGGTCGATGTCATCGTTGCGGAATTTCACGTAAAACGCGGGAACCTTGCCCGCATCCAGATGGTAGGAAACGGAAAGATCGCCGTAAACGGTCAAGCCGTCTTTCGTGTTAAACGACATTTCCTCGTTGTTCACCGATCCCTCGTTCGGATCCTTGGTCCATTTGGCCGTCTGCACCGACGTGGGATATTCCACGATTGTCGACGAAAGAAAATTGTAGAAAACCCAGCCCGTGCGGATCGGCAGGTCCTCCACGCCGCGTTGCGATCCCGCCAGGTCCACTTTAATTCCCACGCGGCCCGGCCCAATTCGCGTCGCGCATCCGATGAAAAACAAAATCAGCAACAACGGAATCGCCAGCACTCCATACTTGCGCATCATCTTCTCTCTCCTATCGATTTCAATTGGCCGTGCGGCCTCGTTCTTCGGTGCCATATCCACCTCATCGCCGGCGGAAAAAACACGATCACCACCACAACCAGCCCCACTCCGCCTGCCACCTTCCAATCACTCGGCTGATTGAGCAGGTTCATTGCCTCCGTCAGCAGGTAAATTCCTGCACAGATCACCGCCACCAAAGCTATATACACAAGACTTTTTCTCATCGCGTTTCAGCCCGATTCCTTTGGTGAAATAAGGTCAATCATACTCTATAAGTACGGCCAAGTTGTCCATTCGTAGATGTTGGCCAAGCGCTCAAGCAGAGTCGCCTGGCCTTACGAAAAAGCCGGCAAGTAGCCTTTTGTAAATTTGCCAGCCACATCGTTGCATGAGAAATAGCCTGGCTAGGCTCGAAAGGAATCAAGAGGCGGAAATAAGATTCAGGGCCTTGCGCAGCACGCTAAAATCAGGGTAGATATCGTGATCATCGTTGGTTTGGGTAGCGCGACGTTCCCACTCCAAGAGAAGTGATTCCACAATTTCCCGGCCATCTGGATCATTGACCGCTTGCATGGGTGTGCGGCCCCCAAGAACGGGAATCTTTTCGTGGACCCACGCCTCGGCCTGCTTCTGTACAGTTTGTTGCAATCGTTTTTGCACTTCCGGATCACGGAGGATTTCGTCCTCGATCTTCGATTGGCTTTTGTCCAGTTTGGGAGACTTGGCGAGCAACTCGTCGACACTTTGATTGACCGTGCTTACGTGAGTCGCCAACATGCCCAGCCGTTTTTCAATTTGGGCGCGAAGCCGCGTGGCGCGCCTTTCAGAGTTCACCTCCGCGACCAGAGAGTGATCCGAGATCTTAATATTTCCGAGGATTGTGTTTTCCCAACTCGAATGTTTCGCGTTTCCCCTCTTGAGCCATTCGAAGGTCACGCTGCGGAGTCTGCCGGCCTCGTCGATTTTTGCCCGATCCAAAAGGTCTTTCTTCGTTCGGCCCACCGCCAGGGGCGCTAATGCCTCCAGAGCCACTTGCGCGGAAGCAATGCGGAAGGTCAGAGTGTAAAAAACAAGCGGATCGCCGTCAGTGTTCGAGAACCGTGGTGGCCGATACAGCGCATCACGGATCGTCAGATAGGTCAGCCGAATCTCCTCGGCGTAACGGACAAGGTCCTGCGTCACCAAATCCCGATTCTCCTTCGCGATCTTCTTACGCAGTTTTTTACGGAGGGCGATGACCTCTGCCTTGCGATTGGGGGGAATACAAGTAGGCGCCGTGCAGCCAAGAATGGAAATCTCGCGGATATTCCACACTTGCGCGTATAGGATATCTCCCCGTCTGACCGACCGGGATGCGGCTCGTTCGATAACTTCAGATTCAGTTCCGAGCAGAACATCTCGAAGAGCAATTCCCTCGCCAGGTTCAGTCGAGAGTACCTCATGGAAGCTGACCGGCTGTGTCGCGGCTTGGTCAAGAAACAAGCGGTCCAATTCGGATAAACTGTCCGCTTTTTCCATCGCATAAAATCGAGTGATCATGCCAACGATCCCACGCGCACCCTTCTTCCTCCGCGGACGCTGTGGGTTCCAATGGAATAAAAAGTACGGCATGAAAATCTGTTTCTCAGGATCGGCCTCGCCGAGCGGGGAGGGAAATTCAGTCATATTGAAATCCTGCCACGCCTCATGAATCCGCTGGCCGAAATTGCGGGCGGCATATCGCATCATGTCCCCGGTGAGCTGATCGGACGCATCACGCTGCTCGGCCCATAGGCTGTATGCAGTCTCTCTCTGTTCTAAGCAACAGCGCTTGAACTTCTTGCCACTGCCGCAGGGGCATGGGTCATTTCTGCCGATCGCTTTGGGAGAAGTCATAGCGAGGTGAGATTACTGCGCGCAATCCAGAAAGACAAGTTGGCGCACAAAACACCGATGCCAGAGACAGGAGTCGCTTCTTGCCCCCTGGCCGGCTTGACACCGCCCGCGCCTTCCCCCATGTTTGGCACATGAGCCGCACCGCCCAGGACCTTCTCGAATTCGGCAAATTGCGCGCCATCTTGCGCGGCGCCACCACCTGCGCGCCCGGTCGCCGCGCTATTGATCAGCTTGAGATTCGCACCGATCGCGCGGCCCTGGAGCGCGAATTCGAATTGGTGCGTGAAGCCATGAATTATCTTCGCGCGGGAGCCGAACTCGGCTTCGGCGCGCTGGCCGACCCGGAAGTTTGGCTGGGGCGGCTGCCGGTTCCGGGATCGTCGCTATCCAGCTCGGAACTTCTCGACGCCGCCTCACTGCTTGATACGGTCACCCACCTGAAGCAAACGATGAAGGGCGAAGCCGCGAAATATCCCGGTCTCGCGGCTCTTGCCGCCGGACTGGGCGATTTCCGCCCGCAATCCGCCGCGATCCGTCACGCGATTCTGCCCAACGGCGAAATCAGCGACCACGCCTCGCACGAACTGGCGCGCATCCGCGGCGCGCAAGTGCAAGCTCGCGAAACGGTGCAGCACACGCTCGAAAAAATTCTGCGCGCTCGCGGCGAAGAAGCCGGCCAGGATTACGTCACCCTGCGCAACGACCGTTTCGTGATCCCCGTCCGCGCCGCCGATCGGCGCTCCGTCCCGGGAGTCGTCCACGGAGCCAGCGCCACCGGACAAACCGTTTTCCTCGAGCCGCTCGAAGCCCTCGAATGGAATAATCGCCTAGTCCAGCTTGCCGAAGACGAAGCCGCCGAAATCGCGCGCATCCTGGCGCAATTAACCGACCGGCTGCGCATCGAGCGCGGCCCGCTGGAAGCCGCCGCCGCGGCAATCGCCGAAATCGATTCCGTTTTCGCGCGCGCCCGCTTCGCCCGTGATTTCAATTGCGTGATTCCGGAATTTTCCAACGGCAATTCCTTGCGGCTCGATTCCGCCCGCCATCCGGTCCTCGAAGAAAATCTGCGCAAACACGGCCGCGCCATCGTTTCCATTTCACTCGAACTCGGCGGACGCGAAACGGTGATGGTGATCAGCGGGCCCAATACCGGCGGCAAAACGGTTTCGCTTAAAACCGTCGGGATGGCTGCTCTCGCCGCGCAATCCGGAATTCCCGTTGCCGCGAACAAAGCCGAGTTGCCGATTTTCGATTGCGTCCTCGCCGATATCGGCGACGAACAATCCATCACCGCCGATCTCTCCACGTTTTCCGCGCACATGCTGAATTTGCGCGGCATGCTCGATGTGGCGACGGAACACTCGCTCGTGTTAGTCGACGAAATGGGCACTGGTACAGCGCCCGAAGAAGGCGCCGCATTGGCCGTGGCGCTGCTGGAAGAATTTCGCGCCCGCCGCGCGCTCACCATCGCCACCACGCACCACGACCGCTTGAAATCCTACGCGTCCACCACTTCCGGCATTGTCAACGCCGCCGTGGAATTCGATACTGAAAATCTGCGGCCCACTTATCGCCTGCTCGTCGGCGTGCCGGGAGTTTCCAGCGGAATCGATATCGCGCAACGCCTGGGCCTGCCCGCCGCCGTGATCGAACGCGCGCGCACCGGTCTTTCGCCTGAAACGCGCGAAGCCCAGGCGCTGATCGCCTATCTCGCATCGCAGCCGCGACGAAGTGGAAGACATCAAGCGCCAATCGCGCGAAGAACTACTCAGCCTCGAAGCCGAACGGCGCAGCCTGCAAACCGAGTGGGTAGATCGCCAGAAAAAGCGCCTCGCCGAACTCGAAAAGAAATTCAACGAGACGGTTAAGCAATTGCAAGCCGACGTAGCGCGGTTCACCGCCGAAATTTCCGACCGGCGCGAACGCGAAAAACTCGAAAAATCCGCCGGCCGCCGCCTCACAAAAATCGGCGCCGACGCGCACGAAGACGTAAACGCCGCGATGCTCGAGCATCTGGCCGAATCGCAAGCCGATCTCGGCGTTACCCTGCCATTGCCTGTGCTCCCGGTAGAACCCGAAATCCTCGTCGCCGGCGCACGCGTGCGCGTCCGAGGAATGAAGCAACCGGTAGTTTTCCGTCGTATCGACGGCAGCAACGCCGAAGTGCTAGCAGGCCCGCTGCGAATGAAAATTCCGCTCTCCGACATCCTGGGAATCGAAGACGAGTCCGCGGCCCGCCCGGCAGGATCGGCTCCAGCGCCCAACGCCCGCCGGGTAACGGTCCACGCCCAGCCCAGCGAGGAAGCCGCCACTGATGAAATCAACGTGATCGGCTGCACAGTCGAGGAAGCATCGCGCCGCCTGGAGAAATTCCTGAACGACGCCACGCTCGCCAATCTTCCCCGCCTGCGCGTAGTCCACGGCTACGGCACCGGCGCGCTCCGACGCGGCCTGGCAACTTTCCTCTCCGCGCATCCGCTGGTCGAAGAAATCCACGCCGAAGCCGCCGATCGCGGCGGCGAAGCCGTAACTGTAGTTGAATTAAAGAGTTAAAGATGTTGCCATCTACAGAAATCCGGTAGAAGCTTCTACTGCCTTCATGGAGATTTCGCATGGATCAAAAGCACGATGAAAAGCCGGAGCGATTGCGGATCGTTCGGACTGGAGAGCCGGACCCGGTCCTGCCCGTCATTGGAATCTGCGCCGACGGCAAGCTATCCCAAAACTACGAAGAAGAGCTTTACGGTGACAGTCCCGCTTAACTTGATTTGAAAAAACTTGGCATGGTCATTCGTTGCTCACCAAGCATACGAATTTGGCTTACGGGAAATACCAAGCAATGGCGGAAGCAGGCTCATTCGCGGATCGCGTAAAGCAGCAGGCGGACATCGTCCGCGTGGTCGGCGAATACGTGCGTCTGAAAAAAAGCGGCCAGAATTTCACGGGCCTCTGCCCATTCCATCCAGGAGAAAACACCCTCGTTCGCCGTCCATCCCGTGAAGCAGATTTACCACTGCTTCGGCTGCGGCGTGGGCGGCGACGTTTTCAAGTTCGTGATGGAAATGGAGAAATGCGAATTTCCGGAAGCGATCCGCACCGTCGCCGAAAAATGCGGCATCGCGATTCCCCAGCCGCGCGATCGCTCGCCCGAAGAGCGCCAGGACAATCAGCAGCGCACCGCATTGGTCGAGATGCACCGCTAGGCGGCGGAGTTTTTCGCGCGGATGCTCGACCAACACTCCCGAGGGAAAAGTCGCTCACGCCTACCTGGAAGATCGCGGCCTCGACCGCGAAGCAATCGCCAAATTTGGCTTGGGCTATGCTCCGTCTTCCGGCGATGCGCTCTGTCGCCACCTGAAAACGAAATATGCCGATAAACTGCTGGAACTTTCCGGCTTGTTCTCGCGCGACCAAAGCGGCAGCGCCTTTACGACCGTTTCCGCCGCCGCATCATGTTTCCCATCGCCAACGAATCCGGCAAAATAATCGCCTTCGGCGGCCGCGCCTTGGGCGACGACATGCCCAAATATCTGAACTCGCCCGAAACTCCCATCTATTCCAAGAGCAACGTGCTCTATCACATGGACCACGCCAAGGAAACCACTGCGCCAGCCGACTTCGTCGTCCTGGTCGAAGGCTACATGGACGCCATCGCCGTCGCGCGCGCCGGAATCACCAATGTGGTCGCCAGTTGCGGCACCAGCCTTGCCGAAGCCGCAAATCAAACTCCTCGCGCCGCTTCACTCACCGCGTCATCGTCAATTACGATCCCGACACCGCCGGCCAGACCGCCACCGAGCGTTCGCTCACACTCCTGCTCGAACAGGATTTCGACGTCCGCGTCCTCGCTCTCCCCGGTGGCAAGCCGATCCCGACATATTCATTCGCAACAAGGCGCCGAAAGCTTATCAAAAACCTCTCACTGATTCTCCTCCCTATCTCGACTATCTGATCGGCCGCGCGCGCCTGATGGACCTGCACCACCGGCGCAGGGCAAACTTGCGCGCCGTGAATTTCCTGCTGCCGTACCTGCAGCACATCCCCAATCGCCTGCTGCGCTCCGAGTGGGCGTCGCGCATCGCCTCAGCAATTGCGCATCGAGGAGCCCGTCCTGCGCGAATCCCTTCGCAAAGCCGCCGCCGAACGCCGCAGCGAAGTAAAACCAAAGCCGGAATTGATGGGCCAGGCAGTCAAGCCTGCCGAACGCCGCCTGATGCAAATGCTGGTGGAAGCCGAGGGCTTCCGCGAGCGATCTCGCGCGAGAAATCACCAAAGATGCGCTGCATCTGGGCCTCGAAACCGAAAAAATCTTCACCGCGCTCATCGATGCAGCTTCCTCGGGAACCCGTCCCGATCCCGCGACCTTGGCGAACCTTGCCGGAAAACGGACCGCCGTCTCCTCTTCGATATCCTGTTTGAGCCCTCTTCCTCCGCCGGCTGGGACGAGGCCGAAAGCTGCCTCGGCGCCCTGCGCCGCCGCCGTGTCGAGCAGGAATTCGACGTCAGTTCAGCGAAACTCGAAAAACGCCCCGAACCAGCGGAGCTTCGCGAACTGCTCACCCGCAAGCAAGAACTTCACAAGTTGCTCTCTGGTTTGGGCTAATCCCTGAATCAAAATGCCCTCCCCGTGCATCTAAAACATCTCGATTGACTCAGTTCCGATCCGACTGTATATGCTAGTAGGGTTTGGAGGAAACGGGCGGAGGGCGCCGTGCATCCAATCACTTGGACGGCACGGTGTACTGGACGAGCGGGAGCACGGGCGCGAAGTCGAAGCGAGTTACCTCAAGGTGGGACACCACCAGCTTTAATCGACAACTCAAGTTTCTCATGTGTGCCGGAGTGTCGAATCTTCGGCAAACGCGCGCGGTAGCCTAGTCTCCGCCTCTTTCGTAATTTTGTTTCTGCTTTGTTCTTCGGTTCTTGGGGAGGAAGTCGTGACGTTGGCAATTGAGGAAAAATACGACCAGGTACGGCAACTCATCAATATGGGCAAGGAGCGCGGCTACCTGCTCTACGATGAGGTTAACGATATTTTGCCCGCCGAGGTTCATTCTTCCGAGGAAATTGACGATCTGCTCTCGACCTTCGAGCGCTACGGCATCGATGTGTACGAGGACCTTTCCACCGCTAAGGCCGCCCTGGCTGCCGCCGAATCCACTGACACCGTCGAAGTAAAAGAAGAAGGCGGCCACGCGGATGATGGCGAACTCGACCTTTCGCCCGGCACCCTCGAAAAAACCAACGATCCGGTGCGCATGTACCTGCGCGAAATGGGCACGGTTCCGCTGCTGACCCGCGAAGGCGAAGTGGCCATCGCCAAGCGCATCGAGCGCGGGCAATTGGTGGTGATGAAAACCGTTTCCCGCTCCCCGGTTGTGCTCAAGGAATTGCTTTCCGTGGGCGAAGACCTGCGCCGCGGCGGCCGCTCCATCAAGGAAATCGTGCAGTTCGACGATGAAGAACTGACCGACGAGAAGATCGAAGACAAAACCAAGCAAACTCTCAAGGTCATCGAAAAAATCGCCAAGCTTTATCTGCACGCGATGAAGCTTTCCGCGCGCTTCGAAAATTTGCCGCGTTCCAAAAAGCGTCCTTACCTGCGCGCGCGCAATGAACTGGCGCGCACCCGCATTGAAATGTCTCTGCTGGTCCGCTCGCTGGAATTCAATCTCCTCGAGCGCAAGCGCCTGATCGACAAGATCCGCCAGACCGTCGAACGCGTCCACCAACTGGAGCGCGAGGCCGGCAAGCTCGAGCGCCGCGTCGAAGCTTCCAAAGGCGACGTTCTCGCCGACGCCCGCAAGGAACTGCGCTCGCGCCGCGTCGAGCTCAAGGAAATCGAAGTCCTCAGCGAAGTAAGCCCGGCCGAACTGAAGCGCACTCTTCAATTAATTTTGAAAGGCGAAGCCGAAGCCGAACAAGCCAAAAAAGAATTGATCGAAGCCAACCTCCGCCTGGTTGTTTCCATCGCCAAAAAATATACCAACCGCGGCCTGCAATTCCTCGACCTGATTCAGGAAGGCAATATCGGCCTGATGAAGGCCGTCGACAAATTCGAATGGCGCCGCGGCTACAAATTTTCCACCTACGCAACCTGGTGGATTCGCCAGGCCATCACCCGCGCCATCGCCGATCAGGCCCGCACCATCCGCATCCCGGTGCACATGATCGAAACGATCAACAAACTGGTCCGCACCAGCCGCCAGTTGGTGCAGGAACTCGGCCGCGAACCTACCTCCGAAGAAATCGCCAAGCGCATGGATATTCCTGTCGCCAAGGTGCGCAAGATTCTAAAAATCGCGCAGGAGCCCATCTCGCTCGAAACACCCATCGGCGAAGAGGAAGATTCGCATCTCGGGGATTTCATCGAAGACAAAGCAGTGGTTTCGCCGTCCGACGCGGTGATCAACCTGAGCCTGAAGGAACAAACTTCTTCCGTGCTGAAAACGCTTACGCCGCGCGAAGAAAAAGTAATCAAGATGCGCTTCGGCCTGGACGACGGCAGCGAGCACACCCTCGAAGAAGTGGGCCAGTCGTTCGCCGTTACCCGCGAACGCATCCGCCAGATCGAAGCCAAAGCGCTGCGCAAGCTGCGCCACCCGTCGCGCTCGCGCAAACTCCGCGCCTTCCTCGAAGGCACCGAAGGCGAATACTAACTAGCACAGCCACTCCTGGCTGTGCCGGTTTGGCATTTGCAATCCAAAATGTACAGCCAGAAATCCCTGCGCCATTTGAACCGGAGTCATTCCGAGCGAAGCGAGGAATCCAGAGCAAATCCCAAGTACTTGAGTAGCGAAGACTTTCTCCCACGCACAATGTCTTGTGAGGTAGCGACAACTTAAAGCGAACTCCTCACCCCTGCTCGTCCGCCACGCGAATCCCCGCCCAGCAACCGGCCGCCTCGATAATCGCCAGCAAAACCGCGGTCACCTGAAATTGCAATGAACTTGCGCTATGCGCCATCGTAAGCGCATTGTCCGCGCCCGCCCCGATAAAATGCTTGTAGACGCCGAAAACGCACGCGCCCGCCATCGACGCCGCCAACAGCCATCCGCCCGCGCGCCGCAGCCTCGATAACAGCATCACTCCCGCCAGTATCGGCGCCAGCAAAATTACAATTGCCACAAACTCGCGCTCCCAGTCCGCCAGCCCGATACCGAGCGTCACATGCGCCCCGCCATGAAAATAATTCACCATCAAATGCACGATGATGATCGCCCAAGCCACTGAAATCGATCTTCGTATCGCCATAATCTCCTCTTACGCCTCGCAAGGTTTGGTAGGGGCGCTGCTTGTTTACCCTGAGCCTCGAAGGGCCGTGCGGTTTGTGCACCCCGATGGTTTTTATCGGGGCGCCCGGATCCTGGCGACATTTCACTACATTCACTCCGCTGCCCCGCGCGAACTAAACTCCCGCACCTGCTCCTCCGTCAACCCATACAACGGCGGAGTAGCCACTCCCAGCATCGCCAGATATAAATAAATCTGTCCGCGATGGTGAATTTCGTGCTCCGCCATCAGCCGCAGCCATTTCCAAACCGCGATCGGTGAACCGGCGGGCGTCTTGCACTTCTTCTGCAAATCTTCCTCAGTCAACCGCCCGAAAATTTCCACCGACTCGCGATGCATCCGCTCGATAAACGCCACCACCTTGTCATACCCATCCGCTAATTCCTTGCCGTGACCCGGATAAATGCTCGGCTTGCACTGTGCATTCTCGGCCCACATATATCGTTCCGTAGCGCCAAGGTGCCGCACCAGGTCGCCCAATGTAAATTTCCCTTCCTGATAGGTCCATTCAATTTTCTCCGCGGGAATCGCCTTCACCACGCGCAAAGTCCGCCCGCGCACGCTCTCAAAATAATCCAGAAAACTCTCCACATTTCGAATCTCCATAAGATCTTTTACCTCATGTAGGGGCCGGCTTCAGCCGCGCCCTCTTTCTTCGCCGTCATTCCGAGCCCGCTCTAAGGGCGAGGAATCCGGAGTTGATCCCGAATGCTCGGGTAGCAGAGATTTTCTCCCGCGCTGATTTGCAGTCGCCATTCCAACACAGCGCAGTTTTCCATTTTTTCAGCAGACTGTTCAGCCGCGCCCGCTTTTTTCTGGCCTAGCGCGTCTGTTCCACCGCGCTCGGCCAATTCACCGCGCTCCCATACTGATAAACCATCTGCGCCCCGCGATCCGCGCCAATCGTCAGCAAAACCGCCAACACCGCCAATCCAATCAGCAACCACCTGCGATATTGCGCCGTAAAATTCTTCCGCGCCAAAAACGCAAACAGACAAAGCCCCAGAGCCACGCTAAAACTCGCCAGCATCAACAATTCATGCCGTTCCAGCGCCCGTTGCGCCGCACCAGCCGGCACCGAATCCCCCGCCCACCAACCCGTCATCGCGGTAATCGCTCCCGCCAGCGTGCCCAAATAAAGCAGCCGAGCCGCCGTCCGGTGGAATTCCTCACTCGCCCTCCGCACCGCCAGAAACTCAAAAAGCAGCGCCGCCAGCCACAAGGCAATCGGAAAGTGAACAAACATGGGATGGTAATTCAGCGCCGCCCTCATCCCCGGAAGAAGCGCGTGCATGGAAGCCTCCGCAAACGATTGTGGATCAGGTCCCGATAATCTCACCGATCGGGCGCTATGGTGCAAGGCTTCCCGGCGCCGCAATCCTTGCACACCCGGAATTGTTCCCATCACCCCGAAATCACTGATCCGCTGATCCGGCCGATCAGGACTTTGCCCAAGTCCGTGATATAAACTCCCAGTCCAGTTCCGCGTATCTACAATTTTACAAACAATCATGCGCACAGTGATTCAGGTCTCCGGAGTCCGCAAGACCTACGGCTCAACCGTGGCGGTCGACGAGGTGTCCTTCGACGTCAACGACGGTGAGATATTTGGATTGATCGGCCCCAACGGCGCCGGAAAGACCACCACGATGGAATGCATCGAGGGTTTGCGCAAGCCCGACCGGGGCAGCATATCGGTTCTGGGTCTTAATCCTTTCCACGACGTTTACAAGTTGCAGGAGCGGATCGGCGTGCAGCTCCAGCAGGCGCAACTGCAGAAGCGCATCAAAGTGTGGGAAGCGGTGGACCTGTGGGCTTCGCTTTACAAGAAGAAGGCGGTCGACGGCGAACGCTTGCTCGAACAGCTTGGCCTGATCGACAAGCGCAACGCCTGGTTCATGAACCTTTCGGGCGGCCAGAAGCAACGGCTGTTCATTGCCCTTGCCCTGATCAACGATCCGGAGGTGGTGTTCCTCGACGAGCTGACCACCGGGCTCGACCCGCAGTCGCGGCGCGCGATTTGGGAACTGGTTCGCGGCATCCGCGAGCGCGGCAAGACGGTCTTTTTGACCACTCACCTGATGGAAGAGGCCGAACGGTTGTGCGACCGCGTGGCCATCATCGAGCACGGACGGATTATCGACATTGACACGCCGGAGGGCCTGGTGAACCGGCACTGCCCGGAACGAACCGTGGTTCTTGCCACGGAAGACCCAACCGCTGACGAGCACTTTCGGGCGATCCCGCGAATCGAAGCCGTGATCCGCAACGAATCGCAAATCACCATTCGCGGCCGGGGCGACGACCTGGTGACCGAGGTGATTCATTGTCTCTCCGAGAATCGCATTCGCGTTACCGACTTCCGCACGGTCCTCCCGAACCTTGAGGACGTGTTTCTTAAACTGACTGGCCACTCGATTCGCGACTAGGATCAATCATGATGATGCGTGGACTTTGGAAATTGACTTGGATCGAGACGAAGGTTTTTCTGCGCGAGCCGCTTGGCGCCTTCGGGACGATCGGTTTCCCCGTTCTAATTTTCCTGGTGTTGGGCCGGGTCGCCAGCCGCAGAGTCCCGGCGCCTTCGCTTGCCGCCAGCAGTTTTTTGCGCGTGGGCTTGCCGGTTCTCGCATCCCTCTTGATCGTCATCAGCGCGGTCTTGTCGCTGGTTACGATTATCGCGATCTATCGCGAAGGCGGCATCCTCAAGCGGCTTCGCGCCACTCCGTTGCGCCCGCAGACCATTCTTACCGCCCACGTGCTCGTCAAGCTGTTGCTCACCGCTGCCACACTGGCCTTGATGGTCCTGGCAGGCAAACGCTACTACCCGGTGGGAGTTCATGCTCCGTTGTTCTCGTTTACGATTGCCCTGCTGATCAGCACATGGAGCATCTTGTCGGTCGGATTTATTATCGCCAGCATCGTTCCCACGGCGCGCTTTGCGCAGCCGGTGGGCGCCATTATTTTGTATCCGATGATCGTCGTTTCGGGACTCTTCGCGCCCGTTAGCTCGCTGCCGCCCGTGCTTCACGCGGTGGCGCGAGTGTTGCCGCTCACCTACGCCGTCCCGCTGCTTCAGGGAATCTGGAGCGGCGACGCGTGGTCGGCTCATGTGGGCGATGTGCTGGCGCTGGTAATTGTGTTCGCCGTTTGCACGGCGGTCTCGGCGAAAGTGTTTCGCTGGGAGTAGGCCGGGGCCGCGGCAATCGGGCTCCAACTCGCGCAAATCGGAAAGTGACCCGCTACTTCGCAAGCGAATCTTTTCGCGATTTCGAGCGAGCGATTCCGCCGGGGCATTTTCATCCAAGTGGATTCGTTCCCAGCACCCCCCAACTCACATGTCCGGTAATCCGACTTTTCACGAGTTAGCCTGCTTGCGTGACAACGACTGTCGCTAGATTGACTTCCTGGACGCTCTTCAACAGCAAAGACTTTTGCTAGTCCACTTTTAGCGGGGCGACTATGCTGCCCATCCTACCTGTCATATTGTCGCGGACCACAATGTGAACGCTGTACGCACCAGGCGCTAACGTAAGTAGGTTTGCATACGTAATCCCGTTCTCCCGTATCTGCGTTACACCTGCTGGAGGTAGTTTGCGGTCAAGACGCTGTGTGATTTTTCCTACATCCTTACCACTCAAGTCTGTCGCGAGGACGAGAAAATCGAGAAAGATGTGATTCTCATGGTCAAAATCGATTTCCGTCGCGCCTGCTGGAATCAAGATCGAAAAATGAATATTGCGATTCAGGCCATTAGGCTCCGTCTTGTCCCACGAGGCAGTTATAGGGAGCGAAGTAAACTCCAAGGCAGACGTCACCGCCATCAACTCATCCGCCTGCCGAGTCGCGTCAGGATCGGATGCGGCATTCGTGAAGAAGAAACCGCTGCGGCTGCGGACTTGCACGCCTTCGTGGTGAACTTTCACATCGAGCTTTCGCCATCCGTCTTTCTGTCTATCGCTAGCGGGATAAGCCAACAAGTAATAATCCGCCGAATCCTGCATTGCGCGCCGAAGCAGGTCGTCAAGATCGTTACTGTTGTACAAAGCCTGTCCTCCAGTTTTTTCGGCCATCTGATTCAAGGTGTCGTGCTTCGCCTGGATGGGGTCCGTCGTCAGTCCCATTTCGGAGGCTTGCAAAGCAGTGCTGCGTGCTGCAACGCCACCATCGGTCGAGCTTCCAGGATTATTCACGGGAGTAGAAGTTACGGCTCTCGTTGTTGCCAGAAGACCACCAAGATCGACGGAATATACAGCGATATCCGCAAGTTGAAGTGCATGGACAGTGCGTTGCCAATCCTCCGGCGTCGGGCCCCGGCCAAAACCCCCGGACATCTGGCTCTGTAGCATGCGAAATCCGGTGGATACCCAGATCAGTGATTTTCGCCCTGGAACCGCCGCGAAATACTGAGCTACTTGCTGCAAGCACTTGAGCGTGAGTAGCCCATCCTGGCTCTCTCGTCCCAGATCAATGCGTGCCTCAGCTGCCGAGCTGCCGCCCGCCAGGATGGCAGAGAGTTGCGCCGCCTCAGCATCATCTTCACCGCCTGTGTCGATGGGGTTCGTTTTACTAATCTTTGCCATGTTGCCAATATTCAAGGTGTGCGTGTCTCGCGAGGTCAGCTGGCTCTGCACCTTCTGAATAGCCGAAACCAGCACTGCGCGGTCGCTCGTGAAATTGTGAACCAAATGGACGCCGCCGCGATCGATGACTACCAAAGCCACTAGATTTTTTCCGGCCACCGACTTCGACAGAAAATCGATCACAGCCTTGCGGGAATCTGCCTGATGCCCGAAAGAGGTATTGATCAGGTCGAGCGTGATGATTTGCAAGCCTTTCGCCTGTTGTTCAGCAAGTTGGTTCGTAAAGAAATTGGGTTGGGACTTCACGGGTTCAATCGTTTTGGAATTGGCTGTGACTTCCTCGAAACTGAGAATGGGCTGGAGTTTGCCGTCCTCGCGCACTTCAAACTCGTCACGAGTGAGGCCATGCAAGTGGTTCCCGCGTTTGTCGGTCACAACTACTGGAACAAGCACCGTATTGGCGTGTGTTACGATCTTCGCAGGTTGTCGGGTGCCTGTTTGCTCAGTGTCCTGTGCTGAAGCAATATGAGAAGGAGAGCAAATGAGAATCGCGAATAGAAAAGCTGAGGCTGACGATGCCAGCGCCACGTTTACGCGACGCATAGTGGCCTCCAGTACATATTAGGACGTATGGCGGACATTTTCAGGCACAGCAATTACTTCTCTGCTTAATATAAGGCAATCGACACCGTTACACAACCATGCTGCCCCTAACCGAAAAGGTTCAGTTTGTGTCGAAGGAATCGTCGGGAAATCTCACTCGACAAAACGACTGGAATCCTCACACAGACACCACTACGTCCGAAACTTTTTGGATTGCTTGCATCCAGCATTGACGAAAATTCGGAGCACAGTGGGACGCAGCCAACTCCTGATTAACGCGGAAGCCGGACCGGTTGAATCGATCCCATGGCGCCGAATTCAAATGTCCTGTAACCGGACTTGTCAAAAGTTATCCAGCAATTCTGCAGAATGATAACATCTGACAGATTTGGACATGTAACAGTTCATGTGGAGGCCAACCCCATGGCTCGCGTCAGCTTGTCCGTTTTCCTAACTCTTGTCGCGCTCGCATCAATGGTTTTCACTGTTGGTGGTCAACAGAGTGAGGCGAAACTGACCAGTGTTCAGGACGCTAAGAATGCGATGCGTGAGATATACGAAGAGGACCAAAAGAACAGGAACGACGAGACGGGAGACGCCAGGCGCAGAAAACAAGTGAGGCAATTAATCAGCGAAGGGAAAGTTCAGTCAGGAGAAGACTTTTACTATGCAGCCTTCATTTTTCAGCACGGACAGAAGCCTTCCGACTACCTCTACGCGCACGTGCTTGCGGTCACTGCGGTAAACAAGGGAATCCATAACGCGATGTGGCTGAGTGCTGCAACACTTGACCGCTATTTGCATTCAATTCGACAGCCACAGATATTTGGTACTCAATTTGGAAGTTTTCATGACCGTAGAGACGACCAAGAACCGTACGACAGAAAAATAATTTCCGACGCACTACGGGAGCAATGGTGCGTTGCGTCGCAAGCAGCCCAAGCCAGAATACTGAGTGACACTAGAGAAGGTAAAAAATTTCGCTCGACGCGGACATGCCCCTCGCCCGACGCTCAGTTCTATGAGGATTAAGGGATTTGAGCTCAAGTTCCCAAACTCCTGATTAACGCGCAAATCGGAAAACCCTACCCCGGCAGCGCTTCCACAGCCGCCGCCGCTTGCGCCATCGAACGCGCGCGAAATGCCGCCGCAACCGCGCCGGCATAAATAATCCCCAACAACGCAAAAGCAACCGGCAATCCCGAATATTCCGCCAGCCATCCCAGCGAAAAACTCATCATGATCTGCATCAAAGTTGACAGCACCGCAAATGTCGATTGCGTCCGCCCCATCAGCCGCCGCGGCACCGCCGTCATGATTGCGGACTGCGTCAACACTCCTCCCAGCGCGCGGCAAGCCCCGAAAATTCCGTGCATGATCGTGGCAATCGCCAGCCACCGTGCATAAGGAAACAGCGCGTTGCCAATCGCCAGGGTAATCAGCGAAGTCATCAGCACCCGCGCCGGACGAATGCGCTTTACCAGAAATCCCGCGGCAAATCCGCCCGCCACCGCTCCCACCGCCCAGCCCGATTCCATCAATCCGTAGCCCGGCGCGCCCGAGTGCAAAATATCTTTGGTCAGCGCCACCACCAGTACGTTCGAGCTGATCACGCCCGCGATCATGCACGCGTAGGTGATTCCCAGCGCCAGAATATTCGGATGGCTGCGCAGGTATCCAATCCCTTCGCGAAATTCCGCGATAAATCCCGATTCGAATGCAGGCTCGATCAAGGGCGGCATGGAAGTTTCTTCAGCCACGGCCAGCGGCGTTTCCAGCGCCTCCGGCAAATCGATCCGGTGCGTCACATGCGGAGCGAAATATCCCCGCCGCAGCCGGTACAAGCAAAACGCCGAAACAAAATACGAACTCGCGTCAATCGCCAGAATTCCCGCGATCCCCGCGCGATCGTAAATAAATCCCACCAGCCCGCCCGAAATGGCCAATCCTCCCTGCACCGCGATCAGCACCGCGGAATTCGCCGCCACCAATTCGCCGGAAGAAATCACTTCCTGCACCAGCGCATTGATGTTGGACCAATACATCGCCGAACCAACGCCCAGCAGAATCACCATCGTGTAAATCGAGCCCAGCCCCGCGCGGTGCAGAAAAAAAAGCGTGGCGATGCCGGCAACCACCAACCCGCGCGCAATGTCCAGCGTCATCCCCAGGTAACGGCGATCCATCCGATCGATCAGCACTCCGCCAAACAGCGGCACAAACAGTCCCGGAATCGTCATCAGGATCAGCAGCAAGCTCACTTGCACGGTGGAATTCGTCCGCCCCAGAACGTACCACGTGACGCCGGCGAAATTCATCCCTGATCCGCTCAACGAAACGAACACACCCGCAAAGAAAAAGCGGAATCCCCGCTGCGCGAACAGTTTCTTCCAATCCACTCCGGATTGCCGGCCCAGTTCCATATCCCCACCAAAGGAATCCAGAAATTGTAATCGCGAAGCGCATTTTTCGCTCCTGCTTTAGTGCGCCCGCCGCCATCAAACGAATCCCCACAAGAGACAAATTGGCCCCAGTAGCACAGCCACTCCGCACCAACGCGCTTTGCCTGCTTACCCCTTGCACACCAACCTGATCTTTCAACTAACTTCTCCAAATTCGAAAAGGAGCCAGCCATGAAGTGGGCCGGAATCACCGTCGCCGCTCTCGCGCTTTTGGCGCTAATCATCATTGGTATTGGCGCCTCGCTTCCCCAAGCGCACAGCGCCACGCGCGCCGCGCATTTCTCGCAGCCCCCTGAAGTAATTTGGAAGGCGATCACCACTCCCGAGGCCTTCCCTTCCTGGCGCAGCGGTGTAAAGAGCGTGGAAATTCTGCCCGAGAGAAACGGTCACATTTCCTGGCGCGAAATTGATTCCCACGGCGGTTCCATGCCCTATGAAGTGGTGGAATGGAATCAGCCGTCGCGATTGGTCACACGCATTGCCAATCCAAACCTGCCGTTCGGCGGCACGTGGACCTATCAAATTCAGCCCGGTCCTGGAGGCAACGGCAGCACGTTGCGAATCACGGAAAACGGCGAGGTCTACAATTCATTCTTCCGTTTCGTCTCGCGGTTTATCATCGGATTTCACGCCACCATGGATGGCTATTTAAATTCACTGGGAAAGAAATTCGGCGAGAAAGTCCAATTGGAGAATTGACCCCATGGCGCCAGTTGTGAAATCAAAAAAATCCGCGCGTCCACCGGAGAAATCCTACGCGCACCGCCCGCTGCTCGATAAATTGGGCGTGAAGCCGGAATCCGTCGTCGCCGTAATCAACGTCAACGATTCGTCCTTCCTTTCACTATTGAAAAAACGCGTTGGCAAAATCACGCACGAGGAACCCACAAAAGATTCCGATTTAATTTTCTTCGGAGCCGAAAGTGAATCCGACCTAGGCCATCTCAGAATTCTGCGCGGCTTCCTGAAATCCAATGGCGGCATCTGGGTGGTCTATCCCAAGGGCCAAAAACACATTCGCGAAATCACGGTAATCGCCGCCGCAAAATCTTCCGGCCTGGTTGACAACAAAGTAGTCGGCTTCTCCGCAACGCACACCGCGCTCCGCCTGGTCATCCCGATCGCCCAGCGCTAGCGTTTCGCCACAACTCGAGCGGCCACAGGGAATCGTGGTCATCCCGAGCGAAGAGAGGGATCCAGAGCAACTTCCCATTTCCTGGTTACCCCTCCCTGGCACTATTTGCTAACGCGTCCGGAGTCTTTGCCTCAGCAACTCTAGTAACTCCTCCCTCCAATTTCATTTCCATCCAAGCGCACAGGCTCTATCCTGTGTGCATGGAACCGCTCCTCGACGTGCGCGGTCTCACGGTGGAATTGCCCACCACCTCCGGCTGGGTGCGCCCGGTGAACGATATTTCGTTCTCGATTCACCCGGGCGAAACGCTCGGCTTCGTGGGCGAATCCGGCAGCGGCAAAACCATGCTGGCCCTAGCGCTGATGGGACTCAATCCACCCGGCGCGCGCCTTAACGGAGAAGCCCAATTACAGCTGCGCGAATCTCCGGTGCTTGCTCACGCCGCCCCTCATGCAGAAATGGGTTCCGCGGATTCCTCTTTCGGGGAATCCGTAAATCTGATCACCGCAACACCGCCGCAAATTCGCGCAGTCCGCGGACACGAAATCGCCATGATTTTTCAGGAACCGATGACGGCGCTGAATCCCGTGATGCGCATCGGCGCCCAAATCGAAGAAGCCATTTCCATCCACGAGCCTCATCTCAACTCGCAACAGCTTCGCCTGCGCACAATTGCAGCGCTGCATCGCGCCACCGTTCCCGAACCCGAAATTCGCGTGCGGCAATTTCCGCATCAACTTTCCGGCGGCCTGCGACAGCGCGCCATGATCGCCATGGCCCTCGCCGCTGGTCCGCGCCTGCTGATCGCCGACGAGCCAACCACCGCGCTCGACGTGACCGTGCAAAAACAAATTCTGGAATTGCTCGCGCAGCTTCGTGACGACCTGGGACTGGCCCTGCTTTTCATCACCCATGACCTGGGCGTAGTCGCCCAGGTGTCCGACCGGTTGGCCGTGATGTATGCCGGCCGCATTGTTGAGGAGGGGCCTGCCCTCGAAGTGCTCCGCCACCCCCGGCACCCCTATACCGAGGGTCTGCTGAAGGCAGCCCCGAGGCTGGAACGAGGCAAACTGATACCCATTTTGGGAACAGTGCCCCCTCTGGACGCATTGCCTCCCGGGTGTGCGTTTGCCCCGCGATGTGCCTTGCGACGCTCGGAATGCGACCGGGCGGTTCCGGAATTGCGAGCCGTTTCCGCCGGATCGCGCGTGGCCTGCGTGCTGGCGGATTCAGGAATCGAAAAAAATAATTAACGCGCAAAGAATCTGGCGCGCAATTGAAAAATGCCCGAACAAAAACTTCTCGAAGTGCGAAATTTGCGAAAAGAATATTCCACCGGAGCGGGTGTGTTCGGCGGTTCGCGCCGCCGCGCCGTGGCGGTGGATGGAGTGAGTTTCGAGCTCGAGCGTGGAGAAACGCTGGGAATTGTAGGCGAATCCGGCTGCGGCAAAACAACTCTGGCGCGAATGCTTTTGCGCCTGATCGAACCGGACGCGGGGGAAATTTATTTTCGCGGCAGCGATTGGCTGGCCGCGCGCGGCGCGGAATTGCGCCACCTGCGCCGCGGAATCCAAATGGTATTTCAGGATCCGGTGGCCTCGCTGAATCCGCGAATGCGCGTCGCCGCAATTGTCGGCGAGCCGCTCGAAATTCACGAGCCGCGTCTTGCACGATCCGCTCGCCGCGATCGCACCGCGGAAATGTTGCAGGCTGTTGGACTGGGAGCGGATGCGATGACGCGCTATCCCCATGAATTTTCCGGAGGGCAGCGGCAGCGCATCGGCATCGCACGAGCCTTGATTTTGCGGCCTGAATTGGTGATTGGCGACGAACCGGTGTCCGCGCTCGATGTTTCCGTGGGCGCGCAAATTCTGGAATTGCTCGATCAACTCCGCCGCGATCTGAACCTGACTTTCATTTTGATTTCGCACAGCCTTCCCGTAGTGGCGCAATTGGCTTCGCGCGTGGCCGTGATGCAAGCAGGCCGCTTTGTCGAAGTCGGTCCGGCCGCCAAAATTTTGTCCGCCCCGCAACAACCTTACACCAAGGCATTGCTCGCTGCCGTCCCGCAGATTCCCGCCTGATTTTTATTCTTCCCCAACTCGGGTAGGAGTACACTCTCGCCGCGGTGAAACTTTTGCGCCTGCCAGGCGTAGGAACACCAGAGATCGGCTTTCCGTCAATCCAAATTCGAGGGGGAATTTGAAATGGCAACCACTCCACCATCGGCTCCGGGCCCCGCAACAGGCGAAGCACCAATTGGCACATTCGGCCGGCTTACCGGCGCGCTTTTTTCTCCCAAGGCCACGTTTGCCGACATCGCCCGCAATCCCGATTGGATCGCTCCTGTAATTGTGATCATCCTGCTTTCGTTCGTCGTCACGGGAATTTTTGGCCAACGCGTTGGCTGGCGCGGCCTGATTGAAAAGAAAATGGCGGACAACAAGCGCGTCGAGCAGATGGCGCCGGACCAGAAAGAGCGCCTGATCGAACAGCAAACAAAATTTGCTCCGATTTTTGGCTACGTTGGAATACCCATCTTCATTTTTGGCGGCGCGCTGATCGGGGCGGGAGTTTTGCTGGGGGCGTTCAATGTGACCTCCGGAGCGCAGCTGAATTTCAAGACCAGTCTCGGCATCGTCACGTATTCCTGGATGCCCGCGGTGATTCAACAAATACTGGGCATCTTGATTTTATTTGTAAAATCGCCGGACACGATCGACATTGAACATTTAGTCGCATCGAATGCCGGGGCTTTTCTGGCGGACGATGCTCCAAAGTGGCTGATGTCAATTTGCACGTCGTTGGATATATTCACGTTTTGGACTCTGTTTCTGGCGGCATTGGGATTTGCCGTGGCTCGCCCGAAGAAAATCAGCATGGGCAAATCTCTCGGCACGGTGATCGGACTTTGGTTGATTTGGATACTGGTCAAGGCTGGTATGGCGGCCGTATTCTCCTGATACACTCGGGAGGATGGCCTTTCAATTTGAAGTTTTGCAGACCGATCCAAGCGGAGCGCGGCTTGGCCGTCTGACCACTCCGCACGGCGTGATCGAGACGCCTGCATTCATGCCGGTGGGCACAGCGGCATCCATCAAAGGATTGCCGCAAGCGACGCTCGAAGAATTGGGCGTTCAAATCCTGCTCGCGAATACGTACCATTTATTTCTCCGCCCCGGCCACCAGACCATCCGCGAGCTGGGCGGCTTGCACAAATTCATGTCCTGGCCGCATCCGATCCTTACGGATTCCGGCGGCTACCAGGTGTTCAGCCTTTCCGATTTGCGAAAAGTGACGGACGACGGCGTCACTTTTCGTTCGCACCTGGACGGCTCCGAGCATTTCCTTTCCCCCGAAAAAGCAATCGAGATCGAAATCGCCTTGGGCGCGGACATCATCATGGTCCTCGACGAATGCATCGAAACTCCCGCCGATCACGCCAGCGCCGGCAAAGCCGCGGCCCGCACCTTGGCCTGGGCGCGCCGCTGCCGCGATTTTTTTGCGGAGCATGGCGATCCCGCGCGGCAAGCTCTTTTCGGCATCGTGCAAGGGGCCACTCACGCTGACCTGCGCCGCGAAAACGCCGGCCAATTAGTGGAATTGGATTTTCCCGGTTACGCAGTGGGAGGTTTGGCGGTGGGCGAGCCGCACGAAATCACCTGCGAAATCACCGCCGAAACAGCCGCGCGCCTCCCCGCAAATAAGCCGCGATACCTGATGGGAGTGGGCCGCCCGGAACACTTGGGCGATTACATCCTTCGCGGCATCGACATGATGGATTGCGTGCTGCCCACTCGCTCCGCCCGCCACGGATATTTGTTCACCAGCCAAGGGCGCCTGCTGATCAAGAACGCGCGATATGCCAAGGACCCCCGCCCGGTTGACGAGCAGTGCAAATGTCCGGTCTGCGCGCGCTACTCCCGGGCCTATCTTCGCCACCTCTTTTCCGCCAATGAAATCCTGGCTTCCATCCTGAACACCCACCACAACCTCTACTTTTACCTTGACATAATGCGTCAAATTCGCGAGGCTATCCGGCTTGGGCACCTGGCAAGATTCTGCACCGACCTTCAAGCACGCCTTGAAAATGAGCCTTCCTAGGCAGGCGTCCGGGCGAGACGCGGGTCGGGCTTTTTCTTCGGGGGAATTTCCTTCTCCCTGCCGGTCCGGACAGGGGTAAACGCGGCGGGGCACGCAAAATGAATATTCAACCATTATTCGCGGGTATTTTTCTGGCCGCGCAAAGCGCGCCGGGCGGCTTTGTGGGCGGCTTGCTTCCGTTGATCCTGATCATGGTGATCTTCTATTTTCTGCTGATCCTTCCCGCGCAGCGGAGGCAGAAGAAAACGGCCCAGATGCTGCTGGCGCTGAAGAACGGCGACAAAGTGATCACCAGCGGCGGACTGTATGGCACCATCGTCGGCTTGGAAGGCGATGCGGTGCAATTGCGTGTTGCCGAGCAGGTAAAATTAAAGGTCGCGCGTTCGGCCATTGCCGGTCTGCAACCGGAAACCACGAAGGAGAGCTAGCAAGCTCGCATGACTCCCCAGCTGAGATGGAAAATAATTCTGATCGCAGGCGTGATCCTGCTCTGCATTTTCGGCCTGATTGGGTTGCCTGAATTCCCCACTTCCTGGGCCATGGTGAAAGATAATTTTGCGCAACGGATCAAGCTGGGTTTGGACCTGAAGGGCGGCAGCCACCTGGTGCTGCAGGTGCAGGTGCAGGAAGCAGTGGGGATGCGCTGCGACCAATCGATTGACCACCTGAATCAGACTCTGCACGATAAGAATATCGGGTTCGGCGAAATTCGCCGCGTCGACGATACGCACATATTGATTCGCAACCTCGCTACAGACCAGGCCAGTACGGTTCGGGATTTGGTGCGCGACCAGTTGCCCGATTGGGATATTTCCGCCGCCGCAGGCGAGGCCTCCGGTTATCTGCTGACCATGAAACCCGCCGTGGTAGCGGAACTCAAGCGCCAAACCATGGACCAATCGCTTGAGACCATCGAGCGCCGTATCAATGGACTCGGCCTGACCGAGCCCACCGTCGCATTCACGGGCCGCGGTGAAGATGAAATTTTGGTGCAACTCCCCGGCGAGGGCGATCCAAGCCGCGCCAAGGCTGTGATTCAAGCGGGCGGCCAGCTGCAACTTCAGCTTGTTCTCGGCGACCGGCCATACGCTTCCGAGGCGGAAGCGCTTGCCGATCACGGTGGAGTGCTGCCAGCGGGATCCGAGCTTGTACCTGGAAAGGCGGAGGGCGTCGCTGCCGGCCAGCCATCGGCGCAGGTTTGGTATCTGCTGAACCGTTCACCCATCGTTACCGGGCAGGATTTGAGCAGTGCCAACCCGCAATTAAACCCGGAGCAGCCGGGGCGGTATGAAGTCTCCTTCCATCTTTTCAAAGCCGCTGCTCAGCGCTTTGGGCCGTTCACTGAAACCAATTTGCACAAGCAAATGGCGATTGTCCTCGATCATAAGGTGCAAAGCGCTCCCGTAATCAACGGCCGGATCGAGGATTCGGGCGTGATCGAAGGAAATTTCGACCAAGACTCCGCCAAGGACCTGGCGCTGATTCTTCGCGCCGGCGCCCTCCCTGCCTCCATCAAATATTTGGAAGAGCGAACGGTTGGGCCATCCCTGGGCGCTGATTCCATTCGCGACGGTGTGCGTGCCTCCATCGGCAGCTTGATCGCGGTAATGCTTTTCCTTGTGTTTTATTACCGCCTATCGGGAATCAATGCCGTGGTGGCGTTGCTCTTGAACCTGCTCATCCTGCTTGCAGCGCTGGCCTATTTCGGCGGCGTGCTCACCCTGCCTGGCATAGCCGGAGTGGTACTGACGATCGGTATGGGCGTGGATTCGAACGTCCTGGTTTTTGAGCGCATCCGTGAAGAACTTTATGGCGGGAAGGCAAATTCCTCGGCGGTGGAGTTGGGATTCGACCGGGCGTTTCTAACGATCATTGATACGCACATCACTACGCTGGTATCGGCGGCGTTTTTGTTTCTGTTCGGGACCGGGCCCGTGAAAGGCTTCGCGGTCACCTTGGTGATCGGCCTGTTGTCCAATTTGTTCACTTCCATTTATGTCTCGCGGGCGATCTTCGATTGGCATCTGGGCAGAATGGCGCGCGATTCAAAATTGAGCATTTAGCACTTGTGCTGGATCAAGGCCGGGGCGGATTGAAATTGTAGTCGATGGATGATTCTGCGCGGTGTCCAATACCTTTAGCGGAGAAGGTGATTTTTGGAACTGGCCCGGTGGAAAGGCCGTTTTTGGATCGTTCATTGGCAGCGGCGAACTACGCATGTCTCGGCCCTGCAAGGCTTTGGGAGGATGGGCAAAATTCGGCCCGGAAGGTGGTCACATTTAGGCTGGCACTAAATCGTGCCTGTTGGTGTCTAACCTTCGAGGGATAGGACTGACCATTATGGTGGAGCTGTTCCACGGCGTCGACATTGATTGGATGGGCAAGGCGAAGTATTTCGTGAGCTTGTCCCTGATTCTTTTGGCAATTGGCGCAATTTCGATTTTTCGCGCGGGGGGCCTTCGCTACGGAATCGATTTCCGCGGCGGCACGCTGGTTTATGTGCGCTTTGCCGGGCCTCCTCCGGTCGACCAAATTCGCAAGAGCCTGGCGGCCGAAGGCCTGAGTGACAGCACCATTCAGCAGATCAGCGACATCTCCAATCCCAATTCCAATGATGTCGTCATCGGCCTGGAGCAAAAAGGCCTGGGCGACCAATCTCTCGATGCCGGCAAGCAATCAATTCTCGATGCCCTGCATAAGACTTTTCCCGCCGCCAATTCCGGACAGGCGGACTTCAATGAAGCCAATTCCGAATCACTCGCCGATTTCCTGACGCGCAAAGATCCGCTCACGCTTGGACCGACGGGCGGCGACCGCTATAAACAGCTCGCGCAAAGCATCATTCAATTCCGCGATACGCAGAGGAGCGGCCTGCTCACCAATTTCGACGACTTGAAAAACTTGTCCGGCGTGAACAGCGCCGTGCTTGCTTCGCTGCGCGATGGTTTTGCGCTCGGCACTTTCACAATTCGCAACGTGGAAATCGTGGGGCCCAAGGTAGGCGGACAGCTTCGCCGGCAAGCCGTGCTCGCAACTCTCTATGCGCTCGCGGGCATGTTGGTATATATTGCGTTCCGATTCGAGTGGGTGTACGGTGCGGCGGCGGTGATCGCGGTTTTTCACGATGTGCTGATTACGCTGGGCCTTTTCTCTTTGTTTCACTACGAGATTTCGCTGACGGTAATCGCCGCGCTGCTTACCCTGGTTGGCTACTCGATGAACGATACCATCGTCATTTTTGACCGTGTCCGCGAAAACCTCCGGCTGATGCGGCGTGAGCCGCTCTCCGTCATCGTCAATCGTTCGATCAATCAGACGCTTTCGCGGACGATTCTCACCAGCGGCCTGACCTTTCTCACCGTGCTGGTGCTCTATCTGATGGGTGGACAAGTTTTGCGCAGCTTCTCTTTTGCTATGGTGGTGGGAGTTGTGATAGGAACGTACTCCAGTTTCGGAATCGCAGCTCCGATCGTTGTGGTTTGGGATAGGTTCAGAGGTGGAAAGAGCGCCGTGGCGGGCAACGGATCCGCAGCCGAAAAGCGCCTCACGGCAGCAGCGAGGAGGTAATCATGTTTGACGATCTGGTCGATTCCGGGCCGACAACCAAACGGACCAAGAAGTGGTGGACCGTAATTGTCTCGGCCATTTTCCAGGGCATCCTGCTGGGCATCTTGATTTTGATTCCTCTGATTTACACGGAGGCCTTGCCCAAGGCCATGCTGACGACATTCCTGGTGGCGCCGGCGCCTCCTCCCCCACCGCCACCCCCGGCTCCTGCGGCGCCCACGATTGTGCATCACGTGGCCCGCATCATCCAGCAGGGCAAAATGATGGCGCCCAGCGTCATCCCCAAGAAGGTCAATATCATTAAGGAAGAAGAGTTGCCCCCGGACGTTTCCGCGGTTGGCGTCGTCGGTGGAGTGCCTGGCGGAATGCCCGGAGGCCAGGCGGGTGGGGTTCTCGGCGGAATCATTGGCGGCATCGGTGGTGGTGCGCCGCCTCCTCCCCCGAAAGCCGCTCCCCAACGCGTGCGCGTTGGTGGTAATGTGCAGCAGGCGAAAATGGTTCGTATGATTCAGCCGACCTATCCGGCGATCGCCAAGCAGGCCCACATTCAGGGAACCGTGATCCTGCACGCGATTATTGCGAAGGACGGTACGGTGCAAGAGCTTCAATTGATGGGCGGCCCGCCGCTGCTCGTCAAGGCAGCAATGGACGCTGTCCGGCAGTGGCGTTATCAACCCACGCTGCTCAATGGCGATCCGGTTGAAGTAGATACGACGATTTCTGTAATCTTCAGCCTGGGTGGGTAGGCCCGGATTCGCCGGGCTTCGGCCCGGGGCTGGCAGTCCATCCATCGGCGAAGAATTGGAACGAACTGAGGAGGAGCAAAACTCATGCTCGCGAATGTTTCATTGCTTGGCTTGTGGCTTTTGCAGCAGGCGGCCCCGGAAGTCGGCTGGGATTTGGTTTCGATGTGGCACACCATGAGTATTCCCGCCAAGGCGGTTGTGGTGATTCTCTTCATCATGTCCGCGTGGTCGGTGGGAATCATGATTGACCGGGCGCTGATGTACAGTGCGTCGCGGAAACAGTCCCGCGTCTTCGTTCAGCAAGTGGCCGGGGCGTTGAAGGACAACAAACTCGACGAAGCGATTTCCATCGCCGAGCGCAACAAGAAGAGCCACATCGCCAAGGTGGTCGCCACCGGCCTCTCGGAATTCCAGGCGGCTTCCGCTCAGGTTTCCGAAGAAGAAGTGATCGAGGCGGCCAAGCGCGGTCTGGAACGTTCGGTGGCCATCGTTCACGCCGAAATGAAGCGTGGTCTTTCCGGTCTGGCAACCATTGGATCGACGGCGCCGTTCGTCGGATTGTTCGGCACCGTGATGGGCATCATCAACGCGTTCAAGGGCATCGCGAACACCAAAGCGACCGGACTTTCAGCGGTGGCCGGCGGTATCGCGGAAGCTCTCGTCACCACGGCTCTCGGCTTGCTCGTGGCCGTGCCGGCCGTGTGGACCTTCAACTATTTCACCAACAAGGTGGAAGCCTTCGACGTTGAGATGGATAACTCGTCGATGGAGTTGATCAATTATTTCATCACCCGCCGCAGCGGAAAGAAGTAACCCATGGCTTACAAACCAAAAGCACCGCCGGTAATGTCGACCCCCAACGTGATTCCCATGGCCGACATTATGCTGGTGCTATTGATTATCTTCATGGTGGTGACGCCCATGTTGCAGAAGGGCGTCTCGGTGGACATGGCTAAGGCGCAAAACGCCCAGGACATGCAAGCTGCCGATCGCGACGACGCGATTCTGGTGGCCGTGACTCGTGACGGGTCCATCTACCTTGGCACGGAGAAGGTTCCTCTGGACGCCATCACCAACATGGTTAAAGACCGCTTGGCGAATCGCCTGGACAAGACCGTGTTCGTGAGAAGCGATGCCCGTGCGAAGTACGGCGACGTCGTCAAAGTCGTCGACGAAGTCCGGTCCGCCGGGGTGGATAACTTGGGCTTATTGACCGAGAAACTCGAGACCAAGAAGGCACCCGCTCCTCCGCCGGGCGGCGGCAGCTAGGACTTCCACGGGGATTGTCTTGCGCCACGCAAGGCGCGCGGCGCCGGGGGCCCCGAGTTGAATTGCAGGGCATATCGGTCCATCATTAGGTCGGTGTGACGCGGTGGCATTCGAGGAGTAAGAGTATGGGGATGGCAACTGGCGAGCATAAAGGCATCGTAGCCGACATGAACGTCGTGCCCTTGATCGACATTTTGCTGGTGCTGATCATCATCTTCATGGTCATCTCTCCGACGACGCCCAAGGGATTGAATGCTCTCGTTCCGCAACCTGCTCCGCCTCAGTCCATAAAAATTCCCGAGCCGCTGTCCAATCCGATCGTGGTTCAAGTAGCAGCCAACGGCAGAGTAAAAATCAATCAGGACGAAGTGAGTTGGGAAGATCTGGGAGCGCGGTTAGATTTGATCTTCAAAGGGCGCGCGGAGAAAGTCGCCTTCGTTAAGGGAGAAGATAACGTTCCGTTCTCTGAAGTCGCTCGAGCGATTGATATCATGCGTGGATCAGGAATCGACAAGGTTGGGCTCATTACGTCGAGCCTGATTTCAGGGTAGTCTGGTCCGTGCCGAAAATTTCTTAGAAGCATTGCAATAAAGGAGTACTTCCATGGGAATGGCAGTTGGCGAACATAAAGGCGTCGTAGCCGACATGAACGTGGTGCCGTTGATCGATATTTTGCTGGTGCTGATCATCATTTTCATGGTAATCACGCCGACGACGCCCAAAGGATTGGATGCACTCGTCCCGCAACCCGCGCCCCCCAATGCCAAGGAAGATCCGGAACTGTTGGCGAAAACCATCGTGGTCCAGGTGGCTACCAACGGCAAAGTAAAAATCAACCAGGACGATGTGACTTGGGAAGACCTGGGAGCGCGGTTGGATACGATCTTTAAGGAGCGCGCGGAGAAAGTTGCTTTCGTCAAAGGAGAAGACAACGTTCCCTTCGCTGAAGTTGCTCGGGCCATTGATATAATGCGTGGTTCGGGAATTGACAAGGTCGGGCTGATCACTGCAAAAGTAGAAGCTGGCCAGTAGTTTTTTTGAGAAGTTCGGCGCGCCGCAATTGTTCGGGTTGCTTGGGGGCGGAACTTCAGGGCGGGCCGCAGGGCTGATTGGTTTCATGGGGGTTGTTTCGCGCAGTAGCCGCTGATCCAAAACCTCCATTTGCCCCGTTGCTAGTCATCCGGTCTTCGGCATAGCCAAACTCAAGGAGAGCCAGGGATGGAACGCAAGTCCCGCACAGTTGGTTTACTAATCGTGGTCGCGGCCCTAGCTATGGCTGCCACGGGATGTGACAGGCTACGCGCCCGCGACAAATTGAACAAAGGCGTGGAGGCCTATAAAAACGGGCAATTTGACGCGGCCATTGAAGATTTCAAGACCTCCAAGGATCTTGATCCTTCTCTGCTGAATGCCCGCCTGTATTTGGCTACAGCCTATGCCAGCCAATATATCCCCGGTGCGCCTTCCGACGACAACGTGCGCCTGGGCCAGCAGGCCATCCAGGAATTCCAGGAAGTGCTTCAGAAAGATCCCAACAATGTTTCGGCGATCGATGGAATTGGCTCCATCCTTTACAACATGGGTGGAACTCCCTACGACCCGAAGAAGTTCGAGGAATCGAAGTCTTATCATAAAAAGCACATGGAGATTAAGCCGGACGATCCGGAGCCTTACTACTGGATCGGCGTGATCGATTGGTCCTTGGCCTATCGCGGAAACAAGGAATTGCGCGTCGCTTACAATGCCAGCGGCAAGAAGCCGATCAAGGATGATGAACCAATGCCGCCGGCGGTTCGCGACCAGTTCAACACCAAGTTTGGCGCGATCATCGATGAAGGCGTCACCAATTTGAAGAAGGCCGTGGAACTGCGCCCCGATTATGAGGACGCCATGGCGTATCTGAACCTCTTGTACCGCCAGAAGGCGGACCTGGAATCGACGCCGGATGCTCGCTCGGGCGATTTGAAGCTTGCCGACGAGTTGATGGACAAGGTCAAAGAGATCAAGCAGAAGAAAATGGAAGCACCGGCCCCGAAATCTTAACAGACAGGATATGGCCGGCTGAGCCGCTCCAGGCTCAGCCGGCTCTTCCTTTTGGCAATTCCCGCCCGCCAGGATGGCTGCGGTTCGCGAGTCCTCGCCGTTCATTTTTTTAGGGGTGTCTCTCCCGGTGTCTGGGTAACAGCCTCGTCACAGTGGGCTGTGAACGGCCGCAGGTGGGCATAGAATAGGGCTAGGCCTACGATGAGCCAGCAAAGCAAGCCGACAGCAAATCTAGCGGCGAAGCGCGCCATTGACCTGCGCTTCGTCGAGCTTCTGGACAAGTTGCGTCACAACCGGCCCGGTGATGATCGCGATCTGGTCCGCCGCGCTTACGACTTTGCCGCCGAGCAGCACAGCTCCCAATACCGCGAATCAGGCGAACCCTACCTCTCCCATCCACTCGAAGTTGCTCACCTGCTGGCGGACATGAAGCTGGACGCGACCACGCTTTCCGCCGCGCTTCTCCACGACGTCGTGGAGGACACCAAAATCCCCATCACCCAAATTGAAGAGCAGTTCGGTGCGGACATCGCCCGCCTGGTGGAAGGCACCACCAAGATCAGCCGCCTCAATTTACTGGCTCCCGAAGCCCGCCAGGCGGAAAACGTTCGCAAGATGCTGCTGGCCATGGTGAACGACGTCCGGGTCGTGCTGGTGAAGCTGGCGGACCGCCTGCACAACATGCGCACGCTGCATTACCTCGATCCGCAGCGGCAGGAACGCATTGCGCGCGAGACCCTGGAAATTTATGCCCCGGTGGCCAACCGGCTGGGAATGGGTTTGATTCGCGGCGAGCTGGAAGATCTGGCGTTCAGCTATCTGGAGCCCGCCGCCTATATCGAGCTGCAAAAGAAAGTTGAATCCAAAAATAAAGTTCATGAAAAGTTTTTGGCTGAAGTGCAGAACCTGATCCGCGAGAAGATGGTGGAAAATGGAGTTCCCGCCGAAGTGCAGGCCCGCACCAAGCGCATCTATTCCATCTATCAAAAAATTCAGCGGCAGCAGCGGCCGGTGGAGCAGATTTACGATTTGCTCGCCGTGCGCGTGGTCACCGACACGGTTAAAAATTGTTACGCGGCTCTTGGCGTGATCCACCAGCTGTGGCGGCCCGTGCCCGGGCGCTTCAAGGACTACATTGCCATGCCGCGGCCGAACCTTTACCAGTCCCTGCACACCACTGTTATCAATGCCGGTCAATCCTTCGAAGTTCAGATTCGCACCCAGGAAATGCACCGCATCGCGGAAGAAGGCGTGGCCGCCCACTGGAAATATAAGGACGGCCGTGAAATTTCGGGGGCGGACGATCAGCGTATCGTCTGGATGCGCCAGTTAATCGAATGGGTTCGCGAGATGGCCGAGCCCAGCGAGTTTCTTTCCACGCTCCGGGTGGATTTATATCCGGAAGAAGTTTATACGTTCACTCCGAAAGGACTGGTGGTGGTTCTTCCGCGCGGCGCCACCGCCGTGGATTTCGCGTATGCGATTCACACCGAAGTGGGCAACCAGTGCGTCGGCGCCAAAGCGAACGGACAAATCGTTCCTCTGCGGCACGCCGTGGGCAACGGCGACGTGATTGAAATCATCACCCAGAAAGGCCACACCCCCAGCCGCGACTGGCTCACTTTTGTGCGCACCTCGCGCGCCCGCAGCAAGATCCGCCAGTGGATCAACCTGCACGAACGCCGCGAAGCCACCGAAGTGGGCCGCCGCCTCCTGGAAAAAGAAGCGCGCCAGTGCGGGCTGAATTTAAAAAAGATTCGCGAGGAAGAATTGACGCGCGTAGCCAATGAATATGGCTGCGCGCGAACGGAAGATCTTTACGCGGAGTTGGGTTACGGCAAATGGTCCGCGCGCCAGGTGCTGGGCAAAGCCACGGGTAAGGACCTGGTGGAGAAACCCGAGGAAAAAGCCCCCAAGCTGGTTTCCACGGTCAAGCGCATGCTGGGCATCCAGGACGGCACAATCCTGGTGCGCGGCCACGACGATTTGATGGTCTTCCGTTCCAAGTGTTGCAACGCCATCCCCGGAGACGATATCGTCGGATACGTCACCCGCGGCCGCGGCGTTGCCGTCCACAGCACTTCCTGTCCCAATGTGCAGAATCTCCTTTATGAACCCGAGCGGCGCATCGCCGTGGAATGGGCTTCCTCGAGTGCCGCCACGTTTCCCGTCCGCCTTCGCATTCTCACGGAAGATCGCCCTGGCTTGCTCGCCGATATCACCGCCGTAATCAGCGAAGCGCAGGCCAATATTCGCAATCTCGAAAGCAGCGGCGTGGATCTCCACGCGCGCATCGAACTCGCTCTCGATGTGGCGGATCGCAAACAGCTCGAGCGCATTCTAACCAACATCAAGCGCATTCCCGGCATCTTCGAAATCGAGCGAATCTACAACGTCTGAAGGGCGCCTTGCCCAAGGCAAGCTTTTGCGCCTGCCCTCCTCGTTCCCGTGCCGGCTTCCCAATCCCCTCCCTGTTGCGCAATCCGTGACCGTTTCGTCAAGCCGGCGCTCCGCGCGCCGCTTTCGCGCTTACAATTGTAAACGTGATGAGTTCCCTCCCAGGAAACGCATTGCCGGCTGCCGCCCTTGTCTTTCTGCTTGGCCTTTTGCCCGGCTGCCAAAAAGTTCATCGCACCGATTTCAAGCCTCTCGATGGCGTCGGGTTCAGCTACACGCTTGAAGAAGAATTACGAGCCCTCGACGTTACCGATTCCGAGGTGGCGGAATTGGCGAAGGCGAAAAACGGCGGAATCACCGACGCCACATGTGTCGAGCTGATCCACCTGGCCCGTGGAAAGCAGCAGCCGTTTGTGGATGGCGCCGGAGTCGCCGGCCTGCGCCAGGCCGGAGCGTCCGAAGAAACAATTCTGGAATTGGCGCGACTGAACCAATTGGGATTGCAATCCGGCGAAGAACAAGCCATGCGCCTGGCTGGACTTTCCGATTCGATCATTCTGGAAGTTGCGCGCCGCCGCGCGGAAGGGAAGCCCGCGCTTTCCGGTTCCTCCTTGGCAACTCTTAAGAACGCGGGCATATCCGAATCCACCATGATGGAGTTGCTCCGCCGGGGAATTTCCGACACTCAAATTCCAAGCATCGTCGCGCTCAAGCGCCATGGCGCCAGCGATTCGAAGGTTCTCTCCCGCTATTCCGCCTCCTGACCTGGTTTTGACCTCGCGCCCATTGGCCCGGTAGAATCGATGCGCCTTGAATCGCCGCGCCCCGTCAAGGCGGGCCCGGCAAGGTGAAATTTGATTCGACCGATCACTCGGCATTTCAATTCGCTGGCCGCTGCATTGCTCCTGGCGATGTTTCTGGCGGGCTGCTCGGTGCCGCTGGCTCCGGGCTACCGCGTGGATAAACAATCGTTGGAGGTGCATTACATTGCTGGGTCACCGCTGCGCCTCCAGGTTCGCGCCAGCTACCAGCTTCGCAACACGGGCTCCGCGGAACTTCCATCGCTTAACGCAATTTTGCCCTCGCATAAAATCTTTGCCACTCAGGATATGAGCGTGAAGATCGGCGGCCGCACGGTTACCCCCGCCCCGCTCGAATCCGCTGCGGCACAGGAAACGCGCGGCGACGATGTTCAAATTCCGTTCGATCCGCCCTGGCCGCGAAATAACACCATCAACCTGGTTTTCGAATATACACTCGCCCCTGCGCCACCGGGGCGCGGTTCGATTGCGCTCAACGAGAATTCGTTCCACTTGAATCAAGCCGGATGGATGCCCCAGCTCGAAGCGCCCAAGAAAATCTTCGCGCACTCGATCGATCGCCCCGATCCCGAGCCCGTGAATTTCCTTGTCCCCGCCGATTTTTCGATTCTTTCCGGAGGCCGTTACAAAGGCTCGAAAAAACGCACGGGGGAAGTGGAGTACCGGTTCCAGCTTGGCAAATCGGACCTCGATCCCTACGCGGTGGCGGGCCGCTACCTGCGGCAAACAATCCAGGCCTCTGGGATCTCGATCCATTTCTGGACCATGGACGCGCTTCCGGAATCGAAAGCGTCAGCGGCAGGATCGGACTTGGCTGGTGCCATGAGCATCTACGCGAAGAATTTTGGTTCTCTGCCGCACCGGCCGGCATCTATCTGGCTGGTGGAAACGCCCGCTCATCTGTTTTCCTACGCTGGAACCGAGAATGAGCCCGCCGCGCGATCGTTTCCCGGCGGGGTGCTCCTGAATCGCCAGGCGTTTACCGCCGGCGTGGATAGCTTTCCGTTTCTCAACCTCGCTGAACATGCTCTGGCTCACATGTGGCTCGGCGAGGAAATTCTGCTGCGCCCCGAAGCGGAGCTGGGCATGGGCGAAGGCTTCGCGCAATATGCTCCCATCGTCCTGGATGAATCGCGCGGAGGGGCGGCAGCACGGCGCCGGGTGGTGGAGTACCTGATTCGCGAATACGACGACGCTCGCGTCAAGGCAGTGGAAAAACCGCTTCGCGCCCTCACCGAAGGCGATCCCTGGGAGCAGCGCCGCTTCGCCTTCACCAAAGGTCCACTGTTTTTCATCGCGCTCGAAGATAAGTGCGGAGAAGCGGGCGTGCGTAAGGGAATCGCTTATATGATTCAAACGCTGCGCGGCCAGATCGCCGGGTACGATACACTTCGTTCCGCGATCGAACAAAAAACGGGCCAGGATCTCGGCGCATTTTTCCGCACCTGGCTCGACGAAAAAGGAATTCCGGAAGAGTTTCGCAAGTCGTACGAAAATAATTGAAATAAAAATTCGAGGAGGGATTGTGAAAGACGTGATTTCGACGCCGCACGGACCCAAAGCAATCGGCCCTTATTCCCAGGCAATTCGCGCCAATGGTTTTATCTTCGTCTCCGGACAGATCGCACTCGATCCCGCCACCGGCCAGATTATCGAAGGAGATGTGGCGCAACAAACCGAACGCGTCATGAAGAATCTCAAGGGAATCGTTGAGGCCGCCGGCTCCTCGTTCGAAAAAGCCGTGAAGACCACGGTTTACCTGAAGGATATGAGCGAATTCGCGGCGATGAATGAAGTCTATGCCCGGTATTTTCCGGCCGGCGCGCCGGCGCGCGCCACGGTGGAAGCCTCGCGCCTGCCGAAAGACGTGCGCGTGGAAATTGATCTGATCGCGCTGGCCTGATTTTCTCAAAGGGGCGCATCCAGGATCGGGGAATCCGGCCGTGACGGGAACCGTCCCCTCAGGGTGCGCCCTCTGCCCTTAAGTTTCCCGCGGCAGTTCATTCACCAGTTCATTCGCGTCCGAGCTTCGCCTTCCCCAACTGCGCCAGGCCTCGTGCTGCTCCACGAGGGGGAAGATAGTTTTGGCGCGATGCAGCGCTTCCGCGATGCTCGAGCAGATATTCCCGGCTCCCACGTGCTCCTCGAATTCGGATTGATGCATCAGCCGGGAGGGCTGCTCTCGCGCGCCGCAAAGAATCAATCCGCGGCCCGATGCATGCACGCTATCCGCCAGCGCTTCCAGGGCCTGAAGTCCGGTGGAATCGAGAGCGGTCATGTTGCGAAGCCGCAAAATGACGATGGGCGGCAGCTCCGCCAGGCGCGAAGTAATCTCGGAAATTTTATCGGTCGCTCCGAACAAAAACGGCCCATGAATGCGGAAGATGGTGGCGTAGGGAGGAATTTCCTTGTGCTGCAGAATGTGAGCGTAACCGTCTCTCAGGTATTCTTCCGTCACTTGAGAGACGGTGGTGGTCGCCGTCACTTTGCGGATAAAAACCAGCGCGGCCAAAATCATTCCCACTTCCACGGCTACGGTCAGATCCGCGAACACCGTCAATAGAAATGTAATCAGCCAGGTCCACACCTCCAACTGGGGGAGCTTCAACAGCTCCGGTATTTCTTGCCACTCTCCCATGTTGTACGAAACCACCAGAAGAATCGCGGCCAGCACCGACAAAGGAATGAATCGAGCCAGGGGAGCGGCAAACATCACGATCGCCAGCAGGGTCATCGCATGCATCATTCCCGCTACCGGAGTTTTCGCGCCCGACCGGATGTTGGTTGCCGTCCTCGCGATTGCGCCAGTTGCCGGCAGCCCTCCAAACAGTGGCGAAAATATGTTGGCGATGCCTTGTCCGATCAGTTCGACGTTGGGATTGTGCTTGTCTCCGCTCATCCGGTCGCTGACCACTGCCGACATCAACGATTCAATCGCACCCAGCATCGCCACTGTAATGGCTGGTGAAATAAGCGGCAGCAACAGGTTTACGTGGAATTGCGGAATCTTGATGCTGGGCAGTCCCGAGGGAATCCCCCCAAACCGCGTTCCGATCGTATCCACCGGCAACTTCAGGATCATCACCGCTGCCGTGCCCGCGAAAAGCGCCACGATGTATCCCGGCACTTTTTTCACATAGCGCGCGAACAGCACAATCATCGCGAGCGCCACAACTGCCAGGCTGGTTTCCAGTGGTGAAAACGTGCCGAAGTTGCGAATGAGAATCTCGATGCGCGCCAGAAATTCGCCGGGAACTTTATCCACCTTGATCCCGAAGAAATCCTTGATCTGCGTGCTGGCGATGATCACGGCGATGCCGTTCGTGAATCCAATCACCACCGGGCGAGGAATATATTTCACCGCCGTGCCCAGGCCCGTGGCCCCCAATATCACCAGAAGCACGCCCGCCATCAGCGTGCACATGAACAAGCCGTCCACTCCATACCGCGCGACGATACCGTAAACCACGACGACGAACGCACCCGTCGGGCCTCCGATCTGCGTGCTCGATCCGCCCAGCGCGGAGATCAGAAATCCCGCTACAATGGCGCAATAGAGACCCGCCTGTGGCGGAACTCCCGAAGCAATCGCAAACGCCATGGCCAGCGGCAGAGCCACCAGGCCCACGGTGATTCCCGCCACTGCATCGGAGAAGAACTTGTGCCGGTTATAATCCTTCAGGCACAGAACTGATTTCGGAAGCCAATCGCTGCGGATCATTTTCCCGTTCGTTTCTGGAAGGGGTTCGCTAATCGTTCCAGACTTCATTATAAACCGGATGAAGGAAGGAAATGGACGGAGGCGTGTTACCGTTTCCAGATTAAGACGTCTGCAAGGCTATACTTGAGTTCGAGTGTTTATCAGCCAGGCGTAAGAATCGAAATCTTGGAAATCGGCCGGTTTGCATCCCGCGCCCGGAAAGCGAGTTTCTGCTAACCTGAATGCAGCGGGTCTCGATGGCCGGAGTGCCTGGCGCGCCGCAAAATTTTTAGAAAGGAATCATCCGCCATGAATTCATCCACTCTTCCCTTGAACGCCGCCAAGCGCGCGGCCAATTTCAACGCCGGCCCCGGGCCGATTCCGCTTCCCGTGCTCGAGCGCATTCGCGAAGAGTTGCTCGATTATCGCGGCACGGGAATGTCGGTAATGGAAATGAGCCACCGCTCCGCGGAGTACGAGGAAATTCAATTGCGCGCGGAGCAGGGGCTGCGCCGCCACCTTTCGATTCCCGAGGATTACGCCGTAATTTTTCTGCAAGGCGGCGGCAGCCTGCAATTCACCATGGCCCCGATGAATCTTTGCCCGCCGGGAAAATCCGTGGACGTGCTTCACACCGGGATGTGGACGAAAAAAGCCATCACGGAATTGAAGAAGAGCGCGAACTGCCGGCTGGCGGCCAGCACCGAGGCCGAAAAATTCGCGCGAATCCCCCGCCTCGACGAAATCGCGTTCGATTCCTTCGCCGCGTACGTGCACATGGCCACCAACAACACCATCGAGGGCACGCAGTGGCACACGCTTCCGGTGACCGGCGATGTTCCGCTGGTGGCGGATATGTCTTCCGATATTCTTTCGCGATCGATCGACGTGTGCCGCTTCGGATTGATTTTTGCCGGCGCGCAAAAGAACCTCGGCCCTTCCGGAGCCACCGTGGTGATTATCCGCCGCGATTTGGCCGAGCGTGCCGACAAGAATCTTCCCACGCTGCTGCAATACCGCACGCACATTCAGGAGCGTTCGCTCTATCACACTCCGCCCACATTCGCGGTTTACATCCTGGGCCTGGTAATGGAATGGGTGGAGACGGAAGGCGGCCTCGCGGCGATCCAGAAGCGCAACGAACAGAAGGCCAAGCTGCTCTATGACGCGCTCGATGCCAGCAGTTACTATTCCTGCCCGGTTGAAAAATCTTCCCGCTCGCGCATGAACGTAGTGTTTCGCGTGGCCGCAGGAAATGAAGCGATCGAAAAACAGTTTGTGCAGGATTCCGCCGCGGCGGGGCTCGTGGGCCTGGCCGGCCACCGTTCGGTCGGCGGCATGCGCGTCTCGCTCTACAACGCCGTCGCGCTCGAAGCCGTGCAGGATCTGGTTAGTTTCCTGCGCGAATTCGAGCGCAGGCACGGCTGACGTACATTTGCCGCCTTCAGATGCCAGGGCACACGCTGGGACAACCGATGGCGCGGACGCTAGCACAGCCATCGTGTAGACGCTCTCTGCTTCACTCTCCAATCCTTGTTGGGTCTTCTAAGGCCGTGCTAAAATCTCAAAGGTTCAAGTAGGCAGAGCAGGAGCAAGGAAGGGCCTGTAGCTCAGGTGGCTAGAGCGCGCCCCTGATAAGGGCGAGGTCGGTGGTTCAAGTCCACCCAGGCCCACCATTTCAAAAGTATGCCGTTCCACGCATACATTCTTCGCAGCCAGGCCACCGGCCGCTTTTACATCGGCCATACCGAAAATCTGATCAAGCGCATTTTCGAGCACAACAACAACCGCACATTCTCAATCAAGAACCGCGGCCCAAGGCCTCCAGGACAACAGTGGCCATACAGGACCACAGGATCGTCACAAACACGGCTTCAGATGATAAGATAGCTCGACCAAGATTGAGGCGAGTGTTATGAGCGGGGCAATAAACAATCTGAAAAACTACGAAGAGCGTATCGTCCGCGATCGTGGGATCTGCGGTGGGGAGCCCGTGTTCAAAGGCACGCGTGTCACTCTCCGCACCGTACTCGCGAGCCTGGCTGGCGGAGATTCCGCCGCAGATATTCTTGCCGATTTTCCTAGCTTGAAAGCCGAAGACATTCAAGCCGCCATTGCGTTTGCCGCCGCTTCGGCCGAAGAGGACTTGCCCGTTCCGGCAGTTCCGCACATTCGATGAAGATCAAGCTGGACGAGAATCTTCCTCTTCGCCTTGCAACCATAGGGGCTCAGACTCGCATGGTTGCCGGCTGATCGGGGGCGAAAGCCAGACGGGCTCCTGCTAGCAGTCTGGCCACAAGTAGAACCGACCAGGTGGTGCGGACGGTTGTCGCGAGTTTTTCCATCAAGCCTGCAGGGCCGCCCAGGTGATTGGCTATTCCGAAACCCAATAAGAGAGCCATCATCGCTACAGCGGTGACGATACTGTATGCGGTCCAGCCGCGCCAGCGCGGATCGCGCCGGAAGCGCCATGCAAAAAGAAAAAGAACGCATAGCGAGGCATTGAAGGCAACAAGATCGCACGCCAAGTGCGGTACGGGCCGGACAAAAACGGCATCGCCAATTACGCCGAGGCCGGCAAAGAATTGAATCAGGGGAATCAGCACTGCACCAAATCCCTGTTGCAGTTCACGGCGCAGGCCCACAGCGAACATGCAAAGCAAAACACCAAAGACCAGAAAGTTGATCTGCTGTGCCAATTTGAAAGGCGTAAACTCGAGCGCGCTAATGGTGTCGCGAAAAGAGTTGTAGCCTGGCGTGAGGAAGCCAAGAACGACAAAGGTGGCGATGAACAGAACCCCGCCGCACCCCGCAAGCAACAGCACAGTCGTGGTGCGTGGTCGGATTTTCGGATTACCACGGCCCGTCGTCATAATCGCCTACCCCTGGATACAAAGGATAATCCAGAACTGCGGTTATCCTCCGCGGCGCAAAGGCTCTCGTTCATTCCGGTTTCAGCTCAATTGGCATCAGTTTTTCGGGAACTCCTGGCCCCATCTTCGGCCAAGCTGCCAGCGGCAAACACCAACTCTATATTTATGTGTGGCGCCATGCCATGTTTCAAAGTGGCTCCGGCAAGATTGCCGGCGAGCCGGAAGTTTGCCGGAAACGAGTTTCAAGGAAGTGATCTCCTCGCAGTACCCGGGTGCGAACGGTCGCGCTTGTTGCTCAGCCCGGCGCACGGGGACAGGGAAGCGCAAGAGCTTCGGAGACGGTCCAATCGGGAATGGCGCCTGGGCGGCTCGCGACCAGCGCTCCGACACGATTTGCAAAATCCGCGATTCGCGCGGTCGGCCAGCCACAGCCGATTCCGTGCACCAGGGCTGCCGCGAATGCGTCGCCGGCGCCCACTGCGTCTGCTACCTGAACCGGATAACCTAGCGCCTCAAGATATTCACCGCCCGTAAGCAGCGCGCAGCCCTTTGCGCCACGGGTGATGCAGACACTCTCACATCCAAATTCGCGCGCGTAGTTTCTGCAGAATTCTTCGAGTGAGCCGCTTTTCTTTTCGCCGAACATTTCCTGAATCTGCAAAACTTCCGTTTCATTCAATTTCAAAACAGTGGCGTGCGACATCAATTCACGCACCAGCGAAGGCTGGTAGGAATTGACGCGAAGATTCACATCGTAGAAGCGCCGCGCGCCCCTCCCGGCTTCCATTAATTTCATAGTCAATTGCCTGGCTACGCCGCTCATCTGCTGCAGAGTGCCAAAATAAATCCAATTCGGCTTCGGCGAAAAAATCGCCGCCAATTCCTGCGGCGAGAGCGAAGGAAAATCATAAGCAGCGGGGCGGTGAATCAAATAGCTCGGCTGTCCCATCGCATCCAGCGTCACTGTCACTTCTCCCGTTGCATGATCCTCTACCCGCGCCACGAATCGCGTGGAAAGTCCCAGCCCCGCCATCCGTTGCAGAATGCGATCTCCTCGCGCATCGGTTCCCACGGCGCTTACGAACAACACTTCGTGCCCCAGTTCTCGGGCATGCGCCGCGAAATTAAACGGCGCTCCGCCCAGATGCTCGACCGAGCCGATCACATCCCATAAAACTTCGCCGATGCTTACAATTTTCATTCCGCTGTCCCGTCCTAAATCAGCTCAGGTTCATGCATCACACTCTTCGCAGTCCGCATCCGCAAGAACCGGATAGTATTCGACTCAATCCATCCATGTCGACAGCGTTGCCAGATCGTTCGCCTCTAAATCAAATTCCGGATTCAAATCTCATGATTCTGGCCACACGCTCGAAAATAAGGCATCCTTATGGGCCTGCACGGTGCCGTCCCGCTCCGTGCGGCATTTGCTGAGCGAGCATTTCCCCAAAAAGGAGAATTTTATGCGCCGCCTGATTTCCTTTCTCTTGCTCGTGCTCCTATTTCCCGCAATCTCAATCGCCCAGGCCCCGCAGGCTCCGCCCAAGCGGATCGCCATTCGCGCCGGAAAATTGATCGACGGCAAAAGCGATCATGCGATCGTCAACGCCATCATCATCGTGGAAGGCGGCAAAATAATATCCGTCACGCCCAATGGCGCCGCGCCCTCCGGCCTGGAAGTGATCGACCTTTCGCACTCCACCGTTCTTCCCGGCTTGATTGATACGCATACCCACGTCCTTCTCAATGGCGATATCACCGCGCAGGATTACGACGAACAGCTTCTGAAGCAATCTATTCCCTATCGGGCCATTCTGGCTGAACGCAATGCGCGCATCGCGCTCGATCATGGATTCACCACGCTGCGCGATCTGGAAACGGAAGGCGCCATGTACGCCGACGTCGACGTGAAAACCGCCATCGAACGCGGAGAAGTGCCCGGCCCGCGCATGCAGGTTGCCACCCGAGCCATGGCTCCCACGGGAATGTATCCGCTGCAGGGATATTCCTGGGAACTCGAGATGCCGCACGGAGTGCAAGTGGTGAACGGCGCGGAGAACGCCCGCCTGGCAGTGCGCGAGCAAGCGTCTCACGGCGCCGATTGGATCAAATATTATTCCGACCGCCGCTATTACTACGGAACGGACGGCGTACTGCATAGCTGGGTGAATTTTACCGACGACGAAGCCCGCGCCATCGTGGACGAAGCACACCGCATCGGAAAGCTCGTCGCCGCTCACTGCATCGGTTCCGATGGTGCCGCGGCTGCGTTGCGCGCCGGAGTGGACACGATCGAACACGGCGACGGCCTTACCGAACCGGAGATGGACCAGATGGTCCAGAAAGGCGTCTATTGGGTTCCCACGATTGTCGTGGGTGCTTACGTGGCTCCCGGCCGTGGCGGAAATTGGCCTCGCATGGTCGAGACGGAAAAAATAGCGTTTGGCCGCGCATTAAAAAAAGGCGTGAAAATTGCTTTCGGCACCGATGCCGGCGGTTTTTCCTGGACAGGCCTCGGCCAGGCAGGCGAATTCAAATATTACGTCGATTATGGAATGACGCCCATGCAAGCGATCCAAACCGCCACCACGGTTGCTTCCGAACTGCTGCGATGGAGCGACAAGGTGGGCAGTATCGAGCCAGGAAAATTCGCCGACATCATCGCCGTTTCCGGCGATCCACTATCGGATATCACCGAACTCGAGCGAGTGAAATTCGTCATGAAGGATGGAGTGGTCTACAAAAACGAAATTCACTAGCAGCAACGCATCGTTCTTGAGCTGGTCGCAGCTCTAGAATCTGCGTGGAAACGCCGGGAAGGATTGGTGTGTAGCGCCACCCTTCAGGGTGGCATCTTTAATTTTAACTGCCCCCGCCGCTAATTATTCGCGGGCGCAGCCGTCGCCTTCGGCGCCGGCTTCGCGAATTTGCTGTCGTCCACGTCTGTATTAAATTTGATCTCCGTGAAGTGTTCCGTGGAAACATTTCCCGGCCCCAACTTCGAAAGGCGCACAACAAACGGCACTTTCACTCCGCTCACTTCCCGGTAGTCACTGTAATCAAATTGTGTGGGCAGCGTTCCCATCGGACTCTGTTCATAACTCACCAGCCGGATCAGCAATCCACTCTGGGCATCGAAGAAGAGCCGCACCCGGCCCGATCCATCGGCCGCCTGCGCGAAAATCTGGTACGCATCACTATCGCCAAGTTTTTCCTTGCTCGCGAGCCGCATCTGCGTGAAGTTTTTCTTGATGTCCAGCGCGCGGGTAAAATTTGCGGCCTGCTTCGCGGCAATCTGTTCGGTGCTTGAGTGATCACGCACCTGGCCCCTCATATTCATCTGCCATGCAGTCGCACCCTCAGTGCCTTCCATGAAATCGCCTTGCGAAGTGTGCAATACGGAAACTGCTTTGCCCGGAGCCTTGAATGTATCTTCCAGCGTCCCGCTGAGTCTTCCTCCTTCCACCGTCGCTCGATCGGTGCGCGTCGGTAAGTTTGTTTATCGCATCCAAACCGCCAATCAATTGCGTGTATTTCTCAACGATCTGATCCGGACTGGGCATGGCTTCCGATGTTGCCGGAGAATTCGCCGCTTTCTCAGGAGCTGGCGCGGTCGTGCTCGCCTCCATGAACTGCGGAATTCCCACGGGCTTCGACGCGCCTCGATGGCAAGTGTTGCAGGTCACTTCGCGATGTCCTTTGAAATTGTCTTTATTGATCGCCATCGTCATGGTGATCATTTCCCGCGCCGTGGCCTTTTCCTGTTTCTCGTCCTTGTCGAACGGATTCACGTGGCAGAACGCGCACTCCACCCCCAACGACGCAGAAATGAAATTCATCGACGGAATCAGCGAATCGGCGGGAATATCCTTCAGCACTTGAATATTCTTGAATCTCTCCGCGGCCGTGGGCCCGGCCGGCGCCGCGGAGGCCAATTGCGGCGCAGAAGGAGCGGATGGCGCTCCCGATTGTGCCGCAGCCGCCGGAGCAGCTTTTTCGGCCGACTGCGCCTTCGATGGGCGCGGCGCGCAGAACAACCCGAGGAGAATTGCCAATCCCAATGCCGCCGTCCCGCGCACTGCCGGACATCGCCCGCGCTTTGCTCTGTTCATTGTCGGAAGCCTCGACTTTCTAAATTTAGTAAACATGCTTAAAGCGCTGGAGCATACGGACGCTCGCGCAAGTCCCGCCGTTTCGATGTTCAGGGATTCCTTCCGGGCGCGGCCGCAGCCCATGGTCGCCCATCGGAAACGCCAAGCCCTGCATTTTACACGCGCCGGACCGGTTTTTCTCCCAATACTATTGCGTCAAATTCCCGTCGCCAGCCGGACATCCAACTGCGCGTTTGCCCGAATTCTCCCGGAAGCCTGTCCAATAGCCGCCAAATTGTTCTAGAATCCGGCTTCAAATCCAAGCCAAAGGAAATCAAATCGATGCCTGATTACACTTTGCCTCACGCCTTGCGGGGAGAGCGCGAGCGACTGGGCATTCTTTCGCAAGCTCTCGATCCCACGCACCGGCGGCATCTGGAAGATCTCGGCTTGAAGCCCGGCTGGAAATGCATGGAAGTGGCCTGCGGCAATGGAACCATTGCCGAATGGATGGCCGTAAGCGTCGCCCCCGGAGGCCGAGTGCTCGCCACCGATATTGACATCCAATATCTCAGCGACATCCGCCTGCCGAACTTGGAAGTCCGCCGGCTCAATATTCTGGAAGATCCGCTGGAACGAAATACCTACGACCTGGTAACCGCGCGCGCCGTTCTCCATCACCTGCCCGATAATTCCCTGGCTGTCGAACGGATGGTTTCGGCTCTGAAGCCGGGCGGCGTGTTTCTTTCGCTCGAGCCGGACATGCTTCCCGCAACAGCGGCGGAGCCTGAATCGATGCGAAAATTCTGGCAGGGCTGGTTGAAATGGTCTGTCTCGGTGGGAATTGATTATTTTATCGGCCGGAAAATGCCCGCGCTTCTGGCTTCGAAGGGCCTGGAAGATGTTGGCGCGCAAGGCTACGCGGAATTCTTCAATGGCGGCTCGCTGTGGGCCAACATGTGGCTCGAAACCATCGAGGAACTGCAGCAACGGCTGCTCGATTCCGGCAGCATCAGCCAGGAATTGTTGGACGATTTTTACAAAAAATACAACGATCCCTCTTATTGGACCACCAACATCAATTTCGTCGCGTCCTGGGGACGGAAGCCGAAAAGCAATGCCTGAATCATTGGAAGACGCGCTGATCTCCGTCTGGAAACAGGCGCTCGTGGAAAATAAAAAGACAGTCGAAATGGCGGGGCAATCTTATCCAGTGCGCCAAACGGCGCGGCGCCAACTCCGCCAGGTGGATTTTACTTTTGATGGAAAGCCGGTGCGCGGCCTGGAACAAAATCCGGAGACCAAATCGCGATGGGCGCAAATGGCGCGGTCCGGGAAAAAGGTGATGCAGTTTCTTTCCGAGGGGCGCTACATCGCCAACGTCGCCGATGGAAAAATCACGACGTATGGCCGCCCGCGCCCGGATGGAAGCGGCAGCGCGCGCCGCCGCCCGGCCCGTTGATTTACTTCTTTTCTTCCAGCTTTAGCGCCGCGGAATTCATGCAATAGCGTTCGCCCGTTGGCGCCGGCCCGTCTTCAAACACATGGCCCAGGTGCGCGTCGCAGCGGCTGCATTTCGCTTCCGTGCGGATCATCCCGTGCGAAACGTCGCGCTCCACTTCCACGCCGTTTTCGTCCAGCGGCTTCCAGAAGCTCGGCCATCCCGTTCCCGATTCATATTTCGTATCCGAGCTGAAAAGCGGCTGGCCGCAGCACACGCATGTGTAAACGCCTTTCGCTTTCGACCGCGCGTACTCGCCGGTGAATGGCGGTTCGGTGCCTTTTTCCCGCGTTACGTAATATTGCTCCGGCGTAAGCTGTTTGCGCCATTCCTGCTCGCTCTTCTTGATTTTTTCCGTCATCGTTATGCCTCTCCCGCTCATCCTGCTCGCAATATTATCCCCGAGAATAACATCCCGTTCCAGCCCGTCTGCGCAAATCCCGCAGGTCATGCCTAATCGACGCCTTTTAGGGGGTCCCAGCTTCCGCGTTTTTTGCGCCCCGATGGCCGTGATCGAGAAGAATCTGTGTTGCGACGCCGAGTGGGGTGGTCGTGTAGCGCCACCCTTCAGGGTGGCATCTTTAATTTCAACCACATGGCTGGATGCACGAAGGACAGACAACAACCAATACCGCGTTACCGCACAGACTCTTGAGCTGCGACATTCGAATGAACGCAATGCGTGAGCTTCAACCCCTGAAGTCAGCTTGGCGAATGCAATCAGCATTTCTTTAGAAGGTTGCCTGTAATGAAGATTGGTTGCGATTGAGCCGAGTCAGGGCTTGGGGTGCGTCGAAAAGAAATCCCACAGAATATTGGCCGCTACAACCGGGAATGTGCTCTAAAAAACACGGAACCTACAGGCAAGTTGCGCCATTGGTTTGGTCGGCAAATTCGCGCGATCCATCAGCGGTCGGATTTGCCGGCCAGCGCCATGATCGTGGAAAGGGATGTGGCGCACAAACTCTCGACGCCATTTTTGACTGCAAACACGTCGGCGCGGGAAATGGTCAGCGTGCGGCCTGCGCGAATCACTTGCCCTCGCGCGATCAGCAGTTCGCCTTCGGCCGGCGCCAGCAGATTCAACTTGTATTCCACGGCCAGTACGGAACAATCGGGTGGCATCAAGCTGAAGGCGGCGTAGCCGCAAGCGCTATCGGCGATCGCTCCCGTCACTCCGCCATGAAAATATCCGTGTTGTTGCGAAAGTTCGTTGCGAAAGGGAACTCGAATTTCGCAATGTCCCGCCCGCAATCCGCATAACTCCGCGCCAAGATGCTTCATCAATCCCTGGCGTTCAAAGCTCTCTCGAACCTTTGTTTCAAACTGAGGATCGCGCGATTCAAATGTTTTCAGTTTCGCCATAATTACTAAAGACTCTCCAAATGTGGTTTTGTTTCCTCTCCACTGAAATAAAGAATTTCTCACGAGTGCGGCTGCAATCAAAGATGCATTCTGCCTGGGGCGGGGAATCAACCTCTGGATTGAAATCAAGAATAGTTCTGGAAATCGCCTGGCGGAGGATTACAAATCGGGCCAGCCATTGCGCAGCATCTTGCGCGGCTCGAACGTCACGTTGATCTCGCCATTCCTCGAAGTCCAATCGAATTCAATCGCTTGCGTCCGAGGATCGATCGTGGGCGATCCGTTCAGCACGCGCGGAAAATAGAAATTGATCATCGGCTGAGCCGTTTTCAACGCGGCCTCAATCTTGGCGGGATGGATCTTCTGCCGCTTCGCGTCCGTCTTCAAATACACCGATTTCTTCAGCGAATTTTCCAGAGGCCCGCCGTAACTCGCCAGCATCGATGGGATATGCGAAGCCATCACGGTAATTCTGTAATAGTCGCCCAAATTCGGTTCAACCGATTGTGATTGGCTTTCTTCGGCCTTGTGCTTCAGCGCGGCCATTCGAGAATAAGCCTGGCGAATCGTTTCCGAGGAGGACCACAGAATCACCGCATCTCGAAGATTCGGATTGGCGGCAATCAGTGGACTGACCGCAGTCTCCGGGGTCTGCACGGGCGCAGGCGTCGGCACATTCATCAATTGCCCATTCGCTCCCGGCACCCATCGGCCGCGAGAAGAATCATCAAAGGCCATCTTCGGCGCCGGCTGGTGTGCCGCCAGTTCGCCCTTATTTGATAACGAACGCGCCCACGGGGAATCCTGCGTCACTCGCAATACATCGGGGAGCGTCCACTCGGTGTAGGGTTTCTGATTCCAGGGATCGCCATCGTTGGGGCCGGCTAGCACCGCAGCGGCGAAAATCAGAATCGCTGCCGAAGCGCTCCATGCACGCGCAGTTCGACCAGACCGGCGGAAATATAGCTTCCGCCGCTCCTCTCTGCCTACCAGAAAGGAAGAATGCGAGTCCATAGGTTCTCCCCAAGAACCGTGGGCAGACTCTAGACCTGTGTTTCGGCATTGTCAATGAACGTGCTCGGGTAGAACAGCCACTCCTGGCTGTGTGCTTCTGGAGCGCGAAACGGGGAGACACCTGAGAGAACAGACAGACCGGGGACATCCCTGACACTTCTTAAAGTGGAAAGCCCGCAGCTAAATAACCCATCCCCAAAACAAAAAGGCCCGTTCCGATTTTTTTCGGAACGGGCCTTCTAAAAGCCCAAACTCTCTTTGACTCTTCGGATGAGACTTACCAGAACCCGTCGGGCTTGAGAAAACCAAGCCGCCTGCCCCGTGAGGGACAAGCTGGACAGCCGTTGCCTGCAACCGAAGCAGGCCGTACTGTCTTGTTCTTTAGAAAGGAGGTGATCCAGCCGCAGGTTCTCCTACGGCTACCTTGTTACGACTTCACCCCAATCATGAGCCATACCTTGGGCACCTGCTTCCTTGCGGTTAGCTTGGTGACTTCTAGTACAGCCCACTTTCGTGATGTGACGGGCGGTGTGTACAAGGCCCGGGAACGTATTCACGGCGTCGTTCTGATACGCCATTACTAGCGATTCCGGCTTCATACAGTCGAATTGCAGACTGTAATCCGAACTGAGCACACTTTTTTGCGATTAGCTCCCCCTCGCGGGTTCGCGACGCTTTGTAGCGTGCATTGTAACACGTGTGTAGCCCTGGACATAAAGGCCATGCTGACTTGACCTCATCCCCACCTTCCTCTCCGTTATCCGGAGCAGTCCTCGTAGAGTTCCCCCTTGCGGGTGGCAACTACGAGTAAGGGTTGCGCTCGTTGCGGGACTTAACCCAACACCTCACGGCACGAGCTGACGACAGCCATGCAGCACCTCTACGCCTGTCCCTTGCGGGAAGTCCCGATTTCTCGGGATGGTCAGGCGCAGTTCAAGCCCAGGTAAGGTTCTTCGCGTTGCGTCGAATTGAACCACATGTTCCACCGCTTGTGCGGGCCCCCGTCAATTCCTTTGAGTTTCAGCCTTGCGACCGTACTCCCCAGGCGCAGGACTTAACGCGTTAGCTGCGGCACGAGCCCCGTACGGGGCCCACGCCCAGTCCTGATCGTTTAGGGCTAGGACTACCAGGGTATCTAATCCTGTTTGCTCCCCTAGCTTTCGTCCCTCAGCGTCAGTTGCGATCCAGCGAGCCGCTTTCGCCTCGGGTGTTCCTGCAGATATCTACGCATTTCACCGCTACACCTGCAATTCCACTCGCCTCTCTCGCACTCTAGCACGGCAGTTTCAGAAGCAGCCTCAGGGTTAAGCCCTGAGATTTCACTTCCGACTTGCCACACCGCCTACGGACCCTTTACGCCCAGTAATTCCGAGCAACGCTGGCCCCCTACGTTTTACCGCGGCTGCTGGCACGTAGTTAGCCGGGGCTTCTTCTACCCGTACCGTCAATCCCTTGCGGGGTTTCGTCCGGGTCGAAAGGGGTTTACACTCCGAAAAGCTTCATCCCCCACGCGGCGTTGCTGCGTCAGGCTTTCGCCCATTGCGCAAGATTCCCCACTGCTGCCTCCCGTAGGAGTCTGGACCGTGTCTCAGTTCCAGTGTGGCCGGCCATCCTCTCAGACCGGCTACCGATCATAGCCTTGGTGAGCCGTTACCTCACCAACTAGCTAATCGGGCGCGGGCCCCTCTCCTTGCGCCCTTGCGGGCTTTGATTTCAGCGGCCGAAGCCATCGAAATGTTATGCGGTATTAGCCCGCCTTTCGGCGGGTTATCCCCCACATGAAGGAAGATTGCCCACGTGTTACGCACCCGTTCGCCACGCGCCCGCCTCCTGTATTGCTACAGAAAACTGCGCGTTCGACTTGCATGTGTTAAGCACGCCGCCAGCGTTCGCTCTGAGCCAGGATCAAACTCTCGTTTGAATCCTTTTGCCCTGAAAATCAAAAACCCCGGTTTGCACCGGGGCCAGACATTTCAGAGCGAATTTTTGAATCGCTCGGTTCTCTCAAATTTCCTTCATTCCGCCGTTAAGCGGAACAAAGGCTGAACCAAACGGGTTCTGGCATGTTTCATCCGAGTTGTCAAAGAGCTGAATCCCATCTAACGAACCCTCCAGAGGACTTCACTCAGGCAGTTCCATCAGAGGAAACCCTTCTGTCCAGCAGAAAGGTGTTCAGGCAATTGGAAATAATAGCGAACCAAGCCTTCCCTGTCAAGCCGTTCTTTCCCGCCCTGTGGAAAAATTCCCGGTTGAAACTCGCCCGCCAATCCTGCCGGAACACCTCCCATCCACACTCGCGCGCCGCAACCGTTTCTCGCCTCTTCGTCATTTCGATTTCTGATTCCTACTCTTGCTTCCGATTCCGCCTCAAATTTGTATAATCTTGGCCGGTTCTTCGAACGCGCATGCTCACAACGACCAGTCCTAAGCGAAGGCGATCACGCTCATGATGCCCGCCGGCGGAATCTACGGAGCCGAAGTCGTTTTCCTCACGCTGCTTTTTCTTGTGGTTTTATTCGCCGTCCTGGCGCGCAAACTGCAGACGCCTTACCCCATCGTACTGGTGATCGCGGGTCTTCTGATCAGCCTCAGCCCGCGCATGCCGCATATTTATTTGAATCCCGACATCATCTTTCTGGTGGCCTTGCCGCCGCTGCTCTATTCCGCGGCATGGCTCACATCCTGGCGCGAATTCAAATTCAATTTGCTGAGCATCTCGTTTCTCGCCATCGGCCTGGTTGTGTTCACGGTGCGCGGCGTGGCCTGGACCGCCCAGTGGATTTTCCCCGGCTTCAATTGGCAACTCGGCTTCGTGCTCGGCGCCGTGATAGCCACCACGGACGCGATCGCCGCCACTTCCATCGCCAAGCGCGTCGGACTTCCGCAACGCATCGTCGATATTCTGGAAGGCGAAAGCCTGGTCAACGACGCGACGGGCCTTCTGGCGCTGCAATTTGGCATCGGCATGGTGGTCAACAGCCAAATCCCCAAAATGGCGGAGGGCGCGCTGCATCTGGGTTTTCTGATCGTGGTGGGACTCGCCATCGGCCTCCTCGGCGGCTTGCTCGTCGAATGGTTCGAGCGCCGCATCGACGATGGCCCGATCGAAATTGTCCTCAGCATTCTCACTCCCTACGTGGTTTATCTGGCCGCGCAGGCGGCTCACGGTTCCGGCGTGCTCGCCGTGGTCGCCTGCGGCCTGTATCTCAGCCGCAAAAGTTCGCAGTTTTTTTCCGCCTCCGTGCGCATGCAAGCCTGGGCGGTTTGGGAGTCGCTCACCTTTGCCATCAACGGAATTGTGTTTGTTCTGATCGGACTGCAATTGCCGCAGGTGCTCGCCGGGATTCACGAATACCGCTTGTCGCAACTGGTGCTCTATGGTGCGCTGCTCAGCGCCATCGTCATTTTGTTGCGCCTGCTTTGGATTTATCCTGGCGCTTATATTGCATACTTACTGCGCACTCGAGTGCTGCACCAAAAATATCCCCTGCCGTCTGTAAAACAGATTTTCGTGGTTGGCTGGACCGGCATGCGCGGCGTCGTCGCGCTGGCCGCGGCGCTGGCATTGCCGGAAACGCTGGCCAATGGCACGCCATTTCCGCAGCGCAACCTGATCCTCTTCCTCACCTTCAGCGTGATCTTGGTCACTCTGGTTCTGCAGGGGCTGACCCTGCCCCCGCTGATTCGCGCGCTGGGCCTGGCCGGCAAGCCATCCGACGAAGGCGAAGAAGAGGAAGCGCGCCGCATCATCGCCAACACCGCTCTGACGCATCTGCAGGGAGCGCGAGAATCCGACTTGCCCGATTTCGGTCCGGTGTACGACGAAGTTTCCCAGCGCTACGCCGAGCGCCTGGCCGCCCTGAGCAAAGAAAGCGCGCCAACCGGCGTGATGAACATCAAACAACTCACTCGTCACCGTTCCCTGCTGGTCGAATTGCTTAGTGTCGAACGAAAAACCGCCGTCCGCCTCCGCAACGAAGGCCGCATCAACGACGAAGTCCTCCGCAAAATCGAACACGAACTAGACCTAAGCGAAACCCGCCTCGAACTCAGCTAACGATTTTCTTCCGCGAATCTCCGCCTCTTGTAGGGGCCGTCTTTCCAGCCCCGACGCTGTAGATCGGAGAGCCGCGCCGTCTTTCCGTTGCCTTTTGTAGGGGCCGGCTTCACAGCCTGCGGAAAAATGCTCTCAGGGGTCATTCCGAACGAAGTGAGGAATCCGGAGTTGATCTTAAATGCTTGAGAAGCGGGGATTTTCTCCATGGCACTTCCGGAGTTCCATTCCATCGCAGGGTAATTCTCGGCTTTTTCCGCAAACTGTTCTGCCGCGCCCGCTTTTCCTCTCCATCGACGAGCCGCGCCATTTTTCCTTTCCTCTCCGTTCGCCAATTGTCCACAGGCACAGCCCTTTTAAATCCAGAAGTATCGTGGTATGCAAGTAGCAGGGAGCCGCTTGCAAGGAGAAGTGGCACCTGGTTGCCGTTGCCCCGAAATCGGGGTAAAGGAGGGACGGTCATTTCGGAAAAAATTCGGCGAAAGAGTTTTGAACTTAGCCAAAAGCTAATCGCCACGGCAAATTATTAGAAACGCGTCTAAGTGATTGAAAACAATAAGGGACTTGCAGTTCTAATCGCTCCTATATGGCCGGTTTGTTGGAGGCTGAAATTGAGCAAAAAAACGCGCGTGGGCAAGCCGTTCAAGGCCTCAAATGCCGGGAAACGGCACGGGATCACTCAATGCGGCGAATGAGCCGGTCGCTGTTTCCCCGCATTCCTTGGCGGGCAAAGGGTCCGTCCGCGCGAAGAAAATTATTTTGGAAGGGATTATTTTTTCTCGGCATTCTTACTGTTGTGGCGATTGCGTTTGGCATCGCTGAAAATTCACGGAGCCAGGCTGCCGCCGATCCCCAGCAAACGAATCAGAGGAAAATTACGCCGGCCGGTTCGCTGGTGATGGATGCGGAAACGAAAATTCCTGCGGTGGGTTCTCTGCCCGTGGCTTTTGTGCGCAGTCCGGATCATGCGGCGCAGGATGGCGGCGGGCGGTATCTGGTCGTCGTGAACAGCGGCTACGGGGTGCAGTTCAGCTCGTCTACGAATCGCGGGCAGCAATCCATTGCTGTGATTGACTTGAACGCGCAGCCCGGGCCGCTGGTGATTCAAAATGTTTATTTCCCTTCGCCGCAAAGCGCGAATGTGGGCGCGGCGTTTTCGCCTTCTCCCGATCCCGCCGGAAATTACCTGCTGTATGTTTCGGGCGGCTTCGAAAATAAAATCTGGATGTTTCAGTTTCGTCCCGGCCAGGCAACTCCGGTCGAGCCGCCTTCTCCCGGGCCTGAAACGCGCGTGAAAGCGCCATTTATTTCCGTGGCTGGATTTGCAACCGTCGCGCCGTCGCCGCGCATCAACGAAAGCAATGACGCGGCCCGGCCACAGGAGTACCAAAACAACGAACCTGTTTATCCCACCGGAATCGCCGTCGCTCCCGATGGCAACACGATGTTCGTCGCCAACAATCTGGGCGATAGCCTGGGCATCATCAGTGATTTACGCAACGAAAGAAAGCTCACGCGAATTGATCTGGGCGACGGCCTGCCGGGACATTTTGTTTACCCCTACGGAGTGAAGCCGCTGCTTTCGCGCGATGGGCGTAGCGTGGCGAAGGTCTACGTTTCCTGCTGGAGCACGGCTACCGTGGCCGTTGCCGATCCGCGGCATCCCCATCGCGCCATCACGCGCATTCCGGTGGGACGTCATCCCACCTCCATGATTTTGAATGCGGCCGCGACGCGGCTCTACGTGGTGAATTCCGATGCCGATAGCGTTTCCGTGATTTCGACCGCCACGGACAAAGTTCTGGAAACGATTGGCGTGCGCCTGACCGAGAAATCGCCTCCAGGAGATAGTCCCGAAGATCTCGCGTTGAGCGCGGTTGGATCGAGTCTCTATGTTGCAAATGCGCACAGCAACGCTGTTGCTGTGGTCGATCTTTCGTATGTTGCACGCGGAATTGCGCCGCCCGCCATGCCCGGCAAAAGTAAAAAAGATGATGATGACGACGATCAGCCGGCCGCGCGCAGCAAAGTCCGCGGATTTATTCCCACCGGACATTATCCTTCGGCGGTCACGCTGGCAAATGGGCTGCTCTTCATCGGAAACGGAAAAGGGACGGGCTTTAAATCCTCGTCCATGGTGGTGAGCAATAAAGATTTCACTCCCAAATTGCCGAACGAGCGCTTTCCCGTGGGTACCAGCCGTGAAAAGCAAGGCGGACAGTACGACGTGTCTTTAATCGCCGGTGATTATTCCATGCTGCCTCCACCGGATGCGAAGACGCTGGCTGAATTTACGCAACAAGTGATGCGCAACGAAGGATTGCTGAGCAGCGCTGATGTGAAGTTGTTCCCGGGCGCCAATCCGATCCATCACGTGATTTATGTGATCAAGGAAAATCGCAGCTACGACCAGGTTTTCGGCGACCTGCAGCGCGCGGGCAACGGCGAGCCGGCAGATGGCGATCCCAGCCTGGCGATTTTCGGAGCGGGAGAGACGGCGCAGCGCCCCGGCGGTCCTCCGCAGAATATTTCCCCGAACACACGCGCTCTCGCTCTGCGATTCGGATTGCTCGATCGCTTCTTCGTGAATTCCGAGGCCAGTCCCGACGGGCACAACTGGGCCACGGCCGCCTACTCGAGCGACTATGTGGATAAAGCGTTTCGCTGGAATTATTCCTATCGTGGCCGCTCCTACGATTTTCAGGGCACAAACCGCCTTCCCAGTCTTTGGCCAAAGAAAAATCAGCCTCCGCCGCTTCCCGTTCCCGCAACGGCCGCGGACCTGGAAAAATTCATTCGCCGTTATGTCCCGTACATGAATGGAGCGCGCGATATCGGCGAACCGTCCACGCTTTTTCTGTGGGATGACGCCGCGCGAGCGGGGATTACCTATCGCGCGTACGGCGAAGGAGTGGTCTCGTTCTCGCAACGGCAACTGGAAAATTTCAATGCGAACAGCACGGTTAGGAAATATCCGGATCTAACGCCTAGCGCGCTGGTTCTTCCCGTTCGAAAGGGACTTGAAGGCCACGCGAGCCCCACCTATCGCGAATTTGAACTGTTAACGCCGGACGCTATGACGGTGGATTCCTATAAAGCGGCGAAGGAATCGAACGGTAAGATTGACCCGCTGATTTCTCCTGCGAATTCCGACGAGCGATTCCGCGGCTATTCGCGCCTGTCGGATTGGCTGCAGGATTTTCACCGCATCGTCGCGGAGCGCGACAAGGGCAAGGGAGATTCCCTGCCGGCGATGACGATTCTCTACCTGCCCAACGACCATACCAACGGGATTCGGGCGGGAACGCCTACGCCGCAATTTTACGTGGCTGAAAACGACTACGCGGTTGGGCGGCTGGTGCAGGAAGTCTCTTCCACGTCGTATTGGAAGGACACGGCGATTCTGGTTCTGGAAGACGATGCGCAGGATGGCCCCGATCATGTGGACGCGCACCGCTCGCCGGCGCTGGTGATCAGCGCATACAACCGTCCCGGCGCTCTGGTGCACCAATATCACGACACCGTCAGCCTGATACGCACCATGGAAGTGCTGCTGGGAATGCCGCCAATGAATCAGCTCGATGCTTCGGCAGCGCCCATCGATATTTTCCGAGGCGAGGCGGACCTGCGGCCGTACCAGGCGGTGCTGCCGGATGTGGCTCCGGATAATTTACTGTCCACGGTTTCGCGCGATCCGGAAATGGCGCACTGGATGAAGGAATCGGAGAAACAGGATTTGACCGCCGCGGATATGGCCGATCCGCAAATCTTGAACCAGATCATCTGGTTTTCCGTGCGAGGAAAAGCTGCGCCGATGCCGCCGGTCGCTCGGCTCCCGATTTACGACGCCATGCGGGCCGAGCTTGACGAAGACGCCTCCGAAGAAGCCATGCTGATCCGCGATTTGAAACACCTACTGGCCCGCCGGTGAATCAACAACAACTCGATCGATCACGGGTGCGAAGCAACCCGGCGCATCCGGTTTTGCTCTTAACTTGTGTTGTCGAGTGGTTCATAAGCAGGCGGAAAACTGGAATGCTTTTCTCAAAACAATTCGCGGGAAAATTATTAGCCATGGCCGTGGCCGGAGCGCTGGCCGCACCGGTTTCGATTCCGGCTGCCTGGGCTCAGCAGGAAGAAGCCGGGAAAATTCACGTGGACGTGAATTTGGTTCTGGTGGAAGCGACCGTAAAAAATAAGGCCGGCCAGGTGATGGACGGGCTCGCGCTGAAAGATTTTGAAGTGCGCGAAGACGGCGTGCCGCAAACCGTTTCGCATTTCAGCCGGGACCAATTGCCGCTGGCCGTCGCGCTGGTGGTGGATTTGAGCAGCTCGATTGAGCCGTTTCTCCGTCCCTTGCGCTATGCCACGCAGACCGCGTTGCGCACGCTGAAGCAAGAAGATCAAGTTTCGCTCTTCACTTTTTCCAGCCACGCGGAACGCAAAGTAAATTTGACGCACGATAAGCGCGCCGTCTCCGATCAAATCGAATCTTTCAGCGCCGGCGGCAGCACCAATATTAATGAAGCGATTTACGAAGCGGCGCAATATCTGCGAGAAGATGCTCCTGCCTCTGCTCGCCGCGTGATTATTTTGGTCAGCGACAATGTGCCCACCGATGCGGGCGGCTTTTCGCCGCAGGAAGTGGAAGACGCCGTGCTCGAAGCCGACTCCGCGGTTTATAGCCTGAAAATTCCCGGGCAGAATCCCGTGGGAGCGCGCATGGCGGCAAAAGTGGGCGGCAAGGTGAACGTGAGTAAATTAACCGCCGATACCGGCGGAGAAATATTCGATGTGGAGAAAGGAAGGATCACTTTTATCGCCTTCCAAGCCCTTATCCAGCGACTGAAGACGCGCTATACCATCGGCTATTCCCCGGCAAACGCCGCCCGCAACGGCAGTTTCCACAAACTCGAGGTTCGCCTGACTCCGGTGCACGGCGAACTCGGCAAGGATTACACAATCACCTCCAAGCGCGGCTATTACGCCAATGCGGTTCGCGGCGATTCCGTTCCGCAATAAGATCGATTCAGCCATGGTGATTATGCCGTTTCTGCGAAGCAAAGGCCGGGCGCAGCAAGCAGCGCTCCTACAGTCGGAGCTTCACCGTACGGTGGCGAATGGATAGCCACTGAATGCGTCTAACAAATTGATAGTAGGCGTGTTACGCCAGACAGGCGAATAGATCATGCGCCTTATACTCGCGGAGGGGGTCGGCTGAAAACGCTCCCTGCGGATTCCCGCGCGCCGAAACTTCGGGCGACCACGGGCCGTATGTTAGAGTGGAGCGAACCGAAGAATCTGACGATGGCTGGCAAAACCACAATGACGCTGGGCGAAGCGATGCGCATCTCCCTGAGCAGCTTATGGGCGCACAAGATGCGGAGCACGCTGACGCTGCTGGGAGTCGTGATCGGGGTGATGTCCGTGATCGCGGTGGTAAGCATCGTCAACGGGCTAAACAGCTACGTTGCCGAGAAAGTCTTAATCTGGGGACGGACGTTTTCCTGATCAACCGCGGACCTTCCATCATCACCAATATCGAGCAGTACGAAAGAAGCCCAGAAGCGCCGGAAATTCTACTTGGACGATTACCAGGCGGTTCGCGACGAATGCCGCAGCTGCGTAGCTGTGGGAGCCTCCTCAACCAGCAGTCGGCCAGGTGAAGTACGGCACCGACTATATTTCGCGATTCGACGATTCTGGGCTGGACGCCCGAGATGCGCAGAGCTCTACGACCGCGATCTGGCGGAGCGGCCGGCACATCAATCAAAACGACGTGGACCGCGCCGCGCCGGTTTGCATCGTGGGATTCGACATCGCCGACAATCTGCTCCCGGGCACGGACCCCATCGGCAAGGAAATCCGCGTCGACACGATCACCTGCCAGGTGATCGGCGTCGGCGAAAAAGCGCGGTTCGGTGCTGGGGCAATCGCAGGACAATTGGGTGATCCTGCCGATCACCACGTTCCGCGAAAATGTACGGGAGCGACGATTCGGTGCGCATCTGGGTGCAAGGCCGCGGAACCGCAGGCGACTGGAATCCGCACCATGGACGAAGTGCGGCAGATCCTGCGCGGGCGGCGGCACCTGCGCTACGGAGTCGCGGACGATTTCGCGATCGAGACCAATGCGTCGTTCCTTTCGCTGTGGGGCAAGCATCAGCGGAACGTTCTTCGGGGTGACGGTCGTGATCGCTTCGATTTCGCTGGTCGTGGGCGGGATCGTGATCATGAACATCATGCTCGTCTCGGTGACGGAGCGGACGCGCGAAATCGGGTTGCGCAAATCGGTGGGAGCGCGGCGGGCGGACATCCGCATGCAGTTTCTGATCGAATCGTGCGACCATTTCCGCGGTCGGAGGGCGTGCGGGGTTCTGCTGGGCGTGCTGCTGGCCAAGCTTGTACTCGTGGACCACTTCGCTGCCGAGCGCCATGGAGGTTTGGTCCGTGGCCGCGGGGCTGCTGGTGGCCACCGGCGTGGGACTGTTCTTCGGCGTTTATCCGGCGTCGAGGGCGGCGCGGCTCGATCCGGTGGAAGCGTTGCGAGCGGAATAGGAGAGCGAATCGCGTTCACGAGCAAACAGCACGGAGGCCGAATTCCGCGAAGCCATCGGCCTTGGCCCTGGACGCGCTGCGGCGCAATCCGCTGCGGTCGTTCCTGACCATTCTTGGAATCATGATCGGCGTGAGCACGGTCATCGCCATTGGCGCCGTGGTGAGCGGACTGAACTCAAACGTGCTCGAGCCAGATTGAAAGCTCGGGCTCGAACAACATCATTTGTTACCGGTTCTACTGGGCCACGCTGGGGCGGCTGTCCGGCGGAAGTGCTGCAGCGCAAGGAACTGCAAGGCGGAATGGGCGGATGGAATGGCGCAACTGCCGCACGTGGAGGCGGCGGCGCCCTCGCGCGGATCCAGAACCCGCCTGAATTCGGCGTCGGCACCAGCATGCGTGCGGCGCGGCGACCTGCGCGCGAAAAACGTGATCCTGCAGGGCAATCCTCCTTCGATTCAGCAGATCTTCAATATCGAGCTGGTTGGCGGACGATTGTTCAATGAAATCGACGAGGAACACCGCTCGCCGGTGGCGGTGATGGGCAACGACACGGCAAAAATCGCTTTTTCCCAACCGGGGAGAAGATCCCATCGGGACAGGAAGTGCTGATCGAAGGGCAGATTTTCACGGTGATCGGCGTATCCAAGCCGCGAAGCAGGCCCTGGGCAGCGGAGAGAATCCCGAAGACAACATCGCGATCATGCCGCTTTCGACGATGCGGAAACTGCATCCGGAATTCAAGGATTTTGTTCTGTTCGTCAAGGCGGACGACAGCCAACGAACATGCCGCATGGTGGTGGATGAAGTGCGCGAGTATCTGCGCCGGATACGGCGGCTGGCTTCGGACAAGCCGGACGATTTCGCGGTGTTCACCACCGATACGTTCCTTGATTTGTGGAAGGAGATTTCGGGCGGAATTTTCGTCGTGATGTTCGCGGTGGGCTCGGTGGCGCTGCTGGTGGGCGGCATCGGCGTGATGAACATCATGCTGGTCAGCGTCACGGAGCGCACGCGCGAGATCGGCGTGCGCAAAGCCATCGGCGCGCGAAGGCTGAATATTCTGAGGCAGTTTCTGCTGGAGGCCACCACGCTTGCGGGCATCGGCGGATTGATCGGCGTGATTGTGGGCTCGGCGCTGGGGCTTTCCGTGCGGCTGATTTTTCCTTCGTTGCCCGCCTCGATTTCCGTTTTCTGGGTGTTGCCGGCCTGTTCATTTCCGCGCTGATCGGCATTTTCTTCGGCGTGTATCCGGCGTGGAAAGCCGCGAATCTGAATCCGTCGAAGCGCTGCGCTACGAATAGGGTCTTCAAGCGCCTTTTATTGGTGCTAGCGTCTCTTTGTACTGGAATTCTACGTTCCCTTTGCTACAATCCCCACCAGCATGCCCGAGCTGTATGTAGTTAAACCGGCGAACTCCATCCCTCCCGTGGCATTTGTAGACGTATCACCGAATGAGCTAAATCCAGCCCGGCAAGGATGTCCTGTCAAAATGTGGGAGGACAAGCCCTGCGACCGTCTCATCCAGCCTGCTCCGCACGGTATAGACGAAACACCCGTATGCCTTATGCACACCCAGAATACCCTAAAAAATAAGCAGGAATTTCAAGAAGAGTTTAAGCACATCTTGGCTGTTGCAGGAGATGGCGTTGCGGACTTTTCGAGATTCGTTTTCCCCGGTGCCGACTATCTCGACCGCGAGTTCAAGGCGAAGTGCATCTTCCGCTACGCGAGGTTCACGGACGACGCCTACTTCCAAGGGGCAATGTTCCAGAAGTCCGTTGATTTCTACGCAGCCACTTTCATGGAGGACGCCAGCTTCTATGGGGTGACATTTAAAGAGGCCACCGACTTCCGCTTTGCGACTTTCACGCGGAGAGCCATCTTTTACCAGGCGACGTTTACACAGGGCAGTGACTTCCACGGTGCGACATTCACGGAGGCCGCCGACTTTGACTCTGCAACATTCACACAGGGTGTCACCTTCAAGTGGGCGAAGTTTCTGGCAACAGCTGAATTTCGGCAGACAAAGTTTCGGAGCGACGATACACCTGAGCCGGGCCTTATTTTCTCCCTTGTTCAGTGCTCTCATCCTGAGGGGGTCCTCTTCTCTAAAACTCATCTCGGCCAGGCGCTCTTCCACAACTGCGACGTCTCCAAAATTAACTTCTCGTCGGTCACCTGGCGCAGACGAGCGGGCAGCAACAAGCGAATGGTCCTCGAGGAGGATAAAGGAATAGACTTGAGTCGGTTGTATTTCAACGCATTGGTTCCAAAACAGGGCAATCCTGACGAACGCGACTACGGTTTGGTCGCAGAGCTGTACCAGCAGCTGAAGAAGAACTACGACGACAAGTGCGACTATTGGACCGCAGGAGATTTCCATTACGGCGAAATGGAAATGAAGCGCCTCTCCAGCCCAAAAAGTTCTGGCTTTGGCGCTGGCTGCACCGCTATCTCGGTCTCACCGCTTGGTACAAATATTTTAGCCGCTATGGCGAAAGCTTCTTCTGGCCCGCATTCTGGCTAATCCTTTCTCTGCTTGTTTTTGCGGCGATCTACCCCGCCATTGGGTTGCGTTACGATGGGGGTAAGGTTGGTTCGGGTGCAAGCTCGGCGCAATCTTCCCAAGTCCTCACCTATTGCAATCCTATTCCCAGTGGCGAAGCCGCCCAGGGTCCGTTCACAGATAAAATGCGCTTATACGGCCACAGTTTCATCAGCGCCGTCGAGATTGCCGCCTTCCAGAAAGATCGAGTCTACGACCCCGTCTATCCTTACGGCCACGCTCTGGCCCTGTTCGAACTGCTCCTCACCTCCACCTTAATCGCGCTCTTCCTGCTTGCCGTCCGTCGGCAGTTCCGCCGCTAACGGTTCTGGGTGGCCTTCTCGGCTAGTCGCGCCAGCATGTGCTTTCATGAGACATTTGATTCGGAAGCCTGAATTTTATTGAAAGGCACTTGTTCGTGAGGTTTGCGAGGGGTGGAATTGCGAAGGCAGTAGATATAACTGGCTGGTGCAGAGCCACGAATGACACATATCTGGCTTGGCGCGTTTAAGGCCGAAACAATGACGTCACATGACCAACCAAACTTCTCCTCGTAGTCTGGATTTCAAACTAATCGAAAGGCCGCTCGACACGCTTATCATCGCGTTGGGCAATAAGATCGAGCGTGAATGGCCAACTCAGTTTTCGGCTGTGGTAGGCGCGCGGGAGTTGTTTCTAATCACCGTGCGCGTCGCCAACGCTACCTACCGGACTGTGCGCTGGATTTGCGCCGACAAGCCACGAGATCCGCTTCGTCGCCTCGAGTACAGCATTTCCGTCCCGCCTCTCAACCGAACGATACTAGACAGTATTTTCATGACGGTGTTCGTGCTTGAAGATATTGGTGTCCGCTGTGAATGGTATTACAAGGCAGGCTTGCGCGAGGAACAGCTAGAGCTGCAGCGGTACAAGGATGAGTATGGATCTTTGCCGGAGTGGCAGGAGTGGCTGACAAAGTTGAAGCCCACTGTGAATTTGGAGTCAGGCAGTCGGGTCTTGCACTGGGGTCTAGTTTCGACCCTCATTCGATCCCGCACTGGCCCAATCCTGGTGGGATGGTGAAGTACGGAGTCAAAAAAGGAGAGTCTTTGCCCGCGAATCGAGAGTTTTTGAGATACTTGAATGACTGGTTCTACAAGGATCTGTCGGATCAGTCTCATCTGGGTGCTCTCGGTCTCATGAAGCGCGCTGGTTTTCTCCTGCACGAGAATCAAAACAATCCGATGGCTCAGGAGTTCCTCCAAAAGTTCAGGCATATTCAGGCGAGTCAGACGATCTGTCTTATTCTTGCCTTGGTTTCTGAAATCGAGGCGTATTTCAGATTTGGGCTAGCGGAGCGCGCAAGCTACCTTTGGGTGCTGCTCCGAGACTACAGTCCCGTATCGAAAGAGCTCTATGAGAAGCGATACTCAGACCTTCTTTCTAAAGGTCGTTCTGGCCCATCGGGCGGATCGCCCGCTAGACCGTAAGGACAGCGGTAAATCAGCCAGTTCGAAACGACCGGAAACTTTTCTCGCACTGACGGCGTAGTTTGAAAGGAATGACAAGCGACGAACTGAAATCGCCGAGGCAGATTCGGAGCGGGTTGGACGAGGTGTGGGCGGTGCATTCTCTGGACGATCGGTTTGCGGCGGCGCTGCGCGGATTTGGGCCGGTGGGAATTGCAGCGATCGTTCTGATCTTTCTGGGGAATGCGGTGTTTTTGCCATTCAGTGCAATTTTGGTGCTGATTTGGGTTTGGAGGTCGCGGACGCCGTGGAAAGAAATTGGATATTTGCGGCCGAAAAGTTGGCTGGCCAGCACGGCGATCGGGATTGTATTGGGGTGCGCGCTTAAATTGGTTATGAAGATACTGGTGATGCCGCTGCTGGGGGCTGATCCGATCAATCAGACGTTTCATTATTTGGCGCGGAACCGGGCTGCGCTTCCGGGAATGCTGTACGCGGTGATTATTGGCGCGGGCTTCGGGGAAGAGACCATGTTCAGGGGATATTTGTTCGAACGGTTTGGAAAATTGTTCGGTCAGAGCTTGGCTAGCAAGACCGTGACTGTGTTGATTACCTCGGTTTGGTTTGGATTGGCGCACTACTCTTTACAGGGAGTTGCCGGGACCGAACAGGCTTTCATTACCGGGTTGGTGTTTGGGACGATATTTGCGACCACTGGGCGAATTTGGATGTTGATGGTGGCGCATGCTTCGTTTGATTTGACTGCTGTGGCGATTATTTATTGGGATTGGGAGACTCGAGTGGCTCATTTGATTTTCAAGTAGGGGCCCTGGTTCGAGGAGAAAAACAAGAAAAGAATTTACCGCAGAGGCGCTGAGAACGCGGAGGGATCCGTTAAGTGGCGGAGGGATTGAGTGAAGGGGGCTCGGGCTACGCCGCGTTCGGTGATTATGGCGGTGATGTAGCGGGCGGGAGTGACGTCGAAGGCGGGATGCGCGGCGCGAACATCGGGCGACATGCGGATGCCTCGCAGATGCGTGACTTCTTCGGCGGAACGTTCTTCGATGGGAATTGAGTCTCCCGTGGGAATGGAAAGATCGAGCGTGGAAATGGGCGCGGCGACGTAGAACGGGACATTATTTTCGCGCGCGAGGACGGCCATTGAGTAAGTGCCGATTTTATTGGCGGTGTCGCCGTTGGCGGCGATGCGGTCGGCGCCGACGATTACTGCTTTCACATTTTTCGTTTTCAGGAAGTGGCCCACCATGTTGTCGGTGATCAACGTGAGCGGGATGCCGTCTTCGTTTAATTCCCACGCCGTCAGGCGCGCGCCCTGAAGATAGGGGCGCGTCTCGGGCACGAACACTTCGATTTTCTGGCCTTGTTCGACTGCGACGCGAATCACGCCGAGCGCGGTGCCGATGCCGCCGGTGGCCAGGGCTCCGGCGTTGCACTGGGTCATCACGTTTCCGGCAGCGGGCAAAAATTCCGCGCCGAAACGGCCGATGGCTTCGTCTCCCGCTTCGCGGTCGCGGTGCACCTGCTGGGCTTCCGCCACCAATCCCTGGCGGACGTAATCGAGCGGCTGCGGGAAACTATTTTCGGCGGCTTCGCGGGAATGCTGGTGGAATCGATGCGTCATGCGCTGGATGGCCCAGAAAAGATCGACGGCGGTGGGGCGCGTTTTCGCGAAGGTGTCGCAGATGATCGAGAATTCCGCATGCAGCTCGGCCGGGGTGCGCGCTTTGGAATGTTTTACGCCCAACGCGATTCCCATGGCGGCGGCCACTCCGATCGCCGGCGCGCCGCGAATCATCATGTCTTTTATCGCGCGCGCGACTTCGTGATAATCCGTGTAGGTGTAATAGACCACTTCGCCGGGGAGGCGCGCTGATCGAGCAGGACGACGCCTTCCGGGGTCCAGCGGATTGGTTGAACGTGGTGCATGCGGCTTGCTCCGGAAATCGAGGAAAGCATTCTAACCTATTCGGCGCGACCTGCGCTTCGTTGAGCGGACCTTTCGGGAGATTTGACTCGCAAACTCGAACTGTGACACGGGCGCTTCAGGGGCTATAGATGCCACCCTGAAGGGTGGCGCTACACGAACAGCCCTTTCCGGCGTTGCGACTTAGATGCGGAAGCTCCGACCCCCTAAGAATCAAGGATGGTTTTAAGCTACGGCTTCATCTTCAGTGAGTGAGTGAGGGAAGTTTGTGGAATCCGCTGGTGGCGAAATAAAAGGAGGCGAACAGGAATGTATTGTAGCTGAGGTGGAGCAGATAACTGGCCAGAACGGTTCCGGTGACGGCGCGGACGTAAGTGAAAAAAATCCCGACCAGGATGAGCAGCACGATTTGTCCCCAACCGCCCCAGAGTTGCATGGCGTGAAATCCGCCAAAAATAATTCCGGTAAGCAAGACTCCGCCGCCGATGCCGGTGGTTCGCGCGAGGAGTGGATAGAGGTATCCGCGGAAGAGAGTTTCTTCCGCCAGGGGAGCGACGACGACGGCCATCACCATCATGATCCAAATGCTGCGGCGATCCTGAAAAAACAGCTCGATCGGCAATTTGGTTTTGCTGCCAACCAGGCTGGAAGCGAGCCCGATAACGAGCGCGAAGACGCTTCCTCCCACCAGGCAAGCGAGCACAGCCATGCGCTGCGAGATCGAATCCGGAAACCGGCGCCAGCCCAGCGTTTTCCAAAGCGGTTTCTGAAAGCGCACGCGGATGGTGAGAAAGAGGTAGCCGAACAGGCCCAGCCAGATCAGCAAAGTATCCAGCACCGCAAAAAGCGAACTGACGAATGTGGATCCTTTTATTTGTGCGATGGTGATGCCGCGAGCATAAAAGGCCATCACCAGAATCGTGCTGAGAAGAAGATAACTGATCAAGCCGAAGCCCATGAAAACCGCGAAATCGGTCCAGCCCCAGGGAGTTTGTATGTCCTCGGGATAGTGCGGCGGCGGTGGCGGGACGAGCAGCACGGGAGGTTCCGGAGCGGGAGCGCTCAATGGGAGGATCGGATCGCCGTCTGGAGCGCTCATTGTTTTTTACCGCGCCGGCCGCGGCTCCCTTCGAGAAGAGCGGCGGCAAGCAGAGGCATCAGAATTTCGTGATGGCCGGTCAAGGAATATCCCGCGGATTTCGCGCCTCTGGCTTTTCTGGAACGTGGCGGAAGCGTGGGGCGCCTGACAACGTTTTGCAGCGGGCGATAGTGCTGCAGGAAATCGAAGTTTGCAGTGGTGATGGGAGCGAGCGGAGTGCCCAAATTGCGCGCCACGGTGACCGCCTTCAAGAAAACTTCCGGCAACAACACGGCTGATCCCCAATTTAAATAGACGCCGCCGGGATGCATTCGCTTCACCAAACTGCAAAACAGCCGGAAATCGTGGTGGGTGGCGGCGCCGAGAGCGGCTCCGTCGGCGGAGCGGTGCATGTGCGGTATGTCCGTACCGATGGCGAGATGAACTGTGACTGGGATTCGCGCGAGGTAGGCGTTGATGAGAATGCTCGCATCGGGAAATTTCGAACGGAGGCGACCGCTGGTGAGCAATTTTCCCGCGGCTTCGCCGAGGCCGATTCCGCTGCGTTGCCCGCCCACCGCCATTTCATTGAGCAACAGCCCGGTCTCCTCGGACATGCCGAATTTGCCGCCGCCGAGTTCGGCATCCACGTCTTCAGAGGTGCCGCCGGCCATGGCAATTTCGAAATCATGCACCAGCGCCGCGCCGTTCATGGCGATACCGGAAATGAAGCCGCGCTTCATCAGATCGATCAGCACGGGCGCCAGGCCCACTTTGATTACGTGGCCGCCCATGCCCCAAAGGATTGGTTTGCGTGCGGCGCGGGCACGCAGGATGGCGGCGGCTACCGACCGCAAATCTTCTGCGGCCAGGATTCGCGGAAGGGAATCGAGGAAAGAGGCAAAGCTTGCGCCGGGCTTGAGCGGCTTGGCGAATTGCTTGACGTTCACTTTGCTGGGGCGGCTGGCGAGCGGATAGGTTTGCAATTTATCGAAGGTGAGCGGATCGATGTTGTAGATGCTGTTGGCCACGGAATGGGTGTGATGTTTGCTCAAAGCACTTTACTGGCAGAGGGTGGGGGCTTGCAAGGGTGTGGGGAGGGATTGGGATGGTTCGTTACGAACGGGCTTGTGCTTGGTGCCGGAAATGGAGGATTTGTTTGGTTGGGCGATGCCGGGCTGAAGAGTCTGTGTGGCAACGCCAAGTAGGGGTGATCGTGTAGCGCCACCCTTCAGGGTGGCATCTTTGCATTCAGACACTTGGCAAAATGCAGCCAGCGTGGCAACAGCCAAAACCGAGTTGCCACACAGACTCTGAAGCTCGGCGCTACGCGGGGGAGGGTGTCGGCTTGCAAGGGTGTGAGGACAGATTGGGATGGTCCGTTTCAAACAGCGTTGTGCTTGGCCCCGGAAATGGAGGATTTGTTTGGTTGGGCGATGCCGGGCTGAAGCCCGGCGCTACACGGGGGAGGGTGGAGGCACGCAAGGGTGCTCACGGAAATCGCGCGATTCGTTAGTCTGGTTGAGAGGGGGAAGGTGTGCGTTGTGGGATTTTGGGTTTTTCGTGTTTACGGTTGTACGGGATCCCTCGCGCCTTGCCGGTTGAGTTGGAGGCGAATTGTTTGGCTCGGGATGACGGCGAGACCGTTTTACCGCAAATGCGCAGTGACTCAGAGGAGCAGAACAGAAGTAGGGGAGCGTTAGATTGGCTGCCATTGGCCGCTTGGGAAGATTGAGGGTACTGGCACAGCCAGGAGTGGCTGTGCCACCAAAGAACAGCGACGCAACGGATTCTACTTCGGGACGACGGCGGCGGTAACGGTCTTGTTACCGACGCCAACAATGGAACCAGGCGAGCCGTTGTGGCCATTCAAGCTGAGCGCCTGAGCCAGCACCTGGCCGGTGTAGGATTTTTTCACGCGGGCTACTTGCTCCGGAGTACCTTGGGCGACGATTCGTCCACCTTCGCCGCCGCCTTCGGGGCCGAGATCGATGATCCAGTCGGCTTGTTTGATCACGTCGAGATGATGCTCGATGATCAGGACGGAATTGCCCAAATCCACCAGGCGATTCAGGACGTCGAGCAGTTTCCTGACATCGTCGAAATGCAGGCCGGTGGTGGGCTCGTCGAGAATATAAAGTGTGCGGCCGGTCTGGCGTTTGGATAATTCGCGCGCCAGCTTGATGCGCTGGGCTTCTCCGCCGGAAAGCGTGGTGGCGGATTGGCCCAGCTGGACGTAGCCGAGGCCGACATCCACCAGCGTTTGCAGCTTCTGCTGAATTTGCGGAATATTTTCGAGGGCTTTCAGGGCGTCTTCGATGGGCATATCGAGCAAGTCGGAAATGGAATGGCCCTTGTAGCGGACGGCGAGCGTTTCGGCGTTGTAGCGGCGGCCTCGGCAGACTTCGCACATCACGTAAACATCCGGCAGGAAATTCATTTCGATGCGGCGCAAGCCATCGCCCTGGCAGGCTTCGCAGCGCCCGCCCTTCACGTTGAAACTGAAGCGGCCGGGCTTGTAACCGCGCTCGCGCGATTCGGGCAGCATGGCGAAAAGCTCGCGGATGGGCGCGAACACTCCAGTGTAAGTGGCGGGATTCGAACGCGGAGTGCGGCCGATGGGGGCCTGGTCGATTTCGATTACTTTGTCGATGTGCTCGAGGCCGGTGATGGAGCGGTGTTCGCCGGGCTGCTCCATCGAGCGATAGAGTTTGGCGGCCAGCGCGCGGTAGAGAATGTCGTCCACCAGAGTGGATTTTCCGGAGCCCGAGACGCCGGTGACGAGAAGAAGCAGCCCGAGGGGAATGGCGACGTCGATGTTTTTTAAATTGTGCGCGCTGGCGCCGAGGATGGTGATGGCTTTTCCGCTGGGGCTGCGGCGCTTGGGCGGAACGGGAATCTTCAGCAATCCGGCGAGATATTGGCCGGTCAGAGAGGCGGGATTGGATGAAATATCGCCGGGAGTTCCCGCGGCGACCAGAAATCCGCCGGCGTTGCCCGCGCCGGGACCCAGGTCGACGACGTAGTTGGCGCGGCGAATTGTTTCTTCATCGTGTTCGACCACCAGAACCGTGTTGCCGAGATCTCGAAGTGTTTCGAGCGTGCCGATCAAGCGGTCATTGTCGCGGGCATGCAGTCCGATGGAAGGCTCATCGAGCACGTAGAGTACGCCGCGCAAGCGCGAGCCGATTTGCGTGGCCAGGCGGATGCGCTGGGCTTCACCGCCGGAAAGAGTGGAGGCGGAACGATTGAGCGTGAGATAGCCCAGGCCGACGGCGAGAAGAAACTCGAGACGCTCAGTGACTTCATCGATTGCGCGGCCGGCAATTTCGCGCTGGCGCGCAGTAATCTGCGCCGCGATTTTCCTGGCAGCTTCGCGCGCTTCCACGATGGGCAAGGCTGTGAATTCAGCCACCGAGCAGCCGGCGACTTTTACGGCCAGGCTTTCGGGGCGCAGCCTTTTCTCATGGCACACCGCGCACGGCGCGGGAGACATGTACCGCGTCAGCCACTCGCGATAGCCATCGGATGTGGCTTCTTCAAAACTTTGATCGAGGTATCCAAGTACGCCCTGAAAAAACATCAATTTCGGCGCGGGGCCCTGCGCGGAATTTCCGTGAAGGATCAAATTTTGCGTGCGCCGCGGAAGTTTTTCGAAAGGAACGCTGAGGTCAAATTTGTGAGCAAAGGCGGCGAGCTTTAAGGTGCGCTGCAGGAATGACGAGCCCGAACCGGGACCGAGCCCACCCTCGAACAGCGGTTTCGACCAATCTGAAATCACTCTGGCGGGATCGAATGTGTATTTCGAGCCGAGGCCGTGGCATTCGGGGCAAGCGCCGTAGGGCGAATTGAAGCTGAAGGAGCGGGGCTCGAGTTGGGGAACGGAAATCCCGCAATCGGGGCAGGCCAGTTTTTCGGAATAAACCTGTTCGGCGCCGCCCACCACCGAGATGGTGACGAGGCCGTCCGTGAGCTTGAGCGCCGTTTCGATGGATTGCTCGAGGCGCTGGCTGATTCCTGCTTTGAGCAGCAGGCGGTCAATCACAATTTCGATGGTGTGATTTTTGCGGCGGTCGAGCTTGGGCGGATCATCGAGATTGACCAGGTCGCCGTCGATCCGCGCGCGCAGATATCCTTGCTTGAGGTATTTCTCGAGATCCTTTTTGTATTCGCCCTTACGCCCGCGCACCACCGGAGCGAGGATCATGATGCGTTCTTCGGGCTTGAGCGCCAGCACCGACTGCACAATTTGTTCCGTGGATTGCCGGGTGATGGGCTTGCCGCAATTGGGGCAATGCGGCGTTCCGATGGAGCTGTAAATCACGCGAAGGTAATCGTAAATCTCGGTGATGGTGCCGACGGTGGAACGCGGCGAGCGCGTGGTGGTTTTCTGCTCGATAGCGATCGAAGGAGATAGACCTTCGACGGAATCCACGTCGGGCCGTTCCATCTGATCGAGAAATTGGCGCGCGTAGGTGGAGAGGGATTCCACGTAGCGGCGCTGGCCTTCAGCATAGAGCGTATCGAACGCGAGCGAGGATTTGCCCGATCCGGAAAGGCCGGTGATCACGGTGAGCGTGTTCCGCGGAATTTCCAGGCTGATGTTCTTCAGGTTGTGCTGCCTGGCGCCGCGGATTGTGATTTTCTTGATGCCCATTTCAAATAGCCCGTTCGTATCCAGATGCCCAGCCGTACGGTGGGCAAAATGCGCCCAGAATAACCTTCCAACATAGCAAGCCGGAGGAAGCCGGGTCAACAGAAGAGCGCTAGGGGGACGGTCCTAATCTGACCCTTCAACATGTCGCGGCGCGCTGGCCCAGGGCCAAGCTTCAGGGGCTTCCCGACAAAAGGCGTCGGGACGCAAACGGCGCGAAAGCCCCTTTTTTCAGCGGTTTATAATGTCGGAGCTCAAGCTCCGACCCCCTAAAAACCGAGCCAATCTCCATTTACCACAGCACCCACGAAGGGTGGGCACGGCGATTGGGGGCAAAGGGAGTACTGGTGGGGAAATTTTTCTGGGGGCGATTCCTTTTTACCCGACACATAAAGTCAAGTGATTGATTCTACTGGGGCTTGGCTATGGTAGCGAGCGTGCATAGATAACATGGTCAGAGAGAAGGGAAGCCGAGAATCCCTTTAGGGGATTGAGGGCTGGGCCGGCTCCCTTCTCTCGACCTCTCCCGCCGCTTTTACCCCAACACCTACCCTCTGTCGGCGGGGGTGCGTTCCGGTATCCAATTCTCCGATTCAAATCATCCGTTTTTTAAAGGCTTGCGACAAGAATGGTCCGCCGATCCCCCTGCTGACTGGGCTAGAATTATCCTGTGGATTCCCGAGAATTGGGGCGTGGTCCAATTGGTAGGACGCCGCACTGTTAATGCGGACGGTTCTGGTTCGAATCCAGACGCCCCAGCCAAACTTCCGGAAGCCTGGTTTAGCCTTTCGTGGTGGGGAATCCCGCGCCGATCCAGCCTTTCCAGCCGCCATCCATGGAAATGACGTTGGTATAACCCATTTTTTGCAGGTTATCCGCAGCGAGGGCGGAGCGAAAGCCGCCGCCGCAATAGAGGACGATGGGCGCACTGCGATCGGGGATGGTTTGCTCGATGTCTCGTTCGATAATGCCTTTACCCAGGTGAATTGCGCCGGGAAGATGGCCGCCGGCCCATTCCAAATCCTCGCGCGTATCCACCAGGATCATTTTTTCGCCGGCGTCGAGGCGCTGTTTGATATCGGTGAATTGAACCTGCTTGATTTTCTTTTTGGCTTCGTTGACTAGATTTAGAAAGCCGGGGGAATGAACCATTGAGTTTCTTCTCCTGAGAGATTCTGGATTCTAGATTAGCACAGCTTGTGGACAGAGCTGGATAGGCGGGGGAATCCTGAATCGTGGAATCTACCGAAAGGCTTTACCGCAAAGGTCACGGAGTTCGCAGAGTTCGCGGAGAAAAGCGGCCCATGCCGGACGTCGTATCGCGTTGCGATATGCCGGTTATTGGGGCTTGGCTTCCGTTTCTTTCGGGGCTTCCTTCTTGGCCATGGAACGGATGTAGTTGATCAGATTCCAGGTTTGGTCGGGCTTCATGCGGTCTTCCTCGCCGGGCATGTCGCCTTTGCCGTGCATGATGATGTAGAACATTTCGCCGTCGGTCGCATCCTTCAGCGCGGCCGGGTCACGATAGTCTTTTAGAGTCAATTTCATATCGACAGCGAGATCGCCCTTTCCGTCGCCATCCTTACCGTGGCACATGGCACATTGCGTAACGAAGGCGTGCTTGCCCTCCGCGATCGAGGCCGGGGAGGACTTCACCGGGTTCGCGCGCTTGGCGTCTTCCGCGGGAATTTTGACGGCTGGAGCGGCCGTCTTGGGCTTATCCTGGCCGGCCAGCCGCGCGCCGGCGACTCCGGCCAAAGCGAACACACAAAGTGCTGTAATTATCTTCTGCACGGTACCTCCGTTCAAACGATCGATCTGGAACGAAATATGTGCGGAATGATTCTGCGAGGGTATTCTACGCGCTCCGGGGCGTGCAGGGAAAGCAGGAATATGGTTTGGAGGGAGAGGCGCAGGAGGAGGCGAGAGCCGGAAGCGCTTGGCGAAGAATGATCAGGATTTGTCTGGTTGCATATCAGACCAATTGGGACCGGTTTTGATATCCACCACCAGCGGCACCAGCAGCGAATGAACGTTTTCCATGGAGGGCTTCACGATCCGGCGCAGCCGGTCGAGTTCATCCCTGGGACCTTCAAACAGCAATTCGTCGTGCACCTGCAGGATCATTTTCGTTTTCAATTTTTCTTCGTAAAGGCGGCGATCCACTTCAATCATGGCCAGCTTGATCAGGTCGGCGGCGGTACCTTGCAGCGGAGTATTCATCGCGGTGCGCTCGGCGAAATTGCGCAGGTTTACCTGGGGCGAATTGATTTCGGGAATTTGCCGGATGCGGCCGAATAAAGTTTTGGTGAAGCCGAGCTTGCGAGTCTCCGCCACCTGGCGGTCGAGATATTCTCTTACGCCGCGATAGCGGTCGAAATAGGCGGCGATAAATTTCGCGGCTTCGCGCTGCTCGATGCCGAGTTGCTGCGCCAGTCCGAACGCCGATAGCCCGTAAATAATTCCGAAGTTGATCACCTTGGCGGCGCGGCGGTGGTCGGGCGTTTGCGCAAATGGAGCCACATCGAAAACTTCCTGCGCGGTGCGGGAGTGAATATCTTCTCCACGGCGGAATGCGTCGATCAAAACGGCATCTTCGGAGAAATGTGCCAGCAGGCGAAGTTCAATCTGCGAATAATCGGCGGAGAGAAGCACGCAGCCCGGAGAAGCGACAAACGCGGCGCGAATCTGGCGGCCCAGCTTCGTGCGAACGGGAATATTCTGCAAATTTGGATTCGAGGAACTGAGCCTGCCGGTGGCTGCTCCGGTCTGGCTCAGGCAGGTGTGCAGGCGGCCGCTGCCGGAATGAATCAGCTTCGGCAACACGTCGGCATAGGTCGATTTCAATTTTGAAATTTCGCGGTATTCCATCACCTTGCGCGGCAGTTCGTGCGTCAGTGCCAATTCTTCGAGCACGTCGGCGGCCGTGGAACGGGCTTTGCCCCGCCCGCGGCGAGCGACGGAAAGATTCAACTTGTCGAAAAGGACCTCGGCCAGTTGCTGCGGCGAAGCGATATTGAATTCGAAGCCGGCCAGTTCGTGGATGCGCTTTTCGAGAGCATCGAGTTCCTTTTCCATTTCCGCGGAGATGGCCGTCAATCCTTTCGGATCGATGCGAACGCCTTCGCGCTCCATGCGCGCGATCACGGAAGCGAGCGGCAAGTCGATTTTTTCGTATAAATCGGCTAGGCCGAGCGCTTCCACTTCGGCGCGCAGGATGGGCGCCAGGCGCTGCAAAAAATCGGCGCGTTCGCCCGGCGCGCCGGAAAGCGTGACGTTCAAATGCCGCAAAACCACTTCCGGAAGCTCGTGTTTGGCGGTGGTGGGCCGCAACAGGTAGGAATAAAGCATGGTGGCATGGCGCACGCCGGCCAACGGTTCACCTGAACCATCGGGGGAAGCGGAAAGCAATTCCGTGAGCTTGGGATCGTGAACGATTTTCGGCCGTTTTGGATCGCAGAGCCATTCGCGGAGGCCGGCTAGAGCTTTGTCTGAATCATCCACCACGGCTGCGCGGCCGGTGCCGCGCTGCGCGGAAAGCTCGATCGCCGTGATTTTGCTTCCGTAGCCTTCTTCCTCGCGCTCTTCAGAATCCACCGCGAGCCACAGCGCAATTTCCTGATCTTTGGCGGCCGTCTTTAAGAATTTCCGCAGCTCGGCGGGAGAATTGAACAATTCATAATCGGTTTTTTCCGCGGAGGCTGCCGGCCCCAGTTCTTTCAGCAAAGAAGAAAAGCCCAGCTCGGAATAAAGCGCGCGCAGCGCTTCCACGTCGGGAGGCTGGCGCTTCATAACATCCAGTTCAAGCGGCACAGGAGCATCGCAGGCGATTGTGGCCAGTTTTTTCGAAAGGCGCACTTGATCGGCCTGATTCTGAAGCGCCTCGCGATAGCGCTTGCCTTCCACCTCGGCGGCGCGATCGAGCGCCGACTTCCACCGAACCGAATCGCTGGATCAATTCGCGCGCGCCTTTTTCGCCAATTCCTTTGGCGCCGGGAATGTTGTCAATCGAATCGCCCATAAGCGCCATTACGTCGGCCACTTTCGAGGGAGGCACTCCGAGAATTTCTTCCACTTTCTTTTCGTCGACCAGAATATCGGGCTTGCCCGCGCCCGAGCCGGGACGAAGGACGCGCACGGGGCCGTTGACGAGTTGCAGCATGTCCTTGTCGCTGGTGACGATATAGACTTCCATTCCTTTTTTGGCGGCCTGGTGCGCCAGCGCGCCGATCACATCGTCCGCTTCATAGCCGGGCGAATCCAGAATGGGCAGGCGCATGGCTTCGCAATAACGGCGAACGAAGGGCAGTTGAATCGAGAGATCCTCTGGCATGGGCGGGCGCTGGGCTTTGTAATCGGCGTAGAGCGCGTCGCGGAAGGTGGGCTCGGGACGATCGAAAACCACCGCGACGTAATCCGGACGCAGTTCCACGCTTTCGAGGAGCCGCCGCATCATGTTCGAGAACAGGTAAGGAACCTTTGTGGGCAGGCCTTGCGGGCTGCGCAAGCGGTCCATGGGCGCGAAGAAGGCGCGAAAGATGAAGCCCATGGCATCGAAGAGAAACAGGCGCGGCTTTTCGGCAGTGGATTTTTTTGCGGGCATCGGAATTGGACCTTGCGAATCGCGGCGCGCTAGGGAGACGCCACATCGCCGAGGCCGAATGTTCAGTATAGCAGAGCGGAATTTCCTGGCTATGGAGAGCGGATGGAAAGCCAAGGTCCGGCGATTTCTCACAACCGGAGCCAACAGAGTCTGTGTGGTAACCGGGTTTTGCTTGTTGCCAGGCCTGGCCGCGTCAGGCCGGGTGATCGAAACTAAAGATGCCACCCTTAAGGGTGGCGCTACACGAGCACGCTAACCGGCGTTGGCAGACGGCTTCCAATGGGCCGGGTGGCTGCTCTTGAATCACAATCTTAAATGATTTCGATCACGCCTGAAGGCTTGACCTCTTCCATAAGTGTCAGCTAGCTTAAATGGCGCAGGTTGCCCGGAGGGGTCCGAGTAACCGAAGTATGGGGTGGTACTGTTCTTATTCCCGTGCGATGGTCGGCGCCATTTCCATGACGCTGAGGGAGAAAATCGTGAAGAATATTAGCGGCTCTATTTTTTCGTTTTCCCGCGCAGTAATCATTTTAATCATGCTAGTTGGGCTGGGGATTGCCCCTGGTATCACGAACGCACAGACATTTCGGGGCACGATTCTGGGCTCGGTGATCGATAAATCGGGAGCTTCGGTTGGCGGCGCCGCCGTGACGGTGCGCAACGTTGCCACTGGCCTTGAAAGAACCACGACGACCACGGACGACGGCAGTTACAACATTCCCGAATTGCCGATCGGGGTTTACCTTGTGACAGTTGGCAAGACCGGCTTCCAAACCTTCGTGGCCCAGAACGTCCGCGTGGAAGTGGCGGCGGAGGCTCGCGTGGACGCGGTGATGATTCCGGGCGCGATGAATCAACAGGTGGTTGTCTCCGGCGAAGCCATTCCGCAGGTGGAGACAACTTCCGATACGCTGGGGCAAACGCTTACGTCTTCAACGATCACGAATCTTCCCATCAACGGCCGGGACTACACCAAGTTGATTTTTCTGAGCCCCGGAATTGCCGGATCACCCGATCAGATTACGGATTCTCCCGGATCGTTTGGCGTGTTTTCGATGAACGGAGCGCGAGGACGCTCGAATAATTTTCTGCTGGACGGCACGGACATGAACGACGGGTACCGCAACGATCCGGCGATTAACGAAGCTGGAGTGTTCGGCGATCCGGCGACGATTCTTCCGGTGGAAGCGATTGCGGAACTGCGCGTGCTTTCCAATTACGAACCGGAATACGGGCGAAATGCCGGAGCGGTGATCAACATCGTCACGAAAAGCGGCGGGAACCAGTTTCACGGAACCGCGCTGGAATATTTCCGCAATAACGCCCTGGACGCGCGCAACTATTTCAACACGCTGGGAAATCCGCAAAATCCATTTCACAATAACCAGTTTGGCGGATCGCTGGGCGGGCCGATTTTGAAGGATAAGACATTTTTCTTTGGCGATTACGAAGGCCAGCGGGAAAGCGGAGCGCAAAGCAGCACGGCCTGCGTGCCCACGCCTGCGCAACTTGCAGGCGTAACCAATCCGGTGATTTCGAAGCTTCTGAGCACGCTGAAGCCTTTTCCCACGCCCAACATCGCGGGCGCAGCGCCGGATGATACCGGATGCCCGAACGGCAACGACCTTTCCGCGGCCACGCCATTTCGCAACAGCATCAACAGCTTGATCGCGAAAGTGGATCACAGCTTCACGCAGAATCATCTGCTCACCGGGCGCTATTATTTTGGCGATAGCAACCAAAGTTTCCCGCTGGCGTTGGTTGGCGGCGGTTTATTGCCGTCGTTCAACACGATCACGCCCACGCGTGTGCAGTTGGTTTCGATTTCATACGTGGCGGTGCTTTCGCCCAGCAAGGTGAATGAGGCGCGCCTGGGCTGGAACCGCTTTGCCGAAGGATTTTTTCCCCAGGATCAGGGTTTCAATCCCGCGACCATCGGTTTGAATACCGGCGTGACCAATTCCTTCGATTTTGGTTTGCCGAAGATTTCCATCGGGAATTTCGCTCCCATCGGCTCCGATGCCGGCGATCCGCGCCACCGCGTCGATTCCAATTGGCACTTTATCGACAACTTTTCGTGGAAAACGGGCCGGCACGCGCTGAAGTTCGGCTATGAATTCCGGCGCACCACCGTCTCGCAGATTCTGGACCGCAATTTCCGTGGCAAGCTGAGCTTCGCGACGCTTTCCGATTTTTTGCAGGGAATTCCGACGAACGGCGGGAGCCAAGCGTCCGGCGACACAAACCGCAACACATTTGAAAATAATCACGGGCTTTACGCACAGGACGAATTTCGATGGAATTCACGCCTGACGGTGAACTTCGGATTGCGCTGGGATTATTACGGCGTGGTGACGGAAAAGCGCAATCTGTTTTTCAATTACAATCCGGCCACGCAAGTGCAACAACAGGTGGGAACGCCGGGGCTTTCGCAACTCTATCAACCGGATTACAACAATCTTGCTCCGCGCCTAAGCGTCGCATACGACTTGACCGGCAAGGGAAAGACGGTGATCCGCGCCGGGTACGGAGTGTTCTACGACGCATTCTCGCAGGATTTTTTCATCGGCCACTTGCCGTTCAATTGCAGTTTCTGCCCGGGCGCGAGCTATGCGGGAATCGGCCCTGGAAAGACGGCGATCTCGTTTGGAAGCGCGGATAGCACCACGGCGATCGCCGCCGGCGCGCCTGTCTACACGGGATTCGCGCCGCTATCGGATTTCTTCGCGGTGGACCGGCACATCCGCACGCCCTACATGCAAAATTTCAATCTGAACGTGCAACAGCAATTGACCAGCCATGCGTATCTGCAAGTGGCCTACGTGGGATCGACGGGACACAAACTGTTCCGCTTCCGCGATATCAACCAGCCTTCGCAGCAGGAAATCACGAATTGCGACCTGGGAACCGATCCGCGCTGCCCGGGCGGGCCGATGATCAACGATGGAAGCGTGCCGCGCGTGGACCCGAATTTCTTTTACCTGAATTATCAGGAATCATCGGCGAATTCGAATTACAACGCGTTGCAAACCAGTTTGCGGATGCAGCCCTGGCACGGCGTGAGCTCGATGCTGAATTACGTTTGGTCGCATTCGATCGATGACGCGAGCGATGGCGAGGATTTTGTGCCCAACCAGGCGCAACCCAACAACAGCACGCGGCCGAACCTGGAACGCGGGAATTCCAGTTTCGATATTCGCAACCGGTTCACCTGGACCGTTTCGTACGAGATTCCCACGTTGAATCAAAATTGGTCCCGGCTAACCGGCGGGTGGGGATTCGATACCGCGCTCACGCTGCAATCGGGCCAGCCGTTCCACCTGAATATCAATTTCGAAGACGACTACGACGGCAGCGGAGAATTCTTCGGGCGGCCTGACGTGGTGGGAAAGGCCCGTTACAATCGCAGTGACCCCAATAATTTTCTCGATCTTACTTCCTTCGCCGTCCCCTGCACGTTTTCGCAGCCGCCGGGCGATGGTTTCGCGGACCAGTGCGTTCCCGGCACGCGCCATTTCGGCAACATGGGACGGAATTCGCTGGTCGGACCAGATTTCCGCAGCCTGGATTTTGCAATCTTCAAGCGCACTCCGATCACGGAACGCGTGAACATGGAATTCCGCATCGAATTTTTCAACCTGCCCAACCATCCGAATTTTGCCAATCCGTTTCTGCCGTCGTTTATTGCCGACCCATTCGCGGGCGGCGGACCAAATCCCGCCACCGGCAGGTTCACCGGCTCGTTGCCGCTGACGACCACGGGAGACGTGGGCATCGGAAATCCGTTCCTGGGAGGGGGAGGCCCGCGCGGAATCCAGTTGGCGGCGAAATTCAACTTCTGAGCCATTGTTCCTGGGCAAAGGATTCCTGATCTCCGCGCCGGCCGGATTCGTCCGGCGGCTAGTTCCTGAAACACAGCACACCGGAAAAACATCGAGAAATTATCCGTACTTCTGTGTTTCCGCGATTCGGGCGGCACTCGCCGTTAGCCCATTTGCTTTGCAGTAGACGGGCGCATTCCAGGCATCTCCGCCCGCTTGGAGGAGCCGACTGGCACGAGCATCGGCACGTGGCTGCGATACTCGGCGTATTCTCCATGAAACCGAACCAGGTCTCGTTCCTCGAATTGAATCGCAATCAGAATGTAGGCGGTGGTGGCGAGTGCGAAAACCAGATGAGCCGCCGTCATCTTCGGGGCCGACCAGAACACCAGCAGCCATCCCACGTATAAGGGGTGCCGCACGTAACGGTAAATGCCGGGCGTGCGGAAACCGAGGGACGTGTAAGCGCGGCCGCGCAAATTCAGCCAGACCTGGCGAAGCCCGAAGAGATCAAAATGATCGATCAGGAAGCTCGCCGCCAGTATGGTCACCCAGCCGGCGGCGTACAAAATATACAGGGCGGTTCGCACGGAGGCGCTTCCGACATTCCAGATCACGCCACCCATGGGCTGCCACTTCCAGAACAACAGAAACATGGCGGCGCTGGAAAACAACACGTAGGTGCTGCGCTCGACGGGCACGGGGACGATCCGGGTCCACAGAGCCTTGAACGATTGCCGGGCCATCACGCTGTGCTGCAGGGCAAATAATCCCAGCAAAAGCAAATTGATCGCCAGCGCAGGGAAGAACGGCGATTGCGTCCCGGAATCGATGGACCTGGAAACACCGAAATTCCCCAGGAAGGCTGCCGTATATAGGAAAGTTGCGAGACACGCTGCATAGCAAGCGACACCGTAAAGGAATGCTGTGATTCGGCTGATCATCTTTTTCTCCTTGTGCTCTCGAATTGATTCGAGGCACTGTTCGCATCCGCGAACTCCTCGACGAACTTCACTATGCCTAACGATGGCGGCGCATGCTTACCCGCGCGTCCGGCTCTCTTGCCCGCGGCGCGGCGCTCTGTAAGTCATTTGACCGAGCGTCCGAATGACTTTGCTCAGAACTCGGATAGTCGTGTGAGAAGCCGGAGGGATGTCCAGTTGAGAGTCCGCAAGACACTGAAACTTGGAGGGTGGGGCAGGGTCAACGCGGCGAGAAGGGTGCGGAATCCGCGCCAACCGGAATGATTCAGGAGGCATGGTCCTAGCTCGGATTGGTAAGACAGGAGGCCCATTGGCTGAGGGAGGATGTTCAGTCTCGTCGCGCGCGAGTCCCACTAGCGGACACCCGCGAGCGAGTGGACGAAACGTAGACCTGCTAAGTCGCGCTTCAGCATACTGCTATAGGGAATCTTGGATGGGCAGGGACATGCTCTGTATTATTCAAATGTTCCTGGAGGTGCGCCGATGACATCGCTCTGGCAAGACGTGCGGTACAGCCTGCGGATGATCACGAAGGCGCCAGGATACGCGGCGGTTGCCATTCTGACGCTGGCGTTGGGGATCGGCGCAAACACCACGATTTTCAGTTGGATCAACTCGACATTGCTGAATCCCATTCCCGGGCTAGCAAGCCCGCGCGAGGTGGTGTCAATGTCGCTCGGCCGGAGCACGGATAATCCCCTTCCGTTTACCTATCCTGATGTGGAAGCCATGCGCGACGGGCAGCAGAGTTTTACGGGTATTGCCGCGTGCAACTCCATTCCCATGAGCCTGACGGGCAAGGGCAAGCCGGAGCGGGTCTGGGGAATGTTGACGTCCGCGAATTATTTCGAGGTGCTGGGCGTGCGACCGATACTGGGGCGGGGCTTTTTGCCGGTGGAGGATGAAAAACCGGGAGGCGCCCCGGTGGCGGTGATCAGCTCGCGGCTCTGGCAAACGCACTTCGGCGCGAATCCGGACGTGCTGGGGCAAACCATTGAAATCAATCAGCACCCGTACACCATTGTGGGCGTGACGCCCGCGGTGTTTCAGGGGAGCCAGACGGGTCTTCGATCGGAGATCTGGATTCCGATCATGATGGATGAGCAGTTTGTGCCACTGGGCGACCTGATTCATGACCACCATTATTTCTGGCTATTCGTGCTGGCGCGGCTCAGGCCGGGCGTCGTGCCGGAAAGGGCTCAGCAAGAAATGACGCTGCTTCTGAAGCGGGAGGCGAAGAATTATCCCGAGGAGCACAGAGGCCACGACAGTGTGACGGTGTATCCGCTGTGGCGCAGCCCGTTTGGCGCCAATCAGTTTCTTTCCATGCTGCTGCCGATGCTGATGTCCATCGCCGGCCTGGTGCTGCTGCTGGCGTGCGCGAACGTGGCCAATTTGATGCTGGTGCGGTCGGCGGCGCGGCGGCGCGAGCTGGCCATCCGAATGTCGCTGGGCGCCAGCCGGTGGCGGCTGGTGCGGCAACTGCTGGTGGAAAGCCTGGTTCTGGCGATGGCGGGAGGCGCGGGCGCGTTATTGATCACTTTCTGGACCGCGGGGACATTTATGAAGTTCCTCCCGGCTATGGATTTTCCGATCTCGCTGGGGATTCGCGTGGACCGCTCTGTGCTGTTGGCGACGACTGTGATCTCGGTGCTCACCGGCGTGATTTTCGGGATTTTGCCGGCACTGCGGTCTTCGAGCGAAGCGCCAGGCGCGGTGCTGAAGGAGGACACTGGCAGCGCGACGGGGGGACTGCGGAAGGCGCGACTGGCGAGCGGGCTGGTGGTAGCGCAAATCTCGTTGTCACTGCTCCTGCTGATCTGCGCGGGGCTCTTCATTCGCAGCTTCCGGAGCGCTCAGCAAATCAATCCAGGAATCAATTCACATAACGTGCTGATCGCGTCTTACGATCTATTTACAGCGGGATATTCGGCTGAGAAAGGCGCGGCATTCGATCGCGAGCTGGCGGGCAAACTGGAATCGCTTCCAGGCATTCAAGCGGTGGCCCTGTCGAGCCGTGTTCCGCTGGGTTTCGGCGGCGGCTCGACGAGCGTGAAGCCAGAGGGCTACGTATCGCAGCCGAACGAATCGATGGAGACGCAGGTCGCCATCATCTCGCCGAATTATTTCAAGACATTGCAGATTCCGATGGCGAAGGGCCGGGACTTCACGCTGCAGGACGCGAAGAAATCACAGCGCGTGGTAATCGTCAGCGAAGCGTTCGTGGATCGCTACTGGCCGAATCAGGAAGCAATCGGCAAGCAACTCAACTCGGACTTGACGAACGAATGGTTCACGGTGGTTGGCGTGGCGCGGAACACGAAAGTGAACCAGTTGAACGAAAAACCGATGCCATTCCTGTATCTGCCGCTGTACCAGGTTTACCGCGCCAACATGATCATCACTGCGCGGACGACAGGTGATCCGCTGGCGTTCGGCAAGACAATGGAAAAAAACGTCCATGATTTGAATGCCGACCTGGTGGTGTTTGATGTGACCACGCTCGAATTACGCGAGCAAATCGCCAGCTTTGGCCAGCGCATCGCCGGAACTTTTGTCGGCGCATTCGGGCTGCTGGCTCTGGTCCTCGCGGCCGTGGGAATTTACGGCGTCACGGCCTACACCACGCAGCAGCGCACACACGAAATCGGCATCCGCATGGCACTGGGCGCGAGCAAAGAGGATATTCTGCGTCTGGTGCTTGGGCACGGGTTCCGGTTGACGCTCACCGGGGTGGGTCTGGGACTGGCTGCCTCGTTTGCGCTGACGCGCTATTTGGGGAGCATGCTGCTGGGCGTGACGAGCACCGATGCGTTGACCTTTTCGAGCGTGGCGATCTTGCTCTGCGCCGTGGCGGTCTTCGCCACCTACATCCCCGCGCGCCGCGCAATGCGCCTGGACCCGATGGCTGCGCTGCACCACGACTAGATTCCCAAGATTTGCACTGCGAAACTCGCGTGCCTGATGGAAACTCTCCCGGTGCGAAATTTCAGGGCAGCAGACATTCCGGACGGAGCTACCTTGGCCAACTTCGCTTTTTGATCGTCTTTTTCCCGTCCCATGCGATCTTTCTTCGGCCTATCCCCCTGATTTGCTAGACTGCTGCGCAAACCCGGTTGCCCGCTTCCGGGAGGGTGGATCCCGGCCCAGGCGGCAATCCGCGTGAAAGATTCGGTAAGGGGCCTGCGTAGGAATATATGGGACCGCAACGAGTGCCAGGGGAGATGAGCGCAGCGGAAATAACCGACGCGCTGGAACAGGCCCGGGCGGGCAGCTCGGAGGCCTGGGGCCAGCTCTACCGGCAATTCGGCGCGGCCATTTTCCGGTTCTGCCGGCGGACCTTGCCGACGCGCGAAGATGCGGAAGATGCGACCTCGGAAATCTTCATGAAAGTGCGCGATAAACTCGGCCAGTACGACGCATCCCGGCCCTTCAGCGCCTGGCTTTATAAGGTTGCAGCGAACCATTGTTGGGATATGCTGCGGCGTCGGCGGGTGCGGCAAGACCTGGAAACGGGGGATCTGGAAACGCTGCCACTCGAGCATCCGGATCAGGGCCAGCTTGAAAAATTATTGACGGAGCGCACCAGCGAAGACGTGCGCCGGGCGCTGGCGAAATTGCCCGCGCGCGCGCGTATGGCCCTTGTGCTGCGCTATTACTCGGATATGAGTTACGACGAAATTGCTGATTCGCTGGGAGTCCGCCGCCCGTTTGTAGGCGTGCTGCTGCTGCGGGCGCGGCACCAGTTGCGGGAAACACTACTGGAAGGCGGGGCCTTCAGCGCAAGGGCGGGCGCATGAAGCCACCGGGAGAGGCCATGAACCATTTCGATGAAATTACCTGCATGCTGTACCTGGATGGGCAGCTCGATCGCGAGCGGGCGCGGGAGCTGACCGCGCATACGCAAGAGTGCGCCGAGTGCCAGGGGTTGCTGGGAGTGCTGGCGGGCGAAGGACGCTGGTTGAAAGAGGCTCTGATGGAAGCGGACGAAGCGGTTCCGGCGCGACTCTTCGAGCCGCGCACTCGCCCCAATACCGTGCCGTGGGGCTGGATTGCGGCGTTCGGGTTCGGCTCGGCGGGCGCTTACACACTTTGGAACAGCATCCTCGAGCCGGTGCAGAGCCAGTTCGATCAAGCGGGATTCAGCAGCCAAAATCTTTTTACCGTTCTGCTGTTTAACGGAGCTTTCTGGAAAGGGTGGGAATCGATGCGCAGCCTGGTGGAATTTCTGGCAATGAGTGCGTTTGGAATTTTAATTCTGTTGCTCTTCCGGCGAAATTGGCGCCGCGGGACCACGCTGGCCGTGGTGATGGCTTCGATGCTGTGCGCGCTGTTTCTGCCGAGCGCCGCTGATGCCGCGGAGGTTCACAAAACTGCCGGCGAATATGTGCTGGGCGCGGGCGAAGAGGTGAAGAACGACCTGATCGTGTACGGCGGCTTAATCCGGATTGAAGGCAAAGTGGATGGAGATGTGATCGCGTTTGGCCAATCCGTTCGCATCGATGGGCACGTGACGGGAGATGTGATTGCCTTCGCCAGGGATGTGCGCGTCAGCGGGCAGGTGGACGGAAATGTGCGCTCGTTTGTGCAGTCGCTGACGATCGAGGGCCAGGTAGGCAAGAACATTTCGTCATTTTCGGATACCACCGAAATCGATGCCAAAGGCAAAATCGGCCGCAATATTTATTTGTTTGCAGGCTTGGCCATTGTGGGTGGTGAAGTGGGCCGGGATGCGGCGATTCATTCAGGCACCACCCGGCTTTCTGGAACCGTGAATGGGGATCTGAAGGATTCCGGCGAACAGCTCACTATCAGTTCGAACGCCTCGATCACCGGGATGGCGAGTTACCGGGGGACTCACCAGCCCGAGGTGGCGCCCGGCGCGAAGCTGGCGCACCCGCTCGAGATCAAAATTATTTCGAAGCGGCCCGATTACGTCTCCGCCCGTTATTACTGGCACCAGGCTCTGCTTTGGGGTTCGGCTTTCCTGGTGGGACTGGCATTCATCCTGTTTGCGCCAGGAATCGTATCCGAAGCCGTGCGCTCGAGTGACCGGTTCCCGGCAGCCTTTGGATTTGGAGCGCTGCTGATGATCGCCGTACCGGTAGTGGCGGTGATTCTGTGCGTCACGCTGGTCGGCATAGGCCTCGGAATTGCCAGCCTGCTGCTCTATCTGATCGGCCTCTATTCGGGCCAATGTTTTGTGGGGGTTTGGCTGGGAGAGAAGATGCTCGGCGCCGGGGTGGGAACAAGCACGTTGATTGGCCGGCTGGCGCTGGGATTATTGGTGATCCGAATTCTGCGGCTGATTCCCTATGCGGGCGGATTAATCATGCTGCTGGTAACGATCTGGGGATTTGGAGCGCTGATCGTGGCGCTGTATCGCACCGCGCGCCCGCAAATGGCGGTCGCATAGAAAATCGCCAGAACTGAATTCTTCTGGAACTCCGCGAGGCTGGGAATGGGCCTCAGTGAAGGATTGATCTTCCGCGAACTTTAAAAGTAACCATGGTCACGGGAGTGGGCAAGCTGGGCGTATTGAACAGCCAGCCTTCCACCGAAACGGGATTGCCCGCGGCCAAGGATGTCAGGTCGCTGGTTGTCAAATTCTCAAACAAAGTTTGCGACGAGGTTTGTTCCGTGATTTGGGTGATGGGATTCGGAACCGCGTTGGTGAAGAAGGGCTGCAGGCCATTGATCGTGAAACTGGCGCCGCCCAGGTTGATGGTGAACACCAGCGCGGTGATCTGCGAAGGCACCAGAATCACCTGATCGGTGGTAAACGACGGCGGCGTGCCCGGCGTCACCGCCCCAGCGACGCGCACCTGAATTTCCTGCCCGGTGATCAAATCCGACTGCGAAGCAAACGAGATGCCGCCTGGAAAACTAAAATTACGCCCGGCCACCTGATACGTCGCGGTGTTCTTCAGGTTCACCGTCACCAGATTGCCGGTGGAAACATTCGCGCTATTGGGCTCCACGTCGTGAGCCACCAGCTGCAGGGATGTGACGATCGGCGAACCCGCGAGCGTAACAATTACGCCTTGAATCACCTGCGAGCCAACCGCCGGAGGCTGCGTCAGCTCAATCAACTTGGCGGTTAGCGTACCGTTCCCCAATAGGCTCAGGTCCGTTTCCAGAAGTTGTCCCGCAACCACGCAAGTGAAATTGTTGGCCAGGCAGCTGGACGGCGGGAAAACGAACACCGTGCTGCTATTCACGTTCACCGTCAGCGTGGTCCCATTCGAAAGGGCCAGTTTAAATTGGTTGGTGCTGACGCTTTGCACGGTGCCGCGAACATCATTCAAGTCCGCCAGTTCCGAACTGGGCTGCGAGGCAGGCAACTGAGTGAGGCGGACCGCACCCGGCGCCGCCAGGTTCAACGAAAGATCCAGCTGGATAATGCTGTTGAGGTCCAGATCGAGTTCGAATCCCACGGGAACATTTTGCGAAAGGGTCAGCGGAAAATTCGGACCGGTGGAAAAAGTGGTGGTAAGCGGGCTGATCGCAGGGGTGAGCTGGCAGATGGCGCCCGCCGCGCACCCCGCCACCGCGACGTTCGCCGAATTAAGAACCGTCAGTTTGGGATTGGCAAACGTGATGGTAAGGCTGGTGTAATTGCCCGTCGGAACGCTCAAGGAATTCAGCAGCGTGGCCTGGGTTTGCAATTGGGTTAGCTCTAGCGGCACCGCATTGCCGGAACTCAATAGGGAAATATTCCCCGGCTGCAGCACCGCGCCGGTGATCTGGATTTCAAACGCCAGCACGCTCACGTTGGCTGGAGGAGTGTCGCGGACCGTCAAGCTGAATTGCGTGGGAGTTGGAGTGGAGCCGCCGCCACTATTGGTGGCTCCCGGAAACCGCCCACAGCCGGCGGCAAAGCCCAAAATCGCAATAATCAGCCAGAAGCGCCAAGCGCGCATAAGCATGAGCTTCTCCCAGGGATGCCCCATCTTTAAAAGTATATGGTGTTTCCCCAGGCTGCGGCCTGAAAGGTTTGGGCTTGATTGGCAAAGAATTAGCTGTCCCAGGAGGGGTGGAAACTGTCCGTTCGGAAAGGGGCAGGGGCGCGGCTGAAGCCGGCCCCTACATAAGAGACGAATTTGGTTAAGCTGGGAACGCCATTCTCCTGAATGGCGTCTGAATGGGCGCCGGCAAGCGAGCTAAACGATACCGAGGTTCTTTCCCGCCCGGCCCATGATTTCGGCCGCTTTTTCCAGGTCCGCGCGCTTGTGAGTCGCTGTGACGATGGTGCGGATTCTCGCTTTCCCTTCGGCAACCGTGGGATAGCCGATCGCTCCGGCAAAAACTCCTTCCACCTTCAACTCGCGCGAAAATTCAAAAGCCTTCGCGGCATCCCCTACCATAATCGGTGTGATCGGCGTTTCGCTTTTGCCGGTATTGAAGCCGAGCTTCTTCAGTTTGCGCTTGAAGAATTTCGTGTTGCTCCAAAGTTTCTTGATCAGGCGTTCGCCCGCTTCGGAATCAAGCAGCTCAAACGCGGCCTGGCACGTAGCCACCACCGACGGCGGATGCGAAGTGGAGAAAAGAAACGGGCGCGCGCGGTGATACAGGAACTCGATCAATTCCTGCGAACCGCAAACGTAACCGCCCAGCGAACCGATGGCTTTGCTGAGCGTGCCCACTTGAATATCCACGCGGCCGTGGCAGCCCAAATGATCCACCGTGCCGCGCCCGTTGCGGCCCAGGACGCCCGAGGAATGCGCGTCGTCAATCATCATGATGCAATTGTATTTCTCGGCCAGATCGCAAAGCTGAGGAAGCGGGGCAATGTCGCCGTCCATCGAGAAAACCCCATCGGTGATCAGCAGTTTATTGCCGGCCCAATTTTCGGTTTCCTTGAGGATGCGCTCGCAATCTTCAATGTCCTTGTGCTTGAAAACCTTGATCGTGGCTTTCGAGAGGCGGCAACCATCGATGATCGAGGCGTGGTTCAGTTCGTCGGAAATGATCAGATCGTCTTTGCCCAGAATTGCGGAGACGGTGCCGGCATTGGCGGCGAATCCGGATTGGAAAACCACGCAGGCTTCGCTGCCTTTGAATTTCGCGATCTGCGCTTCCAGGTCCATGTGCATTTTCATGGTGCCGGCAATGGTGCGGACGGCGCCGGAGCCTACTCCGAATTTTCGGATGGCATCAATGGCGGCGCGGCGAAGCTTGGGATGAGTGGTCAAGCCCAGGTAATTATTCGAGCTGAGATTGATCACTTCCTGGCCGTCGAAATTCGCGACGGGCAATTGTTCGCCCTCAAGAATCGCGAAGCGGCGATAGAGATGCTTCGCTTTTAGATCTTCTAGCGCCTCGTGCAAGTATTGCAGCGGATGATGCGTTGCGGTGGTCATCATTTCTCCTCGGTCACGGAGTGTGTGAAGGCCACATTATAGGCCAACAGGAATTGAAAACGCAGCGGCGGTTTTTGCAGTAAGTAGCGCAGCCACTCCTGGCTGCGTACCCCTCTCCCTGCGAGCGCGGGCACAAATCAATTTTCGAATTCTTGATCGGGCATTCCCTCCGCGTTCTCCGCGACCTCTGCGGTAAAAGCTTTTCGGTTTGGTTTTCGAGCTGGGAATTCAGAAGCGAGCAGAGAACAAGCGTCAAGGTTTGCTTCTAGTTTCCATTCGGATAAAACAATATTTTATTTGCTTCGCCTTTTTCGAGCAGCGCGAATGCATCGGCAAACTTGTCGAGCGGCATCCGTTCATGGAACAGCGGTTCCAGATTCAACCGGCCGGTCTTCAGCAATTCCGTCATCTGGTGCCACGTCTCAAACATTTTCCGGCCGTAGACGCCATACACCGTGACGCCCTTGAAAATAATATCGGCCACCAGGTCGAATTCGACGGGCTGGCTGGAAACGCCGAGCAGCGATGCCCTTCCCCCCGCGCGCAACATTTGAAAGCCTTGATGGATGGCGGAGGGGTGTCCGCTCATCTCGAGCAGCACGTCCACTCCCGCGCCGTCCGTCACTTCGTGCGCGCGAGCGATCACATCCTCCTTGGCGGGATCGAGCGCCAGGTCTGCTCCCATTTTCTTCGCGAGTGCGCGGCGATGCGGGTTCACTTCCGTCGCGATAATCGTGGAGCAGCCGCAGGCTTTCGCCACCGCGATGGACATCAGTCCGATCGGGCCGCAGCCCGTGATGGCTACGGTACGTCCCGCGATTTCCCCGGAAAGCACGGTGTGCACGGCGTTGCCCAGCGGGTCCATGATCGCCGCGTAGTGCTCCGGGATGGCCGGATCGACCTTCCAGATATTCCGCGCCGGAATGCGCACGAACTCGGCGAAGCAGCCGTCCTGGTCGATGCCGATCACTTTTACGAACTGGCAAACGTGCGGCTGGCCCACGCGGCACGGCAGGCAACGGCCGCAATTAACGTGCATTTCCGCGCTGACGAATTCGCCTTCGCGGATTCCCTCGACGTTCGAGCCGACTTTTTCCACCGTGCCGCAGAATTCATGACCGAAGGTGAGCGGCGGGTGCAGGCGCGAAGCCGACCAGCGGTCCCAATGATAAATGTGCACGTCCGTTCCGCAGATGGAAGCCGCGCGGACGCGCACCAGCACTTCATCCGGCCCTGGCGTAGGAACCGGAATGGATTCAAGCTGCGCGCCCTGCTCGGGACGCGCCTTGCGAAGCGCTTTCATGGATGTGCCAGGCATTTGTTGATCAGAAGACTACGTTAACCCCACCCGAACCAGCAATGCTAGCACACGCCGCACGCCCGCCGGAAGCTTCGCAAGCGGGAGTGCTGTTTTAGTTTGAATTGAGCTGAGATCTTGAGCGGTCGGAGCTTGAGAGATTTCAAGCATCGTCGAGTTTCGGTGGTTGTGTAGCGCCACCCTTCAGGGTGGCAGCTTCAGGTTCACCATCGGAAACTGATTCAGTGATCTACGATTTTGTTTGCGCGGCCGGAGCTACCGGAGCCTCTGCCGGAGTTTTGACAGTTGGGAACACGCGAACGCCGCGGCGCTTGGTGAAAAATGCCAGCGACCAGCGCAACATCACGAACAGCCGGTTGGCGAACCCGATCAGAAAATAAATATGCACACCCGCCCACAATAGCCAGGCAAAAAATCCGGCGAAGCGCGCCAGCCCCAGATCAGCCACGGCGAATGTGCGGCCAACCACGGCCAGATCGCCTTTGTCCCAGTACCAGAAGGGGCCGGGAGGCTTCTGCCCTGTTACACGGCGGCGAATCACGCCGGCCACATATTTGCCTCCTTGAATGGCGGGCTGTGCGACGCCCGGCAATCTCTGGGGCTCCTTTTTCTGGAAGCCAAGCAAATTGCGAGTGGGAGCGACCACCTGGGCCGTGTCTCCGATTGCAAAAATATTGGGATGGCCCGCAACGGAGAGGTCCGGATTGACAATCACTTTCCCGGATTTGTCCGCGGGCGCGCCGAGCCAATTGGCGGCCGGCGATGCCAGGACCCCCGCGCACCACAGCACGGTCCGGCTGCGAATGCGTTTCCCGCCGGCCATGATTCCCCCCGCATCCACGTCCTCGACGCGAGTTCCGGTGAAGATGTCCACTCCCAGTTGTTCCAGATGGCGGTGCGCTTTGGATGCCAGGTCAGCGGTGAAGGTAGGCAGAATGCGCGGCGCCGCTTCGTAAAGAAGAATTCGCGCCGAACGCGGATCAAAGTGGCGAAAATCATGAGCCAACGCCATCCGCGACATTTCCGCCATCGTGCCTGCCATTTCCACGCCCACGGTTCCGGCGCCCACCAGCACAAAAGTCAGTAATTCGCGAATCACTTCCGGATCGGCCCCCCCGCAAGCGGCGAGCCGCTCTGCGGCCTCAAACGCCATGAAAATCTTTCCACGGATTTTGTCCGCGTCGTCCAGAGAATCGAGCCCCGGCGCGAAATTTTCCCATTCCGCGTGACCGAAATAGTTGTATTGAATTCCAGTGGCCAGAATCAGGAAGTCATATGGCAAGGAGCAGTGCCGCAGATGAACCAACTTTTTTCCGGTGTCCACGCCCGTGACTTCGGACATGAGCACTTCGACGTTCTGCTGCCGGCTCAGGATGGAACGCAAAGGCGCGGCGACTTCGTCAGCGGAAAGCAGTCCCGTGGCAACCTGGTACAACATCGGCCGGAACAGATGGTAATTGTGCTTGTCAACAAGCGTGACCTGTACGGGAGCTTTCGCCAGGCCGCGGGCGGCATACAATCCTCCAAATCCTCCGCCCACAATCACAACGCGCGGAATTTCCTGCCCGCCTGTGCGTTCCGCCAATCGCGCCTCCCACTCGGGACAATTTTACCCTTGCACGTTGGCGGGACAAAGCTACATCGAATTCGGCGAACGAGAAAATCTCTATTGCTCAAGCATTCGGGGTTTGCTCTGGTCCGACAGAAGGCGTCGGACTCCACAAGCCGGAGATTCCTCGCCCGCCCGGGGCGGGCTCGGAATGACCGCATACTCGAATTCTCGGCAATCTGATTCGACGGAGTGTAAATCAGCGCTCAAGCTCCGTTTGCGCAATTTCTCTCCGCGTTCTCAGCGCCCTCTGCGGTAAAAAATCCTGTTCTCAATAAAATGAGTAAAGAGCAACGGCTGGCGGCTCAAGAGCTAGATTTCAATATGCCAATCGATTCAAGCGCTTTCAAATATTCCATGACGACATCGAGCGGGACAGGTCCGTATTCCGCGGAGACGGCATTGCGGATTTCCTGTGCGTTGCGCTTGCCATCAACGAAATTGAGCACTTCGTATGGATAGTCGGCCTCGCGGTTGTAAATGCTCCCCTGTTTCAGCAGGCGGATTTGCGCTGCCTTTTCCGCGCCGTAATGATCCACAAAGTAATCGTAGCCAAACAGCCCGGAGGCGGGGCCTTTTGGCTCGGGATTGCGCGTGAAGACGACTTTGCCCTTCTCCGAAAGCAATTCAATCTGATTCAAGGGCACAACACGAATTCCCACCGACTGAAAATTCCTGAAAAACTTCTCGGCTTCTGCGGCCTGATTTGCAGGGATGGGAGCAAACCGGGAGATCGACTCGAACAAGCCTTTTTCATACTGCATTTCGTAGTTCGGGTAGCCGAGAGCATCCCGCGCCGGTAATTGGTGGTTGCGGCGGAGCATGGTGGAGATTCTCACCAGACTGCGTGACTGAATTGTCTGAAAGACAGGATCGATATCGTTCGCGGAGAAATTGGCGAGGAAATAGCCGCTGGTTGCTCCGAGAAACGCGGCGCGCAGCAACTTGGTGGGATCGATGTTGGCTGCGGAATCGAAATTGGTGTGAATGTAACGGTCCGGCCAATCGTTGAAGTAAATCGCGGGAATGCGGTAGCTGCCTTCGCAATAAATATCGTGATCGCTGCCGGGCGTGTATTCGGAAAATTGCGCCTCGAGCGGTTCCTTGCCGCCTTCGGGAGCGGCGAGGGGATAGGCCGCGTGGCCGGATGCGGCATATTCGAAGGTTTGCCGGTTGACGAAATCGCCGAAGGCTTCGGCCACATCATCAATAAACGTGGGCAGGCTCATCGGGCTGCGCGTGATGTGAAAAACGGCCTTGGTTGCCGGCCCGCCGCCGACCATATCCATGTGGATGACGGCCTGCATATGCGGAACCATTTCCGGCTTGCCGTTCAGCAGGACCATGGTGCCTTCAATTTCGGGCGGCCAGATAAAACGAAGTGTGCGCGCGGGCCGGGGAATTTTATTTTCAGCGATCAGCTTGGAAAGCGCGCGGGCGACTTCCAAAATTGTGACGCAGCCGCTGGCGTTGTCATTGGCGCCGGGCCGCTCGTGGTCCAGGTGGCAACTGAATACGATTTCTTTCTCACGCAACACTGGATCGGCGCCGGGTATTGTGGCGGTGACGATATCGTAGTTGCCGGGATGCTGCCCGGCGCGGACCACGGCGTGGAAGCGAATTGTTTCGCCTCGCGCAAGCCGGCGGCGAAGTTCCCGGGCCTGCTTCAGCGAAACCATGAAACCAAAAGTTTTCGTGGTGGAAAAACTGACCAGGTGTCCCCAGCGGATTAAATTTTCGTCTTCGCCGGACCATGCCGTGGGCTGATTTTGCGCGTAGCTGATAATTCCCGCCGCGCCGAAGCGGTCGATCGCGAGGTGCTGCACTTCACCGGGTTGCGCGGCCACCAGCACAAGCTTGCCGCTCACATCTTTTCCCGCATAATCTTTTTCCGAAGTGCCGTCGCCCACGTCCACCAGATCGGCGGTCACGTCGGCGCTTTCGCTATCCTCGGCGAGCGTCACGGGCATGGCGTCGAAATCGGCCAGCCGCGCGGCGGGGATCCATTGCCCTTTTTCCCAGCGAAGTTCCCAAAGCTCGGCGAAATCGGCATCCCAGGCCATGCGCCCTTTTTGCGTGCCGTACATCGTCTTGCCATCGGCGGGGAATTGCTCGATGTGCGCGTCCTCGAGTCCGTAACTTTTTGCCTGCGCGGCGATGAATTCGGCGGCTTGATGGAATTGCCGCGAGCCGCGTTGCCGGTGCAGCCGCGCCAGAAATTCCAGGTTGCGTTTGGCCGTCTCGCCGGAAAGTTCCTGAGCGAGAGCCTGCACCGTCGATTCGGAGAGCAGAGGAGGTTTTTCCTGGGCGAAGGCCGCCCGGAGCGGCAGGATTGACGCAAAAAAAACGAACGTGACACTTTTTAGCCAGGACATGGACCTGCCTCCCACCCGGATTCTGAGGTTTCTCGATTGTTCGGAATTCCGGCCGATTTTAGCGCATCGCGGCTGGTGAAAACACGGTTTCCGTACGGCTTTTTGTGGCATCGCATGTGGCCGTAAAATGGACGATCCCGGCAACAAAACGAGCGACGTAGGAGAGCCATTTCGCTACAATCTCCGCCGATCCACTGCCGCATTGGGCCACACGTAGCAAGTGGATCGGCGAGACGGCACGGCCAGGAGGCAATCTTTGAGCTTGTCCCAGCGGCTGCAGGAAATTCGCACGGGATTTGCGCCCGCCTTCTGGGTGGCCAACGTAAGCGAATTGTTCGAACGGCTGGCCTACTACGCGGCGTTCGCATCGCTTGCCAACTACCTGCATCAGACTCTGGGATTTTCCACGGCACAAACCGGAAGCCTGGCGGGATTTTTCGGCGGAATGGTTTGGTTCCTCGCGATCCTGGGTGGAGCGCTGGCGGACCGGCTTGGATTCCGTCGCGCGCTTTCGCTGGCTTACCTGATTCTCACTCTCTCATATTTTTTCCTGAGTTCGATTGGGTCCGCGTGGATGGCGCCATTGCGAAACGCGGTGCCGCTGTGGTGGCTGGTGCTGGTGATTCTGCTTTTGCCGGCGCTGGGAGTTGCACTGGTAAAGCCAAGCGTGGTGGGGACGCACGGCGCGAGCCTCGAAAGAGAATGTGCGTTCGATCGGCTATTCGATCTACTACACGCTGGTGAATATCGGCGGCGCGGCGGGGCCTTACATCGCTTCAGTGGCGCACAAGCATATGGGCGTCGAGAAAGTGTTTCGAATTTCGGCGCTATGCGTGCTGGTGATGTTTTTCGGCGTGCTGCTTTTCTATCGCGAGCCGAAAAGCATGGGAATCGAAAAAAAGAATCCCATGCTGGCGGAGACCGCCCGGAATTTTCTGACGGTAATTTCCAATTTCCGGTTCATGCTGTTCCTGCTGATTTTTTCGGGATACTGGATTGTGTTCTGGCAGGAATTTGTTTCGCTGCCGCTTTATTTGACGGCCTATGTAGACCCGCACGCCGATGTGGAAAAAATATTGGTCACGGATGCGGCGGCGGTCATCTGCCTGCAAGTGCTGATCAGTTATTTGACGCGAAAGGTCGCGCCGTTTCGCGCGGTGATGGTGGGCACTTTGATTTCGGGAGTGGCGTGGATGGTGCTGGCGGTGCATCCGGCGATCTGGACGGCAGTGGCGTCAATTCTGGTGATCGCGCTGGGCGAGATGATCCAGGCGCCGCGCTATTACGAATATATTTCGCAACTCGCGCCCACGGGGCAGCAAGGAACGTACATGGGATTTGCGTTTCTGCCGATTGGAATTGGATCGTTGATCGGTGGATGGTTCGGCGGAAGCTTGATCCATCACTACGGGGAAATAATGCACCAGCCGTATAAAGTTTGGTGGGCGATCACGGCGGTGGGACTGGCGACGGCGGCGCTATTGTGGATTTACGACCGGATCGTGAAGCCGGGCGAAAACATGCCGCCGCAGACGAGCTAAATTTTCAATTTACCAGGCGGCGAAGATTTTCGACCGCGTCGCGGGCGAGGGTGTACTCGGGTTCGATGCGCAGGGCTTGCTGAAAACATTGACGCGCTTTGGTGAGCAGGCCCTTGGCCACGTAAACGCGGCCGAGATTGAAGTGGGGAAAATGGCGAGGTTCGTAGCGAGGAGCTTCCAAGGCGCGTTCGAGCCATGAAATGGCTTCATCGTAACGGCCCAAAGTGATCAGATACGCGCCGATGTCGTTATACGGATTGCCGAAATCGGGATCGACTTCGATGGCGCGCTTGCATTCCTCGATGGCTTCTTCAATTTTTCCCTGGAAGTGAAAGGTCCAGCCCAGAAACGTGTGGGCCTCGGCGGTGGGATGGATGGAAAGCGATTTGCGGTAAAGATCGACCGCCTGGTCATAATCACCATTGATCTGCGCGTGGTAGGCTTCCTGGAGCAGGTCCCAAGCTTCCGTTACTTTGTCGCGGCGCATGACTGCCAAGTCGTAACATAGCAGTGGAAGCGTGTCAAACAGGTTAGAAGGCCGGGGTTGGAGATTAGAAGTTAGAGACTGGAAGTTGGGGATTAAAACCTGACAACTAAAAGAAGATGATTTGAGGAAAATTCGAAGGATGAGCGTGAGAAGCCAGGGTATGCTGAAAAACCTAAAATTCGAGTTGCTTGGAGCCGCGTTGCTGTTAATTGCAGGAGCCCCAGGGATATTTGCGGCTGCTTCTTCCGAGATGGCGAGACCGAAATCCGGCCAGGAGAAGCAGAACGCGCATGCGGATATCGCGCGCGGGAAGAAAGTGTACGATGCGCGCTGCGAAATTTGCCATTACAGTGCGAGTGCAAAAAAGAAAATTGGCCCAGGATTGAACGGGCTGATGGCACGCGGAAAATATGCCAATGGGAAGAAAGTGGATGATGAAAGTTTGCGCGCGTGGATCGAAAAAGGCGGCAAGGACATGCCCGGTTACAAAGGAGTGCTGAAGGAAGAAGAAATTCGCGACTTGATCGCTTACATGAAGACTCTTTAGATTAATCGGAGACAGCGACGGTTGGCGATTTCCTGTTCACCAGCGCCAGGGCCTGATCGGTGGTAATCAAGCGAGCGCCGATGCCCTTCAAATCGTCGTGCGATTTCTTGCCGTCGGCGTCATTCAGGGTTTCGATCGCATCCACAACCAGCGAAACCCGGTGACCGCGTTCAATCAATCCCCTGGCTGCAAGGCGCACGCAATATTCCGCGACGACGCCGAAGATGACGTAATCGGCGTGCTTTCCGAGGCGCTCGAGAACCGCTTCCGTGTTGGGATTGGCGAAGACGTCGAGAGTATTTTTCTCGAGAATCAGTTGTTTGTAACTGTGCAGGTCCTTGGGCAGAGGAAAATTCGGCACGTTGGGAATTACCAGAACTTTGTCGGTGAGCGTTTCGGGGATAAATTCGGCGCCGGGGGTACCCCGGAGGCAGTGCGGCGGCCAGATTTTGAATTCTTCATCCTGCAAGGAGTGTGAATCGGCGTCTCCGGCGAGGAACACGCGGCCTTCGCGCGCGGCGTCCACCAGCCTTTTCATGTTGGGAATTAACTTCTCGGCACCCGGCACATAGAGTTTTCCGCCGGGCAGCATGAAATCCACTTGGGTATCCACATCCCAGAAAACAACGTCTTTCGACACCATCGGCCTATGACTCCCGTCCGATAATTCCAATTGCGCAGTGAGTTGGATATCCTTTACACATTTTCGGCGTCTCTCCGAGACTAAAACCCGTGAGTTTTCAACGTGTTAATGCCGGAACGGAAGAGTCTATGCGGCAACCCGGCTTTGCTTGCTGTAGCAGCCGCGTTGACGCGGGCAAGCGATAGAATCTAAAGCTGCCACCCTGAAGGGTGGCGCTGCACTACCGCTTACCTGGGCGTTGCCACACAAAGTCTGAAGCTCCCACCCCCTGAAAAATCGAGGATGAAACTAAAACTCACGATACTAGTTTACCTTGTTATTTGCTTCCGCGCGAATTGCTGCGGCGGACGCGTTGACGGACTGTTTCGAGGAGAGCTTCGAGACGTTTGCTGGTGCGGACGGGATAAAGCAGGGTGCGGCCGAGTTGACGGTAACGCGCGGGAAGACGCTCGAGACTTTGGAGGCAGCGAGTGCGGGCAACGGTGATGGGTTCCGGTCCAGAAAGGCGTTTGCCGCCGCGCATCACTTCCTGGAGCAACGGTTCGCCGCCGGGTGATTTTTCATCGGTGAGTGCGATGACGTCGTTTTTATACTCGCCAGAGGGCCGCGAGAGGCGATACACCTGCTTCCGCCCGGGATAAGTAACTTTTGCTTTGCTGAGTTTAGCAGCTTCACGAATTTCGCCGCCGCGCTCCACCTCCACCAGCTTGTAAATCATGTTCAACGTTGGAGCGTCGGCGGGAGTGACCACCGCCCCGCCCACTCCAAAATCGTCAATCTTCGCCCCGGCGCGCAGCAGGGCGGAGATTTTGTCTTCGTCCAAATCACCGGAGGCGAAAATTTTCACATCTTTCCACCCGGCACGATCGAGTTGCTGGCGCACCCAGCGGCTATCGCGCACCAGGTCGCCGCTATCAAGGCGTACGCCCATCGGCTTGCGATTCATTCGCAAGATGGTTTTGAGGGCGGCGCGGACATCATAGGTATCCAGCAGCAGGACCGAATATTGTGGAAACACGTCGAGGAACTGGCTGAATGCTTCGGCTTCATCTTCGTGGGCCATCACCCAGGAGTGGGCCTGAGTGCCGTAGGTGGGCATGCCGAACCGCTGACCAGCCAAGGCGTTGGAGCTACCCACACAGCCGCCAATGGTGGCGGCACGCGCGGCCATCAGGCTGGCTTCGGTGCCATGGGCGCGCCGCGCGCCGAATTCCACGATGCGGCGTCCGGGAGCAGAGGAGACGACCCGCGCCGCCTTACTCGCCACCATGGTCTGAAAATTAATTGTCGCCAGCAAGTTGGTCTCGATAATTTGCCCTTCGGCGATCGGGGCGCTGATGCGGAGGATTGGCTCTCCGGCGAAAACCAGCGAACCTTCGGGAATGGCCCAGGCGTCACCCGAGAATCGAAAGCGAGTGAGGAAATCGAAGAATTCGTCGCGGACATTGTGGAACGCGGGATGTTCTCGAAGATAGCGGACTTCTTCTGTTGTGAAGTTGACGTTTTCGAGGTATTCGAGCGCCTGATCGAGGCCCGCGGCAACCAAATAGCTGCGGCGCGGCGGAAGGTTCCGCGCGAACAGCTCGAAGGTGGCGCGAGCTTCGAAATGGGTCTGGATGTAGCCCGCCGCCATGGTGAGCTCGTAAAGATCGGTCAGCAGGCCGGAATGTTCTCGCATCAGCGATTCGGGTGGATCAAGTCTGGCATTTGAAACACAGGATTATGCCACGGACTGCCCCGGGAGCCGCGGCGGGTGCGAGCGAATTATTTGTCCCGGCGGAGCGTGAGCCCGCCATCGACCACGAGCACTTGCCCCGTCGTGTAATTATCCGGTTCCAGGAAAAAACGCACGGCGCGAGCGACATCTTCGGGGCGGCCGAAACGCGAGATCGCGCCGTTTTGCAGGTACGGGTCGTATTTGCCCGTTTGCACGCTTGCTCCACCCATGCCCACCACGGTGGCGCCAGGAGCCACCACGTTTACGCGTACGGCCGACCACTGTTGCGCCAGGATTCGCGCCGCATGGACCAGAGCCGCTTTCGGGGCTCCGTAATTCAAACTGGAAGGAAATGCCGCAACCGCCTGCATCGAAGCGAGCAGGACCATGCTGCCCCCTTCTCCGCTTTCCATGGCCTCGCCGATTTCCTTTGCCAGAAGCAAGGGACAAACATAATTTGCGGCAAGCGAGGCTTCGATGGCCTTCTGATCGAGCTTCTCGAAAGCGATGCGGGCGGCATCCCCGGGAAAGATCGCAGCGCCCGTTAAGATTGCCCTGCGTTCAAGAGCCAGCCGTCTGGCGGCGGCGAGGTAATCGCGGCGAACTTCCGGATCGGACAAGTCGCCTTTGACGAGCACAATTTTCCGGCCAAACTGTTCCTCCATGGCATCGCGGAGAGAATCGGCGCGCTCGCGTTTCGCGTGATAGCCGACGATCAATTCCGCGCCTTCGCGAGCGAGCAATGCCACCAGGGCAGCGCCCAAGCCACCCGTTCCTCCGGCTACGATGATGGTGCGGCCCGCGAGCGAGCGCTCGGGAAAATCGTAGCGGAAGCGGTGATAGCGCGCGGCCCGCGATTCATCCCAGTAAGAAGAAGGTGTCATTTTCCCTGGCCTAAACGGCGTGTCCGTCCGTAATACATTTGCGATCGCGCATTCCGGAATGGCAAGCCATTCCAATCATTGATAGCAGGCCAATTCCCCGTAACGCAGCCCCACGCTCTAGGTTGTGCAAAACTCCGCACAAATACGCTTGCTCTGGCGAGTTTGCTGCGGTGCAAGCGACTCCGGCCTCGCCTGCGACAGGCTTAGCTCTGAAAAGACAAAACCCCCAAGCCTCGGCACCGTTTCGGGTGCCGGACAAGCCTGGGGGTTTCGCCACGAAAATCAGAACAAAGACGCTTACTTTAAAATTGCGTCTTTGAAAGCCTTGGCTGCGCGTAAACGCACCACGGTCTTGGCCTTGATCTTGATTGCTTCGCCGGTCGCTGGATTGCGGCCCATGCGAGCCTTGCGGTGTGCCTTGACGGCGCGTCCGATATTGGGGATGACGAATTTTCCGGCGCCCCCCTTGCACTCCTTGATCGCGAGCTTGAATAGCTCTTCGAAGAACGAAACAACCTGTTTCTTTGAGACCGGCTTATCGTCGGTGCTCACTTTGTCGGCGAGATACGCGACAATTTTCGACTTGCTCATCGGGCTTGCCATCGGGTTGAAATTCCTCCTCAGAAGTAAAAACAAATTGATCCCGGCTGGACGGGATTCGGCAGGCACTATAGCCGTAGCGCACCGACAACGCAAGGGAAAAGCTAATAAAAGGCCGGAAAATCGCGGGTTTTAAGAGCAGTTCCAAAACAGGTTGCCGGGAGAGTTATTGAGAGTGCAAGAATTCATTTGCACCATGATGGCGATGCAGGAAGGAGAGCTTCCTTTTTCATTTCTTTTGTCAGTTCCGGGAAGCGGAAGCCGGCCGGCGAAACCGTTGTTCGAGGGACAAAAAGTGGTCCGCGTCTCCGAACCAGAAAGCGAGGAAACAAAGGAACAGAACCGAGTGACTCAGCGAAGCGCCGAAATATTGCCAGAAGGCAGCATGCTCTCCGGGGAAGTTGGAAGAAAACAGCAAGGCGAGCATGTAGATCGCTCCAAACGCGCTCGCCGGACGAACCAGGATTCCAAAGAACAATCCGAGGCCGATCGCCAATTCACCGTAAGCGGCCAGAAAAGCGAACGCGGTGGCATGCGGGAGCACAAAGTTGCGCAAGACCGGCGCCATGAAGGAATAGGCGCCGCCCTGGAGAAATCGTTCGATCCATCCCTGAAACCCGCCGCCGAAAATAAATCTTGCGCCGAAAACCTTGTATTGGCCGAAGATCAGAAAAAGCACGCCGACCGCGATGCGCAGTCCGGCAAGCACTTTGGCATTGCGATCGATGGATGCAAGTTGAGTTGAGCGATGCAACGCGCGGACAGTAACATTGCACGAGTGGCGAGGCAATTCAAAATCTTCAACGCCCGCCGCCGGTTACATGGTTGCCAGGCTTTCGTAAAACAGAGCGACTGCCTTGATGCCGCCGAAATAATTCTCGAGCGAGAGATGCTCGTCCGGGGCGTGCGCGTTTTCGTCGGGCAGGCCGAACCCCAGCAGCACGCAGGGCACATTGAAGGTATCGTGCATCTGGGTGACGAACGGAATCGAGCCGCCCTCTCGAATAAAAACCGCTTTCTTCCCGAAGCCTTGTTCCAAGGCATGAATCGCTTTCTGAAAGATGGGATGCGAGTAGGGAGCGACCCAGGGAGCGCCGGTGCTGAGCGTTTCAAATTTACAATGCACTGTTTTGGGCAGCAATTTTCGGATGTGTTTTTCCACGGCCTTGCTGATTTTGGCCGGGTCTTGATTGGGAACCAAGCGCGTGGATAGTTTTGCGTATGCTTTCGCGGGAATCACGGTTTTGGAACCTTCGGCCATGTAGCCGCCCCAGATGCCGTTCAGTTCCAGAGTGGGCCGGCACCACAGCCGTTCGACGATGGTGTAGCCTTTTTCTCCGGCCAGGCCCGGCGCGCCCACCGTTTTTCGAAATACCTTTTCTTTCCAGGGAAGGGAGTTGAGCGCCTTCCGTTCTTTTTTCGAGACGGCGGCGACGTCCTTATAAAAACCGGGGACGGTGACGCGGAAATTTTTGTCATGCAGCTTGGCCACGAGTTCGGACAAGATCGTGATGGGATTGGGAGCAGCGCCGCCGAAAACGCCGGAATGCAAATCCTGCGCGGCGCCCGAGATTTCCACCTGATAATAGTTTAGTCCGCGCAAGCCGTAGGTGATGGAAGGGACGCCGGGAGCGAGCATGCTGGTATCGGAGACAATCAAAGCATCCGCGGCAAGGCGTTCCTTATTCTGCTGCACGAAAGCCCAAAGATTCGCGCTGCCAACTTCTTCTTCGCCTTCGATCATCACCTTTACATTGATGGGAAGCTGGCCGGTTACTTTCTTCAGAGCTTCGAGCGCCTTGATATGGATGTGCACTTGGCCTTTGTCGTCGGCCGTGCCGCGTCCATAAATATTGCCATTGCGCACGGCAGGCTCGAACGCGGGAGAAGTCCACAGCTCGAGGGGCTCGGGAGGCTGCACATCATAATGTCCATAAAAAAGTACGGTGGGTTTGCCGGGGGCGTGGAGCGATTCGCCATAAACCATCGGATGCATTTTGGTGGGCACGATTTCTACTTTATCCAGGCCGGCGGCGTGCAGTTTATCGGCCACCCACTGCGCGGCGCGCTCGATATCCTGCTTGTGCTCCACCTGGGTGCTTACGCTGGGGATGCGCAGAAATTCCTTTAACTCATTTAGATAGTCGTCGCGCTTGGTTTCGATATGCTCAAGAACGTTCATCAAGGCTCCCTCAGCTTCGGCGAAATTTTGAAGGAACGGAGCGTAATTACACAGAAGCGCCGCCACCCCCGGATAGCCCAGACATTCTACGAACGGCAGGGCAGAACAGCAAGTTTTTGCGGACGTTTTGCGGCTGTTAATTCTTTGGGACGCCGGACTGCGCAGCCGCTTGTGCGCGAATGGGGCATCGTGCAGACTCGGTTCGTGCCCACCCTGGAATCAGCAAATTCGAGCGCCAGCCAGCAGCGGCGCAGTTCGCGAGTGTTCACGCGACTTCCCGTGCATGCGAGCGGCAAGGACTCTGATGGCCGCAAATTCCGGGAAACCTGCCAAACGATCGTAGTGAATGCGCACGGCGGGCTTATTTACCTGAACGCAGCGGTGGAATTGGGCACGCAAGTAATGCTGAGCAACCCATCGACGGAAGAGGATCAGGATTGCCGGGTCGTCTATCTGGGCGATTCCTGCGAGAAAGGCCAGCGCGTGGGCTTGGAATTTCTCTCGCCTTCGCCGCGATTTTGGGGAGTTGAGTTTGCGCCTCAGGATTGGCCGGCGCGGCCACTTCGTATTACACCCTCGTAGTCACAACTTGCATCCTGGCAGCGGATCCCCGTTGAGTGTGCGTGTGTTCCCTCAGCGTAACCTCTAGTTATCCAGCAGGTTAGCCGGACAGAAGTTTTTCCGATTGCTGCCGATAGTACATGATATGGCTGACTCTTCACTGAAACTTCATAAGTCCACCCGTCATGACCTGGATGGCTCCGGAGCCGTTGAAATTACGGGCCTACCGCATATTCTGCAGACCAAAGCCTTTGCACATCCCGACGTGCTGTTTGTTCCGTTGCTGGAGTGTGCTCGCCAAGCCCTGGCGGACGGGCATCGAATTTCCGAGGACAAAACCGACAACAAACAGGTTTTGAAACTGGCGGGGATGCATATCGCGGGGTTCCTGTTTAGCGATTCCAATTTTACGCCCGCAGCCAAGGGATTCGCCCATCCGAACTACTACATCATCGATCTAGAGCAAGAGACGATTGATGTGCACAGCCGGTTATTCGCGGCGGTCAATAACCGTTGTTCCATGTTCCGAGTGAAGATCAGCGGAAGTTTGCACCGCGGGCCGTACGCAGTTTTGAATCTGGCCGATGGCTCGACTGTGGCAGAAATCAGTGAGGAACAAATCCGGACGCCAGACTTCTTCGTGGATAGGCTTCCTGAAGAATGTATGCGCATGCAGTTTTCCCGCGAACACGCCAAACAGATCATTAAAACGCAAAAAGGAATTGATGACTTGGAGGTGCGCCTGACCCTGCCGATGCCGGAAGGATCCACTCCCGTAATATTGCGGAAGAACCAAACGGGTTTCGGTTGGCTGCTCTTCGATGCTTCCACCGGGATGGAATTCGGAAAAGTAGCCCAGGACACGATGACATCACTTGGCAAGGTGCTTGAGCATCTGGTCACGGTTGTGATCGACAAAAGGGTGGCTCCCGCGGGTTCAAGAAAACAAGAATTGCCGGACGCGACAGCGGTGCTCCCTGCCAAAACGGCAGGCGATCCTGCCAGGAATCCCGCTACTCGGGTTGCGGCGGAAGCTGAAGCGGTGAGGTCGCGAAGCTAAGCGAACTTCTGGAATCAAAGTGGTCAGCGGGTCATCCGATATGTGACAATTCAGGCGTGCCCCATCACGTGTTATCGCGTGACCGGTTTGTCTGCCTGGGGCCGGGAACCGCGGAGGGGTGGGTGAGTGGTTGAAACCGGCGGTCTTGAAAACCGTTAGGCCTGAAAGGGTCTCGTGGGTTCGAATCCCACCCCCTCCGCCATCCAGTCAGCCCGACTGGATTCTCCACACCATCGAGCACAACAAAGGGCAAATCTTCGGCGAAATCCGCGTTGTTCTCTGCGAAACCGGGCTGCAGAGAATCGGCATTCCAATCAACAGACGACATCAGACTCAGTTTTCTCCGGGAGGTGGTCCTGCGGTCCGGTTTTACTTCGGCAGTCCGCGATCTATATGGCTTGTGTGGAGTAAATCGCGTTTAGCCCCGCCAACCCAACCCGCAATTTCGACTCTCGCCTATATTGGCGGACATTTTTACCGTTGCTTTTGTGGAACGACAACTGAAACCGGACTTGGACTGAGTCATGGCCAGTCACCAAGCGATCCAATCCTTTAGAGGTCAAAGGGGAGTTGCCGCTCGAAAACAACACCGCTGAGGAACGTTGAAGCTTAAAGCTCGACATGGAGAGGCAGAGATACATCACAAGCAGCAACGGCAAAACTTTGAGAGCTAACACGTCCCGCGCTAGAATGCGCTTTCGTCGAGTAGCGAACCCGCTTCCATGGCGCTCAATCAGATGCGCGGCAAGGTGGCTCGATCTTGTAGTATTGTTACCTGAACATGTCGCTCCAATTGCCATTCCACACGGCTTCGAAGATTAGCGCGCCAACGGAAGTCGATGGCCGCGTCCCGCTGCTTTCCGAGGTTTCTGATAATAAGCGCGGTGTGATTGCGGAACTCCAGTCGGTCAACTCCTATTATCGATCTCATCCCTGGCCTAAAGAGTTCTCGACGACTACCCATCAACTGCATCTGGGCGACGCTCGAAACCTTTCGTGGATTCCCGACAAAAGTGTGCATCTGATTGTCACCTCGCCTCCGTATTGAATCCTTAAAAAATATGAGCCGCATGTTGCCCAGCTGGGTTCTCTGGAGGATTATGAGGAGTTTCTTTTTGAACTCGACAAGTGCTGGAGGGAATGCGAACGGGTGTTAGCCCCGGGGGGAAGGATTTGTTGCGTGGTCGGCGACGTTTGCATATCCCGCAGAAAGACCGGGCGCCACCATCTAGTTCCACTCCTCGCCGACATTATGGTTCGCGCAAGACAGTTCGGATTGGACTGTCTGACTCCGATCCTGTGGTTCAAAATTGCAAATGGTGCAACCGAAGCCAAGGGAAATGGAGCTGGATTTTACGGGAAACCGTATCAGCCCGGATCGATCGTCAAGAATGATTTTGAATACATTCTGTTTTTGCGCAAGGGTGGGGCCTACCGATCCCCTTCGACCTTGCAGAAGGCATTGTCCATGCTCACTGAAGAGGAGATGAAGAGTTGGCTGCGGACGGCTTGGACGGATATCAAGGGCCAGTCCACGCGTGACGGTCACCCCGCACCATTCCCTACTTCCCTGGCAGAGCGCTTAATTCGTCTGTTCTCCTTCGCTGGCGATACTGTGCTCGACCCATTCTGCGGTACCGCTAGTACGATGCTCGCGGCCGTTGCGGCGGGGCGCAGCAGCATAGGAAACGAAATCGAGCCCAAATACCTAAAACTCGCTACCGGTCGCTTGGTTGAAGTGGTTTCCGACCCGTCCAACAATCTGCTTTTCACTCCCAGGTTGACGACTTACAAACGGGAATGAATCCTCTTTCCTACGTGCTCTTGAAGGGATTCCGCGAATTATTTGAAGGCCATCAGATAAGCATCCACAGGAATTCGAGCCTGGGTGATCGTATTGCGTCTTTCCTGTATGAGGACCTGGTTCTGCTCGGAAAGTCGACCGGAGCGCCGGCTCCAGTGGAGGTGAAGAACGGGTCCTCAATGCGCAAATCGGACTGTAGGAAAGCTCCGGCGACGTGGCGACGGGACCTTTGGAGAGATTGTCCCGGGGACCCCTGCCACGAATGTACCGGGCTTCTTGGTCGCACGCGGCGCGATCGGACCATCGAAATCGGCACCGTAGACGAAGATCTTGGCTAAGGCAATGATCAAGCAGATTGACCGCGTCATCGGTGACCTGGTGCGTCAGATTGAGCAATTCAAGCGGGGAGGGGGTCATCCGATCTGTGTGGGACTGGTAGGGGTCAATTTTTCGAACTCTTAGACTGGGTACGAGGGGACGCGACCCAATCCAACCGATGGCAAGAAGCACAAACATCCAATCCAGGAAGCCGTGAGCGCAGTTGCCCGTCTGCGTGAACGAGCGCTACCTTCATTTGATGAGTTCCTCTTCTTGCGTTTCCTGGCAACGAATGTGGAACCCTTTCCTTTCGCATGGGTCGATGAATCAGAAACGGTGACGGAGTATTCGGCAATGCTCACGCGGATATCGAGAGAATACGATCACCGTTTCTCATGAGATCTTGTCTGCTGACCATCGGGAACTGGCTCTGCGGATTCCCAGAGAGATTGAGACGACATTAGGAGACGCTTCGATGAGTGTACTCGACGAAGTGGAGAGGCATCGGAACGACATTGTAACGGATAGCTACACGGTGACGTGGCGAGAGCTTATCAGCCAGTACAAGGACAAGGAGCTTACGATCAACCCGGACTATCAGAGGCTCTTTCGTTGGGACATTGACCAGCAGACACAATATATAGAGTCTATTTTGCTCAATATACCATCGCCTCCACTTTTCCTGTCGCGCACAGATGACGGTGGTTTTGAGGTCATAGATGGCCTTCAACGGATCAGCATGCTGCTCAAGTTTTTTGCCGGTGAGATTGTCGCGGTGGCACCTGGAGAGGCGCAAGAGGAAGATGAAACGCAAAACGATATCACCAGGCCTTCCGTTTTGACCGAGGGCAGGATCATTGCAACTCTGGATGGCTTCACAGCAGCCACTCTTCCGGAATCCCTCGTACGCATCATTAGGTACGCGCGCATAACCGTCATCCTGCTCGAAAAAGGATCCAACAAGCGAGCGCGCTATGAGGTGTTCCGGCGCTTGAATCGATTTGGTTCTCTTTTGAGTGATCAAGAGATTCGCAATTGCACAGCAAGACTTCTCGGGAAGGAGTTCCCTGATCAACTGCGTGCGTTTGCCGATAAGCCCCTGGTGAGGGCAGTCCTTGGTTTGAGCGAAGAATCGCAGCGTCGAATGGGTGTGGAAGAGATCTTACTTCGGCTGCTGGCTATGAATTTCAGTCAAACACCGTTGAAGCATCAGATCCGAGAGTATTTGGACGACTTTATGGAATTTGCGGCGGAGGGAAAGTTCCGACTGACGCCAGAAGTCACATCGCGATTGGAAAAGATGTTTCAGTGCATCCATGAAGCCATTCCTGACGGAAACGCATTTCGTCTTAGGAACCAAGGCTTTAGCACTAATCTTTTTGATGTCGTAGGAACAGGTGTGTTTCAAAATGTGGACACGAGTGAGCCGGCGCGCCTCAAAGAGAGGTTTGAAGGACTTCTCGATAGTCCCGATCTCAAGGCCTTGATCGGGGCAGGCTCCAACACTCGGAAGAAATTACAGGGTCGAATCGATCTCGGCAAGGGATGGTTTGCTAAGTAGCATCGATGACAAGCCCGGCTGCCACGACCGCTCTCTCGGAAATAGAGCACGTCAAACGTGAGTGCGCGGATTTCCTTCAAAACCTGCGCAACTTTCATCCGGTTGCCGAAGGAGAGCCGTATCCTGAAACGTATCGGCTGCTAGTGGTTCCTTTGCTTTATTCGGTTTGGGAAAGGTTCTTTACGCTTTGTCACTCTATAGCTCTTCGACTGCTCCGAGGCAGCTGTTCAACTCCTCAATCCATGAAGGCTTCTGAGCGCGCGGTGTGGTCGATCCGGGCTCCCTTCTACCAGAGCCTGATTACGAAACTAACCGTACAAACACCCGGTGACAGCGGCCAGAAACCAAAACGTGGTCACTTTCCAGCACTGTGTGAGTTCCTTGTGGAACTCGACAGTTGGCACTCCACAGCTTTTGACGCTGCGGTAGTGACGGCAGATCTGGTAATGACATTTGCAAACGTCAACCCGGAGGTCGTGGAGATTAACGCCAAAGCTGTCGGGATCTGGGAATTCATGGAGTTGCAGAAAATAAAACTTAGGCGGCTTCACGACCTTGTCGGTCGCAGAAATGAAATTGGGCATGGCGCCGTGATCGCTGCCCCGGCAAACGAGGAATTTCTCGATCTCTGGCAATTCGCGGAGACACTCATCGCGCAGTACTGCGACTTGTTTCTTGCCTGGATCGCGGCGGACCCTCGATTTCGGGCTGCCGAGAATGTTTAGGTTCGCCGTTTGTTGCCACTAGCACAACGAGTGTATCGGCAATCCCGCTTTGTCGAAAATAGAGAATTGGTTGCACAAATTCTCCCGAACAGGGGGGTCTATTGCGTCGACAGACTCGGAGATGTACCTACCTCAAGAGCACGCGCGCCACCGAGTGCCGGATGTCGTCAGGTCTTTTGCCCACAAACCTTGGCCTGCCCAAAATCTCCACTCCAAGTGATCCTGTAACCATCGCAAAACACACCTGCCCAAATCATAGCTGTGCGTGCCGAGAAAGCACTGTTTCTGGGCAATGGTGAGAGCGAAACGCGCCGTGCTCAATTTGAAGACCCGGTCGCGGGGCGGCAAATTAGAGCAGGGTTCAATTCTCGAGGTTGAATGGCTATTGCTGCCAGCCGCCGCCGAGTGCCCTGTAGAGTTGCACGAGACTTTGGTACTCCGTGCCGCGCGCCTGCGCGAGCGTGAGTTCAGCGGAAAACAGCGATCGCTGGCCGTCCAAGACTTCGAGATACGTGGTGGTGCCTCCCTTGTAGCGCATATCGGACAGGCGAACGGACTCTTGCAGGTCTGCGACGGTTTCCTCCTGGCGAACCCGAACCTGATGAAATTTCTCATAGCCGATCAGCGCATCGGACACATCTCCGAACGCGCGCTGAATCGTCTGGCTGATAAGCGATCAGAGCCTGCTGATGCTGCGATTCCGCCAACTCGCAGATTTCCGCGAAGAGCCCCCCCGGTGAAAATCGGCTGGCTCACCTGTGCGCCGTAAGACCAGATTCCAAGTTGCGAGCTCATCAGACTGGAGAATGCACTGCTGCGTCCGAAAGAGCCGCCACCGGAGCCGGTCAGTGAGATTTGCGGAAAGAATTCGTGCCTTAGCAACTCCGATTTCGGCGTTTGCAGCGACCAGGATTTGCTCGGCCTCGCGAATATCGGGCCGGCGTTCAATGAGCGATGAAGGCAGGCCCGGCGGCACCTCGGGAGGAAGCGGTTGCTCCACCAGCGCGCGTCCGCGCGGCACCGCCTGCGGGTAATTGCCAAGCAGAATGCTGATCGCATTTTCTTCCTGCGCAATCTGCCGCTCCAAGTCAGGGATCGTGCGCATTCGCCGAATCCAGAACTTGCTGCGCCTGCAGGACGTCAAGCTTTGGTGGCCACGCCGTGCTCGCACGCGAAGATTGGTGAGCTTGACCGAGTCTTCCTGCGTCTCGACCGTTTTGTGCGTGATTTGAAGCTGCAGGTCAAGTTGCAGGAGCGCGAAATAGTCGCTCGCCACGTCGCTCACCAGCGTCAAATCACGGTCTGCCGCGCATCCTCGGTGGCAAGCAGCTGGGCGCGCGCTGCCTCGGTCGCGCGACGCAGCTTGCCGAAGAAGTCCAGCTGGAAAGCAGCGTCGGCCGTCAGAGTCAGAAAGTTGAATTTGGTTTGAAAGTTGTGCTCTTTTCCGCCGCTGAAATTGCCGTTTCCTTCGACCTTGCGGAAACTAGATTGGAACGCGTTATCGCAAGCTGCGCGCGCGCCGCGTTGATGCGCTCCGTCGCAAGTTGCAAGTCGTAGTTTTGCTTCAGCGCCGTGCGGATGAGTTCTTGCAATTGCGGGTCCTGAAACACCTGCCACCAGGGAAGATCCGCGTAGGACGCTGCTTGAGCTTGGACCTGCGGGTTTTCGCTCAGATCGCGGTACGCGGTTGGAGTCTGCACAACGGGCCGGTGGTAGTTCGGGCCGACCGTGCAGCCGGCAATGAGAACCGAGCCATGATCGCGGCGATGAATGGCGCCAGTTTCTTCATAATTCTGCGCTCCCGCTCGTCGTTCGTGCACATATCCACGGTAGTCCATCTCAGTCTCCCTCCGCTGGGGCGGGCGTTGCCGGCAACGCTCCAGAAGCCTGCTCCTTGCCGGCGCCGGACCATTTCTCCACCATGTAGAAGATCGCTGGCACGAAGAAAATTCCGATCAGGCTGGCGGCCAGCATCCCGCCGATCACCGTAGTGCCCATGATTTGGCGGGCAACCGACTCCGGCGCCGGTCGCCGTCCACAGCGGCACGCAGCCGAGAATGAACGCGAAAGACGTCATCAAAATCGGCCGCAGACGAAGCCTGGCGCCTTCGAGCGCGGCATCCGCCAGAGGCTTTCCGTTCTCGTACTCGTCCTTGGCGAACTCGACGATCAAAATGGCGTTCTTCGCGGCCAAGCCGATCAGCATGACCAGCCCGATTTGCGAGTAGACATCGGTCTCGATCTGGACCATGTAAGGCGGGTAAAAAACGCCGAGCAGCACCCGGCGCAACAAAAGAATTCCGAAGGCTCCGAAGATCGCCACGGGCGTGCTCAGCAGCACGCTGAACGGCAGCGTCCAGCTTTCGTACAGCGCCGCCAGAATCAGGAAGACGAAGAGCAGCGATAGTCCAAAAATCACCGGCGGCGGGCACGCCTTCGCGCGCTTTCTGCTCCTGAAACGAAATGCCGGAGTAATCGAAACCCATCTCGCGCGGCATGGTCTGCTTGAAAACGTCTTCGAGGGCGGCGGTGGCCTGGTCCGCGCTGTAGCCCGGCGCGGCGCTGCCGTTGATTTGCGCGGAACGATATTCGTTGAAGCGCAAGGTAAATTCCGGGCCGAGCCGCGGCTTTACGGTGGTCAGCGTGGAAAGCGGGACATTCTCTCCCTTATTGTTGCGCACATAAAACTGCCCGACGTTTTCCGCCTTGGCGCGGTCTTCGCCCTCCGCTTCGATGTAGACTTGCCACTGGCGGCCAAAGCGATTGAAATAGTTGATGAAATATCCGCCCATGAAGGCCTGGATGGTGCGGTAGACATCGTTGAGGGCCACGCCTTGTTTCAGCACTTTGTCGCGGTCCACGTCGACAAACTGCTGCGGGACGCTGGCCAGGAAAGTGGTGCTGAGGCTGGCGATTTCCGGCCGCTTGCGGGCCGCCTCCAGGAAAGTGCCCAAGTTTTTGGCGAGGAACTGGATTTCGCCGCCGGAGCGGTCTTCGAGGATGAACGTGAATCCGCCCGCCGTGCCGACACCTGGAATGGCGGGCGGGGAAAACCCGAAAGCCACTGCCGCGGGTAACTTGCTCAACTGCTGGTTCAGATGCGCCTTGAGCGATTGAAATTGCTCGGCTCGCGTCGTGCGCTCATCCCAAGGCTTGAAGGTCACAAAAAAGGTCGAGTTGTAACTGGTGCGAACGAAACTGAGCAAACTGAAGCCGACGAAACAGGTAACGTGCTCGACCCCCGGCGTATTCATCAGGATTTTTTCCACATCGGCTGTCGACCGCCGTCGTGCGTTCCAGCGAAGCGCCGTTGGGTAGCTGCACATTCACGTAGGCGTAGCCTTGATCTTCGTCCGGCAGGAAGCTCGATGGGATGCGGTTGGCAAAAAAGCCGCCCGCCACGCAAAAGACCGCCAGCAACACCACCACCACGGCGGTCTTTTGGACCAGCACTGCGCTCCAACGCACATAGCCCTCTGTGGCTCGTCTCAAACACGCGGTTAAACCAATCGAAAAATCTCCTCAACAGTCCGCGGCTCGGCTCCTTCGGCCGGAGCAGCAGCGCCGCAAGCGCCGGGCTGAGCGTGAGCGCATTGAACGCGGAGAGCAGAACGGAAATCGCGATGGTGACGGCGAATTGCTGGTAAAGCTTGCCGGTGATTCCGGGAATGAAGGCCGTCGGCACAAAGACGGCGGAGAGAACCAGCGCGATGCCAACGACCGGGCCGGAGAGCTCTTCCATCGCTTTCAGCGCCGCGTTCTTCGGCGTCATGCCCTCCTCGATGTGCCGCTCCACGCCTTCGACCACCACGATGGCGTCGTCCACCACCAGACCGATCGCCAGCACCAGACCAAACAGAGAAAGCGTGTTGATGGAAAAACCGAACACGCGGGAAAAGTATGAACGTGCCCACGAGCGATACCGGCACGGCCAGCAGCGGAATCAGAGTGGCGCGCCAACCCTGCAAGAAGAGGTACACCACCAGGATCACCAGCGCGAGCGCGATCAAAAGCGTTATCACGATTTCCTTGATTCCTTCGGTGACCGCGCGCGTGGTATCCAGCGCCACGACGAAATCCAAGTCGTCGGGGAAGCGCTGCTTCATCTGCGCCATGAGCTTCTTGACGCCGGCGGCAGCATCCACTGCGTTCGACCCCGGCAGTTGGTACGTGGCAATGACGGCGCTCGGCTTACCATTGAAGCGTCCAGCGACGCTGTAGTCCTGGGCACCTAGCTCGATCCGAGCGACATCGCGGACCCGCACGATCCCGCCGTCGGGCGTCTCGCGGACGACGATCTGCCCGAATTCTTCCGGGGAGGTGAGGCGGCCTTGCGCCAGAACCGAGTAGGTGAATTCCTGTGCCCTTGGGTGCCGGTTCGCCGCCCGCCTTACCCGCCGGGTTCACGGTATTTTGCGCTTGAATGGCGCTGATGATTTCCGGGACGGTGATTCGCAAGCTTCGCCAAGGTGTCGGGTTTTACCCACAAGCGCATCGCGTATTGACCGGCGCCGAACACCTGAACGTTGCCGATACCGGGCGAGCGTAGGATCGGATCGGCAAGATTGATGTAGGCGTAGTTCGCCAAGAACTTGGCGTCGTAAGTTCCATGCGGCGAATACACCGCGATCAGCATGAGAGGAGCGGTTACGGACTTTCGAACGAGTGACTCCGTAATTGGTGACGTCCGCGGGAAGCTGAGAAGCAGCCAGCGTTTCACGGCTTTGCGCGAGGATGTAATCCGTGTTCGGATCGGTTTTGGCGTCGAAGTTCACGATCAGGCTGGTAGTGGAGTTGCCGGTGGCGTTCAGCGAGTACATGTAGTTCATGTTGTCCACGCCGTTCATCTGCTGCTCGATGGGAGTGGCAACCGCCTGCTCCAGGGTTTGCGCGTCCGCCCCGATGTAGGTGGCGAGCAATTTGAATCTCGGGAGGAGCGATGCTGGGAAATTGCGCGACGGGCAAACTCAAGATGGTGATGGCCGCCAACAATCACCAGGACAATGGAAATCACCATGGCGACGATGGGGCGATTGATAAAAAACTTTGACATGGGATTACCTTCCTTGCGTTTCCACGGCAAAGGGCTTGGGGTTCACCTGCATGCCCGGACGCACCTTCTGCACGCCCTCGGCGACCACGCGCTCGCCCGGCTTCAGTCCGTCCGCAATAATCCACTGCGTGCCGAACGCGGTCGCCAACATTGACCGTTCGGATGCTCACTTTGTTCTCGCCGTCCACCACCGCTACTTGATAGCCGCCTTGCAGCTCCGAAACAGCGCGCTGAGGAACAAGCAACGCCTCCTGCTGCACTCGGATCACCGCGCGAACTTTGCCGTAGCCTCCGGGACGCAGAATATTTCCAGGATTGGGAAATAGCCCGGCGATGCGAATTGCTCCAGTGCTCTCATTTACCTGGCGGTCCGCAAAATAGAATGTACCCTCGTTGCGGATAGACGGAGCCGTCGGCCAAAATCAGTTCCAGGCGCAGATTCTTGTCGGCCGCTTCCCGGGTCGTCTCCGTCGGGAACCGTTTTCTCCAAGCGAGGTACTGCGGCTCGCTGACCGTGAAATAAACCTTGATGGGATCGACGGTGGAGACGGAGGTCACCGGCCCGCTGCTGGGATTGACCAGCGCGCCTACCTGAAGTTGCGCCTGCCCGGCGATGCCGTCGATGGGCGCAACGAGCCGCGTAAAATCGAGGTTGATCTTGGCTGTTTCGACGGCCGCCTCGGCCGTCTTGATTTGAGCCTCGGCGGTCGCCACCGTCGCCTTGGCCGCCAGATTATTCTGAATGGAGTTGTCCAGATCCTGCTGGCTGGCGGCTTGCTCCTTTGCCAGAGGGGTGTAGCGGTTGACGTCAAGTTCGGTCCGGCCTTGCACCGCCTGGGCATTGGCAAGCATGGCCTTCGCCTGCGCCAACTGCCCTGCTGCTTGGTCGAGCGCCGCTTGGAAAGGACGCGGATCGATCTCAAAGAGGAGCTGCCCCTTCTTGACGAATGCGCCTTCCTGATAGCCCTGCCGCAGGAGGTATCCTGTGACCTGCGCCCTGACGTCGGCATTCGTGAATCCGTCGAGCGTGCCGATCCACTCGCCATAAATCGGAACGTCCTTTTGTTCAACCGGTACGACCTCAACTTCCAACGGAGCGCCGGACGGTGCTCCAGATACCTGTTTTGGGCGTACCGCGCCGATAATCAGAGCGACGACGACCAAACAAATAGCTCCACCCATCCAGAATTTATATTTCCAAAGATTGTTCATCTTCTCTCCCCACAAAGTACCTTTAGATTAGGGTTGATATGGAAGGTTGTTTTTGTGCGAAACTTCTGATCTCTGTCAGCGACACTTCTGAGAGCCGAGCCATATCTCACGGCCTGTCACTTGGCTCCGCCCTGCTAGTGAGATGCTCCCCTTTAACTCTCGGACACATCTTTTTGAGACGCCACCGGCCGCTGACGGTCTTCCGCCGACTCACGGTTCTACCGTTTTTTTCAGTGCTTGTCACCATCGGTTTGTTGTCACCCGCAATCGCCCCAAAAGTAGAATCGTGAAAGCCAACAGCTAGTGCCTGTAGGAGGATTTTTGATGAATCCGTTTGTATGGATTCCAAGTACCTACGGCGTTGGCACTCTCGACCCTCCGCCCGATGAACCAACGGTGAATGGTTGCAGTCACTGGATAGCCGTAGGGCGGTGCATGCTCCTGGGTAGACTGGAAAGACGCCAAAAATGTTTTGACGAGTTGCGGGGTTGTCGGGGAGAATCCAGTTCCGGCTGGAGTGCGAACGGAGTACCGATGGGCACAATGACACATGAGACCGCTGTTACCCGTACGAAAGAGATTTCTGATCGCGTGCTGGCGCCTTTTGCAGCGCAGAACGATAAGGCAGGGCGATTTTCCAGCGAAGCGGTCGAAGCCCTAGGCCGCGACGGGCTGCTTGGGCTGGCGGCGCCAGTCGAGGCAGGTGGCTCCGGCCTGGGGCCGCGCACGATTGCGGCCGTCATCGCAGCTCTTGCCGAAGCCGACGCGTCGGTCGCCATGGTTTATCTGATGCACGTGCTCGGGACCGCTACGATCGCCGCAGCGCGGCCCGGGGCGGCAGTTGCCCCGACGTTACGGGAGATTGCTGCGGGACGGCACTTGACCACACTTGCGTTCAGCGAAGCCGGTTCGCGCAGCCACTTTTGGGCTCCGATCTCGCAAGCGCGCCGGAACGGCTCGGGCGTGCGGATCAGCGCGAAAAAATCGTGGGTGACGAGCGCAGGCCACGCGCAGAGCTACATCGTTTCTTCGCTTGCGCCCGAAGGCTCGGGCGCTACCAATTCAACTCTCTACTTGGTTCCGGCGGAAACGCAGGGCCTATCGGTCTCGGGCCCCTGGGATGGCTTGGGGCTGCGCGCGAACGCTTCGGCGCCGATGATTCTTGAGGAGTGCGAAGTGCCGTCCGGACTCCAGATCACAGATGATGGCCTGGGATTTCAGTCAATGCTGAACGTTGTGCTGCCGTTGTTTAATCTGGGGACGTCGGCGGTCGCGCTGGGCCTGTGCCGAGCAGCGGTTGCGGGCACCGCGGCGCACCTGAAAAAAGCGCGGTTCGAACATCTGGGTCTGAGTCTCGGCGAGAGCCTGCCGACCCTGCGTGCGCAACTCGCAACCATGCAGATTGATACCGACGGCCTCTCGGCGCGCATCGATGATTTGATCGATCATCTGGAGCGGCCCCGGGATACGACGGTGCTGCGCGTGCTCGAAACAAAAGCGGCCGCCGGCGAGATCGCGATCAGCGTCACCTCCGCCGCGATGCGCACTTGCGGGGGCGCGGCGTTCTCAAAGAACATGAGCATCGAACGCCTGTTCCGCGATGCCCATGCGGGCGCCGTTATGGCGCCGACCGGCGACGTGCTGCGCGAGTTCATCGGGAGAGCGGTGCTGGGAATGCCGCTATTCTGACCGCGAAAATCTAGTGAAGAAAGCGGAGGCGTAATGTCGAACATGGAAGGAGACAAGGCGAGAGGCCAAACGATTTGGCTCGGAGCCGTCGCGTACGACCCGAAGGTGGTCACGATCTGGGAAGGAATGCGGCGCTACTTTCATGACGAGGCGCATCTAGCGATTGAGATCGTGCTGTTTCAAAGCTACGAGGCGCAGGTGGCGGCTCTTTTGGCTTCGCCCGGCGACCGGATGCCGCATATCGATATCGCCTGGAACACCAACCTTGCCTATCTGCAGGCCGACGAATGGAGCGGCCATCGCTGCCAGCCCATCGCCATGCGCGATACCGACCTTGGGTGGACCACCAAGATCGTCGCCGTTACCGGCGGGCCGGTGGCCGCGCTCGCCGATTTGAGAAATCGCACGCTGGCAATCGGAAGCCGTGACAGCGGTCACGCCGCGATTCTTCCCGTTCACTTTTTGGAGCAACAAGGATTGATCGAAGGGCGGGACTACCGCTCGCTGCGCTTCGATAGCGACGTCGGCAAGCATGGTGACACCGGCGCAAGCGAAGTGGACGTGGTTCGCGCCGTGCTCGACGGCCGCGCCGATGCCGGGGCAATCGGCAGCCCCTTCTGGAAAACGGTACGGAGCGAACGGCTGGTGCCGGAAGGAGCCCTCACCGAGATTTGGACGTCGCCGCCGTACAACCACTGCATGTTCACCGCCCGGCCCGATCTCGAACCGGCGCTGCAACGGCAATTCGCGGAAGCGCTGTTGGCGATGAGTTACGAGAATCCGGTTCACCGTGCCGTGCTCGATGCGGAAGGTCTTGAGCGTTGGATGCCGCCCCAACTGGATGGGTATGACGCGTTACGTGAAGCCTCCGTGCGCCAAGGATTTTTCCGCCGGCCGCTGGCGAAGACGGCTGGGGGATAAAGCAACCTCGCGGGAGGCCGCCTCCGCCGCAAGCGCGAACGCAGCGCGCAGCGCACCACGCGTCATGCACAGTTGAAAATGCTCGCCAACCGGCGCGAATGTTCCTGTTCCCGGTCGAAGGCGCGGCGCACTGCGGCAAAGGACGCGGCGAGCGGAAAAATTTCGCGCGTCACCAGGAAGTCGGCATCCTCGGCCCCCACCGGATGCCAATAAACGCCATCCGCCGTGATGGTGACTTCGGGCACCAGGTCCGCGCGCGCGAGGGCGACACCCTGCGTCGCGAAGCCGCGCAGCGCGATGTGCCGGATAACCCGGTCTGCTTCGGCGATTCGCTGCGCATCCAGGAACAGTCGAAATCCCTCGGCCTCCGCGTCAGTCGAAACGGTCGCGGCCAAGCGCACCCGGAAACCCTCCGCGCGAGCGCGTTCGACTCCCGCCCAGGCGCGCGCCCATGTGCCCTTGCCGCGATGGAGATCGTGCCGCTCCGGCGTCGAGCTATCCAGGCTGATCTGCAGAGTGACGCGATCCCGAGAGAGCGAGCGGAGGGCGTCGAGTCCGCGTCCGGCGAATAACATGCCGTTGGTGAGCACCGTGGTGGGCGCGGCTGCGGCGCATGCAGCCAGGATTTCGGCGATGTCCGCGAGCAGGAACGGTTCGCCTCCGGTGACGAAGATTTCGCTGACGCTGAGTTGGGCGGCTTCGTCAGCAATCCTTTGCACGCGCGCGAGGCCCAGCGCCCGCCGCGCCGCGGTGGGCGACGAGCGCACACAGCAATAGTCGCAACGCAAGTTGCAATCGAAATTCGTGTAGAGCCACAGGCGCGAACCGGGATGGCGTGCCGCGACAAGATTCGCGGGAGCCGCGCCGCAGCGGATCACCCAGCGAGTGCGGCCCGCGTCGGAACTGGAATCGACTAGAACGTTCTGCGTGAAGCGGCACCAGGTCTCCAGATCAGTGCCCACATTTTCCCCGGAGCTGGTGACGGCGAGAAGATCACCGGGCCTGCTTCGGCGCAGCGCCGCAATCAACTCGGGCAGCAGGCCCGCGGCAAAGGCCTTGTCGCCGGCATCGATTTCAATGTTTGCCTTCATTCGCTCGACGCGCATAGTATAGCGCCACCCGTACGATCCGCGGGTAGCCGGCGGCCTTGCCGGCCGAAAACGATCTGAAGGAGTGCGACCATAATGATGACGAACGCCGCAGAACCGGGAGAGACAGTCTCCCACACCGTCGACCAAGCCAACGCACAAAGCGGACTCGCGATCGTTCGGATAACGATCGGAGCGATGCTCGTGTGGGTCTTCTTCGAAAATCTGGGAAAGGGTCTTTACACTCCTTCGGGCTACTCCGGGCTGATCAATTTCTATCTCCAACATGGTCACGCACCGTCCGCTTGGAAGGCCGTCATGGCGCTCGCGGCCAGTCACGCCGCGATGGCGGCGCCGCTGCAGGCGATCACCGAGATATCACTCGGGATCCTGCTCGTCGTCGGCCTGCTGACGCGTCCGACTGCTTTTGTCGCCTTTCTCTACCTAGGCAGTCTTTGGATGTCCGAGTGGGGAACGGCGTGGATTTGGGAGTTGCTGGTTCCGGTGATGGCATCGCTTGCGCTGGCTGTGGGACGTGCCGGTCGAACGTGGGGCGTGGACGCGTTGCTGGCGCGGCGCTGGCCGTCCTCGCCGTGGTGGTGAATTGAACCAGGATCGAGTGCGGGTATCGGTGGTGATTCCTACGCACAACGAAGCGCAAGCCATCGGGCGCGTCTTAGCGGATATACCGGCCGATCGAGTCACCGAGGTTTTGGTTGTGGACAGCAACTCAACCGACGGGACTCCGGAGATCGCCTCAAAGATGGGGAGCCCGGGTGCTCCACGAACCCCGTCGCGGATATGGCCGCGCCTGTTTGACCGGACTCGCCGCTGCCAGCAACCCTGACATCGTCGTGTTCCTCGACGGCGATTACAGCGACCGGCCGGATGAGCTGCCGCTACTCTTGACTCCCATCATTGACGGCCGCGCCGATATTACGCTGGGTTCGCGCCTGGGGAAGCAGAGCATTCACGGCGCGCTTCCGTGGCACGCCGCGTTTGGCAACCGCCTGGCGGCTGCGCTGATCCGGCTTTTATATGGGTTAAAGATCAGCGACCTGGGACCATTCCGCGCCGCGCGAGCCGATGTTCTTCGCCGGCTCGATCTGCAGGAGAACACCTATGGCTGGGCGGTGGAAATAATTCTAAAAGGCGACGCTCGGGGGATTCCGCATCGTTGAGGTGCCGGTGAGTTATTATCCGCGGATTGGAAAATCGAAGATCAGCGGAACGCTGAGGGGCACAGCCGGAGCGGCGTGGTTTATCCTTTCCCTGATCGTGCGCTATTATTTTAGGAATCGCAGGGCCGGAATGCCGCGGCCGGCGTGAGTCTTGGCAAAGCGATCTCCAATGGAATCCTCCCTCAAAAATAATTCAGCTTCGTCCAACAAGGCGGCACGCTGGTTGTAATGGCGAAAGCGCCCAGGCCGGGCATGGTCAAGACCCGTTTAGCTCAGAGCTTTCCAGTGGAAGCGGTCACGGAGCTCTACCGTTGCCTTTTGGACGATACATTAGTGCTGGCACTCTCCTTGGGTACGGTGGAGGTTGCCATCATGTGCCCTGCTTCGGACGTTGAAGAACTGACGCGTTTGACGCGAGGCGAGGTGGGTGTGGTGGCGCAGAAAGGGGAAGGACTTGCGGCAGGCCTGACCTCGGTGTTTGCACACTTCGCAGCGGCAGGCCGGCAACGCGTTGTTGCCTTCAATAGCGACAGCCCTCATTTGCCGGCTTCGGTTCTGGCGAACGCGTTCGACGAGCTCGGCGCGCACGACGTGGTTGTGGGACCGACACATGATGGCGGCTACTATCTGGTCGGGGCGAAGGCCGCCCATCCGGCGCTTTTCGATGGCGACGGCATGGGCACTCAGAGTGCGCTTGAGGCGTTGTTGGCGCGCGCTCGCGCACGGCAGCTTTCGCTGGCCTTCACGGAGCCGTTCTATGACATTGACGTCGAGAGCGACTTAACGCGGCTTGCCGCGGAACTGCAGCGCGCCCCGGCTCGGGCGCCGCGAACGGCCGACTGGCTGAAACATTGGGGATCGCCGGGGGCACAATTGCGAGCCGGCACGGGAAGCCCGTGAAACTCACGCCATCCGGCAGGCTGTACGGGTTGGGCGCCATCCTGCTTGTGGCGCTGACGATCTGCTCACGCAAGCTCGGCATCGTCGGTGAACTGTCCTTTATCATTCCGCTGTCTGTTGCGGGTGTTGCGTACCTTCTCTCAATTCGTGAGTTCTTCGCTACGCCGAAATTTCCGCGCCGCGTCATCGTCATCGCGCTGGGGTTGGCAGCTCTGTGGCATCTTCCCTTTCTTCTTGCGCCGCCGGGTCCCGATGATGACATTCATCGTTATGTTTGGGACGGCCGCGTGCAACGGCTCGGCTATAACCCTTATGTAGTGGTTCCCAGCAACCCGGCGTACGACGGGCTGCACACACCCGAGACGCGCACACTGAACAATCCGGAAGTGCCCAGCCCGTATCCGGCCGGGGCTCAGCTTTTCTTCCGCGCCGTCACCGCGATTCATGAATCGGTTTTTGCCATGAAAGTGGCATTTGTAATTTGCGATTTGGCAATCGTTCTAGTTTTGTTCGATATCTTGCGATTGAGTGGACAAGGCGCGCACTGGATTCTGGCGTATGCCTGGAACCCGCTGCTGGCGGCGGAAGTGGCGGGCAGCGGCCACATCGATATTTTCGGGGCGCTGCTGCTATTGGTATCTGTCGCCGCGTTGCTGCGCCGCTGGCGTGCGGTCGCGGCGCTGGCACTTGGTCTGGCTGTCGCGGTGAAATTTCTGCCGATTGTCTTGCTGCCTCTGTATTGGAAGCGTGTTCGCATCCGCGACGGAGCGCTGGCGGCAATTGTGATCGGACTTCTCTACCTGCCATTTTTAAATCATGGGAGGATTCCGATCGGCTCGCTCTCAACCTTCGTGCAGCGTTTCCGCTTCAATGATCCGGTGTTTGCAACGCTGGAGCGAGTGGCGGCTCCGCAGGTCGTAGTTGCGTTGGCCGTGCTCATCGGTTTTCTCACCGCCATGTGGATGAGAAGAAAATCCGCTGCCTGGTCCTCGGATGCATTTGCCTGGCCGATGGCGGCATCGCTTTTGTGCGCGCCAGTGGTCTATCCATGGTACATGCTGTGGCTGCTGCCATTTCTGCGCTCGGCCGCGACCGTGCCGCTGATCATCTGGACGGTTAGCATCATCCCGGTTTTCTACGTTTGGCATTTGCGCACGGTCGGCCGTCCGTGGGTGGTTCCTGGGTGGATCATGCTGCTGGAATATGGGTCGCTGGCGGTAGCCGGTGCAATTATCGTGTTTCGCCGGTTCAAGCGGCCGGTGGCAGCTCCCTCTCCATCGGAGTAAGCGGCCTTTGCGAGGGCACCCCGTAAACTTGGGTGGGTGTGGCTGTATGAACAGGTGTAAACACAATCCCTCGAAGTCTGCTGTATAATGCGCCCGGCCAACCGGGCAGGTGGTGTGAGTGCCTGGCCTGGACGCAGGATGCTTTGCGGCCGTGCGGCTCATGTAACCCGAAGCTTTTTCCGGTCAACATTGAGAGCATTCGTTAATTTCACTGAGGAGCGAACTCGATGACAAACTCCAGGACGAATTCCATGTCAAAGCTGCGCCGTGGCATGATCATCCATTGCCTGTTTCTTGGGGTGCTGGTGCTGCTACTCGCCGGCACCTCCCGGGCGCAGACGCGCCCAGCCATTGCCGAACAGCTCGCCAAAACCTACGGCCTCGATTCGTTTAGTCAGATTGACGCGATTCGCTATACCTTCAACCTGCAAATCCCCGGACTACTGAATCTTTCCCGTTCCTGGGTCTGGGAGCCCAAGACCGGCCAAGTCTCCTATGAAGCAAAAGACAAAGACGGCAAGCCCGTAAAGGCTACTTACCTTCGCTCTCAATTGAACAGCCAGCCGGCCAACATAAAAGATGATATTGAGCCGGGTTTCGTCAACGATCAATATTGGCTGGTCTTCCCGTTCCACGCTTACTGGGATACCAGCGCCGATGTGCAGGATCAGGGCATGCAAAAATTGCCGCTCGGCAAGGGGTCGGCGAAGCGAGTAGTAGTGAAATATCCCGCGGAGGCTGGCGGTTACACGCCGGGGGATACCTGGGAGCTTTACGTTGGGTCTGACGGCAGGGTCAAGGAATTCATCTATCATCGCGGCGGCCCCAAAAAACCGAGTGTCGTGATCGCAACCTGGACGGGCTACAAAAAAGCAGGCCCTCTCCTGATCTCAACAGAACATCGCGGGACAGCTGACGGCAAGCCGCTGCACCTCTTCTTCTCAAATGTGGCCTACAAGCTAGTGGGGTCAGACACCTGGGTGGACGCGAAATAGGAAACGCGGGTTCGCTCCGTCAATCGAAGTCGATCATCACGACTCAGACTCTCGGATAATCACGAAGCCGGTGAAGGAGCTGCCGAATTTTGGGCAGATCGCGATTTGCAGCCAGGCGGTCCCAAAGGCTGCGGCTTTCCCCGCGGACGATTGGACAACAGTAGTAGTCAGGCTTTAGCAGCGCCCCTGGAGGCGTCGACGTACTGCTGCATCGCCACCCTGGCATGAATCCCGGAACTAGCAAGGCTGGCACGTATCTGGAAGCGCGCTTGGTCAAGGGGCTCGGAGTCTAGAAACTCCTCACCCAATCTACCCAAATTGGGGCCGAATGTTTGCCCCGACGGGAGGATTCTGGGCATCTCCGCCTATGTCAAAATAAAGGCGTTCGACCGTAACAACAAACTGAAAGTCAGAAGTTTGAAGGCGGCAACAGATTGTCCGTTCTGTTGCTTTCTCCAGAAGCCTCGCCTTCATTTTTTAAATGGTTGCGCAGTTCGATACAATGTCCATGTCGCGACGTAATGTTGCATTTCGTGCAGAAATTAGGCGCCGATGCCCAGTCTCATGTGTTTATGGGCAGGAGAATTAGCGAATTTCAGGCGCGCCGAGTCAATCAGTTGCGGGCCGAACTGAAGAAGGGATATTGGGCAGCTGGCGTAGGAGACTATTGGTTAACAAAACATTCAGTCCCTGGTGAAGTGAAAAGATCAACTAGCTATGCCGCTGGCGCAGATGCAAAAGCATCCTACGCCACGCGCTTGCAGATCGGAGACGAGGCTTTTCGCAAAGCGATCAATGAGCAATTCTGTTCCGATGACCCATGCCGTGTTAGACGGCCAAAATTCCTCACGAACTCTTTCTTCGGTGGGTGCAAGCACCTTGCCAAACTGAAATAACGAAACGGACCGAGCAATCCGCGTGCTTTCACGGTTTAAGTCACCCACACAACTTCAAATGCTTTCTCACGCTAGGAGAGAGTTGCCCGGATGTGAGCAGCGCGCCCGGCTGCTTGGGCAATTGGGGCGCCACAGCACAAGGTCATAACGAACTGACCAAGGGAGGCTTTCCAGACACCCATTACGTGAGAGTGTCTCGATATGGAAGATTAGTTCTGGTGGTGCTAGTCTGATGCGCATGCCGGAAAACAACGGAGGCTTGGCGCCCGCCCATAGCAGGTATCGAGCCTTGCTCGATGTGTCCGCCGCGCTGGTCGAGCAGCCGACAGTAAAAGCCGTCCTTCACAGTCTGCGCGAGGTTTTGTCCAGCAGCGTTCGTCTCCATGGAACCGACCTATATCTTCTGGACAGCGGTCGAGAAACTTTGCATCTTCTCGAGTTTGATCGAGCAACGGACGCTCCCGCCATCAGAATTGGCACCAAGATTTCGCGGATTGGCGCGGCAGCGCAAGCGCTAGAGCAACAAGAACCAGTTTTCCTGCCTGACGTATCGCAGGAAATGTTGAAACATCCCGAGTTGGCTCCGTTTGCAGCTCAATCTGCTGGCAGAAGCACTTACGTTTTTCCTGTGTTTACCGCCCAGCAACAATACGGCGTTTTGGCTGTGACTAAGGAGCGGGGTCAGGAGTTTGCGCGCGAAGATGTCGAACTACTCCGCTCCCTGACTTCGCACGTTGCGATTGCACTCGAATGCGCGCTGGCTAGGGATTGCGCAGAACAGTATCAGCGGGAACTCGCTACCGAGCGCGACCGTCTTCGACTACTCCTCGAAATCAATAATCATGTCGTTTCAAAACTGAATATGGACGACCTTTTTCGCTCGGCTTCGGCTTCAATTCGTTCGTATTTCAGCAATCATTTGACGGGATTCTGGCTTCTTGAAAAGGACTCAACCCGCCTTCAAAGTGTAGTGCTGGATTTTCCTGACCGCAAAGGACTGCTGGCGGAAATCGGCTCAACTGATCTGACCGAAACGGACTATGAGAAGCTTCGCAGCCGGCGGTCCGACATATGGTCAGTCGATGATATCGAGAGGCTTCCGACGACGATTGCCGACACTTTGCGAGCCGAATCCATAACCTCGGTCGCCGTCGCTCCGCTTGCAACCGGGAGCGGACCGTTGGGTCTGCTAGCGATCGGCAGCCGGAAGCTCGACGCTTTCGGACAAGAAGACTTAGATTTGCTGACGCAGATTAGTATTCAGATCTCCCTCGCGCTGGACAATGCCCTCGCGTACGGGCGTCTGAATGCATCGGCAGCTCGTCTGGAAGAGGAACGCCTTTACCTTGAATCGGAAATTCGCGCGGAGCACAACTTCGAGGACATGGTCGGCAAGAGTGCCGCGCTACGCAGAGTGCTAGATGAAATTGCGATTGTCGCGCCAACAAGCTCGACGGTGCTATTGCATGGCGAAACCGGGACCGGCAAGGAACTGGTTGCCCGGGCCATTCACAACCGCAGTCCGCGTCGCGAGCGCACTTTCGTTCGATTGAATTGCGCAGCCATACCTTCAGGTCTCGTGGAAAGCGAACTGTTTGGGCATGAAAAGGGCGCTTTCACCGGCGCATTGGTGCAGAAACGAGGCCGGTTCGAGTTAGCCGATCGCGGTACTCTGTTTCTGGACGAAATCGGGGACATCAGTCTCGACCTGCAGCCGAAGCTCTTGCGTGCCCTGCAAGAACGCGAATTTGAACGACTGGGGAGTACAAAAACCATCCAGGTAGACGTTCGTCTGATTGCCGCAACGCACCGCGATCTGCAGAGCATGATTCGCAACAACCAGTTTCGCGAAGATCTCTTTTATAGGTTAAATGTGTTTCCGATTGAGGTTCCTCCGCTCCGCGAAAGGCGTGAAGACATTCCATTGCTGGTTCATTTTTTTGTTTTGCGCTTCTCCCGCCAAATGCAAAAGCGCATTAGGTCTGTTCCGAAACCGGCGATGGAGGCGCTGGTGAACGCCGATTGGCCAGGGAATATTCGCGAGCTGGAGAACTTCGTCGAGCGCTGCGTGATTCTCACGCAAGGGGACGAGTTGAGTGTCTCGCGCGCGGAGCTGAAGAAAACGTCCAGCCGACCCGTTGCCATCGGGAGCATCGACGTTCGAAGAAGCGGAGCGTCAGGCAATTATCGGTGCTTTGAAAAGCGCGTCCGGAAGAATATCCGGCAAAGGTGGAGCGGCAGAGCGCCTCGGACTCAAACGCACAACGCTCCAGAACAAGATGCGCAAGCTGAACATCGGTCGAGCCGACTATTCTGGCTGACGCTTGAGGATTCAGTTTGTAAGCCAACGCCAGTCGTTTCTTCTCTTCAAACACGCAAGCGCGGGCCTGGGTCCTCTTTCAGCGAGCGCGAGGTGCCCATATCTCGGCGGTGCCCGTCACAGGGCACCTCCTAGCCTTGAACCTTCCTGTAACCCTCCGTAACTTCAGCAACTTACCCTATTGAGTAGTTGGCAAGAGACCTGCAACTTTGGCCTAGGGACTTTGTTTGGGGCAAGGTGAGATTGGCCGGAGGAGCCGGTCGTTTTCGCGTTCCCACGTGGTCGCTCCGTTGTTGTGAGTTGCGGCTTCACATAGGAGCACACGGCCCAAACAAACCGGCACTCGGTGATCCGTTGTAGGCTGTTCACACTTGATAAGGAGACGAATGCTACGGTTTGAGCTACGCAATTCTAACGAAACATCGCACCTCATGCTGGAAGGCCGATTGACGGGTGACGACGCCGAACACGTACGGACCCAGATAACGCGCTGCCCCGTCAGCATAAAGCTGATCGTGGATCTGACGGAAGTTATATTTATTGACAACGTAGGCGAACAGGTGCTTTCGTTTCTCGGACGGTTGGGAGCTGTGTTCGTAGCTCCCAATTCTTATACGCTCGATATGTGCGACCGCCTAAATCTTTCTGTCGCTCCGAACTGCATCTCGCCCGAGAACGCGTTGGGCAATTCCCGCACCGGCCGCGAATCGCATCCCTCTAGACGCCTGCGAAAAAAGTGAGTAGGAGGTGTGACCAATCTTGCGAGCGGCGCCATTGCCGCCGTTATGGGTGCATTCGTGATTACTCATCCGCGCTCGGGCGGGTGAACTTCACACAGCTCTTTAGTTTGGGATCGGTGACGAAGGCCCAAACAGGCGGAGTGGCATGCACCGCTCATGTTGCAGGTGCCGTGTTTAGGACGCTAACTGCGCGTTTCATTGAAGACCGGGAACGGCTCGCCGCTCAGCTTTAGGGTTCACTCCTAACGTTGCAGTGAACCCGAACTGTGCACAACCCTCGGGCTTTGCAACCCGGCGTAGACTCTTGAAGTGCTGTGCATTTGCGTCCGTGCAAAACCGCACATCAGGGCGGAGTGCGCAGCTTCCCACTACCCAATAGTTGCGATGGCAGCCGCCCGCCGCCGACTGACTCGAACCACGAATCCCCCGCCTTCGACATCGTCGGAAAGTCGGCAGCGGTGCCCGAATACGGGCAACGCAACGCCAACAAGGCACAGGCTGGCATCGTAATTCCAACAACTTGCGCGTCGCGCAGATTGGCATGTCTCTTGCATCAGGCATATCCGGAGCCTCGATATGCCATCTGCTGAAAAACTTGACCCACACCGCAAAGCGCTGTCGCTGAACCTCGATACATCCAAATTCGGCTCTTTCGCCGAGATCGGTGCTGGGCAAGAAGTCGCGCGCTGGTTCCTTGTTGTTGGCGGTGCCTCGGGCACGGTCGCGAAAAGCGTTTCCGCGTACGACAAGGAAGTCAGCGACAGTTTGTACGGCACCGGCTCGCGCTACGTCTCCAGGCAACGGCTGGAAAGCATGCTGGAGACTGAGTGGAGCCAGTTGCTCCGGCAACTGGATAAGACGCGGGGTTCAGAAACGCGCTTCTTCTCTTTTGTTGATACGGTTTCTGCGCGAAATTACGCCGGAACGAACGATTCGCATGGCTGGGTTGGACTTCGGTTCCAGTCACATGCTGGCGACGAGCCCAGTGACATTCTCCTGCACATCAACATGCGGGACTCTTCCAACATTCTGCAACAGGAGGCCATCGGTATTCTGGGGGTCAATCTCATCTACGCTGCATTCTATCAGCTACAGACAAAGGAATCGTTCTTTGAAGGACTCGCACAAGATGTCGTAAGCGAGCGGATCGAGATCGATTTCGTCGATTTTCGCGGGCCAGCCTTCGCAAGTTGGGATCGGCGGACTATCTTAGCGTACCTCGTGCATGCAGGATTCGCCGAGGCCGTCTGCTTCCCCGCTTCGGATGCCCCTGTTCCACCCAATGAATTCCTCCACAACAAAGCGGTTGTACTCGCACCCGGATACTTTGGCCATGCAGACCCTGTTCATGCGCAAATCCATGCAGAATTGCTGGCGGCAGGTGTTCAAGAGCTTCAAGAAGAGTTGGGAGCGGCTTCTACCCCTGCCGGCTGCTTTTGCTTGACAGCGGCTCCACTCACTCCGCAAGAGTCAGCGCCAGAAATCTCCGACTTGCTGCGTCGAATTAATGCCCTGCTTGCGCGGGGCGGTGAGGTCCTCTTATTCAGAGAACGCGAGCTTTACAACATGACGGCTTTCGTGAATCGCTACACAAAAGCTCCCCTGCGATTTATCGCAGGTATTTCGCTTTTGATTCGGGCTTTCGATGATCCCTATTTCAATCTGGAAGGCAGACTTCTGGAAGCTCTTGCTCGCCTCTTGGCCCAGAACGTGCGCATCTACAGTTACCCGATGACCGCAGCAGATTTGCGGGAGGCAATCAAACCGTTTTCAGCTATCGAATTGGAATGGACTGAAACGAACGGATACGTTTCCGCGGAACAGTTGCGTTTCAAGCCACCTCTGGATCACCTCTATGCCTATCTTCTCTCAAGCGATTTTCTCGTTCCTATGCGCATTCCGGAAAAAGCGACTGGAGTGGCCGGTGCGTAGAATCCGACAGCTAATTTGGATTTCCTGCCGATTGTTTCTGCCGCTGCTTGGGGCCGGCCTATTGGGGTACATGGTATTTCGAAACGGCCCCAAAACGGTTTGGATTCAAATTCAGGCAGTCGGCTGGGGCTTGGCCGTGATCATCCTCCTGGGAGGTTTGGCTCAACTAATTAAGACCTCTGCCTGGCGGCAAACTTTTACATGCGATATCCACGCACTCTCCTGGTCCCGCAGTTTTGGCACGCAGTTGGCCTCGGATGCGGTCGGGCAATTTGGTCTTGCCGGAAAGCTGTTCGGGGAGGGCCTACGGGTATCTTTGCTAAGAGCTATTGTGCCACTCGCTGATGGAGTATCGTCTTCCGCGATCGACGGAGGACTGCATACGTTCACAGCGGCAATCGTAACGGTCCTGGGAATCAGCGCAACTTTGCTGCTCGCTCCTCTTCCCGGTAGCTTGCGAGTTTATGCGTTGCTGGTCGCCGCGGTGCTCATCGCAATCGTGGGATTGGGAGCAGTGGCCGTCGCAAGTCGGTGGCAACTGATGGGGAACGCGGCGAGAGCGATTGCGCGATTGCCGTGGCTCTATAAGTTCGTAACCGGTAAGCTGCCGATCGTAGATTCAGCCGAACGCAACCTGCTCACCTTTTATCGCGAGAACCGTGCCGCATTCTATGCGAACCTGACGCTCAATTCTCTGTGGCATGCGATGGCAGTCCTGGAGGTATATGTGGTCCTGCATTTCATGGGAACTAGGATCGGCGTGGTCGGCGCGTGTGCGCTGGAGGGCCTGACAAAAGTGATCAATCTTGTGGGCGTCGTGAGTCCAGGCAACTTCGGGACCTATGAGGGTGGAAATATTCTCATTGCCCGTCTGTTCGGTGTTTCGGGCACTGCGGGATTGACGTTGGCCTTGTGCCGGCGGGCGCGGGCCGTGTTCTGGGCAGCGGTAGGGGCCGCTTGCGTGGCCATAATGAGAAGGGGCACGCCGGTAGGCAAATTCGAGGTGAAGAGCGATGATGAGGACCTGTCTTTGCACAACGCTTGCATTCGTGCTGCTTCTGGCGGCCCCTGCGACTAAAGCCGACGGCCGAGACGAGCCGTATAAATTCTTTCGCGAATTTGTCGGCTTGAGTGAAAATCAGATCGGTACCATCCGCTCAGGGAAGGCGCTTGCGAAGGTTGTCGAGTCCACGACGCCGGACGAGGTGTTTGTCTTCGGCGCGGTTTATGTAAAGGCGAGTCCTGAAAAATATCTCGAACTTGCCTCAAACATCGACGCCCTGCGAAAGCTTCCGGGCTATATCGAAATCCAAAGCTTCACCGATCCGCCCCAGTTATCAGACCTCGACGGCTTCGCTCTCGAACATCAAGACATCGAGGAACTGAAAACCTGCAAGGTGGGACATTGCGAGGTTCAACTGCCCGCCGAGGCCATCGAGGAGGTCAAGCAATCGCTCGACTGGTCCGCGCCCGACCTCGACTACAGGGTGAACCAACTGGCCCGTCGGATGGCGCTGCAGGCACTGCTCGACTACATGCACGGAGGCAATACTGCCCTGGGCGTCTATCGCGACAAGAGTCATCCTGCAGCGGTCGCGGATACCTTCTCGTCGCTGATAACGCGACTCAGCGCACTTCCGGTTTATCTCCCAGAACTCAACGAGTATCTCTTGGAGTATCCGAAGGCTAAGTCAGACAACGTGCAAGCCGGCTTCTACTGGGAGAAAGTTAATTTCGGACTGAAACCGACCTTTCGGATCGTGCAGAGGGTCGTCTATCGGGGAGCAAGCCCAGCGGACCCTGCTTACGCAGTGGCTGAGAAGCAGCTCTACGCAAGCCACTACTTCGAAACGGCGCTCGATCTAACAGTCTGCATCCAAGATGCGCAACGCCCCGGCTTCTACATCATTACGGTTAAAGGCTCGAAACAGGCCGGCCTTACCGGCTTAAAAGGAAGCATCGTGCGCAAGGTGGCGGTGGATAAAGCTCGATCTTCCCTTGAACGCGTTCTCCTCTCGATCAAACAACGACTGGAATCGGAACCCCTGCAGGGTAATTGATCGCTGCCTTCATCTCAGCCTGCCAATCGCGGGTCAGCTCATACACCGGCAAAGCTTCGGAGGCAACGCGTTCCTCGGTGGGCTGGGTCGCGGACTACTCCGTGGCCACCGGAAATCTGCGCGACCACGAGTTCCTCTTTTCTAACTGCCCTGCTTAAATCACACAGGCTTCACAACGTGCCGCCAAAGACTGATGCCCCAACTGGCAATGGTCACCGGCGGCAGCATTGCCCGCATTCGGGCAGACCAACAGCGGCAGGCTTCCGCTTCCCCTCATAAATTCAACGACTTGCGAGCTGCATGGATTGGCATCGTCCCTGCATAACTAACGACCAGGAGCGCAGAATGAATCGACTGACCTCAAGAAACAAGACCACCCGGGGCCGCCAGGCAGAACGCCGGACCCTAAGAAACATTTCTATCCCGCCTGTGTTTGATTCTTTGGCTCCAGGTCGCCATCCTTTCGGTTGCTGGGGCACAGACGCCGGAGCCCGCCACTACTGCGCCGCTATTGACCTTGGACGAAGCGGTCCGGATTGCAAGTGGCACGAACCGAGAAATCAAAATCAGCAAACTTGAAATTATCAAGGCGCAAGAGACAGTCGCAGAGGCCAAAACAAACTACCTCCCGAAGCTGGATGCGAACGTTCTTGCAGGAGCGCCGCTGCAGCCGCTGAATTTTAGAGTTCCTGCTGGCAGCTTCGGCACCTACCCAGGCACTGGTCCTATCCCAGCAACAGATTCCAACATTCACTCACCGGTGCGGTTCGGAGCATTCGTGAATGCCTCCGCGGCGCAACCGCTCACGCAACTTTTCAAAGTGAAACTTGCCGTTCAGCAGGCCCGGCTCGGAATCGATCTCGCCAAGGAAGGAGTGCGCGCTCAGAGTCAGGAGACTTTGCGACAGGTGAAGGAAGCCTACTACCAAGTGGCGGAGCTACAGGCGCAAGTCGAGAGCGCCAGGGCAGCTGTTCAAGCTTTGAGCGAGCTGTCCACGTTAACTGAGCAGCGGCTGGCACAGGAAACTGTTTTGCTCTCCGATTCGCTCACAGTAAAGGCCAAGTTGAAGCAACAACGCTATCAATTGCTCACTGCAGAAGACGCCTTTGAGCTACAGAAGCAGAACCTGAATCGTCTTCTGGGGCGCGACCTGCGCACTCCCTTCTCGGTGGAAATGCTCCCGTTCGGAGACCTTGTTGAATGGGATCTGGAGTCCGCTCGAAAGCAAGCACTGGAACAGCGCCCCGAGCTTCGCGAAGCCAAGCTACAGACCAAGATTGCAGGGATGGATGTTCGTCGCGAACATGCGAAATACATCCCTGATGTGAGCCTCCAAGTCAGCTACCTCGGATTCCAAAACGTCAATTTTCTCCCACAGAACGCCGGCGCGGTCGGACTCCAATTTCAATGGCAGCCTTTCGATTGGGGGTACAAGAAGCATCGGATCGCGGAACTCAAGGCTACGACGGAGCAGAAGGCAACAGCGGAACGCGACCTTGAACAGCGCGTTCTGCTGGACGTCGAAGAAAAGTTTCGCAAGCTGGGGGAGGCACGCATCCTGCTGGATGCGCTAACGGATCAGCGTGAGGCAGAACACACGAAGCTCGGCGAAGTGACGAACCGCTACAACCAGAAAGCAGCGCTTCTGTCCGATCTCACGCAGCAACAGGCCGCAGTATCGCAGGCAGAGGCGCAGTACCAGCAAGCACTCGCGGGATTTTGGACGGCACGGGCCGACTTCGAAAAAACTATAGGAGTGGAGTAAACGCATGAAAAACAAATCAAGCATAGCATTACGGAAAGCAGCAGCCGCATTCTTGGTGTTAATCGCAGGAGCAAGCGGATGCCAGCAACCAACGCAGGTAGCGGCGAAGTCTCCAACGTCTGTTCGTGTGGCGGATGTTGCTCTTCATTCTTCTTCAGAAAGCCTGCGCTACTCGGCTTCCGTATTGCCCTTCGCAGAAGCGATGTTGTCATTCAAGTCTCCAGGATACGTCACGGAAATTAGACAGATCATGGGCGCGGATGGACGGCGTCGAGACATAGGCCCTGGGGACTATGTCAGCCGGGGCGACTGTTCTCGCCCAGATTCGGCATCAGGATTTGAAGAATCAGCTTGACCAGGCTGGCGGCAATGCTGAGTCAAGTCCAGGCGCAGAATGTCCAGGCAACGCTGGATTACGAACGTGCAAAGGCCCTCTACGCTACACACAGCCTGACGAAACCCGATTTCGATCAAGCGCAGGCTAGATTCGATTCGACCCTCGCCGCCGTGGATCAGGCCAAGGCGAATCTCCACCAAGCGCAGCTCGCTCTTGGGGATGCTGATCTGACTGCGCCGTTCTCCGGGTACATCCTTTCCAGAAACATTGAACTAGGCAACCTGGCGGCTCCTGGGATGGCGGCCTTCACGGTCGCCGATACAAGTTCGGTCAAAATCGGTTTTGGCGTTCCCGAATATGCCGTAAAGCAACTGCGGTTGGGTCAACAATTCAGCATTCATCTCCAGGACGACCCGAAAGAATACCAGGGGCGGGTTACGAGCATTGCCGCGAGCGCGGATGAGAAAAACCGCGTTTTCGCGGTCGAAGTCACGGTACCTAATCCCAAGAGCTATCTAAAACCGGGAATGATTGCTTCGCTCAACCTAGTAGGCGTTCAAGACGCTCCAGTTCCCTCGGTACCTCTTACTGCCATTGTCGCTGATCCCGCTTCATCCGGCCGCTACACCGTTTTCGTCGCCACAGATGAAAGCGGTAAGTGGGTGGCGCATTCGCGTGAGGTCAAGCTGGGCGAAACCCACGAAAGCGATATGGCAGTCGATGGTGTGAAGTCAGGGGAGAAGATCGTTGTTGTTGGAGCCGCCGGTTTGAAGGACGGCGATTTCATCCAGGTTGTGCCATAGAGGTGAAGGAAAATGGAAATCGAAAACGCGCAAAATATCAGCAATCGTCGGAATATTCCTAGGTTTTTCGTCGAGCACCCTCACATCTCCTGGATGCTGCTGGCTGGAGTCCTGATTTGGGGTTGGTTCGGCTATAAATCCATGCCGCAGCGAAAGGACCCGGAAATCCCCGTGCGCGTCGCCGTGGCGGCCTGTCCCTGGCCCGGGGCGACGGCAGAGCAGGTCGAGCAGTTCGTTACCCGGCGCATCGAGGACGTTGCCGCGGAGAACAAAACGATTCACCCCGGAACCGACGCAGACTATGGCATCAAGTCCATATCTCTCCCTGGCTACTCCTTTGTTTACATACAACTCGACGAGGGTGTGACTGATACGAAGCGACAGTTCAGCGACATCAATCTCAAGCTGAATGCCCTCAATGCTCAATTACCCCAAGGCGCCGGCCCCATCATTTTCCAAAGCGATTTCGGAGACACCGCCGCGTTGATGCTAACCGTTGCGAGCCCGAAAGTGGACGATATCGAAATCGCGGCGCGCGCCAATTCCATTGAGGCTGCGATTCGCAAAGCTCGCGAGGCAAAATCGCAGAATCAAAAGGGCCAGCGCATTACCGTCGTGGACTGCTTTCCACAATCCATTTCGGCTCGCGAAGTTCTCAACACCGGATACCTGTTTCAAGGGGAAGCGCAGAGCGCTGGAATCGTTCGAGATTCTGAGGTCATACACGGGAGCGGGTTCATTGGCTTTGATGGCGTTTCCGACGCAGATGACAGCTCGATTCAAGCGTTCATCCAACGATTTATCTCGGAGCGGCTAAAAAGGTCCGAGCTGCATCCGGATGCTTGGGAGCCGGTGATCGTCCGTGATCCCTCCGAGACAAGAGCGAAACTGGCCGCGTTGCCGGCGACAAATACAGCTACGCAGAACTCGACAATTTTTCTGACTTGATTGGACGAACGCTTCAGGGCGCTCCCGAAGTCTCCAAGGTCGAAAGCCGGGGCGTTTTGCCGCAGACCATCTACTTGGATTACTCCCAAGACCGTCTCGCCGCCTACGGACTGCGTCCTGCTGATCTCTCCAAAGTACTGTCAGCCCGCAACATCATCGCCCCTGGTGGAAGTGTTGAAACCGGCGAGCGCAAAGTCACTCTCATCCCCTCAGGACAATTTGATAGCACGCAAAGCATCGGCGATGTGGCCGTATCAGCGACCTCAGAGGGCACCCCGGTTTATTTGCGCGACCTCGTACAAATCAGCCGAGGTTATCAGGCGCCCGCTGAGTATCTCAATTACTACACTTGGCGGGACGCCAGTGGGCACTGGCAGCGCAGCCGCGCGATCACTTTAGCGATTTACATGCGCGACAAAAAGCAAATCGCGCGTTTCGGACAGTCCGTGAATTCGAAGCTTTCAAACCTTCGCCAAGTTCTTCCCGCCGACCTGATTCTTGCGCACACGTCCGACCAACCGCTCCAAGTCAAGGAGAACATCCACCTGTTCCTGCGGGCCCTCGTCGAAGCCATCATTCTCGTCGTTATTGTTTCGCTGCTTGGATTTTGGGAGTGGCGTCTGGCTCTGATTATGGCTCTGGCCATACCCATCACGCTCGCGATGACATTCGGCATTGTCTATATGTTGGGAATTGATCTTCAACAAGTCTCCATCGCAACGCTGATCATCGCCCTGGGCCTTCTCGTCGATGTGCCGGTAGTCTCTGGCGACGGGATCAAACGCGGCTTGGCGGAAGGCTTGCCACGCAAGCTTGCTTGCTGGCTCGGCCCCACGAAGCTTGCAACCGCGATTTTCTACGCGACGATCACCAATATCATTGCCTATCTGCCCTTCCTGATGCTCACCGGCAATACTGGCGAGTTCTTGAAGAGCCTACCCATCGTGATGACGGCTTCTCTGCTGTGCGCGCTCTGTGTTGCGATGACGTTTGTTCCGTTCCTGGGCTACTACATTTTGCGTGCCCCGGCAAAGCGAGAGCCGACGATCGAGGAGAGACGAGAGCGAGGATTCTACGGCTTTTACAACAAACTCGTCGGCAAAGCCATAAAACATCGTTGGGCCGTCCTCGGCGGGTCGTTGGTTTTCCTGATCATCGGGGGACTGTTCGGCTCTCGGCTTAAGACCCAATTCTTTCCTGAAGATGTCCAGTATTGGTTTTATCTGGATATTTGGCTGCCGAATGACGCTCCTTTGAGTGTCACCAACGATGCTGCAATGCAGGCCGAAGAAGTGGTCCGGCAAGTGGTCGAAAACTTCCCTGAGCCGCTAGAAGGAAAAGCGTGGGCATCTTCTTAAGTCGCTGACGACCTTTACCGGTGGCGGCGGACCTCGCTTCTGGTTTTCAGTCGCACCGGAAATGCCGCAGACGAACTACGCGCAAATGATTGTTGAGGTCACTGACAAAGAGGCCTCGCCAAAGTTAGCTCGTCCCATCCAGGACGCCCTTGCAAAGCAAATCCCAGGCGCATGGATTACTGTTCGCCAGCTTCAAACGAACCCTGTTGAGAACCCCGTAGAACTGCTGATCTCCGCGCAGGAGGATATCGACGCGAAGAATGAAGTCAGCGATATCCGCACGTTGCGACAGATTGCCCGGCAAGCCCAGGACATCGTCAGTCAAGCTCCCGGCATTGCCGTTCTTCGTGATGATTGGTTCCCTGACGATATTCAGCAGAGGATTCAAATCGACCCAGACCGCGCAAACGTGGCGGGCATCACCAATGCAGATGTCGCCGGCGCGTCGACCGCAGCAATGAGCGGCTCCGAAGTAGGCGTGTTCAAGGAGGGCGACAAGAACATCCCCATTGTGGCTCGCCTTCGCATGGAGGAGCGCGCGCAGCTGACTGACATCAAGAACCTGTATGTTTACTCGTCACAGACGAACAATCGCGTGCCGCTGCTATCAGTCGCGAATTTCGGAAATTCTTTGCAAACCGGGCGTATCGCGCGGCGAGAGCACTTTCGCACCATCTCCATCTTGTGTTATCCACAACCTGGAGTTCTTGCATCGGAAGTAATCGATCCGATTATTCCGAAATTGCAGGAGTTCCAGAAAAATCTTCCTCCCGGATATCAGCTGCGGATCGGGGGCGAAAGGGCCAAGCAATTAGACGGCTTCGCAAATCTCAAAATCGTTCTGCTGATTTCTTTGATTGGCATTTACTTGGCCCTGCTTGTTCAATTCAATAACGCCGTGAAACCTCTTCTGGTATTCGCCGCTGCTCCTTATGGCGTGATCGGCTCTCTGATCGCCCTCTCGATCATGCATACGCCGTTCGGATTCATGGCTTTTCTCGGCATCGCCAGTCTGATCGGCGTGATCGTCAGCCACGTGATCGTGCTGTTCGACTTTATCGAGGAAATGCATGCGAAGGGCGAGCCACTGGTCCAGGCGCTGGCCGATGCGGGCATCCAGCGTATCCGGCCCGTAATGATCACAGTAGGTGCAACGATCCTGGCTCTTTTCCCGCTTGCTCTCGAAGGCGGTCCTCTATGGCAGCCTCTGTGTTATGCACAGATCGGAGGCCTTGCCGTCGCAACCTTTATCACGCTGCTCTTGGTGCCGGTCCTTTACAGCATCTTCGTGCTTGACCTGAAGATCATTCGCTGGGAAGCGAAGGAATCCCAAGCCATGCATGGCGAAGTGCTTGAAGCGCCTAAGACCCTTCCGCAAACAACCTGAAAGCAATGAAAATGACACTCATTCCTCAAGCCGCTGCCGCCGTTCTTCTCTTAATCCTCACACTCTGTTTGCAGTGTGCTGGGGTTGCGGCGCTCATCGAGTGGCTACGAGGCGTTACGGCCAAGGGCGGCCAAGGATTTGGTCCGGTTCGCTCGGCCGTCCTGGTAGTGAAATCGACGATCGCAATCATTATTCTCCATGGGCTCGTGATCCTTCTGTGGGCGAGTTTCTACCGGTTGCAATGCTTTCCTTCGTGGGAACTCGCCTTTTACTTCTCCTCGAGCAGTTATGCCACCGTCGGTTACGGCGATGTGACCCTTCCCAGCAGGTGGAGGCTCTTAGGGCCTCTTGAGAGCATGGCCGGGGTGCTGATGTGTGGGGTATCCGTCTGTCTTCTGTTCGCGACGATCACACGGCTGATGGACCGCGACCCACGCCACTCTCGAAAACTGGGCTACGCAAACGATCCGGTAGCCCTGAAGGGGAATCGCCATGCTAAGTGAGCAAAACTATGCCTAATACCACCATCAAAACTCCTGATTGGCTTCGCGAGATGGAGACGATCCTGGAGGAGCTTAATGAAGGTGTAGTCGTCCTTGACGATCAGCTTCGAGTGATCTTTGCAAACGAAGCGCTTACGCGCATGGGACATTTTGAGCGCGAGGAGATTCAGGGCCGCACGCCCGACGCGATTTTCCCACCCAAGATCTTCCGCACATTATACGGCAACACGAATCGGGGCACCGCTATGGCCGGAATCGCAACGAGTTCTATCTTCCGTGCAAAGACGGGCACAAAATCCCGGTGATCTTCAGTGGGCGGATCGTTCATGGTCCGGACGGACAGGACTACTCGTTGATTACCGTCACCGACATCAGCGAACAAAAGCGAATCGAGGAACAGCTTCGCGAATCCAATGCGCTCCTGGAGAAGCGCCAGAGAGAGATTGAGGCCGATCTCTCGATTGCAGCGCACGTCCAACAATCACTCGCGCCGCATAGTGTGATATGGAAAGACCTCGCTGTCGAGGCCTACTACAGCCCCGCGCATAAGATTGGCGGAGACTTCGGTGTGGTCCTCCCGCAAGGCGACGAATTGCTAGATATCATTGTTTGCGATGTTTCAGGGCACGGAGTTGGCTCGGCTCTCATGGCCGGTCGCATCTACTCTGAAACCCTGCATGCCCTGAAACGTAGCACTTCGCCTGTCGCCTTGCTGCACCGCCTCCACGAGTTTGTGAGTGATCGGCTCGCACAGGAAGACTTCTACTTCACCATGGCCGCAGCGCGTTTTCGTCGATTCGGGCACCGCATGAGTTTTGCCGCTGCAGGCCATCCCCCAGCAATACTCGTCTCGAATGGCACTCTCCGCCTGCTTAGTTCGCGGAACGCCATCCTTGGTCGCCTGCCCGACCTCGCTCCGTGCGCGTCCGCGGACGAAATAGAACTCGCGCCCGGCGACCGTCTGGTTCTATACACGGATGGGCTCTTCGAGGTGTTCAACAGCCTCGAACAGATGCTTGGCATCCAGGGCCTTCAAGAGTTGATTCGGCAATCTGCGACGCGACCACTGCCGGAAATGAAACAGGCAATCCTCGACGGAGTCGCTGCGTGGAGTCACGGCTCGCTCGCCGACGACGTGTCCCTTGTTATCGTCGAAGTTCGCTAGCCACGGAGGCAGTTGGAGAATGCCTTTCTCATCGGGCGAACATGCTTGAGAATCCGTTCGGCGGCCATTACAAGCTTGTGGCGCTTAGCATCGGGATCCACCCTGATTGCACGAGACTCAAGCGCGAGGATTTGTACGAACTCCGGGTCTGTCGGTTCCGGTTCAGGCGAAACTGCTTGAGAGTTTGAACCACCTTGCGCTTGTCGATACTTCTGGCGGTGGACAATCGGAATATCTTTTGCCAAGGGCAGTGGCGATTGCTCGACGGGCTTGCCAAATTCCCTCTTGATCCGATATCCGCGGCCCGGCAATGGAATCTGAAGCTTCCGGCATACTTTTCCAAGTGCTACGGCCGAGATTCCATGTTTTGTTGCCAGTTTCATCAGTGGTTGTTCCCAGATCTCTGCGTAAAGCTCCTCATGATTCTAGGTCTCCATCGAGTGTCCATTCTCCTAAGCATAGATTGAGAGGGAACAATCTGAAGTACGACGACGATGGTCAAGTATTCCGAGATTGCCCCGCCGGGTTTCCCATTTTAAGGGGGCTCGCATTTGGCAAGCTGGAATTCTTCGGAATCCAACCGTTTGGAACGAGGCCCGTGACCTGCGCCGGCAGACATTCAGGTTCTAGTCGCTCAAATGAAGAATCGAAATGGATGGAAGCCAGGTGACACGCAACAAAGTGGTTGACTATGGATCACGCCTCTCGACTCCCAAAGGTGCTGAAGACGAACATACACCGCGACACTGACATGCTCTTTTCTCTCAGCTCATTAAGGTGCGGTAGGCAAAGGGTTATTAGGTCGATGTTTATTTAGCCTTGATCGGGTTCGGCCTGTTCACAACGATTTCAGTGGAGTGCCCCGAGAACCTCGATTTAGGTTTGTTTACAGAACAGACGTGCTATATCCTCAGCGCTAAAGTCATGGTGTCTGAAATGCTCGCAAAGAGGTACCCCCGAGGCACCGCAGGGCGCGCGGTAAGCGTTGCGCCGAAGAAGCTCGCACGTACCGCAACATTCTCAGTGCTGTTGGTGTACTTTGTGCTGACCGGATGCCACTCTTCATCAAAAATTTCAGCTCCGACGTTGCTTTCAGCAAGGTCCCCGCCGCATATCAGGAGAGTCCCTACAAGACAGACATATTCGAACGTGACTACAAGACAGACATAATCGAAGGTCGTGCCACAGGGGCTCGACCCGGGCAGCGAATCGTGTTGTACGCAAAGACAGATGGGCGATGGGGCGTGTGCCGGCAATCAGGTCAGCCGTTTACCAATATCGAAAGTGACGGCCGGTGGAAAGCTTCAGTCCACCTGGGAATACAATATGCCGCTCTGTTGGTTGATCCAACCTACAATCCGCCAGAACAAACTGAATCGTTGCCGATCGTCGGCAACGGCGTGGTGGCGCTGGCAGTTGTTAACGGGGAAGGCGCAGCGCCGGTACTCCCGTCGCCGAAGATACTGAACTTTAGCGGTTACGAGTGGACGACGAGCACCGGGCCAATTTTTCGCGCTGGGTCAAGAAACTTTTTCGATCCTGCGAACGTTTGGACGGACGAAAGAGGTGCATTGCATCTTCGCATTTCGGGAAGCCCGGGAAAGTGGACTGCGGCGGAGGTGAAGCTCACGCGCAGCCTGGGATACGGAACATACAGGTTCCAGGTGCGCGATGTCTCTCATCTCGAACCTTCCGCTCTTCTAACTCTAATCACCTGGGACGGCGTTGGCACAGAGAGCAACCGGCGCGAGTTGGACGTTGAGCTTGGTCGTTGGGGATACCTTGATAATACCAACGTAAATTATGTCGTCCAGCCTTACTACGTTCCAGCTAACTTTGTTGCCTTTCGGGTGCCGCCTGGTGCCTACACACATTCCTTCCGCTGGGAACCGGGGCAAGTAACGTTTTCGACGGTAGCAGGATCGGGCAATACAGGCGGCGGTCGTGTCATTAACCAGCATGTGTTTACCTCCGGTGTGCCTTCCCCGGGGGGCGAATCGGTGCGCATCGCCTTGTATGTATTTCATCAAGGCCATATCCCCCTGAAAAACGAAAATGAGGTCATAATCGACAAATTCGAGTACCTCCCGTGATTTGCTGGTTGAAGCAAACTCGATGGACTCTTATTGGAATCGTGCTAGCGGGCCTTGTCACCGATGCACGTGCACTCGATCCTAACCGTCAGCCTTCGCAGTACGTCCGCGAACAATGGACCACCGAAACCAGATTTCCCGGCGGCGCGGTCAACGGCATCACGCAAACCGCAGATGGATACCTCTGGATTGGAACCGACAGAGGCCTGATACGTTTCGACGGCTTTAATTTCAGGCCTGTCTCTTTTACTTCCATCGCCATCGCCTTCGAACGTTCCGATATTGCAACTGCTTACGGATGCCGGCGGAAAACTGTGGATCCGTCCACAGGGCGCCGATCTCGTACGCCAAAAAGATGGCAAGTTTGAGAGCGTCAGATACGGTCCAGTCGCAATCACCGCCCTGTCAAAAGATAACCACGACGGAGTACTGGTTTCGGACATCGAGCAGGGCACATTCCGTTTCGTGGCAGACAGCGTTCAGAAATTGGGACCCGCTTCACCGCCAGTAATCTCCATGGCAGAAACAGCCGACGGCAAGGTTTGGCTGGGCACACTCGGCGATGGCCTCTTTTTTCTTGCGGGCGGGCGAGCTACCAACGTCAACGCAGGATTGCCCGACCGAAAGATCAATTCTCTGCTGCCGATCGGTGAAGAGTTGTGGGTCGGCACCGACACGGGCTTGTATCACGGGAACGGCAACGGCTTTCGTCGGCTCGAATTGCCGTCGTTCCTCGGTAATGTCCAGGTTTTGAGCCTCCTGCGCGATCGTGACTCGAATATCTGGGTGGGTACGACGCGCGGGCTACTGCGCATCAACGGGAAAGGCATTTCGTTCTCCGAAGAAAATGAGCTTCGCGGAGACGGTGGGATTAACGTTCTGTTCGAGGACCGCGAAGGAAATCTCTGGATCGGAGGTGCGCGAGGGCTAGGCCGCATTCGGGACAGTGCGTTCGTAACTTATTCATCTGTTAGCGATCGTCGTTTCGAACACAATGGCCCTGTATATGTCGACCCGGAGGGCCGCACCTGGTTCGCTCCCGCTCAAGGTGGGCTGTATGTTCTCCAGAATGGACGCGTTCAACCCGTTACATCGATACCACCAAATGAGGTCGTCTATTCCATCAGTGGACGGGCAGATGTGGTGTGGGTCGGACGTCAACGCGGGGGACTGACCCGTCTACGATTTCGCAACGGTGCGATAGCGAGCCAGAGCTATACAGAGGCAAACGGACTGGCCCAAAACAGTGCCTATGCTGTTTATGAGAGCCGCGATGGCTCTGTGTGGGCCGGCACGCTAAACGGCGGCGTCAGCAAATTCAAAGATGGGCACTTCACTACTTACACGACGACCAACGGCCTCGCTTCGAATACCGTCTCGTCCATCCTTGAAACCCGCGATGGTGCAATGTGGTTTGCCACACCTAGCCGGGCTGAGTTCTTTTTCAAACGGCCAATGGAGAACCTATACAACGGTAGAGGGTTTGCCTTCCCCAGAGGTGAACTGCCTTTTCGAGGATTCATCCGGAACTCTCTGGAGTGGAACGTCTGCTGGTCTTGCCTTTTTTGCCTCTAACCGTTTTCAAGTTCCTCATGAATCGCCCGACGTTTTGCGCGAACAAATAGTCGGAATGGCGGAGGACAAGAGCGGAAGGTTTTGGATCGCGACCTCAGATCATGTTTTGCGCGTTCCGCGCGACAAACTGCTAAGCGGCGTTGTGCAGGCAGGCGATGTTCGCGAGTATGGCCAGGCCGATGGTCTCGAGAGCACTGAAGGAGTGAAGCGAAGCCGATCGGTGGTCTCGGATTCAGCGGGCAGGATCTGGTTTTCACTCAGCAGCGGCTTGTCGGTTGTTAATCCATCCCAGATCAATGACGATTCAGTTCCCGCGCTGCCTCACATCGAGGCGATCACCGCCGATAACAACACCGCAAACCTCGCCGCCTCCGTTCGAATTCCTCCATCTCCCAGGCGAATCACGTTTGAGTACACGGGGCTGAGCCTCGCGGCGCCCGGGCGGATTCGCTTTCGATATTTTCTCGAAGGTTTCGACAGTAGCTGGAGCCAGCCGGTTGCAGCGCGAGAAGCCGTTTACACGAACCTTGGGCCCGGCTCCTATCGATTCCGGCTAGTCGCCAGCAACAGCGAGGGGCTGTGGAACGGGCCAGAAACTGCGATCGCTTTGAACGTCGCCCCGGCCTACTATCAAACTTACTGGTTCCGTTTGTCGTGCATCGCCGCTTTCCTCGGAATGCTCGCTGCTGCCTATCAACTACGGCTACAGCAGTTGTCGCAGGAGTTCAATTTGCGCATGGAAGAGCGGTTGGGCGAGCGGATGCGCATCGCGCGCGACCTACACGATACGCTGCTGCAAAGTTTTCACGGACTGCTGCTCCGTTTTCAAACGGTTTCCAACTCGCTTCCCGCGCCGGCGACACCAAACAAACACTCGATAGCGCCGTCGAGCAGGCCGCCCAAGCGATTACCGAAGGGCGGGATGCGGTACAGGGGTTGCGCTCATCGACGGAGGTGACCAACGACCTCGCGTTGGCGATAAACACTTTGGGAGAAGAACTCGCGGGCGGCGAAACGAACCCGAATGGTGCCGAGTGTCATGTGGGGGTGGAAGGGACGGCGCGGGACCTCCATCCGATTTTGCGAGACGAAGTCTACCGGATTGCAGGGGAGGCGCTGCGTAATGCGTTCCGGCACGCAAAGGCGCGGCACGTCGAAGTGGAAATCCGCTACGACGAACGGCAGCTTCGCTTGCGCCTCCGGGATGATGGAAAGGGTATCGATCCAAAGGTTCTCAGGAAAGGTGAGCCCGCTGGACACTACGGCCTACAGGGCATGCGCGAGCGCGCCAAACTCATTGGTGGTAAGCTGACCGTCTGGAGCGAACTTGATTCCGGAACGGAAGTCGAGTTGAGCATTCCTGCTTCCCATGCTTACGAGAAGTCACCTGCTACGCGACGTTCCTGGCTGGCCGAAAAATTGACGGAGAAGTCCTCCGGGAAAGATACGGCAACGAAGTCATGAGCGCCAGTCCCAACTCGATTCGGATTCTGGCGGTGGACGACCACCCGCTGGTGCGCCAAGGAATCATCGGGCTTGTCTCGGGTCAACCGGACATGAAATTGGTCGCTGAAGCCTCTAATGGGCGCGAAGCGATCCAGCAGTTCCGTAAGCACCGGCCGGATGTGACGCTGATGGACTTGCAGATGCCGGAAATGAATGGCGTGGATGCGATCATCGCAATTTGCGGCGAATTTTCCGAGGCGCGAATTATCGTGCTGACCACCTACGTCGGGGACGTTCAGGTTGTGCGCGCTCATCAAAGCTGGCGCTCGGGCTTACCTGCTGAAAAACACCCTGCATAAGGAACTGCTGGATACGATCCGTGCAGTCCATTCCGGGAAGAAGACGATGTCCCCTGAAGTCTCCTTTCAACTCGCCGAGCACGCCACCGATGACGCCCTAACTCCGGCAGAAATCTCTGTCCTGCGTTTGATTGCGGCCGGAAATGCCAACAAACAGATTGCCGATCAGCTCTCGATCACTGAGGAGACTGTCAAAGGTCGAGTCAAGAACATCCTCTCCAAACTCGGCGCCAACGACCGAACCCACGCCGCCACGATTGGGATAAGACGCGGAATCATCGAATTATAGTTCACTCGAAAGAGTCATCCGCGCCAACCTTTTGGGGCTCACGTCCGCATCAGCCATCCAGTAACCTCAAGGCATTTTGCGACGGCTCTTCTCAACTTTCGCCCGCGGTTTGCCCGGCATCGGCCTTCTGCTTTTGCGGCTGGTCGCCGGCGCTGGCCTAGTCCAACAGGTGATCATGGGGCTGCGGGCACGACCATCGATCGGAATGGCCACGCTGGATATGCTTTTGGCTATCGCTGCAATGCTTCTGCTCGCAGGCTTATGGACGCCCATCGCGGGAGCACTTGTGGCAATGATTGAGCTTTGGTCCGCCTTCTTCTCGCATCCCCCCGATCCGTGGACTTTTGTCCTGCTGGGAACTCTCGGCGTCGCCTTGGCGCTTCTGGGGCCCGGTGCCTGGTCTGTGGATGCCCGCCTCTTTGGGTGGAAACGCATCGACATTGGTGACCGAAAGGGTTAGTTCACTAACCATAAAGAGGGATATTCCGTGGCTCAAGCGAGGCGGACAAGTGTCCCCTATATAGTGCGCGCATCCGCTCGATTTAGGGTTGTTCTGAATCGGAATTAATCTCACAATCCCCGCGACGAACCAAAATGGGGGCAACCACAATGAGCGTAAACCATCCAGGCACGGCAATCGCGAGCGTGAAGGAGTTCCCTATGAATTTGATCGAAGTCGAATGCCCCAATACATACCATGGAAATGCACGGTTCGTGGGCGATACTTCGACCCGCGAAGCAGAATGGGTCCAAACCGAGGAGTTAGACCTGCAAAAGCGGAGTTCCGCGTCGCGTCATTTCGAGGAGGAATTGCGGCAGAGAGTCGTTGGGCAGAGTGAGGCCGTGCAAGCGCTGGTCGATCTCTATGAGGTTTTCTGCGCGGGCCTGCATTCTGCCGGCCGCCCAGTGGGAAACCTACTGTTTCTGGGACCGACCGGTTCAGGGAAAACGCGCACGGTCGAGGCCGCCGCGGAGATTTTGTTCGGAGACAGCCGGGCTGTGATCAAGGTGGACTGCGCGGAATTCCAGCACTCCCACGAAATCGCGAAGTTGATTGGTTCGCCGCCAGGCTATCTGGGCCACCGCGAAACGCACCCGCTCATCACCCAGGAGGCGTTGGCCGCAAGCCATCGCGATCACCTCAAACTGAGTTTTCTGTTGTTTGACGAAATTGAGAAAGCGAGCGACGCGTTGTGGCAGCTACTGCTCGGAATGCTCGATAAAGCGACGCTGACGCTGGGTGATAACCGGAGAGTGGATTTGTCGCAGACCGTGATTTTTCTGACCTCGAACCTGGGAAGCAGCCAGATCGCCGATCTGATGCAAGGAGGAATGGGATTTGCCCAGGCGAACGACAAGCCGAGAACCGCATTGTACGAGAGGGTGGAAAGGACAGCGGTGGAAGCGGCCAGGCGCAAGTTCTCGCCGGAGTTCATGAACCGCTTGGACAAGGTGGTGGTGTTCCATCCCTTGAAGCGCGAGGAACTGGACGAAGTGCTGAAAATCGAGCTGAGCGATGTACAGAACCGCGTGTTGGCTACAACGACGTGGCCCTTCCAATTTCGAATCAGCGCGGAAGCCCGCGAGTTCCTGCTGCAAGAAGGAACCGACCAGAGGTACGGAGCGCGCCACTTAAAGCGCGCCATCGAGCGGAATGTGGTCTGTGCACTCTCCAGGCTGCTGGCCACAGGGCAACTGCATCATGGCGATGTATTGCTCATCGATTGGCATCGAGGCGAAGAAGGACTTGTTTTCTTAAGAGACACGGAAAAGCGCTCGTTCCAGTGCAGAGATTGACTTTCCCGTTCCCAGCTCAGAACAGCTGATGACTGCGGAAGTTCGAGTTTAAGCGGTGTCCAGCACCACGCTGGAAACGTCCTAGCGATCAGAAACAGGAGCAGAACATGAGCACAGCATCAAATTCGGTCATGCGAGCTACTCCGATATCCCGAAAGCTCGTCGATGAATGCCGCTCTCTATCGTGCTGATGAACGGACGGCGCGCAAGCCAGAACGCACGGAATCCTCGTTCCTGGACACGATCGTAGGGCGCCGCGGCAGCCTGCACTCAATTCTCAACCAGTTGGAGGCCGTGGCTGGCACGAACACAACTGTCTTGATTACCGGAGAGACCGGCACCGGCAAGGAAGTCATCGCGCGAGCCGATTCACGAGCTCAGCCCCCGGCGAAACCGAAATCTGGTCAAGGTGAACTGCGCGGCGATGCCAGCCGGGCTTCTCGAAAGCGAGCTCTTCGGACACGAACGTGGAGCCTTTACGGGCGCCGTCAATTCTCATGTCGGCCGCTTCGCGTTGGCGGATCGCGGCACTCTGTTCCTCGATGAAATTGGAGACATGCCACTCGAGCTTCAACCCAAGCTGCTGCGTGTGCTCCAGGAGCGTGAGTTTGAGGCAGTGGGCAGCACGCGCACAACACGAGTCGATGTTCGCGTCGTTGCTGCAACCAACCAAGACCTGAAGCAAATGGTTCGCGACCGCGAATTCCGCGAAGATTTGTACTACCGCCTGAATGCTTTTCCGATCTATCTTCCGCCGCTACGCGAAAGAAAAGCTGATATCCCCGAGCTCGTGGAACACTTCGTTCAACAGTTCGCAGACTCCATGGACAAAACAATCGAAGCCATCCCTGAGGAAACCATGCGCGCCCTGGTTCGTCACCACTGGCCCGGTAACATTCGAGAGCTACAAAACTACATTGAGCGCGGTGTCATCCTCTCTAGTGATGGCATCTTTGAACCAGGGCCACTCGAGAGATGCGAGTCGGCTGAGCCAGAGATTGCGAATCCGACGCTTGAGGATAAGGTGCGTAGAGAGATCCTCGTTGCTTGCCAGCGCGCCAATTGGAAGCTTGGAGGTCCGCGAGGAGCAGCCGCTCAGACTCGGCCTGAAGCGCACCACCTTGTTTTACAGGATGAAGCGCCTTCGTATTGCGCCACCTGCAGACCACTGGCAGGACTGAGCTTAGCTTTACGCAGCAGAGCGATGGATTTTTGTGTACTTTCAAATGCCATGGAAAAGACGAGTCCGGCGGTCGGAGCTTCTTTCAGGTGGGCCGGCCCGAGGGTGATGCGGAATTATCAAGTCCGCTTCAAACATTGGGAGTTTGCATGCTTAAAATCCAGAGATCTGCCAATGGTGGAGTAATCATCACGCTCAGTGGCCGAATTGATGGAAAGATGTCAAGGAGCTCCGACGATTGCTCGACCTGGAGACAGCGGGGCAGCAGCTAGTGCTGGATTTGAGGGACGTGACACTCGTCAATCAGGGCGCGGTGGAATTTCTCGCCGGCTGCGAGGCCGATAGCATCAAGCTCGAGAATTGTCCTGCGTATATCCGAGTGTGGATCGAACGGGTAAAAGGTCGAACCAAGCGCCGACGAACTCGATGAAAGGATTTGAGTTTCGCCCACGTTTTGCCACCACTGGCCGGGTAAAATTTGAGACCGCCAAAACTACATCACGCGCGGCGTCATTCTTCCCAGTGATGGCATCGTTGAACCAGGGCCTCTCGAAATCTATCAGCCGTCGGAGCCCGAGATTTCATATCCCACTCTCGAAGACAAGGTGCGTAGAGAAATTCTCGCTGCTTGCCAGCGCGCCAATTGTAAGCTCGGAGGTCCGCGCGTAGCGGCTGCAAGCCTTGGCTTGAAGCGCACCACTCCGTTTTTGCCAAAATGAAGCGCCTTGGTATTAGGCCGCGTGTTCGCAGTTTTGTGCCGGGAAGGTGCAATCACTGTACGGGATGAAGTGTATTGTCACGGCCTTGACAGTCGCTTCAAGGTGTTGCCACGATCATGAGC
>CAVWOD010000024.1:0-110235 GCA_963756355.1 uncultured Acidobacteriota bacterium | reverse complement strand
AACCGCTTCCGCACGAGAGATCTGCCGGCCAAAGAGGGAGATCTCCTCAAGTTTCGGCAGCTCCGTGTGCAGCGCGAGGATCTGCGTGCGGCACTGAACACCCGAGCCAATGATGCCAACCTTGCGAGTGTTCTTGGGGGCGAGGTAGCGAACTCCGAGGCCCGTCATGGCGCCTGTGCGCACCGCGCTGACGAGCGTGCCGTCCATCAGGGCTATCGGAACTCCCGTCTGTGGGGAGTTCAAGATAATCAAAGCGCTCGCACGCGGCAGGCCGAGCTCGCGGTTCAACGGAAAACTCGCGTTCCATTTGATTCCCATGGAGCGTGGCGGTACGCCTATGGAGGCGCAGAGTCCGTTGAAGCGGCCCTGCTCTTCACTCTCAGCCGTTTCTTCGTTGCGTAAGACAACTTTGTGCGGTTGACGAATCGCGCCTTTCGCAAACAGTGCGTGCGCGCGTCCCACCACTTCCATCGCCAGGCGCATGTCGAGCACGCCAGCGGCCAGCACTGCTTCCTGATCCAGGTAAAGGAACTCGACGGTTCTTGGGACGCCCGTCGAAACTACTGACGGGGTCTGCGCCTTCGACGTGTCTGTAGGAGAAAATATTGCTTCGGCTTCGCAAACGCCCTGCGGGGCGTGCGGTCCAGATGGCTCCACGTTTCTCTTCATATGTGGCACTCCTAAGTCGCGGAACTTCTTCGGGCAATCCACATCCGCGCCTCAGCAATCCCTATGAGGTTTTCCGCCGTCGTGAGGTCTTTCCAGTTCAAGCCACGCAGCTCGCCAACTGCGTTGGCCGCCCTTTGCCTGTTGGGCCTTGACTTGATTTTCCGCCCGCGGGCGCGCCGGAGCTAGTTAGTCGATGATGCAATGTGTCGAAATGGGTCATAGGTTATTGGGAATTTAGGACGGGGCGGATGGATAAACGTGAGGAGAAAAACTCGAATGCGTGCACTGCCCCGCCGGCAACTTCATCTAGTCAGCTCGGACGATCGATCCGGCGCATTGAAGAATTTTAAAAAGAGCAAAGATAGAAGAAAGAAGGAAATCTCGCGACACAAGTCAAAATCCCCAGGTGCAAAAGGCTGGCACCTGGGGCACCCTCGATTGGAATTTTGACGGGCGATGCCACTCTTTTTGAATTGGAATTAGAGGATTCGCTGTATGGAGGTTCCGGGATTGGGCCGTTAAGCTTTAGAACGGTGCTGGAATGAAGGATCGCATGTACGATCGAGCTGTGTGGAATCGAAATTAAAATTACAAAGAGACGGGAGGAATGGACTGATGGCGAAATATGGAAAGGCGGCTGGGGAGAGCGTCAAGCGGGCGATGGAGCGGGAAAAGAAAGGAACTTTGCGTTCGGGGAAAGGCGGCAAGGGGGGCAAAGTGACCAGCCGCAAGCAGGCGATCGCGATTGGGCTTTCTGAAGCGCGGAAGAGAGGGGCGAAGGTGCCGAGGAAGAGCTGAGGGGAGCGGTTAGGAACAGTTCGCGGTGAGGCAGGTGGAACGGAGACACGGTTGCGATTCGGTTTACTTTGGCTCTGGATCCCTCACTGCGTTCGGGATGACTGCAACGGGTTGGCGCTGCGGTTTGTTGTTGTCGAGCGTGGCTGCATTCGGCGAGTTCGTTGAAATTGAAGATGCCACCCTAAAGGGTGGCGCTACACGATCCCGACTATTCGGCGTTGCCACTCGGACCCTTCGCGATCGAAAACACTGGGACGCCCCGGTGGGAGACACTGGTAAACTTCAGGGGCTAAAGCCCATCCTTTGTGACACTTCGAGTGTCGGAGCTGAAGCTCCGACCCCCTAAAATGCATTTGTGACTTGCGCCTGGTTTGCCGTATGAGCTGCTCCCAGTTTCTTCATGATTGGCTTCTACTTTGTTTTCCAATCTGGGGGTAGGGCTTTTGCGAGTTCCCTCCACGAAATCAGAATAAATCCCTGGTCTTTTAGAAACTTTTGGAATTCGGGGCTTTTTACCATGTCGAAATCGTTTTGACGCCATTGCGCGCCCCAATCGGGGTGGTCGAAGGTGGCGGAGCGCATCTCGTCGTCGGCGTAGGCGAGGTGGACGATGAGTTGGTAGGCGCCGGGAGGCAGCGGGCGCAGGATATTTTCATACGCGGCGAGCCATTGATTCGCTGGAACACTGGCCTGCAATCCCAGGATGCGATCGAGGAGAACCGGGTCGGGCTTCGCGGAGATTGGCACGGGGCTACGGTCTATCATCACGGGGACTCCATATTCGCGGCCTAGCTTCAGGTATTCAGCGGGAGCCGCGGCGGCAACGGTTCTCATGTGCGAATCGAGGTGGGTTATTTTTATGCCGGAGGCCAGGGCCGCGTCGATCTGGGCGTGCATTTCGCGGGTGATGTCGGCGGGTTGGGCCTGCGGAAGCACTTGTTCCGTTAGCAGAGGCAGGTACCCATCTTTGTCGGTCAGGCTCGAGCCCGTGCTGCCAAACGCTACCGGCCGCCAGCGCACCGGAGTCCATTCACTGTTGAGCGCCAGGTGGACGCCTAGATCCCACTCGGGATGTTCGCGGGCGTTGCGGGCCGCTTCTGGAAACCAGGGGCACGGAACCAACACGCTGGCGGAGGAAATCCATTTGTTGGTCAGGGCTTCGATGGTGGCTTTGTTGACGGAGTGGAGCATGCCGAAATCGTCGGCGTGAAGAATGAGCAATCGGGCGTTTGACGGATAGCCCAGGCGTTCCGCCACCGTCTTGGGGGCCTGGGTTGAGGCCGCGCGAGTTTGCTGCCACGGGCGTGCTTGGATGGCAATCCCCAAAAGCAAAAGCGTAATGATTCCCGCACCGAGTTTTGGCATCTTGTTCATGGCTGCACCTCGCGTGGCTCGCCTGTCGGGCATGCGGTTAGTTTACATGGAGTATTGCCCATTGAAACAAGCCGGGTGAGTTAGGAATGCGGCACGGGGTCGCGGGGGCGGCTTGAGCGGTGCGTGGGGGTGTGGCACATTGGAGAAGTGATTCCAGCCTTTGCGGTTCTCTTGGGGTTGATTATTGGCAGCTTCCTGAATGTGTGCATCCTGCGCATTCCGGCGGGGGAATCGATTTCCCTGCCGCGGTCGCGATGCCCGAAATGCCACGCGGCAATAAAACCATACGACAATATTCCCGTGCTGAGCTGGCTGGTGCTGGGCGGAAAATGCCGGGGCTGCAAGGCTCGAATTTCGTGGATGTACCCGGTGGTGGAGCTGATCACCGGGCTGCTGTTTCTGGCGTGCTATGAAGCGTTCGGCTTGACGGCGGAAGCACTGAAATGGGCGGCGTTTTCAGCGATTCTGATTGTGCTGGTGTTCACCGATTATCGCGAACGGATTCTGCCCGACAAAATCAATTTCACGGGATTTGGGATTGCGCTGGTGTTGAGCCTATTTACGCGGCCCGAGGATGGCACGGCGCTGTGGCTGGCCAATCGCATGTTCGCGTTTCCGCCTCCGGCGCCGGCGCTTTCGCTGGTGGACGCATTGATCGGCGCGGCGGTGGGCAGCGGATTGTTGTGGATTGTTTCCGAAGGATATTTTCGCCTGCGAGGACGCGAAGGCATGGGCCTGGGCGACGTGAAAATGATGCTGATGGCGGGTGCATTTCTGGGGTTGAAGCGCACCGTGCTGACGATTTTGATGGGATCGATTCTGGGAAGCGTTCTGGGAATTTTGATGATTTTGTTATGGCGGAAAGGGCGGGATTACGAATTGCCGTTTGGAACTTTTCTGGGAGCGGCGGCGCTGCTGGTAATTTTTTTCGGGACGCCGATTGTGGTTTGGTACCAGTCGCTGCTGATGGTGCGGTAGATCGCGCGGAGTAATCAGGGATTTCATGAATGGTGGTGAGACGTGCTTCAGGGGCTAAAGCAAGCCGGCCTTTGGGCAGCCATGTGGTTGAAAGTAAAGATGCCACCCTGAAGGGTGGCGCTACACGATCACCCCTAGTCGGCTTTGCCACACAGACTCTTCCCGATCGAAGACATCGGGACGCCAACAGCGTGAAAGCTTCGACCCCCTGAAAACCATTCATGAGGATGAATTTATCTCTCCGAAGGGTTGTGAAGGATGGGGTTTTGTTTCTATTTTTGATTTTGCCGCTTGGCCAATTGCCGCTGGGAATTGCGGTGGTGGCGCTGGGCGTTTTCGTGCTGGTGTTAGCCGTGGTGCTGGCGGTGCTGGCGCGGCGCATGGTTAGCCCGAGGGAAAACGAACGGACGGCGGAACACGATACGATGCGGCCCGATAGTCAAAATCCCACGGCGTTTATGACCGCGTCGATGCAAGCGGTGATCGAGCGGCTGCGCAGGCAGGAACAGGAACTCGAACGCCTGCACCGCATGGAAAAAGAGCGGGCGCAGGAAACCGAACGGCTCAGCGAAGCGGTGACGCGAAACATGCCGGCGGGATTGCTGCTGGTCAGCTCGACGGGAAGCATCAGTTCCGCAAATCCGGCGGCAGAATCGATTTTGGGGGTGCGCGGACTGGCATTTCGCGGATATCGCGAAGTTTTGGGCCAGGATTCGGCGCTGGCGGAAATCATCACGTCGTGCCTGCGCGTGGGAAATACGTTTCAGCGCGGCGAAGTGGAACACACCATTCCCACGGGTGAAGTGAAGCGGATCGGCGTGACGATTTCGCCGATCCTGCGCCCAGCGCGCGGATATTTGCAGCGCGGCGCCGATGGTTCTCCGGCTCCTGCTGGGGAGAGCGTTTCCGGCGCGCTTTGCTTGATGAGCGATCTGACGGAATTGTTCGAGCTGCAAAAACAAATGCGCTGGAAAGAAAATCTGGCGGCGCTGGGGGAAATGTCCGCGGGAATCGCCCACGAATTCAAGAACGCGCTGGCTACCATTTCCGGATACGCGCAGATGATTCGCAGCGAAGCCAATACCGACGACCTGGCCGATTCCGCCGACCGGATCATCCGTCAAACGCAGGCGCTGACGCACGTGGTGACGGAATTTCTGCGATTTTCGCGCCCGCTCGAGCTGACGGAAGAAAACGTGCGACTGGAAACGCTGGTGGAGCAGGTGGCGGAAGAAATCTGCAGCGTGATTCCGGACCGGGCGTCGATCCGGCCAACGGGCAGCTTTGCGGATCTCGCGGGAGATGAGGGCTTGCTACGGCAGGCGTTGCTGAACCTGGTGCGCAACGCAGCAGAGGCAGTTTCGGCGGTGGGAGACCGCGGGATTGTGACGATCGAAGGAGCCGCGGAAGAGCGGGCCGGCGGCCTGTGGCAACGGATCACAGTGTCCGACAACGGGCCGGGCATTCCGCCGGAGAATTTGACGAAAATTTTCGTGCCGTTTTACACCACCAAACCCGAAGGAACCGGGCTGGGGTTGGCTCTGGTGCAGAAAATAGCTGTCCAGCACGGAGGCAGCGTTGAGGCTCGAAACCGCAGCGAGGGTGGCGCCGAGTTCATCCTGTGGTTACCTTTGAAGCAGCAGGCCGCGCCGGAGGCGATTGCCAGCGGCGCTGGGCGCATCTACACTAAGTAAGAGGCAAGTGACAGGCACCAGAATCGCCAGAACAGCCGTCCCAGTTCTGTTTGGGCGATAAACCAGTTCCCTTCCGTCTGCGGAGGGGCCGGCAGTCTAAAAAGGTGATTACGATGGGCAAAGCACTCTGGATGGCAAGTGCCACGCTGCTCGTTTTGTCGCCGCTCGCGCTATGTTCGCAAGATCAACCTCAACCAGCGCAGCAACCTCCCGCCGAGCAGCAGGCGGCTCAACCTGCCGCGCAGCAAGCCGCGCAACCCTCGAAGCAGCAACAGCAGCAGGATGCGCTGGCCGCGGCGGCGCGCAAGGCTCGCGCGGATAAAGAGAAAAAAGGCCAGAAGCCGCCCGTGGTGTGGACCAACGACAATATTCCCAAGACTCCCGGCCAGCTTTCGCTGATCGGGCCGCCGCCGGCCGCACCCAAGGAAGGCGGCGCGGAAGGCGCGAAGCCCGCTGCCAAGGCCGAGACACAGAAGGAAGAGGCAAAAGAGCCAGTCAAAGACGAGAAATACTGGCGAACCAGGTTCTCGGACGCCCGGCAAGGACTGAAAAAGGCCGAGCTCGAACTGAGCGTGCTGCAGCGGGAACTGGCGAAATTGCAGGTGGAATATTATCCCGATCCGCAGAAAGCCCTGGCGCAACAATTCAGCCGCAGCGACATCATCAAGAAACAGGCTGACATCGACGCCAAACAAAAAGAAATCGATCAGCGCAAACAGGACCTCTCCGACATGCAGGACGAACTGCGCCGCTCCGGCGGCGATCCCGGCTGGGCGAACGAGTAACCTTCATCGATGGAACCCATTCTCCTGGTCGAAGACAAAACCGAGCTTCGCGCGATGCTGCACAAGGCGCTGGAGCGCGCCGGCTATGCCGTGGATGAAGCTCCGGACGGCAACGCGGCCATCGACAAAATCCGCAGCAAGCGGCACATGGTGGTGCTGACGGACCTGAAACTTCCCGGTTGTTCGGGCCTGGATATTTTGCGCGCATCCCGCCTGGCTGATCCCACGATTCCGGTGATTTTGATTACCGCGTTCGGCTCCGATCGAAGAAGCCGTGACGGCCATGAAGGAAGGCGCGTTCGATTTCATCCAGAAGCCGGTGGATCTGGATCACCTGAAGCTGCTGGTGGAACGAGCGGCGCGGCAGCAGGAAATGCTGCGCGAAAATCTGCTGCTGCGGGAAGAATACGCAACCCGCTACGGGTTTCCGCGGATCGTGGGCGAACACGAATCGATGAAGGAAGCCAGCCAGATGGTGCAGCGCGTGGCGGCGACGGATTCCACGGTACTGCTGCTGGGAGAAAGCGGAACGGGAAAAGAATTGTTCGCGCGGGCGGTACACCACTTGAGTCCTCGCCGCGACCAGCCGTTTGTGGCGCTGAATTGCGCGGCGATTCCGGAAGGGCTGGTGGAAAACGAATTGTTCGGGCACGAGCGCGGAGCATATACGGGAGCGGGTGCGCGAAAAATCGGCAAGATTGAGTTCGCGCATCATGGCACTCTTTTTTTGGACGAAATCGGCGAATTGCCTCCGGCGATTCAAAGCAAATTGCTGCGCGTGCTGGAGGAACATAAATTCGACCGGGTGGGCGGCACGCAGGAAATTGAGGTGGACGTTCGCGTGCTGGTGGCCACCAACAAGGATTTGCGCGGGGCAGTGGCGGACAAAACTTTCCGCGAGGATTTGTATTTCCGCGTTTCGGCGGTGCCGATCACGATTCCTCCGCTGCGGGATCGCGGCGACGACGTGCTGCTGCTGGCCGAACATTTTCTGGAACGGTTCCGCCGCGAATTCCGCAAGCCGGAGATCGGCTTGAGCGACGAAGCCCGCGCTCGACTGCGGACCTATCCGTGGCCCGGAAATGTGCGCGAATTGCAAAACGCGATCGAGCGCTCGGTGATCCTTTCGAACGGAAATGCCATCGATTCACGCGCGCTGCAGTTGCCCGCTGCGAAGCCCTCGGACGAGCAGGTTCCCGGCGACATGCTGGACGAGCGATTTATCTGGGACGGGCCGCTGGAGGAAGTCTCGGAGCGAGCCGTGGCTTACGTCGAGAAATTCAAGATTCAGAATGCCCTGCAGGAAACCAAGTGGAACAAGACGCGCGCCGCCGAAAAACTCGGCGTCTCCTATAAAACACTTCTAAATAAAATCCGCTCGCTCGGCCTGGAGAATTAGGCGCATGAAACGCGGCGCCAATCCGCGCGGGCCGAAACAGATGCATTCGATTCTCCGCTAATCTCTGTGCTCATGCCTTGCGCGGGCTTTTATTCTTGACATTCTTCGCGATGAAGTTATCCTTCCGGTTAGTTTCCTACTGAAATACTCGCTGTAGCTGGTTAAGGCACCCAGGGACCGTTTTGAGGTCGGCAGTTTATCTTCCGAAATAAGGGGAGATTCACAATGGCCAATGGAGACTTTCAGCCTGGGACCTGGAACAGCATCCCCACCAACTGCACCCACAGCCTGCCGCTGTCTAGGATTCTCTCGCCGAATAGGCCCGAGATTTCATGCCCTTCATTGACACGAGCAGTCAAGTGACGGAGAGTGCATTGAATCCGCGTGGCAAACCACCAAATCCTGCAGTTGGTGGACGCTGCTATTCTGCGTGCTCTATTTGATTGTCGCCACGCTGGTGTGCGTTCGTTTGCCCGGTTGCGCGTTGGTGCCGTTATTTTCACGGTCCGAAAACATGACGTTTGCCTTTTCTGGGCGTCGATCGAAATCATTTTCTGCGTTTCGAACGCAAGCGGCGGCACCGCATTTCTGCTGACGGATGGAACGGTAATGATGCAGGAATCCAAGCAAGAGGCGCTGGGAGGATTATTTGGCACGAACCGCTGGTGGAAGCTGGCGCCGGACCAGAACGGAAGCTACCGGAACGGAAGCTGGAGCCAACTGGCCGATAGCAATGTAGCGAGAACATATTTTGCATCCTCGGTTCTGGCCGACGGAAGGGTGGTGGTATGCGGAGGCGAGTACTCCAACGCGTCCGGCGCGAATAAGCAGGATATGAACAATACTTGTGAAATTTACGATCCTGTGGCGGACTCGTGGACCATGTTTGCTTCTCCGGTGAATCCGGGGGCGGCAGCCGAGGTGTGGGACGAAATCGGGGACGCACCCTGCGCCGTTTTGCCAGATGGCAGTTTGTTGATGGGCTCCCCCGACAGCGCAAACGTCGCAAAACTCGATCCCTCGAGCCTTACATGGGCCGCCATGGGTCCCCGCCCGCGTGTCGGGACGAGCGACGAGGATTCCTGGGTCTTGATGCCCGATAATACCGTTGCCGCGCCGAGTTGCCTGGACGCTCCGACGACCTGGGTTTACGACATTGCGGCCGACCACTGGAACCAGGGTCCGTTTCTCTCCAACAGCATTACCGACTTCAAACGGGTTCCTGCATTCTATACGAGCACTCTTTTTCCTGGAGCAAACGAGCACACTGCCGTGTATTCGCCGGGAGCGATGACTCCCTGGACCAATGGCATCGACCTGCCGGAACAAGACGGGCAGAAGCTAGGAATTATGGACGTGACCGACGGCGACTCTGGTGAATTGAAACATTCTTTTCGCAGCGGCTCCCACCAACGCCCAGGCAGATTATCTTCCGCCGTGCTTCTACTTTGAATACGATGGGACGGCCTTTAACCGCACCAACGATCCACAGAACAATGATTGCGCTACCTATCTCACCCGGCTGCTGCTGCTTCCGAACGGAGAAATCCTGTTTTGCCGGCAGGATGATACGTCGTTTTACGTTTATGACGCTGAAACCGCGGAACCCCAGGACAGTTTTCGACCGGTGATTCAAAATTGTCCGGCAAATTTGACGACGGAAAGCACAGTGCAGGTCTCCGGGCTCCAGTTCAATGGACTTTCCCAGGCCGTGGCCTATGGCGACGATTCGCAAACCGCGACGAATTACCCGCTGCTGCGCATCGTCAATAAGAACAGCAACCACGTGAAATATTGCCGGACGTTCGGCCACACCACCCTCGATGCCAACGGGAATACGATTTCCTCGATGGGAGTGGCTACCGCCGGTGCGGTGGTCACAACCAATGTAGCCATCCCGGCGGATATTGAGTTAGGCGATTCGTCGCTATTTGTAGTGGCCAATGGAATTCCGTCGCAGCCATTTGACGTCACCATTACCGGGAAAGATGGTAAGACTGCCGGCGGGTAGCGATAACCGCGGCGTTGGAAGGCAGCCCGATATCTGTCTCCTCCGTTTGTGCCTCGCGGAGTTTCCCAATCCGCTGGATTGCGCAGCTGCCAGCAGATAGCGGACGGGATCAGGCCGGCGATTTTCTGGGCCGCCACTTGTGGTAGAGAATCGCGGCGATTTTTCCAATCACGGAAGCCAGAAATGACCAAAGGAAAATCCGCAGGACAACGTACCACGCTGAAAGGCTCAAACTTTTCCAATGCCAAGCGTACCAGGCGGACGTGAGAACTAATGCCACAGCCAGAACCCGCGCTGCCGTGGCGCACCCGCACGCGTCGTCCCGGCTTGCCGCTCCGATGCGGCCAGGATGCGAGAATCGCTCTGCGCGAATCACGCGAGCGGACGCGCGAGTTATGAGTTGCGGTGGCAAGATTCTTCTCTATCCCGGGGCGAACAAAATTCCCGCTCGCTTCGGCCGCCGGGGACTGGAGCCGTACCGGCCCAAGCGCGTTCAGGGCCAGATACGCCGATCGAATCGAATCAACTTATTAAGTTACCGCGGAACTGCGAATTCGCCGTTCGACCCTTTCGGTTCCGTCCTTCTGTTACCGAGGGCCGGTTTTGAAACCGCGCTGCTTCCACAGTTTTTCCCACCACCAGATTCCGTAGACTCCCTCGCCCGGTAAGCGGTAGCCCAATTGGCGGGCCAGCATGATCGCCTGGCCGCGATGGTGCGCTTCGTTCGCGAACACGTAGCCGAACATGGTTGCCCCGGCGGGCCAATCCCGGGTCCAGCTGCCGCGCGAGAATTTTTTTACGCGCTTCGGCCAGCGGTCGGAAAGGGCTTCTTCCAGCATTTCCAGGCAGCGCGCGGCGCTGACGCGGTGTGCGGCACGGGCCTGCCGGATTGTGCAACGCGCCGGATCAAGCGCGGCGGGTCGCTTCAGATGTGGGGCGGAATGCTTGAGCCATACCAGGCGGCAATTGTGCAGATGAGCAAAAATTCTCGACAGATTGCGCCGTTGCACGCCACTGCTCGACGGGGGAGCCACGCGCCACGCCTTCGGATCAAGATGCTCGAGCAGAAGTTGATTCATGGCGCCATTCGCGGCATAGATTTCCAGCAGAGATTCGCGGAGGTTGTGCGGGCTCGATTGAAAAGTGCGGCGAGGCTGGCTTGCTCGCGCCAAATCTAACAGAGGCCGCCGCGGAATTCATCCATTCGCTTTGCCATTCCCGCCGCGAGCCAGCGTGATGTCCATTTGATAAAACTTGAAAGTATTTTCTTCGCCTGGGTGGCTCGCGGCGATGGGCTGATAGCGGTCCAGCGTTTCCGTAATGAACGCCTTTCTTTCGGATTCCGGCACGCAATGCGCCCATTCCACGAAGGTCACGGAACCGAACGCGAAAAATGCCTCCCGCGACTTAAAATCCCAGGCCTTTGATGCCGTCTGCAGGCGGAGCACCTGCAAACCGCTGGCTTCGGCCAGCGTTGCATACTGGCCCGGCGTGGGATGGAAGAAAGGGGTGCGAAACTCCTGAAAATACTGGGACCATCGAGGCAATTGCCGGGTATCTTCCAGCACGCTCTCCAGGCTCTTACGCTCCCCTGCGGAAACCAATCTCAGTTGCGCCATGCCGCCGGGCTTCAGCGCGGCGCGAATTGAACGGAGCGCGGGCGCCGGGTCGGGCAGCCAGTGAAGCGCATTGAAGGAAACGATGAGATCGAATTCTTCGCCGAACGGAAGATTGTGGGCGTCCGCCACCTGGAATCGCAGGTTGGGGCGCGCCGCCGGAGTGAAATGGCCGGCGGCAAACGCGATCATATCGTGTGAAGAATCCACACCCACTACGGAACCGCTCGGAACGCGCGCCGCGATTTCCGCGGTGATTCTGCCGTCGCCGCAGCCAATATCAAGAACGCGCTCCGAGCCTTGAAGCTCCACCAGCGCGAGCACTTCGTCGGCCATGGCTTCCTGCAGACTGGAACGTTTCGCGTACGCAGCGGCATCCCATTCGGTCATAAAATAATTCGCGCCTCCGGCCTTCGGAATGTGAGCAGCCAGATCATCACATTGAATTTCTCCGGCGTCTAGTTCCGATGGAAGGCCGTCAAGAGCACGCCTTGCATTGGGCTCCAATTTCCCAGCACGCCTGGGTGGGATCGGCAGAGTTTGTCACTCGGATAGCAAGGCGGTGCTATACTCCCGCGACAATCATGAGTTGCCCTGCCTGTGGACGCGAGGTCCCTGGCGAAGCGCGCTTTTGCCCTTCCTGCGGCAGCGAGGTGGATTTCGGCTCGACGCCCACGCTGGGACTGGAAGCCGCTCCGCGCAGTCCGGTTCAGCGACCAGGTTCTCCGCGCAAACGAGACTCCTCTCCCAGTGGCAAAACTCCCTCTTCTTCCGGCTCCTTCGATGGCGCGCGATTTATTCCTGGCACTGTGCTTGAAGACCGCTATCGCATCGTGGCGATGGCCGGACGCGGCGGCATGGGGGAAGTTTATCGGGCGGAAGACCTGAAACTGAGCCAGACGGTGGCGCTGAAATTCCTGCCGGAATCGATCGCGCAGGATAGAGCGGCGTTGGCGCGCTTTCACCGCGAGGTCCGCATCGCCCGCCAGGTGTCCCATCCGAATGTCTGCCGCGTATTCGATATCGGCGAAGCCGATGGGCTTCCCTTCCTGACCATGGAATATGTGGATGGCGAAGACCTGGCGACGCTGCTGCGGCGCATCGGGCGGTTGCCTTCCGACAAAGCCATCGAAATCGCGCGCCAGATCTGCGCGGGACTTGCCGCCGCTGATGAGCACGGGGTGATTCATCGCGACCTGAAGCCGGCGAATGTAATGATTGACGGCCGCGGCAAGGTGCGCATCACCGATTTCGGGTTGGCCGGAGTGGCAGGCAGTTTCGCTGCCGAGGAAGCAGGCGCGGGCACGCCTGCCTACATGGCTCCCGAGCAACTGGCCGGCAAAGACGCTTCGGTGCAGAGCGATATTTTCGCGCTGGGCCTGGTGCTCTACGAACTGTTTACGGGAAAGCGCGCGTTTGAAGCCGCCACGCTCGCCGATCTGCGCCGCGCTCATGAACACTCGTCACCGACGAATCCTTCCCTGCTGGTGAAAGAGATCGACCCGATCGTTGAGCGGGTGATCCTGCGCTGCCTGGAAAAAGATCCGGCCAAGCGACCGGCAACAGCGTTGCAAGTTGCGGCCGCGCTGCCGGGCGGCGACCCGCTGGCCGCCGCGCTCGCTGCTGGTGAAACTCCATCACCCGAGATGGTCGCCGCTTCGGGCGAATCCGAAGGCCTGCGCCCCGCAGTGGCATGGGCATTGCTGGCAGGGGTGGTCGTGTCAGTGATCGCGGCGATTCTGTTGAGTGCACAAACCATGCTGTACCGGCGAGTGCCGCTCGAGAAACCGCCGGAGGCATTGGCTGAGAGAGCCCGCGAGATTCTGCAAAGTGCCGGATACAGCGAGCCGCCGGTGGACACGGCAATGGGCTTCTACGAAGGGAACTCGTTTCTGAAGTATATTGCCGAGCATGACAAGTCAAAGACGCGCTGGGACCACATCGAAACGGGAGCATTTGTGTTCTGGTATCGCGGCAGTCCGCGGCCGCTCGCCCCTCGTGACTTCAACTCGGACGGGCCTCTACCAGGATCCGTATGGATGGATGACCCGCCGCTCACCGTGTCGGGAATGACCCTTGTTAGGCTCAATCCGCTCGGCCGCCTGATGCAGTTGATCGTGGTTCCTCCGCAGATTGAGAAGACGGCGGATGCTGCGTCGCCCCCGGATTGGTCACTTCTGTTCTCTGCCGCGGGGCTGGATCTAGCCAAGTGGTCACGCGCACAACCCATGTGGACGCCGCCCATTGATAGCGATTTCCGCGCTGCGTGGACAGGAACGCTGGCCGAGCGTCCCGATATTCCAATGCGAATCGAAGCTGCCGCATACCGGGGTAAGCCTGTTTATTTCGAATTGATTGGCCCTTGGACCCGTCCACAAACGCATGCAGCCGTATCAGCCGTCCGCCGCAGAACGAGCAGCCATCATAATCTTTGTCGTGTTATTGATTTCAGTGCTGGTCGTCAGCGCCATGTTGGCCAAGCGAAACCTGCGCCTCGGTAGGGGCGACCGGCGCGGAGCTTTTCGTCTGTCCGCTTTTGTTTTTGCGGCTTGGGTAGTGGCATGGTTCATTGGCGCACACCACGTTTCGGACCTCGCCGAACTGTCGCTCTTCATCGAGTTCCTGGCTTGGGGGCTCTTCTGGTTCTGTTTTCTGTGGGTTCTGTACATCGCCTTAGAGCCTTACGTGCGCCGCCGGTGGCCCGCCACCCTTGTTTCCTGGAGCCGCTTGCTAGCGGGCGGTTTCCGCGATCCAATGGTAGGACGCGATTTGCTGGTCGGTAGTCTACTGGCTGCATCTACACTCGCTCTGAACAGACTCCTTTGGTTCATTTTCTCATGGCTCGGCTATCCTCCGGCCCGACCACAATCGGGCCCAGGATGGCAGTTCCTGGGAGCGCGAGCGATCGTTTCGGACACAGCCATCGCGTTCATGCTTGCGCCGGGCTTCTGGCTTGGGGCGCTGTTTGTGCTGTTCCTCTTGCGGGTCTTGCTGCGCAAGGAATGGGCGGCAGCGGTCGCATGGGCTGTTCTATTTTCGATCTTCCCTTTAAGCTTCGATCCGGTTGGCTGGATAGGCGCTCTGATCGTTGGCAGTCTGTCTGTGTTCATAATGATCCGCTTCGGCCTGCTGGCGCTGGTTGCTAATTTTATGGTCTTCAATTTCCTGCAGAACTATCCCCTAACTACCCAAGGCTCCGCGTGGTATGCAGGCATCAGTCTGACTGGGATTCTGCTGATCGCCGCGATAGCGTTCTATGGCTTCTACACCTCCCTCGGGGGCCGGCCAGCTTTTGGAGATGCAGTGCTCAAGGAATGAGCCGGCTTCCAGGCGTTCACACCCCATTGGTGTAGAATTCCCGCTCTGTTGAAATACTGAAAGTGGGAGGAACTATGAGGTCGTGTCGCCGCGTGCGCATTTTGTTGAAGGGGGTACTGGGGCTGGCCGTGGTTTTGACTGCAAGCGCGGTGGGGGCGCAACAGGTTCCCTCGTATCGGTTTTCGGTTTCGTTTACGAGCGCGCAAAGCGCTGAGCCGCTGGATGGGCGCTTGCTGCTGATTCTTTCCACGGATCCTTCGGCTGAGCCACGACTGCAAATCAGCAATTCGGTGCGCACGCAGATTCTTTTCGGCATGGATGTGGATTCGTGGAAGCCTGGCCAATCCGCCACGATGGATGACGCCGCGTTCGGATATCCCATCCGCTACTTGCATGACGTTCCTGCTGGCGATTATTTCGTTCAGGTGGTCTTGCACAAATACGAAACGTTTCACCGTTCGGACGGCCATACCGTAAAACTTCCCATGGACCGCGGCGAAGGCCAGCACTGGCAACTCGCGCCCGGCAATCTTTATTCCAAGCCGCGGAAAATCACGTTGCGCGCGGGCGGCCCTTCCCGTTTCGATTGTGCTGGATCAAATCATCCCGCCGATTCCGGAACCGAAAGACACGCGCTTACGTCCGGCACATCAAGATTCAAAGCGAACTGCTCACGAAATTCTGGGGCCGCCCGATATTTTTAAGCGCGAACGTGCTGGTTCCGGAAGGATTCGATGCGCATCCCGGCGCGCATTTTCCGCTGATGATTTTCGAGGATCATTTTAATGACGATTTCCACGGCATTCGCACCACGCCTCCCGACCCGAATCTGAAACCCGACTATAGCGAACGATTTCACATTTCCGGATACAACCGAATCCAGCAGGAAGAAGCCTACAAGTTTTATCAGCAGTGGATCGCTGCCGGACTTTCCGCGATTCCTGGTGGCGCAGATCAATCACGCCAACCAGTATTACGACGATTCCTACGCGGTGAACTCCGCGAACCTGGGCCCCTATGGAGATGCCATCGAAACCGAATTGATTCCCGCGATCGAGAAGGAGTTTCGCGGCATCGGGCAGGGCTGGGCGCGCTTCGTCTATGGCGGTTCCACCGGCGGTTGGGAAGCGCTGGCGGTGCAGGTGTTTTATCCGGACCATTACAACGGCGCGTTTGCCGCGTGCCCCGATCCGGTGGATTTCCGCGGCTTCACCAACATCAATCTCTACTCGGATAAAAACGCGTTTTACATGGAAGGGCCGCACATGCGCGTGGAGCAACCCGGCGAACGCGATTATCTCGGCCGCACCTTGACCACCACGAAAATGGTGAATCAATATGAACTCGCTCTCGGATCGCACGCGCGTTCCGGCGAGCAATTCGATATCTGGCAGGCCGTCTACGGCCCGGTGGGAAAGGACGGTTACCCGCAGCAAATTTTCAATAAGGAAACCGGCGAGATCGATTCCGCGACCGCCGCCTACTGGAAAGAACATTTCGATTTGAGCGCGATCCTGCAGAAAAATTGGGCCACGCTTGGATCGAAACTGGAAGGCAAAATTCACGTCTACGTGGGCAGCGCGGACACTTATTTTTTAACTGACGGCGTCTACTACCTGGAAGACGTTTTGAACGCGACGAAAAATCCGCCCTACGGCGGCGAAGTGAAATATGGCGACCGCTTCGAACATTGCTGGAACGGCGATCCGAACGAGCCCAATTACTTGTCGCGCCTGCGTTACAACACCATGTATCTGCCGATCATCCTTGACCGCATTGCGAAGACCGCGCCCGCTGGCGCCGATTTGAAATCCTGGCGCTATTAGCGTGCGGCCGGCGCTGGCGCGATATTCGATCGGCGAGGTGCAGCGGTTTATTAAACCTACTTTTCCGGAAGTCCGGCAAAGGCTCCGTTGGCAAGAGCGATTTATTTTCCAGCCTGAGGTAACGAGTGGTGAGCGTCCTGGCCCAATATCGCGGAACTCCATGTTTTTTCTGGAGGTGATCAACGACATCGTTCGATTTTTTGGACGATGCGCCGAAATCATCGAGCACCTTTTTCCAATACGCCAGCGATTTTCCAGTCATTTCGAGCACCTGTTCTTCACTCACATTCCAATAGTCCGATTTCATTTCTTCTCCTTCCCGCTAAAATTCGCCGTCAAGCGTCCTGCGAACCCCCAGAACACTCTCACCGCGGACGGTCTGGTCTCAACATTAAACCTTGCTTCATCCATCGCCGGATTTTCGTGCGGTGTGTAGAACTACGGCGCTGAACATCCAGGGAGTGAAATCTACCGAGGTGAAGCCCACGCGGGTCATCCAGGCGGATAATTCCTCGGGGGTGGGGAATTTGGCTACGGAAGCGGGGAGGTAGGAATAGGCACTGGAGTTGCCGGAAATTGTGTTGCCGATGCGGGGGAGAATTTTTTCGAAGTAGAAGCGGTAGAGAGGGGCGATAAACTTGCCGCGGGGTTCGGAGAATTCGAGGATGCCGAGTTCCCCGCCGGGGCGTAAGACGCGGAAAATTTCGCGAAGGCCGCGGTCGTAGTTGGCCAGGTTGCGGAAGCCGAACGCGGCTGTCACCAGGTCGAAGGATTGGTCGGCGAACGGAAGCGAGAGCGCGTCGGCGGCCAGGAATGTGGCGCTCCGCCTTGCACGGCGAGCCTTCTTTCGCGCGAACGCGAGCATGGGCGGAACGAAATCGCTGCCAAAAATTCGCGCGGACTCCTGCCCTTTCGCGGCGCGAATCGGCGGCGCGTTCGAGCGCGAACGTTAAGTCGCCGGTGCCACAGCACAGATCGAGAACGCGGGCATCGGGCCGGGAAAGAATATGGGCGAAGCGGCGGGCAGTGCGGGCGCGCCAGGGACGGTCAAAAGAAAGCGAAAGCAAGTGGTTCAGGAAATCGTAACGCGGAGCGATGCGCGTGAACATTTCCTGAACGCGATGCGCGGCTTCGGCTTCATCTTGCGCGCCTGCGGGGCGGGTGCCCGCTGCCGGCGTCGCGGACAGCCGCGCCGGTGGGCAGCGATTTTTCGTCGTCCGTGGCGTGGGAATTCACGGATTGCCTCGCGCACTTTTCAGGATTTGCGGCAGGCGGCCGAGAACTTTGCGGAAGAGCGCGTGTGGAACGTCGACGCCGGTATCCACTTCGCCGATGCGGCGCGGCAGCACCCAGCGCAGGTTGCCGCCACGTGACTTCTTGTCAGTACGCATGGCGCGCAAAACTTTTGCCGGAGGAATTCCGGCGAGCGAAGGGAGCGGCCCGGCGCGCCAGATCAGGCGCGAAATTTGCAGCGCTTCCGCGCCCTCGATGCGTCCCATTTCGCGGGCAATTTCCGTCGCGGCCAGCATTCCCCATCCCACGGCTTCACCGTGGAGAAAGCGGCGATAATTGGTGGCGGCTTCGAGGCCGTGGCCGATGGTATGGCCGAAATTCAAGGCTTCACGCGGGCCGGTGTCGCGCTCGTCCTTGCTGACAATTTCCGCTTTCTGGCGCACGCAGTGCGGGATCACCCATTCGAGCGCGGCGGGATCCTGGCGCAGCAGGCCTTCCATGCGTCCTTCGATAAAACCGAAAATCCCGGGGTCGCCGATGATGCCGTATTTGATCACTTCGAAAAGGCCGGAGCGATATTGCCGCGGGGGAAGCGTGCGCAGCGTTTGCGGATCGGCCAGCACCATTTGCGGCTGGTGAAACGCGCCGACCAGATTTTTTCCTTCGGGCAGGTCGACGCCGGTCTTGCCACCGATCGAACTATCCACCTGCGCGACCAATGTGGTGGGAACGTGCACGATGCGGACGCCGCGCAAATAACTAGCGGCGACGAAACCGGCGATGTCTCCCACCACTCCGCCGCCCGCGGCGATCAGCAGCGCGTTGCGATCGGCTCCCGCCACGGCAAGCGCGCGGCAGATTTTCTCAACAGTGCCGAGGCGCTTAGAGCGCTCGTGATCGTCGAAGAGTATCGGACGCGCCAATTTGCGCGGCGCCAGGCTTTCCAGGCCACTGCTAATAGCGCCGCCCCACAGTTTCCAAACGTTCGGCGAAGACAAAAGGTAGACGCCCGTTACATCGTCCAGTTGGGCGAGAAATGCTCCAGCACCGGAGATGGCTTCTTCACCGCAGTGAATCAGATATTCGGAAGCGGCTGTGTGTGCGTGAATCGTTTGCATTCCGGTCCCTTTCGAGCGGGGGGAAATGTAACACAGATTGCGGCGCCGGATTTGGGACGCGGGCGAGCGAGCTACGGTTTCTTTTGAAGCTGGTTCACAGATTCAAGAATTACGTGGCCGACGATGGCCAGGCTCAGCGGACTCACTTTGTCCATGGTGTCCTGGGAAGTGTGCCAGTATCCGGCGTCCATGTAACCCGTGAGATCAATGATATCCACCGCTGGGACTTTGCGGCGCGTAAAGGGCTCGTGATCGTCCGAAACGGTAGTCACGGAAGAAACGAATTGTTTTTGGTATCCGAGGCGGGCCGCGGTGGACCAGACGAGATCGGTAAGCCACGTGGTGGAATTCGAATCGCGCTCAATTTTCAGGTTGATGGGCCCGACCATATCCGCGAGGATCACGGCTTTAATTTTTGGCAGATCGCCGGAAACGGCCAGTTTGGCGGCCAATTCCCTGCTGCCGTAAACGCTGTCCGTGGCCGTCCATTGGACGAAGGCTTCCTCGCCGTCCAGGAAAGCGATCCAAATGGAGTGCGGCTGTGGCTGCTTGCGCGCGCAGAGAATACGAGCCATCTCGAGCATGAGGCCGGTGGAGGAGCCGCCGTCCACGGCGCCGACAAAGTCTGCCTGCTTTTTGGTGTCATAGTGAGTGAGCAGCAGAATGACGCCGGAGCCCTGGCCGGGAATTTTGGCGATGATATTTTTCATGGCGACGGTGCCGATGGGAGTCTGGGCGTGGAAATCGTCTTCCTCGACCGGGCAACCGAAGGAATCCAGTTGCTGGCGGATGAATTTTTGCGCCTGGCGGATTCCTCCGGTGTCCGGCTGGCGGGGACCGATGGCGACCAGGCTGGCGGTGTAGTCGTAAGCCTGCTGGCCGTCAAAACCTCCGGTTTGCGATGGTGGCGGCGCGGCTTCGCGTGTGGGAATTGAGGGTGTTGCGGCTGGCCGAGTGACCGGCGCGGCGGGCGAAGCTTCGGCGGTGTTTTTCGCTGCTTCGCTCTTGCAGCCGCTGCCTGCGAGGGCGCATGAAATCACCAGCAGGAATCCGGCCATTGAAAAAATTTGAGTCAAGTTAAGGTGTCCCTTCGCCCGCGGCCATATCGCGCAAGCGGCGGCGCTGAACCATATAGGAAACGCCCATGCCGATAAAATAGAGAAGGACCATCGGCGCCATGAAAACCAGCATGGTGGTGGCATCCGGAGTGGGAGTGACGATCGCGGCGATGATGGTGATCAGCAAAATTGCGTAACGAATATTTTTCCACAAAAACCGCGGCGTAACGATTCCGAAGAGCGACAAAAAGAAAATCAGCACGGGCATTTCAAATACCGCTCCGAGCCCGAGCATCACCACCAAAATAAAATCAAAATATTCGTTGATGCTGACCAGCGGCCGGAACGGGCCGTTGAATCCGATCAGGAACCTCAGCACATAGGGCAGCATCACGAAATAACCGAAGGCAATGCCGCTGAGAAAAAGAAATGTGCCGGAAAAAATAAAAACGACGACGGCGCGCCGCTCGTGCTTATAAAGCCCAGGCGCGATGAACAGCCAAACCTGATAGAGCACCACGGGTGAAGCAATCACCACGCCCAGATAAAGTCCCAGCGTGATCAGCAAATTAATCACGCCGGTGGGGCTGGTGTAGACGAGCTTTTCCTCCAGGTGGGCATCGTGCAGGGCTTTCAACATGGGGCGCGCGATCAGGCCGAAAACCCGTTCGGCCATGAAGAAACCGAGCACCATTCCCGCGCCGATGGCGATCGCCGAATAGAGCAGGCGTTTGCGCAGTTCGATCAAATGCTCGAGGAACGACATTTTGCTTTCGCCGTTGGCGTCAAGCGATCGATTGCCGGGGTTAGGAAGGCTGGGTGTCGCCATCGGCGGGCTTCTCGGGCTGCGGATCTGTGGCCCTGGCAATGGTGGCTTCGGGGGAAGCAATGGCGCCGGAGGGCGGCGGCAATGCGGGCGGCTCGGGGGTCGAAGGAGTCATGATCGAATTTGTCTCGGGAAATTTTGCCGCATCGCGAACTTTCGAATTCAAATCCCGCGTTTCGCGCTCCAGATCGCGCATATGATCATCAAACGTGGAACGCATATCGCCGGTTACTTTCCTGATCTCCGCCATCACCCGGCCCAGATTGCGGGCCAATTCCGGCAACTTTTCAGGACCGAACACCAGCAGCGTCACGATGAAAATAATGATCAGATGCGGGATGCTCAGAAAGTTCACCCGGATGGCCTCGTTTGCATCATAGGAGAGTGTGGCAGGCCTGTCAAACAGGCGCATCCGCAGCAGGAAGAGCGGGCTGGGAGATCGCCGCGGGACGGGATTGATTCGTCAAGGGCGTCTTGCTGGACGTCTATCGGGAGATTGGGATTCCTGGGAACGGCCGGAAATTGGAAGCGATTCGAGGGAGAGAACGGCACTGGACATGATGTTATACTGCAAATTGAGAGCGAAGAGAGGGCCGCATGACGTCATCTAAACGTGGAATTATTCTGCTGGTCGCCGTGCTGGGTATTTCGGCGGTGCTGGGAGGACTATACGGGCCGGCGGTGCGCGCCACCGCGGCGGACACGGGCGACATGCAGCAGACCGTGAAGGACGTGGCTCACGTTCTGGCGGTGGTGCAGCAAAATTATGCCGAGCCGGTGGACGCGGATAAAGTGATCTATGACGGCGCGATCCCGGGGATGCTGCGCGTGCTCGATCCGCACTCCAATTTCTTCGATCCGCGGCAATATGCGCTGCTGAAGGAAGAACAGCACGGAAAATATTATGGCGTGGGGATGACGGTGGCCACCCGCGAAAATCACACCGTTGTGGTGGCGCCATTTTTTAATTCGCCCGCATTCAAAGCGGGAATCCGCCCGGGCGATGTGATCTCTAAAGTAGACGGCAAAAATTGCGAGGGGCTGACCACCACGCAGGTGGCGGACATGCTGAAAGGTCCGAAAGGGACCGACGTTCATATCACGCTGGCGCGGCAGGGCTGGACCGATCCGATTGAAGTGACGGTGACGCGCGACCAGATTCCCCGCCCGGGAGTGGAATTTTCGACGATGTTGCGGCCCGGCGTGGGCTACGTCAAGGTTTCGGCATTTAATGAAACCACGGGACGCGAATTGTCCGAGGCGCTGCACGAACTGGACGCACAACACTTGAGCGGAATCATTCTCGACCTGCGCGGGAATCCGGGCGGATTGCTGAATGAAGCAGTGGAAGTTTCCGAAGCGTTTTTGGATCGAAACGATCTGGTGGTTTCCTACCGCGGGCGCACTTCGCCGGAGCGCAGATTCATGGCGGTGCGCGGCAGCGGCGGATTGAATGTTCCGGTGGTGGTGCTGATCAACGGGCAAAGCGCATCGGCATCGGAAATCGTGGCCGGAGCGCTGCAGGATCATGACCGGGCGCTGATCGTGGGCGAGACCAGCTTCGGAAAGGGATTGGTGCAGACGCAGTTCCCGTTGAGCGACGACACGGCAATCCTGCTGACTACCTTCCGCTACTACACTCCGAGCGGCCGGCTGATCCAGCGCGATTACAAGAATACTTCGCTCTACGATTATCATTACAATCCACATCCGCCGAAAGCGCCGGAAGTGAAGTCCACGGACAGCGGCCGACAGGTGCTGGGCGGAGGCGGAATTACTCCTGATGTGGTATTCCCCGAGCCGAAATATGACAAGTTCCAGCAATTGCTGCTCAGCCGGAACGTATTTTTTCCGTTCGCGGCGGGAACTGGCGTGGGAGACTTCACGCGTTTTTACTTGGGCCAGCGTCCGGAGGTAACGAAGAAATTTGAAGTGGATGACGCGGTGATGCACCAATTCCGCGCGTATCTCGACCAGCAGCATATCCATTACACGGAACCGGATTTGCAAAAAAATCTGGCCTGGATTCAGCGGAGCATCCAGCGCGAAGTGCTGACATCGCTTTTTGGCCAGCCGGCAGGCTATCGGGTTGCGATTGAGGAAGATCCACAAGTGCTGAAGGCTATCGACTTGATTCCACAGGCGAAAGCCCTGTACGAAAACTCCCGCAAGATCATCGCGGAACGGCATGCCGCGGCAACCGCGCGGCCCTAGTCTATTCAATCGACCCGGATTAGGGCCCATCCGACATCCGCGGCCCTGTTCGGCTGGCGGGCCGGGGCCGCAGGATGGTGTGCGCCCTCGAAAATTGCGCTGCCAGTCGCGGTAACCCTTCTGGGCCACATACGTCTAACTCCATTGGATGATGCGAAATACGCCCGAAAACCCTGCAGCTCCGCATCGTGCAAAGCATCCAAAGAGTGAACAGGGGTTTTCGGGGCAGGCTAGACTGGTGTGCTATAGTTTAAGCAGCCTTCTCTAAGCGGAGAAACCATGGAATCTTCGAGACGCGGGATAGTTCTGCTGGCGGCGGTCCTTGTGATTTCAGCCGTCGTAGGCGGGCTTTATGGCCCATCGGTGCGCGCAACCAGCACCGGCACGCCTGCGGGCGACATGCAGCAGACGGTACACGACTTTTCCCGCGTGCTGGCCATTGTGCAGCAGAATTACGCCGAGCCGGTCGATGCGGACAAGGCAATTTATGGCGGAGCGATCCCCGGAATGCTGCACAGCCTGGACCCGCACTCGAACTTTTTCGATCCCAAACAATACGCACTTCTACGAGAGGAAGAACAAGGGAAATATTATGGCGTGGGGATGACGGTTGCCTCGCGCGAAAACTTTACCGTGGTGGTGGCGCCGTTTCCGGGGTCGCCCGCGTATAAGGCTGGAATCCGTCCGGGAGACGCGATTTTTTATATCGACGGCAAAGCGTGCGAAGGACTGACCACCGATGAAGTGGCGCACATGCTGAAGGGCGAGAAAGGCACCGTGGTACATATCACCGTGGCGCGAGAAGGCTGGGATAAGCCGATCGAAATGACGGTGACGCGCGACGAAATTCAGCGCCCGGGAATCGATTTCTACACCGTGATCCGCCCCGGCATCGGCTACATCCGCGTTTCTTCATTTCTGGATGAGGAAATTGACCGCGAACTGGCCGACGCGGTGAAACAATTGGATCTTTCGCACCTGGACGGAATTGTTCTGGATTTGCGCGGGAATACGGGTGGGTTGCTGAACGAAGCTGTTTCGGTTTCCAGCGTGTTTTTGGATAAGAATGAATTGGTGGTTTCGCATCACGGGCGATTTTCGCCGGAGCGGCGCTATTACGCGGTGCGCGGGAGCGGCGGGAATCGCGTGCCGTTGGTGGTGCTGGTGAACGGGCAGACGGCTTCGGCTTCCGAAATCGTGGCGGGTGCGATCCAGGATCACGATCGAGGGCTTGTGGTGGGCGAAATTACCTTCGGCAAAGGCCTGGTGCAATCGTCATTTCCGCTGAGTGAAGATACGGCGCTGTGGCTGACCACCGCGAAATACTACACGCCGAGCGGACGATTGATTCAGCGCGATTATAAAAACGTTTCGCTGTACGACTACCTGTACAGCCCGCACCAGCCGAAGAATCCCGAAGTGAAGCTGACCGATGGCGGGCGGCAGGTATTTGGCGGCGGCGGAATCACTCCGGATGTGGTGGTTGCTTCGGAAAAACTTGGCACGTTTCAGGAATTGCTGCTGCGCCGCGGCGTTCTCTATCCCACGCAGCAAGGCGTGGGCGACTTCACGCGTTATTATCTGGGGAGCAAGCCGGAGATTACAAAAGATTTCAAAGTGACGGATGCGGTGATGCAGAGCTTCCGGAAGTTCCTCGACAAACAAAACATCCGCTACACCGAGCCGCAAATCGCGAACGATCAAGCCTGGATCGAAGGGAAAATCAAACGCGAAGTGCTGACTTCGGTTTACGGATTGGACGAAGGATTTCGAGTGGCGTTGCAAGACGATCCGGAAGTTCAGAGGGCCATTGACCTGATTCCGCAAGCGAAGGCGCTTTACGAGAACGCGCGCAAGGTGCTGGCCGACCGCCAGTCGACTCTGGCGCTGCGTCCCTAGCACGCGGCGCACGGCGCGGCAGCAAGCGCGAATCGTACAATCCCGAGCGCGTACAAAATCTGTTTCTTATTTCAAGATGATTTTCCTACCGGCGATCCGCAGAGTTCAACCAACGAATTAAAGCGCAGAGGTGACCGGCTGAGATTCAGAGTTCGCCGGCAACGCGGCTTACCGAGCCATTATTTTCCTGTCTTTGCGTTGCAGAGTTCGATTCCGCATTGCTCTTCCTTGGGAACCTTTTTGCAAATGTCAGCACAATCGCAGGTGGAAGAATGCGCCGCCTGGCCGGATGACGATGCCGCAACAGGGGAAGGCGTGGGAGCGGACCTGGGCTTGTCGAACGAAGACATGGTCACGAAGCCGGCAGCTACGGTCCAAATGAGAATGTAAAGTTTCATCGGGTGCCTCCGAGGTCGCGATTGCGCGCGACGACTGGATGCTCAGTGACTGCCTGAGCGGTGGGTTGCGGAGGACCCATACCCCTAGAGAGCATTTCGGATGCCAAGGGTGGGGGAGGGTGTTAACCGTTAAGAGACAAGAAATTGCGGGTTTTAAAGGAGTTAGAGGCCGATTTTGAGGGAAAACATTTTCCCTTGTTCGGAAGTGTTTTTGGCTTAATTCCCTGCTATCGCGATCCTCGCGGCAGTCTCTCCTTGGGAGTTGGGGCAGAGGGGCTGAAAGCTGCAGAAGGCCGGTTTACGGAAGTAACCTGGGAGCGCCATTCTCCTGAATGGCGTTTCGCTGGCCGCCAATCGGGAGATTGGCGTTCCCGGCGATTCCGGCGCGCTTCGGAAGTGCGGACGGGGCTTGGCCTACTGAACCTGCAGTTCAATTTTGTATTTGTGGTCCGATTCAATCTGCAGCTTTTGGCCGCCGGGCAAATACTTGGCAAGGACGGCTGGATTCGACCATTCCAGATTCCAGCCGTCGGCGATGGCGATTACGGTACATTCGCCGAGGCCGACACTGGGAAGCGTGAAGGTGCCGTCGCTATCGCTCTGATCGCGGCGAAACAACTGCAAATTGTTTTCGGGATCGTGCGGGACCAGGACGATCATGGCGCCGGCTACAGGCTTGCCATCGCGCAACGCGATTCCTTCGATCTGGCTGACTCCTTGCGACAGGCGAATCGTCAAGCGAACATCCTGGCCGCTTGAAATTATGACTGTGCGGCCGGTTATTTTTGCGCCCGTTGCAGTCAGGCTTCGCACGGAGTAGCCGGCTTCGCCGAAAACCAACAGGTCGTACTTGCCCGCTTGGAAGTGATCTCCTTCGAATTCAAACTTTCCATCGACGGATGCTGCCGCGCCATATCTTTCACCCGTCGAGAGATTGCGAAGCTGAATTTGAGGCGGCTGCGGAAGATCTTTTGAACCTTCCCATTGAACCAGGCCGCCAACCGCCGCGGCCCGCGGGCTACCGGAGAGATAGAATTCAGCGCCATCGGCGGCCTGAATATCCTGGCTGACCGCGACCGATTCCTTGGCACCGGGAAATTGAACGCGCATGGTGACCCGACTGGAAGGTAAGCCGCTGACTTCGACGATTTCCGGACTCACACGCGTGACCTCTACTGGAACATGCGCTTCGAAACCTTCGAAGACGGGCTGCATCACCTGAACCTGGGGAAACTGGGATGGATCGGAATTCCCGGGTCCGGTGTGGATCAGAACGTGGACATCGGGAACCGGAGACAAGGTGATGTCCGCAGTGGAGTGATCTCCGGCGTGCAAGATAAAAGGCGCGGCGCCGAGGGAATCCGTGGTGTTGGGAAAAAATGTGAGCGGATAAATGACGTCGAGCGCCGGGTCGATCTGGGGAGGTTGCGGCGATCCAGTCAGATTGCCGCGGGACAATCGCACCAACCCTCCAGAGGAGAAGGACGAGTTGCCAAATCGCTGGATGAATTGCTTGAACCAAACCTGGGCCGTAACGGCAACGAAGTATGTGCCTGGCGCAAGATGCGGGAAGCGATACCGGCCCTCGTCGTCGGTACGGTGCTGCCTTTGCATCCGAATGGAAAGCTTGCCTGCTGCCGTGTCCTGGCGAAAAAGAATCACTTGGGCGTGGCGCACCGCCTCGCCCATCTGGTCGGTAATCTGGCCGGAAATAGACGCTTCCGGCGTGAGCGCAAATAAGATGTTTTCTGAATCCAGACCTTCCCCAGCGACAATCGCGGTGGAAAAGCCTTCATGCTGCTGGTAGAGCTGCTGAACGGCGCCTTTTCGACGGGCGATGAGCTGATATTTGCCGGGAAGAACATGTTCAAAAAGGAAGCGGCCGCCGGATTCCACAGTGACAGTTTGAGGAGTAGCAGGCGGCTTTGCAGGAGCAATGGAAACGGTCACATCGTTTACCGGGTTTCCGCTGAGGGCATCCACCACCGTTCCCGAGATTCTGAAATTAGACTGCGCGGAAGCGGCGGAATTAGTCTTCTGAGGTTCGGCCACAATCATCAGGAAAATGGAACACAACGCAGTGAAAATCATCGCTCGCTTTCCCTTCGGATCAACTCGACATTGATGGTGACTTTTTGGTTCGGGGCGAGCGTAAGGCTCTGCGCCTTCAGCAGGTAATTCCTCAAGACTTCGGAATCGGTGTAGTCCAAATCGTCGATGCGGTCGAAAGCCAGCACTTTGTAATTGCCGGGAGCGATTCCAGCCAGCCCAAAACTGCCGTCGGGACCCGCAAAGATTTGCTTGGGATGATTCGGAGACCGCTCCTGAATCAGCAGAAGAGAGCCGGGCGACTTTTGACCGCCGGCTACGATCGCGCCATTCAAATTGGCGCCGTCATCCCGGATGACGATTTCAATCTGACGCACGGCTCCATTCGCGACCACCAAATCATCGCGCAGCAAATCCGTCTGGCCATACGTGGCGGACTGCACGTACCAGGGACCACCGGAGGTGATCTCGACCGTATACGCGCCGGGCTGTACGTTTCTGGCTACGAGAGATTCATTGCCCGGCGGCCCCTCCTGACCGGCGTAGATCTGCTGGTTTTGAAATAATCTTTCCTTCGAGTATAGAACCACCTGGCCGGGGAAGAAATTCTCCGGGAAATGCTGACTGGTATCCAGCCGGAAAGTTACCGGAATCGAAATGGAAGGCTCCAGCGCCAACCGGACATTGGAAATATTCGTATTCACGTTGAGGCGCAAGCTGCCGCTGCTGGAACGTCCCGCGGCGTCCTGCGAACTGGCACGGAGCGTATACGGCCCCGGAGGCAGCAATCCCGATTGAAACGAGCCGGTGCGCGGGTCCACGCGGGCGCCCGTCTGGGAATTCGCAACGGAATCGTTTGCCAGGGAAACAGACACTCCTGGTCCTTGCAAAGCGCCAACAACCATGCCGCTCACACGATAGAAAGGTTCCCGTGACAAGGAGAAATCGGCTTGAACGTGCTTCCCGGGATCGATTTTGATTGGCATGGCTGAGCCCAAATCATTTCCTGCCGGATAAAATGCCGCCGCATAACCTTCTGGAACGCGTCCCGATGCACCCAGGCCAGCCGGCGGGACATTGCGGCTGGGTCCCACCACCAAATAGTAGTTGGCTGGGGCCAGTTCAGCGAGACGGTATTCGCCCGCTTCGTCAGTCGAGTCAAATTGATGGTTCTGCCATTGCTTTCGCCCATTGATGACGTGCATTGACATGACACTAAGGGGGATATTCTCGATCGGCTGGCCGTCATCGCCGGTTACGCGTCCGAAGATTATTCCCTCGGGGTAAAGCTTGAGAATGGCTGGCTGCGTGTTGGGGCCGATTTCGGTTAGGCCCACGCGTTGAGCGCCGGTGGGACTCAACTCTTGCTCGCCAAAAAAGCCTGGTTTTCGCGCGAAGAGCATTGTTCCGCCGGGTGAAAGTTCGTCAAAGCGGAATTCGCCGTTGGGGCCGGTGAGTTTCGCTCGCATCGCGCCGGAAAAAATCTGCACCAGGGCGCCGCGGATTGGTTCGCCTGTGACGGAATTGATTACTGTGCCGCTCAGGCTGTAGGTTGCGGAACTGCCGGTGGCAAATTGGCTGGACGGAAGCGCCGGCCAGGCTGCGAAGAGGAGCAGGGCGAGCAGGAGGTTGCGTGGCACGTTTGCTACCCTCTTACTGGAATCGTTAAGTTGCCGGTTAGTTTACACCAGGCCGACTGCGTTCGAAACCTAAGTTGTGCACATGCTGGAGAGATGAAAGGAGCCGTGGCTTAGGTTGCTTGGGAAAATTGGCGCGGCAATTAAATGCTTGAGGAAAGGATGGTGGACGTGGGGGGGCTCGAACCCCCGGCCTCGGCGTTGCGAACGCCGCGCTCTCCCAACTGAGCTACACGCCCCCGGTTAGCTGCTAATTCTTCTTGTGAACAGCGCTGCCAGACCCGCGCGGTAGTGGAGCGGCTACGGAACAGGGAGCGGACCAAGAACGCAAAACATTCTAGCAGACGGGGGGCATAGCGCCAATATCGGTGAACGTTTGATGTTCGTGATAACCTTCCCCGCGAAATGTTTGCGGATCGCACTAACTGGAATCTCGCGTCGAACCGATTGAGCGTGGCGCTGGAGCGGCATTCCGCCGCCGGGAGGCCGCTGCTGGATTTGAGCGCATCGAATCCCACCAAATGCGAGTTTGAATATGAAAATGAGGCGATTCTGCGGGCGCTTGTAAACCCGGCTTCCCTTTCCTACCAGCCTGACGCGCGCGGCCTGGAACCGGCGCGGCTCGCGGTGGCCGATTATTACGGTGAAAGGAAAGTTAAGTTGGCGCCCGCGGATATTCTGCTGACGACCAGCACCAGCGAGGCGTACTCGTTTGTCTTTCGTACGCTGTGCAATCCCGGCGATGAGCTGCTGATTCCGGCGCCGAGCTATCCCCTGTTCGATTACCTGGCGGATATTCAGGATGTGAAATTGGTGCGCTATCCGCTGGTCTATGATTATGGGTGGCAGATTGATTTTCACGCGCTGGAACGGGCAATCACGCCGCGAACCCGGGGAGTGATTGTGGTTCATCCGAATAATCCCACAGGGCATTTCACCAAGGAAAAAGAGGCCACGCGATTGAATGAGATTTGTTTTGCGCGCGAAATGGCTGTCATCGCGGATGAGGTGTTTCTGGACTTCGCGCTCGAGGAGCAGCGCGCGGAGAGCTTTGCGGCAAACGAGAAAGCGCTGACATTTACGATGAGCGGACTATCGAAGATTTCCGGGCTCCCGCAAATGAAGTTGGCGTGGGTGGTGACGAGCGGCCCTGCGGCGCTGAAGGAGCGGGCGCTGGGCCGGCTGGAAGTGATCGCCGATACCTATCTCTCGATGAACGCTCCGGTGCAGCACGCGGCGTCCGCGTTTTTGGAGCTGCGGCATGGATTCCACAAACAATTGATGGCGCGCGTGCGAGCTAACTTGGCGGCGTGGATCGAGAGTTGGCCGGTCAAAAGCTGTGCAGCCGGTTGATTGTGGAAGGCGGATGGTACGCGGTGCTTCGCGTGCCTGTGACGGGCCCGGATGAGGATTTAGCGATTGAAGTTCTTGAGAAGACGGATGTTTATGTACATCCCGGGCATTTCTATGACTTCCCTTCCGAGGGATATTTAATCGTCAGCCTGATCACGCCGGAAAAGGATTTTCTGGAAGGAACGAAACGGCTGCTGGCGTCGTTCTGACGCCGGCAATTCTCGCGCCACTTTCACTGGATCGATCGCGCGCCTCGAACCCGTACAATATTTTCGGCCATTCATGCCGTACTGAACCGCACGGCCTCCAGCACATTCCATTCAGTTCTACAGAATGCACTGTATCGAGCCTTGTACGAATCGAGTGTAGGTTTCCTCGGGTAGCCAAGGGGGCTGATAGAATGAGCAAAGTGGATCGAATCATTGCCGGACTCTTGCTGGCGACGGGCGGTTTGGCGGCACTGGTGAGCTCGGGCTGTGCGGCCCGCGTGCGGTATTACGATGACTATCACCACGATTACCATCATTGGAATCATGACGAAGACGCGCACTTTCGCCTGTATTTGAACGAACACCATGAGAACTACCGGGCGTTCGGCACGCTCGCCCGCGATCAACAAACCGATTATTGGAAGTGGCGGCACGATCATCCGTAGGCAAGCCGCCGCACGGGCATTGGTTGGTGGTGTAGCGCCACCCTTCAGGGTGGCATCTTTACTTTCAACCACATGGCTGAAAGCTGGCAGGCATGACAACTACCAAATCTGAATTGCCACACAGGCTCTGAAGCTCCGACCCTCTAAAAGCCTGGACTGAAGTCAATTCAGGACAGCACCCTTACCCGCTGCTATTTGCACCTCTGTTCATCTTTCAGTAGACTCGTTGTTTCTTTCTGATTGTCCGAACTCCGACGGGGCTGTTGTTTGTGACCAAGCCGGCCCCTAGAGAAGTTGAGAACCGGCCATCGGGTAATACTGGGAGCTGGAAATGCTTGTTGTGATGCAGGCCAATGCAACTGAAAAAGAGGTGCAGAACGTCTGCGAACGAATCGAATCGCTGGGGTTCAAGCCCATTCCGATTCCGGGGGCGACGCGAACCGCGGTTTGCATCACCGGAAATAATGGAGCGGTAGATATCGGGTCGCTGGAAGCCATGCCGGGAGTGGTGGAGTGCATTCCGGTCAGCAAGCCTTACAAGCTGGTGAGCCGCGATGTTAAGGCTGAGAATTCGGTGATTCGCGTGCCGACGCCGCTGGGCGACGTGGCTTTCGGGGGCGCGGCGATTGCCGTGATCGCCGGGCCATGCGCCGTGGAAACAAGAGACCAGATATTTGCGGTGGCAAAATGCGTGAAAGAAGCCGGGGCGCGCCTGTTTCGAGCGGGAGCCTACAAGCCGCGTACCTCGCCTTACAGTTTTCAAGGACTGGGAGAGCCGGGACTAAAATTGCTGGCGGAAGTTCGCGATCGATTTGGCCTGGGGATTGTGACCGAGGCAATCGACAACGAAAGCATCGACCTGGTGGAAGAGCATGCCGACGTGATCCAGATCGGCGCGCGGAACATGCAGAATTTTTCGCTGTTGAAGCGAGCGGGACGTGCCCGCAAGCCGGTGCTACTGAAGCGCGGAATGTCCGCCACGCTGGACGAATTCTTGATGGCGGCGGAATACATCATGGCCGAAGGAAATTACAACGTGATCTTGTGCGAGCGCGGCGTTCGCACGTTCGCCGACCACACGCGCAACACACTCGATCTGGCCGTGATTCCCGCGGTGCAAAAGCGCAGCCACTTACCGATTCTTGCGGACCCCAGCCACGGAACCGGAAGGCGCAATAAGGTGCTGCCGCTGGCGCGAGCGGCCGTGGCTGTGGGCGCGGACGGCCTGATCGTGGAAGTACACTGCGACCCTGACCGCGCGCTTTCCGACGGAATGCAGTCCATTGTTCCGGAAGAATTCGAACAGTTGATGCGGGAAGCCCGGCAAATCGCGGGAGTGCTGGACCGTTCGATCAACTGAGTCATTTGCAATGAACCTTATAATGCTAGTGAGCGCGAAGCTGAATGCTTCAGGCGAGAGATAGAGATGCCAGCCTGAAGGCTGGCGCTACACAAACTTAGAATACGCCTCGAGCACCGTGCTAGAAAATCCCTCCACCATTTCGCTGGGACTGGCGCCCTTCGCATGAAGCGCGGCTGGAATCGCCGGCTGATTTTTCTGCTTCTTCTTCTAGGCGCGCTGGCAGTGCGCGAAATCCTGCTGGAACGCGGGCCGACATTTCTAAGGCCCGACCTTCATTTATTCGCATACGTGGGAAACACGGTGGATGGAACCGTGAGCGCGATCGATTTGGTGAAACTGGCGGCGGTGGCCACGATTCCCGTAGGGCCGTCGCCGAGCGGATTGCGCGCGCATCCGAAGCGCGAAGAAATCTGGGGAGTGAGTTCGGAAGGCGGTTACGCCTGGGTTCTTGACGCGCGGCACGGCCAGATCCTGAGCCGGATTCCCGTCGGAGCGGGACCCTTCGCGGTGGAATTTTCCGCCGACGGGCGGCGCGCATTTGTGGCGGCTTCGGGCGCTGGTTTTGTTACGGCCATCGATTGCGAGTCCAAGAAAATCCTGGGGCGAGGCCGTGCGGGGCGCCGTCCGTGGATCGCGCGCGTGACGCCGAACGGCAAGCTTTTGGTGGTTTCGAATCGGGAGGATGCCACCATCTCGCTTCTCGACGCCACGACCCTAGCCTCCCAGGGGACGATTCCCGTGGCGCAGCACCCGGAGCAAATCGCCATCCTGCCAGACAGTTCGAAGGCGTTCATTTCATCGGGCAGCAGCAACATGATTTCCGTGGTGGATCTGCAAAAACAGACGTTGCTGGCGAATATCGATCTGGGCGGCGGGCCGAGTGGATTGATTTTGAAACCGGACGGGGGCGAATTGTATGTTCCGTCGCCGGAAGTTCACGGCCTGGTGATCTTGAATACGCAGACCAACGAAGTGGCGGAATTTCTTTTGCTGGGCCTGGCGCCGTCGCAGGCGGTGCTGACGGCGGATGCGGCGATGCTCTACGCTTCCGATTCCGCCGCTGGGCGGGTAATTGCGGTGAACATTTTCAATCGCCAGGTGATCACCACGGTTTCCGTGGGACAGAATCCCGGCGCGATTGCACTGACGCCGGATGAGGATATTGTTCTGGTGGTTGACCAGGATTCGAATGATCTGGCGGTTTTGCGCACGCGATCGATTCTGCAGCAGGCGGGCGCGACCGCTCCTCCGTCGAGTTTGATTACGTTGATTCCCGTGGGGCGCAGGCCGCGGGACTTGGCCATCAAGGGTTTCTAGTGTGCGGTTATCAGAATTCCCGCGCGAACAAACTTCCTTTTCTCGAATGCACCCCCTTCTTATTGAATCGTGAGACTTAGCGAGACGGTGCGGCTGCCGCCCTGGTATGTCCCGGTGACGACAATGGTGAAGCTCCCTCGCGGAGGACCGGCACTGGCCACGCTTGAGGCGCTGCCGCCTCCTCCGCAACCGGATATCAGCAGCAGAAGAAACAACGCAGCAGCCGGAGCGGAAATGCCGAGGACCAGCCGCCGCTTTTCCGGCAGCATGACCAGCGAAAAAAATGCCGCGAACAACGCGAGCAGCATCCCGCCGGCGGGGATGGACGGCCACCGACGCTTTTCCAGTGGAATCGCCAATTGCGAAGCGGAAGTGCCGATGTTCAGAGTGAACGGGACCGCGGAGTTTCCGGTCACGTTAATCGAGGCAGGCGCGGCCGCGCAGGATGCTGACGGCGGAGCGCCGGAGCAAGACAAGACCACTGCTCCGGTGAAACCGCTGATCGGATTGACCTGAAGATTGAAAGCCGCGGCCTGGCCCGCGGCCACCGTTGCAGCGGTTGCGGATCCATTCGCCGCACCCAGCGAGAAATCGATCGCAGAGCCACCTAAGGGCACGGTTTGTTGATTATTCGACGGAAGCATATTCGTCTCGGTGACGATCAACATGCCAGTGCGATTGCCAGGCACCTTGGGGGCGAAGGTGATCATCAGATTGCACGACGCCCCGGGAGAAACGCTGCCGCCGCAACTATCCGCTTCAGAAAAATCTGCCGCGTTCGAACCGCCGATGGCCACTTGAAAAGCGAGCGGGCCGTTGCCCGTGTTTTTTACCGTGACAGGAGTGGCAGCGCTGGAAGTGCCCACCAGTTGCGGGGGAACGGTGACTGCGGGAGGCGAAATGCTCACCACGGAGGGAAGTCCGCTGCCTGAAAGATTCACTGCCTGCGTGCTGCCAGCGACGTTCCCCGAATTATCGGTGAAGATCACTTGGGCGGTTTCCGAGCCGGACGCGGAAGGATGGAAGGCCACCGTGACGTTGCAGTTGGCATTTGGCGCCAGCGCGCCGTTCGTACCCAAGGAACAAGCTGGATTGGGCCCGGTGGCAAGGCTGTAATCGGAATTTCCAGATATTTGAATGCCCGAAATATTCAAGGTCTGGCTACCGGTGTTGGTCAAGGTGATCGTGGTTTGCAACGTGGTGGTGCCTATGGGAAGCGCGCCAAAATCGTGACTGGCAGGGAAAACGCTGGCGACCGGCGCGGGAAGCGAGCCAGTTCCCGCCAGAAAAACTTTCTGCAAACTACCAGGAGTGTTTGCGGAATTGTCGGTGAAATCCAATTCAGCGTTGCGCGCGCCTGCCGATAGAGGTTTGAAAGTGAGATTGATATTACAGGATGCTCCGGCAGGCAAACTTCCGGGGGCGATGGGACAAGTATCGCCAGTGGGAACGAAATCTCCGGCGTCGACGCCAGCCACAATGATTCCCGAAAAGGTGAGTGCGATATTGCCGCTATTCGTGAAAGTGACCGACTGCGCGTTGCCGGCCGCGCCGATGGGGACGCTGCCGAAATCAAGGCTGGAGGGAGAAATTTGCGCTAGGGGAGCAGAGCCGCTGCCGAGAAGAGACAGGGATTGCGGGCTGCCGGCGAGGTCGTCATTGATATTGATTGCGGCGGTTTCGAGAGAACCCACAGACGGAGTGAATGAGACGGTAATGGTGCATTGCTTCCCCGGGGACAATTGAAAGACGCCGATGGGGCAGGCGCTGCCGGAGGCGAGAATTGCGAAATCCGCAGCGTTTCCGCCGGTGATTGTGGTGCTGAAAACATTTAATGCGGCCGTGCCGCTATTGATTAGCGCTACATTCTGCGGATTGCCGGAGGAACCCACGGGAACCAGTCCGAAATTCAAATTTAGAGCGCTGAAACTTACGATCGCGATGGGCGGCAGATTTTCCACAATCTTGGTGAGGAAAGCGTCGTTGAGGCCAGTGGCTGTGCCGCAATTCGAGCAATTCAGCTGAAAACCATTCGAAGGATGCGGCGCCAGCGGATAATCCGAGGAATGCGCGGCACCAGCGATGTAGATCGCGCCCGAGGCGGCCACAGCCAGGGAGTGGGGCTCATCCAAATCGGTGCCCGCAAGAAGTGTGGAATATGTCAGCGAGGCGGAGCCCGGGAGGGTGACATCAAATTTTGAAAGGAAGACATCACTGAGGCCGCTGAACGATTGCAACGAGCCAGACACGGGGAAATCATGCGAGGCCGTTTTGCCCGCGACATAGACGGCCGAAGGGGCCAGTGCCGCAATCGCGGTGCCGGAGTCGTCCTTTGCGCCCCCCAGATACGTGGAGTAGCTGAGCAGAAAGGCGCCACCCGATCCAGGAGAAAGAACGCTGAGAAATGCATCGTTCGCACCCGCCGCCTTTGTATTTAAGGCAGCTACAGTTCCGTTAGTTGGAAAATTTGAAGAGCGGGTAAATCCGGTGACGTAGGCGCTGGGAGGATTCGCTGAGTCCACGGCAATCGCAATTCCTTGATCGACATCTGAACCGCCTAGAAGTGACGCATAAAGCAGATCGCCCGCGCCCGCTCCGGCCGGGTTCAACTTCATGACAAACGCATCCGAATTGCCGCCGCCGTAGGCCGCTTGTGTTGGACTGACCGCGGGAAAGCTGGATTTGGCGGGTAAGGAGGTGGACCCAGCGATGTAGGCAATGCCCGCGGAATCTACCGCAATTCCGGAAGAGACGACAGTAGCGTTGATGCCGAAATAGGTGAGATAAAGCAGCGAACCGGTGGGATCGTATTTTGCCAGAATGCCGTCAGTGGCTCCGCCACCGTAGGTTGGCTGGAATGCGCCGGCTGTTACCGGAAGCTGATGCGAAGTGGTGTCCGTGGTGACGTAAACATCTCCCGCACCGTCGAGCGCAATTCCACCCGCCAGTTGGGTCATCACCGCGCCATCGCCGCCATCGAGATAGGTAGCGAAGACGAGGCCATTGCCGGAGGGATTCAGCTCCCCCACAACGGCGGCAGTGGGGCCGTTTTGGAAAAACGAACTATCGGTCACCGGAAAATTCAGCGAAGTGGTGGAGCCTAAAAACGCGAGATCGCCTTGCGCATCCACGGCCACATACCCGCCACTATCGTCGGCATCGCCTCCAACAAAGGTGAGATAGATAAGCGATGCCGCTCCGGAACTGGAGGGATTGATTTTGGCGAAGAATAGGTCGTGGGGGCCGCCGCCGACTCCCTGGGTGGTGGGGCCCGACTCGGGAAATGTGGACGCAGAGGTGGTGCTTCCAGCGATGTAGATATTGCCGGAGGAATCCACGGCGACGCCATTAGCCTGGTCGTCACCAAGACCGCCTAGGAAAGTGGTGTAGGTGATAGTGATCGAGGGGTCGATGATGAGTGGTTTCGAATGATCGTAGTTCCCTGCCGAGAATCCAAAATTGTTTTCTCCCCGCCGAATGTACCGGCCGGAAATTCGACTGCGGGCTTCGCCATCCTGCTGGTAGAAGTCTGGCTGGTGAAATTGAATTTCGTTATGGGCTCCGCGTAGCACCAGGTTGCCGTGATCATCGAGATGCGGCCGCGCGGCTCCGGTGATTGTGAACAGGATTTTCGAAAGATCACTGCCGGGCGCCAGAATGAAATCGAATTCGAGTTGAGCTGGATTGCCGTAAAAAATCAGATCCGTGCCAGGATAGACATTTTCGTAGCAGATGCGCTGGAAATGCGGAACATTGGCATGCCAGGCGCGCTGATCCTTTCCGAGCAGGTAATTCGTAATTCCAGGAAGCGGATTGATTCCAGCGATGCGGGCGTGGGGCGAAGATCCGGCGAGATGCATTGCAAATTTTTCGATGAGGTTGCTTGAAGCGTCCCGGCCTGTTGAATTCCCGCGAAACGCGAAGACGGCATCTCTCGGCGAAAATGACAGGCTGTATCCAGGCCCGCGAGCGAGGAATTTGACTTGCGGACCGGCTTGTCCCTGGTTGGGCTCGAAGCTAATGGGGAGTGAAGTGAGAGTGCCGCGGAATAGTCGCGGATCTGGCGGAATCGAAGGAGGCGGAACGGGGACAGGGTTTGAAGGGTTTAGCCGCAATGCCGCGGAGCGATTCCCGCTTGGGCCGCTGTGCGAAACTTTCGCATCCTGGTGAATCGGCCAGGACAGTGGAAATGCCACGTACAAGAGACAGAGACAGCACAGCCATAGAGGTCGAATGCGCACACGACTCTCCCCGAGCGGGCACAAATTCCCCAGACTGCGTGGAAACTTCGGAGAGAGACAGAGCGAGTATGATTTAACCGAGACTGCTTAGTTTGTCAAGAAGTAAGTAACCATGCAGGAAACAGAGAGATCGACCGCCCGCCAGCGGGCGGCAGCGGAAGAATCAGGAAACCGGCCAGGCGAACTGTTCTTCGCCCAATTGGATTTCGAAGGTGCCTTCTCCCGGCAAAAGGTCGATCGGCAGCCCGCCCTGCCAAAGAGCGACTCCGAAGCGGAAGGAGCGTCCCTTGACCGGCACCACATCGCGCTTAATACTGACTTCCAGAATCCTGTCGAGTCCCACGGTAACCTTATCGTGAGGATTGAGGCGCGATACGTCATCGTGCTCGACCACAAATCCGATCACGCGGCTTTCGAGAACGCGAATGGAGACGCGAATTTCCTCCGCGGCATGGATGGTGACGCGAAATTCGCAGTCGCGCAGAACGGTTTTCCCCTCCGGGAACAGATCGACGCGCACGAAGAAACGATCCTCCGCAAAACCATAAAACAAGGTTTCCATGAAGTAGACGCGGCCGTGCATCGCACCCTGCCTCTGATCCGAGGTGTAAATTCCGGCGCCCAGCCATTCGAAAAATGAAGTCTCGCGGCCATCCACATTGATATCCAAATAAGCGGAGGGCAAAATCAGGCGCGCGGCTTCCGCGCCGCTCTTGATTGGCTGGGCCAGGGATTCGGGGGGCTTCGAGGCCGAGAGCGAGATAGATCTCCGTGAGATGTTTGCGATACAGCGCGTCGAATTCGGCGTCGTTCGCGGAACTGTTTTCCGGGCCGTACCACCAGCACCAGTCGCTTCCCTCGGCGGCGAGGAGGGCTTCAAAGGCTTTATCCAATTGCTTTTGGGAGACGGCGCCCGGTTCGTTCGCGAGGCGGCGCCCGAATTCTTTTTCGTACTCTTCGCGCGCATCGCGCAACAAGTTCCAGGCCGCACGTCTTCCTTGTGGCCAATCCAGACGTCGAAATTCGCGTTGATCCAGGAAGCCGGGAAGATTCCCTGCGACCGTGGCGATTTCGCCGGCCGCGTCGACGGCCTCGCTGACGGTCAGGGCGCGAATTTCCGGATCGTCGGCGATGCGGCGGTAGAACTGGCGCAGAAATTCGCGGCCGTTGCCGGGGTAATACTCCCAGGCGTTTTCGCCGTCCAGAATCAGCGAAACAGTGAGCGGGCCTGGCCGATCTGCACGCGTTCGCCAATCAGCCGCAGGCGGCGGTGAAGATCCTCGGCGGCGCGCGACGGCGTCCATGCGGCTGTAGACGAAGCCGACCAGATCGGAAAGGTAATGATCGCGGAAAAAGCCGGTGATTTCGCGCTCGCCCAAGTCGCACGCGCAGCGGCGCATAGAGTGCGGTCGGCGTTGGACGGCACGCCGTCGCCGTCGCGGCCGAAACCGATGTTCAAGGTGCGGCCCAGCACGCCCTCGTCGCTGGCGAACCAGCGAAAGCCGAGTTCGGCGGCGATGCCCAAGCGCCTGGTCGGAGACCGACCCTTCCGACGGCCACAAGCCCCACCGGCGGCCGGCCGAAGAGGCGTTCGTGATAGCGCGCGCGCGCGCACCAGTTGTTCGCGGGCATCCTCGGGATGGCGGAACGGCGGGATTGGGCAGCGGCGTCCCGGGATTGGCGATGCGGGCGATGTCGGTGTCGCAAAGCAGCGGCAGAATCGGATGGTAAAACGGCGTGGTGGAGATTTCGATCTGCCCGGCGTCCTGCGCGCGAGCGATATTCGGGCAAGACGCGCGCCAGCAGCTCGAGCTGCTTGGCGCGCAGCATCTGCTTGTCGTCTTCGGTGTAGTCGGCGCCCTTCTGCGACAAGCGCGATAACCTCGGGATCGCTGGCGAGATATTCCTCGTCCATCCAGGCCAGTTGCGAGAAGCAGCTGCAGATCGCGCCAGTCGCGCACGGCCAATATGCGTGGCCGACGCTTCGTCGCCGGCCGGCGGCGCCCAATCGAAAAGCTCGGTGTAGCGCGGCCAGCGCGACATCAAATTTTCGCGATTGACTTGAAAGCCGCGCACGAGCAACTTCGCGCTTTGTCCTCCGTCGGTCAGTTTATCGGCGGGCGAGAAAGCCAGCGTGAACCAGGGCTCGTCGAACGTGCCGCTGGCGTATTCCTCGAGCTGCGCGGCGAGCGAAGGCACCACGTTGAACGTGGCGTGGACGCTGCGGAAATTCTTCGAGCACGCGCACCATGCCCCAGTAATCCTTGAGGGCATGCAGGCGCGTCCAAGGCAGGACGTAGCGGCCGGTGGCCGGATCGCGGTACTGCGGCTGGTGCATGTGCCAAAGCATGACCAGATGGATGCGGTTCATCGCGACGTCCGTCCCGCAGCGGACGCGCGAAAGGCCGTGCTAGAATGGCGGTTCCTTCGTATGATGCGCATCATCGATCGCTATATCTGCCGCGAAATTCTCTCCCACGCGTTGCTGGGCCTGGCCGTCTTCACGTTCGTTTTTTTCGTGCCGCAACTCGTGCAGTTGATGGAACCTGGTGGTGCGCCATTCCGGCGCGACGCGACCGATCGCCGAGCTTTTCTTCTGCACGTTTCCCCGCGTGCTTACCTTCACGCTGCCCATCGGCGTGCTCGTCGGCGTGCTGATCGGCCTGGGGCGGCATGTCCGCGGACAGCGAATTGATCGCCATGAACGCGCTGGGAATCGGCCTGCGCCGATTGCTGATTCCTATCGGCCTCCTGGCTGGCGGTTTCGCTCTCATCACTTTGATCATTACGTTCTGGCTCGGCCCGGTGGCCCTGCGAACTTTGCACCTGCTTGTTGAGCGCCTGGGATCCTCGCAAGCTTCCTACGAAGTGCTGCCGCGCGTATTCGACGAGCGCTTTCCCCGCATCGTGCTGTATGTGCAAGATGTGGACGCCACCGCTACCCACTGGCGCGGAGTTTTTATCGCGGACTCCAATGGCGCAACGGGCTCCCATATCACGTTAGCAGAGAGTGCCATTGTAATCGCTGACCCGCACGAGGACAAGCTAGAGCTCCATTTCGGTAACGGAAGTACACATGGCTATGATCCCCGCCAGCCGGACCATTACGATTTACGAAGTTTGGCGCGAGCGACCAAACGGTGGAATTGAACGATCCCTCCAAGTCAGCCGCGGTGCAGCTGAAAGATTCCGAACGGTCCGTGATGCAATTGCTGGAAGTGCAGGGACCGGCCTGGCGCGACGCTCGAGTGGAATTTCACCGCAGGCTGGCATTCCCGGCGGCTTGCCTGGTTTTCGCCTTGCTGGGAGTTCCGGTGGGAGTGCGGCCGCGGCGGGGAGGCCGCGCCGCCGGATTTATCCTGACCTTGCTGCTGATTTGCGGATATTACCTGATCTTCGTCACCGGGGTTCACATGGCGCAGCAAGGCAGCGTGGCGCCCTGGCTGGGAGTGTGGTCCGCGAATTTTTTCACGTTTCTGGCAGCGCTGGTGCTCTTGCGGCGAATCGAGCATGTGCGCGGGCAATCCGCGTTTTCGCGGTGGATTGATGTGCTGGTCACCTGGCGCCGCGCGCCCAAAGAGGCTGTTGCGCTGGCACTGCCGAACGGGCCGCTTCCCTCGACAGCGCGACAGGCGGAGAATGTCCGCGCCAAAAGCCGGATGGGCGGATTTCCCCTGCTGATCGATCTCTACGTGCTGCGCACATTTTTATATTATTTCGCTCTGCTCTTGTTGGGTTTTATCGTTCTGTTCGACGCCTTCACGCTATTTGACCTGCTCGAGGATATCTCCAAGAACCACATTTCCGTATGGGTTGTGGCGAATTACTTCCGCTATTTGATTCCCCTGATGTTTTATCAGCTTGTGCCTTTGGCGGCGCTGGTTTCCACTCTGGTGACCCTGGGCGTGCTCGCGAAAAACAATGAAATCACGGCGTTCAAAGCGAGCGGCGTGAGCCTGTATCGATTGGCGCTGCCGCTGCTGCTGGCGGGCGCGATCCTTGCCGGGTGCCTATTTCTGTTGGACGACACATATCTTCCCTACGCCACGCAGCGGCAGGATGCTTTACGAAATCAAATCAAGGGCAAGCCGGCGCAGACGTTTTATCAACCCGCGCACCAGTGGATCCTGGGCGAAAACAACAAAGTCTTTAACTATGAACTGTTCGACGCGGACCGCAATTTATTTGGCGGGCTCAGCGTATTCGAACTCGATCCCATAACTTTTCAAATTCGCAGGCGCGTATTCGCTTCCCGCGCGGAGTGGGTGCCAAACCTGAACACCTGGGTGCTGGAAGGCGGATGGGTGCGGGATTTCAATCAAGGCAAGGTGAATTACAAGCCTTTTCAGATTTCCAGCCTGGAAGAAATTTCCGAGCCGCCCACATACTTTAAGCGTGAGGTGAGGCAATCGTTCCAGATGAACTGGCGTCAATTGCAGGCTTACATCCAGGGGCTTCAGCAGGCTGGATTTGATACGGCGCGCCTTTCCGTGCAATGGCACAAAAAGTTCTCTTTTCCGCTGATCGTTCCGATCATTATTTTTCTGGGTGTTCCCTTTGCCTTTCTAGTAGGCACTCGCGGCGCAGTGGGTGGCTTGGCCGTGGCAATTGGAATCGGAATCGTATATTGGGCGACGGCCGCCCTTTTCGAAGCAATGGGTGGAGTGGGTCAATTGCCTGCGGTGCTCGCCGGTTGGGCGCCCGACGCGATCTTTGGATTTTTGGGCGCTTACTTTTTCTTGAAAATGCCTACCTGATATTTCTGCCCCGAGGATTTCCCACCGGGGAGGGCAGTTCATTCAGACCTCGATTGGTACCGCTCGGCGGTGGCCACAAACCTGCAAAGCAATCCCTTGTGCGCTTCTGGGCGGACTCAACATCCAAATCCGCAGCCCGGTGCATGTCCCGCGCACCCTCCCCTGAGTCCGCCCGATTACCAGGCCGGAAATTTTTTGTAAGCCACTAATTCTAAAGGGGATATAGATATGAAAAACATGGACTTTACGTTCGCGAAATCGAAACATCTTTCCTGGAGGACGCTTTTGCGCTCGTTCCTGGATGGAAAAGGGGGACTTACCGAGGCCCAGGTAGTTTCATGCCGGGAATGCGATCTGGGAAAATGGCTCTATCGAGAAGGCTTGAAAAAATATTCCGGGCTGATTGAGATGAAGGAATTGGAATTAGTCCATGGCAAGATGCACGAGGCAGTCAAGCGCGTTTTCGACGCCCAGAAAGCAGGCAGGGCGGCGGAGGCCGAGAAAGAATTTAAAGTAATGGAAGAACTGAGCGGCAAAGTGGTGGAACTGCTGAACACAATTGAAGGAAAAGCAGTGCCGGTATAAGAGCTGACTTGCCTGCTGCGCCCGGGAACGAAGAGCTGGCCAGACCCGGACCCAAAGAGTTCAGTGCAGGTTGAAGTTATAGTTAAACTTTAGTATTGGGTGTTGCCGTTTTTGAAGATCGCTTGCTCGGGACGAGCGAACGGATTTTCTGAATCACCAGGTCGATCCCTACTTCGTTGTATCCGCCCTCGGGGATGATCACGTCCGCATAGCGCTTGCTTGGTTCCACAAATTCCATGTGCATTGGCCGCACTGTATCGCGATATTGATCGATCACCGATTCCATGGTGCGTCCGCGCTCGCGAATGTCGCGAATCAAGCGGCGAATGAACCGGAGGTCCGCGTCGGTATCAACAAAAATTTTGATATCCATCAGTTCGCGCAAGGCCTTGTTTTCGAAAATCAGGATTCCTTCGACGATCAAGGCCGGCCGGGGTTCCAGTCGAACTGTCTGGGTAAGCCTGCGGTATTCGGCGAAATCATAGACGGGGCGATCAATCGCCTGCCCCGCGCGCAACCGGCGGACGTCCTCAACCATCAGCAAATTGTCCATCGAATCAGGATGGTCAAAATTCTGTTTTGCGCGTTCTTCGAGCGGCAGGTGGGGCAGGTCTTTATAGTAGTGATCCTGCTCGAGGATGAGGACTTGGTTGGGGGCGAGAACTTCGACGATGCGGCTGGTAATGGTGGTTTTGCCCGACCCCGAACCGCCACAGATGCCGATAACGACTGGAAGCATTGCCATTTAGAGTATTTCCGGCGTTTTCCTGTTCAGACTTCGGATTCCAAGATCGACGCCACGCCTTGCGGTTCGAAATTCGAGCACGGCATTTTTTCGGTAGTGTCCTAATTTGACGATGCGCCGACTCGCGGCGCTACGCTAGAGTAAAGCCTCAGGGGCTAAAGCCCGACTTTCTGGCGAATGTTAATGTCGGAGCTGAAGCTCCGACCGCCTAAGAACCTGAACTAAAGTTAAATTAGGAGAGCACGGATTTTCCGGGAATGTCGCCGCGCCGACAACTTCCCCGCCCGCCTTTCCCTCATGATCCATCCAGCGCTTCTATTTGCCGCGCTTGCCTGCTTTCTTTGCGGCACGCTCTTCAATCACCGCTTGAGCCGCCGCCAGCCGCGCGATCGGCACGCGGAACGGCGAAGCGCTGACGTAGTTCATGTCCACGCGATGGCAGAACTTCACGCTTTCCGCATCGCCGCCATGCTCGCCGCAGATTCCAATCTTCAGCTTGGGCCGAGTCGCGCGGCCCCGTGCGATGGCCCACTCGATCAGCATCCCCACGCCCTCGCTGTCCAGGGTCTGGAAGGGATCGGCGGTGAAGATCGCCGGCCTTCTTCTCGTCCACATAGTCGGGCAGAAATCGCCCGGCGTCGTCGCGCGAAAGTCCCATCACCGTCTGCGTCAGGTCGTTGGTGCCGAAGCTGAAAAACTCGGCCACTTCCGCGATTTGATCGGCCAGCAAGCGCGGCGCGCGGCAGCTCGATCATCGTGCCGACCAGATATTCAAGCTTCACTCCCGACTTGGCGATGATCTCGTCGGCAACCCGGTGCGTGGCATCGATCGAGAATCTTGAGCTCCTTTCGATCCAGAGTGAGCGGATGCATGATCTCAGGAAATACTTTAATTCCGCCCTTCTTGCATTCGATGGCCGCTTCGATGATCGCCGAACCTGCATCTCCAGAATTTCCGGATAGGTGATCGCCAGCCGGCATCCGCGATGGCCCAGCATGGGATTGGCTTCGTGCAAGTTGCTCCACGCGGCGCTGCACCACTTCCACGTCGACGCCGATTTTGTCGCGCCAGTTCCTCCTGCTTTTCGGCGTCGTGCGGCACAAACTCGTGCAGCGGCGGATCGATCAGCCGGATGGTCACCGGGAAGCCATCCATGGCCTTGAAGATGCCGATGAAGTCGCGCCGCTGGAACGGCAGCAGTTTGTCGAGCGCCTTGCGGCGCGCCTCCGGCGTATCGGCGATGATCATTTCCTGAATGGCCAGCTGCCGGTCGACGCTGTGTTCCGGCTGCTCGAAATCCTTGAAGAACATGTGCTCGGTGCGGCAGAGGCCGATGCCCTCGGCGCCCATCTCGCGGGCCTTCCGCGCATCCTGCGGCGTGTCGGCATTGGCGCGCACGCCCAAGCGGCGCACGTCGTCGGCCCACTTCATCATGGTTGGATAGGCCTTGGGCATTTCGGGACGCGCCAGCTGCGATCTCGCCCTGATAGACGACGCCCTCGTTGCCGTCGAGCGTGATCCACTCGCCTTGACGGACCACCCGGCCGTCCGCCGACATCTTCTTGGCGTCAGCATCAATGTCCAGCGTTTCCGCGCCCACGATGCAGCACTTGCCCCAGCCGCGCGCGACCACCGCGGCGTGGCTGGTCTTTCCGCCGGTCGCCGTCAGAATTCCCTGCGCCACGGCCATTCCGCCCACGTCTTCCGGGCTGGTTTCGCGGCGCACCAGGATGACTTTTTCGCCCTTCGCGGCCCAGCTTCGGCTTCGTGCGCGGTGAACACGGCCTTGCCGACCGCGGCGCCGGGAACCGCATTGATGCCGTTGGCGAGTTTGCGCTTGTGCAACTCCGCTCGCGGCACCGACGGAGTCGATCACGGGATAGAAAAGCCGCTCGATGTCTTCCGGCTTGATGCGCTCGAGGGCTTCTTCGCGGGTGATCAGGCCTTCGTTGACCATGTCCACGGCGATCCGGAAACGTGCCGCGGGCGTGCGCTTGCCAGTGCGGGTTTGCAGCATGTAGAGCTTGCCCTCTTCGACGGTGAACTCCATGTCCTGCATGTCGCGGTAATGTTTTTCGAGCATTTGGCGCACTCTTTCGAGCTGCTTGTAAACCTTGGGCATGCAGCTTCGCCAGTTCGCCAGATGCATCGGCGTGCGGATGCCCGCCACCACGTCCTCGCCCTGCGCGTTGATCAGGAAGTCGCCGTAGAAAGTCTTTTCGCCCGTGGAAGGGTCGCGCGTGAAGCAAACGCCGGTGCCGGAATTCTCGCCCGTGTTGCCGAACACCATCTGCACCACGTTGACCGCAGTGCCCAGCAGGCCGGTGATGTTCTCGACGCGGCGATAGGTGACCGCCTTCTCCGCCATCCAGGATTCGAACACGGCGCCGATCGCGCCCCAGAGCTGCTCGTGCGGATCTTCGGGAAAGTCGTTGCCGGTCTTCTCCTTGAAGTATTTCTTGTACTCTCCGACCAGTTCCTTCCAGCCTTCGCGCCGACACTTGAGTATCGTCCTTCACGCTTAATCGTGCCTTTAGACTGCGCAGCTTTGCTTCAAGTTCTTCTTTAGGTAAGTCCGATCACCACGGTGGAATACATCTGCACGAAGCGGCGGTAGGCGTCCCAGGCGAATCGGGGATTGCCGGTGTTCTGCGCCAGGCCTTCCACGGAGCGGTCGTTCAGTCCCAGGTTCAGAATCGTTTCCATCATTCCGGGCATGGAACGCGCCGAGCCGGAACGCACGCTGACCAGCAGCGGATCCTTCGCGTCGCCCAGTTTCTTCCCGGTGACCTTTTCGAGGCTGCGCGAGATTCTTCGTCAACTTCCCGCGCGCAGTCTCCGTCGGGTACTTGCGGCCGTGCTTCAAGTAATAGTCGCAAGCATTCGGTGGTGATGGTGAAGCCGGCCGGCACCGGCAAGCCGATGCGCGTCATCTCCGCCAGGCCCGCGCCCTTTCCGCCGAGCACTTCCTTCATCTCGCCGTCGCCTTCCGCTTTGCCCGCCCCAAAAAAATAAACGTATTTCACTTGATCCTCTCTTCTTGTGACTGCGGCCAGCCGTCTCGGGATTGCCAAAGTTTGACTGAATCTGTCGGCGCGCCGACAAGCTGCGACACGTCGAAAATACTTCAAGCCATACTTCAATGCTCACCTGTCAGCGCGATCTTCCGCAGCCAGCTCGGAAAAATCGGCGATCGTCGAAAATTCTCGCAACAGTTCGGCCAGCAAAGTCAGCCGGTTCCGGCGCACTTCCTCTTCCTCCGCCATCACCATCACTTGATCGAAAAATCGTCCACCTCCGGGCGCAGTCCGGCGATCGCCTCGCAGCGCCTCGCGGTAGCGGCGCGGCCTTCTTGTGTGCCGTCGCGCTGCCCGCCACCCTCCGCGCAGCGCTGTGCAGTTCCCGTTCCGCGGCTTCCCGGAACAGCTCTGGGATCGACGGCCTGCGGCTCCAACTCTCCGCGGGCCGGCCTTCTCCAAAATCTTGCGAATGCGCTTGAAGGAAACCGCCAGCGGCTCGAAATTCTTGGTCTTGCGAATCGCCCTCAGCGCCGCGATCGCGCTGCACGGCGTCCACCAGATCGTCCGCACCCGCGGCGAATGCGGCGTTCACTTCGTCGTAGGCGAAGCCTTCGCGCTCCGCAATAAAAACCGTGCACGTTCGAGCGATGAAATCCAGAACCTGCTTTTCCACCTCAGGTGAAACTTGAATTCTTGGAGGATAGATCAGCAGCGACCGGGCGCTGGCTGCATACGGCCGCCGATAATGAAAGCGGAAGTTTACGTTCAAGTAGAATCTTAACAATCGCCGAGCGCGGCTCGGCGCAAAGCGAAAGGATCACTTGAACCGGTCGGAACCAAGCCAACCGCGAAGCAGCCGACCAGTGTATCGAGCTTGTCGGCGAGGGCGACCGCGCAACCAGTTAGATTCCGCGGAATGGGATCGTCAATTCCGACCGGGCGGTAATGGTCATAAACCGCCCAGCGAATTTCTTCAGGTTCTCCTTGAGCTTTTGCGTAAAGCCCGCCGACGATTCCCTGCAGTTCGGTGAACTCGCGGACCATCTCCGTCACCAGGTCGCACTTGGCAAGCTCGGCGGCACGGTCAGCACCCGGCACGTCCGCCTCGCGAATTCCACGCGCGAACCATTGCTCGGCAAGCCAACGGGACAGCGTGCGCACGCGTTCGACTTTATCGCCGTAGCTGCCGAGCTTGGCATTGAAAGTCACTTGAGATAGCTTGGGCAGATTGTCGGCCAGCCGACACTTCTGGTCCGTCTCCCAGAAAAATTGGGCATCGGCAAACCGGGCGCGCAACACGCGCTCGTGCCCGGCGCGGACCAAGCCCTTCGCTGTCGCGATCCAGATTGATGACGGCGAGGAAGTGCGGCGCCAGCTCCCCGTCGCGATTCTCCACCGCAAAATATTTCTGGTGGCCGCGCATCACCGTGATCAGTATCTCTTCGGGAAGTTCGAGGAAGGCCGGATCGAAATCGCCCAGCAGATCACTGTGGGATATTCGTTCAAATAGGTGACCATCTCGAGCAGGCCGGGATCGGCGTGGGTTTGCCAGTTTTTTCGCGCGACAAGACCTTGAATCTCGTGGTCGATTTTCTTCCGGCGATCCGCGGCGTGGACGATTACGAAATTACTGCGGAGCTTGGTAACATAATCATCGGGACCGCGGACGGGGATTTTTGCTTTACCCAGGAAACGATGGCCGGAAGTCTCGCTGCCCGACTCCACACCGGCTGCGTTAAAAGCGACTACCTTGCCGTCCAGGAGCGCCACAATCCAGCGAATGGGGCGCACGAAACGGGGGCCGCCGGCGCCGGACCAATACATGGGCCGGGGAAATGATAGCGAGAGGATGGCCTGCGGCAAATTCTCAGCGAGTAAATCGCGTGTGGAGCGGCCCACGATCACTTGCCGGGAGGAAAGGAATTCGCCCTTGGCGGTCACTACCGTGGTTAGTTTTTCGATGGGGATTCCCTGCTTTTCGGCGAAGCTATAAGCGGCTCGTGTCGGCTGGCCGACATTGTCGAATGCAATCGATTTGGGCGGGCCGGTGATTTCGCGCGCCACATCTTCCTGGCGGAGCAGGACAGATGTGATCACTCCTGTGATACGGCGCGGCGCCCCGAACGTTTCCACCGTAGCCCCTTCGAGCAGGCCGTGGGTGGACAACAATTTCTCAAGTGTTTGTTTAAGTTGCTCAATTGCTCGGGGAATGATGCCTGCGGGGATTTCCTCGCACCCGATCTCCAGCAGGAAGTCGCCCCGGTCCTTCACGCCCGCACCTCGGCCAAATCGCCCTTAGCAGGATCCTGAGTGGCCCGCTGGTCCAAAATGTACTGGGCCACGCGGCATGCGATCTGCCGCACCCGGCCAATCAACCCTCCCCGTTCGGTGGTTGAAATCACGCCTCTCGCGTCCAAAATGTTAAAGAGATGAGAGCATTTTAGACAGAGATCGTAGACCGCAAGAATCGGGAAGCGGCGTTTCTCTTCGCCCTTCAGCCCGGCATACATCTTCAACAGTCGCGAAGCTTCGGATTCACTTGAAATCGAACATTTTGCGAGTGGCGACCGGGTCGGCCAATTCGAAACTATAAGTTGAGAGTTGTTGCTCCTCGGGAAGGCGGATTTGACCGTATTTGACGTCTTCTGACCAGCGCAAGTCGTAGACGTTATCTACGCCTTCCAGGAAGGCTGCAATTCGCTCCAGCCCGTAGGTAAGTTCCACCGAGACTGGATCAAGTCGATTCCACCGCACTGTTGGAAGTAGGTGAACTGGGTGATTTCCAAGCCATCAAGTAATACTTGCCATCCTACGCCCCAGGCACCGAGTGTCGGCGATTCCCAGTTGTCCTCTTCAAAACGGACATCGTGAAGTTTTCGAGGTTAATTCCAATCGCACGCAAACTTTCGAGGTAGAGATTCTGTATGTCCGGCGGCGAAGGTTTAAGTATTACTTGAAGCTGCGTGTGTTTGTAGAGACGGTTGGGATTCTCTCCGTATCGGCCATCCGCCGGACGCCTGCTCGGTTGCGCATAGGCGACGCGATAGGGTTCAGGTCCAAGGACTCGAAGAAATGTTTCCGGATGCATGGTTCCCGCGCCAACTTCGACGTCATATGGCTGCTGGAGGATGCACCCGCGGGCCGCCCAGAATTGCTGCAAGGTTAGAATGAGCTGCTGGAAGCTCAGCCCTTGCGGCTTGGACGCGGCCTTTTGCGTCACTGGTTTCTTGGACTTCCCTTTCACAGTGTGGGCTCCAACATCGCGCGTGAAGTCAGTTTCCGTTTCCATGTGATGCTCGATCAGATCCAGGAACATATGGCTCAATTCCCGCAGGCTCGCCTCTGGCCATGATTCAGCCATCAAGGTATCCAGCCGCCCCGCAAGCATTCGACGTGCTCCAGCGCGGGCGGCGGCAGAGAGCACCCGCGTCCCTGGCAAGCGGCACTTCGAACAAACCATCCCGGCCAATCCGAGTAGCACATATCCCGGCTCATCCGCTGCCAGAGCGCGGCTGCAATGGGCACAGCGGTCGAGGTCGGGAAGCCAGCCCGCCAGCCGCACGGTCCACAAACTGAAATAAGCCAGCGGCAAGGCCACGCGCGCGGAACGCTTCACCTGTTGCGCCACCAGAAGGAGCAGCCGGAACGCGGCGTCGGAAGGCTCGCGATCCGGAAGCACGGCATCCGTAATTTCGCTGAACAATGCGAACGCAACGCTGGAATCGTAATCGCCGTGAGCCGCAAGAAACGATTCGATCAGCTCGCACTGGTTGATGCGAACCAGTTCCCGCGTCTCGCGCTCGAAAAACCAGATGCGGACATGCGAGAGCCGTTCGAGCGTGGAGCCAAACCGGCTCTTCGGGCGGCGCGCTCCGGATGCGACGCCGCGAACACGCCCCATAGTTCGCGAGAGAAAGCTGACCAACCGGTCGCCTTCCCCCAGCGGGTAACTCTGCAAAACGATGGCTTCGGATTCGCGCAGAGGCATCGGCGTGTCGGCGCGCCGACTGGAAACCGGCTCGCCACAAGCCGCTCGAGCCGCACGCAGCGAAACAAAACTTCTTATCACAGCCATGCTGCCGGTGCAATTGTTAATCGAGCTTTGACCAAGATTCCGTGATCATTTCCTGAACTCTTTACCGGGAATTGCGCGGCTGGCGCTGCGGTTTAACCAACTTAAAGTGCTGCTTCAATTCAGATCCCCCTTGAAATACTTTCCTTCTCGACTACAGTGGAACCGGAAATGTCCGATCTACCCATAGTCGACGTTGCCGGCGTTGGCTTGAATGCCACTGACACCATAATCCGATTGCCGCACTTCCCTACCTCCGACTCAAAGGTTGAGATTCTCAGTGCGGAAGTCCTACCGGGGGGCCAGGTCGCCAGCGCGATGGTAGCTTGCCAGGCCTGGGGGCTGCAAACCCGGTATGTGGGCAAGGTGGGAGACGACGCCGCAGCCAGAATGCAGAGAGAGGAGCTTGACCGAGCCGGTGTGGAATCGCACCTGTTAGAGGCAACCGGCACATCCAGCCAAATTGCTTACATCCTGGTGGACGAACGCAACGGTGAAAGGACCGTGCTTTGGAAGCGCGATCCGCGCTTGGAACTGCAACCTGAAGAACTAGACCGTGAATGGGTGGTCCGTTCGCGCATGCTGCTGGTAGACGGACACGACACCGCTTCCGCAGCGATGGCGGCTCGGTGGGCCCGCGTGGTTGGAGTTCCCGTGGTGGCCGACCTGGACAATCTGTACCCAGGAGTTGAAGGGTTACTTGAATATACCGATTTCATGATCAGTTCGCGAGAATTCCCGGCGCGATTATTGAAAGTGAAAGATCCGCTTGAATCTTTACCCATGATGTCGCGGCGATTCGGTTGCAAGCTTTGCGCGGTTACCCTGGGCACGGAAGGAGTGCTGGCCTGGGATGGCGCCCGATTCCACTACGCCCCTGCTTTTAGGGTGAACGCAGTGGATACCACCGGCGCGGGAGATATTTTCCATGCTGGGTTTTTGTTTGGGATGTCTCAGGGCTGGCAACTCGAGCGTATCCTGCAATTCAGCTGCGCGGCAGCGGCACTGAATTGCACGGCGCGGGGAGCGCGCGGAGGCATCCGCCCGCTGATGGAGATTGTGGCTCTGATGCATGCGGGAGATACATATGGCGCTGCTTATGACCCGCAGGCCTATAGCTTTAAGAATAGTAAATCAAAAGTAGAACTTGAATGATTCCGCTCAAAGATTCCATTGTTCGCCGCACGTTCCCTATCGTCACAATGGCGTTGATCGTCATGAACGTGGCGGTTTTCTTCCATGAACTCACCCTCACCCCCAAGGCAGATCAGGCCTTCGTAATGGAGTATGGCGTTGTTCCATCCCACGTGCAGGCGGCCCTCGAATCAAAATCAAAGTTAAACTTGAGTGATGCCCTGGTTGTTCCGCTTTTCACCAGCATGTTTCTTCACGGGGGATGGCTGCACATCATTGGGAACATGTGGTTCCTTTGGCTCTTCGGGGATAATGTGGAAGATGAACTAGGGCATTTTCGATATCTCATCTTTTACTTGATCTGCGGGTTGGGTTCTGGCTTGGCTCAACTAGTATTTAGTTGGGGCTCGCGGGTTCCGGCAATCGGCGCAAGCGGAGCGATTTCAGGAGTGATGGGAGCCTACCTTATCTTCTTTCCCGGAACGCAAGTGCTTACGCTTGTGCCATTGCTCATCTTTTTCTTTACAATCCGCGTGCCAGCTATCGTGTTCATCGGGGTCTGGTTCGTATTTCAATTCCTCAGCGGAATGAGCTCCGTGCAATCCGGCGCATCGGGCGGAGTGGCATGGTGGGCGCATGTGGGAGGATTCGTGCTGGGAATATTGCTGGTGAAAACGGTGATGCAGCCGCTGCCCAGGCGAAAAGTTTACGGATGATAGCGGCGTCCATAGATGCAGGGCATCAGGGGGAGATGGGAGATTGAAATTCGAGTTTTGTGAAAATACGAAGTAAGACTTTAGGTCTGTCGATGAAACATTTTACCGCGCAAAGTATGCTACGAAGATGTCGACGCGCCGACACTATGAGTCGCGGCATATTCGGCCAACCACCTCCCCACTTCCCGCGTACCGCATGCGCCGCCTAGATCGGGCGTCGTTTTTCTCTCCAAAATCGCGGCGCGCACAGCAGCCTCAATCGCCTCCGCTTCCTTATTCCATCCCAGATGATCCAGCATCATGGCCGCCGTCAAAACCGAGCCCATCGGATTCGCCTGGTCCTTCCCGGCGATATTGGGCGCTGAACCGTGCACCGGCTCGAATAGCGAAACACCTTCTGGATTAATGTTCGCGGATGGAGCAAGGCCAAGCCCCCCGATCAGCCCCGCCCCCACATCGCTGGCGATATCGCCGAACAAATTGCAGGTGACAATCACCTGAAATTGCGCGGGGTCGCGCACCATTTGCAGCAGCAGGTTGTCAATATACTGGTGGCTGGCTTTAATTTCGGGATACTCGCGCTTCAATTCCCCGAACACGCGTTGCCACAAATCGTGCCCGTAAGTAAGGGCGTTCGATTTGTCGCTCATGCACAGTCGCTCGAGCTTGTTTTCCCGGGCGAAATCAAAAGCGTAGCGCTGGATTCGTTCCACTCCCTTGCGGGTATTGATTTCTTCCTGCACCGCCACTTCGTCCGGCGTCCCCTTCTTGAAAAATCCGCCCACACCTGCATACAAACCCTCGGTATTCTCGCGAAACACCACGAAGCGGATATCCTTTTCCAGCCGGTCTTTGAGCGGCGTGAGCCGCGGGTCCAAAAGGATGCAAGGGCGGATATTCACGTAGAGATCGAGCTTGAAGCGCAGGCCGAGAAGAATGTCGGCGGCATGCTTGTTCGATGGCACGCGCGGGTCGCCCAGCGCGCCGAACAGAATGGAATCGAACTCCTTGCGAAACATGTCCGGTGCGTCATCGGGAAGAGTGGTGCCGTCGCGCAGGAAGCGCTCGGCCCCCCAATCGAAGGTGACCAATTCGAGGTGCTTGCCGCCGGCTGCCGCGACGATTTCGAGAATCCTAACGGCTTCCGCGGTCACCTCTTTACCGATTCCGTCTCCCGGGATGACGGCGATGCGCTTGCGATCGGGCGGGCGGGGCGAGTGCGCTTGCGGCATAAATGTTAATTCTCCACTCGAAGTATTTTTACCGGCGGCCACGAGGCCGAAAAGTAGTAACACGCCGGCACGGGCGAGTCAACGATTGGCGCTTGAATGATCTTACGGATCACTTTAACTAATTTCCATTTCACCCAGTTCCGGCGCTTTGCCGCGATGTTCCGTAAGGTACAGGCCGAAGAGAACCAGCAGTCCGCCGAGAAGCAAAGGGCGCGTGAGGTGCTCGCTTAGAAAAACGACGCCGAACAGAATGCCCAGCACCGGCTGTGCATAGGCCACCGCAGCAATGCGCGACGCGGCCATCTGGCGCAACGCCCAATAATAGATCAGGTAGGCAACCACCGATCCGATTCCGGCCATGTAGAGCACGCAGACCCAACCCACCCAGCCCACGGCGCGCCAATCGAGATGAATTCCCTGATAGATCGCGAAGGGAGAAAGCATGATCGAACTCGCCAGCAGGTTGAAGGTGTTCATGGTGTAGCTATCGTAATGCGGGGCCACTTGCTTGGCGAGGACGGTGTAGACCGCGAATCCAATCGCACACCCGAGGGTGATCAAATCCCCCATCAAAGTCCCGGAGTGAAGATGGATTCCCTGCTCCGTGGCCAGAATCATCACACCGATAAAAGAAAGAGCAAGTCCGGTGGTCTTCAGTCCCGTCAGCGATTCCAGTCCCATGAACCATGCCAGAAGCAAAACGATGATCGGAGTGAGGGCGATCATCATCGCGGAATGCCCGGCGGTTGTATATTTCAAGCCCAGGGTAAAGAAGCCCATGTTCATCACGACGCCGAAAAATCCGATCCTGGAAAAAATCCACCAATCTTTCAGGCCAAATCGCCGCCGTTCCGGCCGGAACAGATAAACAAATCCCATCAGCAGGCCCGCGGCAATAATTCGGAAAATCGCCAGCGATACAACATCCATGTGCCGCAAGCCGATCTTGCCCACCACCAGGTTAATCGACCAGGCGAGGATCATCAGGATGACGAGCGTGGCGAGCAGAACTGGATGGGGGCGGTGCGTCACCGGATTAGGAGAGCACTTCTTGCGAATGCGTCAAGGATTCAATCCGGTCGAGCCGCGGCGCGTAGCCGATGCCGGGAGCGGCCGGTACTTGGATCGTCCCATGCCTGGAAACTTCGATTTCGGGCTCGACGATATCCTCGATGCCAGTAGCGCTGGCTGGCGGAAACGTCACCCGGCAAAGTGAAATTCGGCAGCGTGGACATGGCGATATTATGCGCGCGGCCGATGCCGGATTCGAGCATGCCTCCGCACCACACGGGAATGCTGCTGGCCTGGCAGAGATCGTGGATGCGTTTGGCGACCGTGTATCCGCCCACTCGGCCCAATTTCATATTGATAATCTTGCACGCCCGCAGAGCGATTGCCGCCTGCGCATGCTCTTCGAGTGGATGCACTCGTCCAGGCAGATGGGAGTGTCCGAGTTTGCTGCTGCAGAAGCGAATGGCTGTAGATATCGTCCCAGCCCAGCGGCTGCTCGATCATCATCAGGTAGAACCGGTCGAGTTGCTTTGAGCAGCGGAGCATCTTCGAGCCGGTAGGCCGAGTTGGCGTCAACCATCAGTCGGATGCGCGGGAAAACGCTCGCGCAGCAAGGCGACGGGCTCGATATCTTTTCCGGGCTTTATTTTGATTTTGATGCGCTGGTAACCGGCAGCCAATTCCGCTTCCACCTTCTCAGTAATTCTTGAATTGTCTGATTGAATGCCTATGGAGACTCCGGAGGAGATTTCCTGGAGCGTTCCGCCCAGCAGTTTGGAGAGCGGCACTCCCTTCTGCTTCGCTTCGGCATCCCAGATCGCTGTCTCCAGGCCCGCCTTGGCCATGTTGTGCCCGCGAATCTGTTCCAGCAATGGCCAGACGTCCGCAGCGGTGTTGAATTCCCTGCCCTTGATGGCCGGCCAGCAGAAATCACGCAGAATGTGCCATGCGGTGTCAGTGGTTTCCGGCGAGTAGAAAGGATTTTCGCCAGCAACCACTTCTCCCCATCCGGTCACGCCATCCACCCGAACTTCGACCAACAGGATTCGCCGCTCAAAAGTGCGGCCGAAGCTGGTCTCAAAGGGAAACTTGAGCTTCATTCGGATCTCGCGGAGGTGGACCATTTCGACTCGCATTCGGGGATTCCTTGACCTTTCCTTTACGATTGCGCCGGCTGCGCCGAAGGCGGATCGAGCACGTAGTTGGTCGCGGCGCCCGCCCGTTCCAGGCCCGTGACGACATAGCCTTGGGTGAACCACCGGAGAAACTGTTCGCGAATTTCAGCCTGCACCTTTATTGCCCGGGCCTGCTCTTTGCTCTTCCACTCGCCAATGTCGCTAGGAACGGAAATGCGAACTGCCCCCGCGATTGATATCGCACGTTCGCCATTCAGGATTTTCCGGACCCGCCCGGAATCAAGCCGCCAATCCGCCACCAGGCGATCGGTGGGCAAACCTGCATGCAAGGGGCTTTGCGTCACTCCATAACAATTGGGAATAAATCTTTCCATCACCGCGCCCAGGCGCACGATATTAAAGTGAGCATTGCGCAATTCGAGCGGATCAAATGTCCACTCGATCAATCGGATTCCGCGCGCCAAGGCCTCCTCGCGCTGCGCCAGTTTCAACATGCGGCCAATTTTTTGATTCTGCAATTCCGGCAGCACCGCGGCCATGTGCGAATGCAGAAATGGTTTGCCGTCGTGAAATCCCGCCAGGGCTAAAGTGAATCCAACCATGCGGCCGCTCGAATCGAATGCACCCAGTACCTGGCCCCCGGTTTCGAGGGCCACGACGAAGACCGGCGCAGGCACGGTGATATCGTTGCCCCAAACGGTCTGCTGCAGGGCGACGCAAATATCGAATTCCTCGCGCGTGTGGCACGGGCGGACCGTGATTCCCGAAACGCCTAGGCCTTGGTTTTGGATTGATCCCACAGCTCTTCCATTTCCGTTCGCGGAGCGGCGGCAAGATTCCGGCCCTGCCGCGGCGGTCTCCTGTTCCATCCATTGGAATCGGCGCGTGAATTTTCGATTCGCCTTTTTCAATGCGATCTCGGGATCGGAACCCAGAAAACGCGCAATGTTTACCGCCACGAAAAGCAAATCGCCGATTTCTTCCTCGAGTTTCTGTCCCGTGCCGCCTTCCGATTTTTGCATAATCGCCGCGCGTATTTCTTCCGTTTCTTCTCTTAACTTTTCGAACAGCCCGTCGATATTCTCCCAGTCGAAGCCAATGCGGGAAGCCCGCCGAGTCAATTGATAAGCCTCGAGCAGCGCCGGTAATGTTCGCGGGATCCCGCCAAGAATTGATTGCGGTGCCGCGGCCGCGTCATTTCCAGACGAAGCTGCCTTGCGCTCCCCGGCTTTCACTTGCTCCCAGGATTTCAGCACTTCGGCGGATGTGGACGCTTGTGTATCGCCGAAAACGTGCGGATGGCGCCGCACCAATTTGCTATGGATGTGGTCGATCACATCGCCCACATCAAATTTCCCTGCTTCTCGCGCCAATTCCGCATGAAACACCACTTGCAGCAGCAGGTCGCCCAATTCCGCGGCGAATTCCTCGCTCGTTCCAGTCTCGAGCGCGTCCAGCACCTCGTACGCTTCTTCAATCAAGAAGGGCCTCAGCGATTCATGAGTCTGTTCACGGTCCCAGGGACATCCCCCCGGCGCGAGCAAGCGAGCCTGCAAGGCGACCAGACCCTCGAATCGCTTGCCGATCTTTCGCTTCGTTTGTTCTTCTTTTTTAGGAGTATTCGAAGCCACAGGATTCGTCGCCACCCGACGGCACAAGCGAAGAACTTTACGGCACAGCCAGTCCGCAGGCAAGCGCCAACTTTCTGGACGCGCGCGAATCGCACGAAAAGTCAAAGTGTACGGAAGCATTCAAGATTGCGAGTCCCTGGAACACACGATCCAGCGGTATTGCGTCACTTTCCGATTGGTGGGTGCGAGCTCAACAGGTCGATGCAACACCATGAAATCGGGCAATAGGCTTTTAGTGTGAGGCTTTCGCGACATTCGGATTAAATTCGCAGGATGCATCGTTTCTCCGAGAAATATAATATCTTCATGAAACTGACTCTAAAGTGGTCACACTCAATTCTCCTGGCGGTGGTTGCGCTGGCCATGACCCTAGCAGGTCGGACGGACGCAGCTAATCAGCAGGTCTGCACTCAGGATGAGGAGAAACACGCTCTCAACGAAGCAGACAGCCTAAAGGATTGGAACGCTGTCTACCTTTCATTCAAGAGCTTTGCGCACTGTGACGACGGGGCAATTGCGGAGGGTTACAGCGATACGGTAGGCCGGTTGCTCGCCTCCGATTGGCAGCATGTTAGTTTACTGTATCGATTGACCGCAACTGATAGTGCTTTCAAGCGATTTGTTCTTCGTCATATAGATGAAACAATTCCTGACGGCAAATTGAAAACCATCGCTACTAATGCAAAATTGCACTGTCCCCCAGGAAAGACCGTGTTCTGCAGCTTGATTGCTGCAAGAGCGCAGCCCCGTATTCTGAAATGATAGAGCGAGCGACGAATCGCCCAATTATCTCGTTTGTCTGCCCCAACTCCTTTTAAGTCGGCTTACTGAAAACTGAGCCACCTCCCGTCCGGCCGCAGAGTTGCTGGCACCTGCCGCCGATGGTAAACTGCGTACTCAAACATTGCTCATTTCCATTCACCCCAGTGAGGAGTTCCAGTGCCAGATCCGAAAGACGAACACAAGCAGGAAGAAAGTTTCCGCGTAGTTGATAAGCGCCTGTTCACAGCCGAGGGCGAACTTCGCCAGGACGCCGTGGATCTGGCCCGCCTCGAAGAACGCAAAGAAGCAGAACGTGACGCCGTGAAGGCTGCGGCAAATGCCGCCGCGAACCCTGCGTCGGCGCCAGCTAGAGCCCCAGAGCCTGCCCTGATTTCCAGCACTGGTCCCGCTGCGGCTGCACAACCCGCCGCCGCTCCTGAGGTAATTCCCCCCGGCTTCGAGCCGGCTGCCTCTCGAGGATTTCAGATCCTGATTGATTTCATCGCCGGAAACGCAGCCGCGCGGCTGGGAATGTTGCCCGACCCGCAATCCGGACAGGCCTATCTCGATCTCGAAGGCGCCAACGAATTGATCGACATGCTCGACGGTCTGCGCGAGAAAACCAAAGGCAACTTGGCCCGCGAAGAAGAACAACTGCTGTTTGAAGTGCTGCGCAGCTTGAAGCTTTCCTACCTGGAAATGTCCAAGGCGGCGACGCAGGCTGCGATTCGCGAAAAGGCCAAGGGCAAAGCTTAGGTCGAATGCCTGCCGGACCTGCAGTACCCGTTTCCCAGAAAAATTCTTCGGCCCGAGGAATTGCACCCTCCTCTTTATTCCTGACGGTTTTGGGTTCGGGTACCTCGATGGGCGTTCCCACGCTGGGCTGCCATTGCGCGGTGTGCGAATCAAAGGATCCCCACGATCGCCGCACGCGCCCTTCAATTCTGCTCTCCTACAGCGGACACAATGTGGTGATTGACACTTCGCCGGATTTCCGCTTCCAGGCCATGCGCTCCGGACTTGACCGCCTGGATGCGGTGATTTATACGCACGGGCACGCCGATCACATCCTGGGGCTCGACGACATCCGGCCATTCAACTTGAAGCAGAAATCTGTCGTCCCTCTCTATGCTTCGGAAGAGACGTTGGCCATTCTCCGCCGTACCTTTGCCTATATATTTGATGACGCGCCTACGGAAAGCACTTTACCGGGCGTTGAACTGCGCGAAATTGCAGGGCCCTTCGATTTGTTCGGGTTGCAAGTGATTCCGGTCCCCGCTCTGCACGGTAAATTGCCGGTATACGGATTTCGATTCGGACGCGCTGCCTATCTCACCGATTTCAGTCTCGTTCCTGATCAATCTAAAGTAATGCTGGAGGGCCTCGACGACCTGATTCTGGATGCCCTGCGTTACACTCCACATCCCATGCATTCGAACGTCGCGCAATCTCTGGACTTGGTGGCCCAGCTGAAACCAAAACGCGCCTGGTTCACGCACATCTGCCACGACCTTTCCCATGAAGAAGCCAATGCGAAATTGCCTGAAAATGTCCGCTTGGCTTACGACGGCCTGGCATTTGAGGTAAAACTTTAATGGCGCTTGCCGTGCTGCGATCTCTGGCCGAATGGACCGCCTGCTTCGGCGCCAAGTCCAGCGTGGTCGCAATCGGCAATTTCGACGGCATTCATCTCGGCCACCGGAAAATCATCGGGGAGGTGGTCGAACGAGCCCGGCGCAGCAACTCGGTGGCGGCCGCAATCACGTTCGATCCGCACCCGCTGCGCGTCCTGCGCCCGGCGGATGCCCCGCCGCTCATCTCCACCCTCGACCAGCGAATCGCCATGATGGGCGCATTGGGGCTCGACGCCGTGCTCGTCTTGAAATTTGATCTTGAACTTTCACGGCTCAGCCCGGAAGAATTCATCCGAAAGATTCTGGTCGATGGTCTGCACATCTGCGCCGTGCTAGTTGGCCGCAACTTCCGCTTCGGCCACAAGCAGGCGGGGGATACCAGGTTGCTCACCGAGTTGGGCCGGCGATATTCGTTCGAGGTTGATTCGATCCCACCGGTTGAGTTTCGCGGCAAAGTGGTTTCCAGCAGCGGAATCCGGCAAGCCATCCGCGAAGGACGCGTCAATTTGGCCGCTCGCTGGCTCGGCCGTCCGTTCGCGTTGTATGGAGAGGTGCGCACCGGAACCGGCCAGGGGCGGCAAGTTGTGGTGCCTACTCTAAACCTGGAATGCACCCAGGAATTGCTCCCGCGAACCGGCGTCTATGCCACGGAAACGAAAGTCGATGGAACCGTCTACCGCAGCGCAACCAACGTCGGTTACCGCCCCACGTTCGACGGCAAACGGCTGACCATTGAATCCCACCTTTTCGATTTTTCAAGGGAAGTAACGGCCGGGCCGATCGAAGTGCGCTTCTGCACGCGCCTGCGCGATGAACAAAAATTCCCCAGCATCGAAGCCCTGCGCCAGCAAGTGAATCGCGATCTCGAACGCACCCGAAAATTCTTCCGGCGCGCGGACCGCTTGCGTGGTTCGCCTGATCTAACGACTCGGATTTAAATCCTCGAGGCCTCCGCTCAACCACGAACATCTGGGGGCATCCTGAGCCCGATTTCTGGCGCGGGATCCCGCGCAACAGCCGGATGATTCACTTCAGAACCAATGAAGCGGGAATACGCACTTTTGCCGTGCTGGTTGAGGAATTTATATCGACAGGCTTACTTCGGCTGGCAATCCAGGCAATAGCCGCCCACTTCCGTTCTGGCCATGGAAATTTTGATGCCGCAATCGCGTTCGATCTGCTTCTTCAACTGTTCGTAGAGGCGGCTTTCGAACTCGCGCACTTTGCCGCAGCGCAGGCAGGCAACGTGAATGTGATCGCGCGGTCCGTGGCTTTCGTAGAAATGGCGGTCGCCACGCAGGTGCAGCAAATCGAGCTCGTCGATCAACCCCTGCTTTTTGAGCAGATCAATGGTGCGATAGACCGTGACGCGATGAACTTTGGGATCGATCTTCTGGGCCTGCTCCAGAATTTCATCCGCGTCCAGATGGCGCGTGGCCGTTTCCATCACCTGCAACAAGGCGCGCCGCTGGCGGGTCAGCCGAATTCCCTTGGCCGTCAATTGCTTCTGCAAGCGTCCCGGAGGGGTGTGAACATTGATCCGCTCGCCGCTGGAAACACGGTGCGCCGAGGCGGAGGATGAAAGGGACATTTTAGTGGCTCGGTAACATGCGAACGACGTCGAAGTATGTAACAAACGCGATCACAGTCAAGAGGAATACCAAGCCTACCTGGACAAATCGCTCCTTCACCGCCAGGCTCAGGTCGCGGCGGATTACGCTTTCCACCGCCAGCATCAGGATGTGGCCGCCATCCAGAATCGGAATCGGCAGAAGGTTCAGGATTCCCAGGTTGATGCTGATGATGGCCATCAACTGAAGAAAATCCATCGGCCCCCGCCGCGCCGCCTTGCCTTCCTCTCGCATGATCCCCACGGGACCTTCCAGTTGCTTGAGCGAGATGCGGCCCTGGAACAGCCCAGCCAGTACCCCAAAAATCTCCGAGGACAAAGCGCCCGTGGCAACCACCGCGCGTTTCGCTGCGACCACCACCGGATACGACCGGCGAATGGTAGTCGAGGTCGGCAGGAATCCGATGTGCCAGCGAGTCCCGCCGGCATCCCCCGGATCTCCATACGCAGGCTGGATGGTCATGGGAATCAATTTACCGTCTCTGCGAACTTGCAGCTCGAACGGCTTTCCATCCGAATGCCGGATTTGCCAGGTAAAAGCCGAAAAACTGATCACCGGCTGGCCGTTCGCGGAAATGATTTCATCATCGGCCTTCAGGCCGGCTTTGTCCGCCGGCGATCCGGGATTTACCGATCCCACGATGGCGGGAGCGTTTGGATAACCGACCAGGGCAAATTCCTCAATCGGCGGGTGGACTGTGGGAACCGTTTCCGTTACAGGAACAGTTTGCCCGCCGCGTTCCACTTCCAGGGAGAAAGATTTCCCCGCGGCTACAGTTTGCAATTGCGTCAGTGCATCTTCCCAGTTCGAAATTCGGGCGCTGTTGACCTTCTTGATTTCGTCCCCCACCTGGATTCCGGCTTGCGCCGCGGGCGTTTCGGGGAGCACAGCGGCAACCTGAGCAGGTGCGGTCAGGAATGCGGGCTCCGTAACGCCCACCTTGAACAGGACGAACAGCAGAAACATGGTCAGCAAGATATTCATTACGGGTCCGGCGATTGCGATCAGGACCCTTTGCCAGCGCGTTTTCGAGAGGAATTCATCGCTCGCGCCGCTGCGTTCTTCGATGGGATTATCGCCAGCCATCTTTACCCAGCCGCCGAACGGCAGCAGGCTCAGCCGGTAATCCGTGGTGCCGCGTTTCCATCCCCATAGCCGCGGCCCGAATCCGATGGAAAATACATCCACGCGCACGCCGCACAATCGAGCAACGATAAAATGGCCCCATTCGTGGACCAGAATCATGATCCCCAGGCTGATAACCGCCGCCAGGATGATCACCAGGTTTGCTTCAATCTTGGCCATGTTCACCTGCGAAAACCTTCGATTTGGATTTCATCGCGATTTCTTCTTGCGCCAGCCGCCGCGCTTCCGCATCCGCAGCCAGCACGTCGTCCATATCGGCGAAGGCAATCTTGGGCATCCGCTCGAGCACCGATTCGATCACCGCCGCGATTCCCGGAAAGGGCAATCTCCCATCGAGGAAAGCTGCGATCGCTTCCTCGTCGGCGGCATTCAGCGCACACGGTAATGCCCCGCCCTGCCGCGATGCCTCTCGCGCAAGCCGCAGGCAAGGAAATTTCCGCCTCGGCACTTTGGCGAAGTCGAGCTTGCGTAAACGGGCCCAATCCAGGGCACAATCGTTCGACGATACCCGTTCTGGATAGGTTAGCGCATATTGGATGGGCATGCGCATATCAGTTGGTCCTAACTGTGCCAGAACTGAACCATCCACAAACTCAACCATCGAGTGCACCGTGGACTGCGGGTGGATCACAACGTCAATTTGATCCAACTCCATCCCAAACAACCAACGGGCTTCAATCACTTCGAAGCCTTTATTCATCAGCGTTGCGGAATCGATGGTGATTCGCTTACCCATCTTCCAATTTGGATGCGCCAGAGCTTGTTCGGGCGTCACGCCGCCCATCTGATTCGCAGGAGTCTTCCGGAACGGACCGCCCGATGCCGTCAGAACCAGCCGCTTAACCTCCGAGCGTTGGCCCGCGCGCAGGCATTGATGAATCGCGTTGTGCTCGCTATCCACCGGCAGCAGTCGCGACATTTTGCTCCCGAGCCGCGCGCGTCACCAGTTCGCCCGCCGCCACCAACACTTCCTTATTTGCCAGGGCGATGGTCTTACCCAGCTTTACAGCGGAATAGGTTGCAGGCAGTCCCACCACTCCCACAGCGGCCGAGACTACAATTTCAGCGGCGGGCTCGGTCGCCACACGATCCATCCCTTCCCGCCCAAACAAAATTTCCGGAAGCGGATCTACGCCTGCCGCTCGCAATCGCTCGCGCAGTTCGCCGATACCTTGCTCGCTGGCCACCGAGACGACTTTGGGGTGATGGCGCGTGGCCTGTTCCGCCGCCAACGCGATATTCGAACCTGCTGCGATCGCGGCGATCGCAAAGCGTCCCGGCAGGGACTCCACTACGTTCAGGCACTGACGCCCAATTGATCCGGTTGAACCCAGAATGGAAATTGTTTTCAAGCTATCCGTGACCCCGCCATGCCCACCATCCAACATAACACCACACCACCGGAGCGGCAAAGATGAGGCTATCGATGCGATCCAGCATTCCGCCATGCCCTGGCAGAATGGAACCGGAATCCTTCACGCCGGCGCTGCGCTTGTAAGCCGATTCAAACAGATCGCCCATCTGGCCGGCGATATTCGCAAGCGCCGCCACGATCAGCATGACGGTCAGATCGGTTTGTATCCAATAGGAAAAGAGCAGCGCCACGAGCAACGCGCCGATCAGGTTTCCTGCCGCGCCTTCCCACGTTTTCTTGGGGCTCAGCAACGGCGCCATTTTCAGCCGGCCGATCGAGCGGCCCGCAAAATAAGCGGCCGTATCGCCAGCCCACACCAGGCACAGCGTAAAGAGAACCAGTTGCTTGCCCACGCGCACGGTCGCATCCACTCGCACCAGATAACTGAATGGAAGCGAAATAAAAAGCAACGCAGCCGCACTCGCCGCCGTCGACGGAAAAATCTCCGCGATCGGCCGCCGGGTCCCGAGCCCGATGGCGGCGACTCCCGCGACAAATATCAGCAAGACGCCTTCAACCGATAGATTCAGATCGCCCGCGTAGCGCACCACGTCCAGGCCATAGCCCAGCGAGTGCCGCTCCACTTGCCCGGCCGCCCACTGCGCATACAGCAACAGCAGGCTACAAACCGTGGTCCATCGCCAGTATCCCGGCAAGCCAATCTGCGAGCCCAGCCGGAAAAATTCGTAAAGCGCGGGGACCAAAACCAAAGCCGCAAGCGCAGCCACCAGGTAAGACGGCCCCCACCACACGGCGCCGACGACGATTGGGATGAGCACCACAGCAGTGAGGAATCGCGCGCCGGTCATGCCGCAACTCTGTTTGTGGATGGAATTCCACAGGCGGGCAGGTTCCGTGTAGCGCCGCCCGTCAGGGCGGCATCCGTAACCGGTGCGGCATCGGGTGAGCACCCACCTTTCGTCTCGTCCGATCGACGGGAGGGGGCTACTGGGAAACTCCGCTCATTGGAACAACGTTGAGTTCGCCCCATCTCAGCTCGCAGCATGTCCGGATCGCGCACGGACTCCGCCCAGCCCGCCGTAGCGCCTTTCGCGTTTCTGGTAGTCCACCAGAGCCTCCAGCAGCCGCTCCCGCGTGAAGTCCGGCCACAACGTTTCCGTAACGTAAATTTCAGCATAGGCAATCTGCCAGAGCAGGAAATTGCTGACGCGCATTTCCCCGCTGGTGCGGATCAACAAGTCGGGGTCCGGAAGACCGGCGGTATACAGATGATTGGAAACGGTCTGCTCGTCCACTTGAAAAGCCGCCTGCCCGTTTCGCCGCACCAAATCGAGGATGGAATTAAACGCATCCACCAGTTCGGCCCGCCCGCCGTAATTCAGCGCCACCACCAGCCTCATTCCCGTGTTTCGCGCCGTCAGCCGCATTCCGTGGTCGATATCTTCTTGAACGGCCTTCGGCAATTGCGAGGAACGGCCGATCACCAGCAGGCGGATGTTATTTTTGTGGATCGCGGGCAACTCGCGGCGAAGATATTGCCGCAGCAATTGCATCAGGAAAGCCACTTCCGCCTGGGGACGGCGCCAGTTCTCCAGCGAGAACGCGTATAAAGTAAGCGCGGGAACTTTCAGCCGCGCGCAGGTTTCAATAATCACGCGCGCCGCTTTCACACCCGAGCGATGCCCCGCCACCCGCGGCAGGTGCCGTTTCTCCGCCCAGCGTCCGTTTCCATCCATGATGATTGCTAAATGTTGCGGCATCCGCTTGGGATCGAGCTGTTCGAGCAGGCGCGTTTCCGCCGGCCCGGCGGATTTGAGTAAATCGCTGTTTTTCACTCGGTTCCACTCGAGGAAACTTCGTTCCGAAAATTAACACAGCAAAGTGAGGCGCGCAACCGCAGGCATCACCGGAACAGCAAGGCGCCGAGCCCCGCCACCTCGCCGGGCCGGAATAACAGGGCATAGAGCACCACCAGGGTGAGCGCGATCATCGCAATGCTGGTGGCCCATGCGAAGAAATTGAATCCCCGGCTGTTTACGAATTCTCCCATCAATTCCCGCCGGTTGATCAGCAGCAGCATAAAGATCAATACCACCGGCAGCCAAACTCCGTTGGCCACCTGCGACAACACCAGCACTTTAAACAGCGGCGCCCGCGGAATCAGGATCAAGCCCGCTCCAACCACGATCAATCCCGTGTACAAGCCGTAAAAAATCGGCGCGTCCACCATCTTGCGGTCGATCCCCGCCTCAAAACCCATGCCTTCGCAAATCACATGCGCCGTGGAAAGCGGCAAAATCGATGCCGCAAACAGCGAAGCGTTCAACAGTCCGAATGCGAACAAGCTCGCCGCAAAGCGCCCTGCCACCGGCTTTAAAGCCTGCGCCGCTTCCGCGGCATCCGTAATGTGAATGCCCCGGGTGTGCAGAGTGGCTGCTGTACAGACGATAATGAAGAACACGATCACCATGCAACTGACGCTCCCCACCAGCACATCCAGCCGCGCATGTTTGTATTGCTTTGGCCCCACCCGCTTTTCCACGAATCCCGCCTGCAAATAGAAAAATTGCCACGGCGCGATGGTGGTGCCGATCAAAGCAGTCAGCAGGATCAGGTACCCGGAATCGAAATGAGCGGAAGGCAGCACGGTTTCTTTCGCGGCGTAGAGCCAATCCGGCTTGGCCAGGAGCGCGGATACGATGTACGTCACATAAAACGCGCAGGCCACCAGAAAAATCTTTTCCACTTGCTTGTAGCTTCCGCGCACCACCAGCAACCACACGATAATCGCGGCCAGCGGCACGGAGATGTATTTGCTCACCCCGAAAATCTCCATGGAAGCCGCAACCCCGGCGAATTCCGCCACGGTATTGCCCAGGTCCACCACCAGCGCAGCCATCATCACAAAGAACGTGGATCGGAATCCGAACTCCTCGCGGATCAGGTCGGAAAGCCCCTTCCCTGTCACCACGCCCATGCGCGCGCACATCTCCTCGCTGACGTACAGCGCGATGGTCATCGGAATCAGCGCCCACAGCAGCGTGTAGCCGTATTGCGCCCCAGCCACGGAATAGATCGCGATTCCGCCGGCATCATTATCCACGTTCGAGGTGATCAGACCCGGTCCCACCACCGCCAGCAGCAGAGCCATCCGCTTCTGCCAGGGACGCACACGTTTCCGGATTCCACTGGTGCGGCTGCGCCAGGCTTTCGCCAATCCGGTTTCCCCCACCCAGTTCATAATTTCGCGCGCATCCTCTCGACTACGTCATCCACCGCAATTGCACCGATCGGATGCCCTTCGTCATCCACTACGGCCAGGCTGCGAAGATTGTATTTGTCGAAAATTTCGAACACTTCCCTGTCTTCCACATTCGGACCGACGGAAATCTCCGCGGCGACCCCCAGCGTTTTCATTTCGTCTTCGGCGCCCGCCAGCAGCAGTTTCGCCAGCGGTACGGTGCCCGCCAACACAGCTTCGTGATTCAGCAGAAAAATCGTGTCCAACTGTTCCAGCGGAACTTCGTTGAAGCGGATGTAGTCAATCACCTCGCCGCGCGTGGCGTCTTCGGCCACCACCACAAATTCAGTGGTCATCATCCCGCCAGCGCTGTTCTCATCGAATTTCAGCAATTCCCGGACATCCTGCGCATCCTCCCGGGGCATTTCGCGCAACACATCCGCGGACATTTCCGGAGTCAACTCCGAAAGAATATCCGCCGCTTCGTCCGGCGGCATTTCTTCCAAAATACCGGCGGCCGTTTCGGTGTCGAGTTTCTCGACGATTTGTGTTTGCAGCCGCTTGTCCAGTTCCGCAAGCGCCTCCGCCGCTGTCTCTTCGTCCAACGAGCTGATAATCGATTGCCGTTCGGCGGGCGACAGTTCCTCCATGATGTCCGCAAGATCGGCGGGATGCAGCTTGGCCAGCTTGTTCGATGTCAGACGCAGTTTCACCCGCCGCAGTGGATCGGGTTCGATCAAGTTCACAAATTCCCACAGGATTACCCGCGGGCGCAATTTCGACTGAATCCGCCGGATCACCGAAGGCGAAACAACCCCTTGCAGCAGCCGCCGCACGGCCCCTGGCAAACCCACATCCACCTGGGTCACTCGCATTTCCACGGTTCCATTGGTGCGCTGCTCGCTCAAGTCCACATCATTAATACGCACCACCTTGCGCCCGCTGGTATCGATAATCTGTTGATCGAGCAAATCCTTTTGCACCGCCAGCCAAGCCTCATTAGGCCGGTAAAGTTCCAGCGCCGATTCTTCCGTGTTGAGTTTGATCGTTCCCGGCGCGACGAACCCGATCTGGTCGTAGCGCGCAATCAACGGGCGGTATTGTCCCCGCCCGAGCAACAGCCGCGCCACGCGATTCGGCTGGTCCGCCGGCTCGATGAACATTTCCTTCACCCGCCCCACGAAATTGCCGTAGGAATCGTATGTTTCTGCTCCAAGTATTTCCGTGGCGTGCAACATGTCTCTCTCCCGCGAGCGCGGCTCGGGCGCCTGCGCTCCCCGCCTGCCCCTAAAAACAAAAATGCCCGAGGCCGGCAGATTTCCCGACCACGGGCCAGTAACTCCCGCAGATTACCCTCGGTCGGCTCTTGCCTCCGCGCCCCTTGGCGGTCCCATCAAGCGGCCAGCGGCCGCAATTGAACCATTCTCCAGCCCCGTCTGGACCTTGCTGCAGGGCCCAGACAGGCTCGAACTACCGGGTTCCGGATTGGAAGATGAATAATCCATCGCGATACGCGCGCTCCGCTGAATGTGCGAATCTCTTGTTAAGGTCATATCAAAACTTTGTCAAGGAAAGACTGAAGTGAATCGCAATTATTTTTGATTTTGTTACAAAGGGAAGACCATGTTGCCCGGCCTCTTGCCTTTTCGCCGGCACGCATCGCGGTAAATGCTCCAATAATTCGTCGTCAGGTAATCGCCTGGGCCGTAGCCAAGCATTCGCGCCGCCCGATCGATCGCGCGCCGCGGCCCTTCCAACTCCACAAACACTCCCTCCGGCGTCTCATCCACTTCAACTTGCAACTGCCCAAGCCCCGGCAATCGATATAGCGTCCGCCGCTTTTCATAACGAAACGTCGTCCGCAGGCCCAGCCCCTCCAAAATATTCGGCAATTTCTCAGGATTCGGAATCTCAATTTCGGTTTCTTCCACAATTTTATAGCGCGATGCTTTTTTTTGGATAGCTCCCCTGCCAACGGGCCCCTTGTAGGTGAAAATCCCTCGAGCCGGGTCTGATTGAGGCCGTTTCGGCGCGCCGCCACGCCCCGCTGACCACTCCAGCCGCAGCCGCAGCAACCTTCCCGATCGCCGCATTCGGTTTTCCGCTGTATCGAACAGCATATTGTGCTCAAACGCAGTCCGCACCCGCTTCGCCTTAAGTTCCGCAAGCTTCCCCACAATTTCGCGCAGGTTCTCAACCCGCAGCTTGATCTCAACCTCGTAGTTCTTTCCGTCCGTCATCACTCCCCTTCCCGCATGAATCAATACTACTCGCAAATCCTTCGCCGGGACCACGCTCGGTTCTGTAGGGGCGCCTTCCATGGCCAAACAAGCTCCGAGCAAACACAGCTAGATTTCAGTCTTTACGTAGCCTGGTTCGAAGGGATACTCTGCGAAAAATTCGCCGAGCCTCCATGAAAGGACCACTATGAACATCCTGGGCGGGTCGTGTTGTTTGTTTCTAATGCTGAATGTGATCGTGCCAGCACGGACTGGAGCGAACACGCAGGCAAGCTCGGCTACGTCGCAGCTTCATTCGGTGGAAGGGGTAGATTTGTACCGCTTGCACTGTGCGACCTGCCACGGGAAAGACGGCAAGGGAAACGGGCCCGTGGCGTTTGCGATGAGAGTGAAGGTGCCGGACCTGACGGTGCTTGCGAAAATGAACGGAGGCACTTTTCCGGCAGCTCGGATGCGCAAAATCATTCTGTGCGAGGTGGTCAACGAGTCGCATGGTTCGCGCGAGATGCCGGTGTGGGGGCCCATCTTCATCAAGGTCGAGCCGGGCATGGACCGAAGAGCGGTCCGAGTAGAGAATCTGGTGAAATACTTGGAGTCGATCCAGGTGAAGGGCAAGACGTGAGGCTTATCCGAAATCACTTCGTCCGATTTCCGCGTGAATCGGGACTTGGGGCCTTCGTTAATGTAGGATTCTCCTGTCCTGGTTGAGGCAGGCTAGCCAACTCGACACCTGTGACCATGCGAAGCCGAGCTAGATTTCAGGGCGGCCGTCTTGCAGAAAAGATGCTCCGTTGTCTTGACTATATTCTCTTGGTGGTTTGTTTTGCACCTCTCTCGTCGCAGATCGTTACGCTACCGGCTCAACCTCAAATTGCGCGGCAGCTGCGCGGTAGCGTTGTGTTCCCCGACGGGACACCCGCTGCGGAAGCAACAGTACGCGCATCGGCCATATGCGTTGACCGGTCGGAGGGCGACGTGCACATTGCGCAAGTCCGAGAAACGACGACCGCCGAAGACGGTAGATTTTCTTTTCCTGTTTTTGACCCCGACTGCAATCGTTATAGCTTCAGTGCGAGTAAGCCAACAGACTATTGGCTGCCTTCGAATGAAAATGTCTTCGCCGGTATGTCACTAACGGCTCCTGTCGTAGAACTTTCCGCGACGATGCCCTCCCAACCAGTGGAGATTGTCTTGCGTATCCGCGGTGGCAAAGTGACATTTCGGGTCTGGGACATCGCTACCGACCGCTTTGTCCGTGCAAGATTCGAACTGAACCATAAACCCATTAAACACAAGAAATTTGGCGCAATGTTGCTTTCGACCGGGATGGACGGCTCAGCGGATACGGAATTACTTCCTCCGGGCGAGTACACCGTTGAAGTTGAGTCGTATCCGTGCGGCAGCGAGGAGTATTCGACTTCGAGTGGACCTGTAAGTTCGTTTGTTGTGAATCCGGCTACGCAATCGGAAGTGATCATTCGAGTAGATGTCCGCAACATTAAGCCAAATCCGAGGTACGATGGCCACCGGCGCCGAAACTGTAATCCCTGAAATTCAATCCGTCGTGACTGAAGGGTCTTGAACGCTGTTGCTCAGGCGGAGTCCCGATAAGTCGGATCACCGGAAGCTAACTCGCCCGCAACCCGCCTCGCGGCTGTCAATGAAGAATGGACAATGCCCGGGACGCGAAGTACAGTCCGCCCGCCTTGGGAATTTCGATGCCGCGTACAATCAGGCCTTCTCCGCACCGCTAACCGATCGCCGTCTCTTTTGACCATGACCGCCGGTTGAGCAAAAGGTGCACCAGGAATCCGCCCGCCACCAGAGCGACTCCTGGAAACAAGACCCCAGCCAATCCCATCGTGCAGAAGAGCGGTTGCCACAATCCTAAAATCGACCGGTCTTCCTATGACCCGTTCGATGATCAAACCGATTGGAAACATCAAAAGAAACGCCGAGGTAAGCGCCAGCACGGGAAAAACGCTGGCAAGAAGCACGGTTCCCAGCGAACCGCCGCGCCGGGCCGAAAGGCAGGCTCCCAGTGCCCCAAGAAATGGAAGCGACGCCAGCCACGGCTCATAAAAAAGAATCATGTTCGGGCCGCTCCCCACGATGCGAGGCTGGAATCCAAGTTTCTGGAGCGTCATCAGGAAAATCATCGAAAGCGTCAATGTAAGGATCCCGGGAATCCAGATTTGCTGCACGCGTTTCTGCATGGGTTGTTCCCTCCTCTTGGCGACAAGAATCTTGCGTTGTAAATCCTGCCAGTCTGCAACCTGCGCGAGCGTTCGTTGCAGTGCTTCCCGCTGCGGCAAACCATCCGCGCAAAATGCTTCATACAATTCCTCCAGGTGCGCGGCGATCTCCGCGTTGATTTCGTCCTGTTCCGCGGCATCCAGAGCCAGGCCGGAGAGGCGCTGGCGGACGAGTTCTTGCCAATTAGGCATCAGCGACCTTCGTAAGCCTTTGCAATGCGCGGAAAAGTTCGGCCCATTCCCGCCGGAGCGGTGACAATTTCTTTCTTCCGGCTGCCGTCAGCCGGTAGCAGCGCTTGCGCCGCCCGTTGCTGCCTGTTTCCCACGTCCCGCGAATCCACCCTTGCTTCTCCATGCGGTAGAGCATGGGATAAAGCGCCGCAAGCGTAAACCGCAGCGCTCCCTTCGTTTGTTGTTCGATGCGCCGCGCCATCTCATAACCATGCATTGCCCCACCTTCGAGCACACTCAGCACCGCGAGTTCCGCTGTGCCGCGCTTGATTCCCTTCCCGACCATAGATATTCCCCCTACATATAGGAATCTTATGTATGCGGCCGGATTCTGTCAATAGCCCCATCGCACAGCTGTGCTGAGACTGGCTGGAAGGAGTAAGCACCACGCGTGCCAGAACTCTGAACAATCATCCTCTGCTCAGATTGCCCCCAGGTAGCGCAGTCGTGTTTATCGATTGAGTTTCACTGGCCTTGTTCGGTGTGCGTTTATCGGGACTTAGGCGCGTGCGCTTTGAAATCGAGACTCAGCGTGCCTTGGGCGATGCCACAGGCGCTGCCACACATCCCGCAATGTTAAAGACCATTGGCCAAAGCAGGTAGAGCAAAACCACCAGATACATCACCTCATTCCCTTCCGCAAACGCCCACATTCCAGACGAAGCGTTCTGCAGATCAATGATCTGCGCGGTCGAATCCCCAGTGGTGGCGGCCTCATAACTGATCATCAGTGTGCGCTTGAGGACCATGCCCTCATAGGCGAGCATCCATACGATTACAAAGATGCAAAGTTCGTAGCCCACTCGCACAAACACGTTCAACTTGCGCACGAACCGAGCATAGAAGTCTGTCTCCGCAGGCGCCCGGTCGTTCAGCATCGCCAGAACGGCGAACCCGAATGGGCCCAATGCCGCCAGAAACAGCCAGAGCTGGGATCGCTTCTTGGAGCGGATCACCAGAAAGCACACCAGCACCCACAAGATAGCCACAACCACGCCAGATGCCCACCAACACATGTTCTTCAGCAGGCTGAGCCGGTGATAGTTTTGGACATAGTTCGGATGTCCGGCGGCAATTTCGGGATTGATCAGGCTGAACAGTATTCCCCCAAGCATCCAAACCAAGGGAATCAGCAGGAGCAGGGCAAGGGCCACGATCGATTGTTTCTTTATCATCCCCACCGCCGGGGAACCTCGTTTGTTTCACTCTACACCCACTCTTAGCTTCCGTTAAATGGCGTCATCGGAAACTGATCCCACCCGAACGGAAGACCGACGCTTCTGCCGGCGGATCAGGCCCCAAACGGCAGCTACGAAGCTCAAAAGAAATCCAAGGCTAATCGTACAAAAAACATTCCCGCGATGGCGGTAGATTTCGGGGTGCTCTACCGGCGGACCGCCGCTTACCCACCAATTGAAAAGGGCGATATTGAGACTCCAAGCGAACCCCATGAAAAGAAACAGGGGAAGAAGCCAGAGCATGAGCGTTTTGAATTTGAGAGACATCCCATCGCAAATATTATCAGGGCGCTGAAGCGAGCGGTCCTAGAAACGACATGCCTGGATAGGTATTCATAAACCGTTGCGCGACTGGGAATCAACCTTGACGGTCTAACGCCGACATGTCGGATAATCGGAAAATTTCCGGCTAGAAACCCGCCTCGCGGCTCGACAGAATTACACGCCGCAGGGTATAAACCAATGGACCTTGCGCGCGTTTGCTCGCACCACTTTGCTTTTCCGCGCTTGAGTCGAAACACCACCGGCCAGTCATATGACCGAACCAACCACGCCATTAATGGCGCAGTACCACTCGATCAAACGCCAGTATCCAGGCGCGCTGCTGATGTTCCGCCTCGGCGATTTTTACGAACTTTTCTACCGAAGGTCTATCCGGCCTTCGGCAGCACCCATCAGGACGGACATTGGGGATTTTGTTCTTCGGCGACAGATGTCTGGGGAAACGATGTGCCGGATTTCCTCGAAGCGAACATGAAAGCGTCCCACTAAGATTTTTGCGTCTGCGTGGCACCAGCACGCCCTATCAGGAGTTGACCCACGGGCAAGCGCCCGCAGACCAATACCAAAGGCTACCAACGTTTTGTACAGTAACCGCGTTTACCAGGAGTTGGCAGACGAATTGGAACTTATTGCCATCATTCAATTGCAGTTGTAGATTCGGGGATATGAAGCGGACCTTGCTACTGTTGATACTGCTTTGCGTGGGATTTGTTCTTGCGACTGCTTCCCAACAACCAGCGAAACGCAAAATTGCGTGCAAGACGCCGGAGAATGCAAAGAGTTGTTATTGGACACACGGACGGCTCAGCTTCTACAACGGAAATCCTTCTCTTCGACTTTGGAAAATCGGAACCCATCGTCTTCTGAGTATATACAGCGGCCCCGGTTTTGGGCCGTTCGATGCAGGACTCAATGAGGAAGATGATTTGGAATTGCCCGCTAATCTCAAGAAATACGATTTCATGAAAGTGTCCTTGTTTGGGGATTTTGAAGTGTGTCCTTTAGCGCCGGAAAAAGAAGGACGCATGCAGCCTGTGTGCATTGAATCGGCGGAAAAACTCGTTTCGGAAAAATCTGAGTTTTGAGTCCCTGGTAAGTCGGATAATCGGAAACTGACCCACTAGCAACCCGCCTCGCGGCTCGACAGAATTGCACGCCACAGGGTATAAACCAATGGACCTTGCGCGCGTTTGCTCGCACCACTTTGCTTCTACCGCGCTTGAGTCGAAGCACCACCGGCCAGCCCCATGACGGAACCAACCACGCCATTAATGGCGCAGTACCACTCGATCAAACGCCAGTATCCAGGCGCGCTGCTGATGTTCCGCCTCGGCGATTTCTATGAACTTTTCTATGACGATGCACTGGTAGCCTCAAAAGAGCTTCAAATCACCCTCACCGCCCGCAACAAAGAAAAAGACCACGCCGTACCCATGTGCGGCGTTCCCTATCACGCCGCGGAAAATTACATCGCCCGCCTGATCCGTGCCGGCCACAAAGTCGCCATCTGCGAGCAAACCGAGGAACCATCCAAGGGCAAGAAACTCGTCCGCCGCGAAGTCGTCCGCGTCATCACTCCCGGCACAGCCACCGATTCCAGCGTGCTGGCCGCGGGCGAAAATAATTTCCTCGCCGCCATCTCTCGCCACCCCACAGGCCAGCCCATCGGTCTCGCGTACGTCGATCTCTCCACCGGAGAATTTCGCTCCGCCGAATTCTCGGGCGCCGGCGCGGAAAGCAGAGTCAGCGATGAACTGCAAGTCCTCCGCCCTCGCGAAATTCTGTTGCCGCGAGCCGCAACACTCTTTCGCCCAACCCAGGCTCCCTGAATTTGACGGCCTCGGCGCCACCGAAACTCTACTCGACGAATGGGTCTTCGATTTCGACCAATCCGTGCGCTTGCTCGAGCAACAATTTGGCGTCGTGACCCTCGAAGGATTCGGCCTCGACGGGCATCCCGCAAGCCATCTGCGGCAGCCGGAGCGCTGGTTCACTACCTGCGCGAAACCTCAGCCCTTTCAGCGCAAAGCGCCGGAGCCGCCACGCCCCTTGCCAGCACCCGCTCCGGAGGCAACGGACTCGAACATCTCGACCACATCACATTCTACGAGCAGCAAGACGCGCTGGTCCTCGACCACGTGACCGTCCGCAATCTCGAATTACTCGAACCCACGTCCGGCGACGATCGCTTCCGCCACGCCTGGTTTCCGCGCTCGATGAAACCGCCACAGGCATGGGCGCGCGCCTGCTGCGTTCCTGGATTCTGCGCCCATCCATCAAACGCGAGGAAATCGAAGCGCGGCTCGATGCCGTAGCCGAATTGAAGTCGCAGACCGTGACCCGCGAAGAAATCCACAAACATCTCGGCGGGATGCTCGATCTGGAACGCCTCACCAGCCGCGTCACGCTGGGCGTGGCCACTCCGCGTGATTTGATCGCGCTGGCGCACTCCCTATCGCGCATTCCATTGCTTCGCGGACTTCTCGCCTCCAGCAAAAGCCAGCGTCTCGTTGCGCTGCACGGCTCGCTCGACGAACTCGGCGACGTCCGCGAAAACATCGAACGAGGCATCGCCGAAAATCCTCCTGCGCTGCCCAGCGATCCCGGAATCATTCGCCGCGGCTACAACCCGGAACTCGACGATTTGCGCGATCTGAGCAAGCAAAGCAAGCAAGTAATCGCCGCAATGGAAGAGCGCGAGCGCAAGCGCACCAACATCGCCTCGCTCAAAATCCGCTTCAATCAAATTTTCGGTTATTACATCGAAATTTCGAAACCCAATCTCGCGCTTGCTCCAGCCGATTACGAGCGCAAGCAGACCCTGGTTAACGCCGAGCGATTTACCTCACCCGAACTGAAAGAATACGAGCGCAAAATTCTGGATGCCGACGACCGCATCAAAGGCATCGAACGCCAGCTTTTCAGCGAAATCCGCGAGCGGGTAGCGCAACAAGCTTCGCGCCTTCGCCAGACCGCCGCAGCCGTAGCCCAGCTCGACGTGCTGGTAAATTTCGCGCGTCTCGCCGCCCAGCGGAATTATTGCCGCCCCGAATTTACGGAGACCGAACTTGCCCGCGCAGCCTCCGATTCAGCTTCCGCCAGGAAGCGCGGCGATCTGCTGATCTCGCAGGGCCGCCACCCGGTGATCGAAAAACTGCTCGAAGCACACGGCGAACGCTTCGTCCCCAATGATTTGTTCCTCGACGACAAATCGCAATTCCTGCTGATCATCACCGGCCCCAACATGGGCGGCAAATCCACCTACCTGCGCCAGGCAGCGCTGATCGTGCTGATGGCGCAAATGGGATCATTCGTCCCGGCCGCCCAGGCCCGTTTGCCCATCACCGATCGTATTTTCACGCGCATAGGAGCCTCGGATAATCTCGCTCGTGGCCGCTCCACGTTCCTGGTGGAGATGAGCGAGGTCGCCGCGATCCTCAACACCACCACGCCCGCCAGTCTGGTAATTCTCGACGAAGTGGGCCGCGGCACAGCCACCTTCGACGGCCTTTCCATCGCCTGGGCCGTGGTGGAAGCGCTGCACGCCGGAGCCCGCCCGCGCACTTTGTTCGCCACGCATTACCACGAACTCACCGAACTCGAACTGCTCCTCCCCGGCGTCAGAAATGTGCATGTCTCCGTCCGCGAATCCGGAAGCGAGATTATTTTCCTGCGACGCGTGGAACCCGGCAGCGCCGATAAAAGTTATGGAATCGAAGTCGCGCGCCTCGCAGGCCTCCCTCGCGCGGTAGTCGAGCGCGCCCGCGAAATTCTGGCTCGTCACGAAAAAAGCGAACACCAGCTAACCGAAGAACTTTCTCCCGGCGCAATCCCGCCGGCAGCCGAACAGCCAGCCATGTTCACCGCCATCGATCGCGACGTTCTCGAATCCCTGCGCCGCGCCGATCTCGACAACCTGAAACCCCTCGACGCCCTCAATCTTCTAGCCCAACTAAAAAAACAGGTCACCCGCTCATGAGTATCAAATCGAACAAGCCCCCAAGATTCCAGGCCATTGCCGCCTCCTCAACAGATAAAATTTTCAGGCAATGCCATCGGAGCGAACCAGGCCTAAGGAAAACGGTGTCATCCTGAGCGTAGCGAAGGATCCCGCGAAGCATGCGCAAAAACAAAAGTCGCCCCTCGCGCGCACCCGTCCCATGCGCGTACTCGGCCTAATGTCCGGTACCTCCGCCGACGGAATCGACGTAGCCTTGGTCCGCATCTCCGGCGCCCCGCCGCGCCTCGAAGCAAGACTCGAAAACTTCGTCTCCATTCCCTACCCCGCCAAAGTCCGCGCCGCTGTCCTAAGCCTTGGCGAGGGAGCAGCCGCCAGCACCGCCCAAATCAGCCAGTTAAATTTTCTATTGGGAGAATTATTCGCCGCCGCCGCCCTAAAAGCTTGCCGCCGCTTCGCCGTCAAACCACATCAAATCGATTTGATCGGCTCGCACGGTCAGACGGTGTACCACCAGGGCCTGCGCGTAAATTTTCTCGGCGCATCCGGCATAGCCTCCACGCTCCAAATCGCCGAGCCATCCATCATCGCCGAGCGCACCGGAATCACCACAATTGCCGATTTCCGCCCATCCGACATGGCCGCCGGAGGCCAGGGCGCTCCGCTTGTCCCCTTCGTCGATTACCTGCTCTATCGCGACGCACGCCGCAGCCGCATCGCGCTCAATATCGGAGGCATCGCAAATATCACGTCCATCCCGCGCGCCGCTCGCCCGCAGGACGTCCTGGCCTTCGACACTGGCCCCGGCAACATGATCGTCGACGCGCTGGTTCAGCACTTCACGGACGGCCGCCTCGCCTACGACAAAGACGCGCGCATCGCCTCGCGCGGAGAAATGCTGCCCGATCTGCTCGCTAAACTCCTTCGCGATCCCTATTTCCGCAAAGCTCCGCCGAAAACTGCCGGACGCGAACAATTCGGCCAGCAATTCACCGCTCGCATCCTCCGCTGGGGAAAAAAGGCGCGCGCCCGCTCCGAGGATCTAATTCGCACAGTCACCCTGCTAACGCCCATCACCATCGCCGATGCAATTCGCGATTGGGCGCCCAGCCGCACTGGCCCCCGCGACCTGATCGTCGCCGGAGGCGGCGCCCGCAATCCCCTGATGATGGCCATGCTAGTGGCCGCCGTCCCCAAAATTACGGTAATCCCCTCCGATGATCTAGGCGTCCCTGGCGACGCCAAAGAGGCCTTCGCCTTCGCAATCCTGGCCTACGAGGCCTATCACAACCGCCCCAACAATCTCCCCAGCGCCACAGGTGCAAAACACCCTGCAGTCCTAGGCAAAATCATCCATGCCCCCCTCCGTTAATCGTCGTGATCGGCCCCTCAGCTTGAGCACGCAGCACGCCGCCTTACGGTACAGCCTTAACCGTGTCATTCAAACCGATGCAGTAAAAGCGGTCATTCCGAGCGCAGCGAGGAATCCAGAGTTACAGCAGCCTGACCTGAACCAGCGTTTCTATTCGAAGGCCAGCTTTACCCTCTGTTTCTTCCTAATGGCTCTCACGTCTATCATCGGCTGCACCCGCGCCAATTCCGCATCCAATCCCGCCCTCGTCAACTTCCTCATCGAATCCATGCCCACCAACCTCGACCCCCGCATCGGCACCGACGCGCAATCGCAGCGCCTCGACAGCCTGATCTTCAGCAGCCTGGTCTGGCGCGACGCGCAAATGAATTTCATTCCCGACTTGGCCGAGCGCTGGGAAACGCCCGACCCGCGTACCTACGTTTTCCATCTCCGCCACGGCGTCAAATTCCACGACGGGCGCCCGCTCGCCTCAGCGGACGTGAAATTCACTTTCGATTCCATCATGTCCGGCGCGATCAAAACTCCCAAGCGAGGCTCTTTCCGCATCGTCGATTCGATCGAAGCTCCCGACGACGCAACCGTCATCTTTCATCTCCACGAACCCTACGCCTCGTTCCTAGGCGCCCTGGTGCGCCCGGCCATGGGAATCGTTCCGCGCGGCTCGGGCCCCGAAGTCGCGCAGCATCCCATCGGCAGCGGCCCCTTTCGTTTCGTCAGTTCGCAACAGGATGAAGACGTCGTCCTCGAGCGCAATCCCGATTATTTCGGCGCGCCGCCAAAAATTCCGCAAGTCCGCTTCCGCATCGTGCCCGATCCCATGACGCGCGCCCTGGAATTGCGCAAAGGCTCCGCCGATCTGGCCATCAATTCCCTGGGCTCCGATACGGTGGTCGCCCTCGCCAGCGACCGCCTGCTCGACTTCACCGAATCCCCCGGCACTTCGCTCGCCTACATCGCCATCAATTTCGACGACGCAATCCTCGCCCATCGCGAAGTCCGTCAAGCCCTCGCCTACGCCACCGATCGCGCCACCCTGATTCGCTATTTGCTGCGCGACCAGGCCCGCCCCGCTTACAATTTGCTTCCCCCAAATAGCTGGGCCTACGACCCGGCCGTTCCGCACTACGATTTCGATCCCGAAAAAGCCCGCAAACTTCTCGACGCCGCCGGTTTCCCGCCCGGCCCGGACGGAATCCGCTTCCGCTTAACCTTGAAAACTTCCACCGAAGAATCCCCGCGCTTGCTGGCCGCGGCCTTGCAGGATCAGTGGAAGCAAGTCGGCATCGCTCTCGAATTGCGTCCGCTGGAAATCGCCACGCTGTTCGCCGACATCACTCGCGGCAGCTTCCAGCTCTACACCTTGCGCTGGATCGGCGCCAACAACGATCCTGACATTTTCGAATTCGTGTTCAGCTCCAAGAAAATTCCACCCAACGGAGCGAATCGCGGACGCTACCGTAATCCACAACTCGACGCACTGCTCGATCAAGCCCGCTCGGAAATGGATCAGCAGAAGCGCAAACAAATTTTTTGGGAAGTTCAGAAAATTGTGGCCAATGATTTGCCCTACCTGAATCTTTGGTACGTGGACAACATCTGCGTGCATCGCCGCCGCATCGAAAAAGTTTCGCTGCTCCCCTCCGGCGACTACGATTTTATCGATTCAATCGTTTTGAAGTAACCGCGGCGCGGTAAATGTGCTTGTAGGGGCGCTGCTTGTTTACCTTGAACCTCGAAGGGTTTACCCTGAGTCGCGAAGGGTTTACCCTGAGCCTCGAAGGGCCCCGCCCGGTTTGTAGGGGCGCTGCTTGCTGCGCCCGAACCCTTTGAATCCTTGCGGGAAATCTACATCGCCACCAATCTACGCTTCCAATGCTTTGCGAATTTCGCTCTCCGGAATCGATCCTTCCCGCGCCACCCACCAATCCGTTTCCGTCAATCCCACAATCGTCGACGCCAGCACCGCTCCGGTATCTCCCGAATCCAAAATCAGCGGCAACCGTTCTCCCAATTGCTTCACTAGTTGTTCCGCGCTGGTACACGCCGGAAAGCCTGAAAGATTCGCGCTGGTTCCAGTGATGGGATTTCCCACCGCATCAATCAACGCGCACGCCAGCGCCGACCGCGCCCAGCGCAACGCCACCCTCCCGCTATTTCCCGTCACTTTCAGCGGCAACCGGTGAGTCGCTTCCACCACAATCGTCAGCGCCCCTGGCCAAAATGCGTGCGCCAGCACCAAAAACGCATTGGGCAATTCGCGAGCCAGCGTCGCCGCCTGCTCGATCGAACTCACCAGAATGGGCAGCGCCTTCGTTTCCGGACGCCCCTTCACCTGAAACACCCGCTCCACCGCCGCCAAATTAAACGGATCGGCTGCCAATCCATAAAACGTATCCGTAGGCAGACCCACCACCCGCCCCCTGCGAATAAACGCAGCGGCGTAATCCACCAGGTTCGGATCAGGCTCTTGTTGTGAGACTTTAAGGATTTCGACGGCCAAAGTTGTGTTCGCTCGCGGTGGGCGACAGCCCAAGCTCTGCGGCAAAATAACACACGCGGCACACCCGGCGCAAGTTTATCCAAGCGATAGACATACGCCCATCAGAAATCATGACGCGCTGCCTCTCCGATATCGGGCGATTTAGGCCGTGCAGCGGAGGCTGCTGTCCCAGGAGCAGGGTCCCACGGGCGTGGTGTCCCCGGGACGGTGTTTCCGTGGGGAGGGTGCCCCGGGCGCCGATTTCGCGCCTGAGGTTTTGATTCTTCCCCCCAATGCCAAATCTCATAAAGAAAAAGAGAAAACCAGAAAACCGTCTGGTAGAATGGCGCCAATTCACGAAACGGTAATAAACCACAGGAGCTGGCGTGGACTTCGGCATACTCCTTGCAATCTGCGTCGTCGCGTTCATCCTGATCGCACCGGTCGTTGCACTCGTACGCTCACGGCATGCCGACCAAAGATCCGAGAACCTCGAGAAAGAAAACGCCACGATTCGCGAGCAATTGCGCGGACTCACCAAGCGCCTCGCGCAGTTGGAAGCGGTTCGTGAGAATGCAAGCTCGGCTGGCTCGGTACCCGCCCCATCGCCATCCGCGGCGCCGCAACCCAACACGATCCAGGTATCTTCGGCGGCCTCAGCTCCTCCCAGAGTTGAAACTCCCGTAGAAGCTCCCCATCACACGTCACTGACAGTCACCCCACCGCCCGCGGCCGCCGCACCACCGAAAGCACTACCACCGCCAATCGCTGAACCAGCGCGCCCGCGCACCCTGCCCATTCCTCCAGCCAGCCCTTCAGCACGCCCGCCTAATTTCACCGGAACCGCATTTCACGATGCCAAGAAATCTGAGGCGCGCAGCCTAGCCGACCTGGAAGAAAGTCTCGGCGCTAACTGGCTGAACAAAATCGGCACGGCCGCCTTCGTGATTGGCGTCGCGCTGCTCTTGAACTACTCCATGCACTATCTAGGCCCCGCCGGCAAGATCGCTCTCGGCTACGCGCTGAGCATAATCTTGCTGGGCATCGGAGTTGCCGGCGAAAAGAAGGAGCGATACCGGATTGCGGGTCGCGCCGTGCTGGGGGGCGGCTGGGCGCTCGCCTATTTCACCACCTACGCGATGCACAACATCGCGGCAGTTCGCCTGGTGACCAGCACTTGGTGGGGATTCGCACTGCTATTTGCCGTAGCGGTTGGGATGGTGGCGCATTCTTTGCGTTACCGCTCCGAGATCACCACCGGGTTCGCCTACCTGCTCGCTTTTGTGACCGTGGCGGTCAGCGAAATCCCGCTGGGCGCGCTGGTGGCGTCGGCTCTGTTGGCGGCCTCCCTGGTGGTAATTTTGCGCGCGCGCAAATGGTTCGTCGTCGAACCCCTCGCGATCATTGCCACCTATGCCGTGCACTGGATGTGGCTCGAACAAATCTACGGACGGATCGGCGGGCGCAAACCGTTCCCCGAATTTCCAGCCAGCATTGCTCTGCTTTCCGCCTATTGGGCAATTTATCTGATTTCTTATTTTTTACGCGACGAAAAGGGTGAGATGGAATCGCGGCTGCTCACTGCTTCCTTCTTGCTAAATGCCGCGGGCTACCTGGCGCTGCTGCACTATCAATCCTTTCATCCGGAATGGCGTTTCTGGTTTCTGCTCTCGGCTGGCGCGGTGTATTTCGGCGTCTCGGCGTGGGCGCGAAAAATCGGCCGCCGCTGGGGATTTGTTCTGTCCAGCACAATCGGCGCCGCCTTGATGATCGCGGCAATTCCCTATCGTTATTCGGGCGGCCGTCTCGAAATTTTATGGCTGGTCGAAGTGGAAGCCCTGCTGGTCGCCGGTTGGCGTTTGGTGGATGGCCATCTGCGGAGGCTGGCATGGGCCGGCGCGACCGTGCTGGCCGCCTACGTTTGTTTTTACGATCTCGCCCCACGCTTGGATTCATGGCATCCCCCGGACCCAAAACTCGGCTGGCTGCTGGTGGCGCTCGCGGCGGCCTATTACGTCAACGGTCAACTGAAGAATCGGCTGGGCGAAGATTTGATGTCGATCGAGGCGATCGCCCTCCTGTTCGCGCCGGTTATGGCCACGATTTTCATGCTGGCAGCCGCGTGGGTTGCGTTGCCATTCCTGTGGACCGCAGTGGCCTGGCTTGCCGTGGGTGTCGCGTTGCTCGAAGCCAGCAGGCCGCTTGCAGATGAAGTCCTGTGGTATTGCGGCCATGGGGCGGCCTTTTTTGCCCTCGCTCGATTGCTCACGGTCAACATCAACAGCGAAGAAACCTGGCGCCACGTGAGTCTGCGGCTGATCACCGTCGGCCTTTGCAGCGCGATTTTGTATTTGGAGTCGCGGCGGCATCTGCCGCGCGAGGACTCCGCAACCCCAGGCACGGAGCCGGTACCGGTTCAATCGCAGACGCTCTCCGTGTGGCAGGGGCGATTCAGCCACGTCGATGCGGCATATACCAGTGCCGCGTCGCTGCTCGTAGCATTTCTGATCTGGGAAGAAGTGACCACGGCGGCCATTGCCCTGGCTTGGGGAGTATTCGGTCTGCTGCTCATCGAGGCTGCGGACTGGCTGCGCGAAAACCCTCTGCGGATTCAGGGACAATTGCTCTTGCTCGCGAGCTTCTCCCGCATTTTTGTCGCCGATCTGAATTCCACTTCGCAAGTTGGCGTGTTTGCCGCTCCTGTAATCACCGTCTCTTTGCTGGCGGCGATTTATTACTACGCGGCATTCACCACTCAGGATTCGCCGCGCATTCGAATTGCGCTGCACTGGTTCGGCACCATTTCCTTGGCCGCCCTCTTACGATTCGAAATGCCTGTGGAATGGGTGGCCGTCGGCTGGGCGGCGATGGCTGTGGCGCTTTACGCACTCGCTCGATTGGCTCGCGAGGAAGCGTTCCTCGAACAATGCTACGCCATGACCCTGTTCTGCGGAGTTCGCTGCGCCTTCGATAATTTCTATCAGCTCAGCCCCTGGCGCTTCACCAACGTTAGAACCGCGACGGTGGTCGCCTGCGCGCTGCTTATCTATGTTCTGTTTGCCGCGGCAAAGTTGAGGCCGAGCCAGCCGAAGACCCACCCCGCCGAAAACCCCGGAAACCCGAATGCATTCGGGCAATCGCCCACGGCCTGGGCCTGGATCAAATCCCATGAACAACATTTGTTTTTCTTCATTCCCACAATTTTGATCACAGTCCTGGTCAGCCTCGAGGTCCGCCGGGGCTTTCTTACAGCCGCGTGGGGCGTTGAAGGCTTGATCGTCTTTCTCGCCGTGCTCAAAATGGATGAGCGCGCCTACCGCTGGTTCAGCCTGCTGCTCTTCTTGCTCTGCGTCGCACGCATTATCACCGTGGACGTTTGGAATCTCGACGCCCTGGGACGGATCGTTTCCTTCATGGGATTGGGAATTGCCCTGCTGCTGGTCAGTTTTCTCTACGCGCGGCACCGCGAGCTATTGAGGAGAGTGCTGTGATCCGCCGCGTAATCCTGGCGCTGCTGCTCCTGATCGCGGGCATCGCTCTTTTCCTTCTGCAAAGAAGCAAAGCCACCGCGCGCGTTTCCGCCCGCCCTCTTCTCTATTTGCTTGCTGATGCGCAACGGGAAACGGAGCGCATACCCCTCGCCGTAACTCGCGTCAGCGACGAGGAGGAAATGAAGGTTGGCAACGAAGTCGCCCGGGGGTACGGGTTATTTTCAAAGCCAGCTTCGAGCCCGGACAACGTCAACATCATCGTATATCTGAACCAGGTGGGATCGGCCGTGGCCGCGCATGTTCAGCGGCCCGCCATTCGCTATCGATTCTTTCTGGAGGAAAATAAATATTGGGTGAATGCCTGCGCCCTTCCCGGAGGATACATAATTGTGGGCCGCGGCCTTTTTGATCTATTGCAGTCCGAAGACGAATTGGCCGCGGTCCTGGGACACGAAATCGCCCACGTTGACAATCGTCACGCGATCGAGCGTCTCCAATACGACCTGGCCAGCAAAAAACTCGGCCTCGAAGACGTCTACCAACTGGGAGAGACAGCGATCGATGTTTTCCACGCCGGCTATACCAAGGAGCAGGAACTGGAAGCCGATCGCGTGGGACTGGAGTTGGCCGTACGAGCCGGCTATTCCCCGGCCGGGGGCGTCAATTTGATGAACCGCTTCGAAAAACTCGAGGATCAATTTCACCAGCAGAAGGCCGGAACGCCCATCGAAGAAATCACCGGAATCCCCATTGGCGCGTTGGGAGAATATTTCCAATCCCATCCCCCGGCCTTCGAGCGCAAAGCCGCAATGGAAGCGGAAATCCGGTCGAATGATTGGGTGGCATCGTTTCCCGTCCGCCCCATCGCCATCCCAAAATAGTTTGATCATGGCCAAACATTTTCCTTGATCAAATTCTCGCGGTCACCCACCGGTCTCAGTATTCACTGACCACGAAGAGGCCCTGATTGAGCAAGGCGGTCCCGTGGTGTTATTATTTGTCCCGCCAAAGACGTTTTGGCCGCAGTTGACATTCACCTCAGCCCCTACAGGAACGGTACCAACCAAAAATGTAAAACTACGCAAAAGGAAGGCCCCATGACCCAAACCAGTGCTATCCGGCGAGGCAGCGAGCGGGCAGATGCCCAGTTCAACATCGACCGCGCCCATCCGGGCCGGTGGACGGTCACCTTCAGCAACCCGCCGATCAACATGTTTCTTCCCACAACGATCGTCGAATTGGGAGCGTTAATGACCGACCTTGAGGCGGACCCATCCGTGAAGGTCGTAGTGTTCCAGTCGGCGAATCCCGATTTTTTCGTCGCCCATCTCGACGTAGCGAAGGCAGCTGAACGGCCAGAGATGCTGGGCCTTTGGCGCGACTTTGTGCTACGCCTCTCGTCCCCGCCAGTCGTGAGCATCGCCAAGATTCGCGGCCGCACGCGCGGCATCGGTAACGAGTTCGTGCTGGCCTGTGACATGCGCTTCGCCAGCCGGCAAAGCGCCCTATTCGGGAACCCCGAGGTCGGCGTCGGACTGGTCCCGGGCGGCGGAGCGCTGGAATGGCTCCCGCGCTTGGTCGGCCGCTCGCGCGCACTTGAGATCGTCCTCAGCGGCGACGATTTCGATGCTGATATCGCCGAGCGCTATGGCTGGGTGAACCGCGCGCTGGACGATGGCGATCTCGATTCGTTTGTCGATGCGCTCGCGCGGCGTCTGGCCTCGTTTGACCGTGAAACGCTAGCTGCGGCGAAGGCCCAGATCAATCGGTTCGGGACGCCGACAGCTGCCGAGCTTCAGTCGAGCAACGACTTGTTCTTTCCAATGCTGGCCTTGCCCACTGCGCAGGCGCGCCGCGCCAAGATCCGCAATATCGGATACGGCGTTCCGAGCGACTTCGAATTGAACTTCGGCCGGTACCTCCCTGCGTTCGGGCGGGCGGACGACGATAACGCTGGTAAGCAGCACGGCTGATCTCCGCCTTGTGTTTCTGAACCCGGAGCCGACGTTCGACGTCCTCGAGGGCCCATTCGTAAATGTGACCCCAAGATGGGGACACATGGAAAACGGAGGCCGTAGCTACTGGAATCCGGGGACGGGTGAGCCTCGATAAGAACGAAGGCGTTGTTAATACGCAGATGTGCCCTCCCTTGTTTTTCGCACCGCGTCGTAGCCAGAGAAGCTGGAGGACCAAGACTCTGGGAATCTCACGATGAATCATTTCCCGGTGAAACCAATCGTTTCACCAACCATCGATACGGCCGCAAGCTCGGCCATGATTCTTCCATGCGAATCCCGATTTACATCGGGGCGAGAGCGCCCAATCAGTGTGCCGGTCTCACCGCTTCGCAGCGGACGGCCAGGGGCACCCGCCGCTAAAGTGCGCGGAAAGGCCGGAGTTGAGGTCAAAAAAGATCGGTGAAACAGGGGGTGGCAAAGGCGCGATATAGGAGCGATTAGGATTTTATAACTTTGTGATTTTTCAATGATTTGGGTGATTTCGACTATGAATTCCATTGGCAATTAGAAATGGCGTGATTTTCATGCGAAAAATGTTCGTGGGCAGCGATATCCGATGCGCCGGAACAGTGCAAAGAGGAAGTGTTGAAGTCGGATGGAGAGAACGATGCCGCTGAAGTTTGGGAATGTTTCGCGTATGATCTCGTACCACTGTTTACCATAAGGATAATAGGTTTGTCAAGAGTTTTCGGGGCCGATAGAGGTGCCGCGCCTACGGCGCTGGGCACTCGACCTTTCCAAACTTGCGCGACCCGATGATGGGATGGCTCGGCGCTTAGACGAAGGTTCTTATTTCAACCGGTCTTCCGTCTGCGCGTCGAGCTGGACGCTCTGCTGGTTGCTTCGGGCGTTGTCGGTGATTGTTAGCCGCGCGTGTTTCGGTCCTTTGGTCCCCGGCTGAAGCGTGATCGTGAAGCGGCAGCTTTCGTGCGCTTCCAGCACCCGTGGACAGTCATCGGTTGCGCTGAAGTCTCCCGCGTCAGGCCCGGTGATCCCGCTTGCAACGATCAGTAGCGACGTGGTCCCTGGGTTCCTCAGATGAACGGTGCGGGTGTTGTCCTCGTGATGGCGCTCCCGGTCGAATTCCACACGGTCGGGATCGAACTCGGCCCGGGGATCGATTGCTGTTGCCGTCACGGGAATCAGCTGCGGCGCTGCCTGGTTGTTCGCCGCAATCTGCAGGGTTGCCGTGGCCGTGCCTGCGTGCCAGGCAAAGAAGCGAATCCGGATTTGGCAGCTCGCTCCGGCTTGCAGCCGGAACGGGCAATCCACGTCCGCATCAAATTCCCGGCTCGCTGCAGCAGCGGGAACGATCTCGGCGTGGATGTGGGCCAGCGGCGCCGTTCCCAAATTTGTGATCGTCATGGTCTGTTCGTGACCCTGGAACCTGTAGACGGTACCGAAATCGATGGTCGTCGGCGTGAGATTTGCGAACGCCCCCGACACGGTCAGCGTGAACGCTTGAAACACGCTGCCGCCGGAAGCTGTCGCCGTGAACTCGATGGGATACACGCCGCCGGTCACGGGATTACCCGCGAGAGTGCCCGTGCCGTCGTGGTTGTCCGTGAAGGTGACGCCCGGCGGCAAAGGGCCGAGTTCCGCCAGAGTAATGGAGGAAACCAACCCGAGCTGCCGTCACCGTGAACGATCCAGGTTGATCTGCAGTGAAGGTAGCTTCCGATGCGCTGGTAATGGTGAGTTCGACCGGCAATGTCCCGCCGCCCGATCCCGAAGAACCCGATGCGGTGACCGCAAATTCGTAGGACGTTATGTTGCCGATCAGCGGGCTCAATCCACTCGTGCCCAGATTCGATCCGGCGGCCTCCAGCATGACGGAAGTTTCCATCTCATCGGTGGCAAAGGCGTAGAGAATGTGTGTCCCCTCCGAAATGCTGGGAAGCGTGGTGTTCTTGCCCGAAGTCGCAGCGCTCCAAGTTCCCGTCCAGGTGTCCAACTGATAGAACACTTGGTCGGGCAGTTGAGCACTGGGTGAAAACGTGTCCTTGGCAGTGAACTTAAAAGTGGGCGTTGCTGTGTCGGTGGAATTGTCCGTCAGAGTGCTGATTGTAGTGGTCAGCGGAATCGTCTGGACCGGCTGCTCCGCCAGCACCGTGGCGCTGCTGCTGCCGTAATTCACCACGTACACCTTCCCGGCTGCTGGGTCCACCGCCACCGCGACGGGATTTTTGCCAACGGCTACCGTGGTCGTTGTGCCGGTCGCCCCGTCAATCACAGTGACACTGGCGCTGCCGTAGTTGGCTACATAAATCTTGTTGGTAGCCACGTTCACCGCCACGGAATCCGGGTTGGTTCCCACGGCCACGGTGGCCGCGGTGTTGGTGGCGCCGTCGATCACCGTCACGCTGGCGCTGGCGTAATTGGCCACGTAAATCCGGTTGGTAATCTCATTCACCGCGATCGAAAGGGGCTCCGAGCCCACCGCAACCCTCGTCACCACAGCGTTGGTGGCCCCGTCAATCACACTCACGGTATTGGCGCCGTTGTTGGCCACATAAATCTGGTTGGTCGAGCGGTTCACCGCGATCGCTGCCGGCTCGGCTCCCGTATTCACCGTCGTCGTTTCGTTGGTGGCTCCATTGATGACTGTCATCGTGTTTGAAAAAAGGTTGGAGACATATATCTTGTCCGTGGCGTCGTTCACGGCCAAAAATTCAGGCGTGGAGCCGGTCTTGACAGTGCTTGTGGCATTCGTCGCTCCCTCCACCACCGTCACTGTATCGTCGATCGCATTGGCCACGTAGACCTTGTTCGTCACCGCATTCACCGCCGCTGAGGTGGGCGAGGCACCCGTGCCGACGCTCGTCGTCGCGCTGGTGGCGCCATCAATCACCGTCAGAGTGTTGCTGCCCGAATTGACCACATAGATGGAGTTGGTGATGGGGTTGACGGCAACCGCGCTGGGTTTCTGGCCGGCTGCGAGAGTGGTGGTGGAGTTGGTCGAGCCATCGATCACCGTGACATCGCCGGCGGTTTGATTGGCAACATATGCCATGTGCGTTTGCGGGTTCACTCCCACGCCGGCCGGTTTCGCTCCTGTAGGGAGGGAGCTTGCCGCGTTCGTGGCTCCATCAATGACGCTCACGGTTCCTGAATTGGAGTTCGCAACATAGATGCGGTTCGTAACCGGATCCACCGCGACCGAATAGGGACTGTCGCCGCACTGTAGCGTTGCCGTTGCGCCGGTGGCGCCATCGATCGCCGATAAAGTTCCGTCGAAATTCGCCACGTAGATCTGATTCGTGAGCGGGTTCACAGCAACTGAATAGGGAGACTTGCCCACGGCAATGCTCGAAGTGGTCAGAGCAGCGCCATCAATGACCGTCAGGCTATTCGAGAGATGATCGGCCACGTACACCTGGTTGGTCACCGGGTTGACGGCGATCGAGACGGGTGATTTCCCCACCGCGACTGTGGAGGTCGCCAGGGAGGCGCCGTCAATCACCGTCACGCTATCACCGGCGCCATCCACGACAAAAATCTTGTTGGTCACCGGGTTGACGGCAAGGGCCCCGGGATCGCTCCCGGCGGGGACCGACTGGGTCGGGTAAACGTTAGGGGCCTCTGAAAAGACGTTCGCCGTACCGGAATTGGCGCTCACAAGATAGAGCAGATCCGTAAGAGGGTTTAAGGCGATTCCGAGACCGAAGGGAATTCGACCTTCAAGCGTTCCTTTTCCAAAGTTCGCCGGCAAACTGACTGGCAGAGACGTGGCGGTGGAATCCTGGATCAGCCATATGTTGTCGCTGCTTCCGGAGACCCCCAGTACGTAGGCGACGCCTTTGGACGGATCAACCGCGATTGCAGCAGGAGTCTCACCTACGTCCTGGCCAAATGAGATTTGCGTGGTCCCGTTGGTGGCGCCGTCGATCACCACCACGATCATGCTGCCTTCCGCCAGCACGTAGATCTTGTTGGCCACCGGATCGACCGCCAGGGCCGCAGGCTGAAAGATTCCGGAAATCAACTGCGTGGTATTTGTGTTGCCGTCGATCACCGACACACTGTTGCCGAAGTAATTGGCGGTGTAAACCTTGTGGGTGACCGGATTCACGGCGATCGCGATGGGTAGCGTGCTGGTCCCCAGGTCGATGTTCTCGAGGAGCGTTTGCGCCTGTGTCGGCGCGGCGCCGAAGATGCTAATCGCCGCGAACAGCATCAGAAGGAAAGCTGCCATGCGAAGTGATTCGCAAACTTTGCTGCGAATTCGTCCCGCTCGCATAAATTGAACGCCAGGCTGATTTGCGTTTGATCGCGGGCTCATTGCGCGCTTCCTCCAGTTGCTGTGGATCATTCGCTGCTTTCGATTTGCCTCGTCGGTCGTCAGTGAAGCGTTTCGATGGCTTTCGACGGGGGTCTCACCTGAACCCGTCGCCGCCGCCGGCTTCGAGTTCCACGCTCTGCTCGTTGTTTCGGGCGTTGTCGGTGATTGTTAGCCGCGCGTGTTTCGGTCCTTTGGTCCCCGGCTGAAGCGTGATCGTGAACCGGCAGCTTTCGTGCGCTTCCAGCAGCTTGGGGCAGTCGCTGGTTGCGCTGAAATCCCCGGCATCCGGACCGGTGATCTCACTCGCAGCAATCACCAGCGCCGTCGTCCCCGGATTCTTCAGATGCACCGTGCGAGTGAACGTTTCGTGATGGCGGTCGTGGTCTCGGTCGAATTCCACGCGGTCGGGATCGAACTCCGCGCGCGGATCAATCGCCGTCGCCGTCACCGGTAGTTCCTGCGGTGCGGCCATCCCGTTGGCCGTCACTTCCAGAGTCCCGACCGACGTGCCCGGCTGCACCGCACGGAACTGGATGCGAATCTCACAACTCGCTCCGGCTTGCAGCCGGTACGGGCAATCCACGTCCGCGTCAAATTCCCGGCTACCGGCGAGGTGTGGAACGATCCTGGCCTGGATGTGCGTCAGCGGCGCCGATCCCGTATTCGTCACCGTCACCAGTTGCTTCATTTCCTGGAAGCGGTAGAGTGTCCCGAAATCGAGGCTGGTCGGCGTCAGGCTTGCGAATGATCCCGTCACGGTCAGCGTGAACGTCTGAAACACGCTGCCTCCCGGGGCAGTGGCTCGGAATTCGATGGGGAAAGTTCCGCCTGTTAAGGCGGTTCCCGCCAGAGTTCCGGTGCCGTCACGATTGTCCGTGAACGTGACACCCAGCGGCAGCGCGCCGATCTCGGTCAGCGTGATGGGGGCGACCAGCGCCGCCGTCGTCACGGTGGACGAGCCGGGTTCCTGCACCGTGAAAGTGGCCTCCGGCGCGCTGGTAATGGCCAGCTCGACCGGAGATGTCCCGCCCGTTCCAGAAGAACCCGACGCCGTCACTGCGAATTCGTAGGCGGTAATGTTCCCGATCAGTGGGCTCACTCCCGTCGTGCCGGTAATCCCGTCGGCTTCCGACATCGAGGAGGCCTCCTGCTGGTTGGTGGCAAAGGCGTAGAGAATATGAGCACCCGCCGATAGGCTGGGCAGCGTCGTGCTCGTGCCCGGAGTCGTCGCGCCCCACGTGCCCGTCCAGCTATCCACCTGATAGAACACTTTGTCCGGTGTCGGAGCACTTGTGGAAAACGTATCGCTCGCCGTGAACGTGAAGGCCGGCGTTGTCGAATCCGTCGAATTATTCGCCAGCGCGCTGATCGTGGTGGTGAGCGGGATGGTCTGCACGTCCTGCTCGGCCAGCACCGAAGCGCTGTTGCTGCCGTAGTTCGCCACGTACACCTTGCCTGCCGCCGGGTCCACAGCTACCGAGATGGGATTTGCTCCCACGGCCACCGACGTCGCGGTATTCGAGGGCCCATCAATCACCGTCACGCTGGCGCTGCCATAGTTGGCCACGTAGATTCTGTTGCTGGCTTCATCGACCGCCACCCAGTCCGGGTTCGATCCCACGGCCACGGTCGTGGTAGTGTTGGCGGCTCCGTCAATCACGGTCACGCTGGCGCTGCCGTAGTTGGCCACGTAAATCTTGTTGGTGATCTCATTCACCGCAACGCTCAGAGGTTCGGTGCCCGCGGCGATCTTGGTCACCACGGCGTTGGTGGTGCCGTCAATCACGCTCACCGTATTGCTGCCGTTGTTGGCCACATAGACCTGGTTCGTCACGCGGTTTACCGCCACACCTACCGGGTCCGACCCCGTTTTCACCGTCGTTGTATCGTTGGTCGCTCCGTCAATCACCGTCATCGTGTTGGAGAGAAGGTTGGTGACGTAGATCTTGTCGGTGGTGTCGTTCACGGCCACCGACTCAGGCGTCGAACCGGCCTGGACGCTGGTGGTGGCATTGGTCGCGCCATCCACCACCGTCACATTGCCGCCGTTGGCGTTGGCAACATAAATCTTGTTGGTGGCCGCATTCACAGCCAGCGCCCCGGGCGCGGCTCCCGTCGCGATGCTCGACGTGGCGCTGGTGGCGCCATCAATCACCGTGAGCGAATTACTTCCGGTATTGGAGACGTAGATGTTGTTGGTGACCGGGTTGACGGCGACCCAAGATGGATTGCTGCCAGCTCCGACTGTGGTGGCGGAATTGGTCGCGCCGTCAATCACCGTCACATCCTTGCTCCCTTGATTCGCAACGTAGGCCTGATGCGTCTGCGGATTTACGGCGACGGCGGCCGGCCGCGTTCCAGCGGCGACGGTAGTGACCGCATTGGTGGACCCGTCAATTACGCTCACTCGATTGGAATTGGCAACCGCAACGTAAATGCGGTTGGTGACCGGATCCACAGTGACCGAATAGGGATGAGCGCCGACGGTAATCGGTGTGGTGGCGCCGGTGGCGCCGTCAATCACCGTCAAATCCTCCCCGTTATTCGCCACATAGATCCGGTTGTTCAAGGGGTTTACTGCAACGGAGAAAGGACTCTCACCTACGGGGATGGTGGAAGTAGTGTTGGTGGCGCCATCGATCACCGTGACGTTGTTGGAGCCAAAATTGACCACGTAAACCAGGTTGGTCACCGGATTCACGGCGATGGAAATGGGTTCCTTCCCCACTGCGAGGGTGGTGGCCGTAAGAGTGGTTCCGTCAATCACGGTCACGGTGTTATCCAGGTGATTCGCGACATAGATTGTGTTGGTCGCCGGATTGACGGCACTGGCGACGGGAAAGCTGCCCACGGCAACCGATTGAGGAGAAGGGTTGGTCTGGTGCGCAGAAAAAATCTTGGTATTCGAGAATTCCGACAAATAGACAAGACTTTGATAGGGGTTCAAGGAAAGCGCATTGCTGTTGCTCGTAAGGACCACGCTTTCACTGGCCCCGTTCAAGCCGACGACAATGTCATCGTTCCCAGGAGGATTCAAGCCACCGCTGCTCGGGAGGGATACTTCGCTGGCCGTTGTCCCATTGATCAGCCACAAGCCGCCGGTTTGGCTGACAGCCGAGACCGCCACCACGTAAGCCAGGCCTCTGAGGGGATCGACCGCTATCGCGGCGGGTATTTCCTCGAACGCCTGGCCCAGGGAGATTTGCGTGGCCGCATTCGTGGCCCCGTCAATCACCATCACGCTGGCGCTGCTTTGCGCGCCCACATAGATCTTGTTGGCCACCGGATCCACTCCGATGCAACTGGGCTGGGCGATCCCGGAGATGGTCTGCACCGCGAGCGTATTGCCGTCGATCACCGACACGCTGTTGGCGAAGTAATTGGCGGTGTAAACCTTGTGGGTGACCGGATTCACGGCGATCGCGACGGGGAATGTGTTGATCCCCAGGTCGATGTTCTCGAGGAGTGTTTGCGCCTGCGCCGGCGCGGCGTTGAGCCCGGCAAGAGCAGCGGCGAGCAGCACAATGAGAGCGAATATTCGTATTCGCGCATGAAAACTTCTTCGGAGGTGTGTCGCATCTTCATAGTGGATACGAACGGCCGCTGCTTTGAATACCCGTCGCATGGAACTGCTCCTTGCCTGAATCGTAGTAGTAAGGTCGCTTTGAATTGGCCCGCCGCAGGTTCGCGGTCTTGGCGGCTTTCTGGAATTCACTCGCGGGCCCAAGCGCACGGATCGATCGTGCGCGAACGCGTGTCGCCGGCAAAATCCGCATGGACGCACAAATCGCACAAGCAGACCCTTTGCGAGGTCAACTCCAGGAACCGCCAATTTTCGATTTGGCGAGTGGGGAACGCCATTCGGGAGAATGGCGTCCCCGGCTCTCAAGTCCGGCTAGTCGATAAACGAAACTACGCCCGAGCTTAGATTGTAAAACGCGGCGACCACTTTCAATTTTCCATCTCCGATCAGGTCGGAGATAACGGTCGAGGCGTTGCGCAGCAGTCCTGCCTGGATTCGGGCGTTTTCCTTGGCCGCTTCATCCACATCGGTTCCCGCTTTGTCCACGGCGGGCTGCAGGTGGGGATAGAGGCAGGTGATCTGTCCGGGAGCGTTGGTGTGGTCCATCGTGGCCTTTATTGCGCCGCACGAACCGTGGGCCATTACCACGATCACCTTGGCCCCCAGCACCAGCGTGCCGTATTCCAGGCTGCCGATGATTTCCGAGGTGACGAAATTTCCGGCCACGCGCGAGACGAAAATATGACCGATGGTTTGATCGAAAACCAATTCCACCGGCACCCGAGAATCGGCGCAGGAGAGAACGGCGGCGAATGGCTGCTGCAACTCACTGGTGTGGTGCCGCAAAATCGCAAGGTTGATGTCGAATGAAGTCAAGCATCCAGCCACGAAGCGCTTATTGCCCTCCTTCAATTCCTTTAGCGCCTGCTCGGGAGTCAGTTGCGACTGCGCCAGTGCCGGAGCGGGAGAAACCAACTCCATTCCCGCCGCGGTCACGAGTCCGGCCACGGCTCCTCCTACCGCCGTCTGGAGGAATTTCCTGCGTGAATTTTCCTGCGTTTCACCGGAGTTCGGGCCGGAGGAAGGGGAAGAATCGAGATCGGGAGAAGTACGGTTATTCTTTGTTTCGTCGTTTCCTGGCTGGGATTTTCGGTTCATCGATCGAATCCTCCAATTGGAATGTATTTCAAAGTTTGTCCTGGCACTCGATACCGCACTGGCGCCAACAGCACAAAAACGCTGCCTGCACGATTGCGATGCGTACAAACGCACGCCAGCTTGGGGCCTTTGCTCGGGCAAAGTTCCGCTCAGGCAGAATCCCTCCGAATGGGAACTTGCTGGGGACAGTGGCCCCGCTCGCAGTCCAAGAGCGCCCCGGAGCAGCCAGCGATTGAGTCCGATCTTACAAAACCAAAATAAAGGGTCAAGCCTAATTCGCAGGACTAGGAGTACCGAACTTCGCGAGGTGGCACGATGGCGGAAAAACCAAAGAGCCCAACCTTTTGAATGGCGTCGCTGCTTTACGCCTCGTACTGCGTTTGTTAGTCTCCTTCCGTGCAGTCCAGTGGAAAATTCGGCGGCGCGGCGCGCACTGCGTTTCCGCGTGGGGCGGCCCGCTCTGAAGCAATCTCCAGCGCTGAAAATCAGTGGCTCAAGCGGTTCCGTGCGGCTTTGCGCTCTTCTGTGCCGGAGCCAGATGGCTGGTTGGGTCTCGAGGGGCCGCATCTGGTGGAGGAGGCCATCGCTTCGGGATTGGAACTCGAAGCGATTTTGCTGAGCGCGTCGGGCGAGCATCACATGGTTCGGACTCAATTGGCGTCTTCGGCTTCGCCGGGTGCTACCTCGCTGAAGAACGTGCGGATACTCAGGACATCGGATAAGTTATTTGCGGGGGTAGCGGGGACGGAGACCCCTCAGGGGATTGCCGTATTGGTGCGGGCGCCGAATCGTGCGTTCGAGCAGCTTCTGGCGGGGGATGTACCACTTGTGGTGGTGCTGGTAGGGGTGCAGGATCCGGGAAACGTGGGAACGGTGGTGCGATCTGCCGAGGCGTTTGGAGCCACGGGAGTTCTGGCCACACGCGGAACGGCGCATCCCTGGTCGCCAAAGGCGCTGCGGGCCTCGGCAGGATCGGCGCTGCGGCTTCCGGTGATGAGCGGAATTGCGGCGCCTGCGGCGCTGGCGCAGTTGCGCGTGATGGGGCTGAGTCTGTTGGCAGCGTCGGTGGAGCCTGTGGCGGCATCTTCCGTTTCGCCCGCGGCATCTGACCTTCGAGGGCCTTGTGCAATTCTGATCGGCAACGAAGGCGCGGGGCTGCCTGAGGAAATCGCTCGCTCGGCTGATGCCCGGCTGCAAATTCCCATCGCCTCGAGTGTGGAATCTTTGAACGCCGCTGTGGCTGCTTCCGTACTGCTTTATGAGGCGGCTCGCCAGCGCGGCAGTCGCGCATAATCATGGGACTCTTTGAAGCTGTGCAACCTCGCGAAGACGCCGGGCCGCGCCCGCTGGCCGATCGAATGCGTCCACAGACTCTGGACGAATTCGTGGGGCAGGAAGAATTGCTCGCGCCGGGGAAACCGCTGCGGACACAAATCGAGCGAGACGATATCAGCTCGATGCTGCTGTGGGGCCCGCCGGGCTGCGGAAAAACTACTTTGGCGCGAATTATCGCGCGGCGCACGCGTTCCGAATTCGTGCCCTTCTCCGCTGTGCTCTCCGGTATCAAGGAAATTAAGCAGGTGATGGAAGCGGCCGAGCGCACGCGGCAATTCGGGCGCCGGACCATCGTGTTCGTCGACGAAGTCCACCGCTTCAACAAGGCGCAGCAGGATGCGTTCCTGCCCTACGTCGAATCCGGCAGCATCACATTGATCGGAGCCACCACTGAAAATCCGTCGTTCGAAATTATCGCGGCGCTGCTTTCGCGGATGAAAGTGTATGTACTGCACGCCCTCTCCGCGCAACAAATCAGCAATCTGCTGCGCCTGGCGGTGGAAGATCCTGAGCGCGGCCTGGCCAGTGAAAAAATTGAGATCAGCGATGAATTGCTCGAGCGCATCGCCATGATGTCAAACGGCGATGTGCGCGCCGCGTACAACACTCTTGAAGCCGTCGCGCTCGGCACGCGGCCCGGCGCGCAAGGCATCCGCGCCGCCACCGCCGCGCTTCTCGAAAATGTTTTGCAGCGCAAGTTGCTGCCCTATGACAAAGCCGGCGAAGAACATTTCAATTTAATTTCCGCGCTGCACAAATCCGTGCGCAATTCCGACGCCGACGCCGCTCTGTATTGGCTGGCGCGCATGCTCGAATCCGGAGAAGACCCGCTCTACCTGGCCCGCCGCATGGTACGCATGGCCAGCGAAGATATTGGCCTGGCCGAACCGGGGGCGTTAGCGGTGACGCTGGCGGCGATGCAAGCATTCGAATTCCTGGGCCCGCCGGAAGGCCATCTGGCACTGGCCCAGGCAGCGGTCTATTTGTCGCTCGCGCCAAAGTCAAATGCGCTGTATTCAGGTTACAATTCAGTGTTGCGGGATTTGGAATCGACGCAGGCTGAGCCGGTGCCCTTGCATCTGCGGAACGCCGTCACCGGATTAATGAGCAATATCGGATATGGAAAAGGCTATCAATACGCTCACGATGTCGAGGAAAAAGTAACGGACATGACCTGCTTGCCCCCCAGCCTCCTCGGCCGCAGCTATTACCGGCCCACCGATCAGGGCTTCGAAGAACGCCTGCGAAAGCGGATCGACGAGATTCGGCGCATTAAAACAAAAGGAAACAAGAACGAATGAGGCCCAAGCCCAACTGTGTTCCGCGCTCCGTTTCGTCCTCAGCCTCGCGCCTGGGATTATTCCTTGCCGGCATCGCTTGCCTCTCGACACTTTTCGCCGCCCGGCTTGCGGCTCAGGAAAAGCCCAGGTTCACGATCGAAGAAGAGTGTACGTCGTTCTCGTTCGGGCCGGATAGCCGCATCGCGATCGCCGTTCGCCACCCGTTCAAGGTGAAAAAATATTTTCTGGAGCGCGCCGACATCTGGATGGCCAATCCCGGACGGCAAAAAATCACGGATCATCACCAGCGATAAAATCGTTAAAACGCTCCAGCCCTTCAGCTTCGTGGTGCAGTCGATTAGCTGGTCGCCGGACGGCCACAAACTCGCGATTGAAATGCTCACCGATGAGGCCACCAACGATCAGGGAGATACGAAGCAAGGCCAAACCACCGAATTGATCACCGATAGCGGCCAGGAGATCAACGTGGAAGGCTCAAAGACTACGGGCATTCCAGACTCGACGCATGCGCAATGGCTTTCCGATGGTTCCACCGTGGTGTATCTGATCGAAGCGGTAAAACCGCGAATGCTCTATGCCATCAGTTCCGTCGTTCCCTCCACCGGAGTCACGCAAGCCGCTTTTCGAAGGCCATTTTTTTTCCGCGGTGGCATGGGACGCGAAGCACAACACCGCCATCGCTATCGAACGCGACCGCACGCATGAGCGGACCCATCCAACTGGTCGCGCTTGATTTGTTGAAGCAGACCCGCCGCGACCTTGCCACGCTCTTCGGGTTTGAGGGCGGACTCTCACTATCGCCCTCCGGCGCGAAGGTGGGCTATTACGTGGATGGCGACACCATCGAAATCCGCGATGTGGCGGCGCCGCAAAAAACAGTCGACATTCGCGTGGGAGCCGGACGATTCGAATGGTCCGGCGACGAACGCCGCCTGCTGCTGAAGAAAGGCCCGGCGAACCGGTCAGGAGATCTGGTCTGGGTCAGCATTCCCGGCGGAAATCTCGATACCGTCCTGCACTCCCTGACGTTTCGCGATTTCGCGGTCTCGCCGGACGGGCGATTCCTGGGCGTGGAACAACCCGGCACGCGGAACCTGATCGTCTACGCAATTCCCTAACGCCGCATATCCGGGAACTCCGTTCTTCGGATGGACTTTTGGCCAGGCGCCAATCGGGAGATTGGCGTTCCCGGGAATGAAAATGCGCTTACTTTGCCAGGCGGAAGCGCTTCACGTGCTCTTTCAAAATGCACGAATCCATTACCACCAGCAGCCCCGCCCTTCGCGCGCGATCGGCCGCCTCCTGATGAATCACCCCTTCCTGCAGCCACAATCCGCGCGCGCCCATCTTGATGGCGCTCTCCACGATTTCGGGAACATGCTCGGATTTCCGGAACACATCCACGATATCAATTTTCTCGGGGATATCTTCCAGCCGCGCGTAACAGCGCTCTCCTAAAATTTCAGTCTCGCCCGGATTCACCGGAAAAATCCGGTATCCCGCGCTCTGCAAGTATTCCGAAACTCCATAACTCGGCCGGAATTTCTTCGCCGATAGCCCCACCACCGCAATATTGCGGCTGGTCTTAAGAATTCCAGAGATGGAATCCCGCGCCGTTCTCGGTTTGTGCTGTCTGGGAGTTTCCAGTTTCGGGTCTGTTGGAGTCTCGCTCATCGCCTCGCCTGTGATCCGCCCGGCCGCGGCCCGCCTGCCACGCTGCGCACTTTTTCCAGCGCGGAAAGAAAGATCCGGTTTTCTTCCGCCGTTCCCACGGTCACGCGAATCGCGCTCGGAAATCCCATCCAGCGCATGGGCCGGACGATCACTCCCTGCTTCATCAATTCCTGGGCCACTGCATCGGCGTCGCCATCCAGTTCCACCAGCACAAAATTTCCAACCGAAGGCACAAACTCCAGGCCTAAATCCGCCAGCCCTTTCGCAAGCTGCGCCAGCCCCGCGCGATTGGAATCCACCGAGCGCTTCACATGCTCAAAATCGTCCAGCGCCGCCAGGGCCGCGGCCTGCGCCCCGATGGAAGTATTGAATGGCAAGCGCAGTTTGTTTAATTCCTCGAGCAATTCGCTGGGGCCCACTCCATAGCCAATCCGCAGCCCCGCCAGTCCATACACTTTTGAAAAGGTGCGCAAAACCAGCAGGTTTCGTCCTTCCCTCACCAGGGCGATGGAACGCGAATAATCAGGGCGGTCCACATAATCGAAATAGGCCTCATCCAGGATTACCAGCACGTCTTCGTGAATCTTATCCAGAAATTCTTCGAAATCATCCGCGCTGAAGAGCGTGCCGGTGGGATTATTCGGGTTCGCCAGGTAAATCAGCTTCGTTCCCGGTTCAATCGCCCGCGCAATTCCATCCAAGTCGATCTGGTAACCCTTCTGGGGCACTTCGATCAGGCGCGCTCCGGTTGCCCGGATCGCGATGTAGTACATGGGAAACGAGCCGTACGAAGTGATTCCAGAATCCCCCGTGTAGAGGAGCGTCTTCGCCACCAAGTCGATCAAGTCGGTCGAACCCGCTCCCAGAATAATCTGATCCGGGGAAACGCGCAGCCGCTCCGCGAGCTTCTTGTGCAAATAATAGCCGCCGCCATCGGGATAGCGGTGTACTTCCATCACCGCTTTCCTTAACGCTTCAATGGCCAAAGGCGAAGGGCCCAGCGGATTCTCATTTGACGCCAGCTTCACGCAGTGCATTCCCAATTCGCGTTCGACATCCTCGATCGGCTTGCCGGGAACGTATGGCTCGATGTTGCGAATGAAAACCGGCACAAGTTCGCGGACTGGTCTGGTCATCTGGACTTACCCCGTCCTGAATTCCTGGAACGCCCACCGGAATGGCCCCCGCTGCTTTTGCGATGCCGTCCAGTGCTCGGTGGGTGCGGAGCGCTTTCTGGACGCTTTACAATTGTCGCCTGCCGGGTCCTCCCTTCGGCAGCTTTTTTCACGGCGCGTTCAAGGTCCGCAACTTCCGCCTGGTTCAGCATCCGGTATTGGCCCGCCTCGAGCTTCCCCAGTTCCAAATTTCCCAACCGGGTGCGGCGCATTTTTTCGATCGGGTGCCTGAGCTTTTCAATCACTTTGCGCAGGCGGTCGCGCCGCGCGCTGGTCATGGTTGCTTCATACCAGGCGTTGGCCGCCTTGCCCATGGGGCGCAGATGTATTCCCGTCTCCGTTTCAATCGCGGATAATTCGCTGGGATTGAGATAGCCTTTCACTTTAATTGCATAGCCCTGCGGCAGGTTATGCGTGCGGAGCACACGGCTAGCCAGGTCGCCGTCATTGGTCAGCAGGATCAGTCCCGAAGCGTGAAATTCCAACCGGCCCACGGGATAAACACGCGCCGGAATTCCGTAGAGAAAATCCCGCAGCGATTGACGGCCTTCCGGATCGCTCATGGTAGCCACCACACCGGCGGGCTTGTTGAGCAAAACGTACATTTTCTGACTGGGCTGGCCATGGACGAGCTTGCCCATCACCTTGATATGGTCGCGACCGCTATCGGCTTTGGTTCCCAACTCGGTTACGGTTTGACCGTTCACCGTCACCTGGCCGGACAAGATGAGCTGCTCCGCCTGCCTGCGGGAGGCCACACCCGCGCGCGAAATAATCTTCTGAAGCCGTTCAAGCACTCGAATTCCTCCTGCCCATGCTAAAGAGTCTTACGAATCGGCGAGTCCAAAGGTTTAGGACGACAGATTGGAAGGTAGATCTTCTTCCGATTGAGTTCCCTTCCCGGCAGATTCCTCGGAAACTTCTCCCGGGTTTGTCACACTTGATGCTTCGCGCCCTGCCCCAGCCCCTGCCGCAGCGGCTTTGGTATTCTCCGCTGCCCTCTGCGTCTCTGCGGTAAATTCCCCGGAAGCAGCTTGCGTCACTTCCACTTCCGCAGCAGATGGCGCAGCAGGCTCACCAGCGCTTTCCGCCGGCACTTGTATCTCTGCAGATGCCTCCGCCGCTTGGGCAGTTTGCCCCGCTTCGGCAACCTCAACTGTTTCGCCCGTTTCGCCGGTCAATTCGGGCTCCATCGGCGCGATTCCCGAATCCGATCCCAACGCCGCCTGCGCCAATTGCTCGAATTCCTTCAAGCTCGGCAGTTCATCCAGATCGCTCAACCCGAAGCGCATCATGAATTCTTTCGAGGTGCGATACAAGATCGGCCGCCCGATCACCGGCTTGCGCCCGGCCGTGGTGATCAGCCGCCGCTCCAGCAAAGTTTTGATGACGCCGGAAGCGCTGACGCCGCGAATTTCCTGGATTTCGGGAATCGTGACGGGCTGCTTGTAAGCGATCACCGCCAGAGTTTCCAGCGCGGGCATGGTCAATCGCAACGGAGGCCGCAGGGACTTGATGAATTTGCGCACCGCTTCGTGGTGCTGCGCCTTGGTGTAATACTTGTACCCGCCGGCAACCTTGCGGATTTCGATGCCGCGCTCATCCACCGCATAGGAAGCCACCAGGAGATCGAGAGCGGCCTGCACATCCGTTTTTTCCGCGCCGATGGCGGCCGTTAATTGCTGAATAGTGGCCGGCTCATCCGCCGCGTAGATAATTGCTTCGAGCGCCGATTGAATTTCTTGTTGGGTCATGGTTAGCCGTATTGTTCGTCAATCTTGGATTTGTAGTCCTCACCCGAAAATACCAGGTCGAACATCTTGTGCTTCCGGATCCGGATATCCGCGAACGCTTCGGACTGCACCAGATCCACCGCTTGCAGCCGCACCATTTCCAGCACGGCGAGGAAGGAGACAATCATAGCGCGCCGGGAAGCGCAGGACTCGAAAAATCCGGTCAGCGAAACGGGCTCGTCGCTGGCTATCAATTGCCTGCGCAAAAGGTCCATCATCTGAGCCACGGTGTAGGTTTCGTGCTGCAGTTCGATCTGCGGAATTTCGCGGCGCCGCTGCAACACTTGCTGGAATACTTTTACGAGGTCGACCAGCGAAACCACCAGTTCGCCTTCCGTGCCCTCATCATCGTAAAGCGACAAATCGGGATGGGACCACACGTGCGCTTCCACCTGCTGCTTTTGATACAGCAATTGCGCGGCATTTTTGAATTTTTCGTGTTCCAGGAGGCGGTGAACCAGTTCGTCGCGCGGGTCCTGCTGATCTTCCGGGCCGGCCAGCGGATCGGGCGGCAGCAGCATTTTCGACTTGATGTGAATCAGAGTCGCCGCCATGTAGAGAAAATCGGAGCTGAGGTCGATATCAAGCTGTTCGAGCTTTCGCAAATATTCCAGGTATTGCGCGGTGATTTTGGCGATGGGAATATTGTGGATATCGATTTCCTGCTTGCGGATTAAATCCAGCAGCAGATCGAGCGGGCCCTGGTACATGTCGAGTTGAATTTTGTAAGGTGATGCCATTTAATTTTCCTGTAAAAGCTGGGGCGCGGCCCTTCGCGGCTCAAGGTAAACGTAATGCCGGCCCATACTTTCCTATTCCTTCAGTGCTTGATGAATTCGCTGCTTCTCAAGCACTTTGGGTTCGCTCTGGATTCCTCGCTTCGCTCGGAATGACCACGTTTTGAGATCCCCAAAAACCTGGGCGCGGCTCCCCGATAAAGATCATTGGGGCAGGAAAGCCGGCCCCTACATCAACAAATTCCACCCAGGCGTCAGGTCGACGCAGCCGTCCCCCGCGAAGCGCCGCGCGTGCGCACCTGGTCCCAGCCGAAAATTGCATCGCGCACGCGCCGCATGGTTTTTTTTGCCACGCGATGCGCTTTCGCCGATCCCTGATCCAGGATATCCCAGACGCGCTGCGGATTCGCGTCGAGTTCGCGGCGCTTGGCCTGAATCGGCTCGATCCATCGCACTAAATTATCCGCCATGGCTTTCTTGCATTCCACGCATCCGATTCCCGCGCTGCGGCAACCTTGCTCCGACCATGAAATTATTTCCGGAGGCGAAAATAAATTGTGGTATGCGAACACCGGACAAACTTCCGGCCGCCCCGGGTCGGTCCGCCGCACGCGCTGCGGATCCGTCATCATGTCTTTCGCTTTTTTGCGAATTTCATCCGGCGGATCGGAGAGCCAAATTGTGTTTCCGTAACTCTTCGCCATGCGGCGGCCATCGAGTCCGGGCACGCGAGGAGTTTCGGTCAGCATTACCTGCGGCTCTCGCAACACGTGTTCGACGGGAACGCCGGCATTCGCCAGCAGCGAAAGGCGGTGATCGAGAGACAGCGGGCGCAAGGCTTCATCCAGTTTCAAAATCATTCCTTCGGACTTCGCTGCAGGCTGCGCATCCACGCCGTCGATTTTTAGTTTTAGTTCCCTGGCCAGCGATTCGACAGCTTTCGTGCGAGCCTTCTTCCAATCCACCGCCGCGTAGGCAGTATTAAACCTGCGCACCACTTCGCGCGTCATCTCCACATGCGGCACCTGATCTTCACCCACGGGAACCAGCAGGCCCGCTTTCGGATCGCCATACATCACAATATCCGCCGCTTGCAGAAGGGGATATCCCAAAAAGCCGTAGGTGCTCAGGTCACGATCCTTCAAATTTTCAATTTGCTCTTTGTAGGTGGGGACGCGCTCCAGCCATCCCAGGGGAGTGACCATCGAAAGCAGCAAATGCAATTCCGCGTGCTCCAGAATATCCGACTGCACAAAAATTGTGGATTTTCTCGGGATCGAGTCCCACCGACAGCCAATCCGCGGTTACCGCGAAAGTGTTCTGCGCGACCAGTGAAGTATCGGCATAGTGAGTGGTGAGCGCGTGCCAGTCCGCCACAAAATAAAAACACTCGTACTCTTCCTGCAGCTTGAGCCAGTTGGAAAGCGCCCCGAAAAAGTGTCCGATGTGAAGCGGGCCTGTGGGACGCATGCCGCTCAGCACTCGCTGGCGGCGACCCTTGCGAACGATCGGTTGAGGATTTCCGTTTTCGTGAATTGCAGACCCCTGTTGCAGCGCCGTCAAGACGCGCTTCCCGCGCGCGCCAGCAGTTCGCGGGCAATCACCATGCGTTGCATTTCGCTGGTGCCTTCGTAAATTGTGAGCACGCGCGCGTCGCGGTAGATAGCGTTCCACGTCGCTTTCGCGCGAATATCCGAGCGCTGCCGTGAATCTGCACGGCCTTGGCCACCACGCGATTGACCATTTCGCTGGAATATAATTTCGCGCGCGAAGCGGAAATTTTCAGCTTTCTCACGTCATGATCGCGCTGCCACGCGGCGTAATAGGTCAGGCCGCGTGCCGCTTCGATTTCCGTTTGCATGTCCGCCAGCATCCATTGAATGGCCTGGAATTCGCCGATCGTTTTTCCGAACGCGCGACGCTGCTTGGCATAGCGCGTCGCCGCTTCGAGAGCGCCTTGCGCCAGGCCCACTCCTTGTGCTGCCACTCCCACGCGTCCGCCATCGAGCGCTTCGAGCGCGATTTTCAGGCCGCTGCCCTCTTCGCCGAGGCGGTTCTCCGCGGGTACCCGGCAATCCTGGAACGAAATTTCAGCGGAATGCGAAAGCCGCATGCCCATCTTTTCTTCCTGGCGCGCGACGCGAAAACCGGGAAACACAGGCTCGACGAGAAACGCGGTAATACCTTTTGCGCCGCCGTTGGGGTCCGTCTTGGCGAAGGCAATGCAAATGCCGGCGTCGCTGCCGATGGTCACCCAACTTTTGGTGCCGTTCAGAACATATTCGCCGCCCTGGCGCACGGCCCGCGCTTGAATTCCCGCCGCATCGGATCCCGCCTGCGGTTCGGTGAGGCAGAACGCGCCCAGAATTTCTCCGCGTGCCAGCCGCGGCAAATATTTCCTTTTTTGTGCTTCGTTGCCATGGCGCAGCAGCGGCACGGAAGCCACGGAATTCGTGACGCTGAGCGTGATGGCCGTGGAAGCACACACTCGGGCTACTTCCTCGATCATCAGCACATAGCTGATCGTATCGGTCCCAGCGCCGCCCCATTCTTCCGGCACCAACATTCCGCAACAGCCCAGCTCGCCGAGCTTGCGGATCTGCTCGAGCGGAAACTTATCGGCGCGCTCGTATTCGCGCAGAATCGGCCGCATCTCCGCTTCCATGAACTGGCGGACCGTATCGCGGATCAGTTGCTGATCGCTGGTAAGGGCAAAATCCATGATTATTTTGTCGCAGCGATGCTAACACACTGCGCAAGGCGGCCAAAATCAGAACAGCAGGCCGGCGATGGGCTCGCGCCAGCCCGCCAAGGCAACAACTCTGAGAACGACGCTTCTCCATTTTGATGCGGCCACTCGTACCGGCGGAGCGGGCGCAGCCCTTCGCGGGGCTCAGGGTAAACCCTTCGATGCTCAGGATAAACAAGCAGCGCCCCTACGACTTCAAACCCGGAGCGTCCCGGGCGCGGGCGGCCGTTGCATTGCCCTGTTGACATTCAACAGGAAGGACCTGTATGCTCCTGTTGTAATTCAACAGGAGCGAAATATGGCGCGGATCAAGGCGGAAATCCTGAAGGGCACCTTGGACTGCATGATCCTGAAAACGCTGGCGGCCCAGGGCACGCTGCACGGCTACGGCATCGCGCGGCGCATCGAGCAAGCCTCGCGGAACGTTTTGAGCCTGAACCAGGGGACCCTGTTCCCTGCCCTGGTGCGGCTGGAAAAGCGGGAATGGATCCAATCGAAGTGGGGAGCGTCAGAGAAGAACCGGAAAGCGAGGTACTACTCGCTTACGCGAGCGGGGCGCCGGCAGCTTTCGAGAGAAATGGAGAACTGGGAACGGTCGGCGGCGGTGGTGAACTGGGTGCTGTATGCCGCGGAGACGAGCCGCTAATTAACATAATTTGGAGGGCTGCGAGGACGGCTGCTTGCTCGGGTGGCGGCGGATTCGCACCGCGGTGGGAGAAGGGTTTCGTTCGGCCACAAATCAGAGTTTGAGCAGTTCTCTTAGGCGCTTCGTTTGAGCGCGGCTGACGGGGATTTCACTCTGTTTTTTGTCGTTCATTTTCAGCATGTAACTGGATTTGAACCAAGGGACCACTTCCTTGATCAAATTAATGTTCACCAAATACGAGCGGTGGGCCCGCCAGAATTGATCGCTATCGAGCGAAGCCTGCAATTCCTCGATGGTGCGGAAATTCGAAAGGCCGTCGTATTCTTTTGTCGAGATGGTGATCACGCCATCCTCGATCGCCGCGTAAGCCATTTCCACCGCGTCGATCAGAAAGAGCCTGCCCTGTGATTTCACCAGCAACTTTACTGGTTGCGATGATTTCGGAGCACCGATCTGCCCGACTAGTTTTTCGAGGCGATCGACGGGCGAGGAGTTTGCTTCGATTAATTTTTTGGCGCGTTGAATGGCGCGGGAGAGGCGGCCTTTGTCGAAGGGCTTGAGCATGTAATCGACGGCGTTTACTTCGAAGGCGTGGAGTGCGTAATTATCGAAGGCGGTGGCAAACACGATTTGCGGAACGCGGAGCTTGCGTTCAACGAGTTTTTTGATCACGCCGAATCCGTTCAGGCCGGGCATTTGCACGTCGAGAAAAACCAGATCGGGATTGTGTTCCTTGATCAGATTTACGGCTTCGATTCCGTTTTTGCCCTGGGCCACCAGATTGATTTCGGAAAATGACTTGAGCAGGAAGGCCAGTTCATCACGAGCTGGTTTTTCGTCGTCGATGATTATGGTGTTGATGGGCATTTTCGAATCCACGAAGACTGGGATTGCAGGGCCAGTATACGAGAGTGCGGCGAATTTACGGAAAGGCTTTACCGCAGAGGCGCGGAGAGCGCAGAGGTTGGAATCTTGAGACCTGGCTTGCAGGCAAAAGGATCTCTCCCCCCCCTTAGCAATCGAAGAGAGATTCTTCGCCCCGACAAAAAGCGCCGGGGCGCAGACAACGCGCTGCGCTGAGAATGACAAACGGAGAAAACGATTCCGGTTTATTATGGCGATTCGATTCATAGGGAGGATACGCGCATGGATGTGAAAGCATTTGCGAAGGAAGTTGAAACTTATGTACGCCCTTCTACTTTTCCGGTTGCCGCAAAAATGCTGCGGGCGGGCGAGCCGGTTCCGGAAAAAGCGAAGCGGCCGCATCGCGACATGAAAATTCAGATTGCAATTTGCCAGGCGATTGCGATGGCCCGGCGGTACGGATGGACGCTGGCGGTTGGCGCGGAGGATGTGAATTGCGCGCTGACTAAAACGGCGTTTGGGCTTGCGCCACTTACGGAGCACTACACCGAAGGTCATCTGGCCTGCGGGATGTACACAGAGACTTTGGAAGCAGGAGCGCGGAGCGAGGAGGCTACGCATCGTCTTCCGGAAGGACAATATTCTCATCTGCTGGTTGGGCCGGCGGCGCGCGCGGATTTTATTCCCGACGCACTGGTGATTTATGGCAATTCGGCGCAGGTGATGCGCCTGCTCACCGGAGCGCTGTGGAAACGCGGCGGCGCGTTGACCAGTTCCTTCACCGGGCGAATCGATTGCTCCGATGAAATTATTCGGACCATGCTTACCGGAGATTATCAAGTGATCCTTCCCTGCTACGGAGATCGAGTGTTCGGGCAGACGGAAGATTGGGAAATGGCTTTTTCGCTTCCCGGCACGAAGATGGATGAGTTGGTGGAAGGGCTTGCCGCGACGCACAAAGGCGGCATCCGTTATCCGATTCCGACTTTTCTGCGCTATACGCCGCAATATCCCGATCATTATTACGAACTCGACCGCGTTTGGTCGGAACTACCGGTGGTGAAATGAGCCAGCGCGCGAAAATTATTTCCAGCAAAGTTATTTATGACGGTCCCGTGTTTGGAGTGCGCCACGACGAAGTGCTCGAGCCCGGCGGGATTCGCACCTCGCGCGACCTGGTGACCCATTTTGGTTCGATCGTAATTCTGCCGGTTCTATCGGATGGGCGCATCCTGCTGGTCCGGCAATACCGCCACGCCGTTGGGCAATATTTGTGGGAATTGGTGGCGGGGCGCGTGGAAGAAGGCGAAAATTTGCTGACCGCAGCGAAGCGCGAATTGCTGGAAGAGACGGGGTATAAGGCGCGGCGATTCCGGAAACTGCTTCGGCTCTTCCCTACCCCGGGATTCCTGAGCGAGTTCATGGTGATTTACGCAGCCGAAGGGCCTCGTCGCCGGGCCAGCGCAGCCGGAAGACGATGAACGCATCACTACGCGGGCGTTCACGCTGCGGGAAATCGAGAGCTGGATGAAAACAGGGAAATTGAAAGACGCGAAATCGTTCGCGGGGATTCTTTACTACGCTCGTTTTGTCTTGAAGAAATAAGTAGGCTCTTCGCAGCGCGGGAACCATCGACGTAGAAAACCTCTTCTACTCAAGCTTTTGGGGGCAACCCTGGATTCCTCTCGCAGGAGCGGGATCGGAATGACCGCCGGTCCAATTTTCCTCGCTTCGCTGGGAATGAGGCCGGTCAGATTCCCTCGCGCATCTCGC
>CAVWOD010000023.1:0-228868 GCA_963756355.1 uncultured Acidobacteriota bacterium | reverse complement strand
GTGCGAAATCGGCTTCTCGATAAACAAATGACATCCGGCGCTTACAGCAATACTCGCTGCCTCTATATGGTTCGCTGGGTGGGTGCAAATAAGCGCGGCATCGGGTTCGTGTTGAAGTGCTTCAAGAAAGGATGGAAATACCCGGATCCCATGTTCTTTGTGCACTTGGATGGCACGGACAGGATCAAGTTCGCAGGCGACTATGTCATGGGTTCCGAGAGCGCGTAAGTTACCAATGTGACGCCGGCCGATGGAGCCGCAGCCCACAACTAAAACGTTCATGCTTTGGTAGCCTTTTCGAGTGTATTTGACTGGTGCCACGGCGATCACTTCGATTCGAGGATTGCCAGCGGCACTTCTAGTCCCAGGTTTATCCGAGACCCAATTCTTCTCCCGTTTCTTTTACACTTGCAATGACGGAATCCAGTTGTTCGTCGCTCAGTGATGGATACATCGGCAATGAAATCGCCCTTTCATAGTATCTCTCGGCATACGGGAAATCGCCCGCGTGCCAGCCAAAGAGCTCCTGGTAATAAGGGTGCAAGTGAACAGGCAGGTAGTGAACTTGCACGTTTATGCCTTTGTGCCTTAGCCGGTCGAAAAATTCCTTTCGCCTAGCCACTTGTATGACGAAGAGATGGTAGCTTGACTCAAATCCTGTTGGTTCCTGCTGCAAGCGCATATGGGGAAGACCGGCAAATGCAGCTCGATAGCGGCTGGCAATCTCCCGTCGTCTCGCCACCCAATCGCCAAGATAGTCGAGTTGACAGAATCCCAGGGCGCATTGGAAATCGGTAATTCGGTAATTGAATCCAAGAGTCTTCATCTCGTAGTACCAGGCTCCGCTCTCGGGAGGGAGCAGTGATGCATCTTTGACGATGCCGTGGCTGCGGAGGACCTTTATTTTTTCAAAGAGCTCGAAGCTATTGGTCAGAATAGCGCCCCCTTCGCCGGTGGTGATGTGCTTGACAGGATGAAAACTCAAACAAGTCATGTCCGAATGAGAGCAATCTCCCACGCGATGCCGGTCCCCGCGGCTATCCTTCCAAAACGCCCCAAGGGCATGACACGCATCCTCGATGATGACCGCTCCACGATCTCTGGAAAGCGAATGGATAAGCTCCATGGAACAGGGCAATCCTGCGAAGTGGACTGGGATCACAGCCCTCAGACCCTGCTCCCGCTTGCAAAGATCGGCAAGTCGATCCGGGTCTAATTCCAAAGTGTTGGGACATATGTCCAACAGGATGGGGCGGCCACCACAATATAAAACACTATTGGCGGAAGCCGCAAAAGTCATGGTTGGAACCGCCGCAGTGTCTCCTTGTGCGATCCCTCCAGCGAGGCATGCCAGATGTAGGGCAGCCGTTCCGCTCGAGACGGCTACGGCAAAACGTGAGCCACAAAACTGGGCAAGTTTTTCTTCGAATCGCTCGACCCAAGGTCCCTGAGTGAGCCAATCAGAGCGAAGTACGTCCTGCACTGCCTGGATGTCTCTCTCGAGGATGGTCTGCCGGCCATAGGGGATCATTTAGGATGCGTATCCTTCGCCAGCTATGCGTGGCTCACGCCAGAGCGAATAGCAGGTTCCTCCTTCTCCAATTCTTGGAACAACTCAGCGAGTTCCGGATAATTGAGGACGAGTCCGTCGAAATCCTCCACGTCCAGCCAGTCGGTGTTCGTGTCGCTCGAATATCGAAAACCATCGGGAAGGGGGCGGCCTCCTTGCCAGCGTTCCAGGCTGCCAGGCCCGAGAGACGACAGGATGACGAAACGGTCGTCGAATTCGAGAGCGCAGCGAGCTTCGTTGTCGGAGACCAACAGTTCATGTATTTTTTCTCCAGGACGAATGCCAATGATTCGAATCTCGGAATTTTTGCTCATTGCCTTGGCGAGGTCGATGACCCGCATGCTCGGCAGCTTGGGCACGAAAATCTCGCCACCTTGCATATCTCGAATCGAGCTTGCCACGAATTCCACCCCTCGCTGCAAGGTAATCCAGAAGCGAGTCATCCTCTCGTCTGTCAAGGTGAGATGACCGTTTCTTCGTTGCTGGGCAAAGAGAGGAATCACGCTTCCCCTGCTGCCAACAACGTTTCCATAGCGCACAACCGAAAAAAGCGGACCGTCTGCTCCGGAATAAGCGTTTCCGTTGACAAACAGCTTTTCGGCGCACAGTTTGGTGGCCCCGTACAAATTGATAGGATTTACGGCTTTATCTGTGCTAACCAGGAGAACGCGCTTTACTTTGCAATCGATCGCTGCGTCGATTATGTTTCGGCTTCCCATCACATTGGTTTGAACCGCCTCGAATGGGTTGTATTCGCAGGAAGGAATCTGCTTCATGGCAGCTGCATGGATGACGATGTCCACGCCATGCATGGCACGATTCAGCCGTTCCCTATCCCGCACGTCGCCGATAAAGAACCGCAGAATGGAATCGTACTCCGCAAATCGGCGCTGCATATCGTACTGCTTCAGTTCGTCCCGAGAGAAGATGATGAGCTTCTTTGGCGGGTGCTCCTTCAGCATGATCTCGGCAAATTTTTTGCCAAAACTACCGGTTCCACCGGCCACGAATACCGTCAGATTGCTCCAGTCCATCACGCTATGGTTCCTCCTTGAATGTTCGTTCCCGCTCTCCGCCGCATATCTAGCGATTAGTATGCATTAGGATCGTGCAGTATCCTCACCAGAGTAAGACAGATGATCCTTATATCAAAGCTAAGGCTCCAGTTGCGCATATAGTAAAGATCATATTCGACGCGTTTGCTGATCGAGCTATCGCCGCGAAGCCCGTTGATTTGCGCCCAACCAGTGATGCCAGCCTTGATATGATGCCGGTTGTTATACTCGCCCACTTCTGACAGGAACCTTTCAACGAAGAATGGCCTCTCCGGGCGCGGTCCCACAATGCTCATGTCTCCCTTCAGCACGTTATAAAATTGTGGGAGTTCATCGATGCTATACCGGCGCAAGAACCGTCCCACGGAAGTCACGCGCGGATCCGAGCGAACAGTCCAAACCTGATCCGCGTCTAACTCATTGATACCTGGTCGCATGGTGCTGAATTTATACAGTTTGAAGCGCATGCCATTGACGCCCACCCTTTCCTGGATGTGAAGAATCCCTCCAGGAGACGATAGCCTGATCAAGAAAGCGATCAATACCATCAGGGGAGACAGCAGAATCAACAGCAAGACCGAAATAACGACATCGAATGTCCGCTTCAGAACGACGTAGCGGAAGGAATCCCCTGGACAACCCGTAATTCCAAGCACCGGATAGCCGATGAAATAAAAGAAGTCGTCACGCGTGATGGCAGCTCCATCCAAGTGGAGCAGCAGCCGCATGGGCACGCTGCACGTTTTTGAAAAACCGACAATCTCTGAATAATAATTGCCGGGAGTCATCGGCGACCAAACTACTAGGATATCGTCAAGTGCCATTTCATTCCAATTATTCTTGAATTGGACCCATTCCAATTTTTGGATCGCTGACTCGACAGCACTATCACCCAGGTTGACGCAGGCCACAACCTCGCACGGCAGTGTCGCTTGTTCCTTCAACTGGCTCTTGAACTGGGAAAGGTATGGCTCAACTCCAATTAAAGCGATTCGATTGGGTTTGAGGTCCTGCCTGTCAGAAAGAAGTCTTTTCTTTAGGAACCAGGTAGTGCCGACAGCCAAGACGAGCCATACAAAGCTGGCGATCGCAAGGAACGTCCGCGAGAACAAGATATCCCGGTAAAAGAATGTTGTCGCGATAGTGAGCAGGACCGAGAAAAACCATGCTCTGACTCGGTTGTCCCAGACCTTGTGGATGGCTGAGAGATTTGATAAATCGCCGAATCTAAAACTATGACTGACGAAAACCCAAATGAATGTAGCCAGCAGACAAAAACCGAAGTAACTTCTCCAGTCGAGATCTTCGGCAGGACGGAAAACCCCGGAATAAAAGCGCACCAGAGCTGCGAGAGCGAAAGACACAACCGGAATCAGGCTGTTCCAGGCGCCCAACCAGAAGCGACGCACACTTGTGCGCCCCACAATCATATCGAACTCCTGGGGACCCCAAGGAGCTCTCTCCCCGTCGCTCTCATCAGCCGTTGGGTTTTGAGCCGTGCTATCGATTCATGGAGGAAGCTAATTGTTTTCATCGCGACTCGTTTGTCTCGAACGGTTGCCCAAGGTGGAAAGCGCCGACGAGTTTGTAAATAGCTTTCCCAGCCTTGTCTTTTCGAAAGATAGGGATAAGTCCCCCGTAAATCTGCGCACGGGATCGTCGGGACCAACCTTCGCCCAAAGCAACGATCCGAATATCCAAGCAACACCCAGGCCCAGTGCAAGTATTCCTCCCAAGATGATGATCAAAAACCGTGGCGGAAAAGACTTCCTTTCGGGAATGTTGGCTGGGTCGAGCACCTTTACGCTGGGGATCTCCTTCGCTTCCTGGACCTTTGCCAATTCATACTGTTGAGTGAGCACTTCGAATACGGCTTCTTGAACCTTCGCGCGACGGAAAAGATCTGCGTACGTGACGCCCAGCAATGGCAGTCTTCGAATTGATGGGTATAGTGATCCGGCCTCTTGACCCGTCCCGGAACTTGCTTCGCCTTTGCCGCCGAGCTTCTCCAGTTGATGCTGGAGCTCCGTGATGCGAGCCTGGACGGACCGTACACGCACGTTCTCATCCGAATAGATCTGCTTCAACCCTTCCAGCTCCGATTCAGCGGCAATCAACTGCCCTTGCAGAGTCGCTGCTGCTTCCACCATCGCCTTGCCTTGCGCTTGAATATCAATCGCAGTGTTCTTGCTGGCGAACTGGCTGAATTCTTTTTCGGCCGATTCTAGATCTTGGTTCACCTGCGTCAGTCGTTCTTCCAGGAAGACGCGTTCTCGATGGGCAGCAGATGTGCTTAGCTGGGCTACGACGAGGTTGAGTACCTCGACGTATTCGCGAGCCATTCCTGCCGCTCGCTGAGGACTCCGATCCGTCACCCGGATGGTGATAATTCCACTCTTGCGTTCCTCGGAGGCCCCGGTTTTGATTTCCAGGTCCCTTCGCGCATCTTCCCAATTGGAGTCCCGATATACCTTCCGAAGTTCGAACTTGGCGATCAGGCGATCCTCCACAGTCCTGCTTCGCAGAATCCCAATGAAAAGATCGCCAGAGCTCCTGATCCCGGCTAGATCACCCGCCATCGGTCCCAGAAGAGCTCCAGCCTTGCCCGTCAGCGAGGCCAGCAGCGCCCCTGTGGAACTCGACTGCTGATCCGGCGGCATCAAAAGCGTTGTGGATTCATACTGCGCCGGTATCAGGAAAGCGATGGCCGCCGCCACGAGCAATCCCAAGGCAGACAGCCGAGACAGAAAACGCCGCCGGTCCCAAAACTCTCGTAGGACGGCAATTGCTTTCTCTCTCGCAGCCCTTTCGTCGAGTTGCTGGACGAGAGTCTCTTCGAACCCGTTTACGACTTCAGGTTCTGGATTGGTTGAGACTTGCTTCAAGTTTCGAGCACCTCAAAGATTGTGCGTACTTTCCCGAAGGAATCTTCTTCCACTGGCCACAACCGCTCTAGTGATGTGGCCAAAACGTCACCTGGATTGAACTCGATACGTCAATCTGCGCTGTCGGCGATATCACGGGGAATAGCCACTTTTCATACTGAACTCGGCCTGAAAAGCTCAGATCATTGCGGATCCAATAATCGCTATGTATCCCAAAGTCCGTAAGAGTGCCGCCGAATTGAATGAATTCCTGGCTGACCTTTTGGTGCCTAAAGTTAAGTTGGATTTTGTTTTTCGGAGTCAGGGAGTAAGTGCTCCATACCTGGGCGCCCTGTCCCTCTCTGCCAACCCAACTTCCGATCAGGTTTTTGTCGTTCTCATAACCTTCCCGGTATCGACCGTTTGCATAAAAGAATCCACAGCAAATCCTGCCTCCGAGTGGATTGTCGGTGTATACGCCTTCCACTCGGAGATCAAGTTTGGGAATAAATGGGACTCGAGGAAAGTAGAGCCCAGCCAGCCACGCCGAACGGTCCGCATACGCGATAGGAGAGATCTCATCGTCCGTGAACCCGTCGGCGTAAAAGGTCAGCCAATTTCTCAGTCCAGGGACTCTGTATGTAAGATCGACGCCAGACCGGCGGTCTCCTGGATCGCCCGGGGGGCCGACGAGACTACCCTGATTCAAGGATGTTGAGCTGGAAAAGATGCTTCTCGTGAAAGTGCGCCACGTGAAAGAGTCTCCCTCGCCCGCGAAAATCGTTGTCCGAGAGATTCCGAACTCGAAATTGGCTGTTGGCTTAAAATTGAGCTTCTGTCCGTTAATGAAAGGCTGGGGATTCAACGTGCTGCCAAACTGTCCAAGCAGCACGTCGTTTGGCCCGACGATGAACTGGTGTCCAGAGAGCTGCCCAACGAAAAATTCCATTCGCATGGGACCTAGCCATTTTAAGATGCTAGGCAGTTTGATGGGAGAAGCTCGATTGATCCGGAACATGTTGATCGGCTCAGCATTGTCGCTGAACATCATCGGCCCGCCTTCGTCAGGCCCCCACCAAAGGCTTTGCTTGCCAAACGAAATCTGCCAGTTCTCAAGATTTATGGCGACATAGGCATCAAGCAAATTAAATTGATCGACCGAGGACACTGGCGTTGCGGGGGGCAATGGAAGCACGTCGACGCTTGAAATCACCTGACGCGCAGCGAGCGGCAGCGCCGGCGCCGAGGGGGCGTGCTGGTATTCGCCATCCAAGTAGGCGACGAAGGGGCCTGCCGTTGCCCATCCGGAGAAGCCGGCGACGTTGTTCACACCTTCTTGGTAGGGCCGGCCGAAATCGTTGGTGATGGTTTCACCGAAATGGTAGCCATCGCTGAGGGGTTGACCGGAAATACCGGTGATGCGCGTATAGACGGTATCGAGCCGCAGGCTGCGATTGGTTTCGCCGCTCATCAGCTTCAGGTCGCCGGCAAATTCATTTGCAAGTGCGTTGTACAGCCGGCTCGGTTCGGTTGCGCCGGAAGCTGCTTCGCCCAGGTGGTCTTCTGCTTCTCCGAGCAGGCGTGCGCATTCGAGCCGGGTCCAGGGGCGCATTCCTACGATGTCGCTGTCGAGGTAACCCATTGCCGCAAGCCGCTCGAACGCGGGATAGATCCAACTGTCAGGCGGCACGTACGGCGAGCCCATGTTTTTTGGCTGCCGGGCCCATTCGCGGGAAAATTTATCCGATAGTCTTTCCCAACCGCCTCCGCCCACCAGAGGATCGTGATGGGTTCGGTAGACATACTCGCCGATCAGCCAGCCCAGGCTGCTGCCCACCAGAACATCCGAAGGAAAGTGCTGCTTCGTCTTGATTCGCGAAATGCTGATCGCAGTAGCGCCGCCGTAAGCAAAAAGCTGAGTTAGGAATCCGGGATACTCATGTGCGACCACGCTGGCGATTGACCATGCTGCCGAAGCATGTTCCGAGGAAAATGAATCGCCGCCGCTCCAAAAGTTTCCGTCGCCATTGCCTTGCTGCGGACGCTCGCGCCGCGTTGCGTACTTGATGGCATACGTAGCCACCAGGCTGTCGATCGCCGCTTCTCCCGCCAGCAGGCCCGTTTCCCGCGCGTGATCATTGCGGGTCATCTTTCCCCAGAGGTACATTCCACCGCCTGCCGCCACCATGGCCCCAATTCCATAATCCGAGATTTTCTTGTAATTGCTAAGTGTGCTCGCGGAATTCGAAAGATGCCTGCTGAATTGAGCGTCCGTGGTAAAGAGCGCCGCCGCAAATCCGCCCAGCGGAATCAGCCACACCGTATCCGAAAAACGCACATGAGCCGGACTCGTCCAAATCGCCTTTTGATCGGAAACAAAATGGCGCAGCAGAGGTTTCCCGAGAGAATTGTCGTAATCCTCGGCCCCTGCTTGCGGATTGTTTCCCGCGTCCGGTTTCGGTTTGGTCGCGTTTGCCTGAGCGTTCACTTTCCCATCCGTTTTCGATTTCGTCGTGCTGGTGCTCGAGCTGTCCGGCTGTGCCGGCGATTGCGAGTACGCATCAACTCCGAATCCCAAACTCGCGAATAAGGCAACCCCCGCGCACATTACTTTGGCCCCAACTGTCATCATCCATGGCCTTTAGAACCGCACCGCGATCACAATCGTTTGCGCGATAGCCGAAACGATTTGGGCTGTTTGCAGCGTGTCTTTCCACGTGATCCCGCTTCCCAAAGCCTTCTCCGGAACTATCACCGAATCTCCCGGCTGCAATACCGCTGAGAGCGAATCCCCGGAGAACAATCCAGATTGAGTGCCGAGAACAGTTCCATCGGCACGGATGGCAAAGATCGCTTTCTTATTTGCGAGATTCGTTGCTCCCCCCGCCTGGCTCAGATACCACCGAGCGCTCCTTCCGGGCCGATAAGAAATCGCCGTGGGATTGTAGACCTGTCCCATCACCATCACGTAGTTAGGCTTCTTCGGAATAATCAATACATCTCCAGCGCGAACAGTAATATCTTGAGGAGTATTTTCCCAGTGTTGGATATCGGAAGAGATCCGAATCGTTACGCGCCCGGCCGGAGGGTTATTGGCCAAAGTTTCCAGTGTGACTTGCCATTGCGCGAAAGCCACTGCGTCGGCCTTTTTCTTATCCGGATCGGTTTCCGTCTTTTCACTTGTCACCAATTCCGTTTGCGCCGCCTTCACCCGCTGCATTAATTCCGCGTGGGTTCGTTCTTCCATCTCGCGCACCTGCGTTCGCTCCAGCACGGCTCCGTAGGGGTAGGAATCCGGCTGAAAACCTCCGGCCAACTTCAGAATTGTACTGAGCCGGTCTCCCGGATGAATTCCATAACTTCCCGGGTTGGTCACCTCGCCGCGAACCACGATGGTGGCGCCCAGGTCATTCCACCCCGGGAGTTGGGGAATGGTCAGAACATCGCCGTTGTTTAACGGCACATCTGCGGTCTTGTCCCCGGCGAGGGCCGCCTCCACATTGACGTTCTGATGTTGCGGCGTTTTGTTCACATCTTCAACGGAACGTGTCAGGTCCGCAGTTTGCAGAGAAGCGCTTCTCTTGGCTCCGCCTGCCACACGAATCAGGTCAGCCACGGTTAAATTTGTAGTGAGTGGATAGCGGCCGGGCCGTCCCACTTCTCCCTGGATAATCACCGTTGCGGGATCCACCTGAGCCAGATTCTTGTGCACGACAACGCGATCGCGAGACTCCAGCAGAATATTATCCAGCGGCTTGCCGTCCCGCGCGTCGTTCAGGTTTACGCTTAGAATCTTGAGTTGGCTGTCGGGCAGATATTGAAACACCTGCACGTTGTCCGTTTGCGAATCCGGCGTCAAGCCTCCGGCCAGAATGATCGCGTCCCAAAGATGAATCTGGCCAGGAGTGTTGTATGTGCCCGGGGAGCGAACCTCGCCCAGTACCGAAACTGTGGGCGGGCTCTGCAAATCAAATCGGCCATAAATCCGGATGGTGTCCATTGGCTCGAGTGCCGGGGCCGCCGCCGGATTCGCAAGCGCCGCTGCCAAATCAAAGCCCACCACACTCGGACGGAAGTCCGGCGGATTCAGCCGCACGATTTCGGCATATTTCGCGGAAGGTTCCGGCAGCAGATCCTTGTAGCTGGAAACCAGATCTGTGATCTTCATTCCCTGCCGGTAGGAATAGCGCCCCGGGCGCAATACGTGGCCTTCCAGGTAAACGATATCCTGATTGTAGGAAGCGATTGGGAAAATCCGGATCGTGTCTCCATCTTGAATCGCAAACGCTTCCAGTTTCTTCTGCACAAAATCCGCGTCTTCCACTTCCGGAATATCCACGCTCAACATGGTATGTTTTTCGTGAGCGATCAGCCGCTGCACTTCAATATGCCGCAAGGTGGCAGCCGGCAGAATTCCTCCCGCCAATTCCAGAACCTGAGCCAGATCTTTTTCTCCATTCAGTTCATACAGGGAGGGGCGCCGGACCATCCCTTCCACCGTCACCTGTCCGTGGATGGGCGGCACTAATACCGTATCGCCGTTTTCGAGCGGCAGGATGCCGTCTTTCACGCCGTGCAAAAGCAAATCGTAAATGTCCACGTCTTGCACCAGTTTCTTGCCGCGATAGTGCTGGACGATCCGCAGAGATCCCCGGTCCGTCGGGCCGCCCGCTTCAAACAGCGCGTTGAGCGGAGTCGAAAGGGAACTGATGTCGTAAGCTCCCGCGTGCTGCACATCGCCAACCACGTAAACGCGGATCGTGCGCAGCCGGGTCAGCGAGATGTCCGCCGAAACATCGCGAAATTGTGTGCGCAAAATTTGCTGCACTGATTGCTGCACTTCGCCCAGCGTTCTTCCGCTCACCAGCACCGGCCCCGCTTCCGGAAGCGATACTCGCCCCTCGCGGTCAACGGTCCGGTAGAGCCGTTGTGACACTCCGCCCCACAAGTTGATCGTCAGGCTATCCCCAGGCCCCACCACATAATCAGGGCCTACGGGAAGATCCATCGGGATCATGTCGGAATCCCGAGTACCGTCGCTAAACACGTCAATCCCAAAGCGCTCCATGCGCCGCGGACGCTCGGGCGCCTGCAAGTACATGTCGTAGAGCGAAGGAATCTCGGAATAGGGGTTGGGCCTGCGAACCATTCCATTTACCAATTCCGCTTCGCCTCGCGGCCTTTTTAGTTGCGATTCCCCGGCCCGCGAAGAATTACGATTATTGAATTCCGATTCACGCGAATTCGCAGTCGAAAGCCGCTCCCGCTCATTGGAAGGATTCGTTCCTCCGAGCCCGTCCGCCAAGCCGGAAAGGCCGCTCAGGTCGGGTTCGCTGGAGAAAGGCAGCGGCCCGCCAGCAATCTGTCCCGCGCGTGAACCCAGCGCGCCCGCGGCAGCCGCTGCGGTTTGTGTGAGCTGAGGATTGCTTGCCTCCATCTCGTCTTGGGGATAATTCGGCACTGCCCTGCGCTGCGGCTGGCCCTGCCTTTCGCTGCCAGGCGCGCCATTCTGTTGCGGCTCTGCTCCTGGAGATTGTGAGCGGGTTCTTTGTGTTCGAGATCCCTGCTGCTGGCGGGGATTCTCCGGCTCGCAATCGCGATCGAGTTGCGGATCGCACGTCCGCGCGCGTTCAAGCCCAGTCTGATCCTCGCGTGGCTGGTTCCGATTGACCCTGGCTTCCTCCTCGGATTTCGCGTATTGCAGCGCGCGCTCTTTCATGATCAGGTCTTGCTGTTTCCCCAGATCGGAATCAGGATTCACCGTTGGAAGCAGGTAGCCATACCGCTGCAGCAAGCGTGTGGCGATCGAGCGGAATTGCACGTCCCAAATCAGGCGATCGAAGATCGCCTGGTCCGTCAACTCCGAATCAATCACAATTTGTCCATGATCGGCTGCGTCTTTGGCAACCCAGGTTTTCAGCTCAACCATGATCCCGGCATCTTTCACCAGCACGGCTTTGATCTGCCCAACCGAAGCTGCCACTCTGCCCAGATTCTCTTTCATCAAATCGGATGAGGGAGGTCGAGTCATCTGCTCGCGAGGCTGGGGCTGCTGTTCGGGCGCTTGTTGTGCGATCGCGAGAGAGGCCCCGAGAAAAAACAGCAGTGCGAGTGAAAGAACGGCGCATTTTGTCCCGCGTGCGATTTTCCATTCGGCAAAATTGAAACCAAACCGACTCAAATTCACTGTTGGCTCCCAAGAACCGGCGAACTTCCCCGGATGGCTTTCAATACGCCTTCTTCCGAGGCCTGAACGCGATTGGAATGAATATCGAATGACGCCCAATAGAAAATAGTGCTATTGCGGTCCGGGGCGATTGCCAGAACCTTCAAGCCTGGAAACCTCTCCAGCACGAAATCGCAGATGGCCGGACGCTCGTCCGTTTCATCCAGCGAAACCACCAGAAAGTCGGGCTGCAAATGCTCGATCGAATCCAGGATCGCGGCTTCATCCGAAGCCTCGCCTACAATTTCTATGTCGGGTTGGTCGGATATGGTTGCCAGCACCAGTTCTCTCATCAGCCGGGGACGGTTCGCTACAATCACTCTGATTTTCTTCAAGGCGCGCACTCCTTCGTCCCGTCAGTATGGCAGGAGAGTAATAATGGCAAAGGTTCAATTCCGGTCCAGTTCCAGGACAAGGAATTATGAGAATTTGACGCTGAATTTAAAGCGCACGCGATTTCTGCCGGTACTCCAGAGTACCTATTCAGTACCAATTTCGGTACCTAGTCGGTACTAATTTGTGTACCTGTTTTGATTTGCTTGAAGCAGGGTATCTATTGCACGGCCCTCAGATACCATTCCCCCACCGACATCCGATCATGGCTGCCTACTTTCTGTATGATTCGATGAATGTGATTCTTAATGGTTTGTTCCGATAGATTTAGCTGCTTGGCGATCTCTTTGTTGGTGAGTCCCTGTGCAATTAATGGAACGAGTTGCTGCTCCCGCCGCGTCAGTCCATCCTGCAGTCTGACCTTCGTTGTAATACTTTCCCTGGATTGTTGGGCCACCTGCTCGAACAGAAATCGGCATAGCTTCGGCGGACAAACCCCTTCTCCCTGTGCCACAGCCCGAATCGCACTGATCACATCCGTGGCCGAGGCGTCCTTCAAAACATACCCGACAGCGCCGGCACGAATTGCTTGCAGGAAAATTTGATCGTCGGGGTCCATGCCAATCATCAACAACTTTAGATCGCAAAGCATCCGGCGGATTTCCAACAGGAACTCCTGATCAGCCAAATACATAGCTGAGTCGAGTACCAAGACGTCCGGTCCAGCCGCAACAATCTGTTCGAGAGCCTGCGAACAATAGGAAGAATCGCCCACAACGCACACGTCGGCCTTTTTTTTCATCATTTTTGCAAGCGCTTCGCGCAGAAGACGATTCTCCGCGAGAAGGAAGACGTTTACTGTGCCATCCATCTAGAATTGCCCCCTTCATTGATAAGTAGCTTCGGCTGGGGATATTAGGTCCGGTGAGAGGTCTGTGTCAGAAACAGTAACTAGATACAATATAGGCCAAAAACTTCTAAATCTCCTGGCGCTACGCCCACTCAAAACCGCATTGTAGTATCGCTATCGCGCGAGACCCCTCTGGTCAAGTTCTTTGAGCTTGACTGCCGGGAGCGAGTCAAAACTTCCGAAAATCCCGTCCTAGCCCGACCGCGCGTGCAGGCTGCATTCTACTATCACTAGGGGACTTAACGGTAGACTAAATTATACAGTAAAGCATGTATCTCTCAAGGTGAGTACTATGTTGCCCGGGGGCTGGACTCGGGCAGTCCTGCTCGCGGTGGTCCTCAAATATGCCCCCTCAATGCTGAAAGCTGCTGCCTCATTTAGAATATCGATTTGGCCCTCTCTTATGCCGTTGCTAATTGAGAACTTTCGCGAAGTGTGTCTGGCAGGTACTGTTCCGGAAAGCCCACCGCGCCGCTCCTGGACGAGCCTCGTGGCCGGCGCGGCGGCAGTTAGGCCAGAACCATTTGTAACCCCGCATAAGCAGCGCCGTCGGAAGATTCTGCTCCAAGGCCGAATCGCACCTGGCTATAGCATGTTCATATGGCCCTGAAGGCAGGAGGAAGAGGACTGACAGGAGTTACTGAACCAGTGGCTTTGGATCTTGAAAAGATTGCGGCCGGCCGGTGAAAACTTTCCGGAGTTGCGTCTGCCAGTCGGCGAATTGAATTCCGAACTGGCGCAGCAGAAGCGAACTGTCCAGCACCGAATAGACCGGACGCCGGGCCGGGGTAGGATAATCCGCTGTCGCAATCGGAATCACACGGCGCGCGATGATTGGCCGCCCCCCGGTCGCCGCGGCAAACCAGGGCATGCTGGGATTTTCCCTTGCGGCATGCTCCAGAATGGCCTTCGCGAATTCGTATCGGGAAGTTTGCCCGCCCGCGGTCATGTGATAGACGCCGCTTGATTCCGCCAATGAAAATTGATTGCGAATCCGGTCGAAGTGGTTTGCCAGAATTTCAGTTGTTGCCGCTGCGATCTGCAGGCTCCAGGTGGGCGTGCCGATTTGGTCGCTGACGATTTTCAATTCTTCCCGCTCGGATGCCAGGCGGAGAATCGTCAGCACAAAATTGCTGCCCCGCGTGCCATAGACCCACGCCACTCGGAAGATTAGGTGGGCAACGCCGGATTCACGAATGGCATTTTCGCCGTCCAGTTTCGATTTTGCGTAGCGGTTCAGCGGATTCGGAGCGTCATCTTCCCGGTAAGGCGATTTCTTCAAGCCATCGAATACGTAGTCGGTGGAATAGTGAACCAGGCCCGCGCCAATCTTTTTGGCTTCTTCCGCCATCAGTGCCAGAGCGTCCGTGTTGACGGCCCTCGCCTGCGCTTCTTCTTTCTCCGCTTGGTCGACGGCATTATACGCAGTCGCGTTGACGATGATCTGCGGCCGGACTTCGCGAATCACCCGGCGAATCTCTTCCGGCTTCGCGAGATCCAGATGCTGCCGGTCGAAGGCCGCCACTTCGGCGATGCGCGGAAGAAGCAGCGCGAGTTCTCCTCCCACTTGCCCGGTTTTTCCCGCCAGCAATATTTTCGCCTTCATGGGCCGCCATAGCGCGGCAAGAATTCATGCGGCACACTGGCAAGATGGGGAAGCTTGGAATCTTTTTCGGAAACCAGTGGACGGTCGACTTCCCAGGAGATATTCAGTTGTGGATCGTTCCACGCGATTCCGCGCTCGTCCGCCGGAGCGTAGTATTCACTGCACTTGTAGACGAACTGGACGCTCTCCGTCAGGGCCAGAAACCCGTGCGCGAATCCGCGGGGAATGTAAATCTGGTTGTGCGCTTCGGCCGAAAGAATCATGCGCGTCCACTTCCCGAAATGCGGCGAACCCACGCGGATATCCACGGCGATATCGAGGGCTTCCCCTTCCACCACAAAACAAAGTTTGGCCTGCGCATATTGCAACTGGTAATGAAGGCCGCGCAAAGTGCCCTTGGCGGAACGCGAAAGGTTGTCCTGGACAAACGAATCCTTTATGCCAAGTTCGGCAAATTTCGCGCGGTGATACGTCTCCGTAAAAAAACCCCGCTCGTCCCGGAATACTTTGGGTCGCAATTCCAGGACGCCGGGAAGGGATGTTTCGAATCGCTGCAAAAAGGCTCAATCCTTATGAAAATAATTGCTGCTTCGATGCCGGACCGTTCCGGCCCAGGGCCCGATTAAAAATCTCCACCCGGAATCAACGCGTCGTTTTCGGCCCCGAGGGTGCGATGGCGTGGAGCGACGAATCGCGTTTCTCATAATACGTTTCGTAATAACTTCGATAGGCGCCACCGCGCACATTCGCCACCCATTCCGAATTTTGTTGATACCACTCGATCGTCTGACGCAATCCTTCCTCGAGTGATATAGCCGGTTTGCCATCCCAGTTCGCGCTGAATCTTATCGCAATTCAGTGCATAGCGGCGGTCATGGCCGGGACGATCTTTAACGTAGGAAAGCAAACGTTTCCGGCTTGCTCATTGTCTGAAGCAGCCGCCGCGCCATCGTCAAATTCTCTTCCACATCTAATCCGCCGATGTTGTAGCTTTCTCCCACGCGGCCCCGTTCGAGCACCGCAAGAATCCCCCGGCAATTATCTTCCACGTGCAGCCAATCGCGCTGCTGTTTTCCATCGCCATAAATCGGCAGCGGCTTGTTGTCCAGGGCATTCGCGATCATCAGCGGCAGAAATTTCTCGGGAAACTGATACGGTCCGTAATTATTCGATGAACGGGTAATCAGCCCGGGAAATTCGTACGTTCTTACGTAGGAGAGCACCAATAAATCGGCGCTGGCCTTCGAAGCGGAATAAGGACTGCTCGGCCGCAAGGGCGAATCTTCCCTCGCAAAGGCGCCCTCCGGAATATCGCCGTACACTTCGTCCGTGGAAATATGAACGAAGCGCTTGATCCCCAGCTTGCGTGCCGTCTGCAGCAGAACAAAAGTGCCGGTGATGTTGGTTTCGATTGCGGCGCCCGGCTCATAGATGCTGCGATCCACGTGCGATTCCGCCGCGAAATGAACCACGGCGTCGCAGCCGGTCATCGCCGCTTCGACGGCAATTGCATCGCAGATGTCACCCTTAATGAAACAATAGTTTTTGTTCTCGGCCACCGTTCCAGGTTCGCAAGATTCCCTGCGTAGGTCAGCTTGTCGAAATTGACGATTTCATGCGTCTTACCGCTACCCAGAACATGGCGGATAAAATTGCAGCCGATGAAGCCCGCGCCGCCCGTAATCAGAAGCTTCATGGAATCACTGCCTGCCGGCCGGAGCGGATCGCGGGGCTCAGTTTGTTCGCGCCGGTTTCCGCCACCAGGCTGTTGGCGCGCAGTAGGGATTCGAATGTGCCGGCATCGGTCCACCAGCCATCCAGCACTTCGTACGTTAGTTTTCCTTCCTCGATATAAAAATTATTGACGTCGGTAATTTCAAGTTCGCCGCGCCCGGAAGGCTTCAAGCGCCGGATTTTTTGGAACACCGTAGCGTCGTAAAGGTAAATCCCGATCACCGCATAATTTGATTTTGGAGCGTTGGGCTTCTCTTCAATTCCGATCACTTGATGGCCGCGAATTTCTGCCACGCCAAATCGAATCGCGTCGGTCACTTCCTTCAAGATTATCTTCGCGCCGTCTTTCTGTTTCTTGAAATTCTCAATCGCTTGGCAAATATTGTTCTCGATAATGTTGTCGCCAAGAATCACGCAGATTGGCTCGCCGCCGGCAAAGTATTCGGCCAGCCCCAGGGCGTCCGCGATCCCGCCCTCGCCTTCCTGATATGTGTAGTTCAGATGTTTCAGCCCGAAATCACGGCCATTCCCGAGCAGGCGCAAAAAGTCTCCCGCGTTTTTCCCTCCGGTGACCAGAAGAATTTCTTCAATCCCGGCGTTGACAAGCGTCTGGATGGGGTAATACACCATCGGCTTATCGTAAATGGGAAGCAGGTGTTTGTTGGTCACTCGCGTGAGCGGATTTAACCGGCTGCCCGTTCCGCCCGCCAATACCACGCCTTTCATTCGTCTTCTCTCAACGGAATGTTGGAGAGCTCGATTGCGCTCCCCCGATCCAGCCTGAATTATTGCTTTGCATTCGATGAATAGCAAGGATTTCGCAGCTTCCCGGATTCGCCGGCAAATTGTACGGTCGTACTTCCGGCTGAAAAATAAACTCTGATCGCGCAAATCACAAGGAAGCTTTATTGTATGTCCTCGAGAACGGCGGAAAAGAAAATACTCTCGGGAGGATCGAATGGCGGATACGCTTTCTGAATTTGAAAAATTCCGGGCCGAGATGAATCAGGAAATTCACAACAGCGACCATCTCGGCATGAAGCGCTTCTTTGCGCTGGATCACCAGGCTTACGAACCGGGCCCGCTTCCAACCAACACCAAGGAACTATTGGGCCTGGTCGCCTCGGCCGTGCTTCGCTGCGACGACTGCATTACCTACCATATCGTGCGCTGTGGCGAAGTCGGCTGGAAGCGCGCGGAAATTGTTGACGCCTTGAATGTCGCGCTCATCGTGGGCGGTTCGATTGTGATTCCCCACGTCCGGCGTGCCTTTGCTCGCATGCGTGAGATCCCCGGACTTGATTCTTGATGCGCTCGGCGCCTTAGCTGTGGCAATTTATCGCTTCCCGTCCGCCATGTAAGCGCTCACCTCGGCATGGGGAACCGCCTCCGCTGCGAAGGTAAAGGTTCCTTTTTCTTTCACCTCTCGCGCGGCCCGGATGAAGGCTCCCAGCGCGGCGCGCGCGAAGGCCCCGCCCACGCTGATCCGTTTTGCACCGGCGGCGGCAATTTCTTCCACTGTGTACGTGGCGCCTTTCAATCCCATCAAAACATTCACCGGCTTGGGAAAAACCGCCGCACAAACCAGCCGGATGGCTTCCAGGCTCGGCAGTCCCGGCGCATACAGCACATCAGCGCCGGCCTCCGCAAAAGCCTGCAATCGCCGGATGGTGTCATTCAGATCGCCGTGCCCATGAAGAAAATTTTCCGCCCTCGCCGTCAGCAGGAACTGGCAATCATGGGCCGCTTTCGACGACGCCGCAACCCGGTCCACCGCAAGCTGGAATTCATGGATCGGATCATTCGGATCGCCAGTCGCATCCTCGATCGATCCACCGGCCAGGCCCGTTTGCGATGCCAGCCGGATCGTTGCTGCACACAGTTCCGGCGACCGTCCATATCCATTCTCCAGATCGGCCGAGACCGGCAAATCCGTCGCGTCCACGATGGATTTCGCATTCGCCAAAACCTCATCGCGGGTCGCGCCGGCGGCGGAATCGCGGCGCCCGTCGGAGAAAGCAAATCCGGCGCTGGTTGTCGCCAGAGCTTCGAATCCCATGGCCGTCAGAATTCTGGCGGTACCCGCATTCCAGGGATTCGGAATCACAAAAATTCCGGGCCGTTCATGCAGCGCCCGAAATGTCCTGTATTTTTGATCGCGTGTAATCATCGGCTTCGCATCCTAAAAGCACCTGACATTCTAGCTCAGCGCGGTTTCAGTAGCACAGCCACTCCTGGCTGTGGGAGGAATTCGAAACACTCGAGTGGCGGTGCCACGGAAAACCAATGGCCAAAGCCACCAACGGCCAGCGTCGCTTCCACGCGGCCGGTTCAGGTTCATGCTTTGCAGGGAATTTCTCAGTCGCGCGGACGGTTGGGATCGGGCTCTTCGACGAACAGAACGCCGACGCCGATTTGCTCTTTATCTTTTCCGTTCTCTCGATGGACAACGGTGCCGCGCAGAGACATCACGCTGCGATAGTTCTGCCCCGTGGCAGTTTCAATCAGCAAGCGCAACTCCGATTGCAGCTTGGGCCGGTTCGATAGGCACAGGTAGGCGCCATTCAAACTCAAATCCCGCAGCATGGTTCGTTCTTCGAATGTGCTGCCGTCTTCGCCTTGCCCCATCACCGTGGCCGGAAAGCTGACCGCGCGGCGCTGCCCGGTGCGCGATTCGCGCAGCGTCACTTCCACTTTCTTTCCTTTTTGCAGCTTCAGGGTCATCGCTTCCGTCGCCGCCCACACATTGGGGAATTCCTGCCGCGCCGCCTGCAAATATCCGTCCACCGTCCGGTCCGAGGCATCCGGATCATGATGGAACAAGATCAAATTCTTCACGCCCACTTCGCGCGCGACCTTCACTCCTTCCAGCCACGTGGAATGTCCCCATCCCTTGCGCGTGCTCGCCAGTTGTTCGGGCGAATACTGCGCGTCATTAATAAAAATATCCGCATCCCGGGCCAGTTCGCGGAGACTCTGGTCCAGTTCCGGCACGCCCGGCTCGTTGTCCGTCGCAAACACCACCGTCCCGGCCGTCGTCTCGATCCGGTAACCCAGGCATCCTTGCGGGTGGTTCAGCCAGCGCGAGGAAATCCGAGTCCCGTTAATTTCAATTTGTTCGCCGCCCTTGATCTCGTGAAATTTTCGCGTCGCCGTCATCACGCTTAAATCGACGGGAAAATACGGGCGCGCGAGTTGTGCTTCCAGCACTTGCCGCAGGCTATTCGCGCCCAGATACTTCGATTGGAAACTGTAAAAATGAAATTTATTCTGTGCGGAGTAAAACGGATTGAAAAATGGAATTCCCTGGATATGGTCCCAGTGATAATGCGTCACCAGAATATGCGCTTCAATGGGCCGGTCGCCCGCTTGCTCCGTCAAACGATTGCCCAGGTTCCGGATTCCGCTTCCGCAATCGAGAATGAACCGCGTTCCATCCGGCGCGGTAATTTCCAGGCAAGCCGTGTTGCCGCCGTAACGCCACGTGCTGCGGTCGAGCGTGGGCGTCGAGCCGCGCACTCCCCAGAAAACCAGCTTGGTTGTGTCGTCGGCCATCGAAGGGTTCTTGCCGCGCACCGCAGCGCGAAAGCTTTTCTCCAAAAAATTGAATTAAACCAAGAGTAATGTATGGTAGGCGGTGCTTCCGAGCCAAGTCAATTATCTTTCCCAAAATGCGTTCGTTACGCGCATCGCGCCCCATGCGCATTCGCTTCAACTTTGTAGCGGCGCTGCTTGTGCGTTTTGCACCCCGATTCTTTTTATCGGGGCTGCGCCCTGGCCCTTAGGAACCACTACCAGGAATTAACAACCTACATACTAGTGCAGCCCACGCAATACGAGCAATCCAAGCTGTGCAACGCCCGCCACTGGAGTAGTATTTAAACCATGCACGCGCACGCTCACGGGCATTCCAGCCACGGCCATAGCCACGACCACTCCGCCCACGACCACGCCATCTCCAGCAAATTCACCGCCGTGCTTGCCATATCCGTTGTTGCAACACTGGGCCTGGTTCTCGCCGAACTGATCGGCGGCTACCTGGGCCATTCGATTTCGCTTGTCAGCGATGCGGTCCACAATCTCACCGACGTCCCCACGCTGGTAATTTCCTGGCTGGCAATGCGCCTGGCGGAGCGCCCTCCCACGCGCGAAAAAACCTACGGCTACCATCGCGCGGGAATTCTCGCCGCGTTCGTCAATTCGCTGCTCCTCGGAATCGTAGCGCTCTACATCCTCTACGAATCCTACACGCGCCTGCGCAATCCGGTCGCGGTGCACATGGGAGTGATGCTGTGGATCTCGCTGCTCGCGTTGGTGGTGAACGGCGGAATCACCCTGGCTCTGGCGAAGGGCAGCCACGATCTGAACCTGCGCGCGATCATCGTGCACGCTGCCGGCGATGCGCTTTCCAGCGTGGCCATCTTTGCCGGCGCTCTAGCAATTCACTGGACCGGCGCGCACTGGGTCGATCCCGCCATCGGCTTCGCCATCGGCGCCATGGTCCTCTGGTCCGGCTACGGAATCCTCCGCGAAAGCACCCACATCCTGCTGGAAGGTTTGCCCCGCAGCGTGCAACTCGAAGAAGTAGCCCGCGCCATTCTGCGCGTCGAAGGCGTCCAGGAAGTTCACGACATCCACATCTGGACGCTAGGCACCAATCTGCAAGCCCTGTCCTGCCACGTCCGCATTCCAGACATGCACCTGGAACAATGCGAAAAAATTCTCGCGCAGGTGAACGGCTGCCTGCAGCGCGAATTCAACATCACTCACAGCACAGTCCAATTCGAACGCGCCGGACTCCCCGCCGAAGCCGGCTACTTCATGCCCGAGCCGGCCAAGCAACCCGCCGAATAGCTTTCGCAAGCATCCGGCCGGTCACATCCATGGCTATCCGTGGTTCGGGCCACTCGCCCCTCATGGCGCGCCCGCCGCTTTCGCCAGAAATTTTGCGGCGTAATCCTGCGCAAATCGAAAAAAAGTCACCGCTTTATCCCCAGTCAAATCGAGGACCGTAGAGGTAACCATCTCGGCCTCTCCCAGGCGGTAGCTTTCGTAGTCCTCCACCAGTCCGCCGGCTTGCCAGGCTGGCATCCCAAATCCAAGCAGCGCATCCTTGAAAACTTTCGGAGGCACATCCACGAACTTTATGGTTTTTCCGAGTGCCAGTGACATGCGATCCGCCATATCCGCGTGTGTCACGGCTTCGGGCCCGGTGATCTCGTAGTTTTTCCCCTCATGTCCTGATCCGGTCAATGCTTTCGCGGCGATCGACGCAATGTCGCGCACATCCACCACGCTCACCCTTGCGTCTCCCGCGGGCGCATAGAGCGCGCTCTGCGACGAAATCGCCGATCGAAAATTCAGCAGTCCCTGCATGAACAAATTCGGCCGCAAAAAAGTAAAGGGAATCCCTGACTTCAAAATATAATTTTCCACCGCGCCATGATAGCGTTGAAATCGCCCGCGAGCTTTTTTGTCCGCGCCCAATTGCGAAAGCTTTACAATATGCTTCACTTTACTAAGCTGCGCCGCGTCGACAAAATTCGCGCTGCTGTTGCTCCACTTCCGCGCTCGAAGGAATTAAAAGGAACAAACGGTCCACTCCCTCCAGCGCGGGCGCAAACGTTTCCGGTTTCGTGAAATCGCCCTCGACCAGTTCGATTCCCGGCAGCGCGATCGCTTGTGCCTGCGCGCGGTTGCGCACAAACGCGCGAACAGGTTCTCCGCGTCCCGAAAGTTTTTTCACCAACTCGACCCCGACATTTCCGGTTGCGCCCGTGATCAAAATCATTTGATTCTCCCCTGGAATGGAACTGCGGCCGGCTCACCGCAAGCTGCTTTGCGGCGCCGCGTGTTGGCTCTCGCGCAAACCACGAGAGGCAAAAGTTTGGCTGCTCTGGGAAGGGGACCACGACACCTGCGGCCATGCTCCGAAATGCGAAGCGGCGCAGACTACGTGGCAATGCTGGCAGTGATATTGAGGATCGGTCCAGGGCCGGGGACGGGCCTGGTCATGGGACAACATAGTACCCCATGACCCAAATTCAACAAACAGTCCAAAACGATCTTTCCCATTTCGGGAATGGCTACCCCGCCACAATAAACTTGGCATTTCCCGGCAGGCTGATAGAGTAACGCCCAATCGGGGTGAACGAATCCGCAGCCGCCCAATCAAAATGGGCCCGCTCCCGGATTCAAGGCGGTGCAACGTGAGCACATCAAATTCCGCAACATTATCCCAACCAAATTCCCGCGCGTTCGCAGCCATCGGCATGGCAGGCCTCATCGCCGGCACAATGGACATCACCGCCGCGTTCCTGACCTGGTATAGCCGCGGCATCACGCCGGTGCGAATTCTGCAGGGCATCGCCAGCGCGCTGATCGGCCCAAAATCCTTCAGCATGGGCATCGCGACAGCCGCATTAGGCCTGGCCCTCCACTTCCTGATCGCCTTCACTGCAGCCTCCGTCTTTTACGCAGCCAGCCGAAAGATCCGCTTCATGCTCCAGCAGCCAATTCCAGCCGGCATCCTCTACGGCATCCTGGTCTACCTATTCATGTACTGGGTAGTAGTCCCCCTATCGCTAGCCCACCGGGGCCCCTTCTCCCTCTTCAACACAGTAGTCGCCATCATCACCCACGTCATCTGCATAGGACTCCCCATCGCCCTAATCACCCGCCGCTTCTCCCGCTAACGGCCTGTACTCCGAAGTTCGACTGTAGGGGCGCTGCTCGCTGCGCCCGTTCTTCGCTTCAATTCTCCCCATTTGCGTCGGGGCGCCCTTTTTTTTGAGCTCATTTTTAAACGCCACAAAACCCGCGATATAGAGGCGATTAGAACCGCACTCCGCGTTGAAGCGAAATGGGTTAGACACGATTCTAATTGAATCGCCGTGGCGATTAACTTTTAGCTAATTCCTTTCAAGATTCGCCATAGCTTTGCGCTATTCTTCGCCTCCTCGCGCCGAAGCGCCGCCGCACAGTCTCCTCCCAGCCGCCCAGTCCATCAGATGGCCTTCCCCATTATACACTATGGCACGTATTTAGATGGATGAATCAGTTCAGAATTTCCGGAGGTTCGAAATTGGAGGTTGGAAACGGTTGCCGAATTCGTTCGACTTAATGGGTGTCAATTTAGACCTTCGCCGTACGACTCTTGGCATTCCACACACGTCTGCTTATGCCCAATTTAATTGTTAACCTGGCGAAGCGACGAATTGCGCCGAATGAACCAACCAAGGAAAAACAGTACGGCGCCGGACAGAAACACCGCTAAGGTCGGCGGATTCTTCCAATTCTCGTCGACGTGCGCTGCCAATCTGAGCACGGGCCAAAACAAAAACGCTCCCGTGCCGAAATCCTGAACCAATTGCGCGGCCAAAGCTGTGAACGGAGGCAAACCTTTGCGATGGGAAGCATTCGATAGTTCACTCAGTTGCAGAGCCGAAAGACCGATTCCTTCGGAAGATTTCCGGAGAAGAAAGATCCCCTTCAAAATAAGGGTCAAGCTTCCGAGCCCAAAGATTAACGGCAACGTCGTGAATTTGGATTCGGCCGGGGTGAAGATCCAAGAAACAGCAGCGGCACCCAGGCACAAGTAAAGCAAGGCGCGCCGTGGATGATATTCCAAGTCGCCAGCAAAATTTTCCAAGAGCGATTCGCGATCGATCACTGCGCGAGTTTAACTCAAAACCGGTAATTGTCGCGTTACCCCGAACTCGAATGTGCGTGTCTGCGCGCTCAATTTGCCACGAGGATTTCGGAAGCCGTATCCCTTCGATCTTAAGGGTGCCGATCTTGAACCTTCCTCTACGATTCGTTCCTGCCCCCTGAGAGACGAGGTCCAGCCCCGCGTCCTCCTGATCATTTTGAGCCACCTGGCCCAAGCCCAAGGCATCGCCAAAGTAGCCAAGGCCGCCGGAATCGAGCGCGAAAACCTCTACCGCGCCCTGTCCATCCACGGCAATCCCCGCCTATCCACCCTAGTAGCCGTCACCAAAGCCATCGGCCTAAAACTCACCGTCGAACCCGCTCGCTAAGTGGCGCAGTACCAAATCAATATGTCTAATGGGTTCCCGAAGTGTCGGGTGATCACTCCGAGGCTTCGTAGGGACGCCGCTTGCTGCGCCCGCGTCTGGAGTTTATCCCGATGCCCTTAATCGGCACCGCTTCACCCTGAGCTTCGAACCGTCGGTAACAGCTAAGCGTGAGATAATGCAGATCCCCACGCCTGTAATAGTGCTTCAAGCTCCTCCACTGCTCACCTAGGAATTAGAATTGGTACCCCGTGTGTCGTCAGTTGGTTTACCAGAGAGGGGAGTTGTGCGTAAGCCGAATCAATCGCGGCTTTATCAAACGCATTCGGAAAATTCATGTGACCGACTAGGTTTCGAGGCACGCGGATGGCTTCCAACGCTGTAATCCAGTTGTTCGTATCAGCAATCAAGGGGAGGAACTGGTGACTGTTGGCGCGGAGAATTTCAGTGAGGTCACTAAGGAAAATAAGATGAATATCCAGAATACCTGGGCTAGCGTTTTTGGGCCTCGCCGCGTAGTGAACACGAAAACGAGAGGCCGTTCTCACGACATCGGGGTCCACAGCGACGGTCCACCAATTGGCCCCCAGTTGTAACGTGAGCACTGAATTGACCACGATCCTGATGGTATTCTCAATTGCGTAGAGCTTCCAGTACAGCTTCGACCCAACATACCGACCACATCTGTCAATGCGATCAAGCCTGAAGGACGAGTTGCGGAAATCTCGCACCAGGGGCATGGTTATTTCTTCTTTTTCTTCCTCATCGCATACAGATGCTGGTGGACTACTGCCGCATTTGTCTTCAATAGGTCTGCGATTTCAGCCGCCGTGAAACCAGCTACGCTCAATTGCACTGCTTTTTCTGCCTGCGTGGCGGCTTTCATGCCCTGCAAAAGGAGCAAAGCCAATATTTTTTCCGTACGGTTATCCATCTCTTGTCTCACTAAGACCTCCCGCGCCCGCGTAAATTCGAGGTTAGGGTTCGAATAGTCGCAGGTGAGGTGTTCAAAATGTCGGCGATGGTCTGATTATCCAGCCCAGCCATTTTTAAAATTCTCGCTCGTTCGGTCGTACTCTTATCCGATGCAACTTGTATGCTCACGACTCGTGTCAGCACATCAATTCTTTCGATCAAGTCGCGGAGCAGTTTGTCCGTACCGCCATTCTTACTGTGTGGCATGGAGCCCTCACCTTTTGAGAATAATTGGCTGTCTCAGCCGATCGAGAAGCGAATCCGTTTCCACGCATGTCTGGCGCTATGAAGCCAATCTCCAGGTCACGGGGCTCCCCGCAACTTACTCGGAAGCACCGGATTCACCTCTATAACTATCGTTCGTATAGTGCCAGACTTGCGCTCAATTGTCGCCGGAATGGGCCTTTTTCTGGCCCTCTTACGAGTGTCAAACAGGACCAGCCAGCCTTCCTTTCTATTCCTATGTTCCATGTAGGTCGCTAACTGCGACGGTCCCGGTACGCCACGATCCTTAAGCATTTTTAGCTCAACCACGTGAATTAAGCCTGAGGAAAAAGTCACGAGAACATCCACGAAGCCCGCACCCACTACGGGCTCGCGGATCGCGGCACCACGCCTCTCGAGCTTCGCACTAGCAAACACACCAAGCATTTCTTGACCGAGTTTCTCCGCTCGGCTCCTTAGCTTCCCTTTTGACCTTGATTCCCAGAAAGAATTGACTCCCTCGGCTTCGATAGTTTTCTTGAATCCATCGAGGAACTTTCGAATAGTAATGCGCGGCAGTCGTACTAAGCAATTGCCCGAAGCCTCAACTTTTTCGGCGACCGCCTCTGAGATGAAGAGAAGTCTTTTTTTTAAACTTGCTATCGAGGAGAGTTAGAATTCTCCGCTCAAACTCCATTCGCTGAGTATGCTGGTTCTGTCTGTAGAAGACCGTGCGAATCCGCTTCATCGCGGAAAGAAAAGTAGCCGCGGTCTTGCCCCTACGCTTCACGGTCATACAGTTTCGCCAAACTAACCGCGTACTGGTCGGGATCAGCTAGCCCACACCGGTTGAAGTAGTTCTCCAAGTAGGCCTGGATTGAGTAAATCATTCCTTTTCCCTGACTTTGATTCTACCTCCGCTTCTTCTTTCTCGCACGGTCTGGTCGCCCGTCTGGCTTGAGATTGTATTCTTCGCAAAGGTATTTGCTAATACGAAGTGTCCGGTCTATTGATTTCTTTGCCCAAAAATCTTGCCTGCCGGGAGCGTCCACCAATTCGAGAAGCCCCTCTTCCTTGAGGATTCGGAGCAGCGGACTCACATTTGGGGTCTTCATTCCCAGATGCTGGGCAATTTCAATCACGCCACGAGTCCCGTCTGCAGCTAGGTAGACTTCCGCTCTCCGCCCGCCGTCCCGAAAGATCTTTTTCACTGTCTCCGCGTGCTTCTCGGCATCAGCGCGGAGCGCAAATGCATTTGTATCATCAATTGATTCTACCTTGTGTTCAATGTGTGCAAGACGATTTAGAATTTGCTGGTCCCTGTCCTCTGTTATTTTTCCCGCTGTCATTCGTTAGCCCCTATGACAAAGACTTGCGATGAAAGGTGACCCTATTTCTTCCGTTTCCTCTTCTTGGCCTTCCAAGTGCCACTTTGACCGTGTTCGATGTAGTTCCAAGCAAGTCTGCAATCTCAGTAAGGCCGCAGCCTACAGCATCCAACAACAAGATCATATCTTTCTGAGTTCGATCGCCTTCATGGTTTCGAGAGTGAACCGAGTGAGAAGCTCCAGGAGGCGTGCCACCTTGAAGCTCGTCACTCTCGTTTGCGCGCCGCGAGAGGGGACTACTGTCCCTTTTTGACATGCTTGGCTATCCTATTGACCCGTGCCATATCGATTCCAAGAATTGCCCGGATCTGATGTCCACCAATTCCAGCTTTGGATGCCTCAAGGATAAAAAGGTCGTCGAGTCGCGCGCGTAGGTCTTCCAGCGCCCTAAGTATTTTCTCGCCATCAGCATTCGGCTTCACCATAAGCGGCCCTCCAGAAACCTACCGATTCGTTTTCGGAATATGCTTGAGTACATCGTTTATTCGATTGATTCCACAACCAGCGATCCTGCGAATATCGTATTGGGGTACCTTGGCCATGCCAAGCTGGACGATCAGTACATTTCTGAGCAACTCCACGATTTCTTCTTCAGTTGTACGCACTTTCTTTTTTACCATAATCTCCTCCATCTTTTCTCACGTTAACGGAACATAATATAACAATTCATCTTCCGTCAATCTCCAAGTCGGTTAAATTGAACGGCGCTCGTGGGCAATATTCTCGATAGCCTTGCCGAGCGGGTGGCCGAAGTTTAGGCATTCCGAAAGTCTCGGTTTGCGAAGGTGGCCCATGTTTCGCCAGAAACGTGGGGCTTTTGCTGAAGTTCTAGCGTTGAATCACACGATGAGGTCGATCTCGATTGGCGGTATGCCTCGGCCTGAGCACGATGAATAACTGCTCCGGATCAAATCATTGACGGGATTCCGGAGGGGCGCGCGCACCACCCTTCAAATGGGCGCCCCGATCAAAAACCTCGGGTCCGACAGAGGTCATCGGACTCCAAAAGGCGGAGGTGCTGAAAGCGCACGGCCCTTCGAGGCTCGGAATGACCAGGAATTGCGTTTTTCCGCAAACAGTGAAGCCGGGTGCCTACAAGAAACGGTGGCGGGCGAGAGACGGGCGCAGCGAGCAGCGCCCCTACGAGAAGCGGCGGGCGGAGAAGGGCGCCCCGATCAAAAACATCGGGTCCGACACAGGGCATCGGACTCCAAAAGGCGGAGGTGCTGAAAACGCACAGCCGTTCGAGGCTCCCTTCGCAGCTCCCTTCGTTCCTCTGGGCAAGCAGGATAAACAAGCAGCGCCCCTACGAGAAACGGAGGGCGCGGCTAAAGCCGGCCCCTACATGGAACGGTGGCGGGCGAGAGACGGGCGCCCCGATAAAAAGAATCGGGGTGCTGAAAACGCACAAGCAGCGCCCCTACAAAGGACCAGGCGCGACCTACGACATCGGAGAGAAGAAACTGTGCAGGAATAGAAAAAAGCGAATACACGGGGGCGGCATTGATTTGTTCGTTTGGGTGGAGGCGGGGGAGAGGTGATGCCGCTGATTTGAGGCGTCGCATTTTGCCGGAGCGCCATCGGCGCCCCGATCGAAACCATCGGGGTAAACGCCAATCGCGCGGTCCTTCGACAGGCTCAGGATAAACAGAAGTTAGGCCAGTCCCGTCAGGGCTGGGAACGGCAACGAACAAGACGTTGAGCGCTGGAAGACGGGAGAACAGTCAAAATCCCCACCCTTCCCGATAAGGCCGGGTAAGGATTGATTGGATAAGAACGAAGGCTCGATCTTCGCGAACCCAGGTAATCTGTAGTTGGAGGACCAAGAAACCTGGGAAGGAAGAAGGAGCCTTCGATGATGCTTATTGGATGCGATTACCACCCCAGTTGGCAACAGATTTCTTGGTTGAACCAGGAAACGGGAGAGACCGGAGAGAAGAAGCTGGTGCATGCCACGGGAGAAGCGGAGAAGTTTTACAAGCAACTGGCGGCGCCGGCGCGGATCGGCATGGAATCGACCGGGAACTGCCAGTGGTTTGTGGAAATGGCCACGGCGGCGGGACACCAAGTGTGGATCGGAGACGCGGCGAAAATCCGGGCCAGCGACGTACGGCAGCAGAAGCACGACAAGCGCGATGCCGGGTTGCTGTTGCAGTTGTTGCGGGAAGGACGGTTTCCGCGGATCTGGACGCCTTCGAGCGAGCAGCGGGATCTGCGGCAGTTGCTGATTCACCGCCACAAACTGGTGCGGTTGCGGGCGCAGGCGAAGAATGAATTGCAGCACCTGGCGATGAACCAGGGAGTGCAAAAGCAAAGACGCCTGTGGAGCAAAGCAGGACAGAAGCTGCTGCTCGAGCTTCCACTCCAGCCGTGGGCCAGCCGGCGGCGCGAGGATTTGTTGAGCGTGATGGAACTGCTCGACCAAAAGATTCTCTCGCTGGATCTGGCAGTGAAGGAAGCGGCCGGGAAGGATTCCAACGCGCGGCTGTTGATGACGCAGCCGGGCGTGGGGCCGATTACTTCCATGGCGTTTGTGCTGACGATGGGAGATGTTTCGCGTTTTCCGCGCGGCAAGCAGGTGGCCAGTTACCTGGGACTGATTCCGCGGGAGTACAGTTCGGGCGGACATCAGCGCTTCGGTCCGATCAGCAAACAGGGCAACCGGTTCATGAGGATGTTGCTGGTGGAAGCGGCACAGGTGGCGGTGCGCTGCGATCCGCAGTTTCGTTCCGAGTATTTGCACCGCTGCCACAGCAAGCCAAAAGGCGTGGCGAAAGTGGCAGCGGCGCGAAAGTTGGCCATACGACTCTACTGGATGCTGCGCACGCAAAAGCAGTATTCGGAGATCGTTTCGATCGAGAGCAGCTCGCGGGTGCCCCTGGTCGTCCGCTGCGAGGCGGATGGACCGAAGCATTGATTGGGCGCTCTCGTCCCGATGCAGATCGGGATTCGCATTGAAGAATCATGGTCGACGTTGCGGCCGTATCGATGGTTGGTGAAACGATTGGTTTCACCGGGAAATGATTCACCGTGAGATTTCCAGAGTCTTGGTCCTCTAGTTTCTCTGGCGACCACGCGGTGCTAAAAACACCGGACGGCACATCTGCGTATTGACAACGCCTTCGTTCTTATCGAGGGGCACCCGCACCTAACCACAGGCAAATTTCGGATCAAATTCCATTTCGTGTTTTTTTGCCCAATAAAGCCGGGCGCCCCGATCAAAGGTCCCGATCAAAGCCATCGGGATGCGAAAGGCGCACATCGGGGTGCTGAAAACGCACAGCCCTTCACAACACGTTTCGGGATCTGCGAACTAGGGAGAAAATCCTGCGCGGATTAGAGGGGGAGGCGGATGGGGGTGCCGCGGTCGTCGTTGGCTTGTTCTGTGGCTTCGGGGTCGAGGTCGATCACTTGGAGCGAGCGGCGGAGGCCTTGTTGGGTGATGTAGACGATGTGGTCGCCCTGGCGGGTGAAGGCTACGGCCAGGATTTGCGCGCCATCGCGTTTTATCAGGACGAATTCGCCTACGTCGCGAAGAGGAGCTTGGGGCGCTGGCGCTGCTTGTGCTTGCTCGGAAGATTGCGCGGATGTGGACGGTTGAACGGCGGGCGCGGCTTGCTGCAACACGATAATTTGTGGGGCGGGCTGCTGTTGCGGTTGTGGAGCCGGCTCGCTGATGGCGTACGGCTCGGAGGGAACGAAATAGGCGAAGCCGCCGGTGGTGATTGGATTGAGCTTCAGCAGGCGTTCTGCTTGGGCGATTTGAAATTGCGTAATGGGATCGATTGCGGCCATCACGGCGAGTTGACGATTGTTGTAGGCGTTTTGATTATTGCTGAAGGGGAGACTGGGATAAGGATTCAGCAAATCTTGCAAAGAGAGCGCGCCGCCGATGCCTCCGGCCAGAGCGGCATTCGAATTCGCGGCGGTGGTTTGCGTCCGTTGAACAAAGCGGAATGGGAATGCATTGCCGCGCCGTTGCCGCGGGCGACAGGCGGATTCGCATGCCGAACCGTCGAGACAGGCACTGGAGCAGCGTGATGAGCCGCTTGTTGAGCTTGAGCAACGCCAGAAACCGCGAGCAGGAAAGCCGTGGCCAACGCGATTTGAGTGGCTCTCATTTTCAATCTCTGCACAATTTGTTAGACGCCTGGCAGTGATTTGCCGTTGCACCAGCGATTGTACTCCTGTGGAGGCGATTTTTCATTCAGGGGGCTGGGGCGGGCCCTACGTGATTTGGAGAGGCGGTGCGCTAACACAAAACTTCCGCTCGAACACCTCAGGGGCTAAAGCCCGACTTTCTAAAGAGCGTTATGTCGGAGACTAAAGCTCCGACCCCCTAAAAACCTGGACTAAGGCAATTTAGGACAGAATCGACAGGCAGCGAGGATTTCGCGCAAAAGCGCCCGATCAAAGAATATCGGGGTAACTTCGTTCGCAGAGGTGGGGCGGGCCTGAAAACCGCGGAAGGCGCGGCCTGTGCTTCCCCGGCTGCGCTGGTTATGCTATAACCTTCCGGCTGAAGGTTTTCGAGGATGAAGCAGACCGAACCGCGTGAAGAAGGGAAAGCGCCGCCAGCGGCAGCGCCGGAACGCGGGACGGAAGATGCGTCGAGCTACTGTCCCATGTGTTTCGAGCGGTTGGGAGCGAGGAGTTGCAAGCTGGTTTGCCCCTCGTGCGGGTACTATATGTCCTGCTCGGATTTTTACTGAGAATGCGCAGCCGGGCGGGATGGATTTAGGAAGCGGTCAGCAGTGATAGGGGGTTAGGCTAGATTCGTATCTTGTTTTCGCCAGGAGGCTGAAACGTGGCACTACGAATGACGGACCGGGAAGTGAACGACATCACCGTCGTGGATATCGAAGGACGCATCGTGCTGGGAGAAGAAAGCAATGCGTTTCGCGAGCGGGTGAAGGGCCTGCTGGCGAACAATCATAAGAAGATCGTATTGAACATGGCGAATGTGACGTACATCGACAGCGCGGGGCTGGGCACGCTGGTAGCCACGTTTCACAGCGCACGCTCGCAAGGCGGCACATTGAAGCTGGCGAATTTGGGAGCCAAGTTCAAGGAAGTGCTGCAGGTGACGAAGCTGATGACGGTGTTCGAAGTGTTCGACAGCGAAGCATTGGCCATTCAGAGCTTCGGGAAGTAGGCGAGAAAGTCTTTTGCGGCGTGGCTGGCGCGAAGGTGGGCGCGGCCGCGCCGCTCCCTAACCATCCAATTTGTAGATCGCGAGCCCGCTGAGGAGCTTGGGGTAGAAGTCCGTGGATTTCTGCGGGAGGACATCTCCGGCCAACGCGATGTCCGCCACCTGTTCGACGCGGACAGGATTCAGCAGGCAGGCCATTTGCGCCGGGCCTTCGTCGACTGCTTGTAGGCGCGGTCGGCTTCGCGTTCGTAGCTGACATTTTTTTCCTTGTTCAACGCTTCGGCGTTGATGCCTAGTCCTTTTTCCAGCATCAGCGATGCAGCAGGATCACGTCCAGTTGGCGCTGCGCGGGGGAAAGATCGGGAAGCAAATCTTCCAGGTCGGCGGGACGGCGCAGAAGAAATAGATAGAACGCGTCGCCTCCGGCGTAGATCCCGATGCTGTGCTGGACGTGGCGGCCTTCCAGATCTTTTCGAAATTCCTCGTAGGATGCGGCGCGTTCCACCGGATCGGTGAAGGGATAGGCGTACCAATCGAAATACGCGCTGACCGTGCCGCGGAATTTTTCGAAACTGAAATTTTTGATGTTGGAAATCAGGCGGTGGGTGGGCAGGACGGTGAGGCCGCGGGAGCGCGTGTTGAAAAAAGTCATCATGGCTTTTTCGTGCGGAGCGTTGGGATCGGGCTTGGCCAGTTGGGAGCGGCATTCGTCACGATAGGCCAGGGCGGTTTCGTAGCGGTGGTGGCCATCGGCGATAATTAATTTTTTGCCGGACATGGCGGCGACGAATCTTGCGGTGACGGCGGGATCGGAAACGGGCCAGAAGCGGTGGACCACTTCGTATTCGTCGTGCAGTTCGATTGCGGCAGGGCCTCGCGCGGCTTGAGAGATTAGTTCGTCGACGCGCGATGAGGGATCCTCGTACAACATGAAAAGCTGGCCGGTCTGCGCGCGCGTTTTGCGCAGCAGTTCCAGGCGATCGGCTTTGGGGCCGGCCATGGTGTGCTCGTGGCGGAAAACGATTCGTTCCGAATAATCCACCAGGCGGCTGAGCGCGATAAAGCCCTGGCGGATGCGGCGGGCGCGCACTTCGGGAACCACGAATTCCTGCGAATAAACGTAAATGGATGGAGCGGAATCGCGCAGCAGAATGCCCTGGGAAATCCATTCGTCGAGTTTCTGCGCGGCGCGAGTGTAGACGTTGTTTTCGGGAGTGTCGTCTGGAAATGATTTTCCTTTTTCGACCGCGATTAAATTCGCGGGGCTGGCGTCGTAATAACGCTGCTGCATTTCGGCGGTGATTTTGTCGTAGGGCTGAGTGAGGACATTTTCGGGCGCAACTTTGTTGGTGTTGTAGCGGTATGCCGCAAACGGGAAAATTTCGGCCATCATGTCCTCGGAGTGAAACTGGGTCGCGCGAAAAAGCAAATCATTCTAGCAGCCTTGCCACAACGGAGCCAATTATGGAGGCGGTAATCCTGCTTGGCAGGTCGGGCGGGTGGTCGACGGGCGGAAGTGATGCCGTCGATTATTTGGCCACATTGTTCTCGCAATCGGCCGACCAGGAATGGGTCGTGCGTTCGACGACGTTGTAATGGAAGTATTCACAAGTTTTGCCGATCAATTGTCTGGACCATTCCGGCGATTGGCCATCGATTGGGCAAACATTTTTATGTGCCCTGTACTTCGTACATCCCGCGACAATCAGTAAAACCAGCAAGATTGCGTCGGGAATGGTCTTCATATTTATTTTGGTCTCTTGAAATAAATCGTATCATGCCGTGCTCGATGTGAATTGAATAGGAAAAAAGTGTGTGAATAGTTTTGCAGCGCACTAAAATGAGGAATTCCGTTGTGCGAGTGAGAGGGGAATGAAGAACGGAGCTAAGAAATTCGCGGGGGTGCGCGTCCTGATCTTTGATTTGGATGGGACACTGATTGATTCGAAATTGGATTTGGCGCTGGCTGTGAATGCGACGCGGGAGAATTGCGGCCTTTCGGCGCTTGAGCACGAGTTGATCTACAGCTATGTGGGGAATGGCGCGCCGACATTGATTCGACTGGCACTGAGCGAGGGAATCGGCGAGGAAGGGATCGAGGAGGGGTTGAAATTTTTCCTGCAATATTACCGGGCGCACATGCTGGACAATACCGTACTTTATCCGGGCGTGCGGGAGGGACTCGAACTGCTTTCGGGGCTGGAGATGGCGGTGCTGACCAACAAACCGGTGCGATTCAGCGAAGCGATTATCGAGGGGTTGGAGATTGCGCGGTATTTTCGGTTTATTTATGGGGGGAACAGTTTCGAACGGAAGAAGCCTGATCCGATGGGGGTGGAAGTGCTGTTGCGCGATCTGCAGGCGCGGCCGGAAGAAGCGATGATGGTGGGAGATTCGGAAGTGGACGTGAAGACGGCGCGCAGCGCGGGGATTTGGGCTTGCGGAGTTAGTTATGGATTGGGGAGCGAGCGGTTGGTGGAATTTCCGCCGGACTTGATGGTGGATAGCTTGGCGGAATTACCTGATTATTTAGATGGGAGGCGGAATTTGGGCGGCTGATACGAGGAAAATTCTTAAGGCGTATTTACCGCAGAGACGTCATGAAAGCGTCGGTGTTGTCAACAGACACCCGTGCGGTGACGAGTTTGTGGCTCGTTGTTTTATCCACAGATTATCGCTGGCGAGCGGGCTCGCTTCCTACAATCCTGCGGTGGTTTGCTCCACCAGCCATCTATTCGGTCTGAACCGCGACCACGATTCACTGCGAACTCCCTCCTAGCTGCGGAGGAGGCGGGGTGCCCGATCGCAGAGTCGATGAGTGCGCCAGCCTCTGCCCGAGCGGCCCTGCATCGGAGCCAGCAGCTGCGGGGGCGTTTTTCGCTTCGAATTCCCGCAACCGCCAGTACAACTTCACCGCCAACTTCCTGGCCACCGCCACGGCGGCGATCTTCGGTCCGCGGCGGAAGGCCAGCCGCCGATAGACCCGCTGTGTTCCGGATCTTTCCGTACGGCCACCCAAGCCGCTTCGACCAGCAACCAGCGCATCATGCGGTTGCCCTGCTTGCTGATGTGGCCGAATCGCTGCGTCCCGCCGCTGCTGCGTTCGCGGGGGTTCAGGCCCAGGTAGCTGGCCACCTGTTTCCCGCGACGAAAACGCTTGGCCGTTCCCAGCGTCAGAACGAACGCCAGGCTCACAATCGGGCCGACGCCGTCCTGCTGCATCAACTCGACCGCGTCGTTGCGAGCGCGAGCTTGCTGCTCGACCTGCCGGGTGAGGTCGGCGATCTGTTCGTCCAAGCCGTCCAATAGACGCAGCAGGTCTTGCCGGCGCTGGGCCGCCCAGCGGTCCAGCGGCGGGATTCCAACTTCTGTGTTCCCGCCTGCGTCCAGAAGCGCGTGCGGGGAAAGATCCCCTGGCTGCGGGCCAGTGCCGAAAGTTGGTTACGTACCTGCGGCGCACAGAGATCGCAGAGGGAAGATACGGAGATGAGATCGCGGCTGCTGGACCGAACAGGGAGATCTGGCAGCCGCGGATTATTAGACTGTGGTTTTTGAGAAGGCTTTTTGGTACCACTCCCAGGTGTGGCGCAGGCCCTCTTCGAATTGGACGCTGGGCTTGTAGCCCAGAATGCGTTCTCCCGCGGAAATGTCGGCTTGGGAGTGCAGAATGTCGCCGGAGCGCGGGGGATCGTAGCGCGCGTGGATCGGCTTTCCTGAGATTTTTTCGAGCAGTTTGAGCGTTTGATTCAAGGTGATTCGTGAGGCGGTTCCCACGTTGAAGACCATTCCGGATGCGCCGGGGGCTTCGCAGCCGCGCAGCACGGCGTCCACTACGTTGGTGATGTAGGTGAAGTCGCGCGATTGTTCGCCGTCGCCGTAAACCACGGGCGTCGCGCCATCGAGCATGGCCAGCATGAAACGGGATAGCACGCCGGAATATTGCGACGTGGGATCCTGCCGCGGGCCGAACACATTGAAGAACCGCAGCGAAACATTTTCGAGTCCGTAAGCACGTCCGAAAACCTGCAGATACATTTCTCCGACAAGTTTTGTTACGCCGTAGGGTGAAATCGGGGATGGCTGCATGTCCTCGCGCTTGGGCAGCGTGGGCGTTTCGCCATAGGCGGAGGAAGACGCGGCAAACACAATGCGGCGCACTTTGCAATCGCGGGCGGCTACCAGCACGTTGAGCGTGCCGTCCACGTTGATGCGATTCGATTCGATGGGATCTTTCACGGAGCGCGGCACGGAGGTGCGCGCGGCGAGGTGAATCACATAATCGGCATCCTGGAAAGCCTTCTGGCAGGTTTCGAGGTCGCTGATGCTGCCACGCACAAAAGTAATCTTGGCGCGCGAAGCCGAAAGGTTTTCCTCTTTTCCCGCTGATAGGTCATCAAGGACCACAACGGAATGCCCGCGCTTCACAAGTTCATCCACCAAGTTGGAGCCGATAAACCCCGCGCCGCCCGTCACGACAAAACGCATGTTAGGAATCCTCCCTCGTCAAACGTTCTAGCCTTCTAGAATCTTTGAAAATTGCGTCGCAGCGGGAGTAACGAACACCGGGGTGCGCTGCGGGAATGTTTGGCCTGAGTGCAATATTTCAAGTACGCTTGACTATAGCGTGACGGGAAATTACGGCGCAAGGATGGAAAGATTGGGAATTACCACCGGAGCAACGGGTAGAAACTACATGGATACGAGCGAGCGAGTATGAGAGGGCACTTCGAGCATCGCTGGCTGCATTGTGCGGCTATTGGCGCTCTATCCCTTTTGTTTGCAGTGGGTTCGGTGGCGCCCGCGCAAAACACGAATGGGCAGAGCAGTCAGAAAAAGCGCCCCACCGCAAAATCCGCGACCACTCGCAGCGAAGCCGCCCGAAAAAACCCGCCGCCGCTGCGCATCGGCGAGAAACTTACCTATCGCGTCAGTTGGACCACGTTTGCGACCGCCGCGACGGTGGAGTTGACGGTGGCCGAGCGCAGGTGGCTGAACGGCTGGGATACCTATCACCTGAGAGCCAGCGCCCATACGCTCACTCCGCTGCGATTGATGTTTACGATCGATGACCAGTTCGATTCCTACACGGATACCGGCACGATCGAGAGCCGCCAGTATGAGATGTATTTGAACGAACTGGGGAGAAAGCAGAATTCGGTGGTGCACCTTTTGCCGCAAGGGATGCCGCCGCGCGGAGCGGGCACGATTACGATTGTGCCGCCGGGAACGCGTGATCCGTTGAACGCGATTTATTCCCTGCGTGAAGTGGAATGGAATTCGACGCCGGAATTTCGCGCGCCGGTTTACGATGGGCGGATTCTTTATGAGATGATCGCGCGGTTCGCGGGTTCCGCGGAATCCGTGGCGGTGCCGGCGGGCACTTACTCGGCTTTAAGAATCAACGTGAGCTTGCAACAAAATGGCCACGAAGTGCCGCAGACGAATTTCTCCATCTGGCTGGCGCAGGATCAATATCGCACTCCAGTGGCGGCCAATTTATGCAGGCTGAATCTCGGTACCTTGCCAACACTACTGCCGGCGCTGACTTATCCAAGAAGAGTATGAGTGGGTTCGTCAGTCCGCCGATTCCATGGAGGAAGAAGCTCTGCCCGGCGAGCGGTGGCTCGAACACCGGATTGCCAGGACTGTCGCCCACTGGGATGTGGCCAACCACAGTGTTTGTCGAGGCATTGATAATAGCTACGTCGCTCGATTCACCCTCGACAACATACACGAAAGACCCGTTCGGATTGACTGCAACGCCCACGGGAGCGAAGAGTGGAATGTCAGCGATTTCAGTTCTTGTGGATGTTTGGATTACCGCGACATTTCCTTGCAGCGGAACTTCATTGCAGGGTGTAGCTTCGATACATAGTGCGCTGGTGTAGAGAAAGGCGTTGTCAGGTGTGACTGCAGATCCACGGCTATCACCCCCGAGTTGGTCGATTGAAGCAACAATGGTGTTGGAGGACAAGTCAATCACTTGAACGGTTGAACGACCTCCGATGTTTTGACTGTTGGTTACGTAGGCGAACTTTCCATCCGTTGACATCGAAATCGAGGACGGGGAGGGAAAGCCCGTCAGAGTGGCAATAACCGCGTCTGTTGCTGTGTCGATTACGGAGACCGAACTGGGACTCGCCACGTAAACAAAATTCCCGTTCGGAGTGATGAACATCCCATGTGTGGGGTTCGGAGCTATCGTCAAAGTAGCGACAATCGTCTTCGTCGAGGTATCAACCACTCTGACCTTGTCACTGGTGACAGCAAATCCCCCGTCAGCAACGTACGCTTTGGTACCGCTGGGAGTAAACACCATTACGGAGGGCCCATCGAATCCACTGATTGTTGAGATGAACGCTCGCGTGCGAGCGTCGAGCACCGAAATAGTACCCAAACTTGGGAAGCTCACCCAGGCGAACGCCCCATCAGGCGTAAATGCTACTCCGCCTGGTCCTGCGCTAAATGGCACTGTCGCTGTGCCGGTGTTCGTTCCTTGCGAATTGAAATGACCAGCGCGCAGCAAGACTTAAAGATGCCACCCTAAAGGGTGGCGCTACACGGCGACAGCTTCTCGGCTTTTTCGTGCAGACTCTCAAGCTCCGACCCCCTAAAAACCATGCGATGGATAGATTCCGTTTAGTCTGGGACGGCTTTCCAATCTTCTGGGGGGAAATTGATTTGCCAAAAGGCGGGGGCGGGTTTTAGGAACTCGATGCCGACCTGGGTTTTACCGGCTTGCGCCTGGCCTTGGTAGACCACTTTGCAATCTAGATTTTCCTGGGTGGTGTTGTTGGTCACGTTGACAACTTGGCCCGGTTTGACCTCGGCGGAAAGCATGACTAACGCGCCGTGGGCATTGACCACGAGCGTTTTTGTTTCTTCGTGAAAACCTTTTTTATTGGCATCCAGACCGCGAACCGTAACTGGGACGGTGAGGAGCACGCGTAGGCTGCGGCGGCGGCCTTTGTCGGCAATCCAATTGGTGGAAGGGGGTTGTTGAGACATTGCTTGAGTACGATAACTGCGCAACGCATTCTAATCAATCGGGTTGTGCGAATCCATGGGATTCAGTAAACAGTTAGAGGAAGCTGACCGAGCTATTGACAGGGGCGGCGATGTACCCGGACGTTGGAATTCGCGCAATGGAAGATTCGGAAGTCTAAACATTTTTCCGAGAGCACGAACCAGGGATAAGAAAAATGGCGGGATCTTGGGCAAACTTTGCGCCAGACCCCGCCGGTTGAAGAGTGAAAAGCCAAAGCCAAAAAGCACACAGCCAGGAGTGGCTGTGCTACTAACAGAGGACGATTTTATCGCGATGCTTGGTCAGGCGGCGGGTGGCGTTGCGTGAATCGACCACCAACTTCGCGTTTTCGACGATGGATTCGTAATCGTACGATGTGTGATCGGTGGAAATCAGCACGCAATCGTAGGAAGCGATCGATTTGGGCGAAAGCGCCACCGAGCTCATCTCGGAAAAATTGTAGTGCCGCATCTTGTGGAGCTTTGGAAAATACGGATCGTTGTAATCGAGTTTCGCGCCGCTTTCGGTGAGCAACTGCATGAGTTTGAGGGAAGGAGATTCGCGCAGGTCGTCGACGTCTTTCTTATAGGCCACGCCGAGCAATAGAATCTTCGAGCCCTTGATGCTCTTTTCGCGGTCATTGAGAGCCTTGGCGAGCGAGCGGATCACTTCGTAGGGCATGGAAGTATTGATTTCACCAGCCAACTCGATGAAGCGAGTGGCGAAATCGAATTCGCGCGCCTTCCAGGAAAGATAGTAAGGGTCCACGGGGATGCAGTGGCCGCCGAGTCCGGGGCCGGGATAAAAGGGCATGAAACCGAACGGCTTGGTGGCGGCGCTATCGATCACTTCCCAGATGTCCAATCCCATGCGGAAGCTTAGAAGTTTCAGCTCGTTCACCAGGGCGATGTTGACGCAGCGGAAAATATTCTCGAGCAACTTGACCATTTCAGCAGCGCGCGTGGAACTGACCGGGACAACTTTTCCCACAATCTGCTGGTACAAGCCCATGGCGGCCCGGCCGCTGGGGGGATTCGCGCCTCCCACTACTTTGGGAATCTGCGCCAGGCCGTATTGCTTGTTGCCGGGATCTTCGCGCTCGGGAGAAAAGGCCAGATAGAAATCGGTCTTGACGTTTTCGGCTTTTTCGCCGCTGGTGATCGGGCATTTCAGCCCGCTGGCTTTTTCGAGGATGGGCAGCACCAATTCTTCCGTGGTTCCGGGATAGGTGGTGCTTTCGAGCACGATCAACTGGCTGCGCTGAAGATGAGGACCGATCGCGATGGCGGTGTTTTCCACGTAGCTCAGATCGGGCTCGCGCCGTTCGTCGATGGGAGTGGGCACGCAAATCAGCACCGCATCCACATCGCGCAGGCGCTTGAAATCGGAGGTCGCGGACAATTTCTTGCCCTTGACGTGCTCCGCGATCTTGTCGGCCTTGATGTGCTCGATGTAGGATTTGCCTGCGTTCAACTTTTCCACTTTCATGGGATCGAGGTCGAATCCGATCACCTGATGTCCCGTATCGCAAAAGCGCAACGCCAGCGGCAAACCCACGTAGCCGAGGCCAATGATTCCCACCTTCGCATCTTTGGTAGCGAAGAATTCCGGTTTACGATCCGCAGCCATCCTGTTTCACTCCTCTAAGCGTTAAAAAAGCCAGTTGATGATGGAACTGGCCGACTATAACAAGAATCCCGTTTTGCAACAAAGAGAGGAAAGGAACAAGGTGCGAGAACTGCAATTCGGGAATAGTGGTTTATAGCGGGACAAAAGTGGAAGGGCCGTGCGGCTTGCATAGTTCAGATTGGGACGCCTATTGAATTGCAAGGCCGGGGATTCCGCCGGGAAGCGTGCTGGGAAGCAAGCTGGCGTTAAAACTTACGCCCTATGGAATGCGGCGGGTGTTTGCGGTTTTTTTTGTTTTGATTGACGGCTGGCGGATTTACAACTTCTGGATTTCCTAGCACTACTCCGGCGGGCTCTCCGTTGTGTGGTTTGGATGAGTGCGTTATTCTCGCACCGCATGGTTGATATTCACTGCCACATACTTCCCGGGCTGGACGACGGCGCCGATTCCATGGAAACAGCGGTGGAAATGGCGGAGATGGCGTTTGCTGACGGAATTACTCACATCGTGGGAACGCCGCATTCGAACGATCGCTATCCTTTTGACCCGGAAGTGAACCGCGCGCTGTGCCAACAATTGCAGGAAAAATTCGAGGGGCGCATCCAGTTTGCCAGCGGCTGCGATTTTCACTTGAGTTATGAAAATTTGCAGGATATCCGCGGGAACCCTGCGAAATATACGATCCATCAGAAGGATTATCTACTGGTCGAACTGGCGGACTATGCGATTCCGCCTTCGATGGAGCAGACACTTCACCAATTGCATCTTGCGGGATTGCGGCCGATCATCACTCATCCGGAACGCAATCCCCTGGTTCGAGCCAATCCCGACCGGCTCCACAGTTGGGTGAAGCAAGGATGCTACGTGCAGGTAACGGCGGGTTCGTTGCTCGGCCGGTTCGGGCCCAGTTCGAGGCAATCGGCTGAGAAATGGCTGGCGGAAGATTGCATCCATTTCATTGCCAGCGACGCGCATAACACCAGTTCGCGGCCGTTAAAGCTGCGCGATGCGTTTGATAAAGTCGCCGAGTACAAGGGCCCTCGAGTGGCGGAAGCGTTGTTCACGGAAAATCCGCTGGCGGCGTTCGAAGGACGCGACCTGCCCTACATCCCCGAGATTAACGTGGGAGCGGTGTTTTCACGCGGCTCGGACGAGAAGCCCAAACGCCGGAAAAGATTCTGGATTTTCTAAAGCGGACTTGGAGGTCCGGCAGATTTTGTTCTGTTTCCCTGGCGCCATCGGGCTACTGGTTGGGTTGTCCGATATCGCTGAGTAGATGTCCGAATCCGGCCAGGGGGGCCAGGTCGCTCTCTTGCGCTAAAATCTCAAGCTACAGATTCTTAATAGCTTAGCATGCCGAGGACTATGGCAGGCCGCGTGCTACTATAACGCTGCACGATATAGTCAATTGTATCTCGGCATAGAAGCTTTTTTTGTGGGGAAGGAATTCAATCCATGGGAAACGACAAATTGAAACCTAACGCTGCCGACCACCTGCCGCTTACGCCGGCGGTGTTTCACGTTTTGCTGGCGCTGGCGGATGGGGATAAGCACGGTTACGCAATCATGAAGGAAGTGGACCGGCGAACGGATGGCAAAGTTACGCTGAGCGCCGGGACGCTTTATGGAATTGTGGCGCGGCTTTTGAATGAAGGAATGATCAGCGAAACGGAACGGCGCCCCGCGCCGGAGCTGGACGACGAGCGCCGGCGCTATTACCAATTGACGCGATTCGGGCGCGAAGTTGCCACGGCTGAGGCCGAGCGGATGGAAAGCGCGATCGCCCTGGCGCATGCCAAGAATTTATTTGTACGAACCAGAATCGTTTAGAGGAACAGGAGTGAAACATGGCCGAGAATAAAAAGCCCTTGGGTGATCGAATTTTCCGTTCCGTGATGCGGGTGCTGCCGTTCGATTTCCGGTCGGACTTCGGGCGGGAGATGGAAGACGTGTTTCACGAGCAGAGGCGCGAAATCGAGCAGCGCGGCGACAAGACGGGATTCCTGCGGCTGTGGTGGGAAACAATCACCGGGATTTTTCAAACGGCGCCGCGGCAGCACTGGGAAATTTTCAAGCAGGACGCCGGTTACGCGCTGCGCATGATGCGCAAGAATCTGGGATTTACGGCGGTGGCGGTTCTGACTTTGGCGTTTGGAATCGGCGCGAATACGGCGATTTTCAGCGTGGTGAATGGCGTGCTGCTGCGTCCGCTGCCTTATACGCACGGGGAACAACTGATTCACGTGATTCAGAAAGCGCCGCTGGTGAACAACGATCCTATTCCGTTTTCCGTGAAAGAGATCGCCGATTACCGCGAGCAGAGCCACACGCTGGCGGGCGTGGTGGAATATCACAATATGACGTTTACGCTGCTGGGCAATGGAGATCCCCAACGGGTGACCACCGGCGTGGTTTCGGCGAATTTCTTCGAGCTGTTTGGCGTGCAACCGATGCTGGGCCGTAACTTCCGGGATAGCGACGAAGTGAAAGGCGCTGATGCGGTGCTGATCGTCAGCAACGGATATTGGAAAAATCAACTGGGTGGCGACCCCAAGGTGATTGGCAGGACATTCCAGATGAATGACCGGGTACACACCATCGTGGGGGTGCTGCCTCCAATTCCGCAATTTCCCGACGAGAACGATGTGTACATGCCGACTTCGGCTTGCCCGTTCCGCGCTTCGCCAAACATGATGGAACACCGCGATCACCGGATGATGGAGATCTTCGCTCGCGTGAAGCCTGGAGTGCCGCTGGCGCAGGCGGAATCGGATGTGGCCGCGATCGCCAGCCGGCAAGATAAGGACTATCCCGAAGCCTATCCGAAAAAATACGGGCACGCCGTGGGGATTGCACCGCTGAAGGAAGAACTGACCAGTCATGCGCGGCCCACATTCCTGATTCTGCTGGGAACTGCGGGATTGGTGCTGCTGCTTGCTTGCGCAAATGTGGCGAACTTGACGCTTTCGCGCCAGATTCGCCGGTCGCAGGAATTGGCGGTGCGCACGGCCCTTGGCGCGAATCGCGCGCGGCTTTTCCGGCAACTGCTTACGGAGAGCACGCTGCTCGCTTTCGCCGGCGGCGTGCTGGGACTGTTTCTGGCGTATTTGGGGCTGGATCTGCTGGTCACGTTCGCGGCGAAGTTCACTCCACGAACCGCGGAAATTGCGATTGACGGCTGGGTGCTGCTCTATGCGCTGTTGATTTCGCTTTTGACAGGAGTGATCTTCGGAACGATCCCGGCATTTACTTCGATGAAGGATCCAGCAGGAGCATTGAAGGAAGGCAGAGCCCAATCCGGATTCGGAACCGGCAAGCATCGCGTGCGGAATTTGCTGGTGGTGGCGCAGGTGGCGGTGTCGGTGATTCTGCTGGTGGGAGCGGGCTTGATGCTGCGGAGCCTTTCCAAGCTTCTGGAAGTTCCGCCCGGCTACAATCCGGAAAACGTGCTCTCGATGCGGATCAGCTTGAACTGGTCGAAGTATACGACTCCTCAGCTTCGCAGTGGTTTCTTCGATCAACTGCTCAACAAGACGAGCGCTCTTCCCGGAGTACGAATGGCGGCGGTGAGCTTGACGGTTCCGCTGAACGGCGATTCGGATTTCTCGAATGGCCCGCTCTCCATTTCCGGCCGGCCTCCGGCGGAGGGAGCGCCCGAGCCGATGGTGGATTACCGGGTGGTGAGCGCCGATTATTTCGGCACGACCGGCATACCGCTTTTGGCGGGACGCCCATTCGCCAATGGAGATCGCGCCGACGCGCCCCTGGTGGCCATCGTCAATCAACATATGGCACGGCACTATTGGAACGCAGCCAGTCCGGTGGGCGAGAAAATATCTAGTGACAACGGAAAGACCTGGATGACCATCGTTGGAGTGATTGGCAACGTCCGCCAGTACGGCCTGGATCGCGAACCTCTGGATGAAGTGTATATACCGCTGTTCCAGAATCCACTGGGAGCGGGCAATCTGCTGGTGCGGACGGCGATGAATCCGATGAGCATCGCACACGATGTAGCGAAAACTGTTTACAGCATCGATCCGCAGCAGCCGGTGGCGAGAATCGCGACGCTTGAGCAGCTGCGCAGCGATTCGATGGCGTCACCGCGGTTGACGACCATTCTGCTTGCACTGTTCGCAGGACTTGCGTTGCTGATTACACTGGCGGGGATTGTTGGCGTTCTGTCGTTATCGGTAAGCCAGCGCACCAACGAGATTGGGATTCGCATGGCGTTGGGGGCCAGTCCCGGAAGAATTTCGCGAATGGTGATGGGACAAGGGCTTTTCCTGGTTATGGTGGGATTGGCGCTGGGGATTGCCGGGTCGCTTGCGCTATCGAGGTTGATGTCGACATTGCTTTTCGGAATTGAGCCGACCGATCCGTTTACGTTCACGGCGGTGGCGGCGGTTTCGATCGCAGTGGCTGCGCTGGCTTGCTTCTGGCCGGCTCAGCGGGCTACGCGGATTGATCCTATGACGGCGCTGCGGGCGGAATAGAGAACGGCAAAAGGCAAAGGCAAAGGCAAGAGCAAAAGCACGAGCAAAAGCTTTACCGCAGAGAACGCAGAGTACGCAGAGTTGGCCGGAAGGAACCAAACTGAAGCTCTGCCGAAATTCTGGGGGAATTCAGATGAGGAAATTAATTTCCTTGTGGATGGGCGCGCTGGCGGTTTTTGTTGCACTGGCGATTGCCGGGCCGGCGCAAGCTGCTGCCGATAACGAATCGCGGCAGCCGTTCCTGGTTTCGGTGGCTTGGCTTGCGCAACATTTGAATGACAAAAATCTGGTGCTGATTTACATGGGCGATGGGATGGACTACCGCGCCGGGCACATTCCCGGTGCGCAAGCGCTGCTCTATTCGGATATCCGGCAGCCGGACGGACCGGGTCTGACGCTGGAACTCCCGTCCGTGGAACAATTGGTCACAACCTTTGAGGCGCTGGGAGTGACGAACGATTCGCATATCGTTTTGTATTCTTCGGGCTCGAAAATTACTCCGATGGGACGGACTTATTTCACGCTCGATTATTTGGGATTGGGAAATCAGACTTCGATTCTGGATGGCGGAATTGAAGCCTGGCGCGCCGCGAACCAGCCCGTGACCAAGGAAGTTCGCAGGCCGGTGAAAGGAACCTTTTCGCCGCATGCGAATCCCGCTGTGCTGGTGGACGCCGCGTGGGTAAAAGCTCATCTCCATAAAGCGGGCGTCGATATTATCGACGCTCGCACATCGCAGTTTTATTCAGGCGAAGATTCGGGCGGGCACCCGCGCGCGGGTCACATCCCCGGCGCTACCAACATCCAATATTCCAGCCTGGTGGATGATTCGATGCACTTCAAGGATCGCGCCACGCTGGAGCAGGAATTTCGCGCCGCGGGAGCAAAACCCGGCGATCACGTGATCACGTATTGCCACATCGGGCAGCAAGCCAGCCTGCTTTATTTTGTGGCGAGGATGCTGGGATATAACGCCAGCCTTTACGACGGCTCCTGGGAAGAATGGAGCGCGCGCGCGGATTTGCCGGTCGAAACAAGTTCCACCAAGTGAGCCAGCGCAGCTTTCGCGCGGATGCCAAGCGCGGAGATTCCCCGGGCCCGCCCTGACCGGGCCCGGGGAATTTTTCTTTTCGGGCAAATTATTTTTCGTGACGCGCGAGTTTTTCTTCGAGGTCGCGTTTTACCGCCGGCCATTCCTCATCGATGATGCTGAAATAGACGCTGTGGCGGATCCGGCCGCTGCTGGTGGCCATGTGATTTCGGAAGATTCCTTCCTGCCTGGCGCCGATGCGCAGAATGGCGTTTCGCGAGCGCTCATTCAGCGAATCGGTTTTGAACTCGACGCGCATGCAGCCGAGCGTTTCAAATGCGTGGCGCAGCATCAAATATTTCGCTTCGGTATTGACTGCCGATCGCTGCCATTCGCGGCCCACCCAGGTCCAGCCGATTTCCACGCGATGATTCAATTTGTCGATGCTGCCAAACCGCGTCGATCCGGCGGCTCGATGCGAGGCGCGATCGATTGTCGCGAACGGAAGGGAAACTCCGGCGGCCTGCTCTTTCAGAGCCGTTTCCACGTAGGCGCGCAATTCCTCGCGGGTGCGAATTGGCACCGGACTCCAGCGCCACAAATCTTCATCCAGGCCAAACGAGCAGAGCGCGTCCAGATGATTGGTGGTGAGCGGTTCGAGGCGGACGTGCTTGCCTTCCAAAGTTACGGGAGAGATTTCAAGCGGGGCCATGTTGATTTTTTCCGCTGGCATGGTGAGGAGAAGATGAGCTTCCCCGGGTGTGATGTATAGCGCCAAATTGGCTGCCGCTGGCTGGTCAAAATAATTCGAGGACTTCTTCGTAGCGTTTGAAGGGGGGAATCAGGTAGGCACCGGCGATTCCATCGCTCGCGGCGCTGCGGGCCCAATCGAGCATTCTGCGAACCAAATCGAAGCCGCGGTCGCGCGCGGCCGCGCCTGATTTTTCCATTTCCTTGAGCGTGGACTGGGGAATGATGATTCCGGGGACTTCGTTGTTCAGCCGCAACGCCATTTTATAGCTGGTCAAGGTCCACAGGCCCACAATCACCGGCACCGGGCACTTGCCTCCGATTCTTTTCAGGAAAGAAGACCATTGCTCGCCATCGAAAATCGGTTGGGTCATGGCAAAGTGCGCGCCGGCTTCTATTTTGGCTTCGAAGCGGCGGATTTCTTCGTCCAGATCATCGGCCACCGGGTTGAGCGCGACGCCGATGGTGAAATTCGTCGAGCCGCCGAGATTTTTTCCGGCCCAGTCCGTGCCCTGATTCAGGCGCGCGAGCACTTTCACCAGTCCGATGGAATCCACTTCGTAGACTCCGCTGGTTTCCGGATGATCGCCGAGCGAAGGCGGGTCTCCGGTGATCGCCAGCACATTTCGCACCCCACCGATGGACCATGCGCCGAGCAGTTGCGCTTGCAGGCCGATAATATTGGCGTCGCGCGTGGTGAGATGCGGAATCGTTTCGTAGCCATGCGCTTCCAGAAAACCGGAAAGCATCAACGCGTCCATGCCGACGCGGGCGAGCGAGCCGCTATTCACGTCGATGGAATCGACATGGCCGCTGGTCATCAATTTGGCGGCCTGTTCAAGAATTCGCTCAATCGAGGTGCCCTTGGGCGGGTCGATTTCAACCGAGACGACGAATTTGCCATCGCGAATCTTGCGCCACAGCGCGCTCTCCGGTTCACGCGTTACCGCGGGCATCACCGGGACCTCTGCGGCGGCAACATCGGCAGCCGCCCGCGCTTTCGACGGATGCCAATTCTTTACCACGGTGACCATGGCGCGAATGTGCTCCGGGGTTGTGCCACAGCATCCTCCGAGCACGCGTACGCCCAGCGCTGCCGCTTCGCGCCCGAATTCGGCAAAATATTCCGGCGAAGATTTTGGATAGACGGTGCGGTCGCCAATGCGCTTGGGGAATCCGGCATTAGGCATGGCGCTGAGGGGCAAGTTGGTGGCGGCGGCGAGCTCGTGGAGGATGGGGACCAGCGATTGCGGGCCGACCGTGCAGTTCGCGCCCACCACTTGCACGTCTCTGGTTTTTAGTTTCGCCCACACATCCTTCGGGCGCGTGCCGTCAACCGTGGTGCACTCTTCGGAATAGGTCATCTCCGCGATGATCGGGAGGCGGGAGAACGAGCGGATGGCGTCGATGGCGTTGATGAGCTCTTCGAGCGAAGAAAAAGTTTCCAGCAGGAACAAGTCGACGCCGCGTTCTTCAAGGGCGGCGGCTTGTTCGCGGAACATCTCGCGGATTTCCTCGAGCGGAAATTGGCGGACCTGCTGCTGCGCGCCGAGCGGTCCAATGGAGCCTGCGATCAGCACTTCGTGCTTGGCGGCTTCGCGCGCTTCGCGGGCGATTTTCACGCCACGTTGATTAAACGTGGAAACGCGATCGGTAAGTCCCAACTGGCTGAGCTTGAATCGGTTTGCGCCGAACGTGTTGGTCTCGATGATTTGCGCGCCGGCTTCGATATAGGTCTGATGCACACGGAAGACGGCTTCGGCCTGGGTGACGTTCAATTCGTCGAGGCAGCGTTGCGGCCCGAGCATTTCATACAGCATCGAGCCCATAGCGCCATCGGCTACCAGAATCGCGTCACGCAGGCGTTCGTTGAAATCTTCGATTTTCATCTTGAAACAGGCTCTCCCCAACAGCGGTTAGCGCTAAAAAAGAATCCCCGAGTATATCACCGTAGCGGAGAGCAGCTTTGTCGGGATTGGATGATTTAGAATCTTGCCGAGACTCGCCGATTTGGAATTCAAGGCGCAGAGTATTGTATTGATGGGGCGAGGCGAAACTAAAGATGCCACCCTGAAGGGTGGCGCTGCACTACCGGCCCCGGCGGCTCTAAGCTGTTTAGTGGCGCTGGTCGACGAGGCCGGCGATGGTATCCATCAAATCGAATTTGGTTAGGATTTCGTATTTTCCGGCAGTCATCTCGACGAATACGGCGGGGCCTTCGTGGCTTAGCAAACTGGTGACGCGTTCGACTGGCGAGTCGCTGGGGATGATGGGCATGGGCTTGCCCATTACTTCGCGGATCACCAGCTTGCGCAGGTCTTTGCCTTGCAGGGCGAGATTCAGGATCTGGTCTTCGTAAATGGTGCCGGCAATTTTCTGATCGTCTTCAAAGACGGGAATCTGCGAAATATCCTGCTGCTGCATGGTATTGAGCGCGTGGAAAACGGTTTGGTAGGGACGCGCGATCACCAGTTCGCGGGCCTTGCCGTTTCTCTGCTTGGCGCGAATTACGTCGCCGGCTGTGAAGGTGACCGCCGCCTCGGCGTAGCCGTGATCGCGCATCCATTCATCGTTGTAGACTTTGCTGAGGTAACGCATTCCTGTATCTGGCAGGAATGCGATCACCATGTCGCCAGCCTTCAAATCTCTGGCGAGGCGCAACGCTCCGGCGATGCATCCACCGCCCGAGCCTCCGGTGAAAATTGCTTCCAGCTTGGCGAGTTGCCGCGCGGCGACGAAGCATTCCTCGTCGTTCACCTGGACGATGTCGTCGAGCACGGAAAAATCCATGGTCTTGGGGAAAATATCCTCGCCGATGCCTTCGACGACGTAGGTGAGGGCCTTGCCCACCTTCCCGGTTTTCACAAACTCGTAATAGAGCGAGCCGAACGGATCGACTCCGATGATTTTCACGTTGGGATTTTTTTCTTTCAGGTAGCGGCCCACTCCGCTGATGGTTCCGCCGGTGCCCATGCCGCAAACGAAATGGGTAATTTTGCCTTCGGTGTCGTCCCAGATTTCGGGGCCGGTGGAGCGGTAATGCGCCTCGGGGTTCATGGGATTTTCATACTGGTTGGGATAATAGGAATTGGGGATTTCCTTGGCCAATTTTTTGGCGACGGAATAATAGCTGCGCGGATCTTCCGGCTCGACGGCGGTGGGGCAAACGATTACTTCGGCGCCAAGGGCTTTCAGCAAATCCAATTTCTCTTTCGATTGTTTGTCGGTGATGGTGAAGACTACTTTGTAGCCGCGCACGGCGGCCACCTGCGCGAGGCCCATGCCGGTGTTTCCGGAGGTTCCCTCGATGATCGTGCCGCCCGGCTTGAGCAAGCCGCGGCGTTCGGCGTCATCGATCATCAGCAAGCCGATGCGGTCCTTCACCGAACCGCCGGGATTGAGGTAATCCGCCTTGATATAAACTTCGGCGGCGATATCCTTGGTCATCCGGTTCAGACGGATGATCGGCGTTTTGCCGATTGCTTCGAGGATGTTGTTGCACTTCATCGGAATGTTCCGCCTTCGGCGCGAAGAATTGAAATAGTCCCCAAGTCAGCTTAGGGGCTTTATGGGCCGATGTCCAGACGGGGTGTTCCGCCAGTGCAATGGTTCGTGCCAAACGCATCGCGATTTCCCGCACCATGGGGTGGAACTCGCGCATCCGATAGCGGCAGGAGGAACATCAGGAATGAGCAGGCAGAATATTTCGAGCGGGGCTCCCTGGGAACCGGTTGTGGGTTACTCGCGGGCGGTGAAGGTGGGAGCGCATGTTTATGTTGCGGGCACCACGGCAACGGGCGCGGACGGGAAAATTGTGGGTGTGGGAGATGCCTATGCGCAAGCGGTGCAGGCGCTGCGCAATATCGAAGCGGCGCTTGCGAAAGCGGGAGCGCGGCTGGAACACGTGGTGCGCACGCGGATGTTCGTGACTAACATTGCCGAGTGGGAAAAAGTCGGGAAGGCTCACGGGGAATTTTTCAGCAAGATTCGTCCCGCGGCGACGATGGTGGAAGTCTCCGGGCTGGTTTCGCCGGAAATGCTGGTTGAAATCGAGGCGGACGCGGTTATTGAGGATTAAGAATTGCCGCAAGGTGTCGCGGCCGGGCCGCCCGCATAGAGGTGCAGGGAGCGGTTTCGCATTTCACTCGTGGCGCAAAGCCACCAGGGGATCAACGCGTGTGGCCCGGCGCGCGGGAATCGCACAAGCCGCCATGGCCACCAGCACTAGCAGCAGTGCAACGCTCGCAAACGTAAATCCATCGTTGGCCGTGACGCCGAAGAGCAGGCTGCTCATCAATCGCGTTAGGGCCAATCCCGCCGCCAGTCCGATTGCGACTCCCGCAAGCGGCCGAGCCGATTCCCTGGCCGAGCACCAATCGCAGGATGTCGCGGCGCTGCGCTCCCAGCGCCACGCGAATGCCGATTTCCCGCGTACGTTGCAACACCGTGTAGGAAATCAGCCCATACAAACCGACCATGGCCAGAACCAACGCCAGCCCGGCGAAGCTGCCGATCAGATACGACGGATAGCGGCGCAAAAAAACCGAAGGCGACTGATCGGCAATTTGCTCCATCGCTGCCGGCTTGATCAGAGAAAGTTGCGGGTCCATTTCGCGCAGCGCGGCCTGAGTCGAGCCCACAAACGCCGCTGGGTCGCCCGCCGTTCTCACAACGAAATTCATGAAGGAAGAGGGGCTCTGGCTATTCGCGGCGTAGATGACGGCGGGAGCTGGCGAGGCTAAGTCATCCTCCAGAACATTGCCGACCACTCCCACGATCTGCCGGAACGGCTCCTTAATATTGAACGTGAATCGGATCCGCTTCCCCACTGGATTTTCGTGGGGAAAGTAGCTCTTCACGAACGCCTGGTTCACAATCACAGCCTGGGGAGCCTCGGGAGTATCGGCGGCATTGTCAAAGTAGCGTCCTGCGACCAGGGGAATTTTCATGGCTGAGAAATAACCGTCGCCCGCGCCACGAATGTCGCATTCATCTTCTTGCCCGGTTGCCGTGGTCCTGCCTTCCACGACAAAGCGAATTGTGCCGCCGTTTCCGCTGAGTGGAATTCCGGCTACGGAGGCTGCGCCCTCGACGCCCGGCAAGCTGCGCAATTTCTCCGTGAACTGTTTTTCGAAGCGGTACGCGCTGGGGTTATCGTAGGGATAGTTTTTCCCGGCGGGGTAGGAAGAGTCCGGAAGATTCACGGAAAATGTCAGCACGTTGCGCGGTTCAAATCCAGGGCTTTGGTGCAGCAGGGCTCGCAGGCTGCGAAGCAACAAACCTGCGCCGGCCAGCAGCACCAGGGAAATCGCGATTTCCGCAACCACGAATGCGTTGCGCATTCGGGTGTGACCGGCGCCGGTTGCGCCTCGCGATTCATCCTTCAATAGATTGCCCACTTGCGATCGAGAAATTGCCAGCCCCGGCGCCAGGCCAAACACAATTCCCGTGAGCAGCGTGATTCCGCACAGGAACGCCAGCACTGGAAGGTTGGTTGCGGCGTCGCGCAGATAGGGCATGGATTGAAGCTGCGTCTCCGGGATTGCCGAAATCAGCAGATTCACGCCCCACTGGGCTCCCAGCAGGCCTGCGGCCGCTCCACAAAAGGAAAGCAGCAGGCTCTCCACAAGCATTTGCGCAAGCAGATTGCCGCGGCTGGCGCCCAGCGCCGAGCGAATCGCGTATTCCTTGCGGCGACCGATGGAACGCGTCATCAGTAAATTCGCAACATTGGCGCAGGCGATCAGAAGAACGAATCCCACCGCGCCAAACAGAACCAGCAGCAGCGGCCGAATCTGGCCGACGATGCGCTCTCGCAAACTTCCCATCACCACAATCGTGGAGCTATTCTCCTTGGCGTGTTCCCGCGCGATCTGTGTGTTGATCCCGTTCATTTCCGCTCGAGCTTGTTCCAGGCTGACGCCGGGCGCCAGCCGTGCAATGGTCTGCATCCAACGCAGGTTCCGGCGCGTCGCCAGATCGACGCTGAGGTGCATGGGAACCCAAAGGGGCGCGGACCTGGCGGGTGCGAACTCAAAATTTTGGGGTAGTATGCCGACTACGGTTACTGACTGATCATCGAGTCGAATGGTTCGGCCGAGGATGCCGGGATCGGCGCCAAACTCGTTGCGCCAAAAGCCATAAGTCATCAGAACCACATGCGGCCCGTCAGGCTTATCTTCGCCACCCACAAAATCGCGGCCCAGCAGGGGCTTCACGCCGAGGGTCGAAAAGAAATTGGTGGTCACTTGCGCCGCGGGAACCAGCTTGGAATCGCCATTTGCGGCCATCATGAAGCCGTCACCGCCAAATCCCGCCAGCGCTTCAAATGATTTGGCGGTTTTCTTCCAATCGAGATAGTCCGGGTAGGAGGACTGTTGTCCGAACTGGCTCGATTGGCGGCGCGATTCGCCGATGGTGACCAATTGATCCGGTTGGCGGTACGGCAACGGCCGCAGCAGCGCCGGGTAAACCACTGAAAAAATCGCGGTATTCGCGCCGATTCCCAATGCCAGCGTCAGGATCGTGACCAGGGCGAATCCAGGGCTCTTCAATAGGACGCGGAATCCATACCTCAGGTTTTGAGACAGCATCCCCATGGCGCTCCCTCCAGCAAATCGTGCAGCGAGGTTCCGCAAGCCCGCTGCCACGGTCGATTTCCGTTAAGGCATTTATATTCTGTAGGTTATGAAACAAGTAAAGGGATTCAGCCACACACCAGTGACCGGCTGTGGGACGTGTTCGTCTTCTAGCCGGACACTTCCTCTGTCTGGTGGTGGTGACTCGATAGCCTTTCGGGCGTAACACTTTAGCAGTGATACGCGACTTGGAGCCGCCGCGCCTCTCCATCTGCGATAGAATGCATTCGCGATGGCGGAAGAAGAATCCAGGGGAATTCCAATCGAGGGCGGCAAAGTTTTCGGCCGCCTGGCGTTCACGTTTTTGTTGGTCTGCGCGATCGCTTTAGGCGCGGCGGCGGGACTGCTGTTTGTCTATGCCAGCGACCTGCCGGAAATTCAGGCGCTGGAGGATTACCGTCCCAACGTGGTTACCGAGCTTTACGGCGACGACGGCCAGCCCATCGCCAGTTTCGCGCTGCAGCGGCGCATCCTGCTGACCTACGAGCAAATTCCGCGAATCCTGCGCAACGCCATCATCGTCACCGAAGATCAGCATTTTGAAGAGCACTGGGGAGTGGATTTTCCACGAGTGCTCGAAGCCACCTGGCGCAACGTGGTGAAGCATCGCATTACCGAAGGCGCCAGCACTCTCACCATGCAGCTTGCCGGCGGGCTTTTTCTGAATCGCGCCGACCGCAGCTTTCGCCGGAAGATTGAAGAAACACTGCTGGCGATGCAGATCGAGCGGCACTATACCAAGGCGCAGATCTTCACGATGTATTGCAACCAGATTTACCTGGGCCATGGTAATTACGGGTTCGAGGCGGCCTCTGAATATTATTTTGGAAAGCCCGTCGCTCAAATCACGGTGCCGGAAGCGGCACTGCTTGCCGGAATCATTCGCGGCCCTAGCTTTTCACCGGTCTTGCATGCCCCGCGCGCGCGGGCTCGCCGCAATCTTGTGCTCGCCAGAATGGCCGCCGAAGGAATTATTTCCAGGCAGGACTCTGAACTGTACAGCCAGCTCCCCATGGGACTGCACCTTACGGCGCCGCGAAACGATCTGGCGCCCTACTATGTCGAGGAAATCCGCCAATATCTCGAGCGAACCTACGGGACGGAAGCAGTCCACGAACAGGGCCTGCGCGTTTACACCACGTTGAATATTGATATGCAGAAGGCGGCCAACCAGGCCGTGCGCGATGGACTGCATGCCTACGATCGCCGCCATGGCTGGCGCGGCAAGCTGGCCAATATTTTTACCGATCATCTCGGCAAACTCGATACCTACCAGAGCGATGACTGGCGGGCGCCCATCGAAAAGGGAGGCTACGTCACGGGATTGGTGATGGCTGTGGATGCCAATTTTGCCATCGTGAAAATTGGCCCTTACCGCGCGGTGGTTGGGCCGACAGATATTTCCTGGACCGCCCACAAATCGCCGGCGGAAATCCTTCACGTGGGGGACCTGACCGAGTTCTATATCAAGGACTTTTCCGGCACTGCCGCCAAGGTGGAAGTCGAACAGAGGCCGGTGGCGCAGGCGGCTCTGCTTTCGATCGACAACGCGACCGGCGGAGTGAAGGCTATGGTCGGCGGTTACAGTTTCGAAGATTCGAAGTTTAATCGGGCCATCCAGGCCATGCGCCAGACAGGCAGTTCCTTCAAGGTCTACGTTTATGCCACGGCGATTCAGGACGGAATGACGCCCTTTGATATCGTGGTGGATGAGCCGGTCAGTTACATGAGCGGCGGCCAGGTGTATGCCCCGCACAATTATGACGAGAAATTCGAAGGGCGAATCACGCTGCGCCGCGCGCTGGCCGATTCGCGCAATATCCCGGCCGTGCGGATATTGGAGAAGGTGGGCATTCAGAATGTAATTGATACGGCCCGCAGGTTTGGCCTCACAAGTCCGCTGCCTCCCTATCTGCCTCTCGCTTTGGGCGCTTCTGACCTGACTCTGTGGGAGCACACCTCGGCTTTCACCGTGTTCCCGGATGACGGAATTCACATCGAACCGCATTTGATCCGGAAAGTGACCACTTATGACGGCGCCACCTTGGAAGAAGACCGGCCCAAGGTATCGGATGTAGTCCCGCCCGATGTGGCCCGGACCATGGTTGCAATGCTCGAGGAAGTGGTGCAGTTTGGCACCGGCGTGCGCGCCAAGGAGCTTGGCAGGCCTTCGGGAGGCAAGACGGGAACCACGAACGATTTTACCGACGCCTGGTATATTGGTTTCACCCCTTCCTTGACGACGGGAGTTTGGGTGGGAAATGACGACAAGCGCGTTTCGCTCGGCAAGAAAGAAACGGGAGCGCGCGCCGCGCTGCCGATCTGGCTTCAATATATGAAAGTGGCTGTTCAGGGAACGCCAGCGGAGGCTTTCCCGAACGTGATTCCACTGGAGAAGCTGGCGGGCGCGCGAATGGTCCAAGTGGACACGCCGGATACCGCGCCTCCGGCTGATGCCGCAGAGCAGGGACTCTCCGAAGGCGGAGGGAAGCCTGAAAAGTCAGCTTCCCCGAAAGCTGCACCGGCTCCTCCGCCGGCGAAGCCTTCCACACCGTCTACCGTTAGCTCGTCTGCGGCTAAGCCTGGCGCACCATAGTTAGTCACTTTTCAACAAGCTAACTAATCGGGGTTTATCGACGCTTTTCGAGAGTCAGAAGCAGGCTCGGACAGGGCGAACGCCGCGATTAGAAGCAGCAACATGGCTGCTGCTGCCCAGAAAAACAAGTCAGCGACATTATGGTGGAATGCAAAAACGAGCGCAGCAATTAGATTCAACATCCAAAAGCCGAGGGCCACAAATCCGAGCATCATCCCTCGACCTTCTGCCGAGTCACTTATCTTGTACGAAATCCACCAAAGCACACAGGCAACCCCGAAGATGCCTGCAGCGGGCAAGTCCGCGCCGAGATCAAGACCGATCCGAAGGGCCACAGATCCCAAAAGCCAGGTGATCAAGAAAAGCAACAGCGCCAATCGGGCACGAGCCCTTGAGTCCATAGCAATTGTTGGGAGCTGCATGCTGCCTCCATCTTTATAATACAGTCCGCTTTACCGAATTCTGGGGGGTGAGTAGTGCGTGGTTGCGCTAGGGGTAACGCCTTTTAAATCGCGGATATCGAATACTGAGTCATAACCCGTCGCCCAACGGGATTGGCTCTGAACTACGGTTGGCGTCTTTTTTGGCTGACCGGCGGGAGTTCAGCCGGAAGTACGCCCAACCTCCTAGAGCCAGTGGCTTTTCGGAGCCGTCCTGAGCTACTAGCAGGATTCGCTTCGTCGAAGTAATCTCGCCGATTCTCGAAATTTTGACCGCGTCTCGTAAGCGAGAGGCAGCGGAGCGAAGTTTCCTCTCCTGGCGCTCTGGCACCGTGAAGAGAAGTTCGTAATCGTCGCCGCCATTTAGCGCCATTTGAAGAGGATCGAGACTGCTGCTCCCGAACTCGGCCGGGATGGCAACTCTTGGTATCTGTGCCACCCTCAGCCTTGCGCCCACGCCACTGGCCGCGCAGAGGCGGGTCAGATCGGTGGAGAGGCCGTCGGAAAGATCAATCATCGAGGAAGCGAATCTCCGGACAGAGAGCAGCTGGCCCAAACGGATTCGCGGCTGCGGATAAAGATGCGGGTCCATTAACTTCCGAAAGCGTGAATTCCAATCCAGGTTTCGGCGGATCAGTTCGAGGCCGAGCTGCGCCTGCCCCAGGGTACCGCTCACATAAATGCTGTCTCCGGGCCGCGCCCCTGAGCGGCGAACTGCCGTGCCTGATTTCACTTCGCCGATCACGGTGATATTGAGAGATACGATGGGAAGTTCGGTTGTGTCGCCGCCGGCCAGGACGATATTGAAATCTCCGGAGGCCTTGGCCATTCCGTTCAGCAGGCGGCTAAGCCATGCACCGGTGCGTGCCGCGGGAATTGCCAGGCTCAATAGAAACAAGCACGGAGTGGCGCCCATGGCCGCCAAGTCGCTGGTTGCGCGGGCCAAGGCCTTGTAACCGACCGACTCAGGTGGATGCCGGTCGACCAGAAAATGAACTCCTTCAATGAACGCATCACAGCTGACCACCCAATCGACATTGGCTGGCGCGTGCAGGATTGCTGCATCGTCACCGATTCCGAGTTTGAGCCGATCCGATACAGCTCTGGACGGCGGAGTGTGCAGCGCGCGTCGAACACGGTCGATTATGTTTTGTTCCTTGTCCACAAATTTCATGACTGCCGGCCGATTCCGGCTTGAATCTGAATCCCGTGACTCGGTCCCGCAGGGATTATAGATGCCAAGAGCGGAGGAAGCGAGCCGGCCGTGATCTACAGAAAATGGAAGCATAGGAAGAATGGGGGATTGACTTCCAGCACGGCTGAAGGGTAGTATTTTGAAGTTTCGAACCAAGGCTCGCGGTTCAGACGTGGTTTGCGGCGCTGTTCACGGGGAATGCAACAAATACCGTTTGTGAGGGCAAGCGGCTCCATCCTGAGTTTCAAGTAAATTTTTTCTAAGAGGCCCATGAAGGGAAAAGTATATACGTTTTTTATTGCGTCTGGAGAGTCTGGCGATGTGCGCCGGATGCGCGTGCCGCACTACGTGCTGCATGTGCTTGCCGCGCTTGCAGTTGTCGGTGGAATCACGGTGGTGGCAGCGGTTGGTTCGTACTCCCGGATGCTCTGGAAAGTAACGAACTATAACGCGCTCCGCCGCGATCAGGATACGCTTCAGAAACAATATCAGGAACTTCAGACAGTCGTTAAGGACACCAACCAGCGACTGAACTCGTTGCAATCGCTGGCCAGCGAAGTAGCCATGACCTATGGCATCACGCGCTTCCGGGAGACTCCGTTCGGGCTTACCGGGACGTCCATCGAGCCTGCCGAGTCCGATTACCAGCAATCCATCGATCAATTCGATTTCCTGCAACGGAACGCCACCGGAGTGGCGTTAGCCAGCCAGGGTTTGCGGCTGCTGCCGGGCCCGAAGATGGGGGATGTTGGCTTTGTCCCGTCGATCTGGCCGGTGATCGGGGAGATTAGCGGGAGCTTCGGCCAGCGGATGGACCCGTTCAGCGGTGAAGGCGCCTGGCACACGGGCGTTGACATTGCATCTCACTATGGCGATGAAGTCCATGCGTCAGCCGACGGCGTGATCGTGTTCGTCGATACGCGCGGCGGTTACGGCCGCCTCGTGGTGATTGACCATGGTTTTGGAATTTCGACTTGGTACGGACACCTTTCTGCGTTTGATACTCACGTGGGAACGCATGTCAAGCGCGGCGAGGTGATTGGACTAGTCGGAGAAAGCGGCCGGGCCACAGCGCCGCACGTTCACTACGAAGTCCGGATCAACAATACACCGGTCAACCCTTGGCGTTATCTGCATGGCAACACGGTCAGTGCCGCCGCTGATTAGCCTGTCCGCTTCCCTTCCGAATCTTTCGGTTTTCTCCCGCAGCTCCCGATTTTGTCAAAGCAACGAAATTGCCTGCTTTAGCTTCCTATTAACTGGCGTTTAAGGCTGGCTCGGGAGTTTTTGTGGAGCCGTCTTCGGCGGAGTTCCCAGCATCTGTGGAGTTAGACTGACTTTGAGCCGGACGACCTTGCCTTCCCGGGAGACTTCGACCAGGCGGAGCAGGGAATCGAGAAGTACCACTTCCTGAGGTTGTAGCTGGCGCCTGTTTTTCGGGTCGGCGAGCGCGGCGTTTCCAATCCAACGCAAGCCATCCAGCACGGTTGCAAGCTGCAAAGCGTTGGCCACCGAATCGCATTCCGCTTCGGCCTCGACTTTCAATTGGGCGCCGGCGGGACGACCGGCCAGATTCAGGAACTGAATGCTGCGAAGGATTCGTTCGATCTGTCCGGACTTGATGCCCAAGGTGGAAAGATCCTGGGGGAGAGCATTTGAACGAGCCGTCACGAATACGGCGGCGCCGGCTACTCTTTCGATTCTGACGCGCAGGGCTGCGTCGCTCGAATTTGCATTGGCATGGTTGATGACCGAATCCAGGCTGGCGCCGTCAGCAAGCACCACGCGATCGGCCGATAGAAATGCGAAGGAAATCATCTTCGTGGTTTTTCCACGGCCATCCGGCGTGGGCGCAGTCACAGGGACTTCAAGAATATCGATATTCTGATTTTTGGTGACGTGCCCGGAACGCAAAGCGTACTGAGTGATTTTTTCCCGGTCGAAGCGTCCTTCGGCAATTGCCAAAGCGGTCGATCGCGAAGCCCCTGGCCAGATTGCCAGCGCGGCGCGATCTAAATCGCGCTCGTAATCGAAGCCGGTCTGGCGAACGAATTCAGCGTAATCCGGATCGCTGGCGGGCTTGCCAGCAAGTGAAGATAGCTCGGCAGAGAGCTGCGAATTCCGCATCGCGGTGATATCGAAGTAAGCAATAATGGGGGCTTCCGCGGGCAGCAATTCAATGATGCCTGGTATGGGGCCAGGCGCCGGGCCGGCCGGTTTAGCGGGTCCGCGAAAAAAAATGTAATATGCGGCTGCGGCGAGAATGAGCAAAAGAATGACTGCAACAATGGCGAACTTGCGGCGCGACGGCGTGGGACTTGACAAGGATGCGAGTATAGAAGTCCTGGAAGGTGGTGTAAAGTACGCTCGCCCGGAAGCGGTTTTACGAGGCACTGGCACATCCCTTGCTGGCCGGATTAAGTTGCTTGCAATTTGAATGCCTCCGTGATAATTTTGCTCGGTTTAGGTGTGCTGGCGTAGCTCAGTTGGTAGAGCATCTGATTTGTAATCAGAGGGTCGGGGGTTCAAATCCCTCCGCCAGCTGACTTTGAAGGATTGAGAATTCTCGGGATTGAAGCGGACGGGTTCCTCACGAAAAATGAGAGAAGGGCTGGTGTCTTCGGACGCGAGCCCTTTCTGCGTTTCGGAGTTCCCCGAGCGGGACGGGTGGGTGAGTGGCTAAAACCAGCAGACTGTAAATCTGCCGCTCCTTGCGGGCTACGGAGGTTCGAATCCTCCCCCGTCCACCATCAGCGTCTTGTTCGAATCAGCTGGCCCCGAATGAAGAGTTAAAACAACCAAGAGTTCGTCGCAGCTGAACGGAAAAGTTGTACGCGCGGACGCTGCTTTCGATGGGTGGAAAGCCGGGCGTCGCACTGACCGGTCAGAGCCTGGGTAGCTCAGTTGGTAGAGCGCGTCCTTGGTAAGGACGAGGTCACCGGTTCAATCCCGGTCCCAGGCTCCACTCCGAAACTTCGAGAAGAAGAATCGGGGCAGGAATGGGCGGGGGTAACTCAGTGGTAGAGTCTCTGCCTTCCAAGCAGATGGTCGCGGGTTCGAGTCCCGTCCCCCGCTCCACCACTCGAAGTTGCGGGAATGGATGCGTAAGGGATTTGATAAGCGGCGGGTAAAGGCGACGGTTTTTCGGGCCGCTTCCATCGAGCGTTGGAAAGATGCGGAGTGTTTACACGCCGCTGGTAGATTTCAGGGCGCAATTTACCTTTGCGGCTATGCGCTGGAATGCGAATTGAAGTATTGCGTGTGTTTGGCTCGTGGTATTGAGCGGATGGAAGAAAGCGAAGCCAAGCGACTGGGGCACGAGTTGCCAGAGTTGTTGGATGCGGCGGACCGGGCAAGACTGCTTTCCCGGAATCGCGATCTCTTCGTCGCCTTCCAGAGTATTAACAGCAGGTGGTCAACTGAAATTCGGTATTCGGGAAGAAGTAGCAGCAGCAACGAGTCGGAAAGGTTTCTTCGAGACTCGAGGGTTCTTTTGCTATGGCTAAGGACGGGAGCAAAGTCGTAGAAAAAGCTTTGGAGAGGGGTTTTGCATCCAAGGGCGCCAAGGTAGTTTTTTTTACCGAGAAAAGCGATTACAAAGATTTTATTCGTATGTTCGTAATTTCAGATTTCTTTCGCAATAAGACCGACAAAGAGCGCTTGGGAGAAGTTTTTTCGATATTGGAAGAGAACGGCGCGACAGATGCGATTGCGAAGATTTCGTTGTGCGTTGCCATGACGAAACGTGAATATGAGAGGGAGTTCGGGAAGCACACATGGTTGGGCCGGGTGGGTGAGGTTTATCACGAGATGAAGCAAAAACCCCGGGTTGCTCGCTTGAGCAGCGTTCGTAGCAGAGCCTAGCTAGAAGCGGAGAGCAGACGATGGCGAAGGAGAAATTCGAACGCAGTAAGCCGCACGTGAACGTGGGAACGATCGGACACATCGACCACGGCAAGACCACTTTGACGGCAGCGATTACCAAGGTGCTGTCGAAGAATAATCCGAAGGTGTCGTTCCGTTCGTTCGATTCGATTGATAACGCGCCGGAAGAACGGGAGCGCGGCATCACCATCGCGGTGGCGCACGTCGAGTATGAGACGGCCAACCGCCACTACGCGCACATCGATTGTCCGGGGCACGCCGATTACATCAAGAACATGATCACCGGCGCGGCGCAGATGGACGGCGCGATTCTGGTGGTGGCGGCGACCGACGGGCCGATGCCGCAGACGCGCGAACATATTCTGCTGGCGCGGCAGGTGGGCGTGCCGTACATCGTGGTGTTTTTGAACAAGTGCGACATGGTGGAAGATCCGGAATTGCTCGAGTTGGTGGAACTGGAAGTGCGCGACCTGCTGAAGATGTACCAGTTTCCGGGAGACAAGGTTCCGGTGGTGCGCGGGTCGGCGCTGAAAGCGCTGGAGGGCGATGCGAAGTGGGAGAAATCGATTTTGGAATTGATGGAAGCGGTGGACCAGAACGTGCCGCTGCCGCCGCGGGAAGTGGACAAGCCGTTCGCGATGCCGATCGAGGATATTTTTTCGATATCGGGGCGCGGGACGGTGGTGACGGGACGAATCGAACGCGGCAAGGTGAAAGTGGGCGAAGAAGTGGAGATTGTGGGATTCCGTCCGACGATGAAGCGGATTGTGACGGGCGTGGAGATGTTCCGCAAGCTGCTGGATGAAGGAATCGCGGGCGACAACGTGGGATTGCTGCTGCGCGGCACGGAAAAAGAAGAAGTGGAGCGCGGGCAGGTGCTGTGCAAGCCGGGATCGATCACGCCGCACACGAAGTTCAAAGCGGAAGCGTACGTATTGACGAAGGAAGAAGGCGGGCGGCACACGCCGTTTTTCACGGGCTACCGGCCGCAGTTTTATTTCCGGACGACGGATGTGACGGGAGACGTGAAGCTGCCGGCGGGAGTGGAAATGGTGATGCCGGGAGACAACGTGTCGTGCGAAGTGTCGCTGATCACTCCGGTGGCGCTGGAAAAGGGATTGCGATTCGCGATCCGCGAAGGCGGCCACACCGTGGGCGCCGGAGCGGTGACGGAGATTATCGAGTAAACGACCATGCGCGAAATCATCACATTGCAATGCAACGACTGTAAAAACCGGAACTACACGACCATGAAGAACCGGAAGAAGCACACCGAGCGGATGGAGACGCAGAAGTTTTGCAACACCTGCCGGAAACACACGGCGCACCGCGAAGTGAAGTAGACCGGTTTCCTTGTCGGCCTGTAAAGGGGAGTAGGTTCAACGGTAGACCGCCGGTCTCCAAAACCGGATGTGGGGGTTCGAATCCCTCCTCCCCTGCCAGATTCGGCAGGTGGCACGGCGAGGGCGAACGAAACAGAAGTTCCAGAGTAACGCAGCGAAACGAAGGCCAAAGAATCCATGGCGCAGGCGGCAAAGTTGAGACCCGAAGAGACGAGCGGAGCAGGATCGGGATTTGCGGTTCCGGGTCCGTTGGCCAAGCTTGCGGAATATCCCAAGCGCTGGCGGCAATTCCTGCACGAAGTGCGCGTGGAGATGCGCCAGGTGAATTGGCCGACGCGGGATGACGTGCGATCCACCACTGCTGTGGTGATCGTCACCGTGGCGTTCTTCGGGCTGTTCTTCTTTTTGGTGGATAGCGCGTTCGGTTATTTGATTCAAAGGGTGCTGACTTATTTTAAACACTAGGAACGAAAGCATGCCGAAGCAGTGGTACATCGTCCACACCTACTCGGGATTTGAGAAGAAGGTGAAGGAAAGCCTGGAGGGCCGCGTGGCGGCGTTCGGGCTGGAGGACAAGATCGGCCGGATGATTATTCCGACGGAGTCCGTGGTCGAGGTGCGCGGCGGCAAGAAAGTGATTTCTCCCCGGATGTGTTATCCCGGCTACGTCCTGGTGGAGATGGAAATGGACGATTACACGTGGCACGTGGTGCGTTCGACGCCGCGCGTCACCGGATTTGTGGGCTCGGGGCAAACGCCTTCGCCGCTCACTGAAGAAGAGGTTCAGAATATTTTGAACCGGGCTACCAGCACCGCGGAACGGCCCAAGCCCAAGCTTTCGTTCGAACGCAATGAACAGGTGCGCATCGTGGACGGCCCGTTCGCCAATTTTAACGGCGTGGTGGAAGAAGTGAACAGCGACCGCAGCACGCTGAAAGTTTCGGTCACAATTTTTGGCCGTTCCACTCCAGTGGAACTGGATTTTGCGCAGGTGGAGAAGTCGGCGCAGTAACTGCAGCAAAAAGTTTTGAAGTGTAGAGCCGCAACCGTTCGGGGGAGCAGTCAAGATGGCAAAGAAAGTCCAATCAATGGTGAAGCTGCAGTTGCCGGCCATGAAAGCGACTCCGGCGCCGCCGGTGGGCACGGCGCTCGGCCCGCATGGCGTCAACATCATGGATTTCTGCAAGCAGTTCAACGCAAAAACATCGAAAGAACCGGACGGAATGATCATTCCGGTGCTGGTGACGATTTATAGCGACCGCACATTCACCTTCATCATGAAGACTCCGCCCGCTTCCGAATTGCTGAAGCGCGCCGCCGGAATCGTCAAAGGATCGGCGGAGCCCAATCGCGTGAAGGTGGCCAAGGTGACGCGCAAGCAAGTGGAAGAAATCGCGAAGACCAAGCTGCCCGACTTGAATACCGCCAACCTGCAATCGGCGATACGCACCGTGATGGGCACCGCGCGCAACATGGGAATCGAAGTCGAAAGCTAGGAGAGAAGGAAATGGCACAGCCCGCGGTAAAGCAACTGGGTGGAAAAAATATCGATCGCGCGCGCAAGCAGGTGCAGGCGCGTCCTTACAAGCTCGCGGAAGCCGCCGAGCTTCTGAAAAAAGTGAAGTTCGCGAAATTCGATGAGACAGTGGATTTGGTGCTCAATATGGGCGTCGATCCGAAGCAATCCGACCAGATGATTCGCGGAACCGTGGTGCTGCCGCACGGCCTGGGAAAATCGAAGCGCGTGCTGGTGATTGCCAGCGGCGAAAAAGTGCGCGAAGCGCAGGATGCGGGCGCGGATTTCGTCGGCGGCGAAGACATGGTCCAGAAAATTCAAGAAGGCTGGGTGGATTACGACGCGGTGATCGCGACTCCGGACATGATGAAGTCCGCAGGACGACTGGGTAAAGTGCTGGGCCCGCGCGGATTGATGCCCAATCCGAAGACGGGAACCGTGACATTCGAAGTTGCCAAGGCCGTCAAGGAAATCAAAGCCGGCAAAGTGGAATTCCGGCTGGATAAGACCGGATTGATCCACTCGCCCATCGGCAAAATCAGTTTTGGCGCGCTGCAGCTTGCGGAAAACGCGCAGGCGCTGCTGGCGGCGATCCTGAAGGCCAAGCCTTCGACCGCCAAAGGCAAGTACATTCACAAAATCACCCTCACTTCAACGATGGGGCCGGGGATTCTGATCGACCATGCGGAAGCGGACGCGGCAGTAGCGGCCTAGCAGGGCCGGGATCAGGAACAGAGTTCAGCAGCACAGAACAGGAGCCTGTAATGAAGAAGAAGGCGGAAAAGAAGACGGAAGCCGACGCTCTCCGCACCGAACTTGCGAAAGTTTCCACGGTGATTCTGACTACGTTTCAGGGAATCACCGTTGAGCAGGATACACACCTGCGCCGCGCCGTGCAGGCCGCCGGCGGCCATTACCAGGTGGTGAAGAACACGCTGGCGCAGCACGCCGGGCAGGGAACTCCGGCGGAATCGCTGCTCAAGGGATTGAAGGGAACGAACTCGATCGCCTTTACCGCCGCGGATGCCGTGCAACTGGCCAAGGTGCTGACCAAGGTGGCCAAGGAAGTTCCCGCTTTCAAATTCAAGGCGGGAGTCGTCGAAGGCCGGGTGATCGGAATCGACGAAATTCAGCAGCTCGCGCAATTGCCCTCGAAGGAAGAGCTGATCAGCAAGGTTATGTTCCTGCTCAACGCGCCGGCGCAACGAATCGCCATGGCGCTGGCGGCAGTGCCGCGAGCATTGGCCGTAGTGACGAGCGAAGCAGTCAAGGCCGAAAAGTTTCAGTCTGCTTAGCGCCGCTCCTCTCCGGGGCGGCCGCGAAGGCTGAGAAGTTTTCTTTATATTTTAAGGAGGAAGGACACCGCGATGGCTGGCAAAGTGGAAACAATTCTGGAAGAAATCAAGGGCCTGACACTTCTCGAAGCTTCCGATCTGGTCAAGCAGATGGAAGCGGCATTCGGAGTGTCGGCGGCCGCGGCAGCGCCCGTGGCAATGGCGGGCGGCGGCGGGGCGGCGGGGGCTGCTCCGGCGGAGGAAAAGACGGAATTCAGCGTCGTCCTCACCGAAGTGGGCGCCAACAAAATTAACGTGATCAAAGCGGTACGTGAAGTCACCAGCCTGGGCTTGAAAGAAGCCAAGGACCTTGTGGACGGGGCGCCAAAGACGGTGAAAGAAGGCGTCAACAAGGATGAAGCCGCGACGATCAAGAAAAAGTTCGAAGACGCCGGAGCAAAGGTCGACATCAAGTAGTTTGCCCGTGTGTGTCGCCGTGCTCGGTTCGCTCGAGCGAAGGAATTCGCCTACGCGCGTATTCCATTGGATTTCACAACCTGGCAACGTGTCCAGCCCGGACCGCCGGCCGGCGTGTTTTCACTGCCGACCGCAACGGCCCAACCCAGAGGGAATGAGGTAAATCATGCGTAACGGTAACCGTGCCACCAGGGAACGGGCTCGCTTGGACTTCGCCAAAATCAAGACGACCGTCCAAATCCCGAACTTGATCGATGTGCAAAAGAAATCCTATCAGCGATTCCTGCAAATGGATTTGCTGCCCAGCGAGCGCGAAGATACGGGCTTGCAGTCCGTGTTTACGTCGGTGTTTCCGATTCAGGATTTCCGCGGGCTTTCGCAGCTCGATTTCGTGGATTACGCGATCGGAAACTGGGAGTGCAAGTGCGGCCACTTGCGCGGATTGCATCACTTGCGCGCCACTTGCCGGAATTGCGGCGCTTCGGTGGTCACCAATCCTTATAAGACCGGCGACGTGCTGTGCGCGAAGTGCGGCACGTTTAACCGCAATACCCCCACGTTCTGCAACAAGTGCGGCGACCCGGTCACACTGCAACTGAAATACGACGTGAACGAGTGCCAGGAACGCGGCATGACCTATTCCGCGCCGCTGAAGGTGACCATCCGCCTGACCATCTACGACAAGGATCCCGATACCGGCGCGAAAAGCATTCGCGACATCAAGGAACAGGAAGTTTTCTATGGCGATATTCCGCTGATGACGGAAAACGGAACCTTTATCATCAACGGAACCGAGCGCGTCATCGTCAGCCAGTTGCACCGTTCGCCCGGCGTGTTTTACGAGACGGCCAACAACCGCTCGTATTTCCTGGGCAAAATTATTCCCTACCGCGGCTCGTGGGTCGAGTTCGAATACGATACCAAGAACATTCTCTACGTGCGCATCGACCGCAAGCGCAAATTCCTGGGCTCGATTTTCCTGCGCGCCCTGGGCATGAAGACCAACGAAGAAATTCTGCGCACCTTTTACCAGGTGGAGCGGATCTCGCTGCGCGACCGCGGATTGTTCTGGAACGTTTCCGAAAGCCTGATCGACCGCAAGCTGACGCGTGAAATCGCGCATCCCAAGACCGGCGAGACGCTGGTGGGCGCGCACAAACGCATCACCGACGCGTTGTACAAGGAACTGGTGAAGGCCAAAGTGTCGCAGGCGGAAATTTCCGTGGCCGACCTGGAAGGCGCGGTCACCGTCGGCGAACTGGTGAACCGCCAGACCGGCGAAGTGTTGATGGAAGCCAACAAGCCGCTCACCGCGGAAATGTGGGCCACCCTGGCCGAAGCGGGAATCACGGAAGTGGATATTTGCTTCCCGGACCGCGACGAAGTGGGAGTAATCGTCAGCCGCACTCTCGAAAAGGACGCCATCCGCACGCCGCGCGAAGCGCTGATCGAAATTTACCGCAAGCTGCGACCCGGCGATCCGCCGACGCTCGAAACCGCCACCGCACTGTTCAACGGCATGTTTTTTGATCCGCGCAAATACGATTTCAGCAAGGTTGGCCGTCTGAAATTCAACATCAAGCTGGGCATCGAAACCCCGCTGGATAAGCGCACGCTCGATCCCGCGGATTTCGTTTCCTCGATCAAGTACCTGCTGAAGCTGCGCAAGAATATCGGCACGGTGGACGACATCGATCACCTGGGCAACCGCCGCGTCCGCGCGGTGGGCGAATTGCTCGAGAACCAGTTCCGCATCGGCCTGGTCCGCATGGAGCGCGCCATCAAGGAAAAGATGTCGGTGTACCAGGAAATGTCGACGGCGATGCCGCACGACCTGGTGAACGCCAAGCCCGTAATGGCCGCGATCCGGGAATTTTTCGGCAGTTCGCAGCTCAGCCAGTTCATGGACCAGACCAATCCGCTCAGCGAAATCACGCACAAGCGGCGCCTTTCGGCTCTTGGGCCGGGCGGTTTGTCGCGCGAACGCGCGGGATTCGAAGTCCGCGACGTCCACCCGACGCACTACGGCCGCATTTGTCCAATTGAGACGCCGGAAGGCCCGAACATCGGATTGATCAGTTCGCTTTCTTGCTACGCGCGGATCAACGAATTCGGGTTTATCGAATCGCCCTATCGCAAGGTGAAGGGCGGACGCGTGATCGATTACGTGCAGATCGTCAATGCCGGCGACAGCGAATTCAAGCCGGGCGAAATTGTGGAGCAGGACAAGGTGGAATCGGCCAACGATGATTTGAAGCGTCATCGCGTGGTGTTCGATCCTTACTGCTTCTATCTTTCGGCGTGGGAAGAAGACCGGTACGTGGTGGCGCAGGCCAATGCTTCGCTCGACGAGCGCGGCCGCATCACCACCGAACTGGTGAATTGCCGCCAGGCGGGCAACTTCGTTCTGAAGTCGCGCGAAGAAGTGGACTACATCGACGTGTCGCCGAAACAACTCGTATCGGTTGCCGCGAGTTTGATTCCGTTCCTCGAGAACGACGACGCCAACCGCGCGTTGATGGGCTCGAACATGCAACGCCAGGCAGTGCCGCTGATCAAGGGTGAAGCGCCATTGGTCGGCACGGGCATGGAGCGGGTGACCGCGCGCGATTCCGGCGCGGTAATCGTCTGCAAGCGCGACGGAATCGTCGATCAGGTTGACTCCGAACGCGTGATCGTACGTGTCGAGTCTGACCAATCCGGCGTGCTGAGCCGCGAAGTGGGCTCGGATATTTACCTGCTCACGAAATTCAAGCGTTCGAACCAGAACACTTGCATCAACCAGAAGCCGCTGGTGCGCGCGGGTGACCGCGTCCGCCAGGGGCAAGTGCTGGCCGATGGTCCCTGCACCGATCGCGGCGAACTGGCGCTTGGCCGCAACGTGTTGGTGGCCTTCCTGCCCTGGCGCGGTTACAACTTTGAAGACGCCATCCTGGTCAGCGAAAAGCTGGTCAAAGAGGATTACTACACTTCGATTCACATCGAGGAGTATGAAATCGAGGCGCGCGATACCAAGCTGGGCCCCGAAGAAATCACTCGCGACATTCCCAATATCAGCGAGGGTTTCCTTCGCAACCTCGACGAAAGCGGAGTGATCCGCATCGGAGCCACCGTCCGGCCGGGAGACATCCTGGTCGGCAAGGTGACTCCGAAGGGCGAGACCACGCTGACGCCGGAAGAAAAGCTGCTGCGCGCGATCTTCGGCGAAAAGGCCGGAGACGTTCGCGACGCTTCGCTTTATTGCCCGCCGGGAATCGAAGGCACCATCGTGGACGTGAAAATCTTCTGCCGCAAGGGTGCGGAGAAGGATGAACGCCACAAAGCCATCGAAGCTTCTCAGGTTGCCAAACTCGAAAAGAACCTGGCCGACGAAATCCGCATTCTCACCGACGAGCGATTGAAGCGTTTGACCGACCTGCTGGGCGGCCAGTCCCTGGTGGCTGACTTGCACGACGAGCGAACCAACAAGCGCCTGTTGAACAAGGGCGCGGAACTGACGCGCGACGTGCTTGAAAAAATCTCGACGCGCAATTTGAAGCGTTTGCGCCTCTCCGACAAGGACCCGCTGCTCATCGAGAAAATCGACGAGATCGAGGAGATGACTTCGCGGCAGATCGACGTGCTGCGCAAAATCACCGACGAGCGCATCGGCAAGCTGAAGAAGGGCGATGAACTGCCTCCCGGCGTCATCAAGCTGGTGAAGGCTTACATCGCGATGAAGCGCAAACTTTCCGTGGGCGACAAGATGGCTGGCCGCCACGGAAACAAAGGCGTGATCGCGCGCATCGTTCCGCAGGAAGATATGCCGTGCATGCCAGACGGCACACCGATGGAAATCGTGCTGAACCCGCTCGGCGTTCCTTCGCGTATGAACGTGGGCCAGTTGCTCGAAACGCACCTGGGGTGGGCTTCCAAGGAACTCGGAGCCATGGTCGCCAAGATGCTTGATGAAGGCGAACGCCCTGAGGTGGCTCGCAAGTGGTTGAAGGACGCGTTCGGAGCCACGCCGGTGTGGAAATCCATTGCCGCGCTGGACGATGAACAAGTGCTCGACATGGTTCGCGGATTCCGCGAGGGCATCCCGATGGCCACGCCGGTGTTCGACGGCGCGCGCGAGACGGAAATCCGCCACTTGCTGGAATTCACGAATCTGCCGACCACCGGCAAAATCACGCTTTTCGACGGCATGACCGGCGAGCCGTTCGCTCAACAGGTCACCGTCGGCTATATCTACATGCTCAAGCTATCGCACCTGGTGGACGACAAGATTCACGCGCGTTCCATCGGTCCGTATTCCCTGATCACGCAGCAGCCGCTTGGCGGAAAGGCGCAATTCGGCGGCCAGCGCTTCGGGGAAATGGAAGTGTGGGCGCTCGAGGCTTACGGAGCCGCGCACATTCTGCAGGAATTGCTGACGGCAAAATCGGACGACGTATACGGCCGCGCGAAGATTTACGAAGCGATCGTGAAAGGCGAGCCCGGCATCGAGCCGGGCGTGCCCGAATCGTTCAACGTGCTGGTCCGCGAGTTGCAATCGCTCTGCTTGGATGTGGAATTGATGAAGCGGCAAAAACCGCAAGTGGAGAAAGTCGCCGAATAATGCCTGCGTTCGCCCGCGCTCCGCGCGATGAACGCAAAACAGAATCGTAAAAGCTTTTACCCCGGCTTGCCGGGGAGGAGGTTTGCCCTTGTATCGTTCGAGTCCATACGACCGTGCCAGTCAAATCGCAGATTTCGATTCCATCCGTATCAGCTTGGCCAGCCCGGAGAAAATCCGTTCCTGGTCTCACGGGGAAGTGACCAAGCCGGAAACCATTAATTACCGCACCTTCAAGCCGGAACGCGATGGCTTGTTCTGCGCGAAGATTTTCGGCCCCGTCACCGATTGGGAATGCCTGTGCGGGAAATACAAGCGGATGAAGCACCGCGGCGTGATTTGCGACAAATGCGGTGTGGAAGTCACCCTCAGCAAAGTGCGCCGCGAGCGCCTGGGGCACATCGAATTGGCTTCGCCCTGCTCGCACGTGTGGTTTTTCAAGGGATTGCCCAGCCGCATCGGATATTTGCTGGACATTTCCATGCGTGACCTCGAGCGCATTCTTTATTTCGAGGCCTTCGTCTGCATCGATCCGGGAGAAACGCCCGGCGTGAAGGACAAGGAAATTCTGCCCGAGGAAAAATACCGCGAACTGCAGAAGGAGTTCGCCGGAAAATTCCGCGCGGCCATGGGCGCGGAAGCCATCAAGGAATTGCTGCGCCGCGTGGAAGTGGAAAAGCTTTCCGAAGAGCTTCGCGAAAAGATGAAGACCGATCCCAGCCTGCAGAAGCGGATCAAGTTCGCCAAGCGGCTGAAGGTGCTCGAGGCATTCCGCAAGAGCGGCAACAAACCCGAGTGGATGATTCTGGACGTGATCCCCGTGCTGCCGCCGGAGTTGCGCCCGCTGGTGCCGCTGGATGGCGGACGCTTCGCCACTTCCGATCTGAACGATCTGTATCGCCGCGTGATCAATCGCAACAACCGCTTGAAAAAGCTGATGGAATTGCACGCGCCCGATGTGATCGTCCGCAACGAAAAGCGCATGTTGCAGGAAGCCGTGGACGCGCTGTTCGATAACGGCCGCCGCGGCCGCGTGCTGCGCGGCACCAATAACCGCCCGCTCAAATCGCTTTCCGATACGCTCAAGGGAAAGCAGGGCCGCTTCCGCCAGAACCTGCTCGGCAAGCGCGTGGATTATTCCGGCCGCTCGGTGATCGTGGTCGGCCCCGAACTGAAGCTGCACCAGTGCGGTTTGCCGAAGAAGATGGCGCTCGAGCTTTTCAAGCCGTTCATCTATCACCGCCTGGAAGCCGGCGGCCATTGCACCACCATCAAGCAGGCCAAGGAACTGGTGGAATCGCAGGAACCCGTGGTTTGGGACATCCTGGAAGAAGTGATTCGCGAACATCCCGTGCTGCTCAACCGCGCTCCCACGCTGCACCGCTTGGGCATTCAGGCGTTTGAGCCGGTGCTGGTGGAAGGAAAAGCCATCCGCATTCACCCGCTGGTATGCACCGCGTTCAACGCGGATTTCGACGGCGACCAGATGGCCGTGCACATTCCGCTCTCACCCGAAGCGCAGGTGGAAGCATCGGTGCTGATGCTCAGCTCGCGCAACATTCTTTCACCCGCGAATGGCATGCCGCTCGCCGTCCCGACGCAGGACATGGTGCTGGGCATCTATTACCTCACCAAGTCCAAGCCTGGCGCGAAGGGCGAAGGCCGCGCGTTCGGTTCTCCCGAAGAAGTGGTTCTGGCTCTGGAAGCCGGCGAAGTGGAACTGCTCACGCCGATTCGGCTCCGTTATTCCGGCGAAACGATCGACTTGACCACCGCCTATGACGATCAGGACGTGCCGCACACAGCGCCCATCATGCTGAACCGGCAATTCCTGCACACCACGGTCGGCCGCGTGATCTTCAACGATCAATTGCCCACGGAGATGCCTTTCATCAACGGATTGCTCAAGAAGAAAGGCGTCCAGCAGCTTGTGCAATACGGCTACCTGCGCTTCGGACTCGAGCGCACCGTGGTGATGCTCGACAAGTTGAAGGAGCTCGGCTTCCTCTACGCCACCAAGGCCGGCATTTCCATCGGCATCAGCGACATGGTCATTCCCAGCGTCAAATTCAAGCTGGTGGATGCCGCCGAGCACGAAGTGGTGAAAGTGCAGCAGCAATATCTCGATGGCGCCATCACCAACGGCGAGCGTTATAACAAAGTCATCGCCATCTGGAGCGACGTCACCGAAAAAGTTGCCGACGAAATGTTCAAGGCGCTTGAACTGCAGGATAAGCAGGGCATCATCAACCCCGTTTACGTCATGGCCGATTCCGGCGCTCGCGGATCGAAGCAGCAAATCCGCCAGCTCAGCGGAATGCGCGGCTTGATGGCCAAGCCTTCCGGCGAAGTAATCGAAACGCCGATCACTTCCAACTTCCGCGAAGGCCTCACGGTGTTGCAGTACTTCATTTCGACTCACGGCGCTCGCAAGGGCTTGGCCGATACGGCGCTCAAAACCGCCGATTCCGGCTACCTCACCCGCCGCCTGGTCGACGTGGCGCAAGACGTGATCATCACGGAAATCGATTGCGGAACCGCCGACGGCATTTACGTCGAGCCGATCATCGAGGCGGGCGTGGAAGTGGAAGCGCTGCGCGACCGCGTGGTGGGCCGCGTTTCGCTCGAAAAAATCAAGGATTACGAAGGCAACGTAATCGTCGAGATCAACCAGGAAATCACCGAAGAGCTGGCCAATGCCATCCAGGCTGCCGGCATCGAGCGGGTGAAAATCCGCTCCGTGCTCACTTGCGAATCCCGTCGCGGAGTTTGCGAACGCTGCTACGGCCGCAACCTGGCTTCCGGACGCACGGTCGAGATGGGCGAAGCGGTCGGCGTCATCGCCGCGCAGTCCATCGGCGAGCCGGGCACGCAGCTCACCATGCGCACCTTCCACATCGGCGGCACGGCTACCCGCGTCACCGAGCAATCGAAGGTGGAAGCGAAGAACAACGGCTTCATCAAGTTTATCGACCTGAAAGTGGTCGAGGGCCGCGGCAAAACGTTTATCTCCATGAACCGCACCGGCTTGATCGCCGTGGTGGACGAGAAGGGCCGCGAAAAGGAACGCTACCACGTGGTGTACGGCGCACGCCTGAAAGTGGAAGATGGCCAACCCGTCACGCTCGGCCAGATCATGGTCGAATGGGATCCGTACACGTTCTCGATTCTCACCGAATCGGGCGGCACGGTTCAGTTCAAGGACTTGCAACCCGGCGTCACCATCGAAGAGCAGGTGGACGAAGTCACCGGATTGTCGCAGCTTGTGGTCACGCTGCCCCCGGGAGACGAAAAGCATCAGCCCACCGTGCTGGTCCGCGATTCCGCGGGCCGCACCAAGAAAAAGTACTTGATGCCTTCGCGCGCCCACCTGATGGTGGTGGACGGCGACGAAGTGCAGCCCGGCGACGTGCTCGCGAAGATTCCTCGCGAGACCACCAAAACCAAGGACATCACCGGCGGTCTGCCGCGCGTCGTGGAACTCTTTGAAACGCGCAAACCGAAAGATCCGGCCGTCATCAGCGAAATCGACGGTGTGGTGAAATACGGCGAGATCGCCAAGGGCCAGCGCAAGATTTACGTCGAAAGCGAAGACAACCGCACGCTCAAGGAATATTCCATTCCCCGCGGCGTGCACATCAATGTGCAGGAAGGCGAGCACGTGAAGGCCGGCGAGCCCTTGATCGACGGTCCGCTGAACCCGCACGATTTGCTGGCCGTCCTGGGCGAAAAGTATACCCAGGCTTACCTGGTCAATTCGATTCAGGAAGTCTACCGCCTGCAGGGCGTCAACATTAACGACAAGCACATTGAAACCATCGTCCGGCAGATGATGCGCTGGGTGAAGGTGGAAGACGTGGGCGACACGACATTCTTGCTCGAGGAGCAGGTGGACAAGTTTCGCTTCCGCGAGGAAAACGATCGCATCATCCATGAGGGCGGGCGCCCGGCAACCGGCCGGCCGCTGCTCCTGGGCATCACCAAGGCCTCGCTTTCCACGGACTCGTTCATTTCCGCTGCGAGCTTTCAGGAAACCACGCGCGTGCTCACCGAAGCCGCAATTTCCGGCAAGGTGGATTACCTGCGCGGCTTGAAGGAGAACGTGATCATGGGCCGGCTGATTCCCGCCGGCACGGGTCTCGAACGTTACCGCAATATCCAGCTCCTGACTGAACAGCCGAAGGATGAGCCGGTTCCGATGGAACCGGAGTTGACTCCCGAGGAAGCTGCGGCGCTCGATTTCCTTCGCAAGGATGCCGACGCCGTTGCCGAGAGCTAGAACCTAAGTTCGTTTCTCCGCAGGCGGCACTGATCGCCCCTGGCGAACCCAAAACGGCGGCAAGCAAATGTGCTTGCCGCCGTTTTTTTTCGCTGCCCTGAGATTGTTTACACCTGGGAATGCGCCGTAGCTGACCATCTTTCCGTACCGCGTTTTCGCGCCCGCCTGTATCGTTTCGGCACTTTTCTCCCCAAGTTTGCGAACTCTGGAAACTGCCCACACAGCAGCTATTGCCCGCCTGTGGCCCTCCCTTTAACATGATTCAAGCTGCCGGGCCGGCTTCTTTCCGGCGATCCACACGGCGCTCGAGTGGAACTTTACCCATGCCCAGCGCGGAAACACACCAGGCCACCGCCCCTTCTCAGCAAGAGCAGATGGAGCGCAAAGAAAATCACCTTTGGCGGATCAGCCTGCTGTTCCTGATTTTGCTGGCCGCGGGATTCGTCGCGATAAGCTGGCAGACGTTTCGTTCGCTTCCCATGCGCCTCGAAGCGTTGCCTCTCGGAATTCTAGTGCTCTCTGTCCTCTTCGGAGCTTACTCCTGGAGCAAGCGGCGGGAGCTGACCGAATTGCGAGGCTTTGTTCGCGGGCTGCAGGCGAACGCCACTTCTCCTCCCACCGAAAAACAATTCGATCAGCTTCTGGAAATGGTTTCGCGCTCGCAGCGGGGATATCGCGACCTCATCGATAGTCTCGATCATGTAGTTTTCACCATATCCTTGACGGGCGAAATTCAGCTGGTCAACCGGCGATTTGTGGAGACCCTGAACCTTGGTTTTGCCGATGTGATCCGCCACCAGCTGGATGAGTTCTTTCTGGAGCCCAGCCGCGAAGAAGCGGAGCGCGCTTTGCCCAGATTTCTGGAAAAGCATTCTTGGTCCGGAGTGGTTCGCGTCCGCTTGCGCAAGACAGGCGAATTGCGCTATTTCGATTGCATCCTGCATGCCGTGTTGAAGGACGGCCGGGTGTCTGCCGCCGGAGGTTTGGCGCGCGATATCACCGCCCAGCGCGAATCCGAAGTTCGCTACAGCGAACTTTTCGAAAGCCTTCAGGAGGGCGTCTATTCCACCACGCCGGAGGGGAAGCTCCTGGATGCCAACCCCGCCCTGATGCGCATGCTGGGGTACGAAAACAAGGAGGAACTGCTGGCCGTCGAAGCGCGCGAGCTTCACATGGACCCTGCCATCCGTGCGCGCTTGCTGGCGGAACTCGAACTGCACGGCACTTTCAACGACCAGGAAACCGTGCTGCGCCGCAAGGACGGCACCCCGATTCTGTGCCTGAATTCCGCCTCCTGCACGCGGGATGCTTCCCGGCGGATCAGCCGTATTCAGGGCACCCTGATGGATATCTCCAGCAGGCGCGCCGCGGAAAAGCGCCTTCGCGAGGAGCAGGAGTTCATTGGCCGATTGATCGCCAGTTTCCCCGATGCCATCGTGGTCCTCGATTCCGAGCGCCGCATCACCTATGCCAGCCATCGCATCGAGGACCTCACCGGCCTGAAGCCCGCCGAGCTGGTGGGAACGCTTCTCAGCGACCGAACCTTTACCGAGGACCAACCTTCTCTGCTGCACACTTACCAGAGTTTGATCACTGGCGAGCAATCCTTTGCCCAGTTGGAATATCGCTCGTTGCACCGCGATGGAAGTTGGCGAACCATCCGGGCGGACGCCAGCCCGTTTTACGACCTATCCGGCAAGATCGCCGGCGTTGTCGCCTCTGCTCATGACGTCACGGAATCGAAGCGCCTGCAACAGCAATCGATCCAGCGGGAAAAGCTGGCGGCGATGGGCCAAATGGTCGCCGGTGTCGCTCACGAATTGAATAATCCGCTTACCGCGATTCTGGGCGTCAGCGATCTGTTGCATGAACGGGCCACCGATGAGCAGACACGCCGGCAAACCAACCTGATTCACCAGCAAGCCCGCCGCGCCGCGCAAATCGTGCAGGGATTGCTTGCGTTCTCTCGTCCGCCCGCCACCGTTCGCGCTCCGGTGCAGCTCGAAACGGTGGTTCAACGGGCTCTTGACCTGCAGAATCACGCTCTCAACCAATACAATATTTCCGTGGATTTTCAGGTCGGCCAGGATCTTCCTCCGGTCGATGCCGATTCCAGCCAGCTTTTGCAGGTCTTCTTGAACCTGCTGATGAATGCGGAGCAGGCGATTCGGGAAGTGCGCGAGCACGGCGCCATTCGCGTGCTGGTGGGTCATTCCACCGGATTGGTATGGGCCTTGATCCAGGATGATGGCGCGGGGATCCGTCCCGAAGTGTTGCCGAAGATTTTCGACCCCTTCTTCACCACCAAGCGTCCCGGCGGCGGCACCGGCTTGGGCCTGACGATTTCCATGACGCTGATCAAGGAACACGAAGGCACCATCGAAGTGCAATCAACACCAGGCGAGGGCTGCGTATTTCGAGTGGTGCTGCCCGCGGCGAGCCGGGTGCAATTGCCTCCTGTCGCCAAACCGGTTTCCGTTTCTTCCTCGCTGCGCGGCCATTCCATTTTGGTGATCGATGATGAAGAAGGCATCCGGGAGCTGATTCAGGCTGGAATGTCCGCTCGCGGCCTGGCGGTGGAGTGCGTTTCCACTTCCGAGGAAGGCCTGAAGCGGCTGACGTTCAAGAACTACGATGCGATTCTGTGTGACTTCCATCTGCCGGGAATGAACGGAGAAAAATTCTTCCAGCACGCGCTTGCCAATTTAGGAATTCCGCCACAGAAATTTATCTTCATGACTGGTGAATTGCTGGAAACGCCGGTGGTCGAAGCATTCACTCGCCCCGGCGCCCACCTCGTCCAAAAACCCTTCCAACTCTCCGATCTAGCGATCCTGTTGGCCGAGATTTGCGAGCCCGTCGCTTCCAGGGCCTAACGACCACCACAGGCGTGCACCCGGAACCCCCGATCTCCTGACCGGCAAGCCCAAGAAATCCAAATCGCATGAACAAAAGTTATTTTCTTTGCCGTTCATCCAGGGCGGAGGTTTGATCGGAGAGCGCCTACTTCTTCCCCCCAGCGTCAATCCCGAAATCCCAAACGTATAGCCCCACATCTTTCTGATCCACCACCTCGACAATGGCATACTCGCCCGGCTGGAGTTTTTGTCCCAGCGTGAACCGGTAGACCCCCTTGGTCACTTCCCAGGTCTGCAAGATCATTGATTTCCGTTTCGCCGAAGTCTCCGAGAAATAGGTGTCCAGAAATTCAAGCTGCCGGGTATCTTTGTGGATCTGCGCCAGCACCAGGTCGATCTTCGGTTCGCGGCCATCGGCCGTGCGCATGAAAAATTCCGGCGCGTGATTGGTGATCCGGAATTTGGCGTGCTGCCCGTTGACGAATACGGTTTGCCGGCCGGGCACGATCGGAATGGGAACCAGCACGCGCTCCAGCGCGCGTGTCTTGTTAGTCTTGATATCCGCCGCCACCTGCGTTAACGGAAACACTCCCTTGCCGTCCAGCAAGTAGACGCCTTCTCCCGGGGGCAGAAAAATTCCCGGCGCCACTTCAATGCTCGCGTCCACATCCACTTCCAGTTCCACAACCCGTTTCGCCGCTTCCTCCGCTTTCAGCTTGGCAACCACCTCGTCTGCCTGTTTGCTGTCCTCGGACTCGGTCTTGTGCGTGGCATCCCAATCCACCATGGATGTGGGGATTTCTTCCCACTGCGATCGCTCCACGCTGAAATAACGAACCCGGTCGCCCTTGATTTCATAGCTCTGCGCCAGTTGGTAGGTTCCATCCGTCAAGATCAGTTTTTTTGCTTTGGGCAGGACGGGAACGCCGGCAGGCTCCCCTCTCGGGGCAGTTTGCTTTGCTTGCTGGGCACGCTCCGCGGAAGCGAAACACATCGCTGCCGTCACGATCAGCAGCACCCGGATCATTCGTTTCCGTTTTGTCATATTGCTGAACATTTATGACCGTGGACGGAGTCTGCTCACTTCCCGCGTCTGGAAGTAGGATGCCGGTCGGGCAGTTCAGGTTTGGCTGCCAGGCCGGCAACCGCCCTCAGCATAACGCCACATCCGATAGACAACAACAGCGCCTTCTACAGATTGCGTTAGAGGCTTCCGCCAAAATAAAAACGGCCCCGATGGCAGGTTCCATCCGGGCCGGAAGGGCGCAATTTCGAAATTTCGTCTAGTGTTGGCAGCGGGTGTACAGCACAGTCAAAATCATCAAATCAGAATTCGTGAACATCCACTTTCCGGCTTCGGCGCCGGCAGCCCCGGCGGCTTCGGCCGCGCGGGCCAGAAATCCCAGGTGCTTGCTCTGGGCCAGTTTCTGCAGGTGCTCCAGGCAGATCCCAGTAAGCCGCGCGACTTCGTCTTCGGTGAAGAGCTTTTGACTCGACCTGATCTTGACCACGGCCCGCCCCTCCGCTTACTAAGATGCCGGTTTCATCCTAAAGGCTACAAAATATTGCTGCAATCCGCCTTCCGTTCCATCACCTCAAACTTTTGTACTGGTACGGGATTTCTCAACAGACGGACGGAAAAGGGGTTGGCGGCTTTTACGAATTTTCTGAAAAACTTCATTCTTTCTTCTTACCACAATTTGTGACGCAATAAATCCTCATCTTGGCCGTAAAGTGACATTTTCTTGCATTTGTTTTGTATGACGCACCTCGTGAAATCCAAGAAAGCGGAACCAATCGTGGAGGTGATAGCTGCCGAGGAACGGATGAGGAAACCGGTATTCTTGCAAATCCCGCCCCTGGTTTTCTTGTAGCAGGGCAACGGTCTGCCGGCGGATCTCGGTAAATCTTTCGAGCATTGGGAATTTCTTGCCCATCAGGCTGGCGTCCAGCGGAACGGGAGTCTTCACCCGGATCACGCGCCATTGAACGAATGCAATGGGCAAGTGCATTCGCTTCCAGGCAGGCACTCGGACCGCAGGAGACTGGATGATTCTTGCTGTGACGCTGGTCACCTTGGTTTCGACCATGGTCAGGTGGGCGATAATTTCACCGGGCGACCAGCCGCCGCCGCGTGACGTGACGGGCCATTGCTCCTCCGGAATTTTGGCGCAGAGATCGAGCAAACTTGCCCGGGTTCGATTGAGGTGCTCGATGATCGGCGCAATATCTTGCACTGGAGTGCCGCGTCAGGCGGAAAATCCGCCCGCTGCCTCGAAGGCGTGAGCGAGTTGAAGGACTCGAGATTCACTGAAGTGCGGGCCGAGAATTTGCATCCCCACCGGCAAGCCTTCGGTGGTGCTGCCACATGGCACGGAAATCCCCGGAACGCCCGCGAGTGAACCTGTAACTGTATATATATCAGCAAGATACATCTGCAGCGGATCCTGTGTTTTTTCTCCCAATTTGAATGCTGGGGTGGGCGTGGTTGGGGTGACGATCGCGTCCACTCGCTCGAACGCCTCGGAAAAGTCCCGCGTGATCAGCGCGCGCACCTTTTGCGCTCGCAAATAATAGGCGTCGTAATAGCCTGAGGAAAGCGCGTAGGTGCCCAGCATGATCCGGCGTTTCACTTCCGGGCCGAATCCGCGTCCCCGGGTTTTTTTATACATCTCATTCAGCGTCGAGCCGGAAACCCGCAAGCCATAGCGTACCCCGTCAAACCGCGCCAGGTTCGAACTGGCCTCTGCCGTGGCCACGATGTAGTACGTCGCGATGGCGTAGTCGGTGTGCGGCATCTCGATCTCTACCAACTGGCAGCCCAACCGCTTGAGCAAATCGATCCCCGCTTCCACCTTCCGCCGGACCTCCGGGTCCATCCCCGCGCCAAAATACTGTTTGGGGATGCCCAAGCGAAGCCCGCTTACCGGCCTTTCGAGTTCCTCCGGATAGGGGGGCACGGGAGCAGCGGCGGAGGTTGAGTCATTCTCGTCCCGCCCGGCCATCACTTGCATCACCGTGGCAGCATCACGGACTGTTGTGGTCAACGGCCCAATGCGATCCAGCGAGGAGGCGAACGCAATCAGCCCATAACGGGAAACCCGTCCATAGGACCCCATCAGCGCCGGTATGCCGCAGCAGGCTCCCGGCTGCCGGATCGAGCCTCCTGTATCGGTTCCCAGGGCCGTTACCGCAAGGCCTGCCGCCACTGCTGCCGCCGATCCGCCGCTCGATCCGCCGGGCACACGTCCCGGTGCGCGCGGATTTGCAACCGGGCCATAGGCGGAGTTCTCATTGGAACTGCCCATCGCGAATTCATCGCAATTTGTCTTGCCGAGGATGATGGCTCCGGCTGTTTCCAGGCGCTCCACTGCCGTTGCGTCGTAAGGCGGAACATAATTTTCAAGGATGCGCGAGCCGCACGTGGTGCGCACACCGCGCGTGCTGATCACATCTTTGATCGCTACCGGCACGCCCGCCAGCGGCGGAAGGTTTTGGCCTTTTGCACGCAGCGCGTCTATTTTGTCCGCTTGCGCGTAAGCGCGTTCGGGAGAAAGCGCCAGGAATGCATTTAATTCCGGATTGCGTTCCTCGATTCGCGAGTAGAAGTCTTCGGTGAGTTCGCGCGCGGAAACCTTTTTTGCGCCGAGCGCCTCGCGGACGGAATTGATCGTCCAACTGGTGGTTGCGTTCATCGGTCGATCACTTTCGGCACGCGAAAATACGGCTTGCTTGGCGTCGGGCGCGCCGGAAAGGACTTCTTCGCCGATCGTGCAGGGCAGCAGCACGTCGTCACGCAAGGAAGGATTCAAGTCCTGCGTGCCGGAAGGGGCTTCTTTCGTTGAAGGCGAAGCATCGAACAGCACCTGCGCCATCGGCTCGACTTTTTCCACGTCGAGTTCCTTCAACTTTTCGATGTAAGTGAGGATCGAATCAAGCTGGCCGCGATAAAGATCGACCTCCGCCTCGCGTAAGTTCCAGGTGAGCGAGCTCAGCGACGTACAGCACGTCTTCACGGGAGATTTTCATTGGGCCGGTGCGAACCTTCTTAAAAAATTCCAATTAAAATGCGACGCCGTTCACCGTTACCTGTTTCCAAAATCCGTGCGTTTTCGCACGAACGGTGTGTGCTGATTGTCCTCTTCTTTGCACACGGTTCCGGCTGAAGGCTTAGCCGGAGCGAAACGCAATTCGTGCACCAGCCCGCCGCCCCAGGCGCGATTAATTTTGTCGCGGAATTCGCTGCCCATACTTTCCAGTTGTTTTTGCCAGTCTGCTCCGCTGGTCCGGATTTCGAGCAGGCCCCCGCTGAGAGCGACCGGGCGCGCGTGCGCGGCGATTTGATCGCCCACCATCGACGTCCAAGTTCCGGCAAGCCAGGCCATGGCGGCTTCCGGTTGGCGTATTTGGCGCACCATGGAACTGAGAATTTCTGCGGCTTTTTCCATAGAAGAAGTGATTCTAGCACAAGGGAAGCGGTGCGCTCCCGGAGCGGAGCAACCGCCTCAAACTTTTTCTTGGACGGGGCAGGTTGCTCCGGATCCCTCACGTTGTTCGGGATGACCGCAAGAGCAATCCGCAGCGACGCAAATGAAGTGTCCGCGATGTGAAAACTGAGCGTGCTTCCATCTACAGACCGAGCTGATCGGACACGCCTTTCATCGCTTCGATGCAGAAGGCGATGTGCTCCTCGAGAGGGATGCCGAGTTCTTCGGCGCCCCGAATTACGTCTTCGCGATTCACGCCGCGTGCGAACGCTTTGTCCTTTAGTTTTTTCCGCACCGAAGGGGCTTCAACGTCAGCGATTTTCTTGCTGGGCTTCACCAGTGCGCACGCGGTGAGAAACCCCGCGAGTTCGTCGCAGGCGTACAGGGTGTGGTCGAGCGCGGATTCGCGCTTCACACCGCTGTAATCTGCGTGGCCCAGGATGGCGTGGATCATTTCTTCGGGATAGCCGCGCTGGCGCAAAATCGTGGTGCCTTCGTAGGGATGTTCTTGGGTGGGGTGATGTGCCGCGTTGGGCCAGCGCTCGTAATCAAAGTCGTGGAGCAGAGCCGTGACGCCCCAGAGTTCTTCATCCGCGCCTTGCTTGCGAGCGTAGGCGCATACGCAAGCCTCCACGGCTAAAGCGTGCTTGCGCAGACTTTCACTTTGGGTGTACTCGCACAAAAGTTTCCAGGCTTCGTCCCTCTTCGTCATCGCGATCTCCTTTCAGTTTTTCGCCGAAGAAGATTAACGCAAAAAGATGGATCGTTGACAAAAAGAGACATCGTGATTTGAATTTATTCGGCCGCAGCGCGTCGTGTGGATAAATATTTTCCCTTTATGACAAAAAGTGCTTGACAGGAAATGTCGCCAAATAGACAATACCCCCCGCGCGCCAGTTTCTGCCTTCCCCAGGCGGTATTCTAGTTCCTCCCCTTCGCAGACCGGAAAAGTATATGAGGAGAACCGGTGGCGGATAGACACGGCAACCCAACGAATGCAGAGCTAGACCGGGAAGTGGTCCGGTGCCAAATTTGTGGGCTAGTTCAATATAGAACACGCACGGATAACTGCCGCCGATGCCTGCGGCTGTTACCGCCGAAGGTGACGTTTGTAATTCCGACTCCTTCGCCACAAGATTTGCCGGGCGACGACCGTCAGTTGTTCGAGAATTGGCCGAACCGCGAAACTGTGGAGAATATCGGCCAGCGCATCCGGCAGTTGCGCGAATCACGAGGCATGACGCAGAGCCAGCTGCAAGCTCGCTCGCGCGTTTCGCGCTCGTACCTTTCGCGTATTGAAAGCGGCCAGATGACGCCCAGCCTCGGCACGCTCGAGAAGATTGCCGAAGCGCTTGGCGTTGGATTAAACCGCTTTTTCGTGCCGGAATCGAATGGCGAGACGGTCTTGGAAGATCCCTTCATCCAGGGGCTTCGACCATTCCTGCGACAGCTGGATTGGAATCAGTGGCAGTCCATCCTGAAGAGGCTACAGGCCATTAGCGATCATGTGAGCAGTAGCGGCAGCCTGCGGCCCTCAGCGCCGCCGGCACGGGTGCCACAGCCTCAGACGCAGCATATGCCGCGTCGTCAGGCACATCCCTCAGCCGTGGCACATCGTTAAAGGCAGGATAGCAATCCAAGGGATTCCGCGACCCGGTCGCCTCAGCTTCCGAGGCCACCGGGTCGCAACCTATTCATTATCAACAATAGTGCGGAAGGATGCGCGGACCTACTGCACTACTTCTTTACCCATGCGCGCCAGTCCAATTTCGACGCCGTCGCCTCGCTGAGTGAGGCCAACGATGCGGACCGCATCGTCGTCGTCGGAAATGTACGATACGTCGGCGACACTTACATCCAAATGGATGAGCGGACCCGTCTCGCTTGTGAGAGCTTCGCGACGAAAACGGGTGCCGAGCCGTTCGGTGTACCACGCGGCTACCTTGTCCAGCGAATCGGATGTGTAGTATTTCGCCGCGGCCAGGGCCACTTTGTCTCCGTCCGCAGTGGGAAATTCAATTCTCGCACCCTCTGAACCCTTCGGCATCGCTCCGGGATAAATCGGCAGACCCTCGGTTCGCCCAGCGCCTTTATGCAATTCGATTTTGCCGGCCGGAGTTGAAATTTCCACACCTTTCCCGGATGCAACCACCTGAGTTCGATGAACGATGAAGGATGCGATGTTCATAGCCAAGAACGTGATGCCGAAAACCGCGGATCCCAAAATTCCCAGCACCCACCAGACGGCGTGGCTATGTTTTGGAGGAGTGACGACGGGAGTGGCGGACATTTTTCACCTCCAGTTTTCTTCCCTGTAGGTACGCGTCAGCGCAGGGGAAAGTTTCGTCCCTGGAATGGCCGGTAGGTTTTTGCGCGGAATGCTTTACTGCCCGAGGCGGGGCTGGGTTCCGGTACTCACAATTTGCATACGTTACTTGCGACCATGCGCAGGTAGGTCTATAAAATCATAAGTTTCATTCCAAGAGGAAGATACAGGTCTAACGGAGGAAGCATGAGGCCACCCAGAGTGCTTTCATTCCTGATGGCGTTGCTCGCAATGGTGATTTGTGCGACTTCGCTGCGAGCACAAGTCAGCTTCCCGGGACCGGAACTCCTCGGCCGGCCCACCGATCATTCCGTGACGATCAATGTGGTGGCGAACACTGCGATTGACGCGTATTTCGAGTACGGCACGCAGTCGGGGGTGTACACGCAAAACTATCCCGTTAATGGAGCCGCAAGCCCAGTCTCTACAGCGGCGAACGTGCCTCTTGTGGCCGTTCTGAGCGGTCTTCAGGGCAACACCCAATATTTTTACAAAATGGTTTACCGGCAATCCGGCACAACATCCTGGGTGGCGAGGAGTGAGCACTCGTTCTATACGCAAAGACCGGCAGGGAGCACCTTCACGTTCACGGTAGGTTCCGATTCGCACATCAACATTGTTTTCGGCAACCCTTCCTTGTTCCAGCAAACGTTGCAGAATATTGCCGGAGAAAAGCCTGACTTCTATGTCGATCTGGGCGACACATTCGCAATGGATAGCGTAACCACGCAAGCTCAAGCCAACAGTAATTACCTCAACATGCGATCCTACTTTGGCCTGATCAGCCCCTCGGTGCCGATTTTCCTGGCGCTCGGAAACCACGAACAGGAAGAGGCCTGGCACCTGGACGACACGGGAAATCTGGTGACCAGCCCGCCGGTGATGAGCACAAACGCTCGAAAGCAGTATTACCTCAATCCTGACCCGCTCCTCGATTCCTTCTACAGCGGGAACAGCGATGTTTCGAATTCAGCCGTGAGTGGAAATCATGCTGTGCAGGATTATTACGCGTGGCAGTGGGGCGATGCGCTCTTCGTGGTCTTTGATCCCTACTGGTATACCACCACGAAACCTTATATCGGAAATATGGGAGGTGGAGAAGCCAGCGATGTGGGGTCTGGAGACCGCTGGGATTGGACCCTGGGAATTACGCAATATCTCTGGCTCAAGCAGACGCTGGAAAACAGCAATGCGAAATACAAGTTTCTCTTTGCTCACCAGGTAGCCGGCGGCATCGACGATTACGGGCGCGGCGGCGCTAATGCGGTTCCGTTTGTCGAGTGGGGCGGCAATGACGACGACGGATCGACATGGGATTTTAGTGCGCGCCGGGCTGGATGGGCGGCTCCCGTCCACCAACTTTTGGTGAACAACAATGTGACCGCGGTGTTCCACGGCCACGACCACGAGTTCGCCTATGAGAATCGCGATGGTGTGGTCTATCAATTGGTTCCGATGGCCGCCGACGCCACCTATGGCACCGGCTTCGGGGATTATCACGAAACTGATCCTTATACCATTCGAGTTCTTCCTAATTCAGGCCATCTTCGTGTGACGGTCAGTTCTTCGCTGGTGACCGTTGATTATGTAAGGGCGTTTCTTGCCGGCAGTGGGACAAACGGGCAGGTAGCGTATTCCTACGCCATGACTGGATCAGGATCATCCGGTTCCACGCCGGATTTCTCAATTTCCACGAACACCAATTCGCAGGCGGTAGTGCAGGGTAGTTCGACCAGCTACACGGCCAGCATAAGCGCGGCGAATGGCTTTAGCTCAGTGGTGAACCTGGGTGTGAGCGGATTGCCAAGCGGAGCGACGGGCACGTTCAGTCCGGCATCGGTCAGCGGTTCGGGCAATTCCAACTTGACTGTCGCGACCAACTCGACGACTCCCGCGGGTAGCTATATGCTTACGATCACGGGCACGAGTGGCAGCCTGACCCACAGCACTGCGGTCACCTTGAAGGTAAACCCGCCACCAGATTTTTCGCTTTCGGCGACACCTGGTTCGCAGACGGTGGTGCGAGGGAATTCGACCAGCTACACCGCTACCCTTGGCGCGACGAATGGATTCAACTCAGCAGTGAGCCTAAGTGTGACCGGGATTCCCACAGGAGTGACGGGCACTTTCAGTCCGGCGTCGGTTACCACCGGCTCGGGCGCTCCATTTTGAAAGTCGCCACTGCAGGCGACCACCACGGCCGGAAGCTACACGCTGACGGTGAAAGGGACCAGCGGAAGCCTGAGCCATACCGCCACGGTTACGCTGGTGGTAAGCGCCGGGCAAGCCAACTTTACGCTATCCGCAACGCCCAGTTCGCAAACCGTGGTGCGAGGGAATTCGGTCAGCTACACCGCGACCATTGGCTCGACGAATGGGTTTAACTCAGCAGTGAATCTGAGCGTGACCGGCCTGCCAAGTGGAGTGACGAGCGCATTCACTCCTGCGTCGATCACCGGCTCGGGCACTTCCACGTCTGAAGGTCACGACCAAATCCACCACTACAACGGGCACCTATACCTTGACGATCAAAGGCGCCAGCGGAAGCCTGAGTCATACTGCCACAGTTACGATGGTGGTGAGCCGCAGATGAGGCAAATCGTAAAATATTAACGCGTGTGACGCGAAGGCGACGCGCCATGCTCCGCTAGGGTAGCGGGCGGATAGTTGCGTTGACCAGGAATGGATCGTCGAATTCAGTTTTTTCGCCTGCTTTTTTTCCAGCCACGGGCAGCAGGCGCACCGAAAGCGGCTTTTGCAGTTTCACCGCGAGGCTGGCCATATCGCCGATGATCCGCGCGAGTTGCTCCTGCGAGACATCGCCGGGTAAAGGCGCCACATCGATTCCGGTGCCGCAGACGGACGAATAAGCCAGCAGCGAATCGAGAGTAAGCCTGCCTTCGTCCCAGCGCTTGGCGATATCCGAATCCTCCAGCACCGGCAGCATCAATCCAGAATATCCGATGCGTTTCACGGGAAGGGCACGCAGCGCGCGAGTGATCAGCGCGGCGGTGGTAAGAGTACCGCTCGATCCGAGGGGCTCTCCTGTGAAATTTTCAATCGCGTTTCCGATGGAGACTTCCTTCAGAGGCGCCGGAGAAAGGTCGATACCCAAATAGTTCCAGCCTGTTGCGCTGGCTTCGTGCTGCGCGACGGATTCGACGGCGCGTGCGTGCGGGCCTAGCGCATCTTCGATTGCCTGTTGCGCGGCGTTTACATCGTGAGTGGTGGCCAGGGCTTCCGCAACCACGTTTGCGGACTGCAAGCCGACGGCGAATTCGTGGCCGTTGCCTGCGTAATACGATGCCGGATAAAACGGCGTGCCGGGCGGCACCAGAGCTGTGGCGGCGAAGCTAAAATTTCCCAGGCTGTGCGCTGTGTGATCTTCCAGATATTTCATGACGCCGGCGGCCGCGCGAACCGCTTTCCAATGGATGCCGTCCTCGCCTGCCACCACAATTGTTCCTTCGAGTGTTTTTGAGCTGGAGAGAATTTTCGCGAGCAGTTCGGCGTGGTGCGGATCGTCGGTATCCGCGAGCATGGCGGGACCGATGGAAGCGTCAAAGCCTTCCTTCACCGCCAGCGCGTCGTAATCACGAAAGAAGGCGAGAACTTGATCGTCCGGGAGTCCTTGCGTGTATTTAAAGAATGGCTGGGTGGAGATTCGGATCGTTTGTACTTCGTAGCCGGCCTGCTCGAACGCGGCTTTCAGGGTGCGCAGCTCGCCGAGCGCGTCGCTGATTTGTTCGCGATAGTGCGCGCGGTCCAGTGGAACGAACGCGGTGAGTGCGCGAATTTTGGGCTTCTCGGAAAACTTGGGCGCCGCGAGCAATCCCGAAGAGGTTCCCAGCAAAACAAGGCAGAACAACCCGGTCGCGGTAAGGCGCCCTGCGAAGCGCGAAATCCTCATTCGAATGCCGCGATGCCGGTGATTTTTTCGCCGATGATCAGTTTGTGGATATCGTTGGTGCCTTCGTAAGTGAAAACGGATTCGAGATTGTTCATATGGCGCATGACGCAATAATCGTCGACGATTCCGTTGGCGCCCAGAATATCGCGGGCTTTTCGCGCGGTTTCGAGCGCGATGCCAACATTGTTCATTTTCAGCATGGAAATGTGCGCGGCGCTCGCGCGATTTTTATCTTTCAGGCGGCCCACTTGCAGAGCGAGCAACTGCGCTTTGGAGATCTCGGTGATCATCCATGCAAGTTTTTCCTGGACGAGTTGATGCCCGGCAATGGGCTTGTTGCCGAACTGTTTGCGTTCCTTTGCGTAACGCAGCGCGGTGTCATAGCAAGCCATGGCCGCTCCGATCGCTCCCCAGCCGATTCCGTAGCGAGCCTGGTTCAGGCACATCAGCGGGCCCTTTAATCCGGAAGCGCCGGGCAGAATATTTTCGGCGGGAATTTTGCAGTCGGTCATCGCCAAGCCCGAGGTGACCGACGCGCGCAGGGAATATTTGCCATGCACGTCCCAGGCTTTGAAGCCGGGCGTGTCCTTTTCCACCAGGAAACCGTGAATCACGTCATCTTCCGTCTTTGCCCACACGACTGAAATATCGGCGATCGAGCCGCTGGTGATCCACATTTTCTCGCCATTCAGAATGTAGCTGTCTCCCCGGCGCACGGCGCGCGTCAGCATTCCGCCGGGATTCGAGCCGAATTGCGGCTCGGTAAGGCCGAAGGAGCCGATCGCTTTGCCTTGCTGCAGGAGCGGCAGCCATTTGTCCTTTTGCGCGTCGCTGCCAAAGGTGTGGATGGGATACATCACCAGGGCGGACTGCACGGAAACGAAGCTGCGCAGGCCGGAATCGCCGCGCTCCAGTTCCTGCGTCACCAGGCCATATTCAACATTCGACATTCCCGCGCAGCCATAGCCTTGCAGGCTGGCGCCAAAAAAACCGAGCTCGCCAAATTGAGCAACCAGGTGAAGCGGAAATTTCCCCTCCCGGTTGTGCTGCTCGATAATGGGGAGAATTTCTTCGTCCACAAATTGCCGCGCGGTCTGCCGCGCCAGTTTTTCATCGTCTGTGAGCAGGGTATCGAAGTCGAGGAAGTCGACTCCTGAGAATGCAGCCATGAGGTCTCCTTTGGAGGACAACGAGCGCCATAGAATATCACCGAGGCGGCCAGTTCGAGTAGGGGAACGGGCAAATTTGATGAATCGGCCGCGGCGAGGAACCGTCTGAGTTCATGGACGGGAGCTCTGGTGCGGCGAGTTTCCGGGCAGTACCAAAAGGAATGGCTCTTATATCTTTGGAAGCACCTTACGTTGACTCGCTTGCACCCCGATGTGATAATTACGATTCTTTATCCGGCTTCGAGCAGCACGTGAGTGTGCCGGGCGCAGGGGGAGTGGCGCCGCTCGACCGGAATTCCCAAACGAGGACCACCGGGTAGCACCAGTGTGCACAAGATGGATCTTGTAAAACAACTCGGCGAGTTGTTTCTCCAAGCTGTGCCCACAGTAATTATTGTTTTTCTTTTCTATCTTTTTCTGCGCGCCAATTTTTTCAAGCCGATCGAACGAATTTTGGCCGAGCGCAGCGCGCGAGTGGAAGGCGCCCGCAACGAGGCCAGCGCCGCACAAGCCGCCGCGCAAGAAAAGCTCCACGCTTACGAGGAAGCTCTGAAGAAGGCGCGGACCGCAATCTACGCCGAGCAGGAAGCTGAACGCCAGGCCGTGCTCGACGAGCGGGCCAAACTGATCCGCACCGCTCGCGAAGAGGCGCAACGTACCATTCGCGCGGCGAAAGAGAGAATCGAAGCGGACATGGCCGCGGCGCGGATCGAATTGCAAAAGCAGACGCCGGAAACTGCCTCTGAAATAGCTCGCGTAATTCTGGAGCAGCGTCCGCCGGCGTCCCCGGGGGCGGCCTCGCGATGAAGCGAATTTCTTCAAATCGTTATCCGTGGCTGGTGGCGGCTTTCTTGTTCGTTGTCTGCTGCCTGGCCGTGCCTCTTTTTGCGGCGGAAAGCGAGCCCTCCCCTTCGGAATCGACTATCGGTTGGGTGTTCCGTTGGCTCAATTTCGCGTTGGTGTTTGGCGGCGGCGGGTATTTGATTGCGAAATCCGCTCCAGCCGTATTCCGGCGGCGCGCGGAAACGATTGTGGCCGCGATCACCGAGTCTGGCCGAATCAGGGAAGAAGCCGAGAAACGGCTGCACGAAGCCGGGGATAAACTGGCGGCACTCGATCGCGAGATTGCGGCGATGCGCTCGCAGGCCAAGAGCGATGCCGAGGCGGAAGCCGACCGCCTGCGCGACCTGGCCCGCAACGAAGTGCAAAAAATAGAAAGCGCCACATCCGCGGAAATTCAAGTGGCGGCGCGCGCGGCTCGATTGGAACTGAAGTCTTACGGCGCCCGCCTGGCCATCGAGCGCGCCGAAGCGATCCTGCGCGACCAGATCGGCGTCGAGTCTGACACCGCGGTGTTCCAGAGCTTTGTGGGTGATCTGCAAAGGAGTTCGAATTGAGCGTGCTGGCGCAACGGTATGCGGCGGCGCTGGTGGATGTGGCCATCGAGCGCAAGAGCGCCGAGGCCTTCAAGACGGAATTGGCGGCATTTTCCGGCGCATATGACATTTCGCAGGATCTACGGAATTTTCTGGCCACTCCGGCAATATCGCGCGAGTCGAAACAAGGCGTGATCGAAAAGCTGGCGGAGCGAATTGGAGTGGGCCAAGCCGTGCGGAATTTTCTGTGTGTGATCGCGGACAACCGGCGGATGGAAGATCTGGACGAAATTCGCGAAGCATTTGAATTGCTGTTGAACGAGAAACTGGGAATCGCCGAAGCCAGCGTGAGTTCGGCGCGGGAACTTTCCGCGGGCGAAAAAGAACAATTGACGCAAGCGCTTGTAAAAATGACCGGGAAGCGGATCGTGGCGCGGTACCACCTGGATGAACAGCTGATTGGCGGAGCGGTGGTGCGAATCGGCTCAACGATTTATGACGGATCGGTGCGCGAGCAATTGAACCGGCTGCGCACGCGATTGGAAACGGAATAGGAGCGGCTGATGGCGCAAATCAAAGCGGACGAAATTACAAAACTGATTCGCGACCAGATCGAGAATTACCAGCAGACCGTCGCCGTGGAAGAAGTGGGCTCGGTGATTTCCGTCGGCGACGGCATCGCGCGCATCCACGGCCTGGATAAAGTGATGGCTGGCGAGATGATTTCGTTTCCGCACGAGGTGACCGGAATCGCCTTGAACCTGGAAGAAGACCAGGTGGGCGCGGTGCTCTTCGGCGAATACTCGGAAATCAAGGAAGGCGACATCGTCAAGCGGACGAACAAAATTATGTCCGTGCCGGTGGGCGACGCGCTGATCGGGCGCGTGGTGAATCCGCTGGGCGAGCCGCTGGACGGTAAAGGACCCATTCTTACCGAGCAGCGCAACGCGCTGGAGCGCCTGGCGCCGGGCGTGGTGGATCGCCAGCCGGTGCGCGAGCCGATTCAAACGGGAATCAAAGCGATCGATTCGATGATTCCCATCGGCCGAGGGCAGCGCGAGCTGATCATCGGCGACCGGCAGACCGGCAAGACCGCCATTATCCTGGACACGATTTTGAACCAGCGCGGCGGCGACATGATTTGCATTTACTGCGCGATCGGGCAGAAACGGTCCACCGTGGCGCAGGTGATCAAGGTGCTTACCGATAACGGCGCGATGGATTATACGATCGTGGTGGTGGCTTCCGCTGCGGAGCCGGCCACCATGCAATATATCGCTCCCTATGCCGCGTGCGCGATGGGCGAATATTTCCGGGATACCAAGCGGCACGCGGTGTGTTTCTACGACGATCTTTCGAAACACGCGCAGTCGTACCGCGAAATTTCGCTGCTGTTGCGCCGGCCGCCGGGACGCGAGGCATATCCGGGAGACGTTTTCTTCCTGCACTCACGATTGCTCGAGCGCGCGGCAAAGTTGAATGACGCACATGGCGCCGGGTCGCTTACGGCGCTTCCGGTGATCGAGACGCAGGCAGGCGATGTTTCCGCTTACATTCCCACCAACGTGATCTCGATTACCGACGGGCAGATTTTCCTGGAAGCCGATTTGTTCAATATCGGCATTCGTCCCGCGATCAACGTGGGCATTTCGGTGAGCCGCGTGGGCGGCAATGCGCAGATCAAGGCCATGCGGCAGGTGGCCGGCACGTTGCGCCTGGACCTGGCGCAATACCGCGACCTGGCGGCGTTCGCGCAGTTTGGATCGGACCTGGACAAAGCCACGCAGGCGCAACTGGCGCGCGGGCAGAAGCTGACGGAGATCCTGAAGCAAGATCAATTCGAGCCACTGCCGGTGGAAAAACAGATCTTGATTATTTTCGCCGGCACAAAAGGCTACCTGGACAATATCGACCTGGCGGATTGCCGCCGGTTTCGAGCAGGAATTGTACGCGTTCGTGGAAACGAATTACGCCGCGCTGCTGAAATCGATTGCGCAGAAGAAGGCGCTCGACGATGCGCTGCGCGGCGAAATCGGCAAGGCGCTGGATGCGTTCAAGGAACGGTTCGTGGCAACCGCGGCCGCGGTAATGACGAGGCCGCCGCGGTTTGATCGTGGCTCGATGCGGGATTGGCCCTGGATTCACGGGGGATCGCGAATTTTAGTTACACATGCCTACACTTCTCGATTACCGGCGGCGGATTCGCTCCGTAAAGAACACGCAGCAGATTACGCGGGCGATGAAGTTCGTCGCGGCAGTCGAAGCTGCGGCGCGCGCAGGAAGGGCGTGTTTGCCGCGCGGCCTTACGCGCGGGAAATTCTGCGGGTGCTGCGTTCGGCCACGGCGCGTATTGAGAGTCCCGCGCATCCGCTTGCTCGAACGGCGGCCGGAACAGCGCATCCTGGCGATTGTGCTTGACCGGCGACCGCAGCCTGTGCGGCGCGTTCAATACCAACGTGGTGCGGCGCTCGCTCGAATTTTTACGCGAGAATCGCGAGAAAAGATCGAGGTCATCGCGGTCGGGAAGAAGGGACGGGACACCCTGCGGAAGCGCGGATGGAGTTTCGTGGCCGAATATCTGGGAGTCTCGGACCGCGTGGAGTTCGGCAAAGCCAAGGAAATCGCGGCGCGCGTGGCCGAAATTTATCGCAGGGCGAAGTCGATGCGGTCTATGCGATTTACAACGAATTCAAAAACGTGATGGTGCAGCATCTGCGGGCCAAGCTGCTTCCCATCGATCCCGCACTGCTGAGACACAAAAATCGGAATCGAGCGAAGGCGCACGGTTCTGCCTTGCCCATGGAACGAGCGGCATTCGGGCGCGATGCTGGTGGATTACATTTACGAAGAGCCGGTCGAAGAGATTTTCAGCGGCCTGGTGCCGCGCTATCTGGAAGCGGAAGTATTTCGCATTCTGCTGGAATCGGCGGCGGCGGAGCACGCCGCTCGAATGACGGCGATGGATTCGGCCACGCGCAACGCGGCCGAACTGATCGAAAGTTGACGCTGGAGATGAACAAGATTCGGCAGGCGGCCATTACCAAGGAATTGATCGAAATCGTCAGCGGCGCGGCTTCCGCGAATTCCTAGCGCGCCCAGATTAGACGGAGAAGCAGATGGCGAATCAGGACGACAAGAAGAAAGTGGGCCGCGTGGTCGAGGTGATTGGGCCGGTGGTGGACGTGCAGTTTGAAGAGGGCCACCTGCCGCGGATCCACAACGCCGTGCGCATCACGAGCGAGGGCTTCGAGGTCCCCGACGCCGCTGGACATCGTCGCGGAAGTGGAACAGCACCTGGGCGAAGGCCGCGTCCGCTGCGTGGCCATGAAGCCCACCGAGGGCCTGGTGCGCGGAATGAAGGCCGATGGACCTGGGCGAGCCGATCTCCGTGCCGGTGGGCCGCGGCACGCTGGGCCGCGTGATGAACGTGCTGGGCGAGCCGGTGGACAAGCTTGGCCCGGTGAAAACCGACAAGCGCTACCCGATTCATCGCCCGGCGCCGTCGCTCGAAGACCAGTCCACCAAGCTCGAAATGTTCGAGACGGGCATCAAAGTGGTCGACCTGATCGAGCCGTACCTGAAGGGCGGCAAGATCGGCCTGTTCGGCGGCGCGGGCGTGGGCAAGACCGTGCTGATTCAGGAACTGATCAACAACGTGGCCATGAAGCACGGCGGCGTGTCGGTGTTCGCGGGAGTGGGCGAACGCACCCGCGAAGGCAACGACCTGTGGCTCGAATTCCAGGAATCGGGCGTGATCGTGCCGGGCAATCCCGAAAAATCGCGCTGCGCGCTGATTTACGGCCAGATGACCGAGCCGCCCGGCGCGCGCCTGCGCGTCGGACTGACCGGCCTGACCGTGGCCGAATATTTCCGCGACGAAGAGCACCTGGACGTGCTGCTCTTCATCGACAACATTTTCCGCTTCGTGCAGGCGGGGTCGGAAGTATCGGCGCTGCTGGGCCGCATGCCTTCCGCCGTGGGCTACCAGCCGAACCTGAACACCGAAATCGGCGAACTGCAGGAGCGCATCACCTCCACCAAGAACGGATCGATCACTTCCGTGCAGGCGATTTACGTGCCGGCCGACGACTACACCGATCCGGCGCCGGCGGCGACCTTCACGCACCTGGACGCGACCACCAACCTGAGCCGGCAAATCGTCGAGCGCGGCATTTATCCCGCGGTCGATCCGCTGGCCAGCTTCTCGCGCATTCTCGATCCGCGCATTGTGGGCCAGGAGCATTACAACGTGGCGCGCGCGGTGAAGTCGGTGCTGCAGCGCTACAAGGAACTGCAGGACATCATCGCCATTCTCGGAATCGAAGAACTTTCCGACGACGACAAGCAGACCGTGGCGCGCGCGCGCAAAATCGAAAAATTCCTTTCGCAGCCGTTCTTCGTGGCCGCGCAGTTCACCGGCCTGGAAGGCAAATACGTGAAGATCGAAGACACCATCCGCGGCTTCAAGGAAATCGTGGAAGGCAAGCACGACGACCTTCCCGAGCAGGCGTTCTACATGGTGGGCACGATCGAAGAAGCGCTGCGAAAAGGCCGAGAAGATGGCGGCCACCGCTTGATCGCGATGAAGGCGGAGCGGGACGCGAAACAGGAAACGGCGAAGAACTGACCAATGCTGCCAGAAAGATATCGAACTCGAAATGGTCACGCCGGAACGGCATGTGCTCGCACGAGACCGTGCGAAGCTGGTGGAATTGCCCGGCAAAGAAGGCTACCTGGGCATTCTGCCGGGGCACGCGCCGCTGATCACGGAACTGGGCATCGGCGCTATTGAGTTATCAGCGAAATGGCGACACTCACTATTTGACCGTGGTCCATGGCTATGCGGAAGTGCTGCCGGACCGCGTGATCGTGCTGGCTGAAATTTCCGAGCGGGCCGAAGAAATTGACCTGACTCGCGCAACGGCAGCCCTGGAACGCGCGAAGGAACGTCTTGCTAAGCCGAAACCTGATCTCGATTGGGACCGCGCGGAATACGCTTTGCGGCGCGCCCTGATCCGCATGCAGGCTGCCGGAAAGGGCGGCATGGCAGGCGCGGCAGCGGCGGAACGGGATTACACGCCGGGCCACTAAAGCCTGCATGGTGAATACACTCAGTGGATCCATGGCGATCAGTGACCTGAATCCTCTCCTGCGTTTCCGCATCAAAAGTATTCAGGGCAGGTTTTAAACGAACGTTCCATGAATGAAATTACCATCTATTCGACTTCGTGGTGCGGCGATTGCCGGCGCGCGAAGCAGTTCTTGAAAGAGCGCGGAATTTCATTCCATGAAATAAATGTGGATGAGGATCCCGACGCGGAAGACTTGGTATTGCGCGTCAACAACGGCCGCAGGAAAGTGCCGACGCTGGAAGTGGATGGGCGCTATTTCGCTTGCAGTCCTTTCGATCCTCATTTGCTCGCCGAAGAATTGAAAATTCCCCTGAATAAGTAAACTTTCTTCGCCCTTCCGTCGCACAAAACCACGAAGGAAATATCCGTTCCTCAAGCATTCACAATCTCCACCGGATTCCTCGCCCATAAAACGGGCTCGGAATGACGGCTTGAAGTTTTCGCGCGAGCATCTCGGATTTGCTTCGGTCCGATGAAAAGCATCGGACTCCATAAACAGGAGATTCCGCTCCCGCGGGAGCGGGATCGCAATGACTACGATGCGGAGATTTCTGGGGGGCTGCTAGGAGATCAATACGCCGCGGGCCATTACTCCGGCGATTTGCAGATCTGGGGTAAGCATCACCAGATCGGCGTCCGCGCCCGGCGCGATCACTCCTTTTTTCCCGGCGAGACCGAGGCGCATTGCGGGGACTTCTGTTGCCATTCGCACCGCTTCGGCCAGGCGCACACCAAGAGAAACGATATGCCGAATGGCGCGGTCGAGAGTGAGCGTGCTGCCTGCCAGACGACCTTCAAGATTGCGGCACACGCCGCTGGATACCACCACATCGAAGGTTCCCAACTGGTAGGTTCCGTCCGGCATTCCCGTGGCGGAAATTCCATCGCTGACCAGCACAACGCGTTCGATCCCTTTTGCGGCGAGCAGAAGGCGAATCGCCGCATCGTCCACGTGGACGCCATCGGCGATCACTTCGGTTGTCACGCGCGGATCGGTGAGCACTGCGCCCAGCACTCCTGTTTCGCGATGTGAAAATGGGCGCATGGCGTTGAAAACGTGCGCGGCGTGGCTTGCGCCGCGGTCGATCGCCGCCCTGGCCACTTCGTACGTCGCGTCGGTGTGGCCCAGAGACACAATCAGGCCGGCCGCGCGGGCGGTCTGAATCATCTCGAAAGCGCCTGGCAGCTCCGGCGCCATGGTCAGAATTCGACGCGTATCCACCGGAAGCATTGAGGAATCGATTGAGCGTGTGGATGGAAGGATTGGCAATCGAATCCGGCGGATGCACGCCACGCCGCGCGTGGCTGATGAACGGCCCCTCGAAATGGATTCCCACGATTTCGGCGCGCGGCGAGGATGGCGCGCCGCTGTTGAGCGGGCTGCGGATGTATCGGGCGATGTCTTCGAGGCTTCCGCAAGTCCGGTCCGTGGGCGCCGTCACCGTGGTGGCGACCAGCGTAGTGGTGCCAAATCGCGCTACAGTCCGCGCCACGGTTTCGAGGGCTTCAGGGCTTCCTTCCATCACATCATGCCCGCCGGCTCCGTGAATATGCACGTCCACGAAGCCCGGTACAATCGTGCGCCCTGTGGCGTCGATAAGCTTCGCTCCGGCGGGCAGTTGTATTTCTTCGCGCCGGCCCACGCGGATAATCCGGCCATCCTCGATGAGGATGACTGCACCTGTGATTTCCTCGAGGGGAGTGAGGATTCGGCCGCTTTCTATTGCGGAATAAGCCATGCTCGGCCACATGGTACTTGAACTTGAACCGAAATGCTTGGTGACGTAATTTTGAGTGTGTAAAAAGAAAGAGGGTGTAGGTTTTGTTGTGACGAGCAACAAAATCTCCGGTAAAGGAGCCTACACCCGATGCGCGTAAAGAATAGCACACAGCGGTTTCAAGCGTTTGTGCAGGATCTGCAGGAAAGTTTCTGGGGCGATTTTCAGGGACGGACCCGGGAAGTGTTGAAGAAGCTGCTGGAGGCCGATTCCGAACAGCAGATGGCCGAGTATCTGGGGCTGAAGTGGCACGAGCGGGCCCAGACCGGCCGAGCGGGTGGATTACCGCAATGGTTTTTACCGAGCGGAACTACGTGACTCCGCTGGGGGTGATTCAGTTGCGGATTCCGCGGACGCGCGAGCGATCGTTTTTGCCGCGCGGGATCGGAAGGCTGGAGCGGCGCGGCGCCGGAGGTGGCGGAGTTGATCCGGCAGGCGTTTTTGCGGGGGATTTCGACGCGCCGAGTGGGACGAGTGGTGGCGGTGTTGACGGGCGAAGCGGTCAGCGCGCAAACCGTTTCACGGCTGACGCGGGTGCTGGACCGGGCGGTGGCACAAGTTTCACCACGCGCCGCTGGAGGACGACTGGGCTATCTGGTTCTGGACGGCGTGTGGCTGAAGGTGCGGCGGGCGTTTGGAGCCGCAGCGGGTGCTGTTGTTGGTGGCCTACGGAATTCGCCGCGATGGCCGGCGGGAGCTGCTGGCCTTTACGCGAGCCAAGGGCGAAAGCCAGGCGGGATGGGAAGGGTTGTCTGAACGATCTGTTCCAGCGCGGGCTGCGCGGCAGGAATTTGCAGTTGGTGATTACCGATGGCTGCCCGGGGCTGGCCGCGAGCCACTGGAGACGGTCTATCCGCGGGCGCGGCACCAGCGCTGCTGGGTGCACAAGATGCGGAATATTTTGGAGAAAGTGCGACGGCGCGATGAAACGCAAGTGAAGCGCCGAGGCGCAGAGGATTTACCTGGCCCAGAATGTCACGGCGGCGCGGCGGGCCTTCGAGCGGTTCCGGTTTCACTGGCGAGCGCAGTATCCGGCGATGGTCCGGCGACTGGAGCGCGATCTGCCGGAGTTGCTGCACTTCTTTGCCTTCCCGCAGCCTCTGTGGCGGAAACTGCGCACCACCAATGCCATCGAACGTTGTTTCGTCGAAGTGCGTCGGCGCACCCGGCCCATGGTCGTGTTCACCAACGTCGAAAGCGTGGATCGAATCATCTATGCGATTTTCAACCGCTTCAACGAAGACTGGAAAAACCACACCCTCGAACTATTTACACAAGCAGCTTGACGTCACCGAAATGCATCGCTCAGGCTTGCATCCGGGCCGAGGTCCGTTACAATGTCTGTTCACCCTGGAGGAGACGGGATGGCAAATGATAAGCGGTTTCTGGCCTGGAAGATGCAACACCGCCGGCGCAAGGCGGCCAAGGCCAAGGTAAAGCTCTACGAGCAGGGAAAGATCACCTACGATCAATTGAACGCACTGGCCAGGATTTTCCACCGGCGTAAGATGCGCTTCCTGACCAAGTCCGAATAGGCCGGAACGGATTCCAAATAAAAAAAGAGGGCGCTCGCATCGAGCGCCCTCGCCTGACCCCGCTACGGGGCTGCTTTCCCATTCCGCCCCGCGGAGATGGGAGGAGCAGCTTCCACCTGCTTCCTACTTCAATTGCCGGTCCCTTGCTGAGGCGCGCCGGACTTCGGAACGCTCAGGTAACCAGTGATCTTGTCTTTTCCTACATGGTTGACGACCAATTCCGCCGCGGCGCGCGAGCCACGCGTGTAGAAGTAGATCGGCTCGTTCGAGGAGCGGTTCTTCTTCTCATAACGCGCGTCGTCCGCATAGATTGCCACGGTAAACTGATTCTTCTTGGCGTTGGTGCCGCGGAGTTCAACCATGATGTCGCCCACTTTCTGGCGATTGCCCTTCTTGTCGATGGTGAACTCGTAGTAATCGCGCTGCCCCATGCGGCGAAGCACTTCGATATCGTCATGGTTGCGCGCGATCAGAGTGCCCAGTTCGCCGCGGGCCATCTGCAGATTGCTCTTGGCGCCTTCCAGGTCGCTCTTGACGCCGGCAACGTCGCCATTGGTGGCTTTCAGGTCATCGGCGCTGGCTTTGGTCGCGAGTTGGTTGCTGACGTCACTCTGCATCGCTTCCAATTTTTTCTGATCTTCGTCCTTGACCTGTTTTGCGTACTTGCGAGCGCTCGAGAGCTCACCTTGCGTCAGCTTCAGGCGGTCGGTGACCACACTGAGTTCGCCCCGCATCTGAGCGTTGGTCTCCTCTGCTTGCGCCAACCGCTGGCTTAGTACGTCCTGCGATTGCTTGATGTTCTGCGATTGAGCCGTCAGGCCCTGCTCGAGGTTGGTTGCGCGTGAACTCGCGCTCCAGCCGATGCCCAGCGCCACGATTCCAATGACAGCCAGGACGACCACTGCCAGGCCCACCCAGCGTGGCGTACCTTCCGGCTGCTCTACTACTGCTCCTGTGTCTTTTTGCTCGAACATTCTGATTCTCCTTTTCGTCCACCCCTGCACAAGCTAGAGAGTGCACGCCTGCGGCCAAATCCTATGGACGCCACAAGTGTTCTGTAAACCAATGATAATGGGTAGCTTACCGTGTATTTGTGAAACAGACTCAGACGCCGGCTTGGGTGGATACCCTGAAAACTTTACGCGCTTCTCATCGTTTCTTCGCGTGTACCAAGAGTGTCAATCAAGGGCGTATTTGGAGGGGGGAGAAATAAGGGACCGTCATTGCGGCAGTTCTTCAAGGCTCGCGATTGAAAATCAAACTTGGAGACCCATTAACCCCAAACTATAAAGGAGATGAATTTTGCCATCCTGGTGATTAGTGGGTGATTTGCATGTTTTTCAGAGCTTCGATGCGCCGGTCGAGTGGAGGATGCGTGCTGAACAGGCTCATCATCATCTGCCCCCCGTTCAGAGGGGCAACGATGCACAGCGCGGAAGTGGAAGGAGAAATGTTCATCGGGATGCGCTTATTGTAAGCGCCGAGTTTTTCGAGCGCCCGCATCAGGCCATAAGGATGGCCAACCATGCGCGCTCCGGAAGCGTCCGCTTCGTATTCACGCTGGCGCGAGATTCCCAGTTGGAGCAGAAGCGCCGCGAGCGGGGCCACAATCAGCATCAAGAGCGCGGTCAAGCCACCGCCGCCGCGGTCATTATCGCGCCCACCCAACGCCCCGCCGCCACCGAAAATCAAAGCCCAGCGGCCCATGCTGGCGACCCAGGTGATCGCGCCGGCCAGGGTGGCTGCGATGGAAGAAGTCAAAATATCATAGTTGCGAACGTGAGAAAGCTCGTGAGCGATCACGCCCTCGAGTTCTTCATCATCCAGTAATTGGAGCAGGCCTTCGGTGGCCGCCACGGAGGCGTGGCTTGGATTGCGTCCGGTGGCAAACGCATTCGGCGCCGGCTGCGGAATCACGTAGAGCTTGGGCATGGGCAGATTGGCTTTGCCTGCCAGGCGTTCCATCACGGAGTAAAGTCGAGGAGCCTGCTCGCGCGTCACCGGCCTTGCGCCGCTCGAAGCCAGCGCAATTTTATCGGAAAAGAAATAAGCCGTACCGTTCATGGCGATGGCGATGAAGAGTGCAATGGTCATCCCGCGTTGGCCGGCAATTGCCTGTCCGCCGAAAAGAAGCAGCAGAGTGAGCGCCGTCAGCAACAGGGCAGTTTTGATCGTCTTCATATAGGTTGCCTCGTTTTTCAACTTTCAATAAACAGGCCGCGAATCAAGCCGCGTGCAATTGGATCAGATGCACGGGCGCGTTGACGCGGTTCTAACTTCCTAGGCCGACGCCGTTACGGCTTCGCGTTCGAACTTCATCTCGCCGAGCTTTCGATCCGCATCTATCAGAATGTGGTCGCCTGGCACTACGCCTCCGTTCAGCAACTTCATGGCCAGCGGGTCCTGAATCAGCCTTTGAATTGCTCGCCGCAATGGCCGCGCGCCATAGGCTGGATCGTAACCTTCCTTGAACAGCAAATCGCGTGCTGACTTGCTCAGCTTAATTGTAATTCCGCGCTGTTCGAGCTGCTTCACCAGGCGCGCGAGTTGCAGATCAATGATGGGCTCGAGCTGCTCCTTGCCCAGCGGCTGGAAGAGCACAATGTCGTCCACGCGGTTCAAGAATTCCGGGCGGAAAAGATGGCGCAGCGCGTCGAAAGCCTGTTCGCGGGCTTTTTTCGGATCGCTGCCGGCTAATTCGAAAATGGCGGCCGAGCCGACGTTGCTGGTCATCACAATCACAGTGTTGCGAAAATCCACGGTGCGGCCTTTCCCGTCGGTGAGCCTGCCATCCTCCAGAATTTGCAGCAGCACGTTGAAAATGTCGGGATGCGCTTTCTCGATTTCGTCGAACAAGATCACGGCATAGGGACGGCGGCGAATTTGCTCGGTAAGCTGGCCGCCTTCTTCGTAGCCGACGTATCCCGGAGGGGCGCCGATCAAGCGCGCTACGGAGTGCTTCTCCATGTATTCGGACATGTCGAGCCGTACCATCGCGTGATCGTCGTCGAACAGAAATTCAGCGAGCGCGCGTGCCAGCTCCGTTTTGCCGACGCCGGTGGGGCCCATGAATATGAATGAACCGATCGGCCGATTCGGATCGGAAAGGCCGGAACGGCTGCGGCGGATGGCGTTGGCGACGCGCTCGAGCGCATCTTCCTGGCCCACCACTCGCTGGCGCAGGCGCTCTTCCATGTGCACCAGTTTTTCGATTTCGCCTTCGAGCAGCCGGCCCACGGGAATGCCGGTCCACTTGCTCACGATGCGGGCGATTTCTTCTTCGCCCACTTCTTCCTTCAGAATCGAGTGCACCTTCTGCAATTCGGCCAAATCCTGCTGAGCGCTTTGCAGTTCTTTTTCGGCGGCCGCCAGTTTTCCGTAACGGATTTCCGCCACGCGGGCCAGTTCGCCCGTGCGCTCGAGCCGTTGCTCTTCGGCGCGCAATTGTTCGATCTCTTCCTTGATCTTGCGGATTCGGGCGATGGCTTTTTTTTCGGTTTGCCACTGCGCTTTCAGGCCGCTGGATTGTTCTTTCAGGCCCGCGAGCTGCTGTTCGATTTCCTTCAGCCGTTCCTTGGAATGGGCGTCGGATTCCTTGCGCAGAGCCTGCTTTTCAATTTCCAGTTGCATCACGCGCCGTTCGATCTCGTCGATTTCCGCGGGCATGGAATCGATTTCCATGCGCAGTCCGGCGGCGGCTTCGTCCACCAGGTCGATGGCTTTGTCCGGCAGGAAACGGTCGGTGATGTAGCGCTGCGAAAGCATGGCGGCGGCCACGATGGCTGCATCCTTGATGCGGACGCCGTGGTGCACTTCGTAGCGTTCTTTCAGGCCGCGCAAAATTGCGATGGTATCTTCCACCGAGGGTTCGCCGATAAAAACCGGCTGGAAGCGGCGCTCGAGAGCGGGATCTTTTTCGATGTACTTGCGATATTCATTGATTGTGGTGGCGCCAATGGAACGCAACTCGCCGCGCGCCAGGGCCGGCTTCAGCATGTTCGAGGCATCCATGGAACCTTCGGCTGCGCCGGCGCCCACCAGGGTGTGCAGTTCGTCGATGAACAGAATGACCTGGCCTTCGGAATCGGTGATCTCTTTCAGCACCGCTTTCAAGCGGTCTTCGAATTCGCCGCGGTATTTCGCTCCGGCCACCAGGGAAGCGAGATCGAGCGCCACGATACGCTTCGGCTTCAGCACTTCGGGGACATCTCCGGAAACAATGCGTTGTGCGAGACCTTCCACAATGGCCGTTTTACCGACGCCCGGCTCGCCAATCAATACGGGATTATTCTTGGTGCGGCGGGCCAGAATCTGCATGACGCGGCGAATTTCCTCGTCGCGGCCAATCACCGGATCGAGCTTGCCGCGCCGTGCCAGGTCGGTGAGATCGCGGCCGTATCGCTTGAGCGCCTCGTAAGTGGACTCCGGAGTCTGGCTGGTTACGCGATGGCTTCCACGCACGGACGCGAGTGCCTGCAGAATGGCATCGTGACTGGCGCCGAATTTGGCGAGGATTTCACCGGCAGGGTCGCGCGATAATGCTGCGATCGCCAGCAGCAAATGTTCGGTGGAGACGTACTCATCCTTGAAGCGCGCGGCTTCCTCGAAGGCATGCTCTACCAATTGGTTCGTCGTCGGGCTCAGGAATTGTTGCGCCACTCCAGTGACTTTGGGAAAGCGATCCAGGCGCCTGGAGATCTCGGCCGAGAGCGCCTCGGCTGGCACGCCGAGTTTTCCCAGAAGAGGGGGGACCACGCCTTCCTTCTGCTGGACCAGCGCAGCCAGCAGGTGCAGAGGCTCGATTTGCTGTTGATTCAGGCGCGCGCCAATTTCCTGCGCAGCCTGCAGGGCCTCCTGAGCTTTGACCGTCAGTTTGTCAATTGGTAGCATCTTCGTTCCTCTTCTAGTTCTGTTCCGTCTCGCGACTCTTATTCTACTCTGATTGGAATAACGAAAGGGCCCGAGGCGCCTGTTTCGCGGCAAGGGCGGCCCCCCCAATCAACCAATTCGCCGCCCTCAAACTTCCGAACGAATCAAGGCTCAGATCCCGGGCCCTTTTTTATGAATGTATGAAACTTAGTTTTAATTCTTGGAGACGTTGATCTTTACCTGCTTCGGTTTTGCCTCCGCTTTCTTCGTCAGTGTCACAGTGAGGACGCCATTGCTGTAGTCCGCCTTGACACCTTCCGGGTTCACCGTGTTTGGCAGCGAGAAACTGCGTGTGAATGAACCATAGGCGCGCTCGACACGGAGATAGCTTTCCTCCGATACTTGCTTCTCGAATTTCCGCTCACCTTGAATCGTGAGCATGTTGTTCTCGACTCGAACGTCCAAGTCCTTCTCGTTCAGGTCAGGAAGATCGGCCTTCATGACGAGCTCGTTTTCCGTCTCGTAGATATCCACGGCCGGAGACCAGGTGGTCAAAGTGGAGCCATTGCCACGAGAGCCGAGGTTGTTCTCGATCAACTGATTGAATTGCTCTTGAAAATTGGCCAGATCCCGAAAGGGACGCCAGCGAGTGATGGTGGTCATTGGACCTCCCTCCTTCCTAAACATAAGTACGACGGAAGCATAATATCTTAGTATGTTGTTGTCAAGTATTTTTTGATGGCTTTACGCTGCCGGCTGGACTGCCGGGAAGTTAGTCTAATACCCTAAGAATCAAACACTTGATGTACAGAGTTTCGGGCATGGTGAGCATGATGGGGTGGTCCCTGGCCTGGGTTCTGCGCTCGACGACGACCACGGTCCGCCGGGCATCGGTGGCAGCCTCGGCTACGATTTGCAGGAATAACGGTTCGGAAATGTGATGGGAGCAGGAGCAGGTGACCAGGTATCCCCCGTTGCGCAATATCTTGAGTGCTCGCAAGTTGATCTCTTTGTAGCCTCGCCGGGCGGCCGGAATGCTTTCGCGGTTCTTGGCGAATGCTGGGGGGTCGAGGATAATCATGTCAAACCGGCGCCCCACTTCATCGCATTCTTTCAGTATATCAAAAGCATTTGCTTCGCGAAAAGTGACTGTGGAGATTCCGTTGCGTTCCTTGTTGCGGCGGCCTGCTTCCACGGCCATTGGCGATAGATCAATGGCCTCAACGTGCGCGGCGGAATTGGCAACCGTCAGGGCGAAACCGCCTTGATAGGAGAAACAATCCAGCACCTCGCCGCTGGCATAGGTGCGCGCGGCGCCGCGATTTTCCCTTTGATCCAGAAAGCCGCCTGTTTTTTGCCCTTTCAATAAATCGAAAGCGAACAACATTCCGTTTTCGCGAGCCAACAGCTCCGCGGGCACCTCGCCGGAAAGGATGGAAACTTTTTGGTCGAGCCCTTCCAGCAGACGCACCTTCGGGTCGTTTCGTTCGACGATTCCTCGAGGCGAAAAGAGTTCCTGCAAAATCTGGCAGAATTCGCCTTTCCGCTTTTCGGCAGCCTGGCTGAGCGTCTGAATCACCAGGTAATTGGCGTAACGGTCAACGATGAGCGAGGGAACTCCGTCACTGCCAGCGAAAAGCAGGCGGTAGACTTCGGTATTCTGAACCACACGTTTGCGGTATTCGGCGGCGGCTTGAATGCAACGGGTGAAATAGGCGCGGTCGACAGCGACGTCTTCGCGCGTGACCAGGCGAATGGCGATTTGCGAACGGTCGCTATAAAACGCACGGCCCAGAAACCTGCCGCGATCGTCCACCAGGCGCACCAAGTCGCCCGGACTTGCATCGGCCCTGCGAATATCGCTGCGATAAATCCAGAGATGACCGGACTGAAGCCGCTCAGACCCCCGCTGGCTTATGACCACCTGTGATTCGGGCAAACCGACCCCTTTTCTATTCTAACTTTTGTGCCGCACTGGATGGCTGCATGTGCGTCGATTCGAGCGAGCGGCGCGGCACGTGATTAAAAATATAAATACGGAAATACAGACATCGCGAATGGTTGAGGCGTTTTCATAACATAATTTCTACAGAATAGCCAACCCCTCTTCGTTAAATAGGCACTCGATCAAGTATCAAAATCAGGGAAGAAGGCGCCCGTTGGTCTTTCCGCCCTTTTTGAAAAATACAAAGCGGGTTTGCAATCCGTCTGTACAACGGGAAATCGAGCCAGTACCCTTCGAGGAGTCAGATTCCCAAGGGGGCATTCCGGTTTCACAAATGCTGTTATCAGAATTCGATTACGATCTTCCGCGCGAACAGATTGCGCAACGCCCGCTCGAAGCACGCGATGCGTCCCGTTTGCTCCTTCTGGATCGGGATGCCGGGCGCTGGGAAGACCGCAATTTCCGGGAATTTCCAGAACTATTGCGCGGGGACGAACTGATTATTGTGAACAATGCACGTGTTCTGCCGGTCCGCCTGTTGGGCCGCCGCAAAGGGATTCATGCGCAACCCGCCGGCCGCCATGGTTCCGCGAGCCGGGAGCATCTGAAATCTACAATTGAAGTTCTATTGGTGCGGCGAATCGAAGCAGACGTATGGGAAGCGCTGGTAAAACCGGGGCGGAAAGTACCGGTTGGCGAACGCGTGATTTTCGGCGAAGGCGAACTGGAAGCGGAAGTGCTTCGGCGCGGAGATTTCGGGCTTCGTCATTTGCGCTTTTTAGACGCGGATCATCTGCCGGAGAAATTGGAAAGATTGGGGCACATTCCGATTCCTCCCTATATTAAACGGCCGGATGATTCCGGAGACCGCGAGCGGTATCAAACGATTTTCGCGCGCTGCGGCATAGCCGCTGCAGCGCCGACCGCAGGTTTACACTTCACTCCGGAAATCTTGGATCGATTGCGCGCGCGAGGCGCGGAGATCCGTGAAATTACGCTGGAAGTTGGTTTGGGGACATTCGAGCCGGTGCGCACCGAATGCATCGAAGAACATCGCATCCACAGTGAAAGTTACGAAATTCCGGAATCCACGGCGGAGGCGCTGGAACGCGCTCGACGTGATGGACGGGCCATTTTGGCAGTAGGCACGACGGTGGTGCGCACGCTCGAGGACGCCGCCGAGAAATCCGCGGCTCGAAATTCGGCGATGCTCGTCGAACCAGGCAGAGCGGAGGCAGCGATCTTCCTACACCCCGGCCACCGGTTTCGCGCCGTGAATCAAATTCTGACAAACTTTCACCTGCCAAAATCGAGTCTGCTGATTCTGGCGGCGGCTTTTGCGGGAAAGGATCTGCTTCTCCGAGCTTATCGCCATGCCGTTGAACAGAATTATCGCTTCTATAGCTACGGTGACTGTATGCTGATCCGTGGCAGCGCTTCGGGACTGGATTCGCGGTTCGCCGTGTGAGATATTCCAGCGCCGGGATGCGGCCTGTCTCCAATTCGTGCAAGTGGCGGCTCGTTCGACTATAATCTCCGGCTCGACCCTGGGGGATCATCGAGATGCGGTTTTTGGTTCTCAGCGACGTTCATGCGAATTTGACTGCCCTGGAAGCGGCCCTGGCTGCCGCCGAAGGGCGCTGGGAGAAAGCCGTGTGCCTGGGCGATGCCGTCGGTTACGGTCCCGATCCCAACGAAGTAGTGGACCGCATCCGCGCGATCGGCGCGGTGACGATTCGTGGGAATCATGATAAAGCCGGTTGCGGAATTGATAATGCCGATGATTTCAATCCCGTCGCGCGCAGTGCCGCCATGTGGACCCAGCAACAGCTTCGCCCGGATAACACGGAATACTTGAAACAGTTGCCCACGGGACCGCTGCAGGTGGACGGCATCACCATCGTGCATGGCGCGGTGGCCGATGAAGACGAATATGTATTCGCGCCCGCGCAAGCCCTGGAAGGCTTGCTGGAATCGCCTTCCTCGATCACTTTTTTCGGACACACCCATATCCAAGGCGGATTTTCGATGCGCGCCAACCGGGTGGAGGCTCTGCATTTCAAACCGCCAGCGGGCAAGGATTTCGCGACGTTGACACTTGAAAAGGATGCGCAGTATTTGCTGAATCCGGGCTCGGTGGGCCAGCCGCGCGATGGCGACCCGCGGGCTGGATTTGCCATCGCCGATATGGAGCATAACAATATCGAATTCTGGCGCGTCGCCTACGATGTCGCGGCCGTCCAGCAGCGTATGACAGCGGCTGGACTGCCCGAGCCGCTGGTGCTGCGCCTGGCGTTTGGGCGTTGAAATGCCGCGGTAAACGCGGCGCCATCCTCCCTGACCGACAGAGAAGCTGACATGTCCGATCTTCCCAACCTGCCCGAGATTCCGGAAACGATCGAGAAAAAAAGCGAAAGCAATTTTGCGCTGATGCTGGCGGTGGGCGCTGCGGTGGTGTTGCTGCTGATTGGCGGGCTGTATCTGGTGAGCCGCATGACGCGATCTTCTCCGGTGGCGCAGCAACAGCCGCTTCCGATGGGTCCCGAAGAGCAAGCGTACGCGGAACGCATTCATTTTCTGAATGTACAGATGTCACGCGCCGCGAATTTTCTGAACCAGGAATTCACATACGTGACCGGCGAGGTTTCGAATGACGGGACGCGCTCGATTCGCGCTCTCGAACTGACGGTCGAATTCCGCGATCCCTTCAAACAAGTGATCCTGCGCGAAAAGCAGCGCGTCATCACCCAGCAGGACCGGCCGCTGCCCGGCGGACTGCGTCAACCTTTTCAAATTACCTTCGAACATATCCCCGACGAGTGGAATCACGAGTACCCCTCGATCCACGTCACTGGATTGCTGCTCGAATCTCCGTAGCACGGCGGGCCTCCCGGCCGATGGACGAACTGACCAACCTCGAAAGCGCCTTAAATGAACTGGCCACTGCCGGAAATGTGGAAGTGCACGAAGACGGCGAATGGCTTGCCGAACTGGCCGGATTACAATTTGAATTTCGGCGCCAAGGCAAGCAGGCGCTGGTACATCTTTGGTCGGAGCAGCGTAATTTGACGCGCCGCGTCCTGCGCGTGACTGAAAATTCCCCCGCCCAACTAGTTCTGGAGGTGCAGCGCTTCGGGCGTCCGCGTCCCGGGCGCCTGGTGTTTATTCGCGCGGACGCGCCGCGCCCCGCACGGCGGGTAAGCCGCGAGCAATTTCGGGCGCGCTTCCAGCGCATGCTTGCCGAGCAGTTTCCGGATGCGCAGCCCGCTGCGCTTTCCACGTCGCCCGATCTGGCGCATTCCGTATCTGGAAATTACACGCGAGGTTTGCTCGTCGAGGGCAGCCGATCCTGGGCGATCCTGGGCGTTTCACCGGTCGAAGAAGCGCCGGTGGTGGAAGGCATACTCAGTTTCGGATTGATCTGGCTCGACCGTTCGCGCGAACACGCACAGAAGCGAGCGGTGCAGGGCCTGCGGCTTTTTCTGCCGGAAGGCATGGCGCGGCTGCCGGTGGAACGATTGCACGGGCTCGCGGCGGCCACGCGAGTTGAAATCTTCGAATATTCCAAAGATACCTGGCATGCGCGGCGCGTCCCTGCCAGCGACACCGGCAACATCGAAAGCCGCCTGACGCCCCGGCGCGAAATCGAAGGCACGCTTGCGGCCGCGCAGGAAACGGTCGAAAGAATCCTCGCGCTTTCTCCCGGCAACATTGTTGCGTCCGTTCCGCCTGGCACTCGCGAAGTGGCGTTGCGATTTCGCGGACTGGAATTTGCGCGCTGCGGCGAGGGGCGGATATTCTTCGGCCTCGAGGACGAGCGTGACGAACTCACGCGCGCGAATGGCGCGAAGCTAGAAAGCCTGGTTCGACAACTTGATCTGCATCGCAGCTCGCTGGCCGAAGATGCCAATCATCCGCTTTATCGAGCGGCTGCGGAGCGCTGGCTGGAAACATTGGTGCTGGGCGATTCCACGCGCCTGGACGCGCAACTCGATCCGCGCTTTCTGTATTCCCAGGCGCCGGCTTTCGCCGCGGGCGACCGGGGCGTGATGGATCTTTTGGGCGTCACACGCGCGGGCCGCCTGGTGATCATTGAACTGAAAGCCTCGGAAGATCTGCACCTGCCCTTGCAGGCCTTGGATTATTGGCTTCGCGTGCGCGCGCACCACCGCGAAGGAGATTTTCCGCGCTACGGTTATTTCAGCGGAGTCGAACTCGATCCCCGGCCGCCGCTGGTTTGGCTGGTGGCTCCCGGGCTGCGATTTCATCCTGCCGTGGAAATCATTCAACGGCACCTTTCGCCCGAAATTCAGGTGACGCGCATTGGCTTGAATGAAAATTGGCGGCGTGGAATTCAAGTAGTTTTCCGAATGTAATGCCGGCATCGTTCAATCCGTGGCAGCTCACGATGCTTGGCTGAAGAAGCATCGTCTAGGACGATGTCTTGTTCGCCGGGCGAATATAAGTAATAGTGTGGTGGGTGAGCAATTTGTCCTGCCGGTTGCGGCATTCGGCAACGCCATAGATCAGGCGCTGTCCCTGTTTTAGAATTCGCGCCGTGCACAGAATATCCTCGCGCCGCGCGGCCCCCAGAAAATTCGTCTTCAATTCCACCGTAAGAGCGTTTTCTTCCATTCCCAGCCGAGTCATGATTGCCAGCCACATGGCTGCATCCGCCACGGCCATGAACACCTGTCCGCTGACGACGCCACCGGGACGTTCGAAATCGGATTGGAAAGGCACTGAGAGAGTGCATTCGCCATCGCCCAGGGATTGAACGCGAAACCCGAACTTTCGAGTGAAAGCTACTTCATTCAAGAGATCTTGCAATTGCGATTCCGTGACTCGAAGGCGCGTGGACATCGATTCCTCCGCAATCATTCAGCGTTCCAGAAACAGAGCGCTCAATCTATTGGAGATTCACAAGAATAACCAGGGTGAAAAGAGGAAGGGAAGCAGCTTGGTTTTACCCAGAACTGCCTCCCGGGGTGTGTCCTAGATGTGTTTGATAGATTGGATGCGCTACGCAGGATTTGGTTGCGTTATTTTTCGCGGATCAATAAAAAAGATATTTGCGCCACTTTTCGTCTTTGTGGCCGATCAGCCGCATCAACTGGCGGGAAGTATGCAGCGTGAAAGGCCGCGGACGGCGGGAGAGACGCAACCCGGCTTCTTCGGGAGTGCGGTCCCCTTTGCGATTGTTGCATTCGTAGCAGCAGGCCACCAGATTTTCCCACGAGGAACGGCCGCCGCGCGAACGCGGCATCACGTGGTCGAGCGTCAGTTCGGATGCGGGAAAAATGCGCGTGCAGAACTGGCAGGTATTGCGGTCGCGCAGCAAAATGTTTTTCCGCGAAAGCGCCCGGCTCTGTTGCGGAATATGCCGGTAACTTAGCAGACGGATCACCGAGGGCACCGCCACCGATTTGGATGTGGAATGAACCTGAGCCGCGTTCGATTCTTCGGCCTGGGCCACCCCTTTCAGCATCAGCACCAGGGCACGACGCACAGCCGTCACATTGATCGGCTCGAAAGTGGCGTTTAGCACCAGCACGGGAGCCTGCATTAACGAGTGGCGGCCAGGATGAGGCGATGCAGGATTTATCGCGGGCAAGCCCATCCCGGTGCTGCCCGACAACAGCTTAGGTCGGGGCCGCAGCCCGTTGTTGAGCCTTGGGTCCATAACTTTTACCCGAACACTTAAGCGATCAAATCACCGGCAGTGAAGCCCGATCTTTCTATAGTACTAGAACTTGGAGCGCCGGAGAAGCAATTCCGGCTACCGCTAGTTGATGCTTTCACGCACTTATTGGTTTCTTTCTCTTAGGACGTCCAATTCGGGACTACGCGCGCTACTGTCAGTCCTATCACTCGGGCAGCTCCAGCCTGCAGCAGAGTGCGCGAGCAGGAATCCAGTGTTGCGCCAGTCGTAAAGACATCATCTATCAGTAGAACCCGGAGCTTGTCAACTTGCGCTCCCGTGCGGGTGGCGAACGCGCCACGGACCGTCTGCCAGCGTTCATGCCGGGTCAGGCGATGTTGCGCCGGCCGGGGCTTCGTGCGCACCAACAGAAAGGTTCGCAGAGGAATCCCCAGGCGTTTCGCGAGCGGCCGCGCAATTAATTCCGCCTGGTTGTAGCCCCGCTCCCTTTGCCGCAAAGGGTGAAGCGGAACGGGAACTACTACGTCCGCCGCCAGAGCTTCCGCATTTTCCGCCACTCGCTCCGCGAGCCGGGCCGCGAACCAATTTCCGAGCCGGGTCACTTGCTCATACTTCAGCAGAGTGATCGCTTTCATCATCGGATCATTGTAGGCGGCGTGGCTGCGCGCCAGATGGAAGGAGTAGACGCCGCGGCGGCAGGCGTGGCAAAGCGCCTGCTGTGCGTGCGCGGGCGCGCCGGAAATCAGTGGCCGTCCGCAACATTGGCACAGAGGCTCCGCCAGGCGCTGAAATGACGAAAGACATTCCAGGCATATCGGAATCGAACTGGCAGCGGTCAATGGCTCCTGGCAAATCCGGCAAGGAGCGGGAAGCAATACCGAAGACAACGCATCGAGCGCGGCGCGAAGCATATTCTGAGTAAACTCAACTGTACAGTAAGCAGAAGGTTACTCCGGTCCAGGCGGCTTGGGAAGCTACAAATGCGACGGGGAGAGCCTTGCAGAGACACGTAGGGATATGAGAATCGGCGTTCGGACGCAACCAGCCGCGTGTTTGCACACGTCTTGCGTCGCAGAATTGTGCTGGAAAAAATTTGCGAAGAGAATTCGCTTACGGCTTACAGCAGTCCCTGTTCGTGCTTTTCCTGGCAGGCGATGCAGTGGCGCGCCCAGGGAACCGCCTCCAGGCGTTTCTGCTGCAACTCTTCATGGCACTGCGCGCACTCGCCGTATTCGCCTTCCCGGATTCTTTCGAGTGCCTTGTCCACCAGTTGCAAGAGCGATCGATCATTGTGCGTCTGGCCGAAAAGGAATTCCTTGGTATAGGAATTTGCCGCTTTATCGGCGAGGTCAACCGTCGGATCTTCGTCCGCTTCGCGGCCTTCCTGTTCCGTGCGCGCGATGGCGCGCAGCAATTCCTCGCGGCGTTGGACCAGCTTCTTCTTGTAATACTCTAATCGCTTCTTATCCATGGTTCGGGGTCCCTAAGGCGGCCACATTGGGCAGCCAACAAACCGCCGATTGTACAGACCGCGTTCACCGTTGTCAATCGAGCCGCGGGATTGTTGCTACAACCGGAAAACAGGAAGGGAGGTGCGCGCCGGACAATCGGCGGAAAAATGGCGGGGTTCTGGCCTTACGCTTCACGCCGGCTAGAATCTCCCGTAAAAGTTTCAAGCTCCGGAGATGGCGGCAATTCAGGAACAGGAAATCCGGGCAGGGTTGCGGCGCTTGTGGGCCGCTGATAGAATCAACAATTCGCACGCGATGGGAAGGGTCGCGTTCCGGGCGCGCACGGCCCATTGAATTCCCCTTACATTCGTTGCTACCGGGCTGTGTGCCCGCAGGGAGGAACGGTTGGCCAAATACGATCTGGCCATCATCGGCAGCGGGCCGGGCGGCTACGTCGCCGCGATCCGCGCCGCGCAGTGGGGCCTGAAGACCGTGGTCATCGAGAAAGACGGCTTCTCTGGGCGGCACCTGCCTGCACGTCGGCTGCATCCCCACGAAGGTGCTGCTGCACCACGCCGAAATCTACGATCACTTCAAGAATGCCAAGGAGTTCGGCATCGAGGTCACAGACTTCAAGCTGAATTGGGCAGCGATCGCTGGCGCGCAAGGATAAGATCGTCAACAAGCATGCCAAGGGCATCGAGTTTCTTTTCCGCAAAAATAAAGTGGAGACGCTGCGCGGGCTGGGGCCGCTGGGCCGGGCCGGGGCGCGTGTCCGTCGAAAACGACGGCAAGATCACCGAAATCGAAGCCACGAACATTCATGTTTGCGACCGGCTCGGAAGCGCGTTCGCTGCCGGGCGTGGAGATTCGACGGCAAAGTGATCCTGAGCAACCGCGACATTCTGAAGCTGCCCGATTGCCGAAGTCGCTGGTGGTGGTGGGCGCGGCGCGGTGGGCGTGGAATTCGCTTCGATCTTCCGTTCGTTTGGCGCGGAAGTGACGCTTCTCGAGATGCTGCCGCGCATCGTGCCTCTCGAAGATGAAGAGATTTCCGCGGAACTCGAGAAAGCCTTCCGCAAACGCGGCATTCACGATCTTCACGGAAGCCAAGGTGGAATCGGTGAAAAAAGACGGCAAGGGCGCCTCCGTCGCTTTCAAGGACAAGAGCGGGAAAGGCGCAGACCATCGCCGCCGAACACGTGCTGATGGCCGTGGGCCGCCGCCCGATGACCGAAGAATCTGGGCCTGGAAAAAACCCGGGCAAAGCTCGAGCGCGGATTCGTGCACACGGGCCACCTGGAGACGGACGAGCCGCATCTCTATGCCATCGGCGATATCGTCGCCGGCATGCCGCAACTGGCGCACGCCGCATCCATGGAAGGAATCATCGCGGTCGGAAAAATGGCCGGCAAAGCAGTGCCGCGCGCTCGAGCGCACGCGCATTCCCAACTGCACCTATTGCGAGCCGCAGATCGGCTCGATCGGGCTGACCGAACGGCAGGCGCGCGAGGCGGGCTACGAGGTGAAGATCGGCAAATTCCCGTTCCTCGGCAACAGCAAGGCCACCATCCTCGGCCAGCACGAAGGTTTCATCAAAGTGGTGGCCGAAGAAAAATACGGCGAGATTCTGGGCGTGCACATCATCGGCCCGTTGGCGACGGAAATTCTCGCCGAACCGGCCACGGCGATCGCACTGGAAGCCACCGTCGACGACATGATGTTCATGGTGCATGCGCATCCCACGGTGTGGGAGGCGATGGGCGACGCGTTCTCTTCGCGGTGCAACAATCTCGCGCTCAATGTTCTAAGGGCTAGTTGGGCCGACAGATTCATGACAACAAGTGTCTGGGTCGTCGAACTCGGGTTGAATCTGGCTATGACAGCGAGGCGTATGCATTGCAGCAGCCGCATTGTGGTCCGCGCGCAAAGCGGGCGGCGTGCCGGACGTGCTGCTGCTTTGCGAGCATCCGCACGTGATCACGCTGGGACGCAACGGCAAGCTCGAGCATCTGCGCGCTTCGGATGCATCTGCTCAAGCAGATGAACGTGGAATTCCATCCCACGAACCGCGGCGGCGACATCACCTACCACGGCCCGGGCCAATTGGTCGGCTACCCGATTCTGGATCTCAGCGAAATCCGGCGCGATGTCGCCTGGTATGTGCGCGCGCCTGGAAGAAGCGATGATTCGCGCCACTGCCGAATTTGGCGTTGCTGCAATGCGTATCGCCGGCATGACGGGAGTTTGGGTGGATCAACCGCATCGCGGCATCGGCTGAGCTTGAATCGCTCGATTCGCATGGCCAGCCCGAAAAATTGGCGGCGATCGGCGTGCACTTGAGCCGCTGGGTGACGTCGCACGGCTTCGCCTATAACATCTCGACCGATCTGCGCTATTTTGATTTGATCGTGCCCTGCGGCATTCGCCGATAAGCGCGCCACGTCGCTCGAACGCATGCTGGGCCGCGGCGTGCGGCGTGAAGAAGCCGAGCCGCGCATCGTCACGCACCTGGGCGAAGTATTGGGGCTGTCGATGCAGCCGGTTTCGCGCGCGCAACTGGAAGATTCTCTGGCCGCGCACCGGGAGTTGATGGCCGGCGAAGCGGCTTCCGCAATGGTTTCAAAGTCTTCGGGCAAAATGGTTGAGGTGGGATAATGGCGGCGAAACCCGAAACGAACGGCAGAAAATATCCGCTCACGCGCGAACAGCACCTCGATCTTTACTATTTCATGCAGCTGAACCGGCAACTCGAAGACCGCATGGTGCGGCTCTTCCGGCAGAACAAGATTGTCGGCGGGTTGTATTCCAGCCTGGGCCAGGAAGGCGTTTCGGTGGGCACGGCCTATGCGCTGGAACCGCGCGATTGGCTGGCTCCGATGATCCGCAATATTGGCGCGCTGCTGGTGAAGGGCGTTCCGCCGCGCGATATTTTCACGCAGCACATGGCCAAGTACACCTCGCCCACGCTGGGCAAGGACGGCACCAGCCACTTCGGCGATTTGAAAACGCTGCACATCGTCTCGCCCATCTCGATGCTCGGCGATTTGATTCCGGTGATGGCCGGAGTGGGCAGTGGCGGGCCGCTATCTGGGACAGAAAATTGTGGCCATGACCTGGATTGGCGATGGCGGCTCCTCCACCGGCGCGTTTCACGAAGGCATGAATTATGCCGCGTCGCAGCGGGCGCCTCTGGTGCTGGTGATCGAAAATAATCAGTGGGCGTATTCCACTCCGGTCGCGCGGCAGGTGCCGGTTCGCAACCTGGTGGACCGCGCCAAGGCTTATGGCGTCACCGGCCTGGTCGCCGACGGTAATGATGTGCTGGCCGTCTACCAGACCAGCAAGCGGGCCGTGGAACAATGCCGCGCGGGCGATGGCCCGGTACTGATCGAAGTGAAAACCATGCGCATGAAGGGTCACGCGCAACATGACCCGGCCGAGTACGTGCCGAAGCAAATGTTCGAATACTGGAAGGAGCGCGATCCCATTGCGCATTACGAGAAATATCTGACCGCCAACAAGATCTGGAACGCCAAAGCGAAATCTGAAATTGACGCGCGCATCGAACGCGAACTCGATGAAGACCAGATATTCGCCGAAGAATCCCCGCTGCCGCCGCCGGAACTGGCGGAACAGGGTGTTTATTGCGAGGGTTGCCACACCATCGAAGCCGAATGGAAACGTCCGATCGAGGAAGTGACGCCGCCGCAATCGAGCGTGAAAGCGGAATGGACCGTGGAGGACTTTGGCGGGCTCGACCACCGCGAAGCGGAGGGGACGAGCGCTCCAGCCGAAATCGGCGAGAGCGGCAACGGACGTGAAATCAAAATGGCTGGAGGCGGCGGCGCTTCCGCGGCGGGATCAAAACCAGCCGCCAAGCCGGCCGCGAAAAACGGATCGAAATCGAAGCCCGCGAAACCGCTGGCGCGCTCGAAGGGGAAACGATAATCATGGCGCCAGTCACAATGCTGGAGGCAATTCGCCAGGCGCTGTTCGAGGAAATGGATCGCGACCCGGCGGTGGTGATGCTGGGCGAAGATGTGGGCGTTTATGGCGGCGCGTTCAAGGTTACCGAGGGATTGCTGGCGCGCTTCGGATGGGAACGCGTGATGGACGCGCCCATCAGCGAAACGGCCATCGTGGGCGCGGCGGTGGGCATGGGCTACCTGGGTCTGCGGCCGGTGGCGGAATTGCAGTTCATCGATTTCATCGCTTGCGCGTTCAACCAGATCACCAATTTTGTGGCCAAGTCGCATTACCGCTGGGGCGCGCCGGTGCCCATGGTGATTGCGCGGGCCTTCCGGCGGCGGCGTGCATGGCGGTCCGTTCCATTCCGCGAATCCGGAAATGTATTTCGTGCACACGCCGGGATTGAAAGTGGTTTATCCCTCGACGGCGTATGATGCGAAAGGGCTGCTGAAATCGGCGATCCGCGACAACAATCCGGTGCTGTTCTTCGAGCACAAGTTCCTGTACCGCCGCATCAAGGAAGAAATTCCCGACGGACGATTACACCGTGCCGCTGGGCAAAGCGATTGTGCGCCGCGAGGGCCGCGACCTGACCATCCTTTCCTACGCGGCGATGGCGCACACTTCGCTGGAAGCCGCGGCGCAACTGGAAAAAGAAGGCATCGACGCCGAAGTGATCGATTTGCGCACGCTTGCTCCCGCTGGATCAAGAAACGATTCTGGCGTCGCTGAAGAAAACCAACAAGCTGCTGGTGGTGCATGAAGACACACGCACCGGCGGCATTGCCGGAGAAATCGCGGCGGTGGTCTGCGGGGAAGCGTTCGAGGATTTGGACGGGCCCATCCTGCGCGTGACCTCGCTCGATACCCCGGTGCCCTATTCGCCGCCGCTCGAGGAACATTTTCTGCCCAATGCGCAAAAGGTGGCCGCCGCCGCCCGCGAACTGGCGAAATATTAGCAGTGGGCGCGCGAGCGCCCGATTTCCGTAGTTCATGTAGGGGCGGGCTTCACAGTTTGCGGAAAAAGTCAGATTTCCGCGACGGGATGGCGAAGGCGGCGTCTAAAGGGCATGCGCGGACACGACGAACGGCAAGAAGGCATGTTCACATACATTTCAGCGGAGAAACGGGTGCCGCTAGATCATCCGTTGCGGCGGGTGCGAGCCATGACTGACCAGGCGCTGGAGCAGATGTCGCCGGGATTCAGTGAACTATATTCCCGCTACGGGCGGCCCTCGATAGCACCGGAGAAATTATTGCGAGCGTTGTTGCTGCAGGCGCTCTACAGCGTGCGCAGCGAACGGCTGCTGATGGAGGAACTGGATTACAACCTGCTGTTCCGGTGGTTTGTGGGGCTGAATGTGGACGACGAAGTGTGGGACGTGACGGTGTTCACGAAGAATCGCGAGCGGTTGCTGGAGGGGGAGATCGCGAGCGCATTTTTCGAAGAGGTGCTGACGCAGGCGAAGGGACGCGATCTGCTTTCCGATGAACATTTCACGGTGGACGGGACGTTGATTGAAGCTTGGGCGAACCGGCGCAGTTTTCACGAGAAGAAGGATCCCCCGCAGCGCGGCAGCGGGTCGAAAGGGAAGAAATTATTGCGGGACACACACCAGAGCGCGAGCGATCCGGAGGCGCGGCTGTACAAGAAAAGCACAGCGGGAGAAGCGAAGCCGAGTTATCTGGGGCATTTGGTGATGGAAAACCGGAACGGGCTGGTGAGGAAAGTGTGCGTGACGTTGTCGGGAACGAAAGAAGAACGGCAAGCGGCCTTGGCGATGATGACGGAGGTGGTGAAGGAACGCCGGGCGAAACGAAAACCAGGAGAGACGTGGGGGCGGGTGACGGTGGGGGGAGACAAGGGATATCAGGAACGGAAATTTATTGAAGGATTGCGGAAGCTACAGGTGATTCCGCACATCGCGGAGTATCGGGCGAACGGGCAGTGGTCCAACTGGTTGCAGGCGAGCGAGCGGGACGATCCGGGATTTGCCATCAGTCAGGGGAAACGAAAACGGATTGAAACGCTGTTTGGCTGGATCAAATTCGTGGCGGGACTGAGAAAGACGAAATTCCGGGGACGGCGGCGCGTGGCTTGGATGTTCACCTTCGCAGCGGCAGCCTCGAACCTGATCCGGCTGGCGAAATTGCTGCCGGTCGAAATCTGAGGCGGACGCAGAGACTGAGCCACAGCGTCACGGAGGGATCGCAAGAACCAAAAGCAAGGATTCACAACTAAATCCGAGCGGACGGCCGAACCAAAACCGATCCCGGTCAGAGCTGCGAGAGAAAAACGAAGTATTTTTCCGCAAGCTGTTTAGCCCCGCCCGCTTTTGCTTTGAGTTCGAAACGCAGAGGAGAGTCCAATGGCAGTCGACGTGATCATGCCCCAGATGGGCGAAAGCATTTTCGAAGGAACCATTACCAAGTGGCTGAAAAAGCCTGGCGACAAAATCGAGCGCGACGAACCGCTGTTCGAAATTTCGACGGACAAGGTGGACGCCGAGATTCCCTCGCCTTCCGCCGGCGTTTTGCAGGAAATCAAGGTTGGTGAAGGGCAGACTGTGCCGATTCAAACCGTGGTGGCCACCATCAGCGCCGATGGCGCAACTGCCGCCGCTCCTGCGCCCGCTCCCGCAAAGGCCGAGGCGCAAACAGCCGAAGCTCCCAAGCCTGCGCCCAAACCGCTCCCCAAGCCCCAGTCCATCTCCCAGCCCGGTGCCCAGTCCGAGCCCTGTGCCGGCTCCGACGCCGCCTCGGCCGACGCCGACCCCAACGCCAAAGGCTGCAACGGGCGAGAAGCTGCGCAGCTCGCCGCTGGTTCGCCGCATCGCGCGCGAACAGGGCATCGATCTTTCGCAAGTTCCTGGAACGGGTCTTGGCGGGCGAATCAGCAAGAAAGATATTTTGGCTTTCTCGGAATCCGGCGGCGCAGCGGAGGCCCCTGCAAGCGCTGCTCCGGCTCCAGCACGCGAAGCAGCCCCGCCTCCCGCGATGCCCCCGGCCACGGCAGGCGTGGCCCATGGCGCGCTCGAAACAGCCGTTCCGCGCGAGCGGATGTATTTCGGCCACTACGAAGTGCAGCCCATGTCCGTAATGCGCCAGAAAATCGCCGAGCACATGGTGATGTCGAAGCGCGTCTCGCCGCACGTCTATTCGATCGACGAAGCCGACGTCACCGGAATCGCCACGCTGCGCGCGCGTTCGAAAGCGGATTTTGAAAAGACCACCGGCACCCGGCTCACCTTCACTCCTTTCTTTGTGCGGGCGGCCGTCGAGGGTTTGCGTGAATTCCCCACGGTGAATTCATCCGTTGACGGAACGAACATCGTGCTGCACCGCGAATGCAATATCGGTATCGCGGTGGCGCTGGATTGGGGCTTGATCGTCCCGGTAATCAAAAACGCCGAAGAGAAAAATTTCCTGGGCCTGGCTCGCGCGGTGAACGATCTGGGCGAGCGCGCCCGCACCAAGAAATTGAAGCCCGAAGAGGTGCAGGAAAGCACCTTCAGCATCACCAACCCGGGAACGTTTGGCGGCTTAATGGGCCTGCCGGTAATCAGCCAGCCCAACGTTGCGATTCTGGGCCTCGGTTCGATCCAGAAACGTCCGGTAGTGGTAAACGATGCCATCGCCATCCGCTCGATGGTTTATCTCACGTTGAGCTACGATCACCGCGTGGTCGATGGAGCCATCGCGCACCAGTTCATGGGCAAGGTCAAAGCGTTTCTCGAAAACTGGTCCGAAAGCATTCTTTAGGAGCTGCTGGTGTCGCAGACGGTACGGGAGTGAGGAAGCGGTTGCTGGGGTACTTGGCCGCGCTGCTCATAGCCTATGCGGCCATCCTGATTTCCGCGCGCATATTCGAGAAACGTCTCATTTTTTTTCCCAACGTGCCCGGCCGGCTGGATGGAGACTGGAACCCGCGTGGCCTGCCGGTTGAAGAAAAGTGGATTACCACCGCGGACGGGGTGCGGCTCCACAGTTGGTGGATTCCGAATCCGGATGCGAAGTTTACGTTCCTGGCTTTTCACGGAAACGCTTCCAATATCGCCGCTCGGGCCGACGCCTACCGCTTCCTCTTCGGGATGCCTGCGAATGTTTTGGCGGTGGAGTATCGAGGCTACGGTCGAAGCCAGGGCAGCCCGAGCGAAAACGGCCTGTACCTTGACGCCCAAGCTGCGTACGATTTCGCGCTGGGAACTCTCGGGATTCCGCGCGAACGGATTGTCAGCTTCGGCCAGTCGTTGGGCACCGCTGTGGCTGTTGATCTCGCCGCTCGGCGCCCGGTCGCGGGCCTGATTCTGGAAGCTCCTTTCCCCTCCACCCATGCGGTGGCTCGCCACGTCTATCCATTTGTGCCTGGAATCGGACTGGTTGCAAAATCGAAATTTGATACGGCCGGGAAATTGGGCAAAATTCACGCGCCGCTCCTGGTGGTTCACTGCATCCACGACCCGGTTATCGCTTATGTGCTGGGCGAAGAAGTCTTCCGAATCGCTCCGGAACCGAAAACGTTTCTGCCGATAGACGCGAGCTGCCACGAAGAGGCATCGATCCTAGCCCCGGAACGATATCGCCAGCAGCTCCGGACTTTTTTGAACGGCATACCTGGCGCCTGAAACTGCGCGCCCTCATCTAACTTCTGCATGGCACAAGACTGGGGAACTCCGCCGTGGAAAATTGATTTTCGGCCCGCGGCACGGCCGCTGCCGGAGCAAGTGGACTTCGCCGTGATCGGCGGCGGGTTTACGGGACTTTCCGCGGCGGCGTGGCTGCGGCGGCTCGATCCGCAAAAATCGGTGGCGCTCTTCGAAGCAGCGCACTTGGGAGCCGGCGCGAGCGGGCGAACCGGCGGCATGGCTCTCGATGAAACGGCCGATGGCGATCTTCCCGGCCTGGGTAATGTCCTCGCGGGTTACGAAAAAATTCTGCGCGATCTTGAAATCGAATGCGGCCTCGAACTAGCCGGCGCATTGGAAATTGGCCGGAAAGGCGGCCAGCGCGATTCTCCCATTGCCTGGAGGGATTCCGGCACGTTGCGCGTGGTCAAGCAGGTTCCCGGCGGCACGGTCGATCCCGGAAAGCAGGTAAGCGGCCTCGGCCGGGCCGCCGAGCGGGGAGGTGCGGCGCTTTTCGAAGATACTCCGGTGCGCGGAATTCGCTGGAACGATCCGGTTGAGATTCAAATTCCCGGGCGCAAGATCCTGGCGGGGAAAGTATTGCTTGCCACCAACGCTGAAGAATTGGAGTTGAGTTCGCTCGACCCGCGCGCGGAGCCCAAATTTACCCTGGCCATTGCCACGGAAGGGCTGGGTGAAGAGCGCATGAAGGAAATCGGCCTTCCCCGGCACAAATCGTTTTACACGGCCGATCTTCCGTATTTGTGGGGACGCACGCTCGCGAAAGGAGGCATGGTCTGGGGCGCCGGCCTGATTCACCCGAAGCATTGGCGTGAACTGGCATCGATCGACGTGAAAGCAGGGGAAGCGGCGGAAATGTTTTCAAAATTCGAGCGGCGCGTGCGCGGTTTCCACCCCGCTCTTTCCCGCCTGCGTGCCACGCATCGTTGGGGCGGCCCGATTTTATTTCCGGAAAATTGGCGTCCGATTTTCGAGCGGCACCCCGCGAGCCAAAATGCCGTTGTTCTGGGCGGCTATGCCGGCCACGGCGTCGCGCTTTCAGTCTACCTGGGCAAATGGGCCGCCGAAGCGTTGCTGGGCCGGAGAGAATTGCCGCGCTGGTGACCAAGCCCCGGCCAACTTTGATTCATTGCAGCCTCGGCCGGATGCGGTTCGCGAAGGCATCGAGCCGGGCCAGCGGAACCATTTCAATTTTTTGATCGTGCAGCAATCGCGAGACGAACTGGTGCCGGGAGTTTTCAGGCCGCGGTTCGATTTCCGTGATGGCGGCGAATTCTGCGGAGGAAACTTTCGCGCGAATGCATTCCGCCGTGTAGGCCAGCACCTTGGCCTGCGCGGGGTCGCGGTCGAGCGAGATGGCCTGCAGAAAGCCGCGCGTGCCGTTGTAGCGGTAGGCATAATCGATTCGCAGCGGATCGCCCGGCTGGGTGAACTGCTCGACGCGCACGCCTTTCTCCATTTTCTTGAGCATTCCCTGGCGGCGGAACACTTCGTTGATACGCGTGCGAATCCACACGCGGGTATTTTCGAGCAGGCCCGCGCGCCCGGCGCGCCGCGGAGGGGAAACGTAATCGCGGTACAGCCGGTCGAGTTCGGCGTCGAAATCCTCGGCCAGCAAAGCCCGTTGCGGGCTGAGTTCGATGACATTGGAAAGTGTTTGATCGAGTTTTCCCAGATAGGCCGCCACGTCGAGCCCGGCGGCGGCGATCTGCTCGTCGAATTCGCGCGGCAATCCCCGCAGCAATTCTTCGTCGGCATTGGGATGCAGCCTGCGCACGCGGGCGAGTTCCGCGGGCTCTTCCACCAGGCGCGCCGCCAGGCGCTTCGCGCCGGAATCCTCCAGCAGCACTCCGATGTTCACCCACTCGTCACGCACCAGGTTGGGCGTGTAACGCAACACGCGGTAGCTCAAGGTCCGCAGATTTTCATTGGTCATGGTTCACGTCCCTTTTCAGGTCCAGTGGGGAAACGGCTGGCGATGGGATTTTTTCGCGTCCAGGATCAGTTCGCGAGCCCGGGTCCGCCGGCGGTCCAGGTGTTCCACCAGCCGCTCGAGAGCTTCCGGCTCGAAATCGTACCATTCCGGCGGAATTTCGCTGGCGCTTTCGCCGATCACCTCGCTGGAAATTTTATGTTCGAGCCTTTCGAGCCAGGGCTCGAAGGCCTCCATGCCGCGCACCGATTCGTACACGCGATGCCGCGCATAAAGGCCGCGCACCGGCGCGTCCGGAAAATTCCATTCGCCCGCGTTGAAGCAAAAACCCTGGTCGATCATTTGCGCGCGGTACCGCTTTTCCGCGGGCTGGCGGAAGAAAATCGCCTGGCGCCCGTTGGTATTGCAGCTCCACTTGTCGAACACCAGCATCCCGGAAAAATCGGCCAGGTTCTCGACTTCCCGAAGCTGCTCGTCGGGAAGAAAATCGTGCACCACCAACTCCGCCGGATCACCCGGATAACGCGAGCCGAATTGAAATCCGGCCTGGCACGGCATCCGGCTGCGGCCCAGTTGCACCACCAACTCCGCCGAGCCCGAGATTAATTCCGGACCCACCTCCACCACTTCCGCCCTCGGCACCGGCAGCCCCAGCCGCGCTGCCAGACGTGTACCAAGCAATTCGTTCGCCAGCACCCGTAAATGCTGCGGGTTGTTCTGAAATTTCACAACATAATAGCTTCCGTCCGAACAGCGCAGCAGATGCGACTGCGCCCCGCCACGCATCCGGCGAATATATTCGATGGCCACCGGCATTGCCGGGTATGCTAGCGATCAGTTGGTACTCCCGCAAGGAAAAGATTCTCAAATCGGGAAACCGGTATACCTGGCACGATTGCGTGCAGCCACACATCCAGCGATTGATATCCCTGTACCATTCTGAAACGAACGCCGGGCCAATGATTCGCCTTCGTTGAGAGGATTCGCCTACTGATATATCATCGAACTCATGAGCTTCACCGGTTTGCAGGAAAATCTTCGCCGTGAACTTCGCAAACGCATGGAAGGCGGTGATCTCACCGGGATCGAGCTCGCTCGCCGCTCCGGATTCACGCAGGCGCACATTTCGAATTTCCTGAACCGCAGGCGCGGCTTAAAACTCAGCGCGCTCGACCGCATCCTCAAGGCCACCGGCTTGTCTGTGTACGATCTTCTCAATCCCCACGACCTGGCTCGCTTCGCGGCGGCGCCGGCCGGCACGGACCAGGAATATGCCGACGTGCCATTGGTCGAATCGAGCGTGGCTGGGTCGAAAGCGGTAATCGTCAACGAGGATGTGCGCGAGCTTTACAAAATGAAGCGGAGCATGCTCAACCGCATCCGTCCGGATCTCGCCGTGCCGCCCCGCCGCGCCTGGACGCGCTGGGTGCTGATCCAACTGGACTCGCGGGATGCCGCGAATCTCGCCCCGCGGCTCTCCTCCGGCGCTGTCCTGCTGGTTGACCGGCACTACACCTCGCTGCGCCCGTATCACCAGAGCGAACGAAATCTGTATGCCGTGCGCAAATCCGAAGGCTGCGTGGTTGGCTCGTTGGAACTCGGCGAAAATCTGCTGGTGCTGCGTCCCTCGAATCCTGCCGCACCCGTGGAAGTGCTGGCGATCCGGGAAGGCCAAAGCTACTCCGATTTTGTAACCGGCCGCATCGCCGGCGCTGCCAGCGAGCTGTAGCGAAGGGATGCGCGGAAGGGTGCTAAGTCCAGTTGAAGATTCGAGCCCCCGCATCACCGAACTCAGCCGCCTGCCATTTGAAGCAATTTTCTTTCGGGCGGGTCCGGAACTCTCTCGCGGCTTTCTGATTCGAATTGAAATCGCCGTTTCGCAAAAAAAGAGGCCCGGGAAATTCCCGGGCCTCTTCCACCAGTTCTGTCTTTCAAGAAGCGTGATTCTCTAGCGCTTTCTGCCCTTGGCTTTTTTCTTCGGTTTGGCTTTCGCTTTTTTCTTGGCTTTTGCCTTGCGAGCAGGCTTCTTCTTCGCGGGCTTGGCTTTAGGTTTCTTTGCGGACTTTTTCGGCGCGCGTTTGGCCGCGGGTTTCGCCGCCGGCTTGGGCGCGGCCGCGGGGGCGGCTGGCGCCGCTCCGATCTCCTCGCCTTCTTCTTCCACCACGATTTCTATGGTCTCTTCCTCTTCGACCAGATCGTCGGGCTCTCCCGCAACTTCTTCTTCCTCCCCCTCGTATTGCGGGAGCTCGTCGTCTTCATCATCTTTGAATTTCATGTGGAACATCTCTCCCTCCGCGGGGTCAGAGGCTTTCCGACGTGCTCCCGCCCCTAGCGGTTTATAAACGGAATTTCGCAGCTTTGTCAATGCACAAGGCAAAGTAATCCCTGCCCGGTTCAAAATAAACCGGTCTGGACCGGGCAAACGAAGCGATTGAACGAAATGATCCGAAGGTCTGGCTAGCTTGGCAGGAGGAGTTTGAAAACCAGATTCCCGGCCGCTGGCCTAATGTGCCGGCCAAATAGTGAGAAGGTCACCGGCTTCGAGAGGCCGGCCGGCCAGAGAAGGGTTCCACTTGCGCAGAGCCGCCACCGTGGTCCGGAAGGTCTTGGCGATGCTGAAGAGTGTTTCCCCTGGTTTGACCCGGTACCGCGTAGCTTCACCCTTTTCCGGGGCCTTTGCAGAGGTTGCTTTTAGCTTCGGTTTTGGTTCCGCCTCGTTGGAATCCTGGTTGGCGGACCGCCGGGGGCTTGGGATTACCCCACCTGGATAAATCTTCAGCCTGGAGCCACGCAGGGCGTGGTTTGTGTGCAGGCTGTTCCAGCGCTTCAGCTCCTCGACGCTGCAATCGTAACGCTCTGCAATGCCTTCGAGAGTATCGCCTTTCACGACGCGGTAGCGGACCAACTTGGCCGCTGCGGGATTGGCGGGGATCACGATCTTGGTTCCCATGGCCAGCGAATCGTGCGCATCCAGATTATTCGCGGCGGCAATGGCTTGCGGGGTCAGACGGTAGTGCCGGCCCAGTTCCGCCAGCGTCTCCCCCGATTCCACCCGGTGCAAGCGCCAGGTGGTCCACTTATCCGCCGGTACGGCAGCCATTTGCGTGACGAACTTGGCCCGGGTCCCAGGCGGCAGGTGCAGCTCGAAATTTGGGTCGCCGGGCGTCACCAGGCGCACCAGGATGGGGTTCAGCGCTTGCAGTGTCTCCAGATCCCCATCAATCGAATCGGCCGCCAATCGCAGGTCCAGTGAATGTTCCGGCTTTACCGTATCCGTCTTCGGCGGAGCTTCGGGTGTGACATGGATTCCGTAACGGGCCGGCTCCTTGGCTACCATCGCCAGCGCTAGAATAATCGGCACGTAGTTCTTGGTTTCTTTCGGAAGGGCGTTGCGCTTGTAAAGTTCCCAGAAATCAGCATATCCAGTGCGCTGGATCCCTTTGACCACATTCATCGGCCCGGAATTGTAGGCCGCCATCACCAGGTACCAATCGCCAAACATCCCGTAGAGATCGCGCAAATGGCGCGCGGCGGCCCGGGTGGATTTCTCCGGGTCGCTCCGTTCATCAATCCAGAAATTGCGTTCCAGGTCGTATTCCTGGCCGCGAAACGGCATGAACTGCCAAATGCCGCGAGCTCCGGCCCGCGAAACCGCCCGCGGCAGGAAGGCGCTTTCCGCCTGCGCCAGATAAATCAAATCTTGCGGCATTCCCTCCTGCCGCAACACCCGCCGGATCATCTCGCGATACCGCCCCGAGCGCCGCAGGCCGTTTTCAACGGTCGCCTGGCCGCGCGCAGTCTGGAAATAGGCCAGATAGGAGAGAACGGATTCATTCAGCGTCAGGGGAATATCATGTGGCACAACCATCAATTCCTGCTCGGCCATGGCCGCCAAGCCCGGAGCGATGGTAGTGGGCAGATCCATGTCCGCGATTTCTTCGATCGGCGCTGGTTCGCCTTCTACAACGCCTTGTTCCTCGCCTGCTTCGCCCTCTGATGTGGCTGCAGACTCGCGCGCCTGAGTTTCATACCCGTGGATGGTATCCGCGATACGGTCAAAAAGTTCCGCCAGCCGGGGGTCGCTATCCACCGCAAAGCCGCTGGCCATAATTAGATCGGTGGCGTGATCGAAATCCTGCCGCGCTTTGTCGGTTTTTCCGTCCTGGTAGTCTTTCTTTCCAGCCTCGTAGCTGGCTTGGACGCTGTCAATCAAAACCTCGATCGCTGGACGGGGCTTCGAGCTTAGAAAAGCAGGAGGAACTCTGACGGTTAGCGGCAAGCTCTCCGCTTGAAGTGCCGGTTGGGGAGCCGGCGCGGGCGCGCGAACCTTGGCGGTGCGTTGCGTGGAATCGTCACACCCAGCCAGAGAAATCGCACAGGCAATCCCCAATAGCGCGAGCTTTCCCTTGGTTCGCATCCGGTTCGGCTTCCGCCCAGGCAATACTCCAATTCAGATGCAAGATCCTGAGCGAAAAGACGATTCCCCCTGTCTGACGGACCCGCCGTTTACGGGATATCATGAATTTTACGGATGGAAGCAAGGGTAGGTCAACCAATTTAGGCGCGTCAGGTGCCTAACCAGCGAAGGGTGGTTATCCAGGGGACAGCGCAAAGCCCGGCGTGGATCCATACGGCTGTGGCATGCGGGTCTTTCGCAAAAAGGTGCAACGATTCCTAATCCATACGCAGGCGTTTGGAGCGCTGTTCGTCCATGGACGGCTCTTAGGGGACGGTTCTAGGCCAGCGCTTGCCGCAAATCTTCAATCAGATCTTTCGGGTCTTCCAGCCCCACGGAGACGCGCACGGTTCCCGGTTCCACCCCTGCGCCCTTCAGTTCCGCGGCAGACATCTTGTAATGGGAAGTATAAATGGGCAGCACTACCAGGGATTCGACGCCTCCCAGGCTTGCCGCCAGCAGGAAGATGCGCACGCGGTCGCAGAGCCGCCTGGCCGCAGCCAGACCTCCTTTGGCGTCAAACGCCAGCATCCCGCCGAACCCGCGCATCTGCTTGCTCGCCAGCTTGTGATCGGGGTGCGACGGCAGGCCCGGGTAATAGACCTTGCGATACCTTGGGATGTTTTTCGAGGAATTTTGCAACAGCCAGGGCATTCTGGCAGTGGCGCTCGACGCGAACCTCGAGCGTCTTCATTCCCCGAATCAGCAAGTACCCCACCCCCGGGTCCATCGATCCGCCCAGGTAAATGATTTGCCGGCGGACTTCCGCGATCCAGCGGTGGCTGCCGGCCGCCGCTCCGGCAATGATGTCGGAATGCCCGGCCAGATATTTGGTCGCGCTGTGCAGCACGATGTCGAAGCCCATCTCGAAGGGCTTTTGCAGCGCGGGACTGGCGAAGGTGTTGTCAATCAGCGAAACAAGCTGGTGCCTCCGTGCGAAATCAAGCGCCTTTCGCAAATCCACCAGCCGCAGAGTGGGATTGGTGGGCGTCTCGATGTACAGCGCTTTGGTGCGCGGCGTCACCAGGCTCTCGATTCCCGCTAAATCGGATTCCACATGCCGGACGGTAATGCCAAAACGCGGGAATATATCCCGCATCAGGCGATAGGTGCCGCCATAGAGTTGCCGGGTCGCAATCAGTTCATCGCCCGTCCGCAACACCGCAAGCAGTGCACTGGAAATAGCCGCCATGCCGGACGAGGCGACCACCGCCTCCTCGGCGCCTTCCAGCGCGGCCAGCTTCGTTTCCGCCACGGTTAAGGTGGGATTTCCGTACCGCGTGTAGATGTAAGCCGAACTCTTTCCTTCGGCCCACCGCTTCATTTCCGCGGTGCTGGAAAAAGTGAAGTTCGAGGTTTGCTGGATCGGCGTGGTGACCGGACCACCAACCCCGTGTTTTTCTTCTCCCGCGTGGATAGCTTGCGTGGCGTCGCCCCACTTAGGTGCGCGAGTACCGGATTGTTTTTTCATAGAGAAACTAGCATGCCCTTCCCGCAGCCGCTGCCGCAAGCGCCAAATTGGCTAGCAGCCATCAAAAATAGACGGGATGTTTCGTTAGTGAATATCTTGGCGCCATCTTCGAAGAGCGTCCAGCTGCTTTTGCGCCAGGGATTCAAATCCATCGGCATTTTCCATGAATTCTTTGCGAATCTCCGGGTCTTCCATGGATTCGGCTTCCCGGCGGATTCCGGCCGCCAGATCGAAGTACCCTTTGGCCGCCTCTTCCGCGTTCTTGATGCGATTTATCAGGGATTCAGTCACGCCCTGGCTCAAGCCTGCGCTTTCTTCAAACACTAGGCGCTGGCGCTTTCCGAATCCTCTTCGTGATGCGGCTTGTGCAGTGCGATGATTTTTTCGGCGAGCTCACCCGGCACGAAATCGTAATGGGAAAATTCCATCGAGTAGCTCGCGCGCCCCTGCGTCATGGACGTCAGGTCATTCGCGTAATTCAACATTTCCGCGAAGGGCACCTGTGCCTTGATCACCACATTGTGCCCGCGCACTTCGCTTCCGCTGATGCGTCCGCGCCGCCCGCTCATATTTCCCATCAAGTCTCCCGAATATTGGTCGGGCGCATACACTTCCACGTGCATGATCGGCTCGAGCAGCGCGGGCCGCGCTTGCCTCATTCCTTCCTTAAAGGCCAGGGAACCCGCGATCTTGAACGCCATGTCGGAAGAATCCACATCGTGATACTTGCCGTCGTAGAGGGTGGCCCGGAAATCCACCATCGGGAAACCGGCCAGGAATCCGCGCTCGGCGGAATCCAGGATGCCCTTTTCCACCGAGGGGATCCAGTTCTTGGGAATTGCGCCACCAAAGACATCGTCCACGAATTCGAATCCGGTGCCGCGCGCCAACGGCTCGAATTTTACGCGGCACACTCCAAACTGCCCGTGCCCTCCCGTCTGTTTCTTGTGCTTGCCTTCGGCATCGGCCTTGCCGCGGATGGTTTCGCGGTAGGGAACCTTGGGCGGTTTCAACGTCAGTTCCACGTGGTAGCGTTTGCGCAGCTTGGCTACTACCACTTCAATGTGCTGCTGACCGGCTCCCGAGAGCAGGAATTCCTTGGTTTGCGGATCCCGGCTGAATCGCAGGGCGAGGTCTTCTTCCAGAATGCGGTGAATCGCCTGCCCGATCTTGTCTTCGTCCGCTCGCGTTTTGGGTTCAATCGCGAAGGTAATCGAAGGCTCGGGAACGCGCGCGCCGGGATAAAAAATCGGCGCGGCCTTATCACCGAGCGAGTCGCTGGTTGTAGTGTCCTTCAGTTTGGCCACGGCGCCGATATCCCCGGCGTGCAGTTCGGTGACGGCGGCGGCCGTCTTTCCCTGCATCACCTGCACGTGCTGCAGGCGCTCCGGCGTGCCGTGGTTGAAGTTCGTCAGGTTGGCGTCATTCTTCACCACGCCCGACATCACCTTGAAATAGCTGATGCGCCCCGCAAACGGGTCCGCCACCGTCTTGAAAACGAACAGCGACGCCGGCTCCGATTCGGCAATTTTCCGCTCGATCGCATCGCCTTTCCGCCCCGGTTGCGTGAATCCGGAAACTTTTCCGCGCGCGGTGGGCGGCGGAAAGAAGTCGCAAATAAAATTCAAAATCGCATCGCTGCCGATATTGCGCAGCGCCGAGCTGGCCAGCACCGGGAAAATGCGCTTTTCCAGAACCGCGCCCCGCAGGCCCTTGGCCAGGTCTTCCGCCGGAAGAGTGCCTTTCTCGAAAAATTCCGCCATCAATTCGTCGTCGCCTTCGGCGATCATCTCCACCAGCGCTTCGTGGGCGGCTTTCGCGGCCTCGGCCAGCTCGGCGGGAATTTCCTCGATCTTGGCCTTGCCGTCGCCATCCGGCGTGTAGAGCAATGCCTTCATCGTGACCAGGTCGATCAGCCCTCTGAAATTCTTTTCGGCGCCGATCGGAAGCACCACCGGCATCGCCCCACGCCCAAAAACCTGCTGGATCGATTCCAGGGCCCGTTCAAAACTGGCGAGTTCGCGGTCCATCCAGTTGATTACAAACGCCCGCGGGACATCGTATTCCGTCGCGTAGTCCCACACTTTCTCGGTCACCACCTGCACCCCGGCTGCTGCGTCCACCAGGATCAGCGCCTCGTCCGCGGCAATCAGCGAAGTCTTGGTTTCGTTGACGAAGGTGGAATACCCCGGTGTATCCAGAAAATTTATTTTCGTTTTTTCGTTCCAGCCGGGGACCTGCCATTCCGCATACGCCAGGCCGGTGTTTACGGTGATCTTTCGCGCGATTTCTTCCTCGTCCCAGTCGGTGACGGTGCTTCCTTCGATCACCTTGCCCAGCCGAGGCGTCATCCCGGCTGTGAACAGCAACGACGATACAAGCTGGGTTTTCCCCGTATCGCCGTGGCCTACAATGCCCACGTTTCGGATCCAATTGCTGTTATACGCTTTCATCGTTCACCTCTCACATGGGTTGATTGTGCAGCGCCCGCTTTCAAGCGGGCATCTGTGGATTGCGCCTTTGCTTGCAAACTCGTGGAAAAATCACGGCGGGAACTACGATATTTCCAATCGCGAGGACGTGCCGGAGCAGGGAACCGAATCGCCCCGGCGCTGACCGCACCGGGGCCAAAGTGGATACGATTTTGTTCCTGGATTACCGTGCGGCGCATAAATGATCGACTCCGCCACACCCCGTAAGGGCGGATGCTAGCACACGCGTCGCCACACCTTCAACCGTGGTGCCACGCAACTCGGCCCGGTGCTATCGGCGCTTCGCGGGCGGAACCTCTCTACTGGGTGTAGTACGGAGGCGTATAGCGGCCAACTTCGAGTTCCAGGGCGACGAACCAAATAATTCAACTGCGCCGGCGCCATGCGGACGGGGGACAATAAGCCCGCTGGTTATCCTAGCGCGACCACTTCGCCGATCAGGACGTCCGGCATTCCGTCATAAAAATTCGCTATGTCTCCCAACACTTCGCCGATTCGCGGACTTTGCATGGCGTTCTGCAACGCTGCCGCCGATTCGAAGTAGGCCGAGAAAATCACCTGGTACGGCGGTTTCGACCCGTCCGCAGTCATGTTCACCTTCACCATCTCGACGCTCTTTACGCCATAAGGAGTCATGACCCCGGCTGTGAGCGGCAGATGCTTCGAGAGATAGTAGGACTCATCAAACCGCACGCCGCTCTTGTAGCAGACTCTTAAGACCGTCATCGCTCGCCTCCCCGGGAAATGGTGGAAAGATGGTCAAATTGAATTGCGGCGAGAGTGTATCAGGAATCACGGTCCGGAGAGTTTAGCGTTGCAGGGAGCTCTGCAAAAGGGCGCGGCTGAAGCCGGCCCCTACATGGGCTCTCAATTGCTATTTGAATTCGAAATGCCAGGTAGCGGGCGATGCTTTGGCCGGCGTTGGCGATCGTTGCTTCGCTGCCGTGGGCGATCCAAGCCACGCTGCCGGGACGTAGCGTGGCAGGCTTGCCCTGCTGCGTCACTTTCAGAGCGGAATTTTCGAGGGCTACCACCAGCGTATCCGGAGCATCGGCGGCGACAGTGGTTTTTGCTCCATCGCCCAGCCGCACCAGGCTGGCCCTCACTTCATCGGTTTCAAACTCCGGAACTGAAGTTGACTCACCCGCGGCTGGCTTGGTTGCGTGGACGGCTCCTCCCGGCGGACAGTTCAGCGGCTTGTGTTCCACCACCAAGTCGCAAAGATTCCGCGCTTCTCCCTGCGGCTTCAGAAATTCAATCATTACTTGGCGCAACGGAGTGTCCTGCGAGTTTGTGATGGCGTGAACAAAATCGGACGCCAGGTAGCGAACCTGCCCATCCTTCATGGAAACGTTTACGGAATCCTTGCCTGGAATTTTGTTTTCGAATCTTGAAATGCCCAGAGAGATGTTCACATAAGGATTTTCGTGCTCATGCAGCGAGCTGGATTGTTGCGGGGCAAGTTCCACGTAGAACAAGCGAATAAAATCATTTTGCAGTTTGAGGTGGTGATGCGGCTCCGAGGTGAGCGCCACCGGCGCCTGGGCAAAAGTAGCGGCCGCAAACAGCAGCACAAGAAGCAAAGAGAATCTTTTCATTGGGGCGGATTCTACCGCAGATTCACCCGCGCGGCGCTGGCAAAAGCCACAACTGGATCAGGGGGCGAGAACGAACGTGCCCTCCGGAGAGACGTAACCGTAAGCCATTCGTGGCGTATTGAAGGCTACGCCCGGCCGGCCATCGCGGTCGATGATGATCAGCCCCCCTGTGCCTTTTGCGCGCGTGGCCAAGAGGCGCACGCAAGCATCGGCCACCTGTTGTGAAGAGAGCGCTTCCATAGGCAAAACGTCCAAGGGTGGCTGAAGCAGATCGATTGCCGTCTTGGCCATCACAATTTTCATGATGGCTTCGCCCCATCCCGTGCAGGAAACTCCCCCCGCTTCCGAATCCGCATAGCATCCGCAACCGATCAGCGGCGAATCGCCCACGCGTCCCGGATACTTGCAGCATGTTCCGCCAGTCGACGTTCCGGCGACAATGTTGCGGCTGCTGTCCATGGCCACGGCGCCCACGGTTCCGAACTGGTGGCCGATGTGATGTTCCGCCGCATGCTTGTCTCCCAGACATTGGCGCCAGGCAGTGCGCTCGCGCTCCATAACCAATTCACCCGGCGAGCACAGCGGCAGCCCTTGCTCGAGTGCAAACTGTTCCGCTCCATCACCCACCAGCATGATGTGCTCGCTTGATTCCAAAACGGCGCGCGCCAGGGAAATCGGATTGCGAATGCGCTCGACTGCGGCCACGGAGCCGGCCTTCAGCGTCGCACCATCCATGAGGATCGCGTCAAGCTGCACATGCCCGTCACGATTCAGATGCGAGCCAATTCCGGCATCAAAAGTGGGATCTTCTTCCAGAACCACGATGGCAGCTTCCACCGCGTCCATCGCCGAACCGCCCGAGGAAAGAATTTTCCAGCCGACTTCGAGCGCGCGCCGGCATCCGGCCTTGGAATCGGCGACCACCGAATCCGGGATACTCCACGCACCGCCGTGAACAATTAGGGATGGCTGCAAGGTTATGCCGGCGTCACAGCGTAAGGCCCAGGACGATCAAAGCCGGGCCGAGCAAGAAGAGAAGTCCGCAGCCAAGCAGGAGCCGCAGAGTGTGTTCGCGCTGATTCCGATTCATCGCAACGGCTGCCCGTGGCAGTGGAGCTCCAGGCTGTTGGAGCGAGGCGCGAAACAGCTTCAGGTAAGTTTCGATCCAATACATTAATTCCTTGCGAGATTGCCAGAGCAGGTGTATCCCGGCGAAGGCTACGATTGTCCCGATCAGGCCGATCAATCCGGGGACCACGGTCACCCTCCGTGACCTGCAGTGCGCGTGAGCACCCGGGGAGCGGCGGGCATTGTTTCCGGTTGCCGTTGCGGCTCTGGTTCGAATTTGGGAACCAGTTTCAGTTGGATCACCTGTTCGCGTTGTTGCTGCCTCGCGCGTCCTTCCGTGCGCTGCCAGGTGTACACAATGCGATGAATTACGGTCACGTTCGGACCGATCGCCAGCAGCCACAGCGCGATCGGCATTCGATTGCTCAGCGCGCATAGAACCATCAGCACAATTCGTTCCGGGCGCTCCCAAAAACCAATCCGGCTATCTCCAATCAACGATTCCGCTCGGGCCTGTGCATAACTCACCATCACGGCGCCCGCCATGCCCGCGCTTACCAGCAGCGCGTACCCGAATCGATTCACTTGCGCGTAGTAGATCAGCAAGCCGAGAAAAATAACCAGGTCGGCGTAACGATCGAGAATGGAATCCAGAAACCCGCCGAATGCGGAGACACGGCCCTGGATTCGCGCCACCGGGCCGTCCACGATGTCGAAAAAACACGCGGCAATCATCATTCCACCGGCAGCCGCGAACCGGCCCGAGGCGAACAGAATTCCCGCCCACAGATTGAAGAAAAGAATCATCCAGGTAAGAAAATTCGGATGGACACCCGTGGCGGCAACGCCGGCCGCGATTTTGTCGCGCAGCCAGCGGAAAGGACGGCCGATGGATTCAATCGTCATCGGGAGCAGTTCACTCGATCACTCTTCCTCGTAAATCGTTTTCAAATTGATGACTTCAAATTCTTTTGTTCCGGCGGGAGTGACTACCGTAACTTCGTCCCCCGCTCGTTTCCCCATCAAGGCCTTTCCGATCGGCGAAGTGGTCGAGATCAATCCTTTGGACGCGTCCGCTTCTTCCGTCGTTACCAGCTTGTACTCGATTTCACGGGACTTCTGCAAGTCCTTAAGTATCAAGCGAGAGCCGTAAGCGGCACGGTCCGGCGGCAAGTTGTCTAGATTCAACATCATCAGGTCCGCCATGCGCTGGTGGAGCTGGCCCAGCCGCGCGGAAACATACGACTGGCGCTCCTTCGCATACTTGAATTCGGCGTTTTCCTTCAGATCTCCATGCGCCCGTGCCTTCATCAGTTCCTTGGGCAGATCGTTGTGAAGCTCGAACTCCAAAGTTTTGATTTCGGCTTGGAGCTTTTCTTTGATTTTATTGGTGATGTCCATTATCGGTCAGTTCCCGCCCAAACTTCACCCCTCAGGACTTTGCACGTCCCTCCGGTTTTTGGCAAGGCTATCTTTACATTATAGAGGATTTACGGAAAGCCCCGCAATTGGGTAGATGTGCCATCATTGGGGTTGCCGCCAGCGCGGTTCGATGCGTCGATTCGCAAATCGTCCCGCGGCACACCCAAGCAAAAAACGAAACTGAGACATAGCAAGTTGCGAGATACTTGCGGCCATGTCTTTTGGACAATCCGCTTTTCTGTTTCTGGCCGCTCTAGTTGCGGGCGCGCTGAATTCAGTCGCCGGGGGAGGCAGCTTCATCTCTTTCCCCGCGCTGCTCTTTATGCGGGTACCGCCCATCCCTGCAAATGCCACCAATACCGCAGCCATGTGGCCAGGCACCGTGGCGAGCACAGCATCCTATTGGCGCGAGATTTCCGCGGAGCGCAGTGGAATTCTTTTGCCGCTAATCGGTACGGGTTTGCTGGGAGGCCTGCTGGGAGCACACATCCTCTTGAGCACGCCCCAGGGAACGTTCCTGCGGTTGATTCCCTGGTTGCTGTTGGTGGCCACCTCGCTGTTCGTCGTGAGCCCTTACATGACCCGTTGGGTTCGGAAGCGCAGCAGCCACCAGAAAAAGTTTGGTTTCCTCAGGTTGGCGACAGGCGTGCTCCTGCAACTGATCATCGCCATTTACATCGGATATTTCGGCGCGGGCGCGGGCATTCTGATGCTGGCCCTGCTCGCTCTAATGGGTGTTGAGAACATTCATGCCATGAACGGCATCAAGACGTTGGTAGTCAGCGTGATCAATGCCGTGGCGCTGGCTACATTTATCTGGGCCAAAGTGATTTTCTGGCCGCAGGCATTGGTGATGCTGGTGGGCGCATCCATCGGAGGCTATGGCGGCGCTCATTATGCCCAGAAGATGAATCCGAAGAACGTACGCTGGCTAGTGATCACCACCGGGTTTGCGATGGCGCTCTACTTCTTCGTCCGCTACTAGCGCGCCCGGGTGTTTCGCCAGCTCGCAAGCGTCTGTTAATTACAGGGATATCGGGACCTGCGTTGATACGGAGAAGTCAACTTGTCAATCAGCCGTGACCAGGCTTTACAACAACTTACAAGACCGCGGGGTCTGCCAAAGATACCCGGAAGCCGTGCAGGACTGTTCACGCTGTGAGTTGGTTTGTGGGTTGAAAAAAGCCAAATGGGCGAAAAGATGCCCGTCTTCCCAAATCCTTCTGCAGGTACATCCCACAACTCTCTAAGAACGCACCTCAATTTTGAGCGCGTTCGCAATGCCCACATACACAATTTATGGATCTCTGCTTCGAAGGATGAGACGCCTTATTCTGCCTATATCTAAAAAGCCATCTCACAAATGCCTTTTAGGGGGTCGGAGCTTCAGCTCCGACATTCGAAGCCCCACAAAAGGTGGGCTTTAGAGTCTGTGTGGCATCGCCAAGTAGGGGTGATCGTGTAGCGCCACCCTTCAGGGTGGCAGCTTTGCTTTCAACCACTTGGCAAAATGCAGCCATATGTGGCAACAACCAAAACCGAGTTGCCACACAGACTCTTTAGCCCCTGAAGGCAATCCGGGAAACTCTTCTTCGTATTTATGAGATGAGTCGTGGAATTTCGGTTTGCTGTTAGGCGATATCCTATTTTGTATTCTGAGTCGCACATCTCTGGAACTATCAGCGTCGTCACAAATTTCCATGTTGGCCTGCTGCCTGATGGCCAAATTGCTTGTTATTGAGGCACTAGTTTTGAATCAGGAGGACCAAGTGGCCGTCGGGATCGCGGACCAGCAGACCTTTTGTGAATCCGAGCGTGGGCTCGGGAATCGCAATTACTCCTGAAGAAACAAAATTGTAACTTGCGAAGCGCAAGGATTGGGCTGCGGCACCCGGGTCCTCGGCGAGTGTTGTGTGCCAGGCCCACAAGTCGTCGGTGCGAGTGTCCACGGGCATTGCGCGGCCGTCGCGCGGGGCCAGATATTCCAGCAATTCGACTCCCGGTCCATCGGTTGCATGCAGGCTTGTAATTCGCAGGCGCGCTCCAAAGACGTTGTTCAGGTGTTCCTGCTCGGTGCCGTAGTTCTCACTTTCGCCCACGATGCGCATGCCCAGGGTGTCGCGATAGAACTTGAGGCTCGCTTCAGTATCGGCGACGACGATCGCCGTGTGATCGATTCCCAGAAACAATCGATCCTTCGAATGCCATTTCGCGCCGCCCTTGTCCGGCGGAAATTGCAAGGTCTCCAGAAAATGGCCGTCGGGGTCGCGAAAATAAAATGCGCGAATGCCCGCCGCGTTCTTAATGTAGGCGGGCAGAAGCTGCGGCCCGGTGGAAGCGTGCCGTACCTTGTGCTCGCGCAAGGTTTGGTACGCGCGGTCCATGTCGCTGGTGATGATGGCGATATGTTGAAAAGTCCGGTCGTTGCTGCGCACATCCGGCGGAAACGGGCGGCCCTGCGGGGCCAGAAATTCCGTCAGTTCCAGAATTTCTTCTCCCAGGCGCATCCGCACCAAGCGCATGCGCACTCCGAAAAGCCCTTCAAGATGCTCGTACTCGCTGCCGAACACTTCCGTATCGGATACTTTCTCGAACGACAGCACCTTCGAATAGAAATCAATCGAGCGATCCATGTCGGAGACGACCATCCCAATCGCCACCACGCGGTCCGCCCGTGCTGGCGCCGTGGATTGCTGCGCGCGCGCGGCCGGCCCGAAAGCCGCTGCCACCAGAAGAAAATAAACCGCGAGCGGTGCGATTGAATTCACGTACCGATTCCGCATCTGCCCGCGCGCCGCTTGTGCCAGGCAATATTTCTCTCGCATAGGTCCTTCCGCCTTCAATCCACCGGCTTGACGGAATCCATCAAACCGAAAAATCCTTCCGCCAGCGTGGGATGGATAAATACCGCGCCCTTTAGAACGGTATAAGGCGCGCCGGCCAGCATCAGCGCTCCCAGGATTTGCACCAGTTCACCGCCTTCGATTCCCAGAATCGCCGAGCCCAGGATGCGGTCTGTTTCCGCATCGACGATGATTTTCATCATCCCGGCCGTTTCGTCGCGCTCAATCGCGCGGGAGACAAAGGTGAACGGATACGATCCGATTTTCAATTTGCGCCCGGTGGCTCGCGCTTCTTTTTCCGTCAAGCCCACTCGGCCGAGCTGTGGATCGGTGAAAAGCGAATAAGGCAGGTAGCGATTTTCAATGGTCAGATTTTTGTTCTCGATGAGGTTGCCGTAGACAATTTGATAATCGTTGTAGGAAATGTGCGTGAACGCCGGCCCGCCTTTCACATCGCCCAGCGCCCAGATTCCCGGCGCCGAAGTTTCCATCCGGCCATTCACTTTGATGTAGCCATGCGGATCGGTGGCAACGCCGGCCTTATCCAGTCCCAGGTCGTCGGTATTCGGCCGGCGTCCCGTGGCAACCAGCAAATGCGTTCCCACCACCGTCATCGGCCCTTGCTTGGTATCGACCGCCACAACAATTTCGCCTCCGCGACTCTCCACGCGCGTGGTGCTGGCATTCAGTTCGAGAATGATTCCCTCGGCTTTCAGGACCTTCTGCAGTTCCTCCACCACTTCCGGATCTTCGCGCGGAACAATGCGGTCGGCGCGATGAATGATCGTCACGCGGCTGCCAAACCTGCGAAACATTTGGCCGAATTCCAATCCGATGTAGCCGCCGCCGAGAACGATCAAGTGTTCCGGCAGTTGCTGCAATTCCATGATGCTGGCATTGGTCAGGTACGGAACTGTATCGATGCCGGGAATCTTCGGAACTTCCGGCCGCGTGCCGGTGTTGATGAATATCTTTTCGCTTTCCAGGAAGTCCGTGCCCACCTGAATCTGCCTCGGGGAAATAAATTTGGCGTGGCCCCGGTAAAGTTGCAACTTGGTGCGTTGGTCCACGCGCCGTTGCTGGCCCTCGCGAAAGCTCTCCACCACTTTTCGCTTCCGCGCGATGATGGCCGGCAAATCCACTCGCACATCGCTGGCATGAACTCCCCACTTCGCTGCGTTGCGCGCGTAGTGCGCCACCTGCGCCGAAGCCACCATCGTCTTGGTGGGCGTACAGCCGGTATTGATGCACGTTCCGCCCAGATTGCTCCGCTCAACCAGAGCGACGTTCCATCCCAGATCGGCCAGCCCTTGCGAAAGGGGATTGCCCGCCTGGCCCGACCCGATAATGATGGCGTCAAACTTCATCGCTTCCTCCAGTGGTTACATTCGTCCGAGCAGGTGATCGCCCACGCGCAACGCGTTAGCCATAATGGTGAGCGCGGGATTCACCGCGCCGCTCGACGGGAAGAAGCTTCCATCAACTACGTACAGGTTGTCCAGGTCGTGCGCTTTGCAATTCGCATCCAGCGCCGAAGTTTTCGGATCGTTGCCGAAGCGGATCGTGCCGTTCTGATGCGCCACGCCGGCCAGAGGAATTCGCTGCCCGATAAAAAGATTCCGCGCGAACAAGCCTTCATGGCATTCGTGCCCATGAATCGAGCACTTGGTCTGCTGCTTCATCAGGCTTTCCAGCTTGGCGATCAGCCGCTTGTGGCCCTCATCGTTATTCACTTTGTAGCTCAACACGATCTTCCCGTCGCGATCCACGGTCACCCGGTTATTCGGATCGGGCAAATCTTCCGAAGTCAGCCAGAAATCGATGGAATGCTTGGCCATCAGATCGAGAGTCCAGCCGGGAGCGAATGCCGGCGCGCCGGCGGAAAGCGTCACACCGTCAAATTTCCCCACAAACGAAATGTGCCCCATCGGAAAATTCCATTCTTTCGATGGGCCGATAAAAATCGTTCAGCGCCAGAGTTTTCTGGAACACGGTGGGATTCGGGCATTTGGCCACGGCCATCAGCACCGAATTCACGTGTCCCATGTAGTGCCGCCCCACCACGTCGGAACTGTTTCCCAGGCCGCGCGGATGTTTGTCGCTTGGCCGAACGCAGCAGCAGCGCCGCGGAATTGATCGCGCCGCACGAAACCACCACAAAGTTCGCCGAGTATTCTTCTTTGGCGCCGTTGCGCTCGACGATCACTTTGGAAACAGACCGCGCCGAGCCGTTGGTTTCCAGGCGCAGCACGTTTCGCGTTGGTCACCAGCGTCACGTTGGGATGCGCCAGCGCCGGGTCCACGCAGCAAACCTGCGCGTCCGATTTCGCATTCACCAGGCAGGGATATCCGTCGCACGTGTTGCAGCGGATGCATTGGCTCGCGTGGCGGTCCTTTTCATTCGAGCATGATTCCCAGCGGCACATGAAACGGTTTCAATCCCAGCCGCGCGAAATCGTCGCTCAATTGCTGCATGCGCGGTTCGTGGCTCACCGCCGGATGCGGATAGGGTGATCTCGACCCCGGGTCGGTGGGATCTTCGCCGCGCGTGCCGTGTACGTGATAAATCTGCTCGGCCTGCGTGTAGTAAGGCTCCAGGTCCTCGTAGCGGATCGGCCAAGCGGGCGAAATCCCGCCGAAGTGGCGAATTTCGCCGAAATCTTCCTTGCGCAGGCGAAACAGCGCGGACCCGTAAAATTTCGTATTGCCGCCCACGTTATAATTCGTGTGCGGGTGCAAATCCTTGCCGTCCGTGTCGCGCCACAATTCCTTGGCTTGGTATTTTCCTTCGACGTTCACCGGCCGGCTATCCCAATTGTCCTTCTCGCGCGGAACATAATCGCCGCGCTCGAGAAGCAGAATTCGTTTGCCGCTCGGCGCCAGCTTGTACGCAAGAGTTCCCCCACCGGCGCCGCTTCCGATAATGATCACGTCGTATTGTTTCGTCACTTCCATGAAAGTGTCCTCGCTTTTCAGGGGCGGATGCCCGGAATGTTCAGCCGGATTCGGTAGAGCCCGGATTTGGCGCAAAGATAAAGCGTTTTGCTGTCTTCATCGCCCCAGGCGATGTTGTGAGGATTTTCAGGGCCTGCAATCGTGCCCAGGTGTTTGCCTTCGGGAGAAACGATCCATAATCCGCCGGGGCCCGCCAGATACAAATTGCCTTGCTGGTCGATTTTCATTCCGTCCCAGGCGTCTTCGCCCGGCTCGCTGGTGGCATCGAAGAAAACTTTGCCGTTGGCCAGCGTGCCGCTGGATTGCACTTCGTAACGCATCACCACTTTTCGTTTCGCGTCCCAATCGTCCACGTAAAGATATTTTTCATCCGGCGAGAAGGCCAGGCCATTCGGCCCGGTCAGGTCGGTGGAGACGAGTTTCAGCTCGCCGTTGATCAGGCAAAACACGCCGCTGAACGCCAGTTCCTTGCGCGAATCATCGAAAAATTTCGGCAGGCCGAATGGCGGATCGGTGAAGTAAAGCGCGCCGTCGGAGCGATAAACAAGATCGTTGGGACTGTTCAGCCGCTTGCCCTGGTATTTATCCGCAAGCACCACTAGTTGGCCGTTTTTCTCAAGCCGCGTGACCCGGCGGTTTCCGTGTTCGTTGATCGTCAATCGCCCTTGTTGATCGAGCGTCAGGCCATTCGATCCGGGCTGGCCATACTCGCCGATATCCATCCCGGTGTAGCCGCTGTGCGTGCGATAGATGGATACGCCGTCGTCCGGCGACCAGCGATAAATTAAATTGTTGTTGGGATCGCTGAAGAGCAGGTAACCGCCTTCGCGCACCCATACCGGGCCTTCGGTAAAAAGAAATCCGCCCGCCAGCTTTTCGATTTTCGTTCCGGGTGTGACGATGGCATCGAGCGCCGCGTCGTTGCGCTTGATTTGTGTTTCCACTGGCTCCGCGCCCGTCCCGTTTCCCGGCTTGTAAAAATCCAGCGTCGCGGACTTCACCCAGATGAAATTCTCCGGGCTTCTGGAAATGGGCCCGTTGAATCCGAATACCGCGATCTGATATTTCTGCCCCGGCTCGGCGTTGTGCGTCAGGATCACTCGGTTCGTTGCGTTGAATCCCTTCACCACGGAACCGCCGCTTTGCCCCAGAACGATCGGCAGCTTGCCGTTCACCCATACTTCCGCGTAATCATCGATCACGATCTCGAAAGCCACCGTGGCGCCGGCCGTCGAAACCGCCGCCACCTTTTCCGGAATGGTGATATTGATGCGGTACCAATTGAAGCAAACTTTTCCGCCGGCCCGGCGCATTTCCAGGCTGGTTGGATCGATCGCCTGCCAGGCGGAATCATCGAAATCGGCGGCGCCCGCATGGGGAGAGTAATCGTAAGTTTTGTTCGGCGCGCCGGAAGGCTTCAAGTCCGCTCCCGGGCCGCGCGAATCCACTTCGGCGATCTTCACATCGCTATACCGCCACTGGCCCTTTACAAGCTGCGCGCCTTCGGCCGTCCGCAGGTCAATCGTGGCGTCCGGCCGGCCGTAGGGCGGTTGTTGCGCCGACCAGTTTTGGGCGGCCGCGCCCTGGGGAATCAGTGCCAGTATCGCGGCCGCGCTTAGAATGATTGTGTTGAGTTTCATCGCCATGTCCTCGCTGGTTAGCGAACCTTCACTACGTAGTAGAGAAACGGCGCATCGATCGCCTTGAACCAGTGCGGCACGCCGTTCGGAATAATCATCACGTCGCCGGGAACGAGCTGGCGCGTGTCTCCGCCAGTGATTTCGCGTCCGCGAATTTCATCCGGCGCGATCGGCTTGCCGTCCACCATCGTTCCGCCGGTCACAATCGTTGCCGAGCCTTTCAGCACGTAAATCAGGTCGGCGTCCTTGGTGTGGACTTCCACCATTCCGGGGCCTTCGCGCCGGCTGGCATGCATCATGTAATTCCGCGATCCCTTGTCGCCGTCGAACAGCACTGATCCCTTTTCAAAACCTGCATCCACTTCTTGTTTCGAAAAGAACGTGACCGGGGCATGGAACCCATGGAAGCCATCTTCGGATCGCCGCCAAAATCCTTGGCCGCTGCGGCGCCCGCGATGGCCAATTCTTCATCCTGTGCCGCGCTCATCGCGCCGCTCACGCCCACTCCGCCGATGATCTGCCCATCCAGCGTCACCGGGATTCCGCCCTGCAGCGGAGTGAAGAAAGAATCGGGCAGCGCCGCCATGGCCGTGCGGCCTTTGTTGATGATGTCTTCGAAGACTTTCGTCGGCTTCTGGAACAGCACCGCCGTGCGCGCCTTGCCGATGGAAATATTCGCGCCGGCCGCGAATGTTCCGTCCAGCCGCTCGAGCGCCATCAGGTTTCCGCCCGCATCCACCACCGCGATCACGCCGCCGGGAGCCTTGTTCTGCTTGGCGTATTCCTCGGCCGCCGCAATCACGCGCCTCGCTCCATCGAGCGTCAAACTTTTCTTTTCCGCCACCTGTGCGTGGGCCGAACTTGCCAGCCCCATCACCGCCAGTGCCAGAATCGCAGTCACAATCTTTTTCGGTTTCATTTCCTTTTTCCTTTTTATTATTTAGGCCGGACCCGCGGCTGACCGGGATTCCCCGATCAGCTCGCGAAATCGCTTGGGCCGGTTACATCACCGGGGATTCGAACGGGGCCTCGCCGAGCAACACTTCCGCGAACGCGCACCAGATTTGCACCTTGGCCACGTCGTGGATGTAGGAGGGCAGCGTGATGCTCTTGTTGTATTTGTCGCCTTTGGCCTTCAGGCGATCCAGCAGATAGACGTTTCCCTTGGAATCCACCACTTGCCAGTGCGGATCGGGTGTATCCGGAACCACGAAGTCGTCGGAAAGCGTCAAGCACGTTCTTGCCGTTTACCTTGGTATGCGTCACGGTCCCGGTGTTGGCCTTGACGCCGGTGAACGCCTTGGATTTGTGGCCTTGCGCCATCATTTGCGCGGAAGCCTTTTGCGCGGTCAGGCTCAATCCCATCGTCAGGGTCATCAGAGCCATCAGCGCGAGTCGAGACACACGAGTGCTATGCATGGAAGAATCTCCTTCTTCTTTCTTGGTTTGAATTCGGCGGCCGCCGGTTCGGAATCGCTTGGTCCTGCCTGGCCGCTGCTAAGTAGTCCCGGGATCTGGCGGTTCGTTACAGCCTGGTTCGGGGTTTTTGTGAGAAGTGCGAAAAATGACTAGCGGCATCGTCCTCCATTGTTCTTTCATCCCGAACGAAGCGCGTTTTCCGCACCCCGATGGTTTGGATCGAGGTGAGAGATCCCGGGCAAACGCGGGCTTCGACTGCCATTTTTGATCTTGGATTCTGAGTTCGAGGAAGGCGCCTTCATGGCATAGCCGCAGCGGAAGATGCAACGCTGGTCGTTCTGGTGGTGCAGCTTGGCGCAATGCACTGCGCGGCGCCTTTCAAGCGCACGTAAATCTCCGCCGCCAGCAGCATCCCCAAGGGCGGGGCGGTAAAATAAATCCACCAGGCGGTCCATAGGTGGGCGGAAAATGCCGAACCGGCAGTCCGGGCGGGATTCATGCTCATCCCGGAAATCGGCGCCTCAAAGGTGATGTAAGTGGCCACCAGGCAGCCGGCGAAGATTCCCGTGTAGCGCGCGAGTGACTGAGTATTCGAAATTATCAGAATCACGCTCATCAGCAGCGCTGAAATCAGCACCTCCGCCACGAAAGCCACGTACGGGCCACTCTCCCCCGGCAGAGTGACGGCGTAATTCACCGCTGGATGCGATACCCACTGTCCCAAAAGCGCGCCCACCAGCAACACTCCCGCAAGCTCCGCCGATGAACTGCGCGCAAACATAAAAAATCGCGTCCCAGGATTCGATCTTTCCCAGCCGCCAGAACGTAAACGTCACCGAGGGATTCATGTGCGCGCCGGAGCGCTTTCCCCACGGCGAATAAATAATTCCGATGGCCGTCAAGCCCATCGCCAGCCCCATCACCATGCGCATCGGCATGGCAGCCGTCAACCACATTTGCACCGGCGACATGGGATGCCCCAGAATCGCCGCAAATGTGCACGCGGAAATCATGAACGCGCCCAGGCAGCACGCCTCGATCAGATATTCCGGCCAATGGGATTGCAATGCCTTCAGCACAATTTTCCTCGCCGGTTTTCGGATCGCAATACCCGGTAATATCCCAATTTGGCGTTGCGCCACATCGCCGCACTGCTATGGAGCGAAGCTCCATCTTCAGTGGCTAAAGCCCTCTTTTCTCGCAAATGATGACGTCGGAGCGGCCGTGTAGCGCCACCCTTCAGGGTGGCATCTTTAACCTTCAACCACATGGCCGAATGCCCGCGCTATAAGAATCTCAATCGCCGGCGGCAGCCTTCTCGACGGCCATGCTGCTCTCGGTCATTTCCCGCCGCGATACACCGGGCGCCTTGATCTCCAGGAATTGCACCAGGTCTTTCGAGAACACCAGGTCAAGCGTCCAATCCAGCGCCACGCGCACTTTCTTTTCAAATCGCGGCAGCTTGCTCAAATAAATCGTGCGCCACAGCCACCACGCGATGAATCCGGAGAAATTAATGCCCATGATATTGGCCACGCCCGTGCGCCGCCCAATCGCCGCAAGCTGCCCGATGGTCGAAAAAACGAAGGGCTTCCGCTCGCCTCCGCGAATCGCCGCCACGAGGTTGTGCGCCAGTGTTTTTCCCTGCCGCAGGGCATGCTGCGCCGTAGGTGGAAAAAACTTTCCGGTTTTCCCGTCGGGAATCGCCGCGCAATCGCCCAGCGCCCACACATTTGGCCAATCGCGCAATTCCAAATATTCATTCACCACCGCGCGCCCGCGTTCCTTCGGCGCAGGGCAGATCGTGAAGCAAAGGACTGGGCGAAGTTCCCGCAGTCCACACCAGCGTATTGGTAAAGATCACAGTGCCGTCGCTCAGCTCGACGCTCCGGTCGGTCACGCCGGTCACTTTCGTATTGACTCGGATTTCGACTCTTCGCTCGGCCAGCTTGCGCTGCGCGTAGGACGCCCAGCTTCTCTCCCAAGCTCCGGCAAAATCACCTCGCCGGGATGGACCAGCACCACTCGCACCATGTCTTCGCGAAGGCTCGGATAGGATTTCAGCGCGCCGCGAACGAAATCGTTGATCCCCGCGATCGTTTCCACGCCCGCGAAGCCGCCGCCGGCCACGACGAACGTCAGCAGCGGATTCTTCACCAGGCAGCATTCGCTGGCCGCTTCCTCCAGGTGAGCGATCAAATGATTCCGCAGGCGCATCGCGTCGCTGAGCGATTTCATGGTCAGCGAGCGCTCTTCCAATCCGGGCAGGCCGTAGAAATTGGTGGTCGAGCCGAGGCCCAGCACCAGGTAATCGTATTCCAGCGTGTGAGTGTGGTGATCGAAGCCGTGCGCCACCACCACTTGCCGCGCGGCAAGATCGATATTTTTCACTTCACCGGCAAAGAAATTCACGCGGCGCAGCAATTTTCGCGCCGGGTTCACGATGGTGGTTAGGTCCAGGTCGCTCGCCGCCACTTCGTGCAGCATCGGCGTGAACAGGAAAAAATTCTCGCGGTTCACCATCGTCACTTCAATTCCCGGATCGCGAGCGAGCGTCTTCTCCAATTCCATGGCGGCGGAAAGTCCAGCGAATCCGCCGCCGAGTATCAAAATCCGTTTCCGTGGTGCGTTTGCCTTTTCCATGGGTTTTTCCGTCCGGCACGCGCCGGAAACGTTCAGCGCAGGTCCCCATTCACTTCGCAGAACACCTTGATCGCTCCCTTCGCCTTCGTCAGCGTGTCCATCAATTCGGCGTAATTCTCCAGACCCTTCACCGGATGCGTCAGCAATTTCGCCAGCCATCCCGGATAAGAAAGCTCCGCTTCCGAAAGATCGAGCACCGCGCGTTCGAAATCCTCGCGGCTGGCGTTCACGCTTCCCAGCGCCACTTTGTTGCCGAGCACAAAGCCCTGGTTGATGCGGTCGGCGGGAATTTCAATTTTGCGATCCGCTCCGGTGATGCTGACCATCGCCAGCACGCCATCCTTCGCCAGCACTTCCATCGCTTCGAAGACCAGCGGCGAATATCCGGTCCCTTCGAGAATGAAGTCAAACGGACCATACTTCGCAGAAGCTTCCTTCAGGCTCATCGTTTTGGTCGAGACATAGCTCACTCCGATTTGCGCCAGTAAATCGGAATTCAGGTAAGGCGCCTCCTGCAGACCAAACGTCGTCACCTGCATTCCCCGCAACCGCAGAAACACCGACGCCAGCAATCCCAGCGTCCCCGCTCCCAGCACCGCCGCGCGCTTCGGCCTCCAAACGCGCAACCGGCGCTGCACTTCATACGCCTGGCCGATCGCTTTTTCCGCCACGCTGCTCGGCTCGAGCAGCACGCCCACCTGGCTCAGCCCTTTCGGCACTTTCACCAGGTATTCCGCCGAGTCCGCGTAATATTCCGCCAGGTATCCATGCAGCAGGTTGATCCCGCGCTCAAAATAGGTGTCGTCCGTGGTCATGTCCTGCAGGCCAATCTTGTCGTAAAGGCTCGATCCCGGCCGCCGCACCGATGCCACCACGTAATCGCCCGGCTCGAATTCAGAGACGTTTGGCCCCACGGCTTCCACCCGGCCGAAACTTTCGTGCCCGAGGATCAAATATTCATCGCCCGGCGGCGGCGCGCCGTATTCCGCGGCGTTGATTTCCTTGTCGGTTCCGTCCACGCCCACGCGGGTCAATTTCACCAGCACGCCGCGCCCGCCGGGAATCCGATCGACTTGCGGCTTGGGCACTTCCCGCAGATGGATGCTGTTGGCCTTGCCGGGTATTACCGCAATCGCTTTCACTGTTTTTCACCTCTGAAATTGAGTCCCGCATCCGCCTCAAGCGTTACAATCAATGCCGTTTTCCCGCTGGATTTATTTCCGTGCCGCAGCCGCGGCCGTCCACGCCCGCAGCACCTCGGCAACCGACCACGCCTGCGCAATGCACCCGCGCGGCGTAAACGGCGCGTCGCCATCGAAAATCTCGCTGACGCTTCCCAATCCGTGCGTCTTCAAATGGTCAGCCATCGGCTCGAGGAATTCCGCGGCCCGTTTCGGATCGTTGTAAACCCGCAGGTGCGCCAATGCGAATGGTCCCAGCAGCCAGGCCCACACCGTCCCCTGGTGGTACGAGCCGTCGCGCTCCAGTGGCGATCCGCCATAGTGGCCGCGATATTGCTCATCAGTCAGCCGCCAGGCTTCGCAGGCCATGCGAGGTCAACAATTGCCGCGCGCAAGTATCCACCACCGCTCGTTGCTGCTGCTCCGGGTCAGCGGACTCTCCGGCAGCGAAACCGCAGAAAATCTGATTCGGCCGGATCGAGGCGTCATTCCCTTGGGACCGTCGATCACGTCGAAGCAACATTGCGCCTCCTCATTCCAGAAACGCGCAAATCCCGCGCGCGCCCGTTTTGCCAGGCAAGCATGTCCCGCCGTGGGCCGCTTCAGCAGACGCGCAAATTCCGTCATCGAACAAACCGCGTTCAGCCACAGCGCATTGATCTCGATCGGCTTTCCGATTCGCGGCGTGACCACCCAATCGCCCACTTTCGCATCCATCCAGGTCAGTTGCACGCCCGGTTCGCCAGCGAAGAGCAATCCGTCATTCGGATCGGCGTGAATCTGGTAACGAGTGCCGCGCAGATGCCAATCGATCAATGTCCGTCAGGACCGGATAGATTTCGCCGCAGAAATTCCAGATCGTTCGTCGCGGCCATGTATTGCCGCACCGCTTCGAAATACCACAGCGTGGCATCGGCCGTGTTGTATTCGGGCGTCTCGCCCGCATCGGGGAAAACGTTTGGCAGCATCCCGCGATCCACAAATCGCGCGAACGTTCGCAAAATTCCGCGCCGCGATTTCCGGCCGCCCGGTGGTCAGCGCCAGTCCGGGAAGCGCATCATCGTGTCGCGCCCCCAGTCCCCGAACCAGTGGTAGCCGGCAATCACCGTTTTTCCGTCCGGGTCGCCGCCCAGCGGCCGCGCGACCACGAACTGGTCAGCGGCGAGCACCAGTTGCCGAATCCATGCGGGCGCTTCCGCTACGCCGTCTCGTTTGTCCGATGCCCATTGGCGGATCGAGAATCGACTTCTCGTGCGCTTTCGCGTCGCTGCGCGAAGACTCTGCGCCGATTTAGCTCGGCGGTTGGCTCGGTGGATACGGCAATCGTCGATGCGTGTCGCCGGGGGAAAGTTAAGCGCGGAACGTGCGCCGCATGCAGACGATCCTCGCGGTCATCCAAGCCGCGGTATCGCTCCGCACTGCAGATCGAAATTGTGATACCAGTCGTGTGCCGCCTGTGCCTGCGCGCCGGCGCTCAGCAAATAGAATCGGCGCCGCGCCCTCGAATGCCTGCACCTGCAGGCCTCGCTCGACGCCTGCACATTCATCCGCCAGCCGCCGGCATGCGTGCTGGAGTGATAGTCGCGATAATTCACCAGCGCTTTTATTTCAAGCTCACGGGAAAACCGCCGCGCAGTAGCGTTATAGGCTACATAGGTCGTGTTCGCGCCCTGCTCCATCCAGATTCTCTTCTCGATCAAAGCGTCGCCGCACGCGAACGTCCAAACGGGCGTCGTTCCTTCCAGCCGGAAACTTTCGATCAGCCGGTAACCTTCCGGAGAAACCGCTGCCGCCCGCCCAGCGGCACGTGCCCAATTCGTAGCGGCGGCCGTCGTACTCGGCGATTTCCTGGAAATTACGAGACCAGCAGCGTGCGCCCCAGCGGCGGATCGAGCGCCGCCACCAGCAAGCCGTGATACCGGCGCGTGTTCAATTGCGCCACGGTTCCGGAAGCGAATCCTCCGATTCCGTTGGTCACCAGCCATTCGCACTTCTCCGCCGCTGCCAAGTCGCCGCAAATTTCGCGTCCGAACCGCACCGTGGCCGCGGCATTCGATTCTTCTTCACGCGCTTTCGCTTGCCGCCGTTGCGGTTTCATCGTCTCTGCCTTCGAGGCTGTAACCAGGATCGTTTCCATATTAATCTCCGCTTTGCTCGATCAATTTGGCCACCAGGCCGGTCCATCCGGTCTGGTGGCTTGCGCCCACGCCCGCTCCGGTATCGCCGTGAAAATATTCGTGGAACGGAACGTGATCGCGCCAGTGAGGATCGCTCTGGAACTGTCTCGGCTTCCCCGAAAACGGGCCGCCGGCCGTCTTCGTTCGCGCAGAAAGATCCGCGACAATCCGCCGCGAAAGCTCCGCGGCAACTTCCCACAGGTTCTTCATTCTGTCCTGAGCCGGTGGGAAATTCCACCTGAAACTCGTCGCCGAGAAAGTGATGAAATTTCTGCAGCGATTCGATCAGCAGAAAATTCACCGGAAACCAGATCGGCCCGCGCCAATTGGAATTGCCGCCGAACAGGCCCGACGAAGATTCCGCCGGCTCGTAATCCACGCGGTGCGACATCCCCTGTCGCTTCCAGCATGAACGGTGATTCCGCGGTGCACGCGCGAAAGTGCGCGAATCCCGTGCGGCGACAGGAACTCCGATTCGTCCAGCATGTAGCGCAGCACCCTCGGCAACCGTTCGCGATCCACGATCGAAAGCAGCCGCCGCGTTCCGCGCTCGGGCGTTTTCGTCATCCGGATGTGCTGCCGGAACGTCGGGCTTGTTGTCGAGGAACCACTGCATGCGCCGCTTGAAGCCCGGCAACATGTCCACGACTCGGCTTCGAGCGTCTCCACCGCAAACAGCGGAATCAGCCCCACCATCGAGCGCACCTGCAGGGAAAATGCTCGCCGTTCGGGAGATGCAGAACGTCGTAATAAAAACCGTCCTGCTCGTCCCACAAGCGAAATTCCGTGCCGCCGCGGTTGTTCATCGCCTGCGTGATGTAAACGAAATGCTCGAAGAATTTGCTGGCCACGTCCTTCATAGGCGGGATCCTCCCGCGCCAACTCCATGGCGATCGCCAGCATGTTCGAGGCAATACATTCCCATCCAACTGGTGCCGTCGGATTGTTCAATGTGCCCGCCGGTGGGCAGCGGCTCTGAGCGGTCGAACACGCCGATATTGTCGAGGCCCAGAAAGCCGCCTTCGAAAACGTTCCTTCCCTCGGGGTCTTTGCGGTTCACCCACCAGGTGAAATTCAGCAGCAGCTTGTGGAAAACGTGCTCGAGAAATGCCCGGTCGGCCACTGCCCGCGCACGCGCTTTTCGATCTTGTAAACGCGCCAGCAGCCCAGGCATGCACGGGAGGATTCACGTCGCTGAATGCCCACTCGTAAGCCGGCAACTGGCCATTCGGGTGCATGTACCATTCGCGCAGCAGCAGCATGAGCTGTTCCTTCGCGAAATCCGGATCGATCTGCGCCAGCGGAATCGCAGTGGAACGCCAGATCCCACGCCGCGTACCACGGGTATTCCCACTTGTCGGGCATGGAGATGATGTCGGCATTGTAGAGATGTGCCCATTCGTTGTTTCGGCCGTCGCGCCGGCTCCGGCAGGCGGAGGCGGGCCGGCGGGATCGCCCTCCAGCCATGTCTTCACGTCATAGTGTAGAACTGCTTCGACCAGAGCATTCCCGCGAATGCCTGCCGCTGTACGCTTTGCGCATCGGCGAAAGAGTCTTCGGCATTCGCTTGGAATAAAATTCGTCCGCCTCGGAATTCGCTGCGCGAAAATCCGTTCGAAACGGGCCAAAAAGATTCTGCGGAGGGAGCCGTCGCCGCAGCGACGCCCAGTGACTGCGCGCAGTGCTGCCCGTGGTCGGTCAGCCGCAAACGAATCGTGCGCCGACGGCCCGGCTCAATGCGCACGCGATAATGCGCGGCCGCCTTCGTGCCGGTCTGCTCGGGATTGACCGCATCGCTGCGCGCCGTGCACCATGTAGTTGTTGATTCCATCCTTCACGTACGGCGTGCGATTGGCGACTCCGAAAAGTCGCTGATTGTTCGATTCGTTTTCCGTGAACAGCAATTCGGGCGATCCTTCGCAAACCAGCCAGCGCGGCCCGTAGGACCCGTTCCTCGACGCGAATCGCGGCACAGTCCGAGCGCTCCTCGGCTCGGTGCGCAGAGCGCTGGGCCGCGTTCGCCGCCGATCCCACGACCAGGTATTGCGGAACCAGAGCGTGGGCAGCAGGTGCAGCGTCGCCGCCTCCGGGCCGCGATTGTGGGCCGTAATGCGGATCAGGATGTCTTCCGGCGAGCCTTCGCGTATTCCACAATCACATCGAAGTAGCGGTTCCCGTCGAATATGCCAGTGTCCGCAAGTTCAAATTCAAAATCTCGCCTTGCTGCGGCGCCGGTTTTCCGCCACCAGCCAGGCGTAGGGAAATGCCTGCTGCGGATATCGGTAGAGATACTTCATGTAGGAATGCGTCGGCGTTGAATCGAGATAGTAGTAATATTCCTTTACGTCCTCGCCGTGATTGCCCTCCTGCCGGTGAGCCCGAAAAGCCGCTCTTTCAGGATCGGATCCCTGCCATTCCACAGCGCCAGCGCAAAGCAGATGTATCTGATGGCGGTCGCAGATGCCGGCAATGCCGTCTTCGCCCCAGCGGTAAGCGCGCGACCGGGCATGGTCGTGCGGAAAGTAATCCCAGGCCGTGCCGTACTCGCTGTAGTCCTCGCGAACCGTTCCCCATTGGCGTTCGCTCAGGTAAGGTCCCCAGCGCTTCCAGTGGTTTTTGCGGTGACGCGATTCCTCGAGCCTCTTGTCCTCGGCGATCAGGTCGGATTGGGCGGCTTCTCGCATTGTTATCTCCTCTTCACTTGCTCCCGCATCGCCCGGCGAACTGCGATTGCAGGGTAGGCCGTCGCGGGCCTTGTGGGCGCCGCGGCGGGTTTGGGGTGGGAATCAAAATGCTTTGCAGCGGTGCTTACTGCTGCGTCAGAGGCGCCGTGCCGAAATTAACGTTAAATCGCGCGCACCAGATTGTGGCTGCCTTATACTTTGCAAGATCGGCGCTCAGCAGGCAGCTCGTAATTCTGGTCGCCTTCATTGCCCTTGATCGAACCGAGATCGCATGAACCCGGCCTTCTTCACCGTGTCGCTATCGGTCGCGTCGTTCGCCGCCACAAGATATACATGAACATCGGGGCCGTTGGAAGTTTTGAAATTGGTCAAGCGAAGCACTCGTTTCCCGTCAGCCACTCGTAGATCGTGGCCATGCCCGAAGTGTCATGCGCGCCTTTGTGGAATTGACCGGAAGCAAGAGACTTCGGCGCCTCGCCCATGCCCATCGCGCCTTCCTTGATGGGAGCCGTGCCGAAATTGACGTTAAAGCGGGCGCACCAGATCGTGACTGCGCGGTGCGTCGAAAGATCGGCATCCGCCGGCACGTCGTAATTCTGGTCGCCTTCATTTCCCTTGATCGAGCCGAGATCGATAAATCCCGCCTTCTTCACCATGTCGCTATCCGTGGCATCGGGCGCGGCCACCAGATATACGTGAACATCGGGCCCGTTCGAAGTTTTGAAATTTGTCAGGCGAAGGATTTTTTTGCCTCCGTCCAGTTGATAGATGGATGCGGTTCCCGTCGTCTCATGTGCGCCACTATGGAAGGGCCCGGCAAGCAGAGCTGCGGGCGCCATAGCGCTTGATCCCGCCGGCGCGGATGCCGCGGCGGCTGTGGGCAAACTCTCATTCACTTTCTGGTTCACAAACAACTTTTCCGGACGAAACAACCCCCACAACACGATGAGGGCCACCACTCCTGCGAGAATATATAGACTGCGTTTCTGCATGATTAATTCTCCTTAACGATTTCAAAGTTTTCGCGGGGCAATCCAAATCCATAAACGAGGTAGCCGGAGAGCAGCCGCAACACGAACTCAGCCGCCCGAATGGCCGCTGAGTCGAGCGCATCGAACATCGAGAATTGCTGCATTCCCTCCACTCGCTCCGTCATCGTAATTTCGCTGTTTGCCCGCATGCTCTGTAGTCCGCGCTCGCGGGAGTTCGTTACAGCCGGTTGCCGGGTTTTTTGAAGTAGGAAGGCGCGTTCTTTGAACGAGGGTAAAGGGAACTCGGGTCGATTCAGACAGGCTTGAGCCTTGCGGAAAACGAATGGCGCAACTTGCGAGAAAACGTTCGGAAGACGCCTACGCCTTCTGGCCGCGCTCCTTCCGCAATTTTGTCATCAGGCTATTGACGATCGGTTCCGAAACATTCGCGGGCAAATCGAAGGAACAACTATCGGTTACGATTTTCACCGTCTTTAGCGTGGAATCGTACAGCACGTGGCAGCTGCGGCATTGCGAGAGGTGCAGTTCCAGTTGCTCGCGCACTTCGGCCGAAGCCTGGTTCTCGAGATATTCTCCGAACTCGACTAGAAATTCGTCGCAAGTAATCATGCGCTCACCCTTCCGGCGCTGGCGGAGAAATAGGGCGAGAGTGCCTCGCGCAACATCAGCCGCCCACGAAGCAACCGCGCTTTGATCGCCGGAACACTCAGCCCCAGGTTCATTGCCACTTCCTCCGTGGAAAGCTGCTCCATATCCCGCAACACCAGCACCACACGATATTTCGCGGGAAGCTGCATCACGCCTTTTTCCACCAGCCGCTTGGTTTCCGCGGCGGAATACATCTGCTCCGGATTGTCGCTCCAATCGCGCACCTGGCGCGGCCGGAATTCCTCTTCGGACTCCGCCGGGCTCTCGTCCAGGCTTTCGAAATTCTTGTGATCGCGCAATCTTTGCAGCGCTGTATTCCGCGCGATGCTGATCAGCCAGGTGGAAAATTTTGAGCGGCCCTGGAACCTGGCTATATTTTTGAACGCGCTCAAGAAGACATCCTGCATGGCGTCCTGCGCTCCCTCCGGGTCCCCCAAAATTGCCATCAAAGTGCGATAAACGGTTCGAGTGTGCCGGCGAACCAGCGTTTCAAATGCGTCGAGCCCGCCGCCCTGGGATTCCGCCACCAGGCTTGCATCCGGATCTTCGCCAGCCACCGTGGTGGCCGAGCCCGTCTCCCCGTCTGTAGTAGGACGGACTTGCGCCGGAATTTGATGCAATTTAGTTCGTTCATAGGCGCGCGGAGGCTCAAAATCGGGCTCGATGCCCAGCCCCATCTGCACGGTGTTGGCAAAATTGTTTAGCGCGATCACCGCAACTGCTTCCAGAATTTGCTCTTCGCTGAAACCCGCCTGGCGCAGCCGTCCAATTTCCTCGTGGCGGAATTCCGATGTCCGAACTCCCACCTTCATCGCAAAATCCAAAAGCGCCCGGTCCCCTTCGGGCAGATTTGCCTCGCGGTAATTCACCGCGATCTGGTCGCCTTCCTCCGGCGCTATTCCTAATCCTCTCAAAAGGTTGCAATGCGCCGCCACGCAATAGGAATTCAAATTGGCGGCTGAAATCACCAGCAGCAGGTACTCTTTATGCTTGCGGCAGAGCACGTCGTCGGGCAGCAGGATACCAACGATCGCTTCCGCTTCGGGACCGATCAAATCCGGCCGTGCCGTTTGCGCCCGGAAGAAATTGGGGATGAAACCATGGCTCTTCAGAATCAGAATAAACGGCTCAAAGGTCTTCGGGCTGCGGTAAACCGGCGTCAGATACGACTTCTTCCCGGAGCCATCAGGCGCCGTGTGCGCGGCCAATCCCCGGCTCGCCGGTGTCCATGCCGGCTGCGCCACTTGCATCTGCGGGAGCATCCGCGGTTCAAAATCGGGCTGCGGTCCCAACCCGGCCGAAAGCACGCAAAGGTAGCTGACGTATCCCGTTGCCACAACCGCCTCTTGAATGGCGCCTTCCGTGAATCCGCGGGCCTGGAGATTCTCAAAATCCTGCTGCGATATCCACGGAGCGTAATGGCTCAGCTTCAGGCAAAACTCCAGCAACGCCACTTCGTTTGGCGAAAAGCCCGCCTGCCGGTGGTCCGCCAACAAGCTGGCGACGCCTGCTTCCTCCATACCCAGTGAAGTCAGGATCTTGGCACGCAGCAGGACGCTGTAAGCATCTTGCCGGGAAGCGGCCACAATCAGCGCAATTTGCTCTTTTTGCAGCCGGGATAAGTCTCCATCCGTAAGCAGCGCAGCCAGCTCGAGTTTCGTTTGGGCTTCGATCAGGCGGGGAAGCAAGGATTGCGCGCGTACCAGATTGGGAATGAACCCGGCTTTCGCGCGATAAGCGGCGAGGGCGGCAGTCTCGTCGAGTTTCACTTCGCGGAAAAAGCCCATCAGGTTGCCACCAGGATTTCACTCCAGAGTTGCCGGATTCTACTTCTTTCGCGGCCTGACTTGCAACCTGCACCTGCCAGAGGTGCTGTCCTAAACTGAGATTGGCTCGGTTTTTAGGGGGTCGGAGCTTCAGATCCGACATCAGAAAGTGCTGCAAACAGGGGTTTTAGCCACTGAGGCTTGGACCTGAAGCAGAGCCGTGACGTGGTGAACGGCGAAATTAGGACACTACCCTGCCAGTGGGCCGCTTCTCAGAAATTTTGTATCTTTTCGCTCCTGGTCCCGTCTTATTTCGCGGAACTGATCCTAAGCAAGCCAAGCCCAATTCAAGATCACGATCGGTGGAGCAACTGTGGCGCTGCTCCGGCCTGCTGGAGGTTTGTGCATATGATCAGCGAACATGCGAGCGGAGTTGGGTCCCAGGAACATGCTGGCCTGCAACTCGGCTTGACGGTCGTCCACGCGGACGAGCGCGATTTCCTGGCAGCTTTGCGCGCTGGCGATGAATCGGCGTTCACCCGGCTGGTCGGCTCCCACCACAACTCTTTGATTCGCATGGCCAGAATGTATGTTCGCACTCAGGAAGTGGCTGAGGAAGTGGTGCAGGAAACGTGGTTGGGTGTTTTGAAAGGGCTGAATCAATTCGAAGGGCGCTGCTCGCTGAAAACCTGGATTTTCCAGATCCTTCTGAATCGCGCGCGAACCCGCGGCGAGCGCGAAGGCCGCATGATTCCGTTTTCCGTGCTATTCGATGCGCAATCCGATCCCGGCGAGCCCGCCGTCGATCCCAGCCAGTTCAATGAAAACGATCCCGAATGGCCCGGAGGCTGGGTCACGCAGCCCCGCAACTGGGGCTCGACTCCCGAGCAAGAGTTGCTGGCCGCCGAATTTCGCGCCTGCGTCGAGTCCGCTATTGCCACACTCCCCGCGAACCAGAAAGAAGTGATCACCCTAAGGGACGTTCAGGGCTGGACCTCCGAAGAAGTCTGTAACGTCCTGGGCATCAGCGAGACTAATCAACGGGTCCTTCTCCATCGCGGCCGTTCCAAGGTCCGCCAGATCCTGGACGAATATTTCGGCGACAAATAGATTTTGCGGCAGATCCGGGCGGTGATTCAGTTTTTGGCGATTCAATCGCGAACCATTTCGATTTAGTATTTAGATAGCTGTGCCAAGCGGCCTTTATGGAATCGAATCTCAACGACCTATCGTGCAAGGAGCTAGTCGAAGTCGTCACTGACTACCTCGAAGGCGCCCTCTCCCCGCAGGATCGCGCCCGCTTCGAATCGCATATTGCCAAGTGCGACTGGTGCAAAATCTATATCGAACAAATCAGGTTGACCGTAAAATCCTTGGGCAAGCTAACCGAACAATCGATTCCCCCTCAAGTCCAAGCCGAACTATTGCAAGCTTTCCGCACCTGGAAAAAATCTCCGTAATCATGATTGGAATCTGACGATACAGGAGAACTTCTGTGAGTACTTCGATATGAAAAAAACTGCTGATCGTGACCCATTGCGGCCGGCTCTGTCGCAGCCGCAAAAAGATTAATTTCAGCACGGTCTTTGCCGGCCAGGCCGTCGGAATCAAAGAAGTGCACGACCACATTTGGCTGGTCAGTTTTATGGATTATGATCTGGGTTACTTCGATCTAGAAACTCGGGTCTTAGAACCACTCGAGAATCCCTTCGGCCCGAGGTTGTTACCTATGTAGCCGGTACATTCTGAAACCCATGTCTCCGGGTTGGACCTGGCTGAATGGCGGAGAGGGGGGGATTCGAACCCCCGACACCCTTTTGGGGTGTAACTGCTTAGCAGGCAGCCCTGTTCGGCCACTCCAGCACCTCTCCGCAGTCTAGGGCGAACGGAAACGGGCGCGCCAGACGGTAAGTATAGCATCAAGCTTGCGGGCCTGTCGTCTCTGTGATCGTCGGGATCCGCTGCGGCATCCAAATGCAAAATCATGCCTGGCTGGAGAAATTCTATCGGTCTTTCTCGGAGGTTGGACGGAAGCGCACGAACATGACCACCCCCATCGGATCTGAGCCGTAGATGGGTTTCAGCACATCCGCGACCCGATAGGTTGTTACCTGGGCGCCGAGCGCCGATGCCACGTGCGGAATGAAATTAAAATCATGGTCATAGCCGAACGTGTAGGCCTGTACCCGGCCAATGGTGGTTTCCTGGAAATTAGGCGGCAGCGGATTTTCACCGAGAAGCAGCTCGTTCCAGCGATCCAGATTTTCAATTCGTGTCCAGGCGTAATTGCGCTTGCGGAAACGGACGGTGGATTCCAAAAGGTAAGCGTTCGAAACCGAATTGTCTTCCAGCGAGCGTGTGCGTCCCCACAAAATCGTGGTGGCCCAATTTCCATCGCGGAGAGGACGGTTATACATGATCGAAGCAGTCATGCGTTCCTGCGTCTCATCGGGAAAAAGTTGCTCCGGACTTTTAATGCGCGCATAGGAATATTGCCCGCTCCAATTCTTTCCTGGCTGAATCGTCAGGCGAGTGGACCAGGAATCGATTGCGCTCTGGTCGATGTTCCAGCGGTTTTCATCCGGCTCGCGGCCATGGAATCCCGATCCTTCGATCCTGGCAATCCCATACGTGAAGCCCAGTGTCACGACATCCGACAAGATGTGCGTGGAATCTTCCTGGTGGTGGCCAAGCGCCGCAACCGGATTTTCGGACGCCGAAGCGCGATGCCCGTAAGCCGTCGGCCCAATCGCGGGATCGCCGATGGGAGCGAAATAAAACGAGAGCAGCGTTTTTTCACCCAACTCCACATCGTATAAGGCGCCCAACTCCATGAATAAATCGTGAGGATGCTGGCCATCAACAATTGGCTTTCCAAATGCCGTTTCTCCGATTTGGAATAGCAGCGGGTACCGGCGGTCCGTCACCGTGGCCGGTTCCAGGCTCAGCATCGCGCGAATCGTCAGAGTGCTGCGGCCGATTTCGCGCTGCGCCGTTCCCATGAACCAGTTCGTCGAGAGGAATTTATCTCCGCCCCGCGGGCTGGTTTGTTGTTCATCCGCCACAAACGCAGTTCCGTGAAACATCAACATCCAGGAATCCTTGCTGGTCATCAGCATGTCATGCGGAGTGGAATTTGGCTCGGCGCTTGTGCCCGAAGTGCCGTGGTGAATAATTTCCTGAAGGAAAGTTTCCGAGTGCGAATGCATTCGATCGTGCTGGCCCGCTGGCGTGCCGGCCATGTGGTGATGATCCATGCCGGGCATGTCCTGCATGTCGTCTTTTTTTTGCTGTGCGCTATTTTGGCTCGCGGTTTGCGAAGTTGCCTGCGCGCCCGGTTCATCTTTGCTCGATTGCTGCGCGCCAGCCGGCAGCGAAATGCATAGGATGGTAAACAAGATTGCGCTCACCCGTCTGGTGGCAAGGCTTATTCGCGAACGATGATTTGCGAGTGGGCGCACGGGGATCGCTAGATGGGAGGATCTTGCGCGGTGGCGGGCCGGTCTTCGCGCGTGTAACGCACGATGCCCGTTTCGTCGCTGAAAAAGCCGCGGAATCCGTAATTGCTCGGCCGGGCAACCAGCGTGTAGCCGTGCACGCGCCCGTCATCGCCCGGCTGCGCGGGAATGTATTGCAATTGGTATCCGGCGCTCAGAGCCCATTGAGCAGCGGCGTGCGCCGACGAATTGCCCATCGCATCGAGCGACGGAGGGTAAGCGCCTTCCGATGCGGAATAGTCCGAAAGTGAAGCGCGCAGGTTTTTCAGCGCTTCCAGCGCATGACCTTCCGACTGCATCGTTGGATTCAGCATGCGCAATGGAAGAGCGATCCACACCATCAGCCACAGGAAACTGATCGCCACTCCCCACAGAATCAGCGCCTTGGCCAGGCTGCGTTTCTTTCCCGTTTGTGCTTCCGGTTCCTCTACCGCGGTAAGGTCCGCGCCGCAATAGGGGCACAGTTCGCTGGCCTGGTTGATCGATTGCTCGCATTTTGGGCAGACATACATGGAGGATTCAATTGAACGACGGGTTCAGGCTTCGGTGCAACTGAATCCTGAGAGGGGTTTCTGCTGGAGTCACTCGCCGGAAGATGCGCATCTCAAAACTGAACTCCCCAGGCCAGTCTACGTGTGGAACGAGACGCCAAAGCAAGATTTTTCAGTGGGGTTTGAATGCGCAGCGTGCCCAAAGACGGAGATGCCCGTCCCGGGGAAATGAACTCGCTTAACAGCTTGCGGAAAAAGTCGAAAATTACACTGTGATGGAACTCCGGACGTGCCCTGGAGAAAATCCCTACTTCTCAAGCATTTAAGATCAACTCCGGATTCCTCACTTCGTTCGGAATGACCGCTCAGAGCATTTTCCGCAAGCTGTTAAGGCGCCGCGCTATTCGGCGAAGGAGCCGACGAAGGAGCTGCGGCGGCCAGAATCGTTCCAGGTGACTCCAAGATGATTGCCGTTATAGGTGCTGGAGGTTTCGACCACTGGCATCGAGTGGACCAGGTGGGAGGCGAGCGGCTGGTAAAACACCGCCTCGTTGTGGCAGATCGCATCGCCTTCGTTCAGTGATCGGGTGGAAAGCTGGAGCAGAGTGCCGGCGGTGACGGAGACAGCGCCGTGACCCGCGCCGGCAATGAACGTGATCGGCTGCGATTCCACCGCGATGATATTGCCAAGCAGGGCGGGGGACTGCGCTTGTGCGAACTCGACCAGCGCGGCGCGTTGCGCGTCATTCGCGCGCGCGTCAATCAGCATTACGGCGCGGGCGGGCAGCGGGTTCGCATAAGGATCGCCGATCGTCGCGCTGGCGCGCACCACGGCCACAACATTCAGTCCTTCCATCGAAACTCCAGACCAATTGCCTTCGGCAATGTGCCAGGCCAGCACTGCTTCCTGTCCCGTCAATCCAACTTCACCCATGGCGAAGCATGGGCCGGTGTAAACGTCGGCGTTTCGGAATTCCACATAGCTGCCGGTGATCGTCGCGCCCGGCGCCGCAAACGAAATTGACGGAACCGACAGCGACAAAGCCAGCGCAGCCAAAATAGCTTTCCCTCTCATGGCATCCCTCCCAACATTGAATCTATATTTTCCCACTCCGCGCCCGTCGAATCAAATCGCGATCGCAGCCGTGGTTATCCTGAGGCACTACCTAAGCAGTTTCGCAGCAATTGCGGCCTGGACGGCAATGGTCGAGGCCGACGATTTTCTTATCCGGGCCGATCACCGTTTGCGTCAGTTGACACCAGAACGGCGCGCCGCTCGCGGCTTCCGATTCGTCCGCTTCGGTCTGATAAAAAATCTTCTTCGACCGCAAGCACCGGCACACTTCCCCTTCACGAATCAAAGCGATCAGGCCGGGCCGTCCTGCCGTGCCGGGCTTACTCGTGGGATCGAATGGCATGATTATTCGCCTCCCTTGGTGGCGGATGCCCCCTGTTTGTGCGCCGCGGCGGCCAGCAGCGCTCGCTTCACGGCCACTCGCGCGAGCTGCACTTTATAGCGATTGCGGCTGAGCGGAGTGGCCTTCGCCACCGCTGCATCGGCGGCCTGGGCGCAATTTGCTTCGTTTAGCTTTTTTCCCGCCAGCCACTGCTCTGCATCCGTTGCAGGCCACGGAATCGGCGCCACGTGGCCCATCACAATCCTTGCACTCTCAACGGTATCGCCCTTCATGCGCAGCGCCACGGTTGCCGCCGCCAAAGGCCAATCGAACTGTTCCTTTTGCCGTACTTCGTAATTCGCGCTGCGCAATCCGCGTGAGGACGATGGAATCACAATTTCGGTGATAATTTCATTCGGCGCGATGGCATGCTCGCGTTCGGTTTCGCTCTTCGGAATCACGAAGAACTTTTCCACCGGAATCGTCCGCACGCCGCCAGGCCCCGCAATCCGCAGCTTCGCTCCCAGCACAATCCACACCGGCGCAACCGTCGAAGGACTCACGAAATACGCGGGCCCCGAATTCCCGAAAATCGCGTGATAGCGATTGTCGCCCTCGGGAACCAGCGCTTTCCCCTGTGCATCGCGCGCCAGCAATCCAAATCCGGCCCGGTAATACCAGCAGCGCGGCCGCTGGCACAGATTTCCTCCAATCGTGCCCATATTGCGAATCTGCGGGCTGGCCACTTCACGAATCGCCTGGTGGAGGCCGGGAAATTCGGCCGCGACGGTTTTATTCGCTTCCAACTCCTCGAATTTCACCAGCGCCCCGATCCGCAACCCTTCTTTCGTTTCGTGGATTCCTTCGAGCTCGTGAATTTTCTTGAGGTTGACCACGCGGTCCGGCGCCGAAACATTTTCTTTCATCAAGCTGATCAGGTCGGTGCCGCCGGCCATCACTTCCGTCGCGCCCCAATTCGAACCCAGCAACGGAAACGCATCCGCCAGAGTTGATGGACTTGCATATGCGAAGGCTTTCATTTAAGCAGCGCCTCCTTTGGCTTCCAGCGCGGCCAGCACGCGCTCGGGCGTGATCGGCAGCTCCGGCACGCGCACTCCGATCGCGTTCGCGACGGCGTTTGAAATTGCCGCGCCCGGCGAAACCGTGGGAGGTTCTCCCAGTCCAATCACTCCACGATCGTCGTAGCCCGGCCCGGTCATCATGTGCACCACGATTTCGCCCACGTCGGCGATCCCGGCCAGCTTGTAAAATTCCATATTCGGATTCAGGCACTGGCCGGTCAGATCATCCATGATTTTTTCTTCGAACAACGAATACGTCACGCCCATGATGCAAGCGCCGAACACCTGGCTCTCCGCCGTCTTCGCGTCGATCACCAATCCGCAATCCTGCACCGCCACCATTTTTTCCATGTGTACGATTCCGGTTTCCGTATCCACGGTCACTTCCGCCATCTGCACTCCGCCCACGCTGCTGGAAATCAAATCCGCGCTGGTCTTGCCCGTGCCGGTGATCGGTGTGGTGCCGATCTTCGCACAGGCTTGCTTCCAGGTGATGCTCTTCGCGGGAGTTCCAATCACTCGCACATTCCCGCCCACCGCTTCCAGTTGATCCGCTTTTACGCCCAGCGACGGCGCAACTTTCTCAAAGAGCTGATTCAACGCATCGATCGAGGCGCGCCGCGTCGACGAGCTCACCCCGCCCACCGTGGTAGAGCCGCCTGAAGGCCCCGAAGGCGGGTAGTGGCTGTCGCCGATATTCACTTTCACCGCCGCCAGCGGCAGGCCAAACGATTCCGCCGCCACGATTCCGATCACCGTGCGAGTGCCAGTTCCCAAATCCTGACTCGCCAGCGAAACTTCCGCCGAGCCATCCGAATGTATCACCGCCGCGCAATTGCTCTGGTGTCCGCGTCCGCCCCAGGTATGAATCGAAACGCCCATGCCGCGCTTCACCGGTCCGCTCGCCGTATCGCCGCGCGGATGCCATTTCTTTTTCCATTCCATGATTTCGGAAGCCTTCACCAATTCTTCCGCGTAATTCGATGCGCGGTCTCCGGTAATCGCAATATTCTTCTGATAGAAATCCACCGGGTCCATCTTCAGCTTTGCCGCCAGGTCATCGAGCGCCGCCATGGTGATCAAGCACATTTGCGGATGATTTGGCGCTCGCCACGCGCGAGCCGGTCCGATATTGGTGTGCACGATGGTGTGCTGCGAACTGCGGTTCGGCACGCGAAACACGTACGGCAGATTCGGCGCTCCCGCATCGATCACGCCGCCGGTTCCCCACGATTTCGATTCCCACGCCGTCAGTGTGCCATCGTTTTTCGCGCCCACTTTCACGCGGGCGTGCAGCGAAGGGCGCGCACCCGCCGCCAGCAATTCCTGGTCGCGCTCCAGCATCATCTTCACCGGCCGGCCCGACTTCTTTGAAAGCTGCGCGCAGGCGATTCCCCAACTGTCCGCCGGGAATTTGCTTCCGAATCCGCCGCCCATCACCGGCGTCACAATGTGAACTTGTTTCGCCTCGATGTTCAATGCTTTCGAATATTCGGCTGCAATCCCGGTCAAATTTTGAGTCGAGGCCCACACGTTGAGCGTGTCGCCTTGCCATTCCGTCACCTGGCCGTGCGATTCCAGGCAGCAATGCGTGATCACGCGCGAGCCGTAGTGCCCTTCGATGGTTACATCAGCTTCCTGGAATCCTTTCGCGGGATCGCCCGTGGTCTGCTCGGCGCTTGCTTGCGTATATTCCTTGCCTGCCTTTTCGGGTTCGGTATCCGCCACCAAAAACGAAAGCGGCGCGAACTCGATGTGGATTTTGCGCACCGCGTCGCGCGCCTGCTCTTCCGTTTCCGCGGCCACCGCCACGATTTCCTGGCCCTGCCATTTCACATCCGTATCGGTTCCGCCTTCGAGGAATTTGTGAATGGCTTTCACGCCCGGCATTTTTTCCGCTTCCGTGGTATCGAGTTTCACCACCACCGCGTGGGCGTAAGGCGAAAACAACATTTTGCCGTAGAGCATTCCCGGCCGGTTCACGTCAAAAGAATATTTCGCGCGGCCTGACGACTTCCACGGCCCATCAATGCGCGAGATACGTTTGCCGATCAAGCTGCGTTTATCAGCCGGCGGCCAGTGATAGTCAGCCATTACGCGCGCCCTCCTTTCATTTTCGTCGCGGCGTCCAGCACCGCTTTGCGCATCCCGATATACGTCCCGCAGCGGCACAGATTCCCGCCCAGCGCGCGATGCATCGTTTCCGCCGTCGGATGCGGCTCGTGATCGAGGTGCGCTTTACACGCCATCACGAATCCCGGCGTACAAAATCCGCACTGTTGCGCGTCATGATCCACAAACGCCTGCGAGATCGGATGCAGATGCCCCTCCGGCGCCAAACTCTCAATCGTCTCGATCCGCCGCCCTTCGGCATCAATCGCCAGAGTAGTACACGAATAAATCGCCTTACCATCCGCGATCACCGTGCAAGCCCCGCAGGTCCCGCGATCGCAAACCTTTTTAGCCCCGGTTAAATCCAGCCGGTCCCGCAAGGCGTCGAGCAGCGTCACCCGCGGCTCCAAATTCAACTGGTGCGCTTGCCCATTCACATTCAGAGTGATCGCCACGGCGCCCGGCCCCACCACCCCGCCCGCAGCTCCGGTGCTCGCCTTCAGAATCTCTTCTCCGATCAATACCCCCGCCGAAGCCGCGATTCCCGCGATTCCCGTCCCGCGAATAAATGCGCGCCGCGAAAAACCGCCTGGCCCGTCGCCATTCGCGGGCGTTGCGGACGTTCGCTCATCCGCTTCCAGCACGCCCTTCCCCGGCCGCGGTTTTTCAATGTCTGACATACAATGCCCTCCCAGATAAATTTATGCGGAATGTTGAAGGAGTATTTCGGATTGAACGTAGCCGGGAAATCACTGGCCTGACCCCGATCACGAATGCGCGTCAATCATAGGTTTGTACGGCCAGCTTGTCAAAGTAGCAGATGCGGGTTGGGCGTGCCACGTTTCAAAAGAGTTCGCAGGAATACTCGGAACAATTCGCCCAACCTGTTAAGCAACTCGAGCCTCGGATTCGGGTATCATTCCAGAAAGGGCCGCATTCACGGCACAGGCTCTGGCAATGCTCAATAACCGACCTCTCCAGTCCGATCGAACTGGTACAGCCCGCCCGGGCGGGCTCGCCGGGGAAGTGCGTGCGGGAAAGCCCCCGGAACTGCCGGAAAGCGAGCCGCCGCATCTTCCTTCTGCACTCGTCAAGACTTTTTATGCCAAAGCGGCTGTGCCTCCGGAGTGGGGACTAACGGTCGAGCGATTTGGGCTGGCCCTGGAGCGCAGCGCCGGGAAGTCACAGCGGTTTTGCGGAGAAGGAGCGGCGCCAGGGTCTCTGGCCGAATACTTCGATTCGCTGCGTTTGCACGATCTGGCGCTGGCTTGCGCTTGCAGCGATGGCAATGAACCGGCCTGGGAACACTTCATGAAAGAATACAGGCCGGAACTCTACCGGGCGGCTCGCGCCATCGCGGGCGATTCGCAAGGACGCGAACTGGCCGATTCTCTCTATGCGCAATTGTACGGCTTGGCGGAACGCGATGGGCAGCGGCGCTCTCTGTTCGATTATTTTTACGGGCGCAGCAAGCTGGCCACCTGGCTGCGCGCGGTGCTGGCACAGCGTCACGTGGACGAACTGCGCCGCACCCGGCGCACGGATTCCCTGGACGAAAACGCGGAAGGCGAGCCGCCGCGCGAATTGCCCGACCCCGCAACCTTTGAAGCGCCGGATTCGGAACGCGCAATATATCTGGCCATCTTGCAGGCGGAACTTTCGCTGGCTCTTTCCGCTCTGCCCGCAGCGGATCGGCTGCGGCTCTCGTGCTATTACATTCAGGAATTGACGCTGGCTGAAATCGGCCGCCTGCTGGGTGAGCACGAAGCGACGGTCTCGCGCAAGCTCGATCGCTTGCGGCGCGATCTGCGCGCGCAGGTGGACCAGGCGCTGCGCGCCAAAAAACGCTTTAGCGATGCGCAAGTGAAGCTCTGTCACGAATACGCCAAGCAAGAATGGCCGTTCGATTTAGCGAAAGTTCTTTCCAGCGGAGAATGACGCGGCCGGCGATGCAAGAAACGACGCGCGCGGCGTTCTAAGAGAAGGAGCACGGATGCCACAGCAACACAAAGTAGAGAAGACGCTCACCGGACTGCTCCGGAAATCCATTGTGCCCGCATCGGATGCCAGGCAGGAGAGCTGCCCCGATCCGGATCTTCTCGCCGCTTACTACGACCGGTCCTTGAACGATTCAGAGACAACGCGCGTCGAAGAACATTTTGCAAATTGTGCGCAGTGCCAGGAACACCTTGCGGTGATGGTTCGCGCCGAGCCGCCTCGGGAGAAAACGAAAGCCAGAGTTTGGAACTGGCGCTTGGTTTCCCTTTGGGTGACGCCGTTGGCCGTGGCCGCGGCAGTTTTCGTAATTTTGATTGCGCGGCCGTCGCTCAAGTCGCCGAAAGAAAAACCGGCGGCAACGGAAGTCGCCCAATTGCAGGATGCGCCGCTCAAGGACTCGAAATCGCTGCCGCTGAATGGAAGAAGCACCGATCAGTTGTTGCCACTTGCGCCCGGCGCATCCCCGCCGCGGAAGAAACTCGATCGCGCCTCCGTTCCGCTTTTTGCCAAGAATGAAGCGCGAGAAAAAGAGCCAGCCGCCAAAGCGAAGCCTGCTTTCTCGAATTCGCCCTCCGTTGGAGGTGAATCTGGCAACATTCGCGGCGCAGCCGGCGGCGCCATTTTTGCTAAACGCCGCGACGAGGAAAAGCAGCACACATCCGAGGCGCCGTCCGCCAGCGCGCAGCAAGCCACAAGCATGGCCACGCTTGAATCGTCCGCGGCGCCCGCCGGGCCTGTCGCGCGCGGAGCGTCCAGCGCGCCTGTGCCCGCGCCCGCACCGCCTCCGTCCACGGCCGCGCCACAAGCGCCCCCGCCAGCCGCAGTCGCTGCCATCACAAACGGAAATAATCTGAAATCCGCCGACAGCACAAACTCATCCGTCACCAGGGAATTGCAAGCGCAGAAGACCGCCAGGCAAGGTGCGTTCGCCGGCCGTCTCCCGCAATCCACATCGCAAGCCCCAACGGTCGAGGGAAGCCGCGCCTCCGCGGACTCTCGCGCAATTCAGCTCATCGTGTATTCTCCCGACCTCAAAGTGATGTGGCGAATCTCCGGTCAAGGGCGAATCGAAATCTCCAGGGACGCGGGCCGGAATTGGCAGGAACAGTTTGTGGATGCGAAGCGGGTGTTTGCCGCGGCCCAAGCCCCTTCCACAAGCATCTGTTGGGTGGTGGGCCACGCGGGTCTGGTGATGCTTACGACGGATGGCGCCAAATGGAAAACTCTCTCCGCGCCCACAAGCATGGATTTGGTGAACGTGATGGCCAAAGACGCCAAACATGCCGACGTGACCGTATCCGACGGGAGTATGTATTCCACCAAAGACGGCGGCAAAACCTGGCAACCGAAATAACTCACAATTTTCACAACCTTTGCAACTTCCACCCTAATCCTGCACGCGCCAGTTTTGCCGGGAAATCCACTGCAAGAAAACAAACCAGCTTCGTTCTAACATGGGAAGAGCAACACAATTGCCTGACGAGAGGAAAAACAATGCAAAACGCATGGATGGACAAAACGTGGAAAAGAGCGCTGTTGCTCGCGGCGGTAGCCCTGATTTTGACGATCGCGCCTTTCGCCAGTCATCTATTGGCGAAGCCTCACGGCGCCGCGGCAGAAGGCCCCGACGGCATCGCCGCCACAACTCAAAAAGATCAGATCGATCTGGCTGTCACGGTCTACAACTCGAACCTGGCCCTGATCCGAGACGTCCGCCAGCTCAATTTGCCCGCCGGCGCGTTCCCCCTGCGATTCGAAGACGTCGCCGCTTCCATTAATCCCGCAACCGTGCACATCCGTTCTCTCACCGAACCCGATAAACTCGGCGTCCTCGAACAGAATTACGAATATGACTTGCTCGATCCGCAAAAATTGCTCCAGAAATATGTCGGCCGCGAAGTGACGTTAACCAGGCCCATCTATTCCGGAAAAGATGTTACCTGGGAGGAAGTGAAAGCCACTCTGCTCGCCGATAATAACGGCCCCGTGTGGAAAATCGGCAACCAGATCGTGACTGGAGTTTCCACCAATGGATACAGCTTCCCGGAATTGCCGGAAAATCTCTACAGCGTGCCTACACTGGTGTGGTCGCTCGATAACAAGGGCGCGCAAGCGCAGCGCGTCGAGGCTTCCTACCTTACCGCTGGCATGAATTGGAACGCCGATTATGTCCTCACCGTCACTCGCGACGAAAAATCCGCCGACATCGACGGCTGGGTCACGCTTATCAACAACAGCGGCGCCGCATTCAAAAACGCCAAGCTGCAACTGGTTGCCGGGGAAGTAAATCGCGTTCCATCGCCACAAGCCGCGCCCATGAACGGCAGGCTGATGGAAAAGGCCATGGTGGCAAGGGATGAAGCCTTCGCGCAGGAATCTTTTTCCGAATACCACCTCTATTCCCTGCAGCGCCGCACTTCCATCCGCAACAGCGAATCAAAACAAATCAGCTTGTTGAACGGAACTGGAATTCCAGTGGAGAAAGCATTCGTCGTCGAAGGCCAGCAGTATTATTTCCGCAATGCGCAATCCATCGGCGCTCCCATCAAGGAACCGGTTCAGGTTTTCTACCGATTCAAAAACGAAGAAAAATCCGGGCTCGGCATGCCACTTCCCGCCGGCACCGTGCGCGTCTATCAGGCCGATTCAAAAGGCAGCCTGCAATTCGTCGGCGAATCCAATATCACCCACACTCCCAAGGACGAAAAACTGGATCTGCACATCGGCAACGCGTTCGATATCGTCTCTGAACGCAAGCAAATGGACTACCGCCGCATCAGCGACCGCGTCTCCGAAATGGAATATCAAATCACCATTCGCAATCACAAGTCCACGCCGGTCACAGTCGAGGTGAAGGAACCAATCGGCGGCGATTGGGAAGTCTTGAGCTCGAATTACAAATGGATCAAGCTGGATGCCTTCGCGCTGGGTTTCGATATTCCCGTGGCCAAGGACGGCACTTCGGTACTCACTATCGCGTGCGTGTTCACTGGTAGTTTCGTTCCGCCGAAAATAAAAAGGGGCGGAAATCGCTCTCCGCCCTTTTGTAGTAGCACAGCCACTCCTGGCTGTGTGATTTTGCGGTTCACTTGTCCAAATTACACAGGCAAGAGTGCCAGTGCTACCAATGCCTCAATTCGCTGCATCAAACGAAAACCATTTCTCCCCGGCAACCGGAACTTTCTTCTCACCCTTCAATTCCGCTGCAGTTTGCGCAATATTCGGCTTCGAAAAATGATCGAAAAAATTCCAGTCTCCATACTTTTCCTTCATCACCGGCAGCACCGTTTCCACCACCGCGTCACCGGATTTTCCGGAAGCCTGCGCATCGGCCACCGCCTTCCGTAGCGTGGCCAGGTAGCCGCGAAATTGCTCCACATCCGCAACCTTCCCGACTTCTCCATGCCCGGGAATAAATGTAGCCGGACCCTCGGCTATGGCCATGCGGTCCAGCGTTGCAATCCAATCCGAGGTCGTCGCATCGATCAAATTCGGCAGAGTGTGCTTCCAGAATAAATCTCCGCAGAACACCACGCTCGCATCCGGAATCACCACCACGGAATCTCCGCCTGTATGTCCCGGCTGGAATCGCACCGAAATCCGCCGCGTCCCCAAAAACAAATCAACGCCACGGTCGTAAACAATCTGCGGCAGCGCCAGCGATTCCACCATGGCTTTCTGTTCCGGCTTCGGATTCGCCCCGAAAAATTTCAGATTTTCAGTCCGCAGCCACGGCGCCAGATTCCGTTGCGCAACGATCACCGCGCCCGCTTCCGCAAAGACTCCATTCCCCGCGGTATGGTCCAAATGGTAGTGAGTGTTCACCACGAACCGGACCGGCAGGTTCGTCTTCTTGCGAATCTCCGCCAGCAAAGCCTTCGCCGCATCCGCCGTCACAAAGGTATCCACCACCGCCACGCTATCGCTTCCGATCACAAATCCGGCATTCGACCCGGCCTTTCCCTGTGGCAGCGCAATCGCCGCCCACACTCCGCTACCCACTTCATGCAACGTGAATGGCAACGCGGCAGGCGCGGCTGCATCCTGCGCAAATCCGACGCGGGGAATCAGGCCGACACAAAACGCAAACACAAGAACCACACCCACCTTCCGCAGCATCATGGCGTCACTCTCCTGGGACCAGAATCCTGCGTCAGGCCTCTATTGCCGGGCAACTCTTTTTTCGGCCAGCGCCAGTTCACGGACAAACACGGTATTCTCGGGAAAGTCCTGCGCCAGTCCGGCAAACAGCGATCGCGCCCGCTCTGGCTGTTTTTCGCGCAACGAAGCCAGCGCCAGCATCGCCTTCGCGAACGGCTGCAAATAATGCCCGTGCAGCGCCGCCTGCTCCATCAGGCTCATTCCGCGCTCGCGGTCGCCGTGTACTCCGCCCATCCAAAGGAATGCGCGTTTATAACTGGGCATGCAGCCGATCACGTAGGTAGCGGCTCCCAGCGCCACGTTGGCGTCCTGCGCGCTGGGATCGATCGCCAGCAACTGCGTCGCGCTGGCATCCGCCTGGCGCATCAATTTCAAGCTGGCGAGCTGGCGCTTGGCAATCAGAGCGTCATAGTCGGATTCCATGCCGTCGGCAATCGTCAATGCGAACAATGCATTCGCATCGCGGGAATTCGATTTCAGGATTTGCTGCGCCCTTTCGCGCGCTCGCCCATTGGCGGCAAAAAATCCCGTGCGCCGCGCTTCATCCGGCGGGCCCTCCACGCCTCCTAGAAGTTTCTTGTCATCCAGGAAAAATTCCGAAGTGAACACGCCCTTGTTATTGAATTCTTCAAACAGGTAACTGGCCGCCAGCGACGCATCGCCCAGCGGATCTTCCGGATGCGCCAGCATATATTCCGAGAATCTCTGCCGCGCTGCCTCAAATTTCAGTTCATACATCGCGTGATACCCCTTATCGAGGAGCGCCTGCGGCTGCAGCGCTTCCGAAGACGCGGCGGCTCCCCTCGCACATGCAAACGCAAGCAGGAACACAACAATCGCTTTATGAATATACTTTCGCATCTTTATGGTTTTTGTGAATCTTATTAGTCGGCATGATCCGCGCGGCTTGCAGGGATGCTGTGTCCGCCGATTACCGGAATCCAAGGTTCCGAACCGCTTTTTCCGCGCAATTCGTTCCTGCTCAACGTCCGCATGGGCAACCGCGCCGGTGCCCGCACGCTTCCGCCCAATAATCCACGCGCGCCGCTGGTCACTCCGATCAAATGCGATAAGACCATTGGATACGATCGCACCGCGGAGAAAGCGCGCGCCGCAATTCGCGGATGATCGGCCAGCCACAAAACCATTCGCGTCACAATCTGGTAATCGCGCAGCATCGCCCGCCGCCGCCGGTCGTATACCGCCAGCCACGCATCATCCGAAAGCCACTCCCGGTGCTCCGCCAGGCCCCGCACAATCATTTGAGCCAGCAATTCGCTGGTCATCAGCGCCTGCGTCATTCCGCCGCCGGTAATCGGATCGGCAAAACCGGCGGCATCCCCCAACAAAACAATACCCGGAGCCACGGCGGTGCGCGCTGCACCGGCAAGTGGCGACGTGGTCAGCAGCGCCGAAATCTGTTCCGCGCCTTCCAGCCGTCTTGCCAGCATCGGCTGCGCCTGCCACCATCCGCGAAAAATTTGCTCGATTGATGCGGCCGCGCCATCCGCCGGATGCTCTTTCAGCGATCGGGCATCTGCCAGTCGCGGCCACCAGAATTTCGCGCTTCGGCAGTGGCGTAACATACATCTCGTGCCCGTCGCCCAGGAACACATCCACCCACGGTTCCGGCTCCTGTCCCTCTGCCAGGCGGAAATGCGTGCAAATTGCCACTCGTTTGCGTCTCGAAAATACTTCCAGCCCCGCTAGGTGTCTCAGTTTCGAATGCACTCCGTCGGCTGCCACCACCAGGGACGCGCGACGCGGCTCGCCATCCGCCACTACACCCGCCACGCGTCCATTTTCCCACAGCAGCGCCAGTCACCTGCGTCCCCGTATGCGCCGAGACTCCCTCGGTTTCCGCCGCCGCGCTGAAAAGTGTTTCGTCCAGAATTTTGCGGCGCTGTCCCCGCCCGAAAGTGGGATATCCCTCCACTTTCGGGAATCGTCCTTCCGCCGTCCGCTCTCCGGCGTGATATCGAACTCCGAAAAAAGGGGTCCCACCCACGGACTGTGCCAGCCTCAGCCGTTGCAGCACGGCAATGCCGCCAGGCATCAAGCCTTCCCCGCATGGTTTTTCTTTCGGAAAACTTCCGCGCTCGAAGAGTTCCACCGATAATCCCTGCCGGCCAAGCAGTATGGCCAGCGCTGATCCTGCGATTCCACCACCGGCTATGAGTACGAAATCATCCGCTTGTACGTAACCCCTCTTTGATTCCCAGTGTCATGCCTAAGGCCTTTCCGCCCCGATGAATTTTATAAGGAATCCGCGCCCCATTTCGCAGCAGGAATTTCCGAATGCAGGGGCCGGCTTCAGCCGCGCCCCTTTCGCAGCCAGGATCTCGATCCGTAAGAGCCGGGTTTTCCCGCCCGATGAGTCCTAACGGGGAGCCGCGCCGTTCCTCTAACTAACAAACAAATGCGGAAAAAACTTCGGTTTCGCTCCCATGGCATTGCGGTAAGCAGGATCAGCAAGCAGCGCCCCATCCTCCACGCGCAATCGCGCCCGCAGCACAAATAAATGCCCGATCGCTCCTAACAAAGCCGTCACCCAGGCCGTATAAATCATTGGCAGCGCGATCATTTCCACAAAAACCGCCGCATAGTTTGGATGCCGCACCCAGCGATAAGGTCCACTGGAAATCACGCCCAATCGAGTCGACGACACCACCTCCACGTTCCAATGGCCCGCCAGGGTTGCAATCACCCACCAGCGCACCGCGTTCGCCGCCACAAAAAGCACCGCCATGCTCGCCGCCAACGCCGGAATGAACGGCCTGCGCAGCAGCCAGACTTCCAGCGCCGCGCACACCAGAATTCCGGTGTGCAGCGCCACCATCCACCGGAAATTCGGATCGACCACGCGTTCCGCTCCGCGTTCCAGCAGCCGTTGCTGATTGCGCCGCGAAATGCGCAACTCGATCAGCCGTCCCACGCCCACCAGTGCCAGAAACGCGGTGTAAATAGCAGCGCTCATTTCCATTGCAGCAGCAGCATTTCCGAACTGAACCCGGGGCCAAACGCGGCCATCAAGCCAAATTGCCCCGCGGCAATCGTTTTTTTCGTCAGCCAATCGTGCAACACGAATAGAATCGTCGCGCTCGATAAATTTCCGTACTCACGCAACACATCCCAGGAAATCTGCGTCTCGCAGCGGCAAAGCCCCAATTCTTCTTCCAGATATGCCAGCAGTTTTTGCCCGCCGGGGTGGAGAATGAACGCGGAAATCTGCTCGCGGGCTATCTCGTTTTGTTCCAGAAATCCGGTCACCAGGCCCTTGATCTTGCTGCGAATCAATTGCGGCACATCGCGCGACAGCACAATGTGGAATCCCGTATCCCGCAAATCGAATCCCATTGCCGTAATCGAATCCGGAAACAGATAACTTTCCGAAGCCAATATCTGCGGACCGCCCGCCGGCCGCCCGGTCACTATCGCCGCCCCCGCTCCATCTCCAAACAGCGCGCAAGAAACCAGGTTTGCCTGCGACAAATCGCCGCGTTGAAACGTCAGAGTTGGCAACTCCACAGCCACGATTAATACATTGCGATCCGGATAAGCGCGCAAATACTCCCAGGCGCGCGTGAACGCCGCCGCGCCCGCCGCGCAGCCCAATTCCGTGATCGGCAGCCGCCGCACATCCGATCGGAATCCAAGCTGGTTCATCAGGTGCGCGTCCAGCGACGGAATCATCACTCCGGTGCAGGAGACGGTGATAAACATGTCGATATCGGTGGCTTTCAGGCCAGCGCGCTCCAGGCACTCCTCCGTCACCTGGCGGCCCAGGCGGATCGCGCACTCCGAATATTCCTGGGTGATCTGGGCCAGCGAACGCTTCTCGATGAAATAATCCAGCGGGAACACGCTGAAGCGATTTTCAATCTGCGAATTGTCCACCACCGCATGGATGCCGTTCAGCCGCCGCGGATCGAGCGTGAACGCTTTCTCAAAATAAGTCTTCACTTGCTCGCGCGACATCAGGTAAGGAGGGACGGCAGTGGCGGTAGCAGCGATGGAAGGCCCGGAGCGAACTGCGTCTCGAGTGCTCATGGCGGAATCCCCTTAGTGCTCAAGTACGATTTGAAATTCGATTTTCACTTCATCTTTCACTTTCACGGCGCCGCCGGCCACACTCACGGGAGTGATTCCGAAGGCGCGTTGCTTGAACTCGGCTGATCCTTCGAACTTTCCCTCTTTTTTCGTCACCATCATTTGAACGGGATGCGTTTGTCCGTGCAGTGTCAGATTCCCTTCAACGGTCCAGCGATCGTTCCCGGCCGGCTGCACGCGCGTGGAATGAAATCGAATCTCCGGGAATTGCGCGCTATCCAGCACCTGCGGTCCCTGCATGGTCTGCTGGATTTGCGCGCGATCCTTCTCCGAAACGCCCGGATCTTCCACGTGCAGCTTGCCTGTATCCACGGTCAGGTCCACGCTCGCGCTCGGCGAATCTTCAACGGTCCCCTTCGCAATCGGGGCGGAAATTTCGTGGTCGTGCGCGAACCCGGAAAACAATCCAGTTTTGTAGACACGCACTTTCAGTATCGAGTGCGCTGCATCGATTTCCCGATTTTCCGCGCCCGCGCTCGCAATGCATGCGCTCCCCAGCAAAATCGCGAAAATCGCGGCACGGAATCTATTTTTCCCGGGCAATGTTTCGATTCATCCTTATAGTCTGATTAGACTCACCGGGCCTGACGGAGGTTCCACGGAATCGGTGGCACAAGCCGCTCCAATTGCCCCATCCGCCGGCGGACTGGATTTTCCGACCTGAGACTACTCCAGAAGTGCCGCTAGCCCAAACAATCTTGGTGGCCCTTGGGTTGGGATGCCCAGCCGCACTCGACAATCAATCGCGGCGATCAAGGCTCTCTGCAAATCTTGGATACGCGGGCTTGAAGACTGCGTTGCCTCCCCGCGGAGGAACGTAATTCTAAAATTTGAATGCCAGACTACTTGTTAAGCAGTTGAACTTGTGAATCCGCAGCCTCGCATGTCTTCATGGTGTCATCCCCGGCGTCAGCGCGCCTTCTGTGTCCCGATGATGTTCATCGGGACCAAAGATCCACAGTCTAATGTCCCGACGAACAACTGCCACCTCGATTCAGGCTCGCCTCACAAATTATCAAGAAAGAATTTCGTCACCCGCTGAAACAATTGGATCCGTGCCGGCGGATCGCTGATTCCGTGCCCCCGCCCCGGATAGATCGCAATCTCCGCATAGCGGTCCGCTTGAATCAATTTTTCCGCGAGTTCCACTGTATTGCCGAAATGAACGTTGTCATCGCCCGTGCCCGCTGCAATCAAGAGTTTCCCGGAGAGCTGCGCGGCGAAATTCACCGGAGAGGAATCCCGATATCCATCCGGATCGTCCTGCGGCCGTCCCATGTAACGTTCCGTGTAAATCGTGTCGTATTGCCGCCAATCCGTAACCGGCGATCCAGCAAATCCCGCTTTGAACACGTCCCCGGCCTTGAACATCGTCGTCACCGTCATAAAACCGCCGAAACTCCATCCCCAGATTCCAATGCGCGATCCATCCACGTAATCAAGCGACTTCAAATATTTCGCCGCGGCCAATTCGTCGGCAAGTTCGGGATCGCCGAACTTATGATAAATCGGCGTTTCGAACGCGTGGCCGCGCCCCGCCGTCCCGCGCGTGTCCAACTCCAAAATGATGAATCCCTTCTGCGCCATCATTTGATGCCACAGAAAATTCGTTCCCTCCCACGCATTCCGCACCGTTTGCGCCCCTGGTCCTCCATATACATGCAAGATCACCGGATATTTTTTCGCGCCGCTGAAATTCGGAGGACGAATCACCGCGGCCTCGAGCGGCGTGCCGTCCGCGCCAGGAATCACAATGAACTGCGGCGGAACCAGATGATAATCATTCAGTTCCGCCACCTCATTTTCATTCAGGACGGCGACCTTCGCGCCGTCAGCGTGAAACAAATCCTGGCGCGCGGGAGTCATCGCATTGGAGTAGCTGTCCACGTAGGCGCTGGCCGTCGGAGAAAAATGCACCGAGTGCGCCCCGGCCTCTTTCGTGATTCGCGTGATTTGCTTGTCCTTCATCGAAACCCGGTAAAGCTGCGTTTCGATGGGACTCTCTTTGTTCGAAAGAAAATAAACGTAGCCGCTCGCCTCGTCCACCGCGGGCTCGTTCACGGCGCCCGGTCCGAATCCTTGTGTGCCGATTATGTGCCAGTCTCCGGAGGTGAGCTGATCCATCTGATTGCCGCTGAGGTCGTAAATATAAAAATGCCGGTATCCGCTGCGCTCGCTCGACCACAGAAATCGCTTCCCATCCTTGAAGAAATAAAGATCGTCGCTCACGTTGATCCAATACTTATCCGATTCGGTCAGGATCACTTGCGAAGTTCCGCCTTCCGCATCCGCCAGCAGCAATCTCCAGTTTGTTCTGCGCGCGGTTCAGCCGCTGGATTGCCAGCCGCTTGCTGTCGCGGCAGCCAGTTCACCCGCGGAATGTAAATATCCGTGTCCGATCCGGTGGTCATCCATTGCGTCTTGCCGCCCGCGCGGCCACCACTCCCACGCGCACGATCGGATTCGCATCGCCCGCTTTTGGATAGAACATGGTCCGCATCGCGCCGGTGTAGGACAGATAATCCACGATCGGATATTTCGTCACTTGCCGTTCATCCATTTCCAAATAAGCGATCCGCGCGAATCCGGCGACCACCAGTACGCTTCGTGCAGCGCCAGTTCCTCGGGATACACCCAGTCGAGTTCGCCTTCCAGGAATTCGCTGCTCCCGCCGCGAGTGACTTGCGTCTCCTTGCGTGTCGAAATATTCACCACCCACAAATTGTGATTGCGCACGAAGCTGACCAACTCCCCGTTCGGCGAAATCCTTGCATCTGCTACCGGTGAATCCGAAGTGATCAATGTTTTCGTTTCATTTGAATTCAGATCGAGCCAGACCAGCCCCTCTTCGCTGCTAAACAGCAGCGCTCTCCCGTTCGGCGCCCACAAATAACGGTCAGCCTGCACCCGGGCCAGGCCGGTAGCCTGCGACGGCCCGGATTTCGACGGCGGCAACAGCGACGAAAGCTTGTCCGCATCCACCAGCACGCTGTGTTGTCCCGTGGCGGCATCCACCACCCAGAGTTCGTTGCGAGAACCGCGCCCTTCGCCCAACCGGTGAAAATAGCTTAACCGCTTGCCGTCCGCCGTCCATTCCGACCCTTCGAGACTCGTTCCGTTCAAGCTCGGATGGCTCGCGATGCGCTCCACTGTCAGTTCCTTACCGCCGCCCTGCGCGCGCGCGACATCCGCATCCGCAAATAAAATCGCAATTGCGGCAGCCAAAATAATTGCAAACGATAATCGCCTTCCTTTTACAGGGGAACGATGCATTCACTCCTCCAAGGGAACGCGGCATTCTACTCCGCCGCGCAACCAACTGAAAAGCCAATCCCGCGCGCCGCCCCGCGATCGGCACACCATCGCGGTCATCCCGAGCAATGCGAGGGATCCAGGGCAACCTGCCAATGCCAGTTCACCGGCCGCCTAGCAAGGATTTGTTTGTGTGGCGTCCCTTTCAGGGCGGCGCCATTAGAAGGACTGACGATGGATCATTACAAAAGCGCTTCCCAATACCGTTCGCCGGCTGGAAATGCAATGTAGCGCCGGCCTTCAGGCCGGCACGGTCCTGGTTTGTCAAAACTTCGGGGAATTGTCGAGGCAGGCTTACTCCAGCGGTTTCCAATACCGTTCGCCAGCGCACCCGCGGCAAAGCGTGCGCCCGTCTTGAATCATTTCACGTTTGAAATTAATTCCTTCGCCGCACTCCGCGCACACCACGCGCGGCCCTTTGAAGCCGGGCAAATCCTCGGGACGCACCTCCACCTGCACGCACTGCTTTACAAATAGTTCTTCATCCGGCAAAAGCTGGTAAGCCTTCTGCTGCCCGATTTCTTTTTCGAGTTCCGGAAACATCTCGCGCGCCAGCGATTTCGATTTTTCCGTGGCTACGATCCGCACCGCCCGTCCCGTATGCAAATCCACGAACGTCGCCGCCACTTTTCCCCAGTCCAAAAATTTCAGCGCTCGCTTTCCCAGGCGGCAGTTTGCCACCAGCGCCACGGCGTCCGTCACGCAGCGGTCGATTTCCACAAACGTCACCAGCCGCTTGCGCTCGCGAATCGGATCTTCGATTCCCAATTCCCGCACCCCATACATCGCCAGGCGCACTCCCAGCACTTGCCCCGCGCAAAGATGCCCGTGGGCCTGTTCCGCCAGCACAAGATACTCCTCAAGGCTTTTCATGTGCATACCGCCTGTCGGATTGAAATGTGAAAAATTTGAACCGCGAACAATTCTACTCTGTTTTCAGTTGAGGATGAGGCGAGGTTAGGGGAACCGCGGAATTGTCTGCGCTCGGAGGCCGGCGATGCCGCAAAAACGCTCCGACCGTCACCGCCAGCGAAAGCGCCAGCATCGAGCCATCCCGGATAATAGCCCAGTAATCCAGTTTTTCACTTTGCCCGAAACATCCGCAATTAATTTGCAGCCCCATGGCGTAGCTGCGCACAATCACGGTGAAAAATCCCAGCAGCAGCGCGCTCGAGGCAACACTGATCAGCCGCAACGGCCAGCCGATCACCAGCCCCAGGCCGAGCACCAATTCAAACCAGGGAAGGGTATTCGCCACACGCATCACGGCCCACGGCGGCAGCAGTTGATACGAATCCACCTGCATCGCGAAAAATGCCAGGTTTGTCTTTACGGTAGTCAGCGGCCAAAGCTTCGAATACGCTGCGTACAGAAAAATGCCGCCCATCCCCAGCCGCCCCAGCAGCAGCAGAATGCGGCCAATTTTCGCCCTGCTTTCTTCGCTCATCAGTGTCCGAGCAGCTGATCGAAGTAGGCTTTCAACACCGGGTAGCTCACCACTCCCGCGATTCGATCCGTGTGCCCCGCATGGATGATCAGCAGCGTGGGAGTCTGATTCACCGCGATGCCTTTCCCCGATTCCACATCTTCATCAATCGATTTATCGATCTGGCAGGTCCCGCCGCCGGTTTGTGCCGCGGCATTCAGGCTGGTTGGCTTCACCTTCGCCGTGGTCGGGCCACCCTCGTGGCAACTATCCACCATAGCTTGCACCCGCTTCATTTCCGCCGGAGGCAGCGCCTGCGAAACAAATTTCACCACGTTTCCATCCGCCGCCCACGTCTGTTGATTATCAAACAAGATCCCCGCCACCTGCTCATATTTGCCCATATGCGCGGCCGCATTGGCATAGCGCGCGGCTTCATGGGAATACTTGTGCATCTGCAGCGGAAAATCCTTGTGCACCAGATAAACTTTGCCCGAGGCAATGTAATCGCTCATCAACGGCTTCAGCGTGTCTTCGTACAATGCCCGGCAAGCCGGACATTCAAAGTCGCTATAGACCACCAGCGTGATCGGCGCGGATGAAGATCCCACCGTCTTATTGGGAGCCGTATCGGCCGGCGGCAGCGCTAACGCCACAGACGCGCTCTTCGGTTGGGCCGGGTCTCTTCGCGTGGCTCCCAGTACGAGCATCGCGGCTGCCAGGCAGAGCAAAAAGGTGGACGCCTTGAGAAATGAGCGCGACAAGTTCTCCTCCCATATTTAGTGCAGTCTAAAAATCCATTCTAACCCGTTTTTGTCCCCGTTGCTTCGGCAGTTTCCAACTCGATTGTCAATCCCGCAAACCTCTCCAATTCGGATGCAAACTCCCCTTCCCGGGTTCCCCGAGTTGTCCGCAGATTCACTGCGCTAGCGGCCATCCCGAACAAAGTAAGGGATTCGGAGCACACGTCAGCGTGTTGGCATACGAAGGCTAAGGCGGCATTCCGGCGGCCCAGGCAAAGTCCGCCACGCCGGCGAATCTCCGCTCAAAGCTTGCTAAAGCACAATGTAACCATTCATTATCATAAACTTACGGATGTGCAAGAAACTTGACAATGCTACACTCAATGTGTATACTACCTCCGCTTGGAGATACCAAGGGAGACCGCAGAACGCGGCTACCCAGTGGAGGAACAGGGCCGATGAGTAAGATTATTGGAATTGACCTGGGTACGACCAATTCGGTCGTCGCCGTCATGCAAGGCGGCGAGCCGGTTGTCATCCCCAACCAGGAAGGTGCGCGCACAACCCCTTCGGTCGTCGCGATCACCAAATCCGGCGAACGGCTGGTGGGGCAGGTGGCCAAGCGGCAAGCGATCACCAACCCGGAAAACACAGTTTATTCGATCAAGCGCTTCATGGGCCGCCGCTATGACGAAGTCGCCGAAGAAATAAAGCGAGTGCCCTATAAAGTGGTTCGCGGGCCGCACGACGATGCCCGCGTCGAAATTTCCGGCAAGATCCTATAGCCCCGCCGGAAATTTCCGCCATGATTCTGCAAAAGCTGAAGACCGCCGCCGAGGATTTCCTGGGCGAGAAAGTCACCAAGGCAGTGATCACTGTCCCGGCATATTTCAATGACGGCCAGCGCCAGGCCACCAAGCAGGCCGGAGAAATCGCCGGGCTCGAAGTGCTGCGCATCATCAACGAGCCCACGGCCGCCGCGCTCGCTTACGGCCTCGACAAGAAGAAAGACGAAACCATCGCCGTGTACGACTTCGGCGGCGGCACCTTTGATATTTCCATCCTGGAAGTGGGCGAAGGCGTTGTGGAAGTGAAGTCCACCAACGGCGATACCCACCTGGGCGGCGACGATATCGATCACGTGATCATCGACTGGATGGTCGCTGAGTTCAAAAAAGAACAGGGCATCGACCTCGGCAAAGACCGCATGGCCATCCAGCGGCTGAAGGAAGCGGCCGAAAAAGCCAAGATCGAGCTCTCGCAATTGATGGAGACGGAAATCAACCTTCCCTTCATCACTGCCGACGCTTCCGGCCCCAAGCACCTGCAGCTGAAACTGACGCGCGCCAAGCTCGAGCAATTGATGGAAGACGCTGCTGCAGCGCACCGTTGGCCCGGTGAAGCAGGCATTGAACGACGCCGGCCTTGCCGCCGGAAAAAATCGACGAAGTGGTGCTGGTCGGCGGATCGACCCGCATTCCGCGCGTGGTGCAGATCGTGAAGGACCTCTTCGGCGGCAAAGAGCCCCACAAGGGCGTCAATCCGGATGAAGTGGTCGCGGTGGGCGCGGCCATTCAAGGCGGCGTGCTGGGCGGCGAAGTGAAGGACATTCTGCTGCTCGACGTGACTCCTCTTTCGCTGGGTGTGGAAACGCTGGGCGGCGTGATGACCACGCTGATCCCGCGCAACACCACCATCCCCACGCGCAAGGCGGAAACATTCTCCACCGCCGCGGACAATCAGCCGTCCGTCGAAATTCACGTGCTGCAGGGCGAACGGCCCGTGGCCAGCGGACAACCGCACGCTCGGAAAATTCCATCTCGATGGAATTCCTCCCGCGCCGCGCGGCACTCCGCAAGTTGAGGTGACGTTCGATATCGACGCCAACGGCATCCTGAATGTGTCGGCCAAGGATCGGGCTACAAACCGCGAACAGAAGATCACCATCACTTCTTCCACCGGTTTGAGCAAGGACGAAGCCGAAAAGATGCGCCAGGAAGCCGAGTCTCATGCTTCCGAAGATAAAGCCCGGCTCACTGAAGTCGAAGCGCGCAACCGGGCCGACAATCTGGTCTACCAAACCGAAAAGGTTTTGAACGAAAACCGCGAGAAGCTGGCCGAAGGCGACATTAAGGAAGTCGAACAGTCTCTTGAAGAAGCCAAGCGCGCGCTTTCCGAAGGCGGCACGGAAAAAATTAATGCGGCCACTGAAAAGCTCACCCGCGCATCTCACAAAGTAGCCGAGGCGCTTTATCGCTCCACGGCTGCTCAGGGTGCGGCTGCTGGCGCCGGCCCCGCGGGCGGTGGCTCAGCCGGGGCGCCAGGTCAGGATTCCGGTCCCGCGCCCCACAAAGAAGGAGATGTAGTCGACGCCGAGTTCGTGGACGTCGACGAATCAAAGAAGCCGAACTAATGTCCGGCCTCGGCACATCTGTCTGGCGGGCGGAGCGTTCATACGCTTCCTTCATACCTCGCTCCGCTCCGCGAACAGCAGACCGGCGGGCTCGATTCCTGGGTTTCCACCGGAAGCATTCATTTGGGAAGGAAATTTATATGATTTGCCCTGAGTATAGACAACTCGAATTGAACCTCATCGGAATCCGCTCACGAGAGCTCGACCTTGCTCGCGTGGAAAAACCGGCTCCCGGAGAACAAACGGAACTGAAGAAGCAGGGAATTTTGGCGCTGATCCGCCTGAAAGCGCACGCGGCGGAGCACCGCTGCTCCCCGGAATTCGTAAATTAGTCTGCTAAAGCATCGCGGTCGTGTAGCGCAGCCCTTCAGGGTGGCATCTTTTAGGACCAAGCGGGAGACGTTCGACAGACGCTTTATCGGAGAGTGGTCTTGACGACGACAACCGGCATCCGGCGCACCAGCCCGCCGCAGGCGGTCCAGAAAGTTCGCGACAATTACTATCTGATCCAGGTCCAAATCTCCGAATCGCCCAGCGCCGATTGGCGCCGCTTGTTTTACGATATGCAGCGGGACACGCCGCCCGATTTTCCGCCTCGCTCGGTGGAAATTTCCGGCACCTTTTTCCGCTTCCGCTCCGATTCCGCGAGCGTCGAGCAAAAAGTGGCCTGGGTGGACGGCTGGATCGAAAAAGCGAACACGAAAGAAGCAGCCATGGGTGTGCGCTCCGAGGAGCAGCGCCAGCGCCGCGAAGATCTCGCCCGTGAACAGCAAGAGCTCTCCGAATTGAATGCGCGCTGGGCCAAGCTCTAACCAGTTGCATCCCGGTCAATAAAAATGGCAACCACCACCAAACAGGATTATTACGAATTGCTCGGCGTGGCGCGCAAAGCGCCGCTCAAGGAAATTCGCCAGGCCTATCGCAAGCTTGCCAGAAAGTATCATCCGGATCTGAATCCCGGCGACAAATCCTCCGAAGAAAAATTCAAACAAATCCAGGAAGCCTACGAAGTCCTATCCGATACCAAGAAGCGCCAGATGTACGACCAGTTTGGATTTGCCGGGCCCGGCCAGGTTGGTGGACCTCCTCCAGGCCCTTCGGCGGGCCAGGGTGAAGAAGGCGCGCCATTTGATTTTGGCGGTTTCGATTTTGGCGGCTCGGGCGGCACCAGTTTCCGCGATTTGTTCGGCCAGTTTTTCCGCGGCCAGAATGCCGCACAGGCCGCTCCGCAGCCCGAGCGCGGCACCGATCTCGAATACCAGATCGACATCACGTTTCCCGAGGCCATGCGCGGCACGGTAAAGAAAATCACCATCACCCGGCTGGATACCTGCACCGATTGCCGCGGCACGGGCGCGGCAGGCGGCGCGGGCCAGCAAGTTTGTCCCGCCTGCAATGGCAGTGGGCGAGTCACTGAAGTCAGCGGCAAAATGCGCTTCCAGATGGCTTGTTCGCGCTGCGGCGGGTCTGGCCGCTTGCGTACCGTCTGCCGCACCTGCGGCGGCGAAGGCCGCTTGCGCCGCGCCGAAACGATTGACGTCCGCATCCCGCCAGGCGCGCAAACCGGCTCTCGCGTCCGCGTCGCCGCTCATGGCAACGCCGGAGTTATGGGCGGCCCCGCGGGCGATCTTTATATTTTGATCCGCGTGCAGCCTCATCCATTCTTCGAGCGTCGCGGAGACGATCTTTACACGGTGGTTCCCATCACGGTTTCAGAAGCCGCTCTCGGCGCCAAAGTGGAAGTTCCCACCATCGACGGCCGCGCCCTGGTGCGCATCCCGCCCGGCACCGATAGTGGCAAGAAATTCCGTCTGCGCGAAAAAGGCGCTCCTGTCGCCCGCCATCAGGGCAAGCGCGGCGATCAATATGTGGAAGTGCAAGTGGTGGTGCCGCGGCCGGAAGACGAGCGCGTCCGCAACATGCTGCGCGAACTATCCAAGCTCGCTCCGGAAGATCCTCGCAAGGAACTATTTTCGCGCGCCGCTTTGTAAGGAGGGAATCATGCCGATCCGGGCTAAAAAGAAATCGCGCGCGGGTTACATGATCAGCGTCGTCGCCGACCTCTACAAAATTCATCCCCAGACCTTGCGCCTCTACGAACGCGTCGGATTGCTCAAGCCTTCCCGCTCGCAAGGCAACACTCGCCTTTACACCGATCAGGACCTCGAACGCCTCGAAGTAATTCTCACCCTGACCCGCGAATTGGGAGTGAATCTCGCTGGCATCGAAGTAATCCTCAACATGCGCGACAAAATGGCCGAAATGCAATCGCAAATGGAACAGTTCACCGGCTTCGTCCGCCACGAATTGGCCCGCACCTTCGGCGCCGCCCAGCAACGCCACTCCCGCACCGCCATCGTTCGCGCCGTTCCACCCAAAGTAATCCGCGTGGAAAAATCCTGACTCAAAGGCGTGGCCGCCCGCCATGCAAATGCGAAATTGGGGCGCACTGGAAAACCATTTTGGCAGGCTGAATCCTTTGATCACTGGATCAGAAATGAGGCCCGGTTCGAACGCATACGTCAGTACATTGAATGGAATCCTGTAAGAGCGAACCTGGCAGCTAATCCGGCGGATTGGAAATGGTCTGGCGCAAACCCGCAATCGAACAACCGGATCGAAGAATATGCTGCCAGAAGCCGTGGTTCCCTACGATCATCGCTGGCCCTACGCTAACGATCGCACTCAGCCAGGAGTGGCTGTGCTACCACTTCGCAATCCCCTGAGAAGTAACGAAAACATCCAATGGATAGAGGCTCGTAAATGCTTGCCGAGGCGCTCTGGTAGAACAGCCACTCTTGGCTGTTTGCCTTTTCCCCAAATAAGTCCGGGCCGGGAAATCCAAGAATATCCCGCGAATTTCGTCAACTTCACACAAAGATAAGTTCTCAGCCCCTCCCCTTATCCACAGCACGCACAGCCTTGCACAGCCCAGTCATCTTGCGCCTCGCTCTCAACCCGCATATCCTTGCTTCATGGCGCGACCCGAGTGTCCTCTCTGCGGCGGCATGGGCTGGAAAATTGTCGAAGGCGAAGTTTCCGTCCCGGCCTCCCAGCAACCCGTTCCCGCTGCAGCCGCCAAACAGGCCGAAGACGACGGCGTCAAGGCTTTCGTGCTCGAGCCCAAGCCTGGATTTTCCCAAGGCGCGCCGCGCATCGCCGTTCGCTGCGATTGCGGAGCCGAAGATCGCGATTCCAAAACTCTCGAGCGAACGCGCCTCCCTCAACGCTATCTCCATTGCGACTTCGAAAGTTTTGACACCGATTTACAGTACGATCACGACGCCCAAAAAGAAGTAGCCAACTGGAATCGCAGCCTGGCGCAGGCCAAGCTGGTTGTGGAAGGTTTCGCGCGCGATTTTCCCGTCGGCGTCGAGCATGGTTTGCTCTTGATGGGCTCGTGCGGCATCGGCAAAACGCATCTGGCTGTCGCCGCTCTTCGCCAGATCGTTTTGCGCGGGCACACCGGATTGTTTTACGACTATCGCGAACTGCTCAAGGAAATCCAGGCCAGCTACAATCCGGTAAACCAGGCCACCGAAATGGGCATCCTCGAGCCTGTCCTCACCACCGATGTGCTGTTGCTCGACGATCTGGGCGCCAGCAAACCATCCCCGTGGGCTCTCGAAACCGTCGGCCACATTTTAAACACGCGTTATAACGAAAAGCGCATCACCCTAATCACAACTAATTTTCTCGACGGCGATCCCGCCGCCGCTCCGCAATCTTCTTCCAGCCGCCCGTCCGCCATCGAAGATTCCCTCACCGATCGCATTGGCAAGCGCATTCGCTCCCGCCTCTATGAAATGTGCCGCACCATCGAAATGGCCGCGCCCGATTACCGCAAGGAGATCCGCCAGGCCAGCCGTTTTCGCGCGTAATAGCCGCTCCGGCGCTCCAATTCTCCACAGGCCGTACCGTTGACAACCCCTCGCACGGGCGCGTATCATCCGTGTCGAGATCATTCAATACTGCCGCTGGTTCCCCGTTTCGCTCTATCCCTCAGGGGTGGAATCTTCGAGGAAGTATCCGCGGCGAACAGTTTAGACCGCGGGGAGAATTTCGATGCAGCCAGAGCTGGAAAACCAAGACCAACAACTTTCCGCAGCCGCCGATTTGGGCGCCACTGCCTCCGTAGCCCCAGCCATGGCCGCCGCCGCTACCGCCGTCGCTACCGAACCGGGTTCCGGCGCCGTCGAGAATCCATCGGACCACCATCCGGACTCCGATCAAGCTGCGCTTGCCGATACGGAACACTCCGAGCCTTCCCCGGCGCTCCAGCATTCTTCCCAAGCCGAAATTCATCCAGCCCCGCCCGCCGAATCTTCCTCTGCCGCTGGCGTGGCTGATTCCGTCGCACCCGCGCCGTCCGAGCACGCTGAATCGTCTGAAGCCTCTGAGTCCAATGAGCAGATGGAGCAGTTGATTGAGCAGTATTCCGAGCCCCAAGCAGCGCCAACGGAAGGCGAAACAATTGAAGGCCATGTAGTGGCTGTGAATGAGCACGGCGTGGTTGTGGATTTCGGCGCCAAGACGGAAGGACTGGTCCCCGCCCAGGAATTTGTCGAATTCGGCGGCATCCCCTTCCAGCCCGGCCAGACCATTGAAGTCGAGCGCACTCACGAACACAAAGATGGCTACGTGATCTTGTCTCACGTCCGCGCTCGCCGCCGCCGCGTCTGGGAAAATATTGAAAAATCCTATCGCGACCACAGCACCATCACCGGCCGCGCGGTTGACCGCATCAAAGGCGGCCTGGTAGTCGACATCGGCCTTCGCGCATTTTTGCCCGCCTCGCAGCTTGACGTGCGCCCCACCCATGATCTCGACGCCTGGAAGGGAAAAGAAATCACCTGTCGCGTCCTCAAAGTAAATCGTAAGCGCGGCAACGTAGTGGTCAGCCGTCGCGCGATTCTCGAAGAAGAGTTAAAAACCCAGCGCGAGGCTCTGCTCTCAACCATTTCCGAAGGCGCGGTTACTACAGGCAAAGTTAAAAACGTCACCGATTACGGCGTCTTCGTCGACCTCGGCGGACTGGACGGCCTGCTGCACATCAGCGATCTCGTCTGGGGTCGCGTCAAGCATCCCTCCGAAGTTGTCAAGCCCGGCGACGATATCCAGGTCAAAGTCCTGAAATTCGACCGCGAAAAAATGCGCATCTCGCTCGGCCGCAAGCAACTCCTCGAAGATCCCTGGGCCACCGTGCCGGAGCGTTTCGCGGTTGGCAAGCGCTTGAAAGGAAAAGTAGTCGGCGTCACCGATTACGGCGCGTTCATCCAGCTCGAGCCTGGCGTCGAAGGCTTGGTCCACGTTAGTGAAATGAGCTGGTCGAAGCGCATGAAGCATCCTTCGAAAATCGTCACTGCGGGCGACGAAGTGGACGTCGTGGTCCTTGAAGTGAAGCCCGATCAGCACCGCATTTCGCTCGGCCTCAAGCAAACCTCGCCCGATCCCTGGCAGGATGTAGTCGACAAATATCCCGCCGGCACCGTGGTCTCCGGCCGCGTCCGCAACATGACCGAATTCGGCGCCTTCGTCGAAATCGAAGAAGGTGTGGAAGGCCTCATCCACATCAGCGACATGAGCTGGACCGAACGCATCAAGCACCCCAGCGAAAAATTCAAAAAGGGCGACACGGTTGAAGCCAAGGTCATCAAGGTAGACGCCGAGCATCGCCGCCTCTCTCTGGGCATCAAACAGCTCAACGACATTTGGGCCAATTGGTTCCAATCCCATAAGTTGAATGACGTGGTCCGAGGCAAAGTCGCCCGCGCCGCCGAATTCGGCCTCTTCATCACCTTGGCCGACGGGATCGAAGGTCTCTGCCACATTTCCGAAATCGAAGAGCGCAAGCACAAGGGCGATCGCCAGCAACAGCAGAATCAGCCTCGCGGCGGCGCTGGCAAATCGTCCGCCACAAAGCTCGAACCTGGCCAGGAATACGATTTCAAGGTAATCCGCCTGGATCAGGACCAGCACAAAATCAGTTTGAGCTATCGCGCCGCCGTAAAGCAGGTCGAACGCCGCGACATGGAAGAGTATCGTTCCTCCAAGTCGTCGCCCAATGCAACGATCGGAGATGCCATTATGGCCAAGCGGGGGACCTCATAGCTTGTCCTTGCGGCGCATTCCTTCGGATGGACTCTGTTCGGCACCGGAACCTGTGTATTGTCCTAATCGGAGATTTGTTCAGGATTTTAGGGGGTCGGAGCTTCAGCTCCGACATTCGCGTTCGCAAGAGAAGCGGGGCTTTCGCGGTTTTTGCGTCCCGACGATTTGTGTCGGGAAGCCCCTGAAGCTCCCACTCAGAAGGCGCTTGGTAGAGCGTTGCACTTCCAAACTCGGACACGAACGGAACCCTCCGCTCGTAAATTTCATTTACCTTGCAGGCAGATTAATGATATGCACAGGCAGTCCATCGCCCCACCGGTTCTGCACCAGCCCGGAACGGTGATTTTCGCGCGCTAATCCGCGCAGTCTCGCGAGGAGCCGAGAGCAATGACTGAGCACACCATGACGAAGGCTGACTTGGTCGAGGAAGTGACCAAGGTTACCGAATTGCCGCGCAAGGAATCCGAAATGGTGGTCGAAACCATTTTCGATTCCATCATCCAAGCGCTGCAGCACAGCGACAAGATCGAAATTCGCGGCTTCGGCAGCTTCCGCACTCGCCAGCGCCGCGGCCGCATCGGCCGCAATCCCAAGACCGGCGCCAAGGTCGATGTCCCGCCGAAAAAAATTCCCTTCTTCAAGCCCAGCAAGGAATTAAAAGATTTCGTCAACATCGCCAAAGCCTCCGAAGCAGCTCCGCCCCCCGCCGGCGAATCTCCCCGGAGCTGACCTCCAAAGGGATGGACTTCCTCTGGACTCCCTGGCGCTACCGCTACATCGCGGAAGCTAAAAAAGACGATAGCGACCGCTGCATTTTCTGCGACGCCATCGCTCTCAATGACGACGTCCGTACTCAGATCGTCCTGCGCGCCCAAAAAAACTTCATCATCCTCAATCGCTTTCCCTACACCACCGGCCACGTAATGATCGTTCCCTACGCCCACATCTCCGATTTCGCCGCTGCCGATCCCGATACCATGGCCGAAAATATCCGCCTCGCCCAAAGAGTCCAAGCCGCTCTTTCCGAAATCTACCAGCCCAACGGTTTCAACCTGGGCATGAACCTCGGCCGCTCCGCCGGCGCAGGCGTAACCGGCCACCTGCATCTCCACGTCCTGCCCCGCTGGAATGGCGACGCCAATTTCATGACCACCATCGCCGAAACGCGCATGGAACCCGAAGACCTCCCCACCACCTACGAAAAGCTCCACCGCGCCCTCAACCCCTCACAGTAGGCACATTCCCAACCCTGGTGTTGCCCAATGCACGGGCCGGTTTTCCTGCCCCGATGGTTTCTATCGGGGAGCCGCCCTTTTGTTTGTCTCACGGCCTTGATCGCTTTTGTAGGGGCCGGCTTCAGTTTACCCAGAGCTGCGAAGGGCCGCGCCCTGTTCGCGTTCAGGGAACGATGTACGCGAACCGCGCGGCGGTAGACTCAAGCCAAAGCTGCCATTCCGAACGAAGTGAGGAATCAGGTACTGAGCCACAAGCCGCGCAATCCACAATGTCCCATACCACGCAGCAAAACCAAACATACCAAATCACTTACGTAACGAATCGTGGTACTCCCATTACCATCCGATTCCCGAATCCTTCCCCAAACCCCTGCATCCGATAATTGAGCAAAGTGTCTTAGGTCCGCGTCGCGTTCCGTTTGTCCTACAAAGGTGGCGCGCCGCATCCGGGCTTGCGAGGGCCCACACCAAAAACTAGTTCCAACCTTTTTTCCACACACCACTCAGTTCTGATCAAGGAATTCGTGCGCCTGTTCCGGGTTTTCCATGCTATACCCCGGCAAGCGTGCGGCATACGGCGGGCGTGAAACTGTGCCCGCAAAAGCGGAGAGAATTCCATGTTTAGCGCCACACTGTTCAGCTCCACATTTGTGATTGAAGGTGTATTGATTGTCTGGGTGATCTACACGATCATGGCTTCCATTCACAGAATCGGCCCCACGGAAGTGGGGCTCGTCACCAAGCGATTCTCGTGGAAGAAACTCTCGAAAGATAATCCCATCGCTTTCGATGGCGAGCCCGGCTACCAGGCCGATCTTCTAATGCCCGGCCTGCGCTGGAAGTTGTGCTACACCTATTCCGTCGAAAAATATCCCTGGGTGCAAATCCCCGCCGGCGAAATCGGCGTCGTCATCGCCCAGGTCGGCCAGTCCCTTCCGATCGGCGCGAAGTCCGCTGTCTATCGCAAGGAATTCGCCAACTTCTCCAATCTCCGCGGCTTCGTCCAGCAGGGTGGCCAAAAAGGTGTGCAGCGTCCCGTGCTTCCTCCCGGAACTCTGGTTCCCATTCATCCGGTGGGATTCATGGTCATCACCCGCACACAAGTTTACGGCTTGCCCGTTTCGCCCGAATTGCGCGCCAAGATGGGCCGGACCGCTAGCCTCTCTCCCGAAGCGCTCGGACTCCGGCCCGAACAGCTTGTCTTAATGCGCATCGAGCCGCAGCCGCGCGTCGCGAAGGATAGTCTCAGCTTCGACTCCATCGGCATCGTCACCACTTACGAAGGCGATCCGCTGCCTTCTGGGGACATCGCCAGCCGCCTCGCTGGTTTCGTCGACGTCTCCGAAATGGAAACCAAAAAAGCCGGCGATGCCGAAGTGATCGAGCGCTTGCTCGGCAACAAGAACCATCTCCACAACAATTACCAGGATTTCCAGGCGTTTCTCGACAACGGCGGCCGCATCGGTTTGCAGCACGATCCGCTGCTCTACGGCGCTTATGCCTTGAATCCTTTCCTGGTCAGCGTCGAAATCGTTCCCATGCTCATCGTCAAGCAGGGCGAAGTTGCCGTCATCAAAGCCTATGTCGGCTTGCCCACCGAAGATACTTCCGGAACCGATTTCAAGTACGGCTCGCTTGGTCCATCCCGGCCACCGCGGCATCTGGCAGGAACCGCTGCGCACCGGAAAATATCCGCTCAACCCGCGCTGCTACGAGCCGGAAATCGTGCCCACCGCGATTCTCAATTTGAATTGGGCCGACGCGGTTTCCGAAGCGCACAATCTCGACGCGCAGCTCCAGCAAATCGTCGCCAAGAGCAAGGAAGGTTTCGTTTTCAAAATCGATTTGCAGGTGCAGATCCACGTTCCCGATACCAAGGCTCCGCGCGTCATCTCCATGGTTGGCACCATGAAGAATCTGGTCAACGAAGTTTTGCAGGCCGCCGTCGGCAATCATTTCCGCGACACCTTGCAAAGCATGCCCGCGATTCGATTCATTGAAACGCGCCGCCAGGTTCAGGAGGATGCTTTTGCCCACATCCGGCAACAGCTCGAGCAATATCAGGTGGAAACCAAGGGCGTTTACATTCAGGACGTGATCTTGCCGGAGGACATGGTCACCGTTCTCACCCACCGCGAAATTGCCAATCAGGAAATCGAGACGTTCCGCAAGCAGCGCGCCTCGCAGGATGAACGCATCGAAATGGAGCGAGCCAAGGGCACCGCCGATATGCAAGCCGATCTGGCCCGCTCCAAAGTGGGCATCGACATCAAGAAAAACAATGCCGACGCCCGCACTGCGGAAGCCGCCGGTGAAGCCGAATTCATCCGCCAGACCGGCACAGCCAAGGGAGCCGAAGTCGAAGCCATTGGCCTCGCTCGCGCCCGCGGCTACCGAGCCCAGGTGGAAGCGCTCGGCTCCAACGCCACCGCCATCGTCAATGTTGTCTCAGCCTTGGCCGAAGGCCGCGCCAAGTTCGTCCCAGACATCCTGGTGACCAGCTCGGGCAATGGCGGCGCACTCGATGGCCTGGCCTCCGCCGCCATGCGCTTCCTCAACAACGGTGGCGGCAATGGCAGCGCAGCCACCAATCCGGGCAGCAGCGGCGCAGCCGTCGCCAAGCCCGAACCATCACCAGCAGCAACCGCGCCCGCAAACGAGGCCAACAAAATCAAACCAGCAAATATCCTCCCACCCCGCGATTAACCATTCCTCGCGGCCATTCGCAAACGGAGCCAGGTGGGGACGGCCTTTGGGCTGTCCCACCTACTCCAATACCGAAAGCACTCTCAGCCTGAGTTTCATCCCGCAAATCTCCCACCCCGTGTCATTCTGAGGGCCGAAGTCCGGCCCGAAGAATCTCTCTTTCTATGTCTTCCTTGTCTTTCTTTCTTGTCTTTCTTTCTCTCCCCCAATCACTTGCCCGTTCTCTTTCCCTCCGCGCCCCTGCGGTAAATATTCTTTAGCAACAAAATCTCCGACTCCCCTTCAATAATGTAATCCTCAAACTCCCCCACCACCCGATACCCCACCCGCTCATACAATTCCCGCGCCCGCGTATTGAAAGACGAAACGCAGATGAAAATATGCCGTGATTCCCCTCGAAAAAAATCCTCCGCAAATTGCAGCATCCGCGATCCCACGCCCGTCCCCCGCAAATCCTCCCGCACAGCCAGCGAAGCAATGTAAGGTGCCCCGGCCACCCCTCGCTTCCGCATCAAAAGGAATCCGCACGCCTGGCCATCCAGATGCGCGATATACAATAAATCCTCACGGCCGCCGCAAAACGCCCGGCACCGTTCTAAATCCCTCCCTAACCGGATCCAGGGATCACTTCCCGCCATCAACTGCGCCGCCCACTCCCTCTCCTCCTCGGCAGCCGCAGTAATCGCCAATTCTCCACCCATCAGGTATTCTCCGCTGCTTACATCACGACTTCGAATTTCTCCTGGTTCCTGTTGCCCCGGCCACAATTCGCTAGCCAGTTTCATATTTCTGATTTGCCGGCGAAACAACCAAAATGGTCCCCCATACATACCTCTCACAATTCGATTCGGAAACAGAATCGAGTTCACAACCGCCATTTAGACCTGACCAGGTCATCCACGATACCTCCGGAACGGGATCTCGTCTAAATGGCCGCGCTTGAGAGCTGGAAGAAGTTAAGTAACTGCGAGCTGTGCGGCTCGCGAAGGCATTGGCGTCAAGGCGGAAAGGCATGTTATAGGCTGGCGTGGTACACTGGTTAGTACACGGACCCGGAGGATTTTCTTATGCCCGACACTCCACAGGCAATCGCGGAAAAGGGCGAACAAATCTATAAGGAAAAATATCAAGAAGAATATGAGCGCCGCTTCTTGAACAAATTTGTCGCCGTCGATGTCACCACGGGCAAAGCGTTCGTGGCAGAAAGCCCCACCGCGGCAATCCAGACTGCGCAGAAAACAGAGAAATCCGGCGGGCCATTCCACGTCATGAAGATTGGTTCTCCTGGCGTATACCGTCTGGGATATACTTTATCTAACAATAATGATTGGGTATTTAGACGCTAACGGTGATCCTCGTGTCGAAATCGAAGTGGCGAACCCTCTTGGCTGGAAGAAGAAACTGATCTGCCTAATTGATACTGGTTTTACCGGCTTTCTCTTGATTCCAATATTAGATGCTTTTCCGATTGGACTTCTGCTGACCGGAACCATTCCCGTTACCCTTGCCGATGGAACCACGCAGAACAAGCTGTCGTGTTTGGGCGAAGCACACTTGGGTGGTGAAACTCAGATTGGCACAATCCTGATCGAACCAGGTAGCAAGCAGACTCTGCTCGGCATGGAATTCTTGCGCCAATTCAAGAAAAGGCTTGTGATCGACCCCATTGCCGGGACTGTTGATTTATTGGACTGCGCGCCCTCGGCGGCTCCTTCGACTCAGCCTGCTCCACCAGCGCTACCAACTGGGCTACCAACCTGATTCGGCGGCTGAGCTTTCCTTCGGCCTCGCGAGTTCGCCTGCCCGGCTTTTCAATTCACCATGATCAACCCTCCACCGAGGCCTCTTACATAATCCCAACCAGCAATTCCGCGATTTTTATGGTATTCAATTAATAGCCATGAACAAGCCACCAATCGTGCCAGCCGCCGTCCGCGCTAATGTAGGGGCCGGCTTCAGTTTACCCAGAGCTGCGAAGGGCCGCGCCCCCGACCAGCCAAGCCGTGCGCCGATTGCGACAACGCTTCAAAAAACGCCATTTCTAATCGCCACAAGCACCACAGTCGCACAGCCGCAACCATCTAAAGGTTCAACAACATACAATTTTCTAATCGCTCCTATATCGCCGGTTTTCAACAGCCTTTTCCGGCGCCAATTTTTTGCTGCAATTCTTGTCGAACTTCCACACTCGCACCCTCCAGCACTCAAACGGAAGGAGCCACAAATTGAATCTCGATCTCACTGAAGAACAGCAACTCCTCCAGCGCAGCGTCCGCGAATTCGCTGAAGCCGAAGTAAAACCTCGAGCTCGCGAACTCGATGAAAAAGGCCATTTCCCCTTCGACCTTTTCCACAAGGCTGCCGAGCTTGGCCTGACCGGCGTCCCCTTTCCAGAAGAAGAAGGCGGCGCGGGAATGGACCACATCAGTTACACCATCGTCATCGAAGAAATCGCCCGCGTATGCGCTTCCACCTCTGTAATTCTCTCGGTGCAGAATTCGCTTTATTGCGATCCGATACATCGCTTCGGCACTGCCGGGCAAAAAGAGAAATTTCTGCTGCCCTACGCGCGCGGTGAAAAAATTGGATGCTACGCGCTCACCGAGCCTCAAGCCGGGTCGAACGCCGCCGCGCTGCGCACGAAAGCCGTCCTCAAAGGCGATCGCTACATAATCAACGGCACCAAAGCTTGGATCACCAACGGCGGCGCAGCCGATGCCGCAATCGTCTACGTGAATACGCATCCTGAAAAAGGCGAGAAAGGAATCACCGCGCTGGTAGTCGAAAAAGGCACGCCGGGATTCGCCGTTGGAAAAGAAGAAAAGAAACTCGGCATCCACGCCAGCGCCTGCACCGAATTGGTTTTCAACGATTGTGAAGTCCCGGCTTCGAATCGCATCGGCAACGAAGGCGAAGGTTACAAAGTCGCTCTTTCCACGCTCGACGGCGGACGCATCGGCATCGCTTCGCAAGCCATCGGCATCGCTCAGGGCGCGTTCGAGGCGGCGTTGAAATATTCGCAGGAACGCCAAGCCTTCGGCCATCCCATCTTCGATTTTCAGGCCATTCAATTCATGCTCGCGGATATGTCCACGGAAATTGAGGCCGCCCGCTTGCTCGCCCGCAAAGCGGCCTGGAAGCAGGACGCCGGCGCGCGCTTCACCATGGAAGCTGCCAGCGCCAAACTTTTCGCCAGCGAGATGTCCACGCGCGTCACTCACAAAGCCATTCAAATTCACGGCGGCAACGGCTACAGCCAGGAATATCCGGTCGAACGGAATTATCGCGACGCCCGCATCACGGAAATTTACGAGGGCACCAGCGAAATTCAGCGATTAGTCATCGCTTCCTGGGTTTTGAAAAGTTACTAAGAGAAGGGAGATGCTGCCGCTTGATTGCGAACAGGAATTCGACGCTGCGCGCGAAGAGCAATTTTTCGCAGCGCTGCCGCCGCGTCCCGCAGTTTTCCTCATCGAATCAGGCGCCGCAGGCGCCGATCCATATCTCGCCCGCACAGCCGATCTCCGCCGCGCCGCCGAACGAATTCTGCGTCCTCCCGATCCCGCCAGCAAGCGCCTCAATCTGCGAGGTATCGCCGCGAAAATTCGCTACCGCATCGTCGGCTCGAAATTCGAACAGGCTCTCCTCCTCTACGAACACGCACGCCAGCTTCTTCCCGCGAAAATATCGCGATTGGCTCCGCGTCCGCCCCCCCGCGCTGCTGAAAGTAAATATGAAAAACGCCTATCCCCGCTGTTACGTCACGCGGCGGATTTCCGCCGACGGCGGCAGCTATTTCGGCCCGTTTCCCAATCGAAAGTTCGCGGAATCCTTCGCCGATGAATTTCTGAATCTCTTCAAAATTCGCCGCTGCCAGATTAAAATTCGCCGCGATCCTTCGTACCCGGGCTGCATCTATTCCGAAATGAAAATGTGCCTGGCCCCCTGCTTCGCGGGCTGCTCGAAAGACGAATATGACGCGGAAGTCGCGCGCGTCCTTGTGACGCTTTCAACCAGCGGCTCCGCGCTGACGGATGAACTGGGGCGCGAACGCGAAGCCGCCAGCGCCGCGCTCGATTTCGAACGCGCCGCGGCGTTGCACAAAAAAATCGAAAAGGCCGAAACTGTTTTGAAAGGATTCCCGGAACTGGCCCGCCGTCTGGATGAACTCGACGCGGTAATCCTGCAAAAGTCCGCCGAGGAAAACGCCATCGCGGTTTTCGTGGTCCGCGCCGGAATTATTTGCGATCCGTTTCTGCTTCGTTTTGCCGAACTTTCCAGCCAGCCGCGCTCCGTGGAAGAAATCCTGCGCGCGCAATTGGAGCCGCCAGCCGCAACCGGATTAGAGATCGAATCCACCGGCCACCCGCAAAAACAAAACGCGCCTCCCGCGGTTCGCAAGGATTCCGGAATCCTCGGCGAGCATCTTGCGCTGCTCACTCGATGGTTTTATTCCAAGCCTCGCCAGGGCGAAATCTTTTTTCGCTCGCGCGATTGGCCCTACCGCCGCATCATTCGCGCTTGTTCGCGCGTATTAAATCCGCCCGCCGGGGCGGCTGCTCCATGAGCATCTGCTATACTGCCGCAATCGTGCGGCATAATTTTCACCACTGAGGATCCATGCCATCACCTGCCACATCACCGGCTTCTTCGATTCCGGGTTACGCAACGCCAGAAGGAACCCGGCGCTACGTCGAGCGCATCGGCGCAAAGGCGGCCGCCGGACATTTCCGCGAACAAAATGGCTTGCAAACTTCTTCCATCGGAATCGGCACGTATCTCGGCGAGCCGGATGCCGCAACCGATCAGGGCTACACCGAGGCCGTGATCGCCGCCGTCGAAAACGGCGCGAATTTAATTGATACCGCGATCAATTACCGCCTCCAGCGCAGCGAGCGCTCGATCGGCGCGGCGCTTCGCAATTTGCTCGCGGCCGGTTTTTCGCGCGATGAAATCATTCTATGCACCAAGGCGGGTTTCCTGACCACCGACGGCGAAATGCCCGCCGATCCGCTGCCCTACTTCACGAAGGAATATGTGGAGCCTGGAATTTTCCACGCGGACGAAGTAGCGGCGGGCTGCCATTGCCTTGCTCCGAGCTTTCTGGAAAATCAAATGGAGCGCAGCCTGAAGAACCTGGGCGTCGCGTGCATCGACGTTTTTTACCTGCACAATCCCGAAACCCAATTGGGTGAAATCTCGCGCGACGATTTCAAGAGCCGTGTTCGCGCCGCGTTTCAGTTCCTGGAATTGGCGGTGAGCTCGGGCAAAATCCGCATGTATGGCCTGGCGACCTGGAACTCCTTCCGGCAGGAAGAATCAGCGCAGGATCACATGTCGCTCGAAGAGATGGTCGAACTGGCGCGCGAAGTGGCGGGCGAATCGCATCACTTCCGTTTCGTGCAATTGCCGTTCAATCTGGCGATGCACGAGGCGCTCACTCGTCCGAATCAAAAAGTCGGCGAGCGGCAGGTCTCCATGGTGCAGGCCGCGCGGCCGCTGGGAATTACACTGGTCACCAGCGCGCCGTTATTGCAGGGAAAATTGGCGAAAGGCTTGCCGCCGTTTGTGGCTGAAGCCCTCGGGCTATCAAACGATCGCGAGCGCGCGTTGCAGTTCGCTCGCTCCGCGCCGGGAATCACCACAATACTGGTGGGGATGAGCAAGCCGGAGCATGCGCGCGCGAATTTGGCCCTCGCCGCCGTCGAACCCGCCCCGCGCGATCAATTTCTAAAATTGTTCGAAGGCGGACGCTGAATGCTGACTGCTGACCGCAATTCCACTGGCCAGGAAATAAATTAGTCGCGATGTTCCGGCGTGATTGACATCAGTTGTGGAAAGCGTTCGGCGAGCCAGGCATCCAGCGCGCCGGCCATTTCCGGAAGGTGATCCTTGAAAAAATGATCCGCGTCATTCACGAAAAAAAGTTTCTTTGGGCCGGGAAGCTGCGAGAAAAGTTTTTCGGCGCGCTCGCGCGAGGCAAACTGGTCGCGCGCTCCGATCAGAAAAAGTTTCGGCTTGGCGCAATCGAGCAGGTAGGAAAAATCGGAATCATTCACTGGAATTCCCAGTCCCACTAAATCCGTCACCCGCGAATCTTGGCAGCCCACCCGCAATCCCACCCACGCGCCAAAACTGAATCCGGCCAGCAGAATCGGCCGCGAGGGAAATTCACGAGCAAGGTAATCGAGCGCCGCGCGAACGTCGTCCGCTTCTGCGCGTCCTTTGTCGTGAGCGCCTGCGCTCAATCCCACGCCGCGAAAATTAAAACGCAGCACCGCCATCCCGCGGCGGTGCAAGGTTTTCGCCGCTTGGTACACAACTTTATTGTGCATCGTCCCGCCGAACAGGGGATGCGGATGGCACACCACTGCGACAACGGACGGATGGTCAAGCCGCGAAGTCCACAGCAGCGCCTCCAGCCTCCCCGCGGGGCCGTGCAGATTTACCGTGCGATGGAAAACGTCAGCCATCGTTTCTTCGTTAGAATTGAAGTCCCGCTCCTCTGAGGGAATCGAAGCTACGAATCCCGCAACTCAATCCATTGGACGGCAGCGCGCTGTTCGGTTTCGCCCCAGCCCGCCTCAATCCGCACCACCTGCGCAGCGAATTCACCCCTGCGAGCCCGGATGCCATGATGCGATTGGATGAGCACCGATTCGCCCGCGGTATGGAAGCGAGCCGTCTCAAAGCGCAGGCCGCTGGCTGAAATATCCGTGGTCATCGTCTCCTCCGGCCACGGCGTGTCGGCAGGACGGACGGTCACTGGCAAGGCAAGCAAAACCCGAGCGCTCTTACGGCGCTCGAGCTTTACTCCGCGCTGCGTCGAATGAGCTGGCGATTTAAATTCGAGCGCCACTCGATGCCTTATGGAAGAAATCAATTCCGAACGGACAATACGAGCGGGAGTTTCCGGCAGTGCCGCCGTTTCGGCGGGATCGAACGGCAAGGTTACCCAAACGCGAGCGCCCAGATCGCAGGCCTCCGGGAGCGAGAGAAGCAAGCCCGTACGGGAAACATCGATCGTTTGGCTGATTGCGAATCGGTAGCCGAACGGGGTAATCCATCGCAAGCGCACCGGCAATTCGATCTGGGCGCGCGGGTGAAGCCGCTGCTCCGATATCACGGCGGCGCGAGACATGTTCATTCATCCTAGCGGCAGCGGGCGGACAGGTCAAACGCCGCGCCTGTGGCCTTACTTATTTTTCCCGCGATGAATTAATTTCGCTGGCTGGCGCATCCAAGAAGTGTAGTTTCAGGCGCGCGGGCGAAAGATCACGTTCCGAAATCTCGTTGCGCTTTAAACGGCTATTTGCTAGGGTTTGCGGCAGATACGCGCCAGGGGGCAGGGCACAATGGAAAATTCGGTTGAGCGTCGCGCCGCCCGCCGGTTCAACATGGCGCTTCCCATCAAGGTTCGAATTCCCACCGACAACGGTTTTGTGGAGCAATCCGCGGAGACGCGCGACGTGAGTTTCCGGGGCCTTTACTTCATGGTGGATTCTTCCGTGGAAACCGGCGATTCGATCGAACTCGTCCTCACCTTGCCGCAGCGCATCACCCTGGCGGGCGATGTGCATATCCGCTGCTACGCCAAGGTGCTCCGCGTGGAGGACCAGAGCCCTTTTCGAGGAGTCGCTGCGCGAATCGAACGTTACGAATTTCTCCCTGCCGCGGCCTGATCCCTTTTCAAAATGGCAGTACAATGATTCCGCGAAATCTCCAGGGAGGGACGCATGTATCACTACGACCCCAATACAGCGCTCGAAGAACTGCGCGATGACGCCACGTTGCCCCACCCGGTTCGCTTGCGAGACATGATCCTGCGAACCAAGCTGAATGCCGGCGACGCGCTCGAGTTGAACCGCGAGTTCCAGGAATATCTAACCCAATTCGGCGAAGCTCAGAAAATTGCGCGCGGCATTCTGGAAAAACTTGTAGTAGGTGTGCGGAAAGCTTCCTGAGTTCGCGGAAGTTGCCTCATTTTATCGTGAAATGCAATCTGTGTGACCGCAAACGACCGTGGAGAGGAATCGCTGAATGGCACGGCAAACATTGCTGATCGACGCCGACGACACGCTCTGGGAAAATAATATTTTCTTCGAGCAGACCATCGATAGTTTTCTGGGCCACATCGAGCCGCTGGGATTCACGCGCGAATATGCGCGGAGAATTCTGAATGAAACGGAGCGGCGCAATATCCGCCAGCACGGCTATGGAGTGCGCAGTTTTCGCCGCTCGCTCGAGGATTGTTACCTGAAGCTGGCCGGAAACATGGCGCGCCGCGAACTGGTGAAGGAAATCGAGCGCATGGCGCTGGAGCTGGAAAACACGCCGCCGCGAATTCTGGACGGAGTTCCCGAAACGCTTTCCTACCTGGAGGGCGCCACCGGCTGATCCTATTGACCAAGGGCGAAGCCGCGGAACAGGCGGCCAAAGTGGAGCGGTCGGGCTTGCAGAAATTTCTTCGACGCCATTGAAATTCTGGCGGAAAAGGATCTACCCGCGTACGAACGCGTGGTGCACCAATTGCGCGTGGTGAAGGCGAATAGCTGGATGGTGGGAAATAGCCCGCGCAGCGATATCAATCCCGCGCTGCACGCTGGATTGAACGCGGTTTTTATTCCGCATCCAGCCACGTGGGAGATCGAGAAATCGGAACTGGAGAGCGGCACGGGCAAGCTATTGATCATCGCCAGTTTTCGCGAGCTTCAGAATCATTTCTAAACCGCAGGAGGCTGGCATCGCGCGGTTCGATGCGATCCCGGACAGAATGAGAGGCAGGCCCATCCCATGACGGATTACCGCGCGGACTTCGCCGATTTTGAAGGCGTCACTTATTTGAACGTTTCATCGCAAGGCCCGTTGCCGGAAGTTTCCGTCAAGGCCGCCCGCGCGGCGCTCGAATGGAAACGGAAGCCGCATCAAATTCCCGATCAATTGCTTTTCGATTTGCCGGACCGCGTAAGGACGCTTGCGGCGCGGCTGATCGGCGGAAGCGCGGATGAGATTGCCATCACCACCGGTGCGGGTGGGGGATTGATCGCCGTCGCCCAGGGAATCGATTTTAAGCCGGGCGACGAAGTGCTGGTGGCGCGCGGGGAATTTCCGGCGCACTTTTCCACCTGGTTGCCTCTCGAAAAATCCCTAGGCATCCGTGTGAAACGCGTAAGCCCGCGCGACCGTTTTTTGACCGCGGAGGATTTCATCGCGCAGATCGGGCCGCGCACGAGAGTTGTTTCAGCCAGCCTGGTGCGCTTCGATAACGCGGTTCAAATCGACGCCCGGCCGCTGGCGGACGCATGCCACGCCGTGGGAGCCTACCTGCTGCTGGATGTTAGCCAGTGTGCCGGGGCGATGAAGATCGACGTTGCCGCATTGGGCGCGGATTTCGTGGCCTGCGCGGGATATAAATGGCTTTTGAGCCCGTACGGAACCGGATTTTTCTGGATTCGGCGCGATTTGATCGAAACGATGCGTCCCGCCCCGGCGAATTGGACGGCTCTCGAGGGCGCCGACAATTTCAGCTCGCTGGCGGTGGAAGAATTGAGATTCTCGAGCGGCTCCCGCCGGTGGGACGCGCCGGAAGCGACGAGCTTCACGAATCTGGCGGCAATGGAAGCCTCGCTGGAATATTTGCTGCGGGTGGGCGTGGAGACGGTTTGGAATCACAATGAGAACCTGATTCGCGGATTGATCGAGCGATTGCCGCGCGACCGGTGCGTTTTGGTGACTCCGGAGGACCCAAAATACCGCGGGCCGTTTATCTGCGTGTCAACCCGGCGGGAGGGCGAAGCCGCTGCCCTGCACAAGAAGTTGAGGGAGTCGCAGGTGTTTGTGAGCCTGCGCGAAGGAGCGTTGCGGATTTCCCCGCACCTTTACAACACGGAAAGCGACATGGCGCGGCTGATTTCGATTTTGTCCGTGTAGAAGAAGCGGATGAATTGTTTGAGTCCGCCTGGATTTTCATTTTTGTGTGCGATGGGAATGGTAAGGAGATTTCTCGTCGCCCCGCAAACCAGCATCGGGGCTCTGTCGCAATGACGGGGATACGAGTGAGCACGAGAAGGGAGTGCTTAGCGATAATGATTGTTCGCAAGCCGAGCCGAAACTACATGGGCGGGGCGGCGCGGAAGGGAATGTGGATTACGGCTTCGAGTTCGACGGGGGCGCCGTTGCGCGTGGCGGGTCGGAACTTCCATCGTGCAAAGGCTTCCATGGCGTTTTGATCGAGCTGGCCCTCGACTCCCTTCATCAATTGAATGCTGTCCACCGATCCGTCGCGCCGGATGATCGCGTAGAGGACGACCTCGCCTTCCACGTGAGCGTTCATCAGGGAGGGCGGATATTTGGGATCGACTTTCCGGACCGGCTGCGGTCCGGTGACATCTCCCGCGCCCGGCTGATCGGGAATATTTTCCGTTCGCAATTCCGAAAAATTCAGCACCCAGCTTCCCGTCGCGCTGGTCAGGTTAGGCATATTGATATAGAGAGTGTAGACGCGCTTCGATCCTAGAATTTCCTCGGGCGATGTTGTGGCGTCCATGCGATCCATTCCGGTGGCAGGCTGAATTCTTGAAGCGTTGGAAGGTTCCGGCTCCGGCGGCAAGGCAGCAGAAGCGGATGTTTCCGGAGGAGTTCCGGCGGCAGCGGATGGACTTCGCGGCGGCGTGGCCGGTGCGGGCAGGCTTGCCGCCGGCTGGGAAGCAGCCGGAACTTCTCCTGAACCTGGAGCGCGTGGCTCTTGACCCGCAGCCGGTGGCCCCGAAATCGTGGCGGATTGGCTCGAATTGCCGCCTGAAATGCTCACCCCGGTCGGATTCGTGGAATTTTTTGTGCCGCCACCTGAGCCCGGCGCGGTGCCGCCAGGCGCCGCCTCGCCGGTGATGGTGATTTTATCGCCGGGGCGGGAAGTGCCTCCATTTCCCGTGGGATTCGCGGCCGGGGCACCGCCGGGAACACCTGGCCGGTTTCCTTCCGGAGAAATGGAAAGATTCGCGGAAAGATTGCCGGCAGGCACCTTAACTTCCGGAGAAACGGGCGCGGGATTGGCGGAAAGAGCGATCAAACGACGAGTGTCCGACTCGCTGCCCGTCACCGTAGTGCCAAGATCGGGGGCCGCGCCTGCGTCTGCATCCGCCTGGCGCGCAGGCTTTGAATTGGGAGCGGCTGCGGAGCCCGCAGGGCATCTTCACATCGCGCGGCGGGCGGTTGTTGGCGGTCGCTGCTCCGGATCCCGGACCGTTGTTTTTGATATCAGGCGGCGCGCCGGCATCGGAGTTTCGTGCGGAATTTGATCTAGGTGCGGCCGTGGAATTTCCGGGCATCCTTACATCCGGCGGGCGATTCGAATTGCCCGCGAAATTCCCATTGGCTGGAGCGTTTTGTTTAATGTCCGGTGCGGCGCCGGCATCGGAATTGCGCGCCGAATTTGCTTTCGGCGCGGCTGTGGAACTGGTGGGCATTTTTACATCCGGCGGCTGATTCGAATTTCCGGCAACTGTTCCACCGGCCGGGACGTTGTGTTTCAGATTTGGAGCAGAGGCATTCTCCGGCTGGCGCGCGGAATTCTTTCGTGGCGAGGACGCCGTTCCCGTAGGCAGTTTCACATCCGGCGGCTGGTTCCCCGAGGCCGCCATTTTCCCGTAGGTGGGCGCGTTATTTCTGATTTCGGGCGCCGGTGCGGGCTTATCCGTGCGAGTGCGATTCGAAACCGGCGCTGAAACATCCGGCACGGGCATTTTCACTTCGGAAGATGGCTTGGAATTTGGGGCACCGCCCAGCGCTTCCGTGGAAGACGAATTATTCGTGGTATTGCCAATTCGAGGAGCCATTACATCTTCGGGGCGAAATGGCTCCGATGCTCGCGGAGCAGAGGCAGGCCCCTGCGGAATTTTCGGCTGTTGATTCGTGTTGCCTGCCACGGAGAGCGGCTGGGCAGCGGACGTACTTTTTGAAGCCGCAATTTTTGGGGCAGCGGCATTATCGGATTTTTTGGAGCGCTTCGAGGCGCGTGGCGCCGCATTGCCGCTTACCGGCATTTTCGGTTCGGCGGCGGAATTTTGCGCGAGAGTCAACGCGCCGGGATCTTTACCAAGATTCGGCAACTGCGGCGCCGAAGCGGAAGCATCCGCACCAGAACGTCGCGGCAGGCGTGGCGCCAGCGTGGAAGGCGTTAACCGGAGCGGCGCGCGCGCGCCATGGGAATTATTTCCCCACTCGACGATATTCGGCATCCGCGGGACGATTTTGGGAGGCTCGGGCGAAGAATCCGGTTGGATCAAAGTTTGCCGTGGATGCGTGGGGTTCTGTTGCCGGGAAAGAATCGTCTGCCTGGGATGATAGGCATCGGCGCCGCCGGGCGGCAGCGGTTGGCCCTCTTCACCAGCGGGGCTTGGGGTTGTTGGTTCGCCCGGAAAGGTGAGAGGGGGCAGATCACGCGCCGGCGGATACCAGGTGAGTTCAATTCGAACGGGAGCCAGCGAAGTGCCGCTGGCTGGAAAATGCCAAAGCGGAGTGATGATCAAAAAGATGGCGAGCACATGCCACAAGACGGAAGCCAGGAAAGCCAGGCGCGGCCGGTAGGGGTGTACGTAGTAGTCGCGGAAAAAAACGGCTGGACTGGCCTTGAATGGTTTCGATCGAGTGAAGAATGCCCTCAGGCTTCCCCGGAACGAGTGCGCGGACGATTCCCAGGCCACGCCGAATTGCGGCGGACGAGCAGATTTCGAGGCCGATTCGCCAGTCTTCGTTGGAGGCCGTTCGAGCGTGTACAGCATAACTACGAATTATACGCTCCCGCGGGTTACAGGATGAAGAATGGCAAAGGCAGACTTGATGAATCAGCCAAGATGCCGCCGGCCCGAAATTCCGGCCGGATGGCAAAGAAAACGAGCGAGTGGGCAGGCTGGTCCAACCCAGAGCGGATCTATGCGGCCAGTGCCAGGCGGTAAAGGCTGAGATGGGCGTCGCCCTGCTCAACCAGGCGGGTTCGTTCCAGGTGCGCGAGCCGGTCCGGCATTTCCCGGCGGCGAGAGTGTTCGACGATCACAAGGCCGGAGGGGGCGATCAGGTGCGGGCCATCGAGAAAATCGAGGCAGAGTTCGTACTCGTCGTCGAGTTCGTAGGGCGGATCAAGAAAAATCAGGTCAGCAAGGTAGTGCCGCTTGGCAAGAATCTCCAGTCCGCGCAGGGCGTCAACGCCCAATATTTCGACGCCGCTGCGCACTCCGAGTTGTTCGAGATTTGAATGCAATAGCGCCACGGCGGCGGCGTGCTTTTCGATGAACACAACTTCGCGAGCTCCGCGGCTGAACGCTTCGATTCCCATCGCGCCGGTGCCCGCATAGACGTCCAGAAACAGCGAGCCTTCAATCGTCGGGCCCAGAATATTGAAGATGGTTTCGCGCAGGCGGTCGCTGGTGGGACGCAGGCGCAATTTGCCCGGACCTTTCAGGCGGCGGCTGCCGAATTTTCCCGCGATGATGCGCATATCTTTTTTTTGCGCCTATGTAGGGGCCGGCTTTACAGTTTGCGGAAAATATCGTGAATTGGTCCGTGATCAAATGGCATTCCAGAAGAGGCATGGAGAAAATCCCCACTTCTCAAGCACTCGGGATCTACTCTGGATTCCTCACTTCGTTCGGAATGACATCCAAGCGACTTTCTTCCGCGAACTGTTTAGCCGCTCCCTCCTCGATGCCGGCCTAGCCCACAGCAGCCAGCAAATAGCGTTTCTGCCAGCCGGGACCAAGATATTTTACCAGGCTGTTTAGCTCGCCCGCGCGCGTGGAATCTTCCGCCAGCGCGAAGGCTTCGCCGCGCGCCTGCTCCAGCCATTGGCGGTCGCGCAAGGGATGCGCCACGTGGAACGACAGATCGCCGCTCTGGCGAGTGCCGAAAAATTCTCCCGGGCCGCGCAATTGTAAATCTTTTTCGGCCACTTCAAAACCGTTGGTGGTGGCCACCATGATTTCCAGGCGTTCTCGCGCATCCTCCGTCACGGTTTTTGGCGCCACCAGGATGCATTGCGATTTTTCCGTGCCGCGGCCGATGCGCCCGCGCAATTGATGCAATTGCGCGAGGCCGAAGCGGTCGGCGTGTTCGATCACCATCACCGTGGCGTTGGGCACGTCCACGCCCACTTCGATCACGGTGGTGGCGACGAGAATTTGGATTTCACCGCCGCGGAAACTTTCCATCACCGATTCCTTTTCCACGCTCTTCAAGCGGCCGTGCAACAGGCCGACTTTGAATTTTGGGAAGACGGATTTCGCCAGACGCTCGTATTCCGCGGTGGCGGCCTTCAATTCCTGTTTCGATTCCTCGATCACCGGATAAATCACGTAGGCCTGGCGGCCCTGCTCCACTTCGCGGCGCAGAAATTCCCACACTCCGGCAAGCTGCGCTTCGCCGGTCCAGCGCGTCGCCACCGGCGTTCGCCCCGGTGGCATTTCGTCAATCACGGAAAGATCGAGATCTCCAAAAACAGTAAGAGCGAGCGTGCGCGGAATCGGCGTGGCCGTCATCACCAGAACGTGCGGCGACGCGCCTTTTTCGATCAGGCGCTTGCGCTGAAGCACGCCGAAGCGGTGCTGTTCGTCCACAATCACCAGGCCCAGTTTCGCAAAGGCCACTGGATCTTCGATCAGCGCGTGCGTGCCGACGATGAATTGCGCTTCTCCGCTGCGAACGCGCTCGATGGCGGCGTCTTTTTCGGCGCGCTTCATTCCGCTGATGATGATTTCCACTTTGTAGCCCACGGGCTCGAAGATGCGCTTGGCGGAAAGATAATGCTGCACGGCCAGGATTTCCGTGGGCGCCATCAGCGAAACCTGGTAGCCGTTTTCGATGACGATGGCCGCGGCTTCGAAGGCCACCAACGTTTTGCCGCTGCCCACGTCGCCTTCAAGCAATCGGTGCATGGGGATGGGCCGCTCGAGATCGGAAACAATTTCCGCCAGCACGCGCTTCTGAGCGCCGGTGGGCTTGAAGGGAAGAATGCGCTTCACGGCGTCGCGGATGCGGTCTTCCCGCACGCGGAAGGCGATTCCTTTTTCTTCGCGATGTTGCCGGCGGCGCAGCGCGATCCCCAATTGATAGAAAAAGAATTCCTCGAAAATCAAACGCAGATGCGCGGGGCTACGGAATTGATTGAGCGTATCGAGGTCGGCGCCGGGCGGCGGAAAATGCACGTACATCAACGCATCGTGGCGCGACGGAAACTGGAAGCGCTTGAGGATATCCGCGGGAAGCGGATCGGGAATTATCGAGGAAAGATTTTGCAGCACGCTATAGATAATCCGGCGCAGCATGCGCGAGCCGAGGCTGCCCATGGCTTCATAGATGGGAACGATGCGGCCCACTTCCGTGGAATCGGGTTCGCCTTCGCCGGTGGAATCGCCGATCAATTCAAATTCCGGATTGATCATCTGCAGGCGCGCGGGGCGGTAGGGATCGATTTCCACTTTGCCGTGAAGCACGATGCGCTGCAAAGTCTTGAAGCGGCGCTCCAGGTAGCCGCCGTGAAAAAATACGGCGTAGAGCGGCCCGGTGTCGTCGCGTACCGCGAGATGGTAAAGAGCGCTGCGGCCGCGATGATAAGAAAGCAGCCCGCTGGTGGTGACGCGAGCCAAGACCGTGGCCGTCTGTCCCGGCTGAATCTGGTTGATCGGCGTGAAATGGATGCGGTCTTCGTAGCGAAACGGAAAATAACTGAGCAGGGCGCCGACAGTTTCGATGCCGCGCTCAATGAGCAACTCGGCGCGCTGCGGGCCCACGCCTTTCAAAAATTTCACCGGATTGTCCAGCGCGATGGGCATGCCCATTGAGTTTACGAAGAATCGGACACAAGTTGTGTTTTATATCATCGCAGGACGGATTGCTTAAGTCAGTAAGGCCAGAGCTGTGAGCTTGAATCCTATTCGCTCGGGTTGGGTGGCGCAGGTTTAATGAGACGAAAATGGTTTTGGGTGCGGCACGCGCATCTCCATCCGTTGCGATCAGTACCCAAATGGTATACTCGCTTAGTGAGCCATGACGAAAATTTTCTTCGATCAAATTCTCCCGGCCATCCGCCCAATTCCTGTGCCCATACCCCTAATGCCATGAGAAAAGAAACCAGCGCTTCAGTTTCAATCTCGAATCCGATACAACCGAAATCTGTCGTTCGCCTGGCCGCTTATCCAAAGCACCTTCCTCATGTATAAGAAGAAACTGGGTGCGATCTATCGCGTTGGTTACTACAGCCGTCGCGATGGTCTCGACTGTATCTGGCTCGTGAATGAGGCTGGCGAATATCAGGAGACGGTGGATCACGATTATCTCTCCAAATACTTCGACATCATCCAGGCGAGTGATGAGAAGAATCTGTACGGCGCAGAGAAGCCTCAAATTGGCCCGGTAGTAGCTGCGAGCAAGCGCCACAGGGTCGGGACTCGGCCACGAACCAAGCGTCGTTCCTAGTGGGTCCGAAAGCAATCTGAGAGGAACGTCGCTGGCGGTTAATGCTGAGCGCCGGAGAGCGTCCGCAGAGGCGGGTGGCCGAGAATTGAGCGCTCAAAAACGTCGGGTTGCGAAGGTGCCCACGTTTCGCCGGATGGCCCAGAGCCTACTCAGCCGGTGAAGTGTTGCGAGGGAGATCCGCCTCCCACATGCGCGGCCGCACATTGACGACGCCGTGTTGAATCTGAAAGGCGGTCTTTGCCCATCCCAAGAAGCAAACAGATACTGCTCAACCGTCCGTCGAGGTTCGAACGTGACCATTAAACGAATAGTCGGGCTGCGAGTTTTTGCAGGTGCACTGCTTGTTCTATTTCTTACCTGCGTTTCAATTGCAGCGAGGTCTTCTGGCGAAATCAGATCGGTCGCTATCTCTCCAAATGGCAAACTAATTGTGGTGGATTTCGAAAAGGGCGGTAATTCGTTCATTTACAGAATTGCCGTCGAATCTGGTGTGGCGACGCGGTTGACGGACGCGAGAGATGGAGATGAATCAAGCCCGGCTTTCTCGGCGGACGGAAAGCACGTCGCGTATACCTACTGGCCTGCCGACCACAAACGCTCCAGGATTGTCATCGTGAATATCGATGGATCAGATGCGCGTCAATGGTCGCCCTCGACGGTCAGCGATTTATCGCCCGTTTTTTCGTCGGACGGCAAGACGATAGTATTTTCCCGCTCGGGATTCTACGGTAGCGCCTCACCTATCGCGCAGGCACATCCCCACGCGTGGGACTTTTATGCGAGTGATTTGGATGGCACAAATGTGCACCAGATCACAAACGAGAATTTTTATATGGTGTCGCCTGCTTCCGTATCGCCTGACGGCAAAAGCATCGTGGTCGTGACTGAAGGCCTTGAAAGTGATCGGCAAATCGCTATCTACTCGGTCGATCGTCCAGGGAATCCGGTCCAGACATTTCGCCCCCACGTTCCGAAAGCCGACGATCAGAAAAACCCGTCGCTCGCCTACCCCAACTACTTGCCTGACGGAAAGAATATTCTTTTCATGGCGGCCAGTAATGGAAAGCACGGATACGACTACGACGTCTATAAGCTAGATTTAACAACTGGCACCTTTGACAGACTCACAAATGGGAATGGTTATGCCACAGATCTTAGGGTGTCTGCCGACGGGAGAACTGCTGTGTTCTTGAGGTGGCGGAAGAGTTGGCTCGGCGAGCTGACGACAAATGAAATCTACTTGCTTGACCTGCCTAGCCGCAAGCTAACCCCCCTCAGGGTCACCGGGTTGGATTGATGCAAGAGAATCTGGCGCATTCTCCAGCTACGTTCTAGTACGATCCGTTCGGAATCGCTAATTATATGACTTTGTCGGCTCCTTCCTCTGAATAAACTTGGTAGTGACTTGTCCCAAATTCCGGGCATTTCATACTTCGACATCCGGGTTGCTAGCAGCATTGCTGGTCGATAAAACGTCGCAGCCGTGGCTGTGGGAAAGTGGGAATCCCGCGCCTTCCGCGGGATTCTCAAGCGCAGTGGGAAAGTCGATTTGCAGACTTTTCCACGCAGCGTCACTTCCACAGCCTTCCGCGCCTCCGTTTTCTCGCGCAAATTCCTCCGGCGTTCGATACGTGTCATTTGCTTGGGGGAAAGGTCTGACTTATATTGAGTGGCGATGCTGCAGCGGGCCGAGTCTTTTCAGAGAATTGCAGCGATGATGCCGTTCAGCAGGAGCACCTGAGACCTCTCGATGGCGCGTCAACTGGCAGGATTGAGTTTAAGGAAATGGCTGGAATACCTGGTCGCGGTGCTGATCGGGAACGCCATTTATTATTACTCGTTCGCGCCGCACCTGCCTCCCTGGCTGCAGCATGAGGGGTTTCGATTCGATGGCGGCTGGGCGCTGGATTTCGCTATCTGCGTGGCGGTATATGGGTTAATTCGATTGGGAGCGCGTTTGCAGCAGCGCAGGCAAGATTCCGGCGAGCAGCGTAAAGTGGAGAAAGGTTGACCGGTTAGTCCCGTTCGCGGTCTTTGTCCGAAAACGGACGCTTACCCCCGGCCCGGCATTGCGTCTATATCTGTGGAAGCAATGCGAGAGAGACCAAGGCGGGCTGCCGGGGGGTGGCGGATTTCGCCAGGGTTGTTGAACGAACTCCAAAGGCGAGCGGATCGCAACCGGCTATGCATTCTACAGGGATGAGCGTCGCGTTCGAGGCCAGTACGCGGCCAGCGGCATTGGACACAGGAGACGAACAGGCTCTGGTCCGCAAGGCCCAGGCGGGCGACCGCGTGGCGTTTGAGGAATTGGTGCGCAAGTACGATCGCGAAGTGTTGCGATTGGCTTCGCACCTGATGCGCGGATCGGAAGATGCCCGCGATATTTATCAGGAAAGTTTTCTGCGCGTTTACCGCAACCTACACCGCTTCCGCTTCGAATGCAGCTTTTACACCTGGCTTTACCGCATCGTGACGAATGTGTGCCTGGATCACTTGCGGCGGCAGAATTCGCGGCGGGAAGATCAAGCTCCGGCAACCGATGACGGCGAAAATGCCACGTCGGATTTTTTCGATCGCCAGCCGGAAGTGCGCGCTGGAGCCAATCCCGAGCGGCATTTGATGGGCCAGGAAATTGGGAAGCACATCAATGAGGCGCTGGATTTGCTTTCGCCGCGCGAACGCACGGTATTTGAATTGAAGCACTATCAGGGATTGAAGCTGCGGGTGATCGGCGAAATGCTGGGCACTTCGGAAGAAACCGTAAAGAATTCGCTGTTCCGCGCGACCCGCAAGATGCGCGCGCGGTTGAACCATATGATTTGAAATTGCGGTATTAATGTTTCGAAGGTGAGGAACAGGAAATGGCGGAAGAATTAAACGGAAAGTCATCTGGCGCGCCCTGCCCGGAATTCGAGCAGCGGATTGTGCTGTATGCCGCGGACGAACTGGAGCGAGAGGAACGGAGTGAAGTGGAAGCTCACGTTGCCGGTTGCGCCGCATGCAATGCTTCGCTTGAAAGCGAAGGCCGGCTGGTGGAAATTGTCGCGACGGTGGAAGCGGACGAACCATCCGCGAATCTGCTGGCCAGCTGCCGCACCGCGCTGGATGAAAAAATTGATGAGATCGCGGAATCGCACACGGGATTTCGCGGTGTGCTGGCTCGCTGGTCCGAAACACTTTTCCCCGGGCGCTGGTTTGCTCTGCACCCCGCTTTGAGCGCGGCATTATTTGTGTTGGTTGGCTTTTCAGTAGGCACGCTGGCGCCGCGGCTTCTGCGCCAGCAGATGCAAGTTACGAATTCGCTGCCAGGCCCGGAATCCACAACGGTTACGACTCCGGCCACCAATGGGATCACCCCCGCGCAACCCGTGGGAACTCTTCCGTTTGATGAACAGGCGCTGCGCTCGGCGGACGTTTCGGGAATCAACTGGACGCCGGGCAGCGGAAACGAAGCGCCAAAAATCGAAGTGCAGATGAATGCCGCGCAGCCGGTGGTGCTGCAAGGCACGGTGGATAACAACGACGTGAAGCGCGTGCTGCTTTACGTGCTGCGCAATAACAAGCGATTCAGCCCCGACGTGAGGCTCGATTCCGTGGAACTGCTGAAAGCCCGCGGCAACGATCCGGATATCCGCCAGGCGCTGTGCGACGCGGTGCGCACCGATGGAAACGCCGCGGTGCGATTGAAGGCGCTTGAAGCATTGAACGGCGCCGAGCCGCAGGACCTGGTCCGCAAAACGCTGCTCGATGCCTTGGCCGACGATTCGAATCCCGGCGTGCGCATTGAAGCGATGAACGCGCTGCGCGCCATGGCCGATAAAGGCGCTTTCCGCGAGGATCCGAACGTGTTGCGAGTGCTGCGCGATCGAATGGAGAAAGATTCCAATCCCTATATTCGCATCCAAAGCGCATCGGTGATTCGCGATTTGGGCCCGCGCGAAAAGTACTAAATTGAATCCCGGAGACAATTAACCCAAGCACCATGAATCGACGTGTGCCAATTCGATGGATTGCGGCGGCGCTGGCGGCGGGCGGATTGCTGATCCCGGCGGCGTCCGGGAAACAGAAATTCCATTCGCTGAATCCGGGAAATTCGCAGCGGCGCCTGCTGGAAGAAAAAACAGGAAAGTTTGCGGCGCGCGAGGGACAGCGGCTGAAGCTCGGGACTGAACTGGGCGACGTGCATATTCACATCCAGCAGACCAATGAAGTGAGCTTTCGCGTGCGGGTGGAAACCGATCAAAGCGGAGCCATCCCGGCAAACAACAAAGAAAACAAAACATTTTTGGTGATGGTGGCGAATTTGCCGGATGGCGTGGTCATGCACGGAAAAGCCGTGCGGCGCGAAGATGTGGAACACTTGTGGATCACCTACGACGTAACGGTTCCGGTGAAGTACAGCCTGGAAGTGAACACCGGAGCTGGCTCGATCGACGCGGAAGACGCGTCGGGCCACGTTTTGCTAAGCACCGCGGGCGGCGATATCACCATCGGAAACGTGAACGGAAGCGCACGGCTCGAAACGGGCGGCGGGCATATCCATGTAAAAGACGTCACGGAAGATCTCACCGTCAGCACGGGCGGCGGACACATCAGCGTGGGCAAAATCGGCCACAATGCCGTCTTGCATACGGGCGGCGGCCATATCCACCTGGGATCCGTTGGCGGAATCGCGCGGCTCGATACCGGCGGAGGCAATGTATCCCTAGAACACGCGGGCGCGGGATTAGTGGCCACCACCAGCGGCGGGCAAATCGAAGTGGGCGAAGCCTGGGGCGCAATCCGCGCACAGACGGGCGGAGGCGGGATTCGAGTGGCGCGCCTCGCGGGGCCAACACAGCTCGAGACGGGCGACGGCAGCATCTATTTGACGCAAGTGCAAAGCCCGGTGCGCGCTTCTACTGGCACGGGCGGAATCACGGCATGGTTCGTGCCCGAAGCCAAGCTCGCCGGTGCTTCGGAATTGGAATCGGGTGATGGTGACATTGTGGTGTACCTGCCCAAATGGCTGCCGGTAACCATCGATGCGCAAATTCAACTGGGCGATGAGCATCACGTGATCGCCGATCCGGCATTTCCCTTGAAAATCAGTTATGTAGGCAGCGAAGGCGGAGCTCGAGTGGTGCGCGCCGAAGGCTTGCTCAACGGAGGCGGAGGAGTTCTGAAACTGCGAACGGTGGCCGGAAACATCCGGCTGATTCTGAGCGACACCTGCCTGCAACTGCAGAAGCAAATTTATACGCAGCAGATGGAGCACCTCCAAAAACAGATAGAAACTCAAATGCGCATCGTACAGAAGCCGGAACCGACGCCCGCTCCGGCTGCGGCTGCAAAGCCGGCCAAACCAGACAAGCCGGATTAGAGAGGGCCAAGTAGAAGCGCCAAGTAGAAGCGATTAAACCAGTTTGAATGGATTGTGGATGTTGCAGGCGGCTGCAGCGTCCCAGGAAGCAAAAAGAGTCGGAACGCTTCGGTGAGGGGGAAGCAATGCGACGAATTCTGTGGTTCCTGATGTTCTCTTTGGTTGCAACGGGGCCGGCTTTCGCGGTGGACCAGGTGTTCGATCACACGTATCCGCTCTCGCGCGGGGGATCGTTCTCGCTCGAGAATGTGAACGGTTCAGTACAAGTAGACGGCTGGGAAAAGGAAGAAGTGGAAATCGTGGCGGTAAAAACGGCGCACGAGGACCCCACGGACGCAGAGCGGGTGAAGATCGAAGTGGATGCGGGGAATTCCAATATCTCGGTGCACACGCGGTATCCGCAGAATAGCGGAGTGGACGTGGCCGTGGAATACCACATCCACGTGCCGTATCGGGTGCTGCTGGGCGGAGTGGCGACCGTCAACGGCAGCGTGCTGATTCGCGGAGTGGAAGGGAACGGATGGCTGCGCTCGGTGAACGGAAACGTGGAAGTGCTCAACAGCACCGGCCGCTTCAGCGCCCACACCACCAATGGAAACCTGCGGTTGGAATTGCTGGGGCTGACGGAAGGCGATCCGGTGGAATTGTCGACGGTAAACGGGTCGGTGGTATTAGCGGTTCCCTCAAACGCGCGGGCCAATCTGGATGTCCGCTCGATGAACGGCGACTTTTTATCCGAGTTGCCGGTGATTTCGCAGGGCACATTCAATGCGCGATCGTTTCATGGGCAACTAGGGACTGGCGGCAGCGCGGTATCGATTCGCACGGTAAATGGACGAATCCGGGTAGTGACGGAACGGCCCAGCATCTAAATTGGTGCGGGCTGGGAACTTTAGGAGGCAGCAATGCGTATTCGTGGGTATGTGGTAATGGCAAGCGCGGGAACACTGGCGCTGAGTCTGATGGCACTGCCGTCGGCTCAATGCAAAGGCAAAGCATCCGCTGCTCAAGCCCCGGCATCCAGCCAGCCAGCAGCACAATCGGCTTCCGAGGTCTGTGGCGCGAATCAGGGGCAGATTGCCGAGGATAACTTCAAGACCATTGCCAGCGAAATGGCGTCAAAGATGGCAGAGATCCGAAGGCAGGTAGCCCGGGAGGTGAGCGAGATGGAACCGGATAGGCTTGCCCGTCTCGAAGAGGTGAGGGCGGCCATGGCCAGCGCACAGCAGGAGATCCAATCCGACCAATCTGGAATCGATCAAAAAGTGCGTGAATTCGCCGCGCAGATGGAGCCCGATGAGGCTGCCAGAAAAGTGTGGGTTGACGCGGGCGATGAGAGCGGATGGCTCGGCGTCGAAATTTCGGAGGTAACCGCGGAAAAGGCCAAGGAACTGAGCCTGCCTGCGATTCGCGGCGTCCTGGTAACGGAAGTGGAGGCGAATAGTCCGGCAGCCAAAGCGGGCTTGAAGGCCAACGATGTGATCGCTTCCTACGAGCGCCAGGATATCGAAGGAACGCTGCAATTTCGCCGCATGGTGCGCGAAACCCCTCCCGGCCGATCCATTGAGCTGCAAATCTGGCGCGGGGGCAAGACGGAGAAAGTTTCAGTGGAAGTGGGCAACCGCACCGCGCCCATGGCGCGAGTGATGAAGGATGTGAAGCCATTCGTCCTGGAAATGCCGCAGATGGATTTGGAGTTGGATATGCAACGAGTTGAACTGGGAATCACGCCGCAACTGGGCGTCAGCGCGGAAGACGTGAGCGGGCAATTGGGCTCCTATTTCGACGCGCCGGGCGACGAAGGAGTTCTGGTTCGCGAAGTTCGGCCCGGAACACCCGCGGAAAAAGCCGGGCTGAAAGCCGGAGACATCATCTACAAGGTGGACGACCAGCCGGTAAAAACCCTGAATCAATTGCGCGAACGGCTGCGCAGCAGGCGCGATCAGAAAACGGTGGCAATCGGCGTAGTCCGCAAGGGCACGCAGGTCAGCGTGAACGTCGAACTCGAGACACCCAAGCCGCCCGAACACATGCGAGTGTCGCGTCGAGCCGCGCTGTAGAGATCGAAAAGCGCACAGTAGGAATGACTGGAAAAGACCCGGGATCGACCGGGTCTTTTTTTGTTATGGAACGCTCTCCTTTCCGCAGAAGCTTTGCTGAGTCGATCTTTCCTTTCAACCACTTCCACTGCGTGATTCAAATTTCGGTGGCTCTTAGTGTCCTTCCGGTAAGCAGCAGCCTGTTTTTACTTGACAGTCAGCAACTTCGGCGACAAAATTTCGCGCATTCTTCTGACTGGGAAACCGTGCTTCCCCGGGATACCCGCCCAGCCCACCTGGGGCAGTCTTCCATGCATTCAGGGGAAAGGAGCTTCGTGATGCGCTTCCTCTATTCCACCACCTTGGTATGTGCGGCACTGATTTCGGGCTCATTGGCTGGGGCGCAACAGCAGCAGGGACCGCCACTGACCAAGAGGCCCGTAGCGCAAGCCACTTCGCCCGCGCGCAGGGCGTGGGAACAGCAGCAGCACGGGAACGCAACCACGGACCTGCCCGGGAAATCGCCGGCTATCAGCTTCTCCACGATGAGCATCAATTTCGGCAATCTTCCCGTGGGGGCCATCAGCTCGTCGGCTGCCGTCACCATCACCAATACGGATGCCGTAAACCTGACGGTGACAAACGAACAAATCACCGCCAACTTTCTGATTGAAGGCGATAGTTGCCTGAACGTGGCTGTGATTCCCAACGCCACTTGCACCATCTTCGTGAGCTTCGCTCCGGCCGCGACTGGCGTGTTAAATGGAAGCCTCACGGTGACCGACAATGCCGTCGGCAGTCCGCAAATAGTTACTCTCACCGGCACTGGAATAGCTCCCACGATCTCGACTAGTTTTGTGACCTTCGGCAAACAAGTGATCGGCACCACCAGCGCCTCGCAGCCCGTCGTCGTCACTAACAACGGAACCACCACGATTCACTTCACGGCGATCACCGCCAGCACCGGGTTTTCTCAGACGAATACCTGTGGAGCTTCACTCGCCGCCGGGGCCAACTGCACGATCAACGTTTCATTTTCGCCCACCAACGTGTGCGATCAGGCTGGGACGGTCACCGTCACGGATGATGTGGTCGGCGTCGGCTCGTTCTCCATTTTCACGGAAGGCACGGGCGCAGGCGCGGGCGGGCTGACCACCAGCGACCTCACCACGCTTACTCCTAATGATCTGGTCAATTCGCTACTGGGCGCCGGCGTCACCGCCAGCAATATCACTTACACCGGGGCGAACAATGCCGCGGGAAGTTTCGCCGGAGGCGCTGGGATCTTGGGCCTGAATACGGGAATCGTGTTGAGCACCGGGTCAGTCTCCAATGTGATTGGACCAAATTGCAGCACAGCGATCACGACCGCAAATGGGACTCCTGGGGATCCCGATCTCAACGTGTTGGTGGCTCCCAGCACAACGGATGATGCCGCCGTTTTGCAATTCGATTTCGTCCCCGCCAGCAACAGCGTCAGCTTTCAGTATGTATTCAGTTCCGACGAATATAACGAGTTTGCCAACAGCGCGTTCAACGACGTATTCGGTTTCTTCGTCAACGGAAAGAACGTCGCGTTGCTGCCCGGAACCACTACCATCGTTTCGATCAATAACGTCAACGGCGGCAATCCTCTGGGAACTAACCCGCAAAATCCGCAGTTTTTCATCAACAATGATTTCCAAGTTCCCAACGTGGCGCCTCTCAACACGGAAATGGATGGCCTCACCGTGGTGCTCACGGTCCAGGCGGCCGTGAACGCCGGGCAGACCAATCACATCAAGCTTGCCATTGCCGATACGTCGGACGAAGCACTTGATTCCAATGTGTTTATCAAAGCAGGCAGCTTTGTGAGTTCGTCGGTTACCGTGGCGCCGTCCACACTGGCGTTTGGCAACCAGCCGCAAAACACCACCAGCGCGCCACAGACCGTTACGGTGACCAATAGCGGCGCCACTGCCGTCACCATCAGCACCATCACGGCCACCGCCGGATTCGGTGTCACGAATAATTGTCCCGTCTCGCCGAACACTTTGGCCGCTGACACTTCCTGCACTTTCACTGTCACCTTTACTCCAACGTCCTTAGGTGCCGTCGGCGGTACTGCCACGGTGAATGACACGGACGCGGGAAGCCCGCACTTTGTGACTCTCTCGGGCACCGGAACCACCTCTGCCGGTGCGCCAGCCGTCTCGCTAGCGCCAACAAGCCTGACGTTCGCCAGCCAGGTAATCGGCGTAACTTCTCCCGCGCAAACCGTGACTTTGACGAACACAGGTACGGCGCCGCTGACCGTCACCTCGGTTACACCGAGCGGCGATTTTGCCGACACCACCACGTGTGTGACGGCTTCTCCCATCGCGGCGAATGGCACTTGCACGATTTCGGTCACGTTTAAGCCCACCGTCGCAGGTGCTCGTTCCGGCTCCATAACGATTGTGGATAATGCGCCCGGCAGCCCGCACGCGGTTCCGCTCACTGGCACCGGCTCTAGCAACACATTTACGCTCACCGTCCAATCGGGCACGGCCACCACGCTCACCGTAAATCCGGGAGACACGGCAATTTTCTTCCTGACTCTTGCAGGAAGCGGCGGATTCGCAGGAACGGTTAGCCTCGGCTGCACCAGTTCAACGGCCTCCATCACCTGTTCCGTCGCGCCGGCCACGGCGACGCTCAGTCCCGGAAGTCCCACCGTCACGGCGATTACATTGAACACCTTCTGCAGTTGGGGGGCGCCGCGGATTCCGCTGCCCTGGGATCAATTGCGCGGAATTCCCGGCTTGTGGCTGGCGGCGGGGCTGGGGTTGATCCTGCTTTCGCTGGCGTCGCGCAAAAATCGCCGGGTGCGAATCGCGGTTCCCATCATCACATTGGTGCTGCTCGCAATCGCAGGCTGCTCCGGCGGGCCCAGTGGACCTTCCGGCCGCACTCCCGCGGGCACGTACAATCTGACGATCACTGCGACCTCGCAGGGATTTACGCAATCGACGCAAGTGACCCTGATTGTGAAATAGCGGAAGGCCGGAAGTTCAAACGAAATTTGGCGCGGATGGTTTGCAGGGAAATGATTCAAGGAGTTGCGGCCGGGATTCGAAATTCCTCCGCGAATTATTCGCGGACCACTTCGGCGTTGGCAGCGGGAACGGCAATGCGGATCAGGCGCAGATTATCCAGATAAAGATTCACTTCTAAATCCTCGGTTTTTACCCGCAGCAACTCGAGTTGCTTTCCATCCACCGCCTGCGCGCCCAGCGCTTCCACTTTCACGGCGCCAGGCGTCATGGTCTGCGGAACCAGCACGGCAAAACTCTGCTCTCCTTTTTTCTGCCAGTCGTAAAGGCGCGCCACCATGGCGTACTGGTGAAAAAGATTATTATCGAGCACGAGGATGCGGGGGGAAGGGAAGAAAAACTGCTGCGTAAAGGGTTTCTGTCCCTCGATGCGAAGTTCGATAGTGGCCACGCCGCCCGCAAAATCCACTGTCGCCGACGCTTTCTTCGCGCCTTGAGTGGACCATTCGTATTTCAGCGGAGTGCCGTCGGGCTTCAGCGTCAGGGTTCCGGTAACGTGCGTTGCCAGAGAATTGGCCGCCTGCACCTCGGCGCTGCCGCGGGCGACCCAGTTGGCGCCATCCGGGGCAATCGAGAATTGCTCCTGCCCGGCTGGCGTGCCGTTCACCAGCACGCGGAATTTCCCCTTGTCCTCCGCCAGTGTGGAATTCGAACTCAGCTGTCCCGTTCCATGCGCGGGCAGAGGCGCAACGGAATACCGCGGCGAATGTGCGCCCGCGGCAAGATTCACGGCCAGGCCGGCAAAGAATGCGAGAGCAGCCAAAGCTCGAAACTGTTTGGAGATTTTCATGCAGGCACCCGCTCATGGAGTCCGAGATTTAGGATCTGCTCCACCACTCGCAAAGGTTCCACCGCGCTTTCGATCCGGTAGTCCGCCAGTTCATAGGAGGGCTGCCGTTCTTGGTAGAGCTTGCGGAAGCTTTCCGCGTCGCGAAAAAGCGGGCGGTCGGTGATGCGCGCGCATCTCCTTAGCAATTCTTCCACCGGGCAATGCAGCCAGATCAGGGTGCAATTATTTTCGCGGAGACGTTCCAGGCTGCGCGGCTGCGCGGTGGTTCCGCCGCCCAGCGAAAGAATCAGGCGCTTGCCTTGTTCCGTGGATTCGCCCAGAACGCGCCCCAACTCCGCGTATTCCAGATCGCGAAAGGCAGGCTCGCCGTGGAGCTTAAAAATTTCGGGAATGGCCATGCCGGCGCGCTCCACAATCTCGCGGTCCAGATCCACGGCGTACCAGCCAATCTGGCGGGCCAGCAGGCGCGCGACAGTGCTCTTGCCGGAGCCCATGAATCCGATCAGGCAGAGAATTTTGGGATTGCGCGTCTCGCCGGAAGGCGGCATCGGTGTCAAAAAGAATTCATCCGCGGGATTGCAGCGTTAATCACGCTTGCGAATGCTGATTATACCACTGAATGAAGTCATCTCCACCTTGGCGCGGCCCGCGTTGAATGTGCCCAGCAAGCTCTTGGCAAATGGCGGAGATTGGCGCGAAGGATGCGCCGGCGGTTTCAGGGGATTGGCTTCGTTGATCACTTTTCCATAGAGCGAAGTGGCGTGCAGGTCGAAGGAATCTTGCGGAGAGAAACGAACTTCAATCGTGCCGCTGTAATTCTTCAGCAAATACGTGCCGCTGGGAAGGAAATCGCCTTCGAAGCGGATGTTTCCCGTGGACGTCTGAAATCGCACGTTGGAACTGCGATTCTCAAAAATGCGCAGATTTCCGCTGATGGATTGGGCTTCGATGCGCCCGCCGCATCGGAAGCAATCGAACGAGCCTCCGACGGTTTTCACGGTCAAATAGCCCGCCGTATCTTCCAATTGAATGCCCGCAGCCACCGTATCCACGGCCATATCGCCCATCACATCGGTGACGGCCACGGCTCCGGAATCATCATGGATTTGCAGTTCGGTATCTTCCGGCACGGTCACTTCGTAATTGGCTTCCAGGTCCGCGGGACTGCAGTTCTCGGAAATCACGTGGGTAATCAGGTCCACCCGGTTCCCGTTCTGTTCCGCTTCCACTTCCACCTTGTCGCTCAAATGGTCGGCGCTGACGGCGATTTCCTGCTTGGGCCAGGATTTTACGGTAATCGTCCCGCTCGGATTGTGAAGGGTAACGATGGGATGGGCGGCCACGGGAAAATGCTTTTCCAGGTGGTGCGCGAACGCGGGCGTGGCCAGGAAGAAAACCCCGGCCAGCGCATAAGCGGCTTTGGGAACCGAGGATCGGGAAAGGCCGCGTACGAGCATCATTGTGCGTTCACCCCGCGTTCCGTCATGGTAGCCAGAAGATCCGCTTTTTGCTGATAGGCCTGGTAGAGAAAGTCGCGAGTCATCTCGTCCTGTGGAGCCTCGCGCACGCTTTTTTCACACATCGCAATCATATTGTCAACGATGGCCAGATTCTGGTTCAGGGAAGCAGTCACCTGGGGGTTGCGTTCACGGATGGAGGAAACGGCCCCTTTCTCGGCAGCATCCAGTTGCGAGCCCAGCGAGGATGCCGAAGTCTGCGTCCGCCTGAGCCAGGCATCTTGATTCGCCGTCATATCGCTCTGATAACCGAGCAACAGCCCAGCCACTAGGAAAAGTCCCAGGAAAGCGCCCGCAATCGCTGGACGCGGTACCGTCAAGAACATCGCCGCCAGCCGTTCCGCCCATCCCGGCTGGCGGATCAATCCTTCGTTTTCCAGCCGCTCGCGCAAATTCAGCCAGACGCGCGCCGGCGGTTCCACTTCCTCCGTCGCCAGATGGGCAGCCGCTGCCCGGATCGCCTCGAGGTCGGTCACAATCGAACGACACTGGGGACACGCTCGCAAATGGGCCGCCGCCTCCGGAAGGTGTTCGCCTTCCAGCCAGGGCGCGGCCAATTCCATAAATTGATTACAACCGATCGTAGCCATTTTCCTTTATTCCTCACCCGATAGTTCGCCCGCGGCGGCCTGTCGTGCCGATCTGGCCTGGTCCCGCTGGGTTTCGTGCAATAACTCGCGCAGCCGCATGCGTGCTTTGTGAAGCTGCGATTTAGAATTACCAATCGAACAGCTCATAATATCCGCGATCTCGTTGTGCTCGTAGCCTTGCATGTCGTGCAGCACGAACACCTGTTTGTACCCCGGAGGCAGTTCCTCGATCGCTCGCTGCAAATTCACCCGGTCGATCGATCCGCTCAACCGCAAATCCGGCCCGCCAAAATCCCGCCGTGGACCGCCACTTTCCTCATCCGGTTCGGTCACTTCCTCGAGGGAAGATTCCGGCACCTTTTCTTGCGCAGGCGCATCAACACCACATTTACCGCCAACCGGTGAAGCCAGGTGGAAAAAGCTGATTCACCCCGAAACGTGGCGATTTTCCGGAAGAGTTGCAGAAACGCTTCTTGCGTCAGATCCTCTGCCTCGGCGGTGTTGCTGACCATGCGCAGGCACAGCGAATAAATTCGGCGGCTGTGTAATTGATAGATTCGTTCGAACGCCGCTGGGTCGCCCTGCTGGGCCAGCCGGATCGCTTCTGCCTCCGGCAGCTCTCCCGTTTCCTCTCGTCTCGTTCGGGCCACTATCCCAATCGGGACGCTTCAGTAGTTCCGATGCGCCCCTCGCTCCAGAAGTTGTACTTGCCGTTCTGTCCCGGCACCTTCAAACAGGCCGGACGGTTGCAAGTCGCCTGGCATTGCCGGAGGACGGAAAAACGGAATCTATTTTCTTCGGAATTGCCGCGCACGTCTACGAAGAAGCTCGTACCATTCTGGGCCGGGCGTCGCGCACGGGTATCGGAACCGGACGCGCAAACTCGATTTCAAGTGCGCCGAGTTCGGTCTCCGGTATCGCGCAGAGGAACGACTTCAGTACCACGATCGCTTCCCGTAAACAGGTATTCAAATCGTAATGGAGAATTTCGACATTCTGCCACGATTCCTCCGTCTTCACCAACGGCGCCTCGACGATCCTCCCGGCAGACTCGTGGTATTCCCCGGCAAGCTCTTCCACGATATTGCTCAACGCGCAGAGTTTGTGAAACAGTTTGGAACGGTCATTCAGCAGCACGTGAGAAAGAAGCGCATTCCATGAGGCCGCCCGTTGTCCCGCCTCGCTCCGATAAAATTCCGGGTTCAGCGCGGCCACCGAGGAAAGCGTGCCGAAGTGGCGGCCGTGAGAATTCATGCCGGCAAGCAAAGCCAGCAGAGGAGCCGTCATCCGGTCCAGCAAAATCCGCGAGTTAACAATCAGTTGGTTCGCGCGCACCAAGCTGCCTTGGCTCTGCAAGGAAATGGCTTCATTCAGGGTGATGCTCAGCATCGTGTAGGCGGCTTCACACGGACGGATGACCGTCTGAAACATTGAGAGTTTTTTCGGTGGAAGCCAGGAAATCCAATCCTCTTTCACCGTTCGGCGGCGGGTGACCGGCGGTCTATCTTGTCGCATCGCTGGGCTCCGAGAGGAAGTGAGATTACAACAAAACCCACTTTCAAGGGTAGGAATTCATTCGGTGGATTCCTTGACGGTCGTGGAAAGCGCTCGCTATACTGCCAAACGAATTAACAAGGAAGGACTTCCGCTTGCCCCTAGAACCGCTCGACCAGTATCTCCAACGGCGCAAAAAACTGTCTGAGATCGAGGCCCTGGGCCATAAGGCCTATCCCCACGGGTTCGATTTCACCGAAACCCCGTCGGGCGCCATATCTCGCTACGGCGAGAAATCCACCGCGGAGCTGGAGGCCGAGCGGCCAGCGGTACGCATCGCCGGGCGGTTGGTAGCGATGCGCTTACACGGCAAGGCCGGATTCGCACACATCGCCGGACAGGGAGAGCGGTTGCAGATCTACGTGAAGCTGGATGTGGTGGGCCAGGGCGGCTACGAATTGTTCCGGCTTCTTGATTTGGGAGATGTGATCGGTGTCGAAGGCCGGTTGTTTCGCACCAAGACGAATGAACTGACGGTGTGGGTGGAGCGCCTGGAATTATTGAGCAAGTCGCTGCTGCCGCTTCCGGAAAAATGGCACGGACTTTCGGACGTCGAAATTCGTTACCGCCAGCGCTACGTTGACCTGATTTCAAACGAGCGAGTGCGCGAAATTTTCCAGAAGCGCGCCCTGATGATTCGCGAAATCCGCCGGTTTTTCGACGAACGCGGCTACATCGAAGTGGAAACTCCGATGATGCATCCCATCGCGGGCGGAGCAACGGCGCGGCCCTTCGTGACGCACCACAATACGCTCGATATCGATTTGTATTTGCGGATCGCGCCCGAACTGTATTTGAAGCGGCTGATTGTAGGCGGCCTGGACCGCGTTTACGAAATCAATCGCAATTTCCGCAACGAAGGCATTTCGACGCAGCATAATCCCGAGTTTACGATGCTGGAATTCTATCAGGCCTATGCCGATTATCATGACCTGATGGACCTGACCGAGGAGTTGCTCGCCTCTCTTGCCAAAAAAGTCTGCGGCAGCACCACTGTGCGTTACGGAGAGCACGAACTCGATTTCAGCCGCTGGCAGCGCTTGACCATGCGCGAATCCATTGTGCGTTATTGGCCCGCTGCCGCGGGCCAGCCGCCCACCCTGGAAGAACTAGCGCGGACCGGTGGACCGCGCGCGATCGCCGGAGCGCTACAACGCCTGGGCCGCGGCCGGCAGGCCGCACCAAAGTCGGCGACCTGGAATCGACATGTCCGGCGGCGCGATCACCGGGACGCTCTTTGAGCTGGTCGCGGAGGAGCATCTGATTCAGCCCACCATCCTCTACGATTTTCCCGTGGAAATTTCTCCCCTCTCAAGCAGCGCCAAGACGATCCATCCTTGACGGAGCGCTTTGAATTCTTCGCCGGCGGATTCGAACTGGGAAATGCCTTCTCGGAATTGAACGATCCCGAAGAACAAGAACGGAGATTTCGCGAACAGATCGAACGAGGCGGCGAGGAAGTTCCCAAGCAACTCGACGAAGATTATATCCGAGCGCTCGCCCACGGCATGCCTCCCACCGCCGGTGAAGGAATCGGGATCGATCGCCTGACCATGCTCTTCACCGATTCGCATTCCATCCGTGAAGTAATTTTGTTCCCCCTGCTGCGCCCGGAGGCTCCGGAGCAAACCGGGCCGGCGGCGCCCGACGCAACGAAATGACCTTCGAATGGCTGGTGGCGCTGCGCTATCTGCGCTCGCAGTACAGGCCGGCAGTGCTGCGCCTGGTGACGCTGCTTTCCGTGATCGGCGTGGCCGCGGGCGTCACCACCCTGGTGGTCGCCCTGGCCATGAATACAGGCTTCCGCCAGGCGCTGCGCGACCGCTTGCTGGGCGTTACCGCTCACATCAATCTGAAGCCAGCTTCGCCCGAGGGAATCCGCAACTACCGCGAATTGATCGAGCGCTTAAAATCGACCCCGGGCGTGCGGGCCATTGCTCCGGCAATCTACCTAACCGTCTTGATTTCTTCCGGAAATCAAGCGCGCGGGATCGTGCTGAAGGGAGTGGATCCGGAACTCGAGCGGCAATCGGACCAGGCGCTGCAGCACATCGTCTCGGGCTCGCTGGATTTTTCGCCCGATGCCAATGGCATCCCCGCGATGCTGATCGGGCGCATCCTCGCCGAGGAACTGAAAATTTCCGCGGGCGATTACGTCACCCTCACCAGCCCGCAGGGCAGCTTGACTCCTTTTGGAATGCTGCCGCGGTCGCGGAGGTTTCGTGTTGCCGGAATTTTCGATTCAGGATTCTATGACTACGACGCCAACTGGACTTTCGTGACCCTGGCTTCCGGGCAGCAACTGGCCGGGACGGGCGACGTAGTCAGCCTGCTGGAATTGCGAGTGGACCGCCTGGATGATGCGCAAACGATCGCGGCGGCGGTGTTGCACTCGGCAGGCAACGGGTTTACGACAGCGACCTGGATGGATGAGAACCGGGCGCTATTCCGCGCGCTGAGCCTGGAAAAACTGGTCACCGCCATCTTCATCGGGTTGATCACTTTTGTTGCCGGACTGAATATTCTGGTGGTGTTGTCCATGACCGTTACCGACAAGGCGCGCGATATCGCCGTATTGATGGCCATGGGAGCGCGTCGCGAACAGGTGCGGAATATTTTCATGTGGCAAGGCTTGGTGGTGGGAACGTTTGGGACAGTGGTTGGATTGATTCTGGGTTTTGCAATTGCCTGGGTAGCGAATACCTGGAGATTGATTCCGTTGAATCCGGAAGTCTACGCGATTCCTTATGTGCCGTTTCGTTCGAATGGATTCGATGCATTGTGGATTGCGGGCGCGTCGTTGGGGATCAGCATTGTGGCGACGCTGATCCCTGCCCGCGCAGCCGCCCGGATTTTGCCCGTCGAGATTCTTCGCTTCGAGTAGTTCCTGCCGAGCACCGGCAAATTCTCTTAATATTCCCATCGATTCGAGGAGTTGCTGAGCAATACGTTCG
>CAVWOD010000022.1:0-59645 GCA_963756355.1 uncultured Acidobacteriota bacterium | reverse complement strand
GATTTGCCCAGCCCGTTGCGCCCGCAAATGCCCACACGCTTGCCGTTCTCGAACGTGAAGTTGAAACCGGAAAACAGTTTCTTCCCGGCAATTTCCATTCCAAGGCCGGCAACTTCCACCGTGCGGTTGCCAAGCTGCGGCGGCGGCGGGATGACGAGTTCCACGTCTTCTTCGACCACCGGACCGTCCTTGGCCGCCTCGTTGTAATAGCGTTCGAAGCGGTCCTTCTGTTTGCTGCGTTGCGCGCGCGGGCCTTGGCGCACCCAGGCGAGTTCCTTTTTCAGGAACATCTGGCGTTTGTGCTCGATTACGGCGTCGGCGGACTGGCGTTCGGCCTTGTCCAGCAGGTAATCGGTGTAATTGCCCGCGTGCGAAAAGAACTTGCCGTCGCACAACTCAAGGATGCTTGACGCAACCCGGTCGAGAAAATAGCGGTCGTGCGTGACCACCAGAAAACTGCCGCCGAAATTTTCCAGAAACTCCGCAACCCACTCGATGGACTCCGGGTCCAGATGGTTTGTGGGCTCGTCGAGCATCAGGAAGTCCGGGCGCGAGACAATTGCACGGCACATCGCCACCCGCCGCTTCTCGCCGCCCGAAAGGGTTTCGATGCGCCGTTCGCCGGCAGGGCAATTCAGGTGCGCCATCGCCACTTCAATGCGCCGGTCCACCGTCCAACCGTCCAGCACAAGGATGCGCTGCTCCAACTCTTCGTGCCGCTTCGAGTCATGCGGCAGCGATTCAAACTCCTTGATCAAGTCCAATACGTGCTGTGCTCCGTCATGGATGTTTTCAAAGACGTTCTTCGCGGCATCAAGCATGAAATCCTGCGGCAAATAGCTCGCGACCAAATCGCGCTGCCGGGAAACTTCGCCGCTGTCCGGGTGCTGCAGGCCCGCAAGGATTTTCAGGAACGTCGTCTTGCCGCAGCCGTTCCGGCCGACCAGGCCGATGCGGTCGCCTTCCTGGATGCCGAGCGTAATGTCGTCGAGCACCGTGTTCTCGTTGTAGCGCACGGTGACGTTGGAGGCGGAAATGATGGTGGACATGCCGATTTTAGAATATCTGAAACGGTTCCCGGAGTCGAAATTAAAAGGAAACAAACCGCCGGGCGCAGATCACTTTCTTACAAAGCCATTGTTCTTATTGGCACCCGGCTTCAGCCGGGTGAACCGTGGGCGGGGAAAGCGGAAACGGTTTTAACCGTTTTCCGCCCGGCAGCCACAAAGCCGTTGAAACGGCTGGGAGGCCGTCCGCCGGCACCACCGGGCTGAAGCCCGGTGCTAATGGGAGGTTGCAAAAAAGTGGGGCAAGCCGCCAAGGCGCAAAGTTTTTCCCCCGCGCCTGCGCGCCTTGCCGGCTTAAAAACTTTCCTCCGGATGCGACGCCAACCATTCCCCCAAGCCCGGCAGCGGCTTGGCCAAAACCGTTTGCACCTTGGCAATGTCCAAGGAAGTGTCCAGCGCACGCGGGGCGCCGGGAAAATCCTTGGCCGAACCGGACTCAATGGCCGTGTTAATTTCCGGCCAGCGCTTGGCCAGCAATTCCCCGATTTGCAGCCGCGACAGTTTGTCCGCGCCGGCGACGTGGTAAAGTCCGGCGCAACGCTTTTCTACCAAGTCCCAGACCGCCCGCGCCGTTTCCAGCGCCGGAATCGGGCAGCGGAACTCGTCCGTGAACAGTTTCATTTCCTGCCCGGCCGATTGCAGCGAGCGCCGCAACTGTTCGTTGAACGCCCGGTTGCCGGAAAGTGACTGGCCGCCGTTGAGCGAGGTGCGCACGACCAGGTGGCGCGGGTTTTTGAGGACAATTTCTTCCGCCGCCAGCTTGGTCTCGCCGTAAACGTGCAGCGGGTTCGGCGCATCGCCCTCGGAATAGTTCCCTTTGCGCCCGTCAAACACCAAATCGGTGGAAAAAAACACGAGCGGGATTTCGGCCGCCAGTTCCGCGAGCCGTTGCGTGGCCTCCACATTCACGCGCCGCGCCAGCGCAGGGTCTTTCTGCGCCCCGTTGACGGTGGTGACGGCCGCGCAATGGATGACCAACTGCGGCGTCTGAAAAATTCCGTTTCAACCCTGGAAAAATCCAGAAGGTCAAAGTCCGCGCGCGCAATGGCCCGCACGCGCCAGCGCGCAGCCCAGCGCGGCGCGGTTTGGACAAGGTAATTGCCAATCAAGCCGTTGCTGCCGGTGATCCAAGCCGTGTTCATGGTGCGGACAGGTTAAGGCGGACGCGGCCAAAGCTAAAGCCCTTTGCCAACCCGCCCCAAATGCCCCCGCCCGCCGGCTCATTTTGGCAAACCATTGCAAAACAGCGGTTAAACAGCCTTGGGACGTTTTTAAGCGGGTTTTTGGCGGGGCGTTGCAAGCTTGCAAAGAAGTTTTGCAGCCTTGCAAAGAAGTTTTGCAAGCTTGCAAAGCAGTTTTGCAGCCTTGAAAAATGCCTTGGCAAACCTGCAATGCGGCTTGGCAACCTTGCCGAAGGGCTTTGCAGCCTTGCAAAATGTCCATGCAGCCTTGCAATGGGGCTTGGCCGGCTTGCAAAAGGGTTTTGCAAACCTGCAAACCGGCTTCGCAAGCTTGTAAAACGGCTTGGCAACCTTGCCGGGCCGCCTGGCAAACCCGCCCCGCGCCGGCACCGGCTTATTCCTTGGCTTAATGCGCTTGATGAATTAAAGTAATATGGAAAAATCCGGCCTCATTTTAGAAATAATTATATTTTTTGCTTGCATGTTTCCCGGGTTTGGTGTCAAAGTCGTCAACGTCCCCGAATAAACTGAAACTGCGAATGTGGCCATGGGCGACGAACCGAAATACGGCGCGACTTGGAACGGGATTAACCCCCTGACAGGCCAGCCGTATAAATGGGGGGACAAGGTTTATTGGAGTTTGCCCACAGCCCCTTCGCCTGACCCGGAGGTAACCGTGTTGTTCCATGTATCATTAGCCTTCGTCCGCTTGCCGGACAACGACCTGGATGACAAAGCCACCCACGTCAACTCACAGATGACTGCCAACGCGGCCATCTTTGCCACTCCGCCCTTCCCCATCGCCAACTTGACGGCGGCCCAAGGGAATTTCCACACGGCCATTGCCGCCGCCGCCGATGGCGGCAAAGGCTTGACCGCGGACAAGCTCAACAAACGCGGCATCCTCATCGGATTGCTCCGCCAATACGCCCATTACGTCGAGGGCATTCCCAATATCACCCCGACCAACGCCGCGCTGTCGGGTTTCGACATCGTTGTGGCCGGCAAACACCCGGCGGTGAACCTGATGGTTCCCGTCATCCTGGCCATCACCAACGAAGGCCCCAACAAACTGCGCAGCAAACTCCAGGGCGTGAAAGGCGCGGACGGCTATGAATACCAAGTGGCCGAGAACGGCGGCGAACCGAAATATGCCGGCCGCTTCTCCTCCACGCGCGACAACGTGCTGGCGGGGCGAGCCTCCGGCGCGGTCTGTTCCGTGCAAGTCCGCGCCCAGGGCGGGAACAACCAAGTCAGTGACTGGAGCCTGCCCATCACGATCATGTGCACGTGAAAGCCGGGGTGCGGCATTTCAAGTTTGAAATGCGGCATAATAATCAACGCCCGCCCCGTCGAAGGGGCGGGCGGTTTTGTTTTAATTTGAAGACATTTTCGCAACGGTCTTATAGATTTTTTAACAGGAAGATTTTTAGGAGTTGAGGAAACACAGAACCATAAACAAAGGAACAAGGCCAAATGCAACTATTCAAATACGTTGACCCAGCCAGATTGGACATATTGATTAACGAAACGATTGCATTTACACCACCCAATAGATTCAAAGACCCTTTTGAATTTCGGCCAATCGTTGCCCCAGGAAGCAGAAGTCGCCTCAGACAGGAACTAAGGGAAGCCGCCAAACAGGAATGGACGGAATCGCCCGATTTCTACAAGAAGTTTTCCAGAAAGGAGCGCCGAGATAAGGAGAGAATAGCCATTAAGGAGGCTTTGAAACAAGTGCGATCGGGAGAATCCGGCCATTCAGAATTACTGCAAGACAACATTGTGCATGGAGCCAGCAAAGGTCTCGGCATTTTGTGTCTTTGCTCGAAACACGATGAAAACCTGATGTGGTATCACTATGCCGACGGACACAGAGGATTCGTCATGGAATTCCATACCCAGCATGAAGATTTTAAGAAATTGGGCAATCCCATGGAAGTAATCTATTCCGACACGCCGCCAATACTTGATCTCGATAAACCAACCAAAGACCTTTGGCGGGTAAAACCGATGTATTTGAAATATGAGGCCGAATATCGAATCATGGCTAAACTCCCGGCTGCAACATCACACAAAACTCCTGATGGACAGCCTCTTTATTTGGCGAAATTACCTCGAACTTGTATCAAAGCGGTTTATTTGGGGCATCGCTTGGAAAAAAATTCGCGCGACAAATTGCTGAAGGCTATTTCTGGCACTTCAAGCCTGCGAACGGCTTCTGCGGCGATCCGGCTCTAAGCAGCGGCTCCAATGGAGGAGGCCAGATCAAGAGAATGGCAACAATGCCAGCCGCAAAAATCGCGCAGTAGCCGATGTAGCGTGGATCGCCGATTTGCACCCCTGTTCGTCGCAGCGCTTCCGCAAATGTCCGTTCATGCCGGATCTTCTGAAAGATGAAATAACCGAGAAACGGGATTCCCGCTAACGCCAGAACATTGACCAGAGCCGACACAATTGCATTCACCAGTGGCACAGTTCGACTCCTCGGGAGTCACTGAAACGTGGAAATATATAAGAGACCCATTGTTTCAATGTCAAGGAAATGCCAGGTTCTCGCTCGATTCCTGGTGAATTCTTCTGCCCCATTTTCGCAGCGGTGTTCGAATTGCGCGTGTCGTGTCCGCTTCTGACGTCATCTCGATCTTGCGCCTTCTCATCCTGAATTCCGAAGGGAGCGTTGCGGGGAATCCACAATACCATTCGCGAAAGTTGTCGAGTTCCATTCGCATAAGAACGCATAGCCGCCCTCTTCGCTGGTTCACTTGACCCACAGGAACCAGACGAAAGCATCACCAACCCAAGCGTCCAATGCCACCGTAGTGTAAGATCGTACTCGACTATGCCATTCAAATCTGGATTCGTAACCGTGCTCGGCCGGCCCAACTCCGGCAAATCCACCCTGGTGAACGCACTGGTGGGCCGCAAGGTGGCCATCGTTTCGCCTAAGCCGCAGACCACTCGCTTGCGAATTCAAGGGATCGTCAACCGCGAAAACGCGCAGATCGTCCTCACCGATACGCCGGGAATTCACAAGCCCGCCTCCGCCTTGAACCAACAAATGATGGAAGAAGTGCAGCAATCGCTCGACGGCGTGGATATCCTTGCGCTGGTGGCGGATTCCTCCGTGGATTTCGGAGCCGGCGACCGCTTTGCGCTGGATTGGGTTCGCCGCTTCAAGGGCAAGTCGTTTCTCATCCTGAACAAGATTGATGTTTTTCGCGACAAGCGCAAGCTGCTGCCGCGGATCGAAATCTATTCCCGTGATCACGCTTTTACGGAAATCTTCCCGGTCTCCGCGCTTACGGGAAACGGCATGCCTGCGCTTGAAAAGTCATTGATCGAGCATCTCCCTGAAGGCGTTCCCTTTTTCCCCCAGGATCAATTTACCGACCAACCCGAGCGGTTCCTCGCCGCCGAACTGGTCCGCGAAAAGGCCATCCTGAAAACGCGCGAAGAACTTCCGCACGCCATCGCCGTGCTGGTGGATAGCTATGAAGAAACTGAAAAACTGCTGCACATCCGCGCCACGATCTATGTGGAACGCGACGGCCAGAAGGGAATTGTGATTGGCAAGGGTGGATTAATGCTCAAGCAGATCGGCACGGAAGCCCGCATGGAACTCGAAGCCATGCTCGGCGCAAAAATCTTCCTCGAACTTTTCGTGAAAGTGCTGCACAACTGGCGTGACAATCCCGCCATCGTTCGCCAACTCGATTGGCATCACCAACTCGAACAACTCAGCGAAGACCGCTAGCCCGTCGGGCTCTAGCTTGTGTAGCGCCACCCTTCAGGGTGGCATCTTGAGCTCCAATCGCCTGGGAGGAGCCTTCGTAGGGGCGCTGCTTGCTGCGCCCTCTGCGCCGATCGGGACATTCAACGCTACGAAAGGACGGGGCAGCAGAATAAACGCCAATAGAAGGCTAAACTTCTTTTGCCGCGGAAATTCCCAGCGTTTTCATCTTCCGGTATAAATGGCTTCTTTCTAATCCCAGCGCCACGGCCGTTCGCGTCATGTTCCACTGGTTCTCTTCCAATTTTCGCAGCACAAACTCGCGCTCGTAGGCGGAGCGCGCCTCGTGCAGCGTCGCATACGGCTGGTGCGGGCTGCGTGCCGCTCCGCGGAATACTTCCGGCGGCAAGTGATGCGGTTCCACGCGCGCTTGCGGGCACATGATCACCAGGCGCTCGATCAAGTTCTTCAACTCGCGAACGTTTCCGGGCCATGGGTAGCGCAACAGCACATCCATCGCCGAATCGCTCAATTCCTTGGCGCGCTTTCCATGCGCTTCGCTGAATTCCGACAGGAAATGCCGCGCCAGAATGGGCACGTCTGCCGTGCGGTCGCGCAACGGGGTCAGATAAAAAGGGATCACGTTGAGCCGGTAAAACAAATCCTCGCGAAATAGGTTTTTCGAAATTTCTTCATCCAGTTTCTTATTGGTGGCGGCGATCACGCGCACGTCCACCGTCACCGGCTGGTTCGATCCCAGCGGCTCCACGCGCTGCTCTTCCAGCGCGCGCAGCACTTTCGACTGCGTCTTCAAACTCATGTCGCCAATTTCATCCAGGAACAATGTCCCGCCATCGGCCTTCACGAATTTTCCGGTTTTGTCTTCGCTTGCCCCGGTAAAGCTGCCTTTGCGATGGCCAAACAGCTCCGATTCGATCAATTCCTCCGGGATCGCGGCGCAATTCACTTCCACGAAGGGCATCTGCGATCGCGGGCTCTGCGCGTGCAGCGCCCGCGCCACCAATTCCTTTCCCGTTCCGCTTTCTCCGTAAATCAAAACGCGCCCGGTTGTCGGCGCAGTCAGCGCGATCTGCTGCCGCAAAGCCTTCATGGGCACGCTATCGCCCAGGATTTGGTAGCGTTCCTCGAGTTCCGCGCGCAGCCTCCGGTTTTCCGCTTCCAGCCGCAGATAATCGAGCGCGTTCTTCACCACCAGAATTATTTTTTCGAGTGAAAGCGGCTTCTCGATGAAATCGAATGCGCCCAGCTTGGTGGCGCGCACCGCTGTCTCAATATTTCCGTGCCCGCTGATCATTACCACCATCGCCGCGCCATCGCGCTCCTGCAATCGTTCCAGCGTCGCCAAGCCGTCCATCTTCGGCAGCCAAACGTCCAGCAAAATCAAATCGAACGCGCTTCTGCTCGACGGCAGCCAGGCATTCTTCGCCCGAATCAACGGCTTCCACCTGGTAGCCCTCCTCGCGAAGCAGCGCGGAGAGCGACTGCCGAATTCCGCTTTCGTCGTCAACAATCAGAATCGTATGTGCCATGAATGTCAGTTAAGACGTTCCTTCCTAAGGATTTTTAAGAGGTCGGAGCCTCAACTCCGGCCTCACCGTCAACTCCGACTAAGAATGGTCGTGTAGCGCCACTCTTCAGGGTGGCATCTTTACTTTCAGCCGCGTGGCCAAATGCGGCCAGGCCTGGAAACAAGCTAAATCGTGTAGCCACACAGGTTCTTCCGTTCCGGCCTCACTGGCAGCTCTCCAAATGTGGCGTTCGCATCTCTTGCGTCCCGAGCCTTAAGTCGCGAAGCCGCTGAAGTAGGGTGACTCGCGGTCATGAACCAGCTCCCCCAATTTCACACACTTCCATGCGCCGCCGGCACTTCCGCCACTGGAAAGCGAATCACAAACCGCGCTCCCGCAGGCGTGTTGTCCATCACTCGCATCGTCCCGTAATGTTCCGCGACGATGCGGTTGGCGATCGCCAGGCCTAACCCCGTGCCCCGCTCCTTGGTCGAAAAGTGCGGCAAAAATAACTTGTCCTTATCCTCGGGAGAAATCCCCTGGCCGCTATCGGCAATTTCCACTTCCACGGAATCCCCGTCGTTTTGCACTCGCGTCGACACCGTCAGCCGGCGCACTTTCGAGCCTTCCATGGCTTCCGCCGCGTTATCGATCAAATTCACCAGCACGCGCCGCAACAGTTCGATATCGGCTCGCACCAGCGGCAGCGTCGCCGCCAGGTTGGTGCTCACCGTGATCCCTTCCAATCTCCCCTGAAACACTTCCAGCGCGCTCGCTACAATTCCATTTAAATCCGCGGGAGCCAGGCGCGCCGAAGGGAATCGCGCGAACTGCGAAAATTCGTCCACCAGCGATTCCAGCGTCTGCACTTCGCGCTCGATCAGCATCGCGCACTCCGCCGCCACTTTTTCAAAATCCGCGGCCTGGGCGGTGGAACGCCCCGCCGCTGCATTCCGTTCCAGGTGCCGCAGCATTCTCTGCGCCGAAAGTTGAATCGGCGTCAGCGGATTCTTAATTTCATGCGCGATCCGCTGCGCCACTTCCTGCCATGCCGCTGCTTTTTGCGCCCGCAGCAATTCCGTCAAGTCGTCCATCACCACCACAAATCCAGGATTTGATTTTCTCGGCCCCAGCGAACTCACCGTCACCGCCGCGTGCACCGGCCGCCCGGCCACCGCAATTTCGAATTCCCGCGAAGCCACGCCCATGCGCAGCGATCTCCGCATCAGTTGCAGTACGTCGCGCGCCCCGTCTTCCCCCACCAGGTCCGCCAGATTTTGCGCCGTTCGCGCGTGATCTCCAAAGATCCGCACCAGCGCCGAGTTGGTTCGCGTGATCACGCCGCTCGGATCGAGCGAAAGCACGCCGGTGGGAATATTTTCCAGAATCGCTTCCATCACTTTTCGCCGCCGTTCATTTTCCTCTATGGCGATCTGCAGGCTGCGCGTGAATTCGTCAATTTGCCGGCGGCTTTCGCCCAGCTGCGCCGTCATCTGGTTGAACGACGCCACCAGCATTCCCAGTTCGTCCTGCGCCGGCACGGTCACTCGGTAATCCATGTTGCCTTGCGCCACTTCCTGCGTGGCGGCCGCAAGCGCCTCAATGGGAATCGTCACCAGTTTCGACAACAAAAGGCCGATCCAGGTAAATGCAAACAACAGCACCAGCGCAATCAAGAGCTGCGCCAGTAAAAGGTTTTTCTTGTAGTCCCGAATCTGCTGCCGCAAGGATTCATAGGTCGCCGTTTCCGTGCGGATATCCATCAGCCTCTGATAAAAATTCTCGGGCACCAGATGCCCTACGGTCAGCCACCCGCCCTGGTAAGGAGCATGCCCGGCTAAATAAGATTTTCCACCCGCCGTCCAGAGCTCCGCGCCGCTCGTCATATCCTGCACGTGCTGGAACTGCGCGGGAGTCTCCTGCGAAGGATCGCCGGTCTCCTTCACGTGTCCGTTCGAATCCACCACCCACATCGCGCTCAAATCTTCCCCAAAACGATGGGCGTATGCTTGCAAATCCCCGTGGTTCGCCGGAGCGCTAAGCCAGGAAACGGCAGCCTCCGCGCGGTCATTCAGGCGCTCGTGCTCCACTCGTCCCAGGTCGCTCAGCATTTTCTGGCTTTGTTCGTTGGCGATCTCGAGCGGCCGCGGAAACCACAAAATCAGGGTACGGTTCACCAACCCGTAGCTGATAAAAAACATGATCGTCAGCGGCAGCAGGGAGAGTCCAATGGATGCCAGCATCACCTTGGTTTTGAATCGCGAACCCGGCTTCCCGGCTCGCCGTTCGATCCACAGCACCCGGATGACGCTCCTGGCCAGAACTAACGAAAAGATCAAGAACGCTGCTACCAGAAACGTGGACAACGCAAAAAACGCGGGGAAAGAGTTACTTTTTTCCGGCCGCACCGGCGCGTTCAGCGATCCCAGCGTAAAAACAGCTGCTGCCAGAGCAGACACCAGCAGCCCGCCCAAGGCCAGCCAAACACGTCTTGTCCAATTCCGCTCCTTCAACGTCCTTCCTCCAGAAATCCGTCCCACGGAAATTCGCCATTCAGCGGTTCGCGCGGACGGCGCCAGCGCCTTCCTGTCCGCACGTTCAGCGCATGAAATTTTGTAAATCGCGCCGCTTCTCGATCGAAACTAGTTTCAAATGATCCGCTTTTATCATCATGGGCCGCCTATTCGCCCGTCCAACCGCGGCGGACCAAATTCCTTTTGGTATGCGCATCGACCACGAAAACCGGGTGTCCACCCGCATGGAAAAGCACTAAATCAGCTGTTTCGGATCCGATTCCGTGCGCTTCCAATTTTCGGCCGCGCGCTTCCTCCGTCGGAGTTCGCAACATACTCAATCGCGCTCCCCGGAAATCCCGGCGCAAAAACTCAACGAACGCCTTTAGATTTTTAGTCTTTTGCCGAAAGTAACCAGAGGGGCTCATCAACTCGAAAAACCGTCCGCGAGCGAAAAGTTCAATTGCCCTCGAAGTCAGCATCTCATTGGATCGCAGGTGATTGCTAGCTTGCTCGCCGTTTGTCCAAGCTGTGCTCTTTCTAAAGTGCGCAGCAGCGATCACTTCAACCGGCGTCTTGCCCATCCGCCGGCGCTGCGGTCCGAGCGCGCGGAAAAACGAGTTATAGTACTCGGCAATCATCAGCCTTGCGTCCGCCAGAAACGCGCTTCCCGAATTCGTTCGCAGACCTCGAGAAGCCGCTAAATGGAGTGCAAGGGACATTACGTGGAACGATAACCAGCGAAAGGCTGCAAGTCAAGAAACCATTGTGGTGAAAATGCCACACGCCCGTCTCAATTTAGTGTTACCTGTTTCACTACGACAATTTAAGCCCGTGTACTAGAACTCCTTCCAAGCGTGTTACGCTTTTTTCTCCAGGCTGAGCGTCGCTGGTTCCGCATGGGCTTGCGAGAACGCCGTTTGCCCGTGGGCGCCTCTTATTGCGTCCGATCGAGCAGGCGATTCGCGCAGCGCGACAGGTTCCGCGGTTTTACCCAGGAGCAGGAATGTCGTCCCGGTTAGGCGAAATACTGGTCAAGGACAAGCTGATCTCGTCCGATCAGCTTAAACAGGCGCTCGACCACCAGAAGCAAAATGGCGGCCGGCTGGGCAGTTGCCTGGTGAAGCTCGGACTGGTGAGCGATGAGGATATTACTGCCGTTTTGTCCCGCCAGTATGGCGTTCCCTCGATCAATCTGAAGTTTTACGAAGTCGATCCCACCGTCATCAAGTTAATCCCCCAAGAAACCGCCACACGCTACCAGATCGTTCCCCTTTCGCGTGTAGGCTCCACGCTCACCATCGCCATGACCGATCCCACCAACGTTTTCGCGATGGACGACGTGAAGTTCATGACCGGCTTCAATGTGGAACCCGTGGTGGCCTCGGAATCAGCCATTGGCGAAGCGATTCAGAAATTCTATGGCGAAGCGGAGAGCGTCCAGGAACTCGACAAAGTAATGAAGGACCTGGCCGGCGACGAAGCCAGCCTCGAGCTCACCGCGGAAGAACAGGAAATGAACCTCGCCGACCTGGAAAAGGCGGCCGAGGAAGCCCCCATCATCAAGCTCGTCAACTTGGTTTTGACCGATGCCGTCAAGCGCGGCGCCAGCGACATTCACGTCGAGCCTTACGAAAAGGAACTGCGCATCCGTTTCCGCATTGACGGCATTTTGCAATCCGTGATGACCCCGCCGCTAAAGTTGAAAGACGCCATGACCAGCCGCATCAAGATCATGTCCAAGCTGGACATCAGCGAAAAGCGCCTGCCGCAAGACGGGCGCATCATGATCAAGTACGTCAAGGAAGGGAAAAAGAAAGAGCTCGATTTCCGCGTTTCCACCGCTCCCACTCTCTTCGGCGAAAAAATCGTCATGCGCTTGCTCGACAAAGAGAACCTGCGGCTGGATATGACCAAGTTGGGCTTCGAATCCGAATCGCTGCAGAAATATGAGCGTGCGATTCTTCGGCCCTACGGCATGGTGCTGGTTACCGGCCCCACGGGATCGGGCAAGACCAATACTCTCTACTCTTCGGTGGCGCGCCTCAACACTCCGGAAACGAATATCATGACCGCCGAAGATCCCATCGAATTTCAACTGCCGGGAATCAACCAGGTCCAGATGAAGGAGCAAATCGGCCTGAATTTCGCTTCGGCCCTACGCGCCTTTCTCCGGCAAGATCCCAACATCATCCTGGTCGGCGAAATCCGCGACTTCGAGACCGCGGAAATCGCCGTCAAAGCCGCGCTCACCGGCCACTTGGTGCTCTCCACGTTACACACCAATGATGCTCCTTCCACCATCAGCCGCTTGATGAACATGGGAATTGAGCCCTTCCTGGTGGCGACTTCCGTAAACCTGATCTGCGCGCAGCGCCTGGTTCGCCGCGTCTGCGTGCAATGCAAGGAACAACTTCCCACCCCGGCTCAGGTGCTGGTGGATGCCGGGTACAGCGCGGAAGAGGTGAAGTCCGTTCAGGTGTTTCACGGGCGCGGCTGCAGCACCTGCAATAGCACCGGCTACAAGGGCCGCGTCGGCTTGTACGAGGTGATGGAAGTGAACGACGAACTGCGCGAGTTAATTCTGGTCGGCGCTTCGTCGCTCGAATTGCGAAAGAAATCTCTCGAGCACGGCATGATCACTCTGCGCCGCAGCGGATTGCTGAAAGTTGCCGCCGGGCAGACCACCATGGAAGAAGTGTTGCGCGAAACCGTTCTGTAAGCGGTTCGCGCCTGGATATTCGCAACAGGATGTAGCGCTGTAGAGGAGAAGAAAGATGGCTGGCATCACGTTAAGTGAACTGCTGAAAAAAATGATTGAGATGGGTGGCAGCGATCTGCACCTTTCCACCAATAGCGCTCCGCGCATCCGCGTGCACGGAAAATTGAAGCCGATTGAGATGCCTCCGCTCTCGGCCGCGGACACCAAGGCGCTGGCCTATAGCGTGCTCACCGACGCGCAGAAACACCGCCTGGAAGAAACTCTGGAACTCGATTTCTCTTTCGGCTTAAAAAATCTGGCCCGCTTCCGCGGTAATATTTTTCACCAGCGCGGCGCCGTTTCCGCCGTCTTCCGCACCATTCCCTGGGAAATCAAGAATTTCGATTCACTCGGCCTGGCCCCTGTGGTGAAGACCTTGTGCGACAAGCCGCGCGGGTTGGTGCTGGTTACCGGCCCCACGGGCTCGGGCAAGTCCACCACTCTCGCCGCCATGCTCGACAAGATCAATAGCGAGCGCGAAGAGCACATGATCACCATCGAAGATCCCATCGAGTTTCTTCACAATCACAAGAAGTGCCTGGTCAATCAGCGCGAAGTTCACTCCGATACCCATTCCTTTGCCAATTCGCTGCGCGCCGCTCTTCGTGAGGATCCCGACGTGGTGCTGATCGGCGAAATGCGCGACCTGGAAACCATCGAATCCGCTCTCCGCATCGCCGAGACCGGACACTTGACCTTCGCCACGTTGCACACCAATTCCGCCAGCTCCACCATTAATCGCGTGGTCGACGTCTTTCCCGCCCACCAGCAGCCCCAGGTGCGCGCCCAGCTTTCCATGGTCCTCGAAGGAATTCTTTGCCAATCCTTGTTGCCCCGCGTGGATGGCCGCGGCCGCGTGATGATCATGGAAATTCTGATTCCCAATGCCGCCATCCGCAATCTGATCCGCGAAGATAAGATTCACCAGATTTACTCCGCCATGCAGACCGGGACCGGCGTTTCCGGCATGCAAACTTTTAACCAGGGACTCGCCAATGCCTTTTCCCAGAGGTTAATCACTTTGGAAACGGCTCTCGCGCGTTCCTCGAATCCAGATGAATTGCAGGATTTAATTAACCGTGGGGTCACATCGCCAGGCATGCCCGGCAAATCACCGGTTCGCCGGTAGTCCGTGGCCAGTGACAGGAGGGAAGTCCTATGCCCGTCTTTACCTATAAGGGAGTGAACCGCTCCGGCACCACCGTCAGCGGCGAGCGCACTGCTTCGACCAAGAATGAGCTTTCCAATATTCTCAAACGCGAGCAGATCAATGTCTCCAAAGTTTCGGAGAAAGGTAAGGAGTTTTCCTTTCCGACCTTTGGTTCGGGCGTCGAAAGCAAGGAACTCGCCGTTTTCACTCGCCAATTTTCGGTGATGATTGACGCCGGCCTTCCGCTGGTTCAATGCCTTGAAATTCTCGCGGGTCAGCAGGAAAACAAGACCTTTCAAAAGGTCCTTTCCGGGGTGCGCTCCTCGGTCGAAGGCGGCACCACTCTCTCCTCCGCCATGAAGCAGTATGAAAAGATTTTCGATCCTCTCTATTACAACATGGTGGATGCGGGAGAGACCGGCGGTATTCTCGATACGATTCTGCAACGCCTCTCCACGTACATCGAGAAGAACGTCAAGTTGAAGCGAGCCGTGAAATCGGCTTTGATTTACCCGGTTTCCGTCATCACCATCGCGGGCGGCGTCATCACCTTGCTCTTGTGGAAGGTCGTTCCGATATTCGTCACCCTGTTTGCCGGATTGGGAGCTGAGCTGCCGCTTCCCACCCGCATCGTGATTGCCCTCAGCAATTTCGTGGGAAGCGTATTCGGCTTTTTGATTGTTGTGGTACTTGGGATGGCCGGCGTGGGGCTCAAGATGTGGTACGGAACTCCTGGGGGCAGGCTGATCCTCGACGGAATTTTGCTCAAACTGCCCATCATTGGCATGCTTCTGCGGAAGATCGCGGTTGCGCGCTTTACACGCACCCTGGGCACTTTGATCTCCAGCGGCGTTCCCATTCTCGAGGGCTTGGACATCACCGCGCGCACCGCCGGTAACGCCGTAGTGGAAAAAGCCATCCAGTCAACGCGAAAAGCCGTCGAAGCGGGCCGCTCGCTGGTCGATCCGCTCAAGGAATCCGATGTTTTTCCTGGCATGGTCACGCAAATGATCGCCGTGGGCGAACAGACCGGCGCCATGGATTCCATGCTCCAGAAAATCGCCGATTTTTATGAAGAAGAGGTGGACGCCGCCGTGAAAGACCTGCTCACTCTCCTCGAGCCGGTCATGATCGTATTTCTCGGAGTGGTCGTCGGCGGCATCGTCATTTCCATGTATTTGCCCTTGTTCTCGCTGATTGGGAAGCTGGCTGGCGGCGGTCACTAAATTTTCGCGCCGCGGCCGAATCAGGAGTGTGCTGCAAGGCCACCGGGCTTGGGCGGGTTGCCGGCCGCCGATTCGCTCGCGGGTCCGCCGCCGCGGCGTTGGCATCGCGCGTGTGGGCCCGGCATTTGCGGCTCTGATTCGGCCGGTTTCGGCGTTCTTGGCAGGCGCTGTTTATTTGGATGGGGGGCGATCGCACCCGGATGTTGGAATCCACTCAAAGTCTTCAGGAATGGCTTGGCTGGCTGGGCCGGCTTCGTTTTCTCGTTATCACATTTTTACTCGGCATCGCTCTGGCCATCCAGCAACTGACTCTGCTTCCTCTCAATCCCAAGTACTTCGTTCTTTCCATTTTGATGTGGTACACGCTGGCAATGGTCTACCTCATCTTGCTGCGCTTGATTCCCAACGCGCGGTGGCACGCCGGCCTGCAAATCGCCTGCGACCTGGTGGTGATGACCGGACTGGTTTATTCCACCGGCGAGCATCAAAGTTATTTTCTGTCCCTCTATTTGCTGGTCATTTTAATGGCGAGCATCCTGTTTTCCCGGCAGGGGGTACTGCTGGTAGCCGGCGGCAGTTTTGCGTTGCTCGGTGCATTGGTCGAATTATGTTTCTACGGCATCATTCCCCGTACGTCCAGTTCCATGCCGGGATTCAAGACCATTCAGTTCTGGATTTTCAGTAATTTCTTCGCGTTTTTCGCGGTGGCTTATTTGGGCAGCTCGCTCGCGCACAACCTGCGCCGCAAGGGGTTCGAACTCGATGCCAAGCGCGAAGAGTTGCGCGACCTTCAGATATTCAACGACGATATTATTCAGTCCATGCGCGGCGGCTTGCTCACCGTTGCGCTGGATGGCCGCATCCTTCTTCTGAATCGCACCGGAGCGGACATCATGGGCTACCCATCGGCGGAGGTTCGCGGCCGCCAGGTGCAGGATATTTTTCCGGCGTTGTGGGACCGCATTCAAACCGATGAGGAAAGTAACCCTCTCGCCCAGCGCAAAGAGGCGGAATTCCGCCGCCCCGACGGCTCGATGCGTTATCTGGGACTTTCCGTCTCGCCCTTGCGGTCCGGACAGAATCAGTTGTCCGGATACGTGTTTAATTTTCAGGACCTCACCGAACTGAAGCGCTTGGAACACGAAGTGGCGGTAAAGGAACGGATGGCTGCACTGGGGCGCCTGGCCGCAGGCATCGCTCATGAAATCCGGCAACCCCTCACCGCGATGACCGGCGCGCTCAAGGAACTATCCCGGCTCGCTCCGCTCGAGGAAGATGATAAGCGCCTGGTCAAAATTGTCGGGCGCGAATCCGAGCGGCTGAACCAGATCATCACCGACTTCCTGGATTATTCGCGCGAGAAATCGTACCAATTCGCCGAACTGGACATGGTCTCATTGCTCGACGAGACACTCACTCTGCTGGTGCGCCAGCAGGGTTTCTCGGAGAAATACAAAGTGGAGCGCCGCTTTGATTCGCGCCGCACCGTTGCGCGTGTGGATCGCGATCGCATGAAACAGGTTTTGTGGAATTTGTGCAGCAACGCTTTGCGCGCCATGCCCAATGGTGGCGTGCTTTCCGTTGGCCTGGAATCAGATGCGGAGTGGGTCCGCGTGGCCATCCGCGATACCGGCATCGGGCTCGATACCCGCCAGGCCACCAAAATGTTTGAGCCGTTTCAATCCGGATTCTCGCAGGGAATTGGCCTGGGCCTGGCGATCGTCTATCAGATCGTTCAGGCGCACGACGGCCGGATTCGTGTGGATTCCATCAAGGGACAGGGCGCGGAATTCACCGTCGAACTGCCGCGCACCGTCACCAATCGCACCAAGGAACGCATCGCGACTCGAGCTCCCCTCGAGGCCCTGGAAGTTACGGGACGGAGCTGAACACGGCATGGCGCATCTTCTGGTTGTTGACGACGAAAAATCGATTTGCGAACTCCTCGAGATTTCCTTTCGCAAGGAAGGGCATCGCGTCGAGGTGGCAAACTGCGGCGAAGCTGCCAAACGCCGCCTGGAATCGCAAATCTTCGACATCGTCATTTCCGATATTCGCATGCCCGATATGTCCGGCGTCGATCTGCTCCGCTATTGCAAGGAGATTTCGCCCGCCACCGTATTTATTCTGATCACGGGCGTGCCCACCATCACCACCGCCGTGGATGCCCTCAATTTCGGCGCTGATCGCTACGTCATCAAAGGCGATAAGCTAATCGACGAACTCCGTCCCGCTGTCCAGCAGGTTTCCGAACTCCTGAAGCTGAAAAAAGAAGCAGGTGTTCTTCGCCGTGAAGTGCGCCGCCTCACCGGCCTGGACGGCATCATCGGCACCAGCCCGAAAATGCGCGCCATTTTCGAATTGATCCAAACCGTCGCCCCGCAAGCAAGCCGCGTGCTGATCACCGGCGAAAGCGGCACCGGAAAAGAATTAGTCGCCCGCGCGTTGCATGAAAACAGCGCCCGTTCCAAAACGCCCTTCGTCACCATCAATTGCGGCGCCTTTCCGGAAACGCTGCTCGAATCGGAATTGTTCGGGTACATGAAGGGCGCCTTCACCGGAGCCAATGAAAATCGCCACGGCCTTTTCCAGGCCGCTGACGGCGGCACCCTGTTCATGGACGAGATTGGCAACATGTCTCCCACCATGCAGGTGAAGCTTTATCGCGTGCTGCAGGAAGGCAAAGTCCGGCCCATCGGCAGCAACGAAGAATCGAACGTGGATGTCCGCGTAATCACCGCCACCAATAAGGATCTCGAAAAAGAAATTGCTGAAGGCCGTTTCCGCGAGGACCTCTATTATCGCCTCAGCGTGATTCCCATTCATCTTCCGCCGCTGCGCGAACGCCGCGACGACATTCCTCTCCTCGCCCGCGCTTTCCTGGATCGTTACCGCCAGTCCATGGGCAAAAATCTCGAAGGCATCGAGCCCAAAGCCATGGAACGGCTGGAAGCCTATGAATGGCCCGGCAACGTCCGCGAACTCGAAAACACAATCGAGCGCGCCGTCGCATTGGCCAACTCGCGCTTCATCACCGTCGAAGGCCTGCCTGACCGGATTACCCTGTATTATCAGACTCACTTTGCCAGTCTCGCCATCCCAGATCGTCCGGTGTTGATACCCGAGGGCGGCATCGACCTGGAAACGCACATTCGCGACACCGAACGCGCCTACTTGCTTGCTGCACTCGAATGCTCCGCAGGCGTGCGGATCCGCGCTGCGAATTTGCTGAAAATGAGCTACCGCTCCTTCCGCCATTACGCCAAGAAATATGGCGTCTAAATCGCGTATGGTTTCTTCGTTTGAATGCATTCCGCACTGCTGCGATTCCGGGGAACGAATTCCGTCAGGCTCTTCAGTTCCTGAATTTGACGAGAAAAATGATCTCGGAAGAGCGACGCGAACCCTCGGCAAATGTGCGCTTTAGCTCGTCGGAATTGGTCAATCACGATGGCCAGCCTTTGTCACTTCCATCTCTAAGCTCAACCCCAGCCAGCCAGCGCCAAATTCCCCTTTCGGGACTACCCGCAACCAGTTCTAAATGAGTTATTTACGCCCGCCGCCTCCCATTAGCATCACAATCGAGTTTGGCGGTCTGCTTGCCCTCTCTCTTACAGGCCAGTGTGCTTTCGATGAAACAGGAAGGCGCTTTTGAAGGGGTGCGGCAATGAAGCGAAAATCGAGTGGTTTCTCATTGATGGAACTTCTGATGGTAGTTGCGATTATTCTGATCATCGCTGCCATTTCCATCCCCAATCTAATTCGCTCGCGCGTGGCCGCAAACGAAGCCTCGGGCGTTGGCTCCTTACGCACCATTTCCTCTGCCACTTTTGTTTACTCTACAACCTACGGCAATGGCTTCCCGCCCTCCCTCGGCGTCGCAGGAGGACCGGCAGGCGCCACAACTTCGACGTGCGATCAAGCCCTTCTCATCGACTCGATCCTTTCGGGAGGCGGCGGCACCGCTTCGAATTCCCAGAAAAGCGGCTATTCGTTCAACTATTTCCCAATTGCGCCCATCACCAATAAACCCACAGGTTGTGGCAGTTCTGGCTCTAACTCATTTATTATCAATGCGCTTCCCGTCACTCCTGGCATGACCGGTCAGCGATCTTTTTGTACCGATGAAACGGGAATCATTCGAGCTGACATCACCGGTGCGGCAAATCCTACCACCACTGCTTCCTGCTCAGCCCTCCCTGCCTTACAATAACGCATCTATATTTCTTGGTTCTCTGGCGCGGCTTGTGGCGATCTTATCGCCGTTAGTCTGCCTGGATTTCACGGTCGAGATGTGGCAAAATCATAAGGCGCAAATTGTCATGAATGAGCCTTTCGGGAAGCGGCACTGGGTTGCGAACTGGATGGCCCGATTGTCTGTGCTCCCCCAATTGGCGCGCAAACCATTAAGAAATAACGCTTTATTGAATTCCAGTGGGGTTCGAACAGCCACCTGCTCGGCTTTGGTCCTACGCTTGCACTTAGGTATTGCGGCACCCGCTACCGGAACCGAAGCGTCCCACTTAGGTTCCAGCCAAAATTTGAAGGAGACTAACGAGATGATGATTAAGAAACAAAAAGGTTTCTCTTTGATCGAGCTTTTGATCGTGGTCGCGATCATCCTGATTATCGCTGCCATCGCTATTCCGAACCTCCTGCGGTCGAAGATGGCTGCCAACGAGGCTTCGGCGGTCGGTTCGCTCCGCACCATCACCACCGCGTCGGTCACCTATTCCTCGACGTACGGTAACGGCTTCCCCCCCAGCCTCGGCTCGGCGGGCGGAGCAGCTGGTCTTACGATTGCAGACTGCGACGAGCGCCTTGCTGGTTGACAGCGTTTTGTCCGGCGGCGGCGGCACGGCAAACACCAGCCAAAAGAGCGGCTATTCGTTCACCTATACCCCGATCAATCCAAACGCGACTGCGGCCATCCCTTGCGGCGCTCCGGGTGCGAATGACTTCGTCGTGAACGCGGTTCCGATAACCCTGGGTTCTTCCGGGCAGCGCTCCTTCTGCACGGACGAATCCGGCGTTATCCGGTTCGATGCCGTCTGGCGCCACGGCAGCAACAACGGAAGCGGGTTGCGCAGCTTTGACGGCCCTGCAGTAAGAACGACCCTCAATCCCCCCAAGGAGAGGAGGAAGCGCAAGCTTCCTCCTCTTTTTGCTTTTAAGGCCCCCAATCTGGTTTTCGCCCTGCTTAGACAGCGCAGTTTCACAATGTTTGCGTCATCGCGGGAAAGCCAATCTTCCGATTGGCGTCCAGATTATCAATCGTCCGGCTCCAACTGCCCCGAACGAATTTCTTTTTCCACGCCGCCAATAGCGCATCTTCTTCCTGCTACACTCAAATCGATGAATAGAATGTTTCTCTTTGCGTGCGCACTCCTGGCCTCACTCGCACCTGCATTGCCGGCGCAAGACCTCCAATCCATCGTCCGCGCCGTGGAATCGCGTTATCAACACGCCTCCACCCTCGAAGCTGTTTTTCTGCAGCGTTTCAGCGACGGCCGCCAGGGAATTCGCGTGGAATCCGGGCGCGTCTATTTTTCCCGTCCTGGCCGCATGCGCTGGGAGTATGAATCTCCCGAAACAAAACTCTTTCTGGTGGATGGGAAAAACGTTTGGTTCTATGTTCCCGCGGACCGCACCGTCAGCCGCGCGGCGGTAAAACAAAGTTCCGATTGGCGCACGCCTTTCGCCTTGCTCACGGGGAAAGTCCACCTCAACCGCCTGTGCGGCCGTCTCGAATTGGCTGCTCCTTCCGGCGCGCCTGCAAACGATCGCCCAACCGAGCAGGGAAATATTGTGCTGCGCTGCCTGCCCCCAAAACATGACGCTGCAAATCATGCTGATTTTTTCCAGGAGATCCTATTCGAAGTGGATTCCCAAAATCGGCTGGCGCGAATCGTCATCCGCGAACCTGGTAACGTTGAGACTGAATTTCGATTCGGCAATTGGCAGGCCGATATTCCAATCCCGGAATCGAAATTCCATTTCGAGCCTCCCCCTGGCGTCGCCATCGTCAATCAAGCGGACCTTGCCGGCGCCCCTCGTTAGCCATTCCTCGCATCAGGGAACTGCAATCACGGCCCAATTCGCCCCTTCCTGGCGAGCGGTCACACGGGGTTGTTTCACACCGGCCTCTTCGCATCACTAAGTCCCCAGATGTGAATGGATTGGGTTCCTCCTGCGAAATCGTTGCCCTCGAGCCGCTTTTGTGCATCTCACCTTGTGCTACACTTTATTTGGTACGCCTCTATCGATTAAGGTGGCCCACTCCCAATGGCGGAATTTGTCTGCAAGGTGGCGGACTCCACCGGCCGCATTCTTCAGCAGGTGGAGACAGCCAAATCCGAGGCTGAGGCGAAGCAGAAGCTCGCTGAACGGGGCCTATTCGTCTATTCCGTTCACTCTCATGCCGGGGTGTTTTCCGAGCTCAGCGGTAACCGCGGGAAAAGCTCCATGCGCCCCACGGATTTCCTTATTTTCAATCAGCAGTTCAACACCCTGATTAAGGCGGGTCTGCCCATCCTCACTGCTCTTGACCTGCTCGCTGAGCGCGCTGCTGCGGTCCGTCTTAGGCCCGCGCTGATGGAGGTGCGCCAGCGGGTCCGCGATGGCTCGTTGCTTTCGGAAGCCCTGATCGCACAGGGTATTTTCCCCGGCGTGTACTGCACCTGCATCATGGCCGGAGAAAAGAGCGGCAACCTTACCGGTGTACTCGAACAGTATATTGCCTATCAAAGGGTCAGCAGCGGTTTCCGGAATCGCTTGCGCACCATTCTAATTTATCCCTCGATTCTGGTTGTGACCATGACGTTGGTTCTGTCCTACCTGGTCACTTTTGCCATCCCCAAGTTCGCTGAGCTTTATTCGGAACTGAATACCAAGTTGCCGGCCATCACTCAATTTGTTCTCGCGGTTTCGCTGCCAGTCCGCAATTACATTTTTTATATCGTCGGCTTGGTGGCACTGGCTGCTGTATTGCTCTACCTGTGGACGCGTTCCGACGCGGGCGGACTGGCTATGGACCGCTTGAAGCCACGTCTGCCGCTGATTGGCGATGTCTGGATTAAGGCGCAGGTAGCTCAATTTGTGCGGACTCTTTCAACGCTCCTCGCCGGGGGCACGCCGCTGGTTGCCGCGCTTGAAACATCTTCCGACGCCCTGACCAGCAAGATGATGTCTGCCGGCGTCCGCACGGCAGCCGAACGGGTACGTGAAGGACAGGCACTTTCCTCCAGCCTAAAGGCTTCCGGCCTGATTCCGGACATGGCTCTGGAAATGATCGAAGTGGGTGAGGCGTCTGGCGCTTTGGCAGCCATGCTGACCAGCGTTGCGGAGTTTTACGAAGAGGAGGTGAATCTCCGTCTGACGAATCTTCTCACCTGGGTCGAGCCGGCCATCCTGATTATCATGGCCTGTGTGGTGGCCTTTATCGTGATCGCGCTTTACCTGCCGATGTTTTCTCTAAACATGGGAGGCGGATAGTCGTCTTTTTGCCATGTCTACCATCAACAAAAACTTGAATCTTCATCCGGAAAGCGCCCCGAACGAAAACGACGAGGTGGAGCGCACACGGCGGCTGGCCGAGCGCTATCGCTGTCCCTTCATCGACCTTCGCGAGCAGCGCATCAATCCGGAACTGTTCCGCAGCATCCCGGCGGAGCTGATGTTCCGTTTCAACTTTGTGCCCCTGGAAGCGCAGAGCAATTCGCTGGCGATCGTTGTCGCCGACCCCAGCCAGTTATTGCAGACCGATGAACTGGCGCGGCCTTCTCGGGAAGAAGTTAATCATCAACGTCGCTACCGGTTCGCAGATTGGCGATCTGCTGAAGCGCACCGAGCAATCGCAACGCGTTCTCGACCAGGCCACCGAAGGGTTCACGCTCCAGGTGGTCACCGATGAGGAGACCGAAGAAACCATATCCATGGACAAACTGACGCGCGATTCGGGTGTAAACCCGGTCGTTCGCCTGGTGGATACGGTCATTTATACCGCTCTCGAACGCCGCGCCAGTGACATCCACATCGAAACCCGCACCAACGAGGTGGCCGTAAAGTACCGCATTGACGGCATCCTGCAATATGCCATGCAGCCACTCGATAAGGAGTGGCACAACACCATCCTTTCCCGCATCAAGGTCATGAGCGAACTCGACATTGCCGAGCGCCGCGTCCCGCAGGACGGCCGTTTCCGCGTTCGCTATAAGGGCCGCTTTATCGATTTCCGCGTTTCCATCATGCCTTCCGATCAATGGCGAAGACGCCGTCTTGCGCGTCCTGGACAAGGAAACGCTCAGCGAGAAATTCCGGAATCTCACCCTCGATGTTGTCGGCTTCGAAGAAGAAGAAATGCGCAAGTTCCGGCGTTATATTCGCGAGCCCTACGGCATGGTCCTGGTTACCGGCCCCACCGGTTCCGGCAAGACCACCACGCTGTACGCTGCCATCAACGAGATCAAAACGGATGAAGACAAGATCATCACCATCGAAGATCCCGTCGAGTACCAGGTCCGCGGCATCACCCAGATTCCAGTCAATGAGAAAAAGGGCCTCACCTTTGCCCGCGGATTGCGCTCCATTTTGCGCCACGATCCCGATAAAATCATGGTCGGCGAAATTCGCGACCAGGAAACCGCGCAAATTGCCATTCAGTCGGCGCTCACCGGCCACCTTGTTTTCACCACCGTCCACGCCAATAACGTCACTGATGTGATTGGCCGTTTTATCAACATGGGTGTCGAGCCATATAATTTCGTTTCCGCGCTCAATTGCATTCTGGCACAGCGCCTGGTTCGCGTAATTTGCGAAAACTGCAAACACCAGGCTCCTTATTCCGAGGATTCCCTTCGCGAATCGGGCCTCGATCCCGCTGCTTGGCGCAGCGTTTCCATTTTTGAAGGCGCCGGATGCCTGGAGTGTTCCGGCACGGGCTATCGCGGGCGCACGGCCATCTCCGAGCTGCTTGATCTTTCCGACCGCATTCGTGAGATGATTATCAACCGCCGGCCCACGTCGGAAATAAAACGCGTCGCGCGCGAGGAAGGGATGCTCTTTCTCCGCGATTCTGGATTAGCCAAAGTTCGCGCGGGTATAACCACCTTGCGCGAAATCAATAAGGTGACCTTCGTTGAGTAGTCCCGCCAGTTTCGAGAGTAAACTCTCCAATTTCGGTCCAGTCCGCCAGTTCGGCGATTGGCTGGACGCCATGCCCCACCCGTCGCTGGTCTGCGAAATTTCCACCAGTCACGTGGCGGCGGCGCAATGGGGTCGCGGAGCGCTGGCGCTCGATGCTCACGGCGTGGAAGATCTGCCTCCCGGCGCCATCGTGCCCTCCGCTGTGGAGCCCAACATCAAGAACGGCGAAGCCGTTCGCTCGGCTTTTCGTAGCGTCGTCTCGCGAATGTCTACCCGCGGCGAGAAGATCGCCCTGCTGGTGCCGGATTCCGTGGTTCGCGTTTTCATTTTGCCTTTCGAAAGTTTTCCGCGCCGCGCGGATGAGGCAGTGCCCCTGCTTCGCTGGCGTTTGAAGAAAAGTGTGCCATTCGATGTCGAGGGCACCGTGGTTTCCTGGATGCGCCAAGCGGGCCGTTCCGGCAATCTGGAAATTCTTGCCGCCCTGGCGCGCCAGGAAATCCTTCGTGAATATGAGGCGATTGTCCAGAGCGCGGGGATGGAGACGGGCGTGGTGCTTAGTTCCACTCTGGCTACGCTGCCCCTCCTCGAGGAACAGGGATCCACTCTGCTTGCCCGCTTGACGGATACTAGTTTGACCACCGCGATCGTTTTCGGCGGCACCATTTGTGTCTACCGGACCAACGATGTTTCCGTCGCCGCCGATCAATATGTTCCGCAGGCCCTGCTCGACGAAATTTTCCCCGCGGTGGCCTATTTTCAAGACACTTGGGGCGGCACGGTGGACCGGGTTCGGCTCGCCGGATTTGGCGGTCGCACACCCGAATTTCGCCAGGCGGTGCAAAATGAGTTAGGCTGTGCGGTGATGCCTCTCGCCTCGGGATCGGTCGGGGCGGAAATTCCCAACGAAGTGGTTTCCCTGGGGCATCAACGGCTGGAAGGTCTGGTCGGTTGGGCACTGAATCGAGGAGCTTGAGCGCCCTATTTTCTGAATATTTGAGTATTGCCCTTGGGCGGGAAATTTTTGAAACGCGGATGCCGTTCGATTTCGCCCGGGGTTTGGTTAAGAAAATTTCGTGACGGAGATTGCGCCGGGTTTGCAATCGTTTGAAGCGTCTTAGAAAACCATGAAAGTCCGTCTCAATCTCGCTACCGCGCCGCTCGAGAACAACCGGCGGTTTATCGCCGGCGCCAGCCTTCTCGGTATGGTCGGGCTGGTCGCTTTCCTGGCTCTTTCCCTGCATACGATTTATACCTGGCGGGCCAATCGCGAGATTCGCGCCGAAATTTCCAACTATCAGAAAAATATTGCCATGCTGGAACAGCAGCAATCGGCGCTGCGTTCCTACTTTCAACTTTCACAGACGCGCGAAGTCACCGAGCGCGCCGCTTTCCTGAATTCCCTGATTGACCAGCGCAGTTTTCCCTGGACAAAAGTGTTCATGGACCTTGAGCATCTATTGCCGACAGGCGTCCGCGTGGTGACCATCGCCCCCAGCATGCAAAAAGGCGAGGTGCAAATAACCCTCGTCGTGGGGGCCGCCAACGATGAGGCGAAATTGAAATTCCTGAAGGCTCTGGAAGAATCGAAAGAATTCTCCGGAGTCGAACTGAAGCAGGAGCAACGTCCGTCCAAATCGAATTCCCCCGACCAAGTGGTGCTCGAACTGGTCGCCCGGTACCATACCACTTGAAGGCCGCCTATCAATGAACGGAACTTCTCAAGTCTGGAAAAAATGGACGCGCTGGGGCCTGGTGATCCTGCTCCTGCTGGATGTCGCGCTGGTTGTAATTGATCGGAGCGCGGCGCAAAGTGACGCTCAGCAGCAGCGCGGTCAAGCCCGGCGGCTTCAGCAGCAACAGGGCCTGCTCGCCAAGGATGTCGCGCGAGCAGATGCCATTCGCTCTCACGTTCCGGAACTTGGCGGAGAGGGTCAGCGCTTTTACAAGGATGAATTGCTTCCTTCTTCACTGGGATATTCAGCGGTGGTTTCCGATCTGGGCGAATTGGCCGCGCACGCCGGCCTTCGCACCAGCGGCGTGCGTTTTGAACAGAAACCAGTTTCGAACCGCGGTGTCACCGAAGTCCAAATTGGCGCCACTGTGGAAGGGAGTTATGCCAGCCTGATTCAGTTCATCAATGGGCTGGAACGTTCCAAGAATTTTTACCTATTGGACAATCTTTCGCTGGCTTCCGCCGCTTCCGGCACGATTCGACTGAATCTGAGTTTGCGCACTTATTTCCGGTCTTAATCCATGGCGATCACTCGGCAACGCAAACAAATTTACTGGCTGATCGGACTGCTTGCGATTGTTCCGATCGCTTACTTTCTCAATCGAAATTCAGGCCCCACGGTGAACACCACCTCTTCGGCGGATCGGAAATTTCAACCACTCGCCGTGGAAGATCCCCGCCTGCATTTGGATTTGCTCGATCGCGTTCGCAAGGAAGAATACACCGGCACTCACCGCGACATTTTCAGCCTGGAAGCTCCGCCTCCGCCTGTGCCGAAGGACGATCCGAATCGTCGCGCGCCGCATCCGCAGCCCCCGCAACCGCCCGCCTTCGCCGCCGGCGCTCGAAATTCCGGCCACTTTTTTCGGATACGTCACCAATCCCCAGTCCGGCAGAAAACAGGCTTTCTTTGCAAATGGTGACGACGTATTCATCGTTGCCGAAGGCGAAACTTTGCTCAGCCGTTTCCGTGTTGTGAAAATCGGAAACAATACTGTCGATATGGAAGAAGTTTCTTCCGGCCGCCACGCCACTCTGATGATGGAGCCGCCGACGAATCAGCCGCAAACATGAAGCCTCGCGCCAATCATCGAATGATTGCTTCATCTGTGACCGCGCGGATTTCTTCCGCGCAGAGCGGCTATGCATTGCTAATGGTCGCGTTCATGGCCGCTGCCATGATCATAGCGGCAGCCACCATCAACTTGACCTGGTTGACGCAAGGCAAGCGCGAAAAAGAAGCGGAGATGATCTGGCGCGGCGAACAGTACAAGCGCGGCATTCGCCTCTATTACCACAAGCTGGGAAAATTTCCGGGATCGATGGACGATCTCACCAAGGGCAATGGATCGCTCCATTTCATGCGCAAAGCGTACAAGGATCCCACCACGCCCGACGGCAATTGGCGCATGATCTACGTCACTCCCGCAGGGCAATTGGTGGGTAGCGTGCGCTACACTTCCTTGCAGCAGATGGCCGCGGCCGAACAAATGGCCGGGGCCGGCCCTCCCCAGGATCCCGGCGAGCAGCCGGGAACTCCGGCGTCAACTGCTTTTGGCCAGCAGCCTCCCGGCGCGCCGGGAGCAGGAAGCCCGGGGATTGCCGGCGGAACAATTCTTCCCGGCGGGCAGCAATCGTCGGCTGATCCGGGAACAGCAAATCCAGGCCAGCAGCCGTCATCGGGTATCGGCGGACAGCTGGGACAATCTCCCTTCGGAGCCGGAAACGCTCCGCTGGGCGGTGGCACATTTAATCAGCAACAGTTTTCACTTTCGAGCGGGTCGAGCACGGGCGGACAAACGTTCGGAGGCAGCATCATCGGAGTCGGCGGCAGCTCGGACAAAAAATCGATCATGGTTTACAAGAACGGCAAAAGCTACCATCGCTGGGAATTTATCTGGAATCCGCTTTCGGATGTGATCGCTCAAGCAAACCAGGGAGGGCAAGGGCCGCAGGGAGCGCAAGGTCTGCCGGGCTCGCAGGGCCTGCAATCACCAATGTCTCCCGGCGGCGGAATCGTTCCGTTGCCCACCGGCACGCCGCAAAATCCCGGCACGCCGCCTCCGCCGCAGCAATAATTCAAATTCAAATTATGAGAACATTTTAGCGATCGGGGGAAATTGCTTCCGTCGCGGAATCATGAGCCGCTGCGCTCGGTGGGGCGCTGGAAACTTTTGACGCGGCTGCAGGAGGAACACCGCCGGCCACCGTCTTATTCTGCTTTTTCTGATTGGCCATCGAGGTTGTCACGCGTTTCACATAGGCGCGCGTTTCATGAAACGGCGGCACGCCGCGATATTGCCCGACGCGTTCCGGCCCGGCATTGTAAGCGGCCAGAGCCAGCGCCAGGTTGCCGCGATATTGATCGAGCAAATCCTTCAAGTATCGCGTGCCCGCATTGATATTCTGCGCGGGATCGAAAATATCGGTCACCTGGTAGCGCTTTGCCGTCGCAGGCAGCAATTGCATCAATCCCAGCGCCTGCTTGCGCGAAATTGCGTGCGGATTAAAATTCGATTCCGCGGCAATCACGCTGGTGATCAGCGTCTCGTCCATGCCATGTTTCAGCGCCGCCTGGTGAATCAGGCTCGCGTAAGGCCCGGCCAGCGGGGGAGCCGCGGGAGTCGCGTTGAACACGTCTTCCGGCTCGAACTTGAAAATATCTGCCGCGGCCACTTCCACCGTGCCGCCGCCTTCGATTGCCAGCCGCATGGTCGCGCCGGTTTGTTCGTAGCTCAGCACGTGCATGCGAATGCCGGAACGCAGCACCACGTAATCGGCTCGCGCGCACGGCGCCGCAGCCGCAGCCAGCGCGGCAAAAATTACGAGTTGGGCCAGTCTTAGTAGCACAGGCACTCCTGCCTGTGTGGCGTTCGGTCTGGCATTTTCCGCGCAACTCAACCCCACACAGCCAAGAGTGGCTGTGCTACCACGGCCAGGCGATCCGCCACCGGAAATGGGTCCTCTCTGCTTCAAGGCTTGTACCCGATTATCATCCCTCTCTGCATCTCAGAGCCAGCAAATCTTCGCCGCCGGGCTGCGCCGCGTAGCGCCACCCTTCAGGGTGGCATCTTTGGACTCGATAACATGCCCGCCTGAAGGCGGGCGCTACACAATCAACGCCATTCCGCGTCCTCGCGCGAACGCGTCACGCCAGCGCATAGGTGCGAATCGCCTCGGCTAGCCCGCCTTCGTCATTGGTCAGCGTCACCGGCCAGCCAAGCGATTTCAGTTCCGGCACGCTATTGCCCATCACCACGGCCTGTCCCGCATATTCCAGCATTTCGCGGTCATTCCAATTATCGCCGATGGCCATCACCTCTTCGCGGCGGATGCCTCGCCGCTGTGCCCATTCGGCCAGCGCAGCGCCTTTCGAGCAGCCTTTGCGAATCACGTCCAGAATCGAAAAATTGCGTTCCTCATATTCCGTAATCGCCAGCGCGAACAAAGCGGCCTCCGGCATCTTCTTCAATATTTCCAGCGCCTCGCGCATCGCCAAATACGGCCCGGTAAACATCACCTGAATGGGGTCGTCATCCAGGCAATTTTCCAGCGGACTCATCTCCGCCAGGTAGGCCCGGTTGCGCTCGAAATATTTCTTGCGGCCGGGATCTTCCCAATTGATTTTCTCGAGAAACAATTGGTTTTCGCGCACCCGGTCAAACACCACCGCCGCGCCCTCGCGAAATTGCACCGTCTCTTCGAGCACCCGCCGCGCCACTTCCCGCGGCAGCAAGTGCCGCAAATGAGTTTCGCCCGATTTCGACTTGATCACCGCCCCGTTATTCACAATCATCGCCGGATCGCAAGGCAGCTCCATGGCAATCGGGTAGGCAAAATCAAACCGCCGCCCGGTCACAATCACAATCTCAATCCCGCGAGCCGCCGCAGCGGCAATCGCCTCCAAATTCACGGCAGGCACCTTGAACCGGCTATCCAAAAGCGTCCCGTCAATATCCATAGCAATCATGCGTATCGGCATTCTCCTATTTTACAGTGTTCCTTGCGCCGGCAGGGGGTTGCCAACGTCGAAGGTTGCGCACTTTCGCGGCCAAATTGGGCCCCTCGAAAACGCCCGATATAGAGGCGATTAGGATCTTCCAACCGGCGTGTTTTTAGGAAGATACGTAATTGCGACTGTGTTGCCCCGTGGCGATTAGCGAAGCGGTTAGAAACACATGTCTTCTGTCCCGATTGTTTTGTCGGGATCTCGGTGTTTCCATCAGGAATCGCGGACCGGATTGGTGGGTTTGAGACGCGAGAATTGGTGGGATTGGTCCGGCGTTGAGCTGGATTTGCCGCCGAAGGAATATGTGGAGAAAACGATTTGAACCGGAAATGGCAGCTGGCTTTGGCTTGCTGGACAATTGTTTCGTATTGTATCGTACCAGTGTTTATTATACAGTTAAGGTATCTGTAAAGATAAAGTGTGTGTGTGGCGTATGGCATGGTGTGCGGCTCGCTCAGCGCCGTAGGCGCGGCAGAAGTTAGCCCAGGCCGTCAGGCCTGGGTATCCGGTCCAAAAAACATACAAGCGCCGGAGGTGCGACACATTTCCCACACCTACTCTCAAAATGTGGTTCATGTGGTGTTCGGCACCAAGGACCGGCGCAGAGCCATCTCCCCTGAATTTCAACCACGCCTGTGGGCCTACGCCGCGGGCATCTGCCAAAAACTCGGCATTCTGGTTCACGCGGTGGGCGGCGCGGAAGATCACATTCATTTGGTCATGCAGGTCCCACCCAGCGTGGCCTTGGCCAAAGCGATTCTCACCCTCAAATCGAATTCATCCCAATGGGCCAACGAGCGAGCCAAAATTCGCGTGGCAGGAAGGTTATGGCGAGATCAGTGTGAGCAGTTCCAAGGTTCCCGCGGTCGTCCGATACATACGAAATCAAGAGGCGGATCACAAGAAGATGGATTTCAATGCGGAGTTTCTCGCCTAGTTGAAAAGGCAGGTATTGGATTTTGTTTCGAAATTTGCGTTTGGTTAGGTGTCGCACCTACGGCGCTTGGGGATTTTCCTCGGCTCGATACCCCGTGCTTACGCACGGGGCTAACTTCTTGCGCGCCTCCGGCGCTAGGCGAAGATTGGATCTTTTCGGATTCATGACCGCACCAAGAACCCCGCATCTAACGACGAATGCATGCCGCACCAGCAACCTGCCCGTCGAATTGAGCGTCGGCCGCCCGCCAGATAATGGCAGGCCGCAGCCCCGATAGAATGAATCGGGAGAAATCTTGGCAAAAAAAACGGGGTGCTGGATTCGCACCCCGATGGAGATGGGATTCACGCTGCGCGTGGGTGGATCGATGGACAGTGGTTAGGCGCTGCGGGCTTTTGCTGCTCCTAGTTCGTAGGCGCCTTCCCAGGTGGCTTCCACGTCGGTGGGAGAGGTCATACGCGTGGTGAAGGTGCCGCCGCCGGAGAGGTTGCTGAAATCGCCGGTGCCGCCTGTGTATTCCCAGGTGCCTTCGACGGTGGGCTGTCCGTTGACCATGGATATTTTTCCTTCAAAAGTGCCGAAGTCGCGTCCGGCCGCGCCGTGATCGTCGGAGAAATAGCCGTGCTGGGTGCCGCCGCCGCCGACCATGTCGGAAATTCCCCAGTAGGTCATGGGAACGCCGTTCCAGTTTCGGTCTTCTGTCGTTTGCGTGCCGCTGATTGCCGCTAGGCCGAGCATGTGGCCGGGTTGAACCGCTGCGTTGACGGTGGATTCTCCGCGCACCATTCCGTGAAACGATCCTGAAAATGCTGGCATGGGTTTGCCTCCTTTGTTTTCCGGGGGAGATTCGCCGGGATTCTGCGCGTTCGCGGGAAGGTTGTCAAGAGTGGTGCCATGGCGCGGGCGCGCGCGCCGGGCTGTGCTAAGATTTTGAGATTATGAAAACTACGATTACGCATTTGGACTGTTCACGCTGCGGGAAAAAGTACGCGCATACTCAGTTGCAGAATTTGTGCGAGTGCGGGGGGCCGCTTTTGGCTCGGTACGATTTGAGGACGGCTGCAAAGACTATGACGCGCGAGGCGGTTCGCGGGCGGGTGGCGAATATGTGGCGGTATCACGAAGTGCTGCCGACGGATCATCCGATCACGCTGGGCGAAGGCATGACGGCGGTGATTCATGCGCGGCGGCTGGGAGAGCGGCTGGGAATGAAGTCACTTTATGTGAAGGATGAAGGATTAAATCCTACCGGATCGTTTAAGGCACGGGGAATGGCGGCGGCTGTGAGCGTGGCGAAGGAATTGGGCGCGAAGGCGCTGGCTGCTCCCACGGCGGGAAATGCGGGCGGGGCGCTGGCAGCTTACGCGGCGCAGGCGGGAATTCCTTGCGTGATTGTGATGCCGTCCGATACTCCGCTGGCGAACATGATGGAGTGCCAGGCGTTTGGAGCGGATGTGCGGAAGCTGGATGGATTGATTTCGGATTGCGGAAAATATGTGGCTGAACATAAACAGGCCGAGGGATGGTTCGAGGTTTCCACATTGAAGGAGCCCTATCGCATCGAGGGAAAGAAAACGATGGGATACGAATTGTGGGAGCAGTTTGATGGGAAATTGCCGGATGTGATTATTTATCCCACGGGCGGCGGAGTGGGATTGATTGGAATGTGCAAAGCGTTTGAGGAAATGGAAGTGATGGGATGGATCGGCTCGCAGAGGCCGCGGATGGTTTGCGTGCAGGCTTCGGGATGCGCGCCGATTGTGGAAGCGTTTGAGAAAGGGAAGGAAGCGTCGGAATTTTTCAAGAATGCGGCGACGATTGCGTCGGGATTGCGCGTGCCAAAGGCGCTGGGCGATTTTATCATTTTGGCGGATTTGAAGACGAGCCATGGGACTGCGCTTATCGCTACCGATGAGGAAATGCTGGCGGCGGGGAGGGAATTGGCGGCGCTGGAAGGGATGTATGCGGCGCCGGAAGGGGCGGCTACCGTGGTGGCGGCGCGGAAATTGCGGGAGGCGGGGTGGATTCAGGCGGGGGAGACGGTGGTTTTGTTTAATACCGGGTGCGGGTACAAGTATGAGGTGGCTTGGCAGCAGGCTTTGAAGGGTGCGTAACGTGTATCGCCACCCTTCAGGGTGGCACTTGGTCTAGACGCGTCGGTAGTCAGCACAGCACAAATCAAAGGCCGGGCGCAGCAAGCAGCGCCCCTACGAACGTCAAATGCAAAACGGATTTATGGAAACTGGTGCCGTGACCCAATGACTGAGCGGATTTATTACGATGATTCGTTTTTGCGGGAGTTTGATGCGCATGTACTGCGTTGCGATGTCGCTGGGGAACAGTTTCATGTGATTTTGGATCGGACGGCGTTTTATCCGGCTTCGGGGGGACAGCCTTTTGATACGGGGAAGTTGAATGAGGCGCAGGTGTTGGAGGTGGTGGATCGCGAGGATGGAGATATTGTGCATGTGACGGATCGCGAGGTTGCCGTAGGACCTGTGCAGGGCGTGATTGATTGGGCGCGGCGATTCGATCACATGCAGCAGCATACCGGTCAACATTTGCTTTCGGCCGCGTTTATCGAGTTGTTCAAGTTCCAGACCGTGTCTTTTCATTTAGGACGGGATATTGCGACGATTGATCTGGCGGCGCCTTCGATGGTGCCGCGTTATTTGCAGGAAGCGGAATGGCGGGTGAATGAAATTATTTTCGAAGATCGGGCGATTGCGGTGAGCTATGCGACTGCGGCGCAACTGGCGGAATCGGGCGTGCGCAAGGAAGTGAAGCGCGAGGGCGCTTTGCGCGTGATTGCGGTGGAAGGATTTGACCGGCAGCCTTGCGGAGGGACTCATCTGGCGCGGACGGGGCAGGCCGGGATGCTTTTGATTCGCAAGTTTGAACGGCAGAAACAGAATTGGCGCGTTGAATTTGTTTGTGGAGGACGGGCGCTGGCTGCGGCTCGCGGGGATTTTGCGACGCTGAGCGCGGCGGCTGCGGAATTTGGTTGCGGGGCGGCGGAAGTGCCGGCGATGGTGCGGAAGTTTGGAGAAGAAAGGAAATCTTCGCAACGGGCTGCGAAGAAGATGCAGGAGAGGCTGGTGGAATTGGAAGCTAGGGAATTGCTGGCTGCCGTAGAGCCGTCGTCGAGCGGGGATGTGAAGCGCGTTGTTCGTCGCGTGTTTAAGGATGTCGATGGGGGATATCTGTCGCTCCTTGCGAATCGGCTGGCGGCTGAGCCGGGTGTGCGGGCGTTTTTGGCGACGGAACTGGGCGGCGCGATCGTGTTCGCGCAATCTCAGGGCATGGATGGTGATATGGGAGCGCTGCTGCGCGAGACGGTTTCAGTGGCGGGCGGCAAAGGCGGAGGGGGCAAGAATTTTGCGCAGGGGAGCGTGACTGATGTTTCGCGGTTGGAGGAGATTCTGGAGCGCGCTGTGCGACGGATTTTCGCGCATGACTAAAGTGGCGGTTGGTGAAGTCGCCTAGAAACAAGCGCCGGTAGGTTCGTGGAATTGACGCCCCGATCTAAAATAGCGAGACCGGGCGACGCGGGCGCAGCAAGCAGCGCCCCTACAAACAGCACGCCTGCCAGCGACCGAACTAACAGTTTCTTCCCCGGTAGCCGCAATGCGGGTTGAAAAGCGTCTGTAAGATTTCCTGTTGAAAGTAAGGGGAGAAAAAGAAAGGGTGTCTCCAGAAGCGACGACCCTAGCCGGGGTCGAAGAGAGGAGACACCCGATGACTCTATCCCTAGAAGGAAGAATAGCACTGCGTGAATTAATGGCACAAGCCTGGCAGCGGGTAGAAGAGCAAGCCCGGGAGATGCTCAAGCAGTCGGTAGAAGGATTACTGCAAGCCGAGCGGGACCGGCGCGTGAGCGAGGCCAAGCAGCGGGGAGAGAAAGTGTACCGTTGGGGCTACACGGTGCGGAAGTGCTGGATGACGTTGTGGGGGAGTCTGGAGCAGGTGCGGGTTCCCCGCCTGCGGCGGGCGGGGCGGGAAGAGATCGGGCTGGTGGAACGCTATGAGCGGCACGGTCTGGATCAGGTGCTGTTTGCGCTGACGGTAGGTGGGTTGAGCCAGCGCAAGGTGGTCGGTTGGGTGCGGCGCTTTTTGGGCGGGACGCTGTCGCCGGCCACGATCGGAGCGGTGCTGGAACAAGCGCAACAGCAAGTCGAGCAGCGGCGCAGCGCAGCGATTGCGCCCGGGCGCTATCGAGCCATCGTGGTGGGCGGAATTTACCTGCGCTACCGGCGGAGCGTTTCGCAACCGGGGCGCAAAGGCGTATTGCTGGTGGCGGTGGGCGTGCGGGAAGGCGGAGCGTTCGAGGTGCTGGACTGGCGTGCGGCGGCTTCGGAAAGCACCGAAGACTATGAAGAGTTGCTGACCCGATTATGGAAACGTGGGTTGGAGACGGTGGAATTGATCGTAAGCGATGGGTTGACCGCGATCGTCGGCGCGGCGCAGACGGTCTATCCAGCAGCCCGGCAGCAGCGCTGCCTGGCGCATTGGTTTCGGAACTTGGAAGCGCTGACGCCACGATTGGCTTGGTCCGAGCGGCGCAAATTCCGGCGGGAGTTCTGGTGGATCTGGGACGCGGAAAACCAAGCGCAGGCGCGGGACTGGGCGCGGCGATTCTGCGCGCGCTGGCGCTGGGCCGCGCCGGAGATGGTAGAGAAATTCCAATTCGAACTGGAACAGGTCCTGGCGTTCTTCGCCTTCCCAGCGCACTGGCGACATCGCCTACGCACGACCAACCTGGGCGAAGGCTGGTTCAAACATTTGCGCCGCTATTTGAGCCGCTTCCCCGGATGCCGTAACGCCGAACACAGCGAGCAGGTTCTCGGCTGCTTCTTGCTGGCAGCAGAATCGATGCATCGATGAGAAACTCTATCAGCTGGAGCACCCTTCAACTCGCTTTCAACAGAAAGGCTGGACAGTGCCGTTGAAAACGGCGAATTGCGGAAAGTGGCGGAATCCGTTAGAATGCGAGGTTCAGACGGAGCGTCTTGCGACGATAATCCGGGGTCAGCTAGCCTAAATACCAAATAATCCAAGTGTTTAAGGCCCCGGAACATACTGAGGGAATGGCCGAAGAACAGCACAACTCTAACTTAACGTTCGACATTGCAGACGAGTACCGCCCGGAACCGCTTCCCGAACCCGAAGATCCCCCCTGGAAAAAAGATGGCAATACGCGCATAGGGATTCATACCTCCATTGCCGGGGATATGGTGTCTGCGCTGGAAATCGCGCATGGGTTAAGCGCCAATGCGTTGCAGATTTTTTCTTCCAGCCCGCGGATGTGGGCGCGCCCGCAGCGGGGGACGCGAATTCCGGCGGCGGATGGAGTGCGGTTTCGCGAGCGGCGGCATGCGCTGCGGCTGGGGCCGCTGGTGATTCACGATAATTACCTGATCAATCTGGGCTCGCCGGAAACGATGCTGCGGGTGCGGTCGATTCAGGCGTTTCATGACGAACTGGTGCGCGCGGTGGAACTGGGCGCGGATTACCTGGTGATGCATCCGGGGAGCAGTCGCGGAACGGATGCGGGGCTGTGCATTCGGACGATCGCGGAATCGCTGCGGCAGGCTGCGCGGGGATTGAAATTGGGCGGGTTGACGATCTTGCTGGAGAACACGGCGGGACAGGGCAGCACGATTGGGTCGCGGTTTGAGGAATTGCAGGCGATTCGAGAAGGGGCGCCGGATTTGCCGCTGGCGATTTGCGTGGATACGGCGCATCTGTTTGCGGCTGGAAATGATATTCGCAACGAACAGGGGCTGGAACTGGCGCTGCAGATGATTGACCGGGAAGTGGGGCTGGATAGCGTTCCGGTGTTTCACATGAACGATTCGAAGACGCCGCTGGGATCGCGTGTGGATCGGCACGAGCATATCGGACAGGGGCATATCGGGCTCGAGGCGTTTCGGAGAATTCTGAATCATCCGCTGCTGGCGGGGCGCGCGTTTATTCTGGAGACGCCGATTGATAAGCCGGGAGACGATAAGCGCAATGTGGCGGCGCTTTGGAAATTGATTGGAGTGGCGGTGAAGCAGGCGGCGGGAGCGGGGCATTTGGTGCGGCGTTCGCCGCGGAAGGTAGGAAAGAAAAGAACAAAAGCGAAGGCGGGAACGAGGAAGAAAGTGGTGACGCGCGGCGGGAGGAAGAAGAAGCGGAAGTGATCGGAAGGCGAAGGTAGAGGCAAAGGCAAAGGACTTTACCGCAGAGGACGCAGAGGGTACGCAGAGGGGGCGCAGAGAGTGGCGGAATACGATCCACAAGCGATCGAGGCGAAATGGCAGGGGAGTTGGGAGCGCGAGGGCGCGTTCCATGCGGATGTCGATCCCGCGCGGCCGAAATACTATCTGCTGGAAATGCTGCCGTATCCTTCCGGCACGCTGCACATGGGCCACATGCGCAATTACACCATTGGCGACGCCGTGGCGCGTTACCGGCGCATGCGCGGGTTCAACGTGCTGCACCCGATCGGCTGGGACGCCTTCGGCTCTGCCGGCGGAAAATGCCGCCATCAAGCGCAGACATCCCGCCGCGCGAATGGACCAATGCCAACATCGCGCAGATGAAGGCGGTGTGCCGGCGGTTCGGCTTCAGCTACGACTGGCGGCGCGAAATTTCCACCTGCGAGCCGGAATATTACCGCTGGAACCAGTGGTTTTTCCTGCGCATGCTGGAGCGCGGCCTGGCCTATCGCAAGCGCAGCCTAGTGAACTGGTGCCCCAAGTGCCAGACCGTGCTGGCCAACGAGCAGGTGGTGGACGGCTGCTGCTGGCAGCACGACGACACGCCGGTGGAAGCCAAAGAAATCGAGCAGTGGTTCCTGCGCATCACGCAGTATGCCGACGCGCTGCTCGACGACATGAGCGAGCTCGAGGGCGGCTGGCCGGAGCGCGTGCTGACCATGCAGCGGAACTGGATCGGCAAATCGCGCGGCACGCGAGTGCGCTTCGATGATTGCGCGGAGGAAGGGACCAGGCGCTCGAAATTTTCACCACGCGCGTGGACACGATTTACGGCGCGTCGGCGGTGATTCTGTCGCCGGCGCATCCGCTGCTGCCGGATCTGTTTGCCGGGCCGCCCGGCAGCGGGGAACTGGAAGAGGAATGGAACCGGCTGCGCCAGCGGATTATTGCGCGGCGCGGATCTGGCGCACGGCGGAGAAAGAAGGATTTTTCACCGGCCGCTTTGCGATGAATCCGTTCTCCGGCGAAAGCGTGCCGATCTGGGTGGCGAATTTCGTGCTGGCGGAATACGGCACCGGGGCGCGTGATGGCCGTGCCGGCGCACGACCAGCGCGATTTCGAATTCGCGCAGAAATACGAGATGCCGTTTCGCGTGGTGATCCAGCCGCCGGATGGAACGCCGCTGCATCGCCGACCGGATGAACGAGGCGTTTACGGAATACGGACGCCTGGTGGATTCCGGCCCGTACACCGGGCTCGCCAGCGAGCAGGCGCATCGAAAAAATGACCGCCGACGCGCAAGTCGAAGGGATTCGGCCAGGCGGAGACCACCTACCGGCTGAAGGATTGGGGCATTTCGCGGCAGCGCTATTGGGGCACGCCGATTCCGGTGATTTATTGCGCGAAATGCGGCATCGTGCCGGTGCCGGACGATCAATTGCCGGTGCGGCTGCCGGAAAACGTGGTGCTGACGGGGCAGGGCAAGTCGCCGCTGGCGAGCGTGCCGGAGTTTGTGAACACCAAATGCCCGAAATGCGGCGGCCCGGCGCGAGCGCGAGACGGACACGATGGATACGTTCATCGATTCGTCCTGGTATTTTTTCCGCTACACCGACCCGCACAACGACCAGCGCGCCGTTCGATCCGGCGCTGCGCGCGCTACTGGTTTCCCATCGACCAGTACATCGGCGGCATCGAACACGCCATCCTGCACCTGATCTATTCGCGCTTTTTCTGCAAGGTGATGCGCGACCTGGGGCTGGTGGATTTGCGCGAGCCGGTGCGGCGGCTGTTTTCGCAGGGCATGGTGCTGAAGGACGGCGCGAAGATGTCCAAGTCCAAGGGCAACCTGGTCGGCGCGATCGACATGGCGGAGAAATATGGCTGCGATACGGCGCGGATGTACACGCTGTTTGCCGCGCCGCCGGAGAAAGATCTGGAGTGGAGCGAGCAGGGAATCGAGGGCTGCGCGCGGTTTCTGAATCGCGTGTTTCGGCTGGTGGACCGGCATGCCGCGGGGCTGCGCGAACGTGCTCGACGGCTAGACCTGGCGGCGCTGCGACCTGCGGAGCCGACCGCGAAAGAAAAGGATCTGCGGCGCAAGGCGCACCAGACGCTGCGGCGCGTGACGCAGGATTTCGAGGCGCGCTGGCACTTCAATACGTCCGTGGCGCTGATCATGGAGCTGGTGAACGCCCTGCAGGCGGCCGAGCCGCTGGACGCAGGACGCGCGGCCGGAAGTCGTGAAGGAAGTGCTGGAATTGCTGATGCTGATGCTGGCGCCGATGGCGCCGCATCTCGCCGAAGAGCTGTGGGAGATGCTGGGGCATGCCGAGGCCTGAGCCGCGCGGATGGCCGGAATATCGTTCCGCAACTGGCCGAGGAGGAGCAGGTCGAGATCGTGATCCAGATCAACGGGCGGGTGCGCGGCAAGATTCGCGTCGATGGCGGGCTTGGCGAGAGAAGAGCTGATGGAACGGGCCATGGCCGATCGCGCGAATTGCGAGCGGTTGCTGCGAGGCGCGCAGATTGTCGAAGCGCGTGGTGGTGCCCAATAAACTGGTGAACATTGTCCTGCGTAATAGGCTGAGCTGGCGAATGGCGATGACGATCCGAGGATTGCGCAGCGCAGGATCGCAGAAGGCTGTTGCCGATGAACGCGAACTGGGCGGCATCGTGGTGCTGGATTTCGGCGGGCAGTATACGCAGCTGATCGCGCGGCGCATCCGCGAGCAACAGGTGTTTTCCGCGATTCTGCCGTGCAACGCTTCGCTGGCAGCAGATCCGCGACTTCGAGCCTGCCGGCATCGTGCTTTCCGGCGGGCCCTGTTCGGTGTACGACGCGGACGCGCCGCCCTGCGATCCCGCCGTGCTCTCGCTGGGCGTGCCGGTGCTGGGGATCTGCTACGGCCTGCAGTGGATCGCGCACACGCTGGGCGGGCAAGGTGCAGCGCGCCGAGCGGCGCGAATACGGCCCCGCGGAGCTGGAATTGCGCGATGGCTCGCCGCTTTTCGCCGGCTTCCCGAAGCGCTGAAAATCTGGATGAGCCACGGCGACCACGTGCTGGCGCTGCCGCCCGGATTCCACGCTGACCGGCGCGACGGGCAATTCGCTTTCGGCCGCGGAAGATCCGGCGCGGCGCATCTTCGCCGTGCAATTTCATCCCGAAGTGCGGCACACCGAGCGCGGCACCGAGATCCTGCGCAATTTTGTTTTGAAGATTTGCGACGCGCAGCCCAACTGGAGCGGCGCGTCGTTTATTGCCGAGACGGTGGAAGGCATCCGCAAGCAGGTGGGAGACGAGCGGGCCATCTGCGCGCTCAGCGGAGGCGTGGATTCGGCGGTGGCGGCCGCGCTGGTGCACCGCGCCATCGGCGACCGCCTGACCAATGTTTTCGTGGATAACGGCCTGCTGCGCAAAAACGAGTTCCGCGACACCATCGAGCTGCTGGAGAAGCGCGTGGGCCTGAAGGTGATCGGCGTGGATGCCTCCGAGCGATTCCTGGCGCGGCTGAAGGGCGTGACCGATCCCGAGGAAAAGCGCAAGCGCATCGGCGCGGAATTCATCGCGTTTTGCCGACGAAGCACGGAAGCTTGCGCGCAGCCGCCGGCGGACGAATGCGCTTCTCTGGTGCAGGGAACGCTCTATCCCGACGTGATCGAATCGGTGTCGGTCCGCGGCCCCTCGGCGACCATCAAGTCGCATCATAACGTCGGCGGGCTGCCGACGGATCTGCCGTTCGATCTGATCGAGCCGCTGCGCGAGCTTTTCAAGGACGAGGTGCGCCGCATCGGCAGGGAACTTGGCTTGCCCGAGGAGATGCTGACCAAGCACCCGTTTCCGGGGCCGGGCCTGGCGGTGCGCTTGCTGGGCGAAGTACGAGCCGACAGCCTGGATACTCTGCGCGACGCCGACGCCATCGTGGTGGAAGAAATCCGGCGGCGCGGGTCTGTACGAGAAAGTCTGGCAGGCGTTCGCGGTGCTGCTGCCGGTGCGCAGCGTGGGCGTGATGGGCGATGAGCGAAGCTACGGAAACACGGTCGCGGTGCGCGTGGTGGAATCGGAAGACGCCATGACCGCGGACTGGAGCCGGCTGCCCGCCGAAGTGCTGGAGCGCATCTCGACGCGAATTGTGAATGAGGTGCGCCGGCGTGAACCGGGTCGTGTACGACATCAGTTCCAAGCCGCCCAGCACGATCGAGTGGGAATAGAGCATAGCGGAATAGCGGCGACCTCTTCGACGGACGCAGCGGCAGCTAATCTGGTTGCGCTACCGGAGGCTCTAGCGGCTGGCCATCTTCTGCGCCATGTACAGCAGCAGGCGCCGGTCGCCTTCGTCGATCCGCCCGAGCAGCCGGCGGAACATGGCCAGGAAGCGAGCTTCCTTGCCGGCGCTGCCCCAGGCAATTTCGTCCGCCGTCTTGCGCTTGGGCAGATTGGGCAGTTCGGGAGGCTCCTCGCCGTCGTAGAAGAGCTGGTAGAGCGGCACTTCGAGGGCCCGAGCCATTTTCTCCAGGGTCTCGATGGCCGGAACGGTATGGCCATTTTCGACGCGCGAAATGTAGCAACGCAAGAGTCCGGTACGCTTTTCGATGTCACCCTGAGAGAGTTTTTTTTCTTCGCGCAGTGCGCGCAAACGGTCACCAATGATCATGTGGGCATTATTTCATGGGGTTATGCCTTCGTGCAAGTAAAATTAAGGGGTTAGATTAAGGAAACTGAGCGCCGTCGATAAATTTGTAACCAAACGCCATGAACACGTCCCAAAAGTGAGAGAAGAGCGCAGGCCGCCGCAACGGCCGGTGATCCCGGCGCGGCAAGACGCGTCGAAGGAGCGGGCACCTGGTGCGGCGCGCCCAGAGCGGCGACCAATCGGCCTACGAAGATCTGGTGCGCATGCACCAGCAGCGGTTGCTGGCAGTCGTGGGCGGAATCTTGCGGCGCAGCGAGGACGTGGAGGACGTGGCGCAGCAGGCGCTGGTCAAGGCGTATGTTTCGCTGAAGCGATTCGACCAGCGGTCGGCATTTGGCACCTGGCTCTACAAGATTGCGGTCAACGAATGCTGGGACTACTTCCGCAAGAAGAAGGTCCGGCCGCTGGTTTATGAAGCGGACCTGAGCGAAGATCAGATCCGGCAGATGGATACAGTCGTTGCGGGCGGAAGGGCCCCCGCCGATTCGAGCGACCGGGCGGCGATGCGCGCAACAGGTGGAGCGCCTACTGGGCCAATTGAACGAAGAAGACCGGCAGATGATGGTGATGAAGGAAGTGGAAGGGTTTTCGGTGGAAGAGATTGGTGAAATTATCGGGTTAAATGTGAATACGGTGAAGGTTCGGTTGTTTCGAGCTCGCGCGCGGCTGGTGGAAGATTACCGGCGCCGGAAAAAGGAAAACGATTCCAGTTCAACGGCGCGGACGCGTGCGGGACAAGGGAAGGAATAAAAGCCATGGATGAACCGCGAGATGTGCACGCAGGTTGCAAGGAGTACGAATCGCTCCTCGAAGATCATTTGGAGGGGTGCTTGAATCCTGTATCGCAAGCGCGCGTCACCGCGCATCTGGCGGCCTGCCCGGCATGCCGTGAGGCGCTGGCGGACGCGCAGGCGGGGATGCAGTTGATTCGCCAGGGGCAGGAGCCGACCGCCGACCCGGGTGATTTTTTCTCCGGGCGGGTGATGGCAGCTATTCGAGAGGAACTGCAAGTGCGCGCCGGAAGCTTCTGGCGTCCGCTGGAAGCGCTGGCTTGGAGATTTTCGCTTTCGGCGGCGTTTGCGCTGGTTCTGCTGGCCGGTTATGAAGCGATTGCTCCGGGGCCCCTGCAGACGGCGCTCTCGATGCGGCAGGCGGAAGTACGAGAACTCTTTCCGGACGCGGTGCAGCAACCCACGGGCCGTGACGATGTACTGATGGCCCTGGCGGAAAAAAATCATGCCAAGTGACGATCGCGAGAAAAGAGCCATTCTGCTGGTAGTGATCGTGTTTGTGCTGGGAATCGCTCTCGGCGGGCTGGGAGACCATCTCTGGGGCAATCACGTTTGGGCGGCGCATTCCACACCGCCGCGCCCCACTTCCACCCAAAGAGTGCAGGAAATGACGAATCAACTTTCGCTGTCTCCGGATCAACAGAAGCAGATCCTGGCGATCATCGACGAAACCCGCGGCGAAGTGGCAGACGGTGAACGATGCGACTGCCAAGGAATTGGGGCAGACGCGCGAGGATGCTCGCAACCGCATTCGCGCCATCCTGACTCCGGAACAACTGCCGAAATACGAGGAATTCAACCGGAAACTGGACGAGGAGCGGAAAAGGCGCGAGCAGGATCGGCGGTGAAGAGTATGCCCACGAGCTGCCGGTAACCAGGAATTGGAAAGTTGCGCGGGATCCCTCGCGCTGCTTGGGATGACAGCCGCTTCTCCGCTTCGCGGCATCCGCAGCGGGGCCGTATCAGTGATCAAACGCGCCACAGAGCTGTACGCTTCGCTCTCTCTTAAGACGGACGGCGGTGAGATTCGAGACGCCGAATCCGAATTTTTCGGGGGCTGACGATGGTGCCGCCTGAAGGGCGGCGCTACACGACCTTGCCGAATCAGGGGCGCCCTGCAGATTCGCGCCATCTCTAAAAACCGCCGGCGGGGAAAGCAGAAATTAATTGTAGACGCGCGGCTTCTACCCAACAATAATCCAGCTTCATGGACCAAAGCACACCAGCCAACTCTATCGTTTCCGCCACTGCCGCCGAAGGCCACGCCGTCACGATTCGCCTGGAGGACATTCATAAAATTTACGACTTGGGCGAAGTGAAAGTGCCGGCGCTACGAGGCGTTTCGCTGCGGGTGGAAAAAGGCGAGTTCGTGGCGGTGATGGGCGCGTCCGGCTCGGGCAAATCAACGTTGATGAACATCCTGGGTTGCCTGGATAAGCCGACGCGCGGCCGGTACATTCTCGATGGAATCGACGTTTCTTCGCTGAACAAAGTGGAACTGGCGCACATTCGAAACAAGAAAATCGGATTCGTGTTCCAGCAGTTCAACCTTTTGCCAAGAACCTCCGCGCTTGAAAATGTGGAATTGCCGACGATCTACGCGGGGATCACTCCGGAGGAACGCAAGCAACGAGCCAAGAGTTCACTCGAGCGGGTGGGGCTGTCCGATCGCTCGGATCATTTTCCATCACAGCTTTCCGGCGGGCAGCAGCAGCGGGTGGCGATCGCACGCGCGCTGGTGAATCATCCGGCAATTTTGCTGGCGGATGAGCCGACGGGGAATCTGGATAGCCGTACGAGTGTGGAGATCATGGCGATCCTGCAGCAACTGAATGAGGACGAAGGGCTGACCATCGTGATCGTCACTCACGAACCGGACATCGCGCTCTATGCCAAGCGGGCGCTGCAGTTCAAAGACGGAAGAATGCGCCACGATCAGGCCATCGAGAACCGGCTGATCGCCAAGGACGTATTGCCCACGCTGCGATCCGCGGACGAAGAAGACGAACTGCCGGCAGCGCCCACTGCCCCCGCCACTCCATCCGCTTAAATTTTCAGAGACATGTTCGAAGGAAGAGCGGCTCGCCTATCGGGAGGCCCGCCAATCGGAAGATTGGCGGGCCCGGGAAGCCCTAGAACGGGATATCTTCGTCGGAAATTTCCGGGCCGGGTGTTGGGTTATCGTCGGGCATCATTGGTTCGGCGTCGGAATGACTGGAGGAGGCGGAAGAGCCAGCGCCTGCTCCTGCCCCTGCTCCGGCTGCGGCGCCGTCGCCGCGAGAGGAGAGCATCCTCATTTCATTGGCGACGATGTCTGTTGCGGTGCGTTTGGCGCCGGTGGTTTTGTCGTCCCACTGGCGAGTTTGGATGCGGCCCTCAATGTAGACCAGTGTGCCTTTCTTCAAATACTGCTGGCCAATCTCGGCCAGTTTGCCCCACATCGTAATGCGATGCCACTCGGTGCGTTTCTGGCGGACGCCGGCCCGGTCCTTGTAGGTTTCGTCGGTGGCCAGGGAGAAGGTGCACACGGCCTGTCCGGCGGAGGTGTAGCGGGTTTCGGGATCGCGTCCCAGCCTTCCCACCAGAATTGCTTTATTAACCGACATTGTGTTCCTCGCGCGAAATCAAATTAAGTTACAACGGAAGGGGAAGTATACCTGAAGGATTGGCCGTCGCGGCGGATAAATGAAACCGGCAAAGCGGGAAAGCCGGGGCGGGGCGGCGAGCGGCCGTACATGCTCACGAGAGAATATGTCTTGACAGGAATATACTCTGTGAAGCATATTAGGACGGTTATGCTGGAAACCTTCCGGGCGCTGGCCGAGCCAAACCGGTTCCAAATCGTCGAACTGCTGCGGGGAGGGCCGCGGCCGGTGGGATATATGGTATCGCGGTTGCGCATGAGGCAGCCGCAAGTCTCGAAGCATCTGCGGGTGCTCAGCGACGCGGGGCTGGTGGAATCCCGCGTGGACGCGCAACGGCGGATTTACGCGTTGCGGGCCGCGCCGCTTCTGGAACTGGAGGAGTGGTTGGAACGGTACCGGAGCCTGTGGGCAAGCAATTTCCAGCGGCTGGATGCACTGCTCGACGGCCTGAAGGCCAAAGAAAAAAAACGAGGACACGCCAAGAGATAGGAGGGCGGACAATGGCGAATGCCGGAACTCTGAAAGTAACCACTCCGAGCGATCGGGAAATCTTGATGACGCGCGTGGTGGACGCACCGCGCAAGCTGGTATTCGAGGCCTGGACCACACCCAAGCACCTGCAGCAATGGCTGCTGGGGCCCGAAGGATGGACAATGCCGGTGTGCGAGATTGACCTTCGTCCGGGAGGGAAATGGCATTTCGGGTGGCGCAGATCGGACGGCACGGAAATGTCGATGCACGGTGTGTACAAGGAGGTGAAACCTCCGGAGCGAGTGGTGTCGACGGAATCGTGGGGCGGAGACTGGCCGGAGACGATCAATACTCTGAGCTTTTCGGAATCGAACGGAAAGACAACGATCTCCTTGAGCGTACTCTATCCTTCCAGGGAAGCGCGCGACAAAGCGCTACAGACCGGGATGAAGGATGGAGTGGAGGCGAGCTTCAACCGTCTCGCCAGCTACCTGGCATCCAGCGGCGTGGCGTGATTGTTGTGGCCAGAATGACTCGCGAGCCTGCGAACGATCGTACCGGAGTGGAGGCGGCGGAGACGGACAGGATCGGCTGAGCTCGAGGAGGGAGCGTGAGCGGAAATACCGGGAAGAGCATTGGCGCCCTGCTGGCGGGTTTCTTCACCGTGGTGGTTCTTTCGATTGGCACGGACGCAGTGCTCCACGCAGCGGGGATCTTTCCGCCGCTCGGTGAGCCAGCCAGTAATTCCTTGCTGATGTTGGCCACTTTCTATCGCACCATCTATAGCATCGCGGGAGCTTACTTGACGGCCCGGCTCGCGCCGGACCGGCCGATGTCCCATGCTCTGTGGCTGGGCGGGATCGGGCTGGTCCTGAGTATCGCAGGAGCAGCGGCCACGTGGAATCGCGGGCCAGCTTTTGGGCCGCACTGGTATCCGCTGGCGCTAGTTGTGCTGGCGATGCCGCAATGCTGGCTGGGAGGCTACCTTTGGGTGCTGCAATCACGCGCGCCGCTGGACGATTGAAGAACGATTCTCGAGAGACGAAATAAGGAGGCGTTCATGCAAAAGATCACTCCGTTCTTATGGTTCGACGGCAAGGCGGAAGAGGCCATGAACTTTTATGTTTCAATATTCAAGAATTCGAAAATTGTGAGCCTGACCCGGTATGGAAGAGACGCGCGAGTGAGCGGAGGAACGTTTGAACTTGACGGGCAACGTTTCTACGCGCTGAATGGCGGGCCGCAATTCACGTTTTCCTCGGCAATCTCATTTTTTGTGAACTGCGAGACGCAACTGGAAATCGATGAGCTGTGGGAGAAGCTATCGGCGGACGGCGAAACGTTGCAGTGCGGCTGGCTAAAAGACAAATTCGGCGTGACCTGGCAGATCATTCCTTCGATCCTGGGCAAGATGCTGCAGGACAATACCGCGGGGAATTCAAAGAAGGCTTTGGAGGCTATGCTGAAGATGAAGAAACTGGATATCAACGCTTTGCAGCAGGCCTACGCGGAAAAGTGACACCCGGAATCATGCCTGAGGGGTGGGTCCAGGCGCTTATTCCATGCGATCGATCAATGCGGGGAGCTGGCGGGGCGGGGAGCCGCGGAGACTCCCAATTCCTTGAGCTTCGCCTGAGACCGCCGGGCCTCATCCGTTCCTGGGAATCTCCGCACCACCTCGCGGAAATTCCGTGTAGCTGTGGCCTTTTCATTGAGCTGCAGCTCGGCTTCGGCCTTTTTCAGGAGGGCCGCTGCCAGCTTGTAGCTCCGCGGATAGTTCACCAGGACCTTGTCGTAGGAAGCGATCGCTTCCGGATAGTTGCCCATCACGTAATCGATTTCCCCGAGATAAAACTGGGCGTTGGAAGCTAGATCGTTGGTGCGGAAATATTTCAAATAGTCGTTGAATTCCTGCCGGGACAAATCGTATTTCCCGCCGGTGAAATCACGCAAAGCGTTGGCGTAAAGCAATTCGGAGGACATAGGCGGGCCGCTGATTACAGGCGCTGCAGCCGTTGGAGGAGCGCCGCCAGCGGTGGGCGAAGCGCCGCCACTCGGCGGAGGAGTGGTCGTGGTGGTTCCGGGCATGGTGGCGGGCGATTGACCTGCTTGATTCGAGACTTTTGCATCGAGGCTTTGGAGAACGCCCTGGATGTCCGTCATTTGTTGTGAAAGTTTGCCCACTCGGGCTTGAATATCCTGCAGATTATCGGAGAGGCCCTGTACCTGGGTTCCAACGGTATCCAGGCGCGAGCCGGAGTTTGCCTGGACACTCTGGATGGTGTTCTGCAAGCCGCCCATGGTCTTGTTCATCTGATTCACGGAATCCAGCGTTTGCTGCAGGATGGTCGCGAGGGCGCTGTTGCCCTTATCGACGGTGCTGCGGAGATCCTGCTGGCCCTGCAAAAGTTGCGACACTTGCTGCTGCAACTGGATAATTTCCTTGGACACCGCATTGGCAGGCTGCGGAGCCAGCATGGCCCCGCTAAGAGCCCCCACCAGCAAAGTTGCCAGGATGAGGAATACCCATCGTGTACGCACGTTTACCTCCAGGCTTGATTGAGAGGCGTTGCGTCCGGGCCGGCCATGGCCGCCGCGCCTCTCCAGGTACCTTCTGACCCAAGTTCAAACACGAAATGCCGGACAATTTATTTAAGACTACTGAGCCTTGACGAAATGTCCCCGGCGATTCTGCTGCCAACAAGATTCGTCGTGCTCGGTGCAGAATGGACGCTCCTTGCCGAAGCTGACTGTTTCAATACGGTCCGCGCCAACGCCCAGCGAAACCAGGAAGTTCTTGGCTGCCAGTGCGCGCCGCTCGCCCAGGCCGATATTGTATTCGGTGGAGCCGCGCTCGTCGCAATGGCCTTCGAGGACCACTTTTACCTGGGAATAGGAGCGCAGAAACTCGGCAGTCTTGGAAAGCGCTTCGCGAGCATCGGGACGAATATCCGATTTGTCGGTATCAAAATACGCATCGAAGACGTGAGTACGGAACATTTCATCCAGGGACTGGGTGGGCTCTGCGGCGGGAGGAGGTACCGGGGCAGCGGAAACCGTGACGCGCACGGTGGCGTCGGCCGTGCCTCCCGGCCCGGTGGCTGTGATGGTATAAGTGGTCGACTCGGTGGGCCGAACCGGAGTCGAGCCTTCCGGAGCCACTTTTCCAATCCCCGGCGCCAGATTCAGGTCGGTGGCATTGGTGGAGGACCATGTCAATCTGACAGTATCTCCCGGTTTGGCAAAGGTGGTCGAGGCATTCAACGTCACCGTCGGCTGGGCAGCCGGTGGCGCTGGCGGGGCCGGGACCTGACTGGGCGCCGCGACTTTTTTGGCGCAAGCACCCGCAAATAAGAGCAAGGAAAATAGACCGAACCAGAGAACCTGATTGCGAAGAACACGACGTTGCATACGATTGCCTCCCTCAGATGTCCTCTCTGCGCAAAACGGGCGGCAAAGAGGACGCAAATTTAACATTAATTCCTACCTGGTCCCCAACAATGATTCTGCAACATCTTCGTGTGAAGCGCATTACATCTCTAGCGCGGCGACCAATTGGGCGATTCGCTCTGTCCGCCGGTGGTCAATTGACGAGCATGGCTGCCATCCGCGAGCATCGACCAAATCTGCCGGGTGCCCGTCCGCGTGGATTCGAACACGATGTGCCGGCCGTCGGGAGCCCAACTGGGGCGCTCATTTCTCCCGGCATCGCTTGGTCAGCTCGACCAGCGCCTGAGTGGCGATATCCATCGCGTAAATATCGTAATTCCCGTCGGGCCTGCGCCAACTGAAGGCCAGCAATTGTCCGTTGGGAGACCACGCGGGATCGATGACGTAGCCCATGTCCGGGAGAGCCAGCTTGTTCACGTTTGATCCATCCGCATTCATCAAGTAGAGTTGCGGCGTGCCGCCGCGATCGCTGACAAACGCAATCGTCGCTCCCGTTTTCGGATTCCAGGCCGGGGAAGTATCCACACCGGCGGAATAAGTGAGGCGCTTTAAGTGGCCGCCGCTCGCGTCCGTGGTGAATAGCTCGGGGTCGCCCATGGTGCTGGACATGAAGGCAGAGCTTGGTGCCGTCGGGCGACCAGGCCGGAGAAGCATTGGTGCCATGGAAACGTGGGAAGGCGATGGTGTTTCCGCTGGCGGTGGAAAGCAAGCAAATCTGCGCCGTGATGATGCCCCGAAATCCTTCGTAGCAGGTGAAGGCGATACGGCTGGCGTCGGGCGACCAGCGCGGAGTGAGCGAAATCGAGCGCAAATGCGACATCTGGTGCTGGTTGGCCCCATCGTAATCCATCAGCCAGATTTCCTTGTTCCCGCTGCGCGCGCTTACGTAAGCAATCTGCGTGCTGGCGATGCCGGGAACGCCTCCGGTGAGCCGGGCGATAATTTCGTCCGCGAACTGGTGGGCAATTCGACGAGCATCCGCATCGCTGGTGGCGCCGTGATAGCGCTTCTCCAGCGCCGCGGGAGCGGTGGGATTCCGCACGTCGTAAAGATAACCTTCCACGGCCAGGTCATTTCCGCTGGCTGTTAAATTTCCAAAGGCGATCATGTAAGCCGAAGCGGGCGCCTGGCTCCAATCCGCCGCTTTTAATTCGCCGGGAGCCGTGGGCACTTGCAGAGGGTACATGCTGGGGCTGACCAATTCGATGATGCCGGAATAATCGAGATCATTCCAGAGAACGTCGTGAAATGTTTTTTCCAGCGGCTGCGCCGCGGGAGTCCGCGCTGCGAATTCGGGCACGGCGAGGCGGGCCTTTTCGACGCCTAAACCTGTGCCAGTCTTGAACCAATCTTGCGCCGGCGCCGCGGGAGGAAGCAGCAAAGCGATTGCTGCGAGGATGAAGGCGGCAACCAGGACAATTGACGATCGTTTGATGGTCATATTTATTATTCCGTCTTTGTTCCTTTTGATTCGCAGGATCGGGTGAAAGCGCAACTCCTGCTTCTTAATCCTTTTTTGGCCGCACTTCATTGGCGGCTCGGCGGTTGATCGCTCAGCGTTTAAATTCAAACCAGAATTCCACGTTTACGAACGTTCCAGAATAATCATTGGGCAGCGATTGAAACGGACTCGATTCCTGGATCGCGCGAAGCGCGGATCGATCCACCGACTGATTTCCGCTGGATTGCAAGATTTGGGGATTCGCCACTGATCCATTCTTCACGATCTGGAACGCCACCACCATTCGCGGCGCATTGCGAATATTAGGATCCACAGTGGATTGTTGCCAATTGCTGCTGATTCTGCGTTGCACTGCCTCGACGTACCACGAATAACGCGCGCCAAAATTTCCCGCGCCGGGCCCGCTGACTCCCAGGCCTGCCGCTGTAGTCCCCGAGCCCATGGCGAATGTGGAAGTGGGCATCGAAGGAGTGCCGCCTCCGCCGTACGGGACGGCATTTTCAGGCGGAGGAGTGGGGTTCGGTAAAACTTTTGAAGGCCGGGTAACGTATTTCGGGGGTTTGTTCTTTTCAAATTTCGGAATCGGAGTGGCGTCGGCGGGAGGCGGAATTTTCGGAACGGGCTCGGATTTGTATAGCCCCTTTGATTCGTCCACTACAGGGTTGCTGGTGATCACGGGAGGAGTGGGCAAGGGAATTGCTGGGGCGCTTCCCACCAAACCGATGGTCATGGAGCCGCCGCCTGGACCGCCCCAGGTATCGCCGCGATGCGAGTTTATGGTGGAAATTGCCAGTGCCACGAAAAGCGCCGCATGAAAGGCCACGGAATAGCCAAGCGGGCCTTTCAGGCTTACAGGCGCAGGATAGGTGGGGTTCAGATGCATCCTAATTTGCCTGCGGCCGCTCGCTGAGCGGCTGCGTAACCACGTTGACGTTTTTGATTCCGGCCTGGCGCAAAGCATCCACTACGGTGGTAAAACTGCCGAACGGAACGGTCTCATCGCAGCGTACGTAGACAGCCTGGCTGTTGGCGTCCTTCGATTTTGCGCGGACTGCTTCGCCGAGCTGGTGGATATTGACGGGCTGGTCGTTGAGGTACAGGCGCTGGGCGCGATCCATGGTGACGATCAAGCGCACTTCGTTGAGTTCCTTTACGGTCTTTGTTTTCGGAAGATCCACTTCGATGCCCGATTGCAGAATCGGCGCGGTGATCATGAAAATCACCAGCAGCACCAGCATCACGTCCACAAAGGGCACGATGTTGATCTCCGAGAGAGAAGTGGCGGTTTGTTTCGAGACTTGCGGCACTGGAATTTGTTCCCTAGCTGCCATCAGCTGTACATGGTTTCGATTTTGGAGACGAATTCCATGGCGAAATTATCCAGACGAGTAGCAATCCCGCGAATGTTGTTTAGATAATGGTTGTAGGCGATTACCGCCGGAACCGCGGCGAAAAGGCCGGCGGCCGTGGTGACTAACGCTTCGGCGATTCCCGGCGCTACCGCCCGTAGAGTGGCTGACCCGGCTTCGCCCAGGCCCGAAAATGCATCCATTACGCCCCAGACGGTTCCAAACAGGCCGATGAAGGGTGTGACCGATCCGCAGGTGGCCAGGAATGGCATCCATTTTTCCATGCCGCGAACTTCTTCGGCGGATGCCAGGTGCATTTCCACTTCGATCGCATGCGGATTTTTCAATTTACCGCTGGGAGGGTTGCCGGTGGATAGCTGCGCTTGCATTTCGTGCACGCCCGCTTCATAGACGCGGACCAGGGGCGAATCGCTGGCGGCAGCGCGTACGGTACGTGGGTCGGGGAGCCCGCCGGCTCGAAACATCTGCAAAAACTTGCGGCTGTGCGATTCGAGCCGTCCGAAGAGAGCCCATTTTTGAAAGATTACCGCCCAGGAAACCAGGGAGAAAAAAAGAAGAATGAGCAGAACGACTCGCGCGACCCAACCAGTTTGCAATATTAGAGTTTCCAGTCGGCCTTCCAACAATAATACCGCGATCCCAAAAATTGTTGACCCCCTAAGGAAACAAGGTTCACTGCCAACCGGAAACTACCGTAGCACACGCCAATTCACACGGTCAAACAGAACACTCCTATGTATGATGCACCCGCTACCTCTTGCGACACACGTTTCTGTCCCCAGTTTCCGCCAGGCTAGGGAGAACCTGGCGGGGAAGGACTGGTAAACGATCCCGCGCTGCGAAGCGGCCGCGATTCGCTGCGTCCTGAAATCCTACAACCACAAATCGGCTGTGCTAGACTGCTTTACGGATCATGACGCAACGCATCGATGTCCGATTGGAATCCATCGCCGGGGCCTCCTGTTCCGCGCTTGCCGCGGCCGTGGCTCCCAGCGCTGGAAAGACGTTCTTTCTGGAAACGTTTGGCTGCCAGATGAACGATCACGACTCCGAAAAAGTGGCGGGGGTGCTGCTGGCGCGCGGATACCGGCCCGTGCCGTTCGCCGGAAACTGCCGACGTGGTTCTGTTACAATACCTGCAGCATTCGCGAAAAGGCGGCGCACAAGGTTTTTTCGCGCCTGGGACTGTTGCGATCCCGAACCGGGCGGGCCGCCGCGAAAAAGATCATCGGCGTGCTGGGCTGCGTGGCGCAGCAGGAAGGCGAAGAGATTTTCGAGCGCGCGCCGTGGGTGAGCCTGGTTTGCGGATCGGCCAGCTATCGCAAGCTGCCGGAACTGCTGGCCCAACTCGAAGCGGGCGAGCGGCGCGTGACCGGGCTGAACCGGATACCGACGAGACATTCGAGACCGAGTTGACGCGGCGCGATAATCCGTTGCGCGCGTACATCACCATCATCGAAGGATGCGACAAGGCCTGCGCCTATTGCGTGGTGCCGCATACGCGCGGCCCGGAACGCAGCCGGGCAAGCGCCGCCGTTCTGGCGGAAGTGCGCCAGCTGGCCGATGTGGGCTACACCGAGGTGCAGTTGCTCGGGCAGACCGTGAATTCCTACCGCGACCCTTCGCCGCGCGGTATGAGTTTTGCGGAATTGCTGATCGCGGTGGCGAGAGGTCCGGGAATCCGGCGCGTGCGATTCATGACCTCGCATCCCCGCGATTTCCATCGCGAGATCGTCGCAGCCATCGACGCCCATCCATCCCTGTGCAATCACATTCACCTGCCGGTGCAGTCGGGATCGACGCGGATCCTGCGGGCCATGCAGCGGACCTACACGCGCGAGGAATATCTCGAAAAAATTTCATGGATCCGCAGCGCGCGGCGCCCCATCAGCATCACACGGACATTATCGTGGGCTTTCCCGGCGAAACGCGAAGCGGATTTCGAGGAGACGCTTAGCCTGCTCGATGCCGCGCAATACGACGGACTCTTCGCGTTCCAATATTCGCCGCGGCCCAATACCCCCGCGCAGCATATGGCGGACGCCATGCCCGAGGAAGAGAAGAGCCGGCAGGCTGGCGATTCTGCAGGAGCGCCAGCGCAGCATTCAGACCGCGCGCAACGAAGCGCTGGTGGGTGAAGCGTTCGAAGTGCTGGTGGACGGCACCACGCGGCGCGGGAGCAGTGGTCCGGTCGCACTATCGAGCAACCGGATGATTAAATTTCACTTCGCCGCACCAGAATCTTTTGGGAGAATACCTAATAAGTCCAGGTCACGCGAGCTGGTCCGAACAGTTTGGTCGGCGAGCACGTCGTCTAGAGTGGTTGTCTAGAGTCCTGGGGAGGCAGCGATGGAAGTCGAGATGAAAATCCGCGGCCTGATGATGGACCCGGTCACCAACATGCCCATCGTCGTGCTGAAGGATGCCAGGGCGGCCGCCGTGCTGCCGATCTGGGTGGGCGTCTACGAAGCCAACGCCATCGCGCTGGAAATCGAAAAAGTGCAGACGCCCCGGCCGATGACGCACGACCTGCTGAAGAACGTGTTGCTCGGGCTGAACGTGCAGGTGCAGAAAGTGGTGGTCAACGACCTGCGCGAAGATACTTTTTACGCGCTGATCTGGGTGGAGCGCAACGGCGAGACCATGTCCATCGATTCGCGGCCCAGCGACGCGCTGGCGCTGGCCCTGCGCGTGGATTGCCCGATCTTCTGTCGAGGAGAACGTTCTGAAGAGCTCCAAGATTTCCAGCGCCATCAACGAAAAATCCACCAGCGAAGAACTGCGCAAGTGGCTCGAAGGACTTTCCGACGAGGACCTGGGCCGCTATAAGATGTAAGTACGAACAGCCGACTCCTGGCTGTGCGATCTCTTGAATTTCCGTATTTTGAGTCTTTCCCAATGCGCCATTTTTCCCTTGCAGTTAACCCCATCCTCGCCATTAGAGTTTGGCCTACCCGTAGGGGTTCGGCGAAAACTGCCAGCCACGAGTTGGAGTGGCCGCCGCCTGCACGCACGGACGGCGGGCAATAGCTCTATGACAGCTATCCTGACCATTGCCAATCAGAAAGGCGGCGTGGGCAAGACCACCACAGCCATCAATCTTGCCGCCGCCATCGCCCAGCGCAAGAAAAAAACCCTGCTGATCGACCTCGACCCGCAAGCCAACACCACCATCGCTTTCTTTGATCTGGCCGATGTGCAGGGCTCGATGTTCGACGTGCTTTCGGCGATCACCGCGCCGAATTGGCGACGGTGATCCGGCCCACCAAGGATCCCATGCTGTTCGTGGCGCCCGGCGCGACTGGCGCTGGCCAAGATCGAGCAGCAGCTTTCCGGGCAGTTCGACGCGCCTTTCAAATTGAAGGACGCGCTCGGCCCGATTCAGAAGGATTACGACTACATCGTCATCGATACGCCGCCGGCGCTGGGCATTCTGACGGTCAACGCGCATGGTGGCCTCCACGCATCTGGTCGTGCCCATTCAGGCCGCCTACTTCGCCATCGAAGGCACCGACGATCTGCTGGAAACCTACGAGCGCATCCGCGCCCGGCCCAATCCCGCGCTGAAGGTTCTCGGGCGTGGTCATCACTCTGTTCGACAAGCGCACCAACATTTCCCGCGATACGCACGAGCAGATTCGCTCCGTGTTCGGCACCGTGCTGTTCAAGACGCGCATCGGCAAAAACGTTCGTCTCGAGGAGAGTCCCGCCTACAAGGAAACCATCCTCACCTTTGCGCCCAAATCGCCCGGCGCGCAGGAATACCGCAAGCTTGCCCTGGAGGTTATTCAACGTGTCGAAGAGGATCGGATTGCCCGTCACACTGAAGATGCGGCATGACGCGCACTACGTCGAGACGCTGACCAGTTTCAGCGGCGCGGCCGTGGGCCGCATGATTCCGATGGACAAGGTTCGCCCGAACCCCGACCAGCCGCGCAAGGCCCTGGGCGATCTGCGCGAACTCACCGATTCCATCCGGAAAAGGGCGTGCTCGAGCCGCTGCTGGTGCGCTTCATGCCGCGCGAAGACACCTACTACATTATTTCCGGCGAGCGCCGCTACCATGCCTCGCGCGCGGCCGGCTTGCGCGAAGTGCCCTGCATCGAAAAAATCGCCGACGACGCGGAAACCCTCGAACTCGCGCTGATCGAAAATCTCCAGCGCAAGGACCTGACGCCGTTTGAAGAAGCCGACGGCCTGCATCGCCTGGCCGAGCATTTCGCCTACACGCACGAGGACATCGCCCGCAAGATCGCCAAGGCGCGCTCCTCGGTCACCGAAACGCTTTCGCTGCGCAACATTCCCGATGCAATCCGCCGGCTTTGCGTCGAGCAGCGGCATCGTCTCGAAATCGCTTGCTGCTGCAGATCGCCCGCCAGCCCAACGAAAAGAAAATGGCCGAAACCCTGCAGCGCATCATCCAGGGCGGCCTGACGCGCGACGAAGCGCGAAAGCCGCCAGGAAGAAGCCGCCGCCGGCCCGGCCGCAGCCTTCATTTCAATTTTGCCCGCCGGGCGGCGATTTCCGCCTGCGCATCCAGTTCCGCAAGAGCAACGTCTCGCGCGAAGAGCTGATCTCCACGCTGCGCGCCGCGCTAGCCGAACTGGAGTCGAACCGGGCCGCTAACGCAGCGTCGTCCGCCGCCTAGCGATTTTGGGGTGGGTGTTGGTCCTTGAGGGGCGCTGCTTGCTGCGCCCGCCGCGCAGGCCACCGAATCGCTGCGTTAAAGCCACCTGCTTCCCGTCCGGATTTTCCTCGCTGTTTGTAGTTTGCGTTTTGGTGGAGCACCTCCCAAAAAAAAGGGCGCAGCAAGCAGCGCCCCTACATGCTTTCCGCAGCAGGATTCACGATTCACAATTCTTGCCCTCCTCGGGTAACATCTCCTTCCGTGCTTGAGCTCACGCGGCTGCAACTCACTATTCTCGAACGCCTCGGTACGCGCGGCTTCACTTTCATCGCCTTCCCTATGTACGACAAACGATGTGGGGGTAAAAAAGGAAAACGTGCCGCGCTGCTGGCTCCGGTGGCGGCTGGGGGATTAAAATCTTCGGCGAAACATGCTACATGCTCAATGGCCACCTGACTGTGCGCATCCAGCGCGATGGCGGCGATCGGTTCCAATGGAAAAAAGAGCGGATCGAAGCCACTTCCGATCGCCTGGAAGATCTCGCACGTTTCTCCGCCACACTCTCGGAATCCCTGCTCCCCGGCTCCTGAGGCGATCGGCTCACACCGGCGGCTGGCGATTCGCAAACCGCAATTTTCGCTTTCAACCAATCTGGCTGTTGAATTCGAGCTGCCCATCGCACACTAGAGCAATGTCATCCAAATACGACGTGCTCTGCATTGGCGCGGGGCCCACGGGCCTGGCCTGCGCCATTGAAGCCCGGCGCGCCGGACTGCGCGCGCTGGTGATCGACAAAGGCTGCCTGTGCAATTCGATTTTCCACTATCCGATGAACATGACTTTCTTCACCACTCCGGAGCGCATGGAAATCGGCGACCTGCCCATGACGGTGACCACTGCCAGGCCACCCGCACCGAAGCCCTCAAGTATTATCGCATAGCCGCCGAGCATTTCGGGCTGGAGCTGAACCTCTACGAAAGAGTGGATCGAATCGAGGGCATGACGGCGCGTTTACGGTGACGACGCATCAACAGAACTGGTACCTACCATCGCCACGAAGCGCGCAAGATTATTCTGGCTACCGGCTATTACTATTGCCCCAATCTTCTGGTGGGCGTCCCGGGAGAGGATTTACCGGGCGTCTCGCACTATTACACCGGAGGCGCACCCCTACTGGGAGCTGGAAGTGGCGGGAGCAGCGCAAAAAATTCCGCAGCCGAAGCGGCGCTGGACATTGTCGGTGGCGCCGCGAACGTTGATTTATCGTGGACCCACCGTGGCGGGAACAATCTGAAATATTGGGTGAAACCGGACATCGAGAATCGCATCAAGGCCGGGAAATCCGCGCTTTTTAATACGCGCGTCATTCGTCTTTGAACCCGGCCACGTGTGGGTACAGAACGGCGAGGGGAAGCATTGCATTCCGGCCTGGCACGTGTTTGCGCTCACCGGTGTACCATCCGGATTTCTCGTTTCTTGACGCAGGGAATTCTTCGGACCTGCAAACGCGCAAGCCCGCTTGCGATCCCGTGACGCACGAATCGAACGTTCCGGGGAATGTACGAGGCGGGAGCGCTGCTCGGGGGATTGCACACCGGGGGAATCTTCATCGAAAACGGCCGCTTCCACGGAAAACAAATCATCGCCGGATCACCCGCAAGGCCGGGCCGTCCGAGCCCGAGCCTGTAGCGCCCCCCGGCGAATAAGCCGCTTGCCGCCCTTTCTACGAGCCGCCGCCAAAGCATCCTCTGGCGGCCTGGCGCCGGATGAATAGCAAGAGCGCCGCCAACATTGCCACCGCCAGGCACCAGATTGCGGTGATCCAATCGACCGCCCAGCCAGCCGCCGCGCTCGCTCGCCGAAGCAGGAAGGGAAGAAAATTGAAACAGGTGATGTGCAGCGATCGAGGGATCTTCCTTCATCCAATCATTCGTCAGGCTCCAGTAACGCCATCCATTTTTCCTGAGAAAATGCCGCAACAATCCGGAACCGCAAGCCAATCACGAACTGAGCGGGTGTCCGAGATCGATCGAGTTTTAAAAGGTAGATCATTAGATTTATCGCCTAGCAATTGCACGCACACGCTGATGGCGATCAATCGCGATCCCCAAGGCCGAAAAGAATGTTCCCGGCATGGTGCGCCCCCGCATCCACAGCGGCACGGAAAGAAAAAATGAGAAGTTGCACCGCGGTGGAAACATAGCGGTCGCCCCACACGCATTGTCTCCCGCCCACACGGTGTATTTCGCGTAGAAACAAATATAAGCCAGCAGCAGCAAAGCAAAAGAGATCAAGTAAGGCCCGAATTTCCGGCTGAACTCGCTTCCAGGCACAGACGCAAACGATCAGCGTCAGCAGCAATAGAGGATCAAAGAGAGGAATAGATTTTCCCGGCGCGTACCAGCGGGCCCAGAAATCCCACGCGAAACGGCGTTTCAAAGGGATACGCGGAGTGAAGCGTGGCTCGAGTAATTTGTGTTGTCTGGCAACCACCTTGACGTGAGGTGTGGAGGTATGCCCAATGGGTACGACTGATATGCGCGGTCCATCAATCCGAAAGTCAGATACACAGGCGCGGCCACTTTTAGATATTTGGCGATTTGCGTTCGCAATTCGCTTCCCCGCGCGTTCGTGAACCAGGCCGCCAGGAACAGGAATAGCCCCACGGCCAGAATGTCCAGAAACTGGTGGTAAGACGCGTAAGCAAATTCGCGCCGAGCGCGGCGGAACCGATCCACAGCGCGCGGCGATTGCCTGCGCCCAGCCACTCGTATTGAAACGTCAACCCAGTCATGGTCAGCAGCAGAATGTAATTGTTCTCGGTCATGTTCCCGGCGTAGTGGAAAAAGGTGGTCGCAAAAAACAGAGCAAACACACCCGCCACTTTTTGGTTGGTGGTAAAGCCGAGAAAGCAACCAGCCATCGAAAACAGACCAGCGCAGTCAAAAC